>JBKBRW010000010.1:0-89638 GCA_046291555.1 Thiobacillus sp.
TGGGGCGCAGGGGCCATTGTATCGGCGGTGCCTCAAGTTCGGTCCGATCTCCCCGATATGTCTTACTGGCAAACAAGAGGGATTTCGACGTGGGCTGGTTTCGACTGTGGCTGGGTTCGTTAGCGTTGCTGCTCGCGGTGGGCGGCGCGCGGGCGCAATCCGACCCGCCGCTCGGCTTTGGCGTCATCAACCAGCGCAGCGTGGCGCTCACCGCCGAGGCCTGGAACCCCATCCTTGCTTACGTCAGCAAGAAGTCCGGCGTGCCGCTGACCTTGCGCATGGGCAAGACGGCGCCCGAGACGACGGCGATGACGGTTCGCGGCGAGCACGCCTTCGCCTACACCAACCACATGTTTACGCCGGAGCGCGACCGCATTGGCTACCGCGTGATCGTGCGCATGCGCGGCGACCCGATCCACGGCGTGATCGTGGTGCGCGACGATAGCCGCATCCGCAGCGTTGCGGACCTCGTCGGCGGCAAGGTCGCCTTTCCGTCGAAGGAGGCCTTTGTGGGCTACTGGCTGCCGATGGACCACCTACTGAAATCCGGCGTTCAGGTCCGCGCGATCTTCGCCGGCAACCAGGAGGGCGCGATGTCCCAGCTACAGTTCGGCGAGGTCGCCGCGGCGGCGGTCAACCGCAAGCTGCTGGCTCGCTACGCCCAGCGCGAAGACTTCCGCTACCGGGTGATCTGGACCTCGGACCCTTACCTCGATATTCCCATCATCGCGCATCCCTCGATGCCCGCGCGGCAAGTCGAGGCGGTGCGCGCGGCCTTCGTCGGCATGGACCAGGATCCGGAGGGTCGCCGCGCCCTGCAGGCGAGCGCGGACGCGCTCGGCGGCCGCGAGTTGTGGAGCTTCATCCGCGCCGACGACGCCGAGTACGACAACTACAGGCGGTTCTATCGCACCACGGCGGTGAAGGGGGACTAGGTGAATCTCGCCGCCTGCTGCACCCGCCGCTGGCAGGACATGAGTCTGCTGACCCGGATTGCAGTGGTGCAAGGGCTGCTGCTGCTGGTCGGCGCGGTGCTCTACACGCTGTTATTCGCCCGTCAGTACCACGCCGAACTCGGCCGCGAGCAGGCGGCCAAGGCTCGCCTGCTGCTCGATGTCGCCGCCCCGCTTGCGGCGGAACAGGCGGTGATCGGCGATTTCGCGGCAGTGAAGCAGCTGCTCGAGCGCCAGGCGACCGTCTACCCGGAGATCGCCGAGCTGATCTGGCGCTGGCGTGGGCAGGAGCGCGTCGTGGTGCGGCCTACGGCGCCGCCCGCGCAGCCGCCTGCCTGGTTCACCCATTTGGCCGCGATGCCGGAGGTGCACGCGCACGCGCCGGTGCGTCTGGGGGGCGCGGATTACGGCGAGCTCGAGGTCGTGCTCGATCCGGCGCGGGCGCAAGAGGCGCTGTGGCTCGCGACGCAGCGCAACCTGGCCTTGAGCGCCGGCGCGATGCTGTTCGTGCTCGTCGCGCTCACGGTCGTGTTGCGCGCCAACCTGCGCGTGATGCGGCAGCTGGCCGACGCGGCCGACCGTTTCCGCCAGGGCGACCATGCGGTGCGGGTGCGGCCGGACGGCGCGCGCGAGGTCCGCGGCGCGGCGCTCGCTTTCAACAACGCGGTGGAGCGCGTGCAGGGCCTGGTGAGCGAGCTTTCCGACAGTCGCCAGCAGCTCCGCGAACAACTGCACTTTGCCGACGAGCTGATCGAGACGCTGCCGTTGCCGCTCTACACCAAGGACCGGCAGGGCGGGTTCACCCGCGTCAACAAGGCATGGGAGGCGTTCTTCGGCGTCTCGCGCGACGAAATGCTCGGGCGCCACGTCAACGATCTGTACCTGGACGCGCCCCAGACCGCGGCCTACGTCGATGACATGGACCAGACGCTGATGCGCAACGGCGGGGTGCAGACGCACGGCGCTACGCTGCGCACGCGGCGCGGCGAGGATCGCCACGTGATGTTCGCCAAGACCACGCTGACCGACGCGGACGGCCACATCGTCGGCCTGATCGGCGCGATCACCGATCTCACCGAGCTCAAGCGGGCCGAGCGCCAGGCGCACGAGGCGATCATCGAAAAGACTGCTGCGGAAAAGGCCAGCCAGGCCAAGAGCCTGTTCCTCGCCAACATGAGCCACGAAATCCGCACCCCGCTCACGGCGATCATCGGCTACTCGGAAGCCCTGCTCGACGTCAGGCAGTCGCTGGCCGATCGCATCGAGGGCATCCGCACCATCCGGCAGGCCGGCAAGCATTTGCTCAGCATCATCAACGACATTCTCGATCTGTCGAAGATCGAGGCCGGGCGGCTCGAGGTCGAGCGCCTTCCCGTCGCCGTTTGCGAGTTCATCGAGGACGTCGCCGGACTGGCACGCCTGCAGGCCGAGGCCAAGGGCATCCGTTTCGACGTCGAACCGGTGTTCCCGTTGCCGCAAACGGTGACGACCGATCCCGTGCGGTTGAGGCAGGTGCTCCTCAACCTCATCAGCAACGCGATCAAGTTCACCGAGGCGGGCGGGGTGACGCTGCGGGTGCGGCATGACGCCGCGGAGCAGAGCCTGATCATGGAAATCGTCGACACCGGCATCGGCATCAGTGCCGACCAGCTGGCACGCCTGTTCCAGGCCTTCACCCAAGCCGACGCCAGCACCACACGGCGCTTCGGCGGCACCGGGCTCGGCCTGGCCCTGTCGAAGCAGCTGATTGAAAGGCTGGGCGGCACGATCGGCGTGGACAGCGTGCCCGGGCGCGGCAGCTGCTTCACGGTCACGCTGGGCATCGGCGCCGCGGGGCCGCTGGTGCACAGCCTTGCGGAGGCTCGCCAGCCGGAGCCAGTGGCCGTTCCCGCCGAGCCGCTCGCGGTGCGCGGCCGCGTGCTGCTCGCCGAGGACAATCCGATCAACCAGCGCGTCATCGTCCTCAAGGCGCGCCACCTCGGGATCGACCCCGAGGTCGTTGGCAACGGCGCGGAGGCCGTCGAGGCGGCGCTCGCCGAGCCTTACGACCTCATCCTCATGGATATGCAGATGCCGGTGATGGACGGGCTCGCCGCGGTGCGCGCCTTGCGCGCGCGCGGCTACGACAAGCCGATCGTCGCGCTGACCGCGAACAGCACCCAAGAGGACAAGGCGCGCTGCCTCGCGGCCGGGTGTGACGGCTTCTTGACCAAGCCGATCGAAAACGGCGTGTTTGCCGACACGCTGCGCGGGCACCTGCCGGCGGCGACGGCCGGTGAGCCTGTCGCGGACGACGCCCCCTTCGTCCCCGAACTGCTGCGGCAGGATCCGGGCCTATACGAACTGGCGAGCCATTTGCGCGCCCGGTTTCGCGACTATTGCGGGGCCTTGCAGCGGGCGGCCGGCACCGAGGACCTCGAGGCGATTCGCCAGCTCGCCCGGCAGATGAAGGCGGCCGGCCCCGACTACCTTGCGCCGCGGCTTACCGAATTGATCGGCCAGCTCGAATTCGCCGCGACCGTGGGCAAAAGCACGTCGGTGCGCGACGTCGCCGACGACATCGAGGCGCTCGTCGCCCGCATCCAACTGCCGGCGTCGCCGGCCGCGGCGCGGGCCGCGGACGCCGACGAGGCGCCGCTGGTGTCGGAGCTGTTGCAGGAGGGGCCGGACATGGCCGACCTGGTCGACTATTTCGTCGAGCGGCTGCCGGGCTACGAAGCCGCCCTGCGCGCGGCCGCTGAAGCGGGTGATCTGGCAGCGCTGAAGTCGCAGGCGCACGACCTGAAGTCGGTGGGCGGCGGCTACGGCTATCCCCTGGTGAGCCAGCTCGCGATCCGGCTCGAGGCGAGCGTGGAGGCCGGTAGGCTCGACGACGCGAAAGCCGAGATCGACGCCTTCGCCGGCCTGGTTCGACGCATCCGGGCCGGCGCGCCGGCGCCAGCCGTCGAGGCCTGAGCCGGCATGCCGCTCGAACTGAAGGAACCCGTGGTCGACCGGCCCTACTCGATCCTGCTCGTCGACGACAAACACGAACTGCGCGTCCTGCTGTCGCGCCGGCTGGAGCAGGCGGGCTATCTCGTCACGCCCGCGCTGAACGGCCGCCACGCCCTGCAGCTGCTGGCGCTCGAGCGTTTCGACCTGGTGCTGCTCGACATCGAGATGCCCGAGATGGACGGGCTCGCCACGCTCGCCGCGATGAAGGGCGACGAGCGCCTCGCCGCGATCCCGGTGGTGATGATCACGGCGACCAGCAGCCGCGAGGCGGTGGTCGAGTGCCTGAGCCTCGGCGCGGCAGACTATCTGATCAAGCCGGTGAACCCGCTCGAGCTCACCCAGCGCGTGCATCGCTGCCTCACCATTCGTGCCATCCCCTTCGAGCCGACGGTGCAGTTGGGCGACGTCGCTGGCTCGCGCGTCCTCATCGTCGACGACGAGCCGCTCAATCTCAAGCTGCTCGACCGTCGTCTCGCGCAGATGGGCTACCACGCGGTCAGCGCCGCCGACGGTCGGCAGGCGCTCGAGCTGCTCGCGCGCGGGCGCTTCGACGCCGTGCTGCTCGACGTGCAGATGCCCGAGATGAACGGCTTCGAGGTGCTGCGCGCGATCCGGGCGAATCCGGCCTGGTCCGGGATGCCCGTGCTCATGCTGTCGGCCGACGGCAGCGAGGTCACCATCGACCAATGCTACCGGGACGGCGCCGACGACTACCTGGTGAAGCCCTATCACACGCCCGACCTGCAGATGCGGCGCGGCGTGCCTGCCTGACGCGGGAGGCCCGCTCACGCGCGCCGCGGGCTGGCGATACAATCATGCTTTTGATTGCCTCCCAGGATCGCGCCATGCCCGTCTACCGTTCCCGCACCACCACCCACGGCCGCAACATGGCCGGCGCCCGCGCCCTGTGGCGCGCCACCGGCATGAAGGATGGCGACTTCGACAAGCCCATCATCGCCATCGCCAATTCTTTCACCCAGTTCGTGCCAGGCCACGTGCACCTGAAGGACATGGGTCAGTTGGTGGCGCGGGAAATCGAGGCCATGGGCGGCGTGGCCAAGGAATTCAACACCATCGCGGTCGACGACGGCATCGCCATGGGCCACGGCGGCATGCTGTATTCGCTGCCGAGCCGTGACCTCATCGCCGACTCGGTCGAGTACATGGTCAACGCCCACTGCGCCGACGCGCTGGTGTGCATCTCCAACTGCGACAAGATCACGCCCGGCATGCTCAACGCCGCGCTGCGGCTCAACATCCCGACGGTGTTCGTCTCCGGCGGGCCGATGGAAGCGGGCAAGGTGGTGTGGGACAAGCAGACCATCAAGCTCGATTTGGTCGACGCCATGGTCTCGGCCGCCGACGACAAGGTGTCCGACGAGAAAGTGCAGCAGCTCGAGCGCTCGGCTTGCCCCACCTGCGGTTCGTGCTCGGGCATGTTCACCGCCAACTCGATGAACTGCCTCACCGAGGCGCTGGGGCTTTCGCTGCCCGGCAATGGTTCGCTGCTCGCGACCCACGCTGACCGCAGGAATCTCTTTCTCGCTGCCGCGCGCCTGATCGTCAGGAACACGCGCCGCTATTACGAGCAGAACGACACCTCGGTGCTGCCGCGCGCCATCGCCAGCTTCGACGCCTTCGAGAACGCCATCGCGCTCGACATCGCCATGGGTGGCTCGACCAACACCGTGCTGCACCTGCTCGCCGCGGCGCATGAGGCCGGCGTCGATTTCACCATGGCCGACATCGACCGCATGAGCCGCCGCGTGCCGCATCTGTCGAAAGTCGCGCCGTCGATCCAGACCTACCATATGGAAGACGTGCACCGCGCCGGCGGTGTGATGGCCATCCTCGGCGAACTCGAGCGCGCCGGCCTCGTGCACCGCGACGTGCCGACCGTGCTGATGAAGACGCTGGGCGAACAGATCGACGTCTACGACATCCGCCGCACCAAGGACCGTGACATCAAGGACTACTACCGGGCCGCGCCCGGCGGCGTGCCGACCCAGGTCGCGTTCTCGCAGGATCGTCGCTTTCCGAAGCTCGACGACGACCGCGCGAACGGCTGCATCCGCGATTTCGAACACGCCTATTCGAAGGACGGGGGGCTCGCCGTGCTCTACGGCAACCTCGCCGAGGACGGCTGCATCGTCAAGACCGCCGGGGTCGACGAGAGCATCTGGAAATTCTCGGGTCCCGCGCGCGTGTTCGAATCGCAGGATGACGCGGTCGAGGCCATCCTCGGCGACCGCATTGAGGCGGGCGACGTCGTGGTGATCCGCTACGAAGGCCCGAAGGGCGGCCCCGGCATGCAGGAAATGCTCTATCCGACCTCGTACCTGAAGTCGAAAGGGCTGGGCAAGGTGTGCGCACTCATTACCGACGGCCGCTTCTCCGGCGGCACCTCGGGGCTGTCGATCGGCCACGCCTCGCCCGAAGCGGCGGAAGGCGGCAACATCGGCCTCGTCGAAGAAGGCGACATCATCGAGATCGACATCCCGAACCGCAGCATTCGCGTCGCGCTCAGCGACGAGGTGCTGGCGCAACGCCGTGCCGCGATGGACGCGAAAGGCGCGCAGGCCTGGAAGCCGGCCAACCGCGCGCGCACGGTATCGGCCGCGCTGCGCGCGTACGCCGCGATGACGACCTCGGCCGCGTTCGGCGCGGTGCGCGACGTCTCGCAGGTCGAGCATCCGACCGCGGCGCAGGTGCACGCCGACCCGCTGGCGCGTTTTGCCATTCCCGGCCAGCTGGCGTTCCGTGTCGGCGCCGGCGGGCTCACCTATGCCGATATCGACAACCACGGCGGCCGCGCGACGATCTGCCTGCAAGGCGCGCACCTCGTCAGCTACCGGCCGAAATCGCAGCAGGCACCGGTGGTGTGGGTGTCGGACGCGGCCAAGTTCGCGCCGGGCAAGTCGATCCGCGGCGGCGTGCCGGTGTGCTGGCCGTGGTTCGGCCCGCACGATTCCGAATCGGGCTTCCCGGCGCACGGCTTTGCCCGTACCGTGCCTTGGGAAGTCGTCGGCACGCGCCGCCGTAGCGATGCGCGCACCGAAATCTGCCTGCAGCTGGTGGAGACTGACGCCACGCGCGCGCAGTGGCCGTACGCGACGCGCCTGACCTTGACAATCATCGTCGGCGACAAGCTCGAAGTGAAGCTCGCTACCACCAACACAAGCGACGCGCCGGTGAAAATCGGCGAGGCGCTGCATACCTACTTCCAAATCAGCGACATCGGCGCGGTCAAGGTCGAGGGCCTCGAAGGCTGCGAGTACCACGACAAGGTCGAGGGTTTTGCACGAAAGAAGCAAAAGGGCGACATTGCGTTTGGCGGCGAAGTCGACCGCGTCTACGTGAACACGGGTACTGACTGCGTGATCGTCGACCCCGGCCTCAAGCGCCGCATCCGCATCGCCAAGACCGGCTCGCAGTCGACCGTGGTGTGGACGCCGTGGAGCGAGAAGGCCGAGAAGATGGGCGACATGGGCAAAGGCAAATCGGGTGCCGGCTGGCGCGAAATGGTCTGCGTCGAATCGGGCAACGCGATGGACAACGTCGTCACCGTCGCGCCGGGCGCAACGCACACGCTGGCGGTGACGTACAGCGTCGAGGCGCTGTAAGTCGGGGCGGGTCATGCGCGCGATCCTGGTGGCCAACCCCAAGGGCGGCAGCGGCAAGACGACGCTGTCGATCAACCTCGCTGGCTATCTCGCTTCCACCGGCGAGCGGGTGGCGATCCTCGACCTCGACCGGCAGAAGTCGGCGACCCAGTGGCTGGCGGTGCGCGACGCGTCGCTGCCCGAGATCACGCTGCTGCACGAAGGCCAAAAGGGCGAGGCTGACTGGCTGGTGATCGACTCGCCCGCGGGGCTGCACGGCAAGAACCTCGAGCGCGCACTGAAGCTCGCACACAAGGTCGCGGTGCCGATCGCGCCGTCGCTGTTCGACATTCGCGCAAGCCAGGATTTTCTTGCCGCGCTACACGCCGAAAAGTCGGTGCGTAAGGGCCATGCCTTCGTCGGCGTGGTCGGCATGCGGGTCGATCCGCGCACCCGCGCCGGCGTCACGCTGGAACAGTTCATGGCCCAGCAGGACCTGCCGGTGCTCGCCTACCTGCGCAACACCCAGCACTACGTCAACGCCGCGTTCGAGGGTCGGAGCGTGTTCGATCTGCCGCCGCATATCGCCGAGCGCGATGTCGAGCAATGGCAGGGGCTGATCGAGTGGCTGGAAACCTGAGCGGTTCCTTTCCCCCTGCGCGCGGGAGAGGGGGAACGGGGCGCTACGCGCGCCCGAACCGATCGACGATCAATGCGTCGTCGGCTTCAGCAGGTTCACCACCTGCGGCTTCACCACGCTCTTGGTCGACGAGCAGGTGCCTTCCTCGGTCACGCCGAGCTGACGCTCGGCTTCCGTCAGCAGGTTGATCACGTCGACGTAGAACTTGTCGCTCGCCATCAGGCGCGCGGTGCGGCCGCCCTCGTTGGCGGCGAGCACGTCGGCGCCGGCGTTGATCAGCCACTCGACGACTGAGGCGTCGCCGCCGCCGGCCGCCAGCATCAGCGGCGTGATGCCGAAGAAGATGCGCTCGTCGAGGTTGGCGCCCGCCTCGTGCAGCACCTCGACCACCTCGACGTAGCCGCGCTCGGTCTCGCCGTTGTAGGCGGCCTTGGCGAGCGCGGTCCAGCCCGCGGGCGACTTGGCGTTGACGTCGGCGCCGGCGGCGATCAGCACCTCGACGGCGGCAACGTGGCCATGATGCGCGGCGTGCATCAGCGCGGTCTCGCCCGCCTCGTCGGTCGCGGCGTGGTCCGCCCCGGCGTCGAGCAGCGACTTGATCCTGGCAGCGTCACCCGCACGCGCGGCGGCAAAGAGTTCTTGGGACATGGGAGGCTCCTGCAAATTCGGTGAAGCTCAGCGTACAATTGTTGAGCGATTTAATCAACTATTGCCTTTTGCCTCCGCCCGCCATGCCCAACCGCCTTGCCAACGAATCCAGTCCGTATCTCCTGCAACACGCCGACAACCCGGTCGACTGGTACCCCTGGGGCGAGGAGGCGCTGGAGCGCGCGCGCCGCGAGGACAAGCCCATCCTGCTGTCGATCGGCTACTCGGCTTGCCATTGGTGCCACGTAATGGCGCACGACTGCTTCGAGGACGCCGAGGTGGCCGCGGTGATGAACCGCCTGTTCGTGAATGTAAAAGTCGACCGCGAGGAGCGTCCCGACCTCGACCAGATCTACCAGGCCGCGCATCAATTATTGGCGGGACGTGGCGGTGGCTGGCCGCTGACGGTCTTTCTCGCCCCCGACCAGACGCCGTTCTTCGCCGGCACTTATTTCCCGAAGACGCCGCGCTACAACCTGCCGGGCTTCATCGACCTGATGGAGAACGTCGCGCGCGCCTGGCGCGAACGGCGCGGCGAGGTGCTCGCGCAGAACGTTGCCCTGCGCGAGGCGCTCGCCGAGCAGCAGCCGGCAGCGGGCCAGGATGCCGTCTTGAATGACGCGCCGCTCGCGCAGGCGGTGCGCGATCTCGCCCAAGCCTTCGACCCCGCGTGGGGCGGCTTCTCGCGCGCGCCGAAGTTCCCACGGCCGGGCGAGCTTTTCTTCCTGTTGCGGCAGGCGCAGGCCGGCAACGCACAGGCGCGCGACATGGCCCTCTTCACGCTGACGAAAATGGCGTCGGGTGGCGTCGTCGACCAGCTCGGCGGCGGCTTCTGCCGCTATTCCGTCGACGAGCAGTGGGCGATCCCGCATTTCGAGAAAATGCTTTACGACAACGGCCCCTTGCTGCAGCTCTACGCCGACGCCTGGGCGATGACCGGCGAGGCGCTGTTCAAGGACACGGCCGAGGGCATCGTCGCCTGGCTGCTGCGCGAAATGCGCGCGCCCGACGGCGGTTTCTATTCGGCGCTCGACGCCGACAGCGAGGGCCACGAGGGCAAGTTCTACGTATGGACGGCGGGCGAAGTGCGTGCGCTCCTCACGGCGGAGGAATACGCAGTTGCCTCGCCGGTCTACGGTTTCGACGCGCCGCCCAACTTCGAAAAC
Organism: Thiobacillus sp.; assembly: GCA_046291555.1. Taxonomy (GTDB): domain Bacteria; phylum Pseudomonadota; class Gammaproteobacteria; order Burkholderiales; family Thiobacillaceae; genus Thiobacillus. Next base: position 10,004 of record JBKBRW010000010.1, read on the forward strand.
GCCTTCTGGAATCTCATCCTCGCCAAACCGGTGGCCGAGGTCGCGGCAGTGCTGGGGCTCACTGTAGCCGAGGCGTCCCGACGGCTGGCGAGCGCGAGGGCGAGGCTATTCGCCGCGCGCGAAACCAGGGTGCGGCCCGGCTGTGACCACAAGCAGCTCACCAGCTGGAACGCGCTGATGATCGGCGGGCTGGCGCACGCCGGCCGCGTCATGCAGCGGCCCGAGTGGGTCGCCGAGGCGCACGCCGCGCTCGATTTCCTGCGCGACAAACTCTGGCGCGACGGCCGCCTGTTGGCAAGCTACAACGAGGGCGAGGCGCGCCTCAACGCCTATCTCGACGACTACGCCTTCCTGCTCGACGCGTTGCTGGAAACGCTGCAGGCCGGGTTTCGCGAACAGGATCTCGCCTGGGCGCGCGAGCTCGCGGACGCGCTGCTGGCGCATTTCGCGGACCCCGACGCCGGCGGCTTTTTCTTCACCAGCCACGACCATGAGGCACTGATCACCCGCCCGAAGCCGGGCTACGACAACGCGACGCCTTCGGGCAACGGCGTCGCGGCGTTCGCGCTGCAGCGGCTCGGGCACCTGCTCGGCGAGCCACGCTATCTCGAGGCGGCAGAGCGGTGCCTGCGGCTGTTCTACCCCCAGGTCGCGCACTACCCGATTGCCTTCCCCACGCTGCTCGCCGTGCTCGATGAAGCCCTGGCCCCGCCGCGCGTGATCCTGCTGCGCGGGCCCCAAGTCGAGATGGCAAGCTGGACCGCCGCGCTCGCGACCCGGCTCGGCCGGCGCGACCTGCTGCTCGCGCTGCCCAACGGCCTGGCGCTTCCGGCAACGCTCGCCAAGCCCGAATCCGCCGGCGTCACCGCGTGGGTCTGCTGCGGCACCACCTGCCAGCCGCCGGTCGATACCTGGGCGGATCTTCTCGGGTGAGCGGACATATCAGCATTTCCTGTTAGGAACCGCGGCTCGCGGCTGCTATCAAAACAAGGTGTCCGTTCGTCAATAGAAGGGAGTGACTATGAGCATCCATTCCGAACCGGTCGTCTTTCATCCGCATGCCGCGAACATGAACCTCCCCGGCGTTCGCAAAGTGGGCTTCGGCCAGCCCTTCCAATGGTTGGCCAAGGGCGCGCGTGACCTCGGCAAGGCTTGGCCGCTGAGCCTCTTCTACGGGGCCGTGTTCGCGCTGCTCGGCTATGGCCTCGTGCAGGCCGCGGCGAACCAGCCGCACCTCGTGATGTGGCTGACCTCGGGCTTCCTGCTGATTGCCCCCATGCTCGCCACGGTCTTTTATGCCCTCAGCCATCGCCTCGAGCACCACCATAAGCTGCCCAATCTGTTCGTGCCCTTGCTGTCCTGGCGGTCGAACCCCGGCTCGCTCGGGCTGTTCCTGGTGATGCTGGTGTTCGTGCTGATCTCGTGGGAGCGCGTTTCCGCCATCCTCGTCGGGCTTTTTCTTGGCGGATCGGGCATCAGCGGGCTGGGCGATCTGATGAGCGTGCAGGCGATCGAGGCGCACACCAATTTCGTGCTCGCCTACGTGGCGTTTGGCGGCGTGTTGGCGCTCGCGGTATTCAGCCTCACCGTCGTCTCGCTGCCCATGCTGCTGCATCGCAAGGTCGACTTCGCCACCGCCGTGGTGACGAGCTTCATGACGACCCGCCTGAACTTCCCGGTGCTGCTGCTGTGGGGCGCGCTGATCGTAAGCCTGGTTGCCATCGGCATGGCGACCAATTTCATCGCCATGGCGGTGATCTTTCCCTGGCTGGGCCACGCCAGCTGGCACGCCTATCGGCAGTTGGTAGATCGCGAGTAGGCGCGGCAACGAAGATGTTAGGAAAGCTGGTAGTAAATAACCAGCTTTCCGCCTTGCCCGCCGGGGGTTTTGCCTTATCATTTCGACCATGGCGCAGTTCCGAACTGCAACCCCTTAAATCCCCGACCTCCACGGAGACAAGTGATGATGAAGAAGTTGATGATGACCGTCGTGCCCGCTGCGTTGCTGCTGCTGTCGGGCGCCGCTTCGGCCGATCAGGCGCTGGCCCAGAAGAGCGCCTGCATGTCCTGCCACGGTGTCGACAAGAAGATCGTCGGCCCCGCGTTCAAGGAAGTGGCGGCGAAATACGCCGGTGATGCCGGTGCCCAGGCTCGCCTCGTCGAGAAGGTGCGGACGGGCGGCAAGGGCGTGTGGGGCCCGATTCCCATGCCGCCGAGCCCGCAGGTCAAGACCGAAGACGCCGAGAAGATCATTGCCTGGGTGCTGAGCCTCAAGTAATCGCCTCGCGCATCGAGAAAAAGCCGACGCTTGCGTCGGCTTTTTTGTTGCCGCCCCAGGCGCGGAGACGGTTTCCCCGGGCGTCAAATTTGTTATCGTTGCGGCAAACATACCAAGCAGGGAGGCAAGCGTGGCGATTCACCCCCACTTTCTGGTCGCGGCCGCGGGGCTGCTTCCGCAACTGGCCCTGGCTGCAGAGCCGGGCCGCATCGACAGCTTCTTCGGCACGCTGAACGGCTATCTCGCCAGCGTCATTTTCTTCGACGTCTTTCCCGGTGAACCGGCGATGCCGTTCATCGTCGCGTGGCTGATCGCCGGCGCGGTCTATCTCACGTTGCGCTTCAGTTTCGTCAACCTGCGCATGATGCGGCACGCGTTCCGGGTGTTGCGCGGCAAGTACCACACGGCCGACGACAAGGGCGAGGTGACACCGTTCCAGGCGCTGAGCACAGCCTTGTCGGCGACCGTGGGCCTCGGCAACATCGCTGGCGTCGCGATCGCGATTTCGATCGGCGGGCCGGGCGCTACCTTCTGGATGATCGTTGCCGGCTTCCTCGGCATGACGACCAAGTTCACCGAGGCGACGCTGGCGCAGCGCTACCGCGAAGTGCGCCCCGATGGGCGCATCATGGGCGGCCCGATGGAGTACCTGTCGCGCGGCTTCGCCGAGTTCAACTGGCCGCGCACCGGTAAGGTCCTCGCCGGCATGTTCGCGGTCTTCACCGTGCTCGGCTCGTTCGGCGCCGGTAGCGCCTTCCAGGTGAGCCAGTCGCTCGGCGCCCTGCAGACGCAGTTGCCCTTCTTCTACGATGTACCGATCGCCTACGGCCTCATCATGGGCTTCGCGGTGGGCGTCGTCATCATCGGCGGCCTGCGGCGCATCGCGCACACCGCCGAGGCGGTGGTGCCGAGCATGATCCTGATCTATCTCGCCGCCTGCTTGTGGATCGTCCTTGGCAACATCGAGCACGTGCCGCAGGCGCTGGCCAAGATCGTTACCGAGGCCTTCGCGCCGATCGCGGTGGCCGGCGGCATGGTCGGCGTGCTGGTGCAGGGTTTCAAGCGCGCCGCGTTCTCCAGCGAGGCGGGCTTGGGCTCGGCGGCGATCGTGCACTCGACCGCGTCGGTCAAGTACCCGATCCGCCAGGGCATGGTCGCGCTCTACGAGCCCTTCATCGATACCATCGTCATCTGCACCATGACGGCGCTAGTCATCATCATCACCGGCGTCTACAACGATCCCTCCACGCTCGCGCTGCGCGAGGCGAGCAAGGGCGCGGCGCTGACCTCCGTCGCCTTCGCCACCGTGTCCGACTGGTTCCCCATCATCCTCACCGTGTCGGTCGTGCTGTTCGCCTATAGCACCATGATCTCATGGTCCTACTACGGCGAGCGTTGCTGGGCCTACCTGTTTGGTGACCGCACGTCGATCGTCTACCGGGTGATATTCCTGATCTTCATCGTCATCGCGTCGGTCGCGAGCGCGGCCAACATGCTCGATTTCACCGACCTTCTGGTGCTGGCGATGGCCTTCCCCAACCTGATCGGCCTGTATCTGCTGAGCGGCAAGGTGCGCGTGATGCTCGACGAGTACCAGGCGAAGCTGAAGAGCGGCGAGCTGGATCGCGAGATCCAAAAGCGCTGAGGCCGGGTCAGCGCCGGCCCGGCCCGAAGCGGTGCAGCCGGCGCTCGGTGAGCACGGCGTCGAGCGGCATGTCCCACGGCTCGCGCGGCAAGGTGTCGAGCCGCTGGCATTCGTAGGCGACTCCCACGAGCCGGGGCTTGCGCCAGTGGCGGCGGTGGCGCATGAAGGCAAGGGTGGCGTCGTAGAAGCCGCCGCCCATGCCGAGCCGGTATCCGTCCGCGTCGAACCCGACCAGCGGCATCAGCACGAGGTCGAGCTGGCGTGCGCGCAAGGGCTTGCCGTCGACCGGCTCGGCGATGCCGTAGCGGTTCTTCTTCGTCCGCATTGCGCGCCCGACCCGGCCGAAGCGCATCATGCGGCCGCGCTTGGGGAGGATGGGCAGGTAGCAGGCGCTGCGCATACGGCGCGCGTGCTCGAGCAGCGGCCGGACGTCAAATTCGCCGCCCTGCGGCAGGTAGAACGCAATCCGTCGGGCGCGCAGCAACAGTCCCTGACGCAAGGCGAGGCGCAGCGCGGCGCGCGCGGCGTGACGGCGCTCGGCCGGCGTCTTGGCGCGACGCGCGGCCTTGAGCTGGCGACGGAGGGTATATTTGTCCATGAAGGAGAGAGGGCTCCCCGCCTGTGCCGTGACCAGCCGCGGACTCTTGAACCTTGGGTTCAAGATGGCCGCAGTCAGAGGCGTTTCGGGCACATGAGACGTGTCACGCGCACACCCACGCCGGAGTCGATCGCAGCCTTGCACGCATGCATTGGTTCAGAGAAATTGCGGCCGGCCTCGAACACCGCAGGGAGCGAAGCTAGTTTAGAAGAGTTTGTCCTGATCTTCCAGCACGGCGTCGAGCAGGGCGTTGCAGTGCTGCAGCCGTTCGCGCGCGGCCACGATCTCACCGCCCCCGCCCTGCGTGAGCAGCTCGTGCGCGAGGTTGAGTCCGGCCATGATGGCGATGCGTTCGGCGCCGATGACCTTGCTCGTCTCGCGGATCGCGCGCATTTTTTCGTCGAGGTGGTCGGCCGCGGCAAGCAGCGCCGGTTCTTCCTCGCGCGAGCACGCAACCTTGTAGGCGCGACCGAGAATGCGGATTTCGATCGAGCGCGGGGCCGCCATCAGGCATCCTCCGGCAGCGTGTTCAGAAGCGTCTGCAGCCGGGACTTGGCGGCGTCGAGTTTGGCGTTCAGCTGCTTGACGTCCTGCTGGCTCGCGAGCAGCTGCTGGCGCAGCGCGATGTTCTCCCGCCGCAGCGTGTGGCACAGCTCGGCCACCTGGCGGATGCGGGCTTCGAGGGCATCGAGTTCGGCGTGCATGGCGCGACTATAGGGGGCGACGTGCGGACGGTCAATCGGGCGCCCGCGTGGCTATAATGCGCGCCTTCAGGTGCCGACGCGGCGTTCCGCCGCCGAGGTTGAACGGGAAACAGGTGCGCGACCCTTCGCAAAGCCTGTGCTGCCCCCGCAACGGTCAGCGCTAAACGGTCCATCACACTGCCACTGGGTTCGCCCGGGAAGGCGATGGATTTCAAGCGCGAGCCCGGATACCGGCCTGGACCCTGGCGCGACGAAAGTCGCCCGGCGGATCGTGCAACGCGCCTGCGGGGAACCAGGCGCCCAAACTGGAAATTCATCATGCGTCAAACCCCTCTCGCGCTCGTCCTGGGCGTCGTTTTCTCATCGTTCGCGCACGCGGAAACCCTGCCTGTGGTAACGGGCGAAACCATCGTCGTCACGGCGACCCGCACGCCGCAGGTTGATGTGGATGCGCCATTCGCCTCCGAGGTACATACTCGGAACATGATCGAGCAGTCCGGCGCGACCACGCTCTACGATTATCTGGCGCAGCACACTTCGCTGCAGGTGTTGCCGAGCTACGGTAACAAGGCCAGCCCCAGAATCGACATGCGCGGATATGGCATCGGCGACGGCTATCAGAACATCGTCGTGTCGCTGGATGGCCGTCGCTTGAACAATATCGACATGAGTCCGCAGCTGCTCGGCGCGATTCCGCTCGGAGATATCGAGCGCATTGAAATCACCAAGGGCAGCGGTTCCGTCCTGTTTGGCGATGGCGCTACCGCCGGAACCATCCAGATCGTCACGCGCCAGCATAGCGGCGCGTCCGTGACGGTTTCGGCAGGCAACTTTGGCGCGCAGAACGCCACGCTTGCTGCCGGCCTGAAAAAAGAACGCTTCAGCGTATCGGCCAGCGCAGATTACGCCGGTTTCGATGGCGCCAGCGATCGCGATGTGACGGGCCATCGGGCCGCCTCCCGCAACACCACCCAGCAAGGCAAGCTGGAAATCAGCCCGCTGGACGGGCTGACGCTTAACCTCAACGCCAGCCGCAGCCGAATCGATACCCGTTATGTCGGTGCCCTGACGCTGGCCGAATACGAGGCCAACCCCGCGCAAAACAGCGGCAATACCTACACGCATCAGAATTTCGAAACCGACGTCTGGGGTGCCGGGTTCGCCTATGCACTGGCGCCGGGCTGGAAGCTGACGGCCCGCCACCAGCGCGAGGACAAGCTTTCCAACTATATTACCTACGCGTCCAAGTCGGATTACGACTACCGAAGCGGCGATCTGGCACTGGAATATCGTGGTGACCAACTGAGCGTCACTACCGGCGTGCAAACTTTCGACGGCACCCGCATTGGCAGCACGAATCGAACCACTAAAGACAATATGGGTTGGTTCATGCAGGGCCAGTACGTGTGGGGCGCCACCACGGTGTCGGCCGGCGCGCGTACCGAAAAGGTCGAATACCTCTACGCGCCGAATACGGGCACTGCACTCAAGGCGGATCACAATCTCAGCGCCTGGGATGTCGGCATCAACCATCGGCTGGACAAGCACCTGTCGCTGTTCGCCAACTACAACCAGGCGTTCCAGGCACCGGACATCGACCGCTTTTTCAATTGGGGTGGCACCTTCAACGCTTTCATCTCGCCGGCCAGGAGTCGCACGGTGAACGTTGGCCTCAACCATGTCACAGCGGCCAACCGTCTGAAACTGGCGCTTTTCCGTGCCAACCTCGATAACGAGATCTATTTCAATTCGCTGACGTTCACCAACACCAACCTCGACAAGACCCACAAATACGGCCTGGAACTGCAAGACACCTGGCAGATTGCGCCGACGCTGGCGGCCTCGATCAACTATGCTTACACGCGCGCACTGATCGACCGCGAGGATGGCAGCGGCGCATTCGACGGCAAGGATCTGCCGGGCGTACCGCGTCATGGGGTTAACCTGGGGCTGAACTGGCGCGTCACGCCCGCATCCAGCCTCAACCTGACGCACACCTGGCGCGCAGCAACCTGGGCGGTCGAGGATTTCGACAACAACAACGCGCAGAAGCAGCAGGCGTACCGGTCGACCAACCTTGCCTATCAGTACCGCTACAAGCAGGTCGACTGGTTTGCTGCGGTGGATAATCTGTTTGAGCAATCCAATGGCATCTGGATTCGCGATGATGCGATTTACCCGGTCAATTTCAGCCGCAACTGGCGTGTGGGGATGAAGGTCGAGTTTTGACAACGGGACTGATTGTGTTTTAGTCAAGCTTGGGTCGCTGTTGCGCCCCAAGCTTGGATTCGATTGAGGCCAAAATCATGGAGTCGTCATGCTGAACCCCAGCCCCCGTCAGCAAATCGCGATCGGCCTGGTGCTGGCCCTGCTGATGTTCCTCACCCGCAGCCACCACTGGGCCGGCATCCATTCGCTGCCCGACGCCTCGTGGGCGATCTTTTTCCTGCTCGGCGTGTACGTGCGCGCGCTGTGGGTCGTGCCCGTGCTGATCGCCGCCAGCGTGGTCATCGACTACGTCGCGATCACCTGGGGCGGGGTGTCGGATTTTTGCGTGTCGCCGGCCTACTGGCTGCTGATTCCCGCCTATGCCGTGCTGTTTGCGGGCGGGCGTTTCTATGCGCGCGGGCACAGTCTGTCGGGGATGGGATTGCTGCGGCTCGTGGGCGTCGCGCTGGTCGTCGTGGCGGTGGCGCAACTGCTTACCACTGGCGGGTTTTACTACTTCTCGGGGCGTTTCGCCGAGCCGACGCTGGCGGGCCTGGTGCTGCGCCTGGAAAAATATTTCCCGCCCATGCTGGGCACGTTTGCCTTGTATGTCGGCCTGGCGGCGGCGGTGCATGTCGCGCTGGCCGCGGCGTTCCGGCGCGACGACGGCCCGCGCACGCTGATGGGAGCACGTCATGACCACTGACCCCGAAAAGAACGCGCGCCACGCCGCGCGCATGGCGAGAAAGAAAGCGCTGATCGACGCCGCGATCGCCGCGGCACAGGAGGAGCGCGGGCTTCTGCTCGTGATCACCGGCAACGGCAAGGGCAAGAGCACGTCGGCTTTCGGCATGGTCGCGCGGGCGCTCGGCCACGGCATGAAGGTCGGCGTGGTGCAGTTCATCAAGAGCCGCACCGACACCGGCGAGGAGGCCTTTTTCGGACGCCAGCCCGGCGTCGAGTGGCATGTCACCGGCGACGGCTTCACCTGGGATACGCAGAACCGCGAGCAGGACATCGCCACCGCGAAGCGCGGCTGGGCGATCGCCGCGCGCATGCTCGCCGATCCTTCCTATCAATTGGTCGTGCTCGACGAACTCACGTATCTCCTGAACTACGGCTACCTCGACGCCGACGAGGTGCTCGACACGATCGCGCATCGCCCGCCGATGCAGCACGTCGTCGTCACCGGGCGCGCCGCGCCGCACGCGCTGACCGAGCTGGCCGACACGGTCTCGGTGATCGCCGACGAAAAGCACGCGTTCCGCGCCGGCGTGAAGGCGCAGCCGGGCATCGATCTGTAATCACGCGGTAACCGTTCCGCCATACAACGGAGGCTTTCCTGTCCGGGAGCCGGCCGTGCGTATCCTGATGGTGTCCGACGTGTATTTCCCGCGCGTCAACGGCGTGTCGACGTCGATACAGACGCTGCGCCAGGGCCTGGCCGAGGCGGGGCACGCGAGCGTGCTGGTCGCGCCGGATTATCCGGGCGCACCCCCCGAGGATGGCATCGTGCGGGTGCCGGGCTGGCAGATTCCGCGCGACCCGGAAGACCGTCTGATGCACCCGCGCGCGCTCGCCGCCGCGCTCGATCGTCTCGACCCCGCGGATTTCGACCTCGTCCATATCCACACGCCCTTCCTCGCGCACCGCGCTGGCGTGCGCTGGGCGAGGAAGCATGGCCTGCCCTGCGTCGAGACCTACCACACGCTGTTCGAGGAATATTTCCACCATTACCTGCCGTTTCTGCCGAAGGCGTGGCTCGCGGCGGCCGCGCGCAGGATCTCGCGCAAGGAGTGTGACGGCGTCAGCGCGGTCATCGCGCCGTCGTCGGCGATGAAGGCCACGCTCGAGGCCTACGGCGTGGCGCGCCCGATCCATGTCATCCCGACCGGCCTCAATCTCGCCGACTTCGCGCACTGCGACGGCCCTGCGTTCCGCGCGCGCCACGCCATTCCGCCGGAGCGGCCGGTGATGGCCTACGTCGGACGCGTGGCGTTCGAGAAGAACCTCGACTTTCTGCTCGCCGTGACCGAGGCGGTGCGGCGTGAGCTGCCCGACGTGCTGCTGGTGATCGCCGGAGAGGGCCCGGCGCGGCCCGCGCTCGAGCGCGCCGTGTCAAAGCGTGCGCTCACTGACCATGTGCGTTTCGTCGGCTATCTCGAGCGCAAGACCGAACTGCCAGCCTGCTACTGCGCGGCGGACGTGTTCGTGTTCGCATCGAAAACCGAAACGCAGGGACTGGTGCTGCTGGAAGCGATGGCGCTCGGCGTGCCGGTCGTGGGGCTGGCCGCAATGGGGACCAAGGATGTATTAAAGGAAGGTGAGGGCTGCCGCATTGCGCCGGACGACGTCGCCGGCTTTGCCGCCGTGGTCGTGCCGCTGCTCGCCGACCGCGCGGCCGCGCGGGCGCTCGGCGCCGTCGGCCGAGCCTACGCCGCGACCTGGAGCGAGGCGCGCATGGTCGAATCCGTGCTCGCGCTGTATCGTGATCTGAAGACGAGCGTCGCTACGCACCCACGCCTGCGCGCGGCATAATCGCGGGGTGAACCCCGCAGCCACCGTCGGGCGCTTCGCGCCGTCTCCCACCGGACCGCTCCACTTCGGCTCGCTCGTCGCCGCCGTCGCGAGCTGGCTCGACGCGCGCGCGGCAGGCGGGCGCTGGCTGGTGCGCATGGAAGACCTCGACCGCCCGCGCTGCGATGCGGCGTCGGCCGCCACCATCCTGCGCCAGCTCGACGCCTATGGCCTCGTCTGGGACGGCGAGGTGCTGGTGCAGTCGCAGCGCGACGACGCCTATGCCGCCGCACTCGACGTCCTCAAGACGCAGGGCGCGGTCTACCCCTGTGCCTGCACCCGTAGCCAGCTCGCAGCGGCGCCGCGCAACCACGAGGGTGAAATCATTTACCCCGGCATCTGCCGCAACGGCCTGCCGCCCGGCGCCGTCGCCCGCGCCTGGCGGGTGCGCGTGTCGGATGTGAGCATTTACTTCGACGACCGTATCCACGGCCGGCTCGAGCAAAATCTCGCGCACGAAGTCGGCGACTTCATCGTCAGGCGCGCCGACGGCCTCTTCGCCTACCAACTGGCAGTGGTCGTCGACGATGCCTTCCAGGGCATCACCCACGTCGTGCGCGGCGCGGATCTCCTGTGGAACACGCCGCGGCAGATCCACCTCCAGACCCTGCTTGGCGTACCGACGCCCAGCTACGCCCACGTGCCGCTCGTCACCAACGCCGCCGGACAGAAGCTCTCCAAGCAGACGCTCGCCCCTGCGCTACCCGAGGCCGGGCGCGGCGCGGTGCTCGCCGAGGCGCTGGCCGTGCTGGGACATCCGCCGCCTGCCGAGCTCGCCGGCACAAGTCCAGCCGAGCTTCTGGCGTGGGCAAGCGCTCACTGGCGTATCGAAAACGTGCCGCGGTCACCGGTGCTTGCCAGATCCGGCCCCGCCCTCGACAATGCGGCCCGACCCCAATTCGCCGCCGACTCCTAGCCATGGCCCAGCTCCCCCCCGCCGTCGAACAGGTTCTGCGCGTCCACGCTTCCTTCATACACACCGTAGTCGACGCGCTGCGCGACCGCAGCCGGCTGCCCGAGCTGATGAAGCAGCTCGACGCCGCCGAGGCCGCCGGCTGGGCGCGGCTGGTCGGCGCGCTGCGCCATGTCATCGACGGCCGCCGCGACGCGTCGATCAGGCTGGGGCTGGACGAGGAGGACGCGATCCTGCTCGATGCCATCCTGCGTGGCTTCGACAATCCGGAAACGCTCCCGCCGCTCGACGCCCGGCCCGACGGCAGCGCGGCCGCCCCTGGCCTCGCGGCGCTGATCGACGCTTCGGCGCGCGGCGACGCGCAGGCGATGTCAGTGCTCGCCAACATGGCCGAGCAGATGATGAAGGCGGGCGGCGACATGGCGCTGCTGGGCGGGCGCATGCGGCGTTTGGTCAACGGCGAGCGCGACGCCGACCAGTTGACCCGCGGCATGGGTCCGCTCGGGCGCGAGCTCCTGATCAGCGTGCTCGACGAGCTGGCGCGGCTTCGGCCCCAGTGAGTCCGCCGCCGGCTTTTGACAGGCGCGGCGCGCCTCGGCTACAATGCCCGGCTTTCCTGCGGCCCGTCCGTCGGAAAAAGGTGATGTAGCTCAGTCGGTTAGAGCATCGGATTCATAATCCGGGGGTCGACAGTTCAAGTCTGTCCATCACCACCAATTCTAAAACCCAACCCTGATCGGTTGGGTTTTTTTCTGCCTGTCGCGCCAGTGTTGGCGGGGCTTTCGGCGGAGTCTGGTGTTTCGCCATCATCCTGGCAGTGCGTTATTGAATTCACACCCTTTTGACCGAAAACGGCCACCCATTTGAAAGCCAGTGCTGGCGCGGATTTCAGGCGATTACGATACTGAAAATAGGCAAAACGGCCACCCTGGAATTCGGCCGAAGAAAAGGGCCTGCGGTGTGCGCAGACCCTTGGGTGGTTTGCAGTCAGGCGATGCGATAGGTTCGTTGACCGTCCGTCCCCTTCTCGGTGACCACCTCGTAGCCGAGGCGCTTCCTGACCATGCCCGATATCGCGCCACGAACGGTATGGGCTTGCCAGCCGGTACCGGACATCATCTGGGCGATGGTCGCGCCGCCGGAGTGACGCATTGCGTCGATGATTGCGGCGAGCTTCGTGCCCGGACGAATCGTGCGCGAGGTGGCCTCCAATTTCTGGAGGACGTGGGTGGCCTCGCGCTTCGTGAGGGCATCGGGGGTGTCCGTTTTCTGGACACCCTTCGGGACGGGGCGCTGTTTGCCGATGGCGGCGTAGCCGGCATCGGTGAGCAGGTGGCAGCCATCAGCATCAGTGACGAGGCCTTTGGCGAGCAGGCCATCAATGACGGCGGTTCGGGCGCCACCGCGCAGATTGGTCGGCAATGGTTCAATGTCGCCATCCGGACGGGCGGCAGCGGCTTTGAGAACGGTGGTTTGGGTGGCAGTCAGTTTGACGTTCATGATCATCTCCGATGGTTGTGGTGGGCGTCGTCACTCACCGTTGCCGCCGAAGATCGCCAGCAGCTCGTCCAGTCCGGCCTCCACCCGCCCGAGGTCGCCGACGTGACCCCAATGGATGACATCGGGGTCATGACCGAAGTGATCGTCGGCGAGTTGCCGCAGCCGTTCTAGCTTGGCGTGGATGGCGGTGGTGCGGGCGAGGTAGGCGTCGAGGGCGGTGGGCTTGGCGTTCATCGTTGGCTCCGTGGCGTGATTGACGACGCCACCATTCAGGCGCTGTTCGATCAGGAAGCCAGGCTATTTCTGATGCACTTCGCATCAAAATATAGCCCTCACCCGCCAGACCTGATAGATTGCAACCTTTGCCATCGATTACGACTCTATGCGATCCGATCAGCAGCATTCAGATGCCGCAGCAAGTGAGCCTTGGGTATCCGTCGAGCAGATCACCGAGCACTTGGGGGTGACGCGCGATTCGATATACCGATGGATTGACCGCAAGGGGCTACCTGGGCATCGCGTTGGGCGCCTCTGGAAGTTCAAGCTTTCCGAGGTCGATGAGTGGGTACGCGCCGGGGGCGCGGACGAAGCGCAACAAAAACAAGACTGATCGAAAAAACTATGGCCAAGACCAAAAAACCGACAAATCAACCCAGCCTGCCGTTTCCAACAGCGGCCGATGCTCTGCACCAGGAAGGCAACTGGCTGTGGATTCCGCTGCGCAAGGAATGGCGCGACGTCACCACCAAGCCGGAAGAGATTGTTCGGCAGAAGTTCATCCGCACGCTGGTTGAGCATTACGGTTACGCGCTGGAGCAAATGGATCAGGAGCGGCGCACTCAGCACGGTCACAAGAGCCCGCGTGCCGATATCGTGATCTGGCAGACGGCCACGGAAAAAGAAGCCGGGCGCACGCCGGTGCTGGTCATCGAATGCAAGACCGACACCATCGAGATTCAGGAGCGCGACTACTACCAGGGTGAGTCCTACACCCGCGCCACCGGCTGTGAGTTCTTCATCGCCACCAATGCGCGGCACACAGCCGTGTTCAAGCTGGTGCCCGGCCTGCCGGGCGGGTTCGTCGCCATCAACGAAATCCCCAAGGCCACGGACTGGGGCGATGCCAAGCGGCTGAAGGAAATCCGCGAATCCTTGCGCACCTTCAACCGCAAGGAGTTCCAGGACTTGCTGTTTGTCTGTCACAGCATCCTGCGCGACGTACACAAGATGGACCCGGGCCGTGCGTTCGATACCATCTCCAAAATCCTGTTCATCAAGATGTATGTGGAGCGTTCCGGCCAACACGGTACCTTCACCACCGACTACCTCGACCGCCGCGCCGCCGTGCGCCTGCCGACCGATCCGGCGGTGCACGATGGCCTGTTCGACCAAACCAAGACCTACTACCGCACCGACGACCTGTTCACCGCCGCCGACAAGCTCGACATCTCGGAGGAAACCTTCCGCCGCATCGTCAAGCAACTGGAACGCTTCGACCTCTCCAAGACCGGCGACGACATCAAGGGCCTGGCCTTCGAGAAATTCCTCGGCACCACGTTCCGTGGCGAATTGGGCCAGTTCTTCACGCCGCGCCCGGTCGTCGAATTTATGGTCGATCTGCTCAACCCGCAGGAAGGCCAGTTGATCTGCGATCCGGCATCCGGCTCGGGCGGCTTTCTCATCCGCGCGTTCGAACACGTGCGCGCCCAGATCGTGGCCGACATCCAGCGTCAGAAGGACGCTGAACGAAGCCGCATCGAAGCTCTCGGCCTGTCGCAAGATGAGGAGGAGCAGCAGATCGAGGCCGCCTTTGCCCGCCTCAACCAAGAACTGCTGCCCAGCGGCGACGATAACAAGCCCATCGACACCCGCGTCGGGCGTCTGGCCTGGCAGTGCATCTACGGCACCGATGCCGAACCGCGTGCCGCCCGCACCGCCAAGATGAACATGATCATGCACGGCGACGGGCATGGCGGCATTCACTATCACGATGGCCTGCTTGACATCAATGGCATCTTCAATGGCCGCTTCGATCTGGTGCTGACCAATCCGCCGTTCGGCTCCAACGTGGGCAGCGACCAGAAGGTGGGCGGCAGCGATGAAACCCGCGTACCGAACGACGAAGCCTATCTCACCCGCTGCCGCGAACGCGGCTACGGACCAGACTGGGAAGAAAGCCACCAGCGCCTGCTCGACGCCGCCGCCGCCAAGACTCCGATCCTCGATCTGTTCGAGATCGGCAAAGCCAAAAACAATCGCCCCACCGAACTGATCTTCGTCGAACGCTGCCTCAATCTGCTCAAGCCCGGCGGCCGCATGGGCATCGTCCTGCCCGACGGCAATCTCAACAATCCCTCGCTGGCCTGGCTGCGCCGCTGGGCCGAGGGCAAGGCCAAGTTACTGGCCGTGGTCAGCCTGCCGGAAGAAACCTTTCGTTCCAGCAACGCCACGGTCAAGGCCTCGCTGGTCTTCCTGCGCAAATTCACCGAGACCGAGGCCCAGCAATGGGAAGCCGCGTGGGCCCAAGCCCATGCCGAACTCGATGCCGGATTCGCAGCGCAGCGCAGTGCTCAGCACACGGCGTATGCACCGCGCATTGTCACCGGCGAAGATGCCGAGGCGCGACGCCTGCTGGATGAGCTGGCCGCGCTGGGCATCTGCCGCACGCTGCCTCTTTGGCAAAGCGGGGAAGCGCCCGCCTACCCGCGCCAGGCCAAGCCCACCCTTCAAGGCAAGCCTGTCTGGCAAGGCGAGGTTGCAAAGGAACACAAGAAAACTGCCGCTGAGCTGAAGAAGCAGGCCAGCGCCGCGCTGGCCGCCGTGCAGAAGCGCAGCGATGCACTGCTGTCGGAGTTGAAGGCCCACTACCGCGCCATCGACGACGCCCATACCGCCGCGCTGTGGGCGCGGGTGCGCGAGTTGTTCGACTACCCGGTTTTCGTGGCCGCGCCCAAGACCGTGGGCATTACATCCACGGGCGAAACCGGCGAGGGCGTGGCTAATGATCTGCCCAAAGTGCTACAGGCGTTCCGCGAGTTCGAGGCCTGGGTCGAGAGCGGCGCGCAGCCGGAGGCGACGCCAAATTTTCCGCTGCCCTCCGCTGCCTGATCCGGCGGTGGAGGGAGATAGAACGCTGGATCGAGAACGGCACGTCGGCGGGCCGCGCTAGCGGCCACCCGCTGCGGCCACTGCGTGAGGTTCTCACCGAACGCCGCGAAGCGGTGCAGGTCGATGGCGCGCTGGGTGACTGGCAGGCCATCACCATCAAGTTTTCCGGCGAGGTGCTGCCGCGCGAGCGCGCCGAGGCATTCAAGGGCGCGATGTTCGCCGCCTATCCCGGCGATCTGGTGTTCTCCAAGATTGATGCCCGCAACGGTGCAGTCGGCCTGATTCCGGACAGCATCGCCAAGGCGGTGGTCACCAGCGAGTACCCGGTGTTCACGCCCAAGGCGGACAAGCTGCGCGCCGCCTACCTGAATCACCTGCTGCGCGCTGAGCACTTCAAGGCCGATCTGCAGAGCAAGGCATCGGGCACCAGCGGTCGTAAACGGGTCACGCCCGAAGGCTTTCTGAGCCTGGAAGTGCCCGTCCCCGCGCTCGACGAGCAAGACGCCCTGGTGGCCGCCTACACCGCCGCCCTGAGCCGTGCCGCGCAACTGGAACAAGAGGCCGAGACCATCGAGCGTGCAGGCTGGCAGGCCTTCGAGACCGCTTTGGGCGTAGCCCCGCCACCGCCATTGCCGGATCGGCCGGTGTTCGTGGCGCGCTTCAAGGATGTGGAGCGGTGGAGCCACGAAAGCATTTTGCGGGGACCTTCCCAAGCACCCTACACGGGCGACGGTGTTCCAACGGCTCCACTCGGCCAGCTGGGCAAAGTCAGCTACGGCATTCAGAAATGCCCAGCGAACCGGCCCGCTGTGCACGCCCGTCCTTATCTGCGTGTCGCCAATGTACAGCGCGGCATCCTTGATCTGGATGAGATCAAGTACATCAACGTGCCCGATTCGGAGATGCCAAAGCTGCGGCTTGAAGTCGGTGACGTACTGCTGTGCGAAGGAAACAGCCCGGATTTGGTGGGGCGTGGTGCGATTTGGAGCGGTGAAATCGAGGACTGCGTTCATCAGAACCACGTCCTGCGCGTGCGCGTTGATCGCGAACGCCTGCTTCCAGAGTTCGTGTTGGCAGTCATCAACAGCAGCCACGGCCAAGCGTACTTCCGCAGCAAGGCCAAACGCACCACCAATCTGGCATCGATCAACAGCAAGGAAGTGGCAGGTCTGCCTGTCCCGGTGCTATCGATTGCACAGCAGCAAGATGTACTGAACGCACTGCAAACGCAGGTGCAGGCAGCCCAAGCCAAACGAACTGCCGCCGCCACCCTGCGCCGTTCCGCCTGGGCAACCTTCGAAGCCGCCTTGTTCACCGCCCCTGAGGAGTCTCTTCCATGAGCGATTTTCAGCAGCACTACGCCCTGTGGGATGAGTTCCTGACCGTCTGGCCCGCCTCGCGGCTGGCCACGATGACGCTGGACGAGTACACGCAGGCGGGCTCGAAGGACAGCTTCACCTACTGGATCGAATCGGGCCTCGATGAGCTGGGCAGCATTTGGGGTGGTTCGTCGTTCAAGTTTGGCGTGTTTTCCCGCAAGGATACCGAGGACAAGAAATCCGATGCCAAGCTCTCCTACTCGAACACCCACGGCTGGTACTCGTCCCTTGGGGCTTCGGCACAAGAAGCTTTCGAGAAAGTGCGTGGCCACGTCGTTCAGATCGCGACGCTGGCGGCGCAGGGTGATCTTGACGGTATTGAAGCCTTCGAGCATATGGGCGAGGCGTTCAAGTGGAAGATCGCCTTCCACTACCAGAACCGGCAAGCCCCGGTGATCGTGAACATCTTCAAGCGGGCACCGCTGGCGGTCTTTGTCGGCGGTACCGCGAGCCAGAGCATGGCCACCTTGCAAAAGTCGGCGCTGGCAAGACGGCCCGCCGATGTTGGCATTCTGGAGTTTGGCCGTCAGGTCTGGGAGGCGTGGAGCGAGAAGAACCTGGCGATCTGGAAACTCTCGCACGGCAACCCGCCCAACTTCACTGATGCGGAACGCCAGCAATACCTCGAGGGGCTATGGGCGGTGATGCACCGCGACACCGGCAAAGAGCAGGGCAAGAAATTTGCCGAGGCCCCGGTGGGTACGCTGTTCTTCCTCTGCCACGGCAACAGTCCGCAGCGCATCGGGCAGTTCACCTCGGAGGCCATGCCCTGTGACAAGGGTGACGGCTGGCTGCAGCGCAGCTATCGGGTACTGAAACCTGCCAAGCGCACGGATCGCTACACCGCCAATTCCAAGAACTGGTCGCCCCAGGGCAATTCAACCTTCTGGCAGGTGGGTGCGAACGATCTGCCCGAATTCGAGAGTACCTTGCTCAAGCCGTTCTTCGCCACTGATCTGGCGGAACTGGCCGCACTGGCGGGCGAGCCCATCGAGGCCACCACCTTGGGCACGACAACAAGCGGGATATCGGCGCCTGCATCATCTTCCGACGCTGACCACGCGCCGGTGGTGGGCTGCATCAACCGCATCTATTACGGCCCGCCCGGCACCGGCAAAACCAAGGCCGTGCTCGATCTGCTCAAGGCGGAATACACCGACGCCCCGCAGCAGATCGATAGCCCCGAGCGACAAAGGCAAGCCATCGCCGAGCGCATGGCCACGGCGCGATGGTGGGAGGCGACGGCCGCAGCGCTGCACGATTTGGGCGGACAGGCCAAGGTCAGCGATCTGGCCGAACACCGTTTCGTCCAGGCGATGGTGGCGGCAGCGGGCACCAACCGCAGCATCAAACAAACCCTCTGGCGCACGCTGCAAACCTACACGGTGGAGGAGTCGGCCACAGTGCGGCTCAAAAAGCGCCTGTCACCGTCCATTTTCGACAAGGGCGACGATTCGGTCTGGCGCTTCGCCGGCGAATGGCAGGAGGCTTGCGCCGACTTGATCGAATGGGTCGATGCCTTGAAGAAAGGCGGCAGTAACGCAGTGGAACGCAAACGCTATCGCTTCGTGACCTTTCATCAATCCTATGGCTACGAGGAGTTCATCGAGGGTTTGCGCCCCGTTCTGGCAACGGACTCGGAGGCCGAAGCGGATAGTGTGGCCTACGAGGTGCGCGCCGGTGTGTTCAAGGAGCTGTGCCGCGAAGCCCGTTTGTCGCCCGATCAACACTTCGCCCTGGTGATCGACGAAATCAACCGGGGCAACATCAGCAAGATTTTCGGCGAACTGATCACACTGATCGAGGCCGACAAGCGTGACCCGCTGAACGGAGCGCCCCCGCCCGCCGAAGTGACCTTGGCGTACTCCGGCGAGAAGTTCTCCGTGCCTGCCAACGTGGATGTCATCGGCACGATGAACACGGCGGATCGTTCGCTGGCATTGCTGGATACGGCGCTGCGGCGGCGGTTCGACTTCGTCGCACTGATGCCCGATACCCGTGCCGAGAAAGTTGCCAATGACCCGAGTAGTGCGCCATTGGCCGGCTTGGCAGTCGCTACCGAGCAAGGGAAAATCGATGTGCGCCGGATGCTGGAGAACATCAACGCGCGGATCGAAGCGCTATATGACCGTGACCATTGCATCGGTCATGCCTACTTCACGCACCTTTGGCGCAAGCCGGATGGTCAGGAACGATTCGCGGCACTGACCGATACGTTCCGCAACCGTATCGTGCCGCTGCTGGAGGAGTACTTCTTTGAGGACTGGCAGAAGATCCGGCTGGTGCTGGCCGACAATCAGAAACGGGACCCGCAAACGCAATTCATCATCGAAGCCGAAGATCACGAGCAAGACCTGACGGCGCTGTTCGGCAACGATCACGGCCTCGATGTCTATGTCACCAAGCGGCGCCACGTCTTGCAGGAGGGTGCCTTCTTCAATCCTCTGGCCTACATCGGTGTGTACCAGTCGCTGGGGGCCTGATGAGGGAGAATCAGATGAACGGCCTCACCCTCTACGAATACGATGCGCTGACATTTCCGTTGCCTGGCCTTCAGGAATGTGATGGCCTGCGCATCGTGCCATCGAGGGTTTACGAATGGCTGGAATTGCAGGCGCTGCGAGCAGCCGAGCCCGATGAGGCTGGGGCTCCGTGGTTGCGCTTGACTCAGCGGCGTGGCCGGCGCGCGGTGCAGGTGACGAGCTACGTGGGTGTCATCCGGGCACCGGATGGGTTCCAGATCGAAGTGTTGCCGAAGGTCGGCAAGGCCATCGGCGGCGGTGACAACGAGGCTCGAGAGATGCTGATTGAGATGTTGCGCTGCCTGGGCGGTTTTCGTCACATCCAGACAGACAGCGCAAAGCTCAAGGCAACACGGATGCCCTTGCTGGAGGTCTTCATCGCCGAATTTCTCCAGACAGTCGAGCACGTCGTCAAACGCGGCCTGCGCAGCGACTACAACGCCCGCCAGGACAACTTATTCGCCTTGCGTGGCAAGCTGCAACTGGCCACGCATTTGCGCCAGAACCTCTGCCGCCGGGATCGTTTCTTCACTGAGCACGACGAGTTCTCGACTAACCGCCCGGAGAATCGGCTGTTGCACGCGGCGTTACGCTGGGTCTTGTCGGTCACGGTATCGCAGGCGAATCAGCAACTGGCCCGCGAACTGTGCTTCGTGTTTGCCGATGTACCGGCATCTGAGCAAGTTGTGCATGACTTCCAGCGGGTGCGGCTGGATCGTGGCATGGCGCATTACGCCGATGGCCTAGCCTGGGCGCGGCTGATCCTGGAGGAAGCATCGCCACTCACGGGTGATGGCGGCCATCGCGCCCCCTCCTTGCTGTTCCCGATGGAAGCGGTATTTGAGGCGTTTGTCGCCAAGCACCTCGCGCGGCAACTGGAACGACCTTTCGTCCTAAAAACCCAGGCGCGCAGTTTTTCACTGGTCAGGCATCAAGGGCAGGACTGGTTCCGGCTCAAGCCCGATCTCCTGGTCAGGGAATCCGCCACGGAGCGGCTGGTGTTGGACACGAAATGGAAGCTGATCGACGGCGCGAAGGCCAACGGCTCGGAAAAATACGGGCTTGGGCAGGATGATTTTTATCAACTGCACGCCTACGGACAAACCTACCTCGACGGTCACGGCGACGTTGCGCTGATTTATCCCAAGACCGATGCGTTCAGTCAGCCACTCCCCGTATTCGAGTTTCCAAAGAGTGCGGGCCTGCGGTTGTGGGTGTTGCCGTTTTGCCTGCAGGACAAACGATTGCTTTTGCCGCAGTGTAGCAGCCTCGATGAGTTGTTCATGACAACCTCTCGGTCGGATTCAGTTGTTCGAAATTTTCGAATATCTGCCTCCGCAGACAGAACGTAAATGGCAACAGGTAGTAGCTGATATGGCCTCCAAGAAAACCACGCCCTCATGGAGCGACGTCAAAGCCAAGCTGGCCGACTTCGAACGCGCTGGTCTGATCGGGCTTGTGCAAGACCTCTACGCCGCCAGCAAGGACAACAAGACCTTCCTGCACGCCCGCTTTGGGCTGGGCGATGATCCGCTGGAGCCCTACAAGGATGTGATCATCCGCTGGATCAATCCGCCCGATTTCCGCAGCCCGATCTCTGTAGCCAAGGCCAAGAAGGCCATCAGCGACTACAAGAAGGCGCTGGGCCAACCCGAGGGCTTGGCGGAACTCACGGTGTTTTACTGTGAGGAAGTGTTCGATTTTCTGGCCGGTTGCGGCATGGACGACGAAGGCTTTTATGACGCCCTGGTGCGAATGTTCGAGCAGGCGCTGAAATATGTGCTGGTCTTGCCCTCCGCGCAGCAGGTCGCATTCCTTGCCCGGCTGGATCGGGTGCGACAACTGGGGCAGAACGTCGGCTGGGGCGTGGGCGATGACTTCGACCACTTCTGGGCAGAAGCTGGTTTGGTGGGTGACGAATGAATATGAGCAAGCTCCCGATCAACCTCAATGACCTGCTGCGCCAGCGCACGGTCGAGGGCGACCGCATCGAGTACAAAGCGGGATGGAACCCGGACCCGATCATCCGCACCGTATGTGCTTTTGCCAACGACTTCGAAAACCTCGGCGGCGGTTATGTGGTGATCGGGCAGGATTGCGACGCCAATGGCCAGCCGGTATTCCCGCCGGTGGGATTGGCGGACAACCAACTGGATAAGATTCAGCGGGAACTGCTGGCCCACTGCCAGTTGATCCAGCCGCCGTATTTCCCGGTGCTGAATGTTGAGGAAGTCGAGGGACGCAAGCTGATCGTGTTGTGGGCGCCGGGCGGCCAGACCCGGCCCTACAAGGCACCGGAGTCGGTGACGGCCAAGCACAAGGTGTGGCGTTATTACATTCGCCGCTATAGCAGCACGGTCGAGGCCAAGGGCGAGTTCGAGCAGGAATTGTTGAGCCTGGCGGCCAAGGTGCCGTTCGACGACCGCTACAACCAGTCGGCACGGATTGACGATCTGTCCAAACCCCTGATGCAGGCATTTTTGCAGGAGGTGGATAGCGCATTGGCAGCGGACGCGCCAGGGTTGTCGGTCGAGGCTCTGGCGCGGCAGATGAACGTGGCGGGCGGCCCCACCGAGTCGCCGTGGCCGAAGAACGTGGGCCTGCTGTTTTTCAACGAGACGCCGGAGCGGTTCTTCCCCGGCGTGCAGATCGATGTGGTCTGGTTTCCCGAAGGCGCGGGCGGGGATCGCTTCGAGGAAAAAATCTTCAAGGGACCGCTGGCGCGGATGACACGCGAGGCCTTGAGCTACATCCAGCGCAACTACCTGCGCGAGACGGTCATCAAGCATCCCGACCGCGCCGAGGCCACGCGGGTCTGGAACTTCCCCTACGCCGCCATCGAGGAAGCCTTGGTCAACGCGGTCTATCACCGGTCGTATGAAGAGCGCGAGCCCATCGAGGTGCGCATCGACAACGACGAACTGGTGATCTTGAGCTTCCCCGGTCCGGACCGGTCGATCCGGCTGGAGGACTTTCAGGCGGGGCGTATCGTCAGCCGCCGCTACCGCAACCGGCGAATCGGGGAATTCCTGAAAGAACTGGATTTGACCGAAGGACGATCCACCGGTATTCCGAAAATCCTCAAGGTAATGGCGGCCAACGGCTCGCCCGCGCCACTCTTCGAAACGGATGAGGATCGACTTTCGTTCGTTATCCGGCTGCCCGCTCACCCTCTAGCCCGGCCGGTGGCCCCCGAAGTCACAGGGGAAGCCGCCCCCGAAGTTACCCCCGAAGTTCCCCCTGAAGTTAGGCGAGTCGTGGTGGCATTACAGGATGAGTTGTCTCGAACGGCCCTGCAGCAGGCCCTGGGTCTGAGAGACGAAAAGCATTTCCGCAAGACTTACCTCTTGCCGGCACTCGATTCCGGCCTGGTGGAAATGACTCGGCCCGAGACGCCACGCAGTAGCAAGCAGCGCTACCGCCTGACCCCCCTTGGGCAACGTTGGCTGGATACGCATCCCGGTGGCGCAAGCTGAAATCCGGAGGAATGAGCCATGACCATTGAGTCACTTCCCAGCTTCACCCGCACCGCCCGTCAGCGCTGGGAGTCGATCTCCACCGACACCCGCCAGCGCCTGCTGGCCAACGTGTGGTGTGGGCAATGCCGCCACGAAGTGACGATCACCAACTTCACCGGGACCATCAAGAGTGGCGATCTGCTGCTGGTAGGCAAATGTGCCGAGTGCCACGGCGACGTGGCGCGAGTGATCGAGGGCTCGTGAACACGTTGCCGCAGAAACCCGCGCCAGTGCTCATTGCCCCCAATAGCGAGTTGTTCGGTAGTAAACTGCACGCCACCAGATTCCCGCCTGCCGCGCCGGCATCTCGCGCGGCAGTCTCCGCCCCCAGTCTATTCACTGCCCCGGCGACCTTATGAAGAAGCTCTACATCAAGACTTTCGGCTGTCAGATGAACGAGTACGACTCGGACAAGATGGCCGACGTGCTCAATGCCGCCGAGGGGCTCACGCCCACCGCGACCCCCGAGGACGCCGACGTCATCCTGTTCAACACCTGCTCGGTGCGCGAGAAGGCGCAGGAGAAGGTGTTCCACGACCTCGGCCGGGTGCGGCATCTCAAGCAGGCGAACCCCAACCTCATCATCGGCGTCGGCGGCTGCGTGGCGTCGCAGGAAGGTGCCGCCATCGTCGCGCGCGCGCCCTTCGTCGACGTGGTGTTCGGCCCGCAGACGCTGCATCGCCTGCCCGAACTGATTGCGCAACGCCGCGAGACTGGGCGCGCGCAGGTCGACATCAGCTTCCCCGAGATCGAGAAGTTCGACCACCTGCCGCCGGCGCGCGTCGAGGGCGGCGCGGCCTTCGTGTCGATCATGGAAGGCTGCTCCAAATACTGCACCTTCTGCGTCGTGCCCTATACCCGCGGCGAGGAAGTCTCGCGCCCGTTCGACGACGTCATCGCCGAGGTGGCGCGCTTGGCCGAGCACGGCGTCAAGGAAGTCACGCTGCTGGGGCAGAACGTCAACGCCTACCAGGGCGCGCTGCACGACGGCGGCACCGCCGACTTCGCGTTTCTGCTCGAGATGGTCCACGAGATCCCGGGCATCGAGCGCATCCGCTACACGACCAGCCACCCGCGCGAGATGACGCCGCGCCTGATCGAGTGCTACGGCAAGCTCCCCAAACTCGTCTCCCACCTGCACCTGCCGGTGCAGTCCGGTTCCGACCGCATCCTCGCCGCGATGAAGCGTGGCCACACCGTGCTCGAGTTCAAGTCCATCGTGCGGAGACTGCGTGAGCAGCGCCCGGATCTGTGCCTGTCGTCCGACTTCATCGTCGGCTTCCCCGGCGAGACCGAGGCCGATTTCGAGGCGACGATGAAGTTGGTCGAGGAACTCAATTTCGACGCCAGCTTTTCGTTCATCTACAGCAAGCGTCCGGGCACGCCGGCGGCGGACTATCCCGACGACGTGAGCGCGGAGCTCAAGACCCAGCGATTGATGCGCCTGCAGGCGCAGATCGAGGCGCAGGCGCAGGCCGTCAACCGTGCCATGGTCGGCAGCGTGCAGCGCGTGCTGGTCGAGGGCCGCGCGCGCAAGAACGCGGATGAGCTGGCCGGCCGCACCGACAACAACCGCATCGTCAACTTCCCGGGCAGCGCGCGGCTGATTGGGCAGTTCGTCGACGTCACCATCACCGACGCCTACCCGCATAGCCTGCGCGGGGAGGTCGCTACCACCGAATCGGAATCCGCTTGAAAACCAACGTCGTCGAACTGCGCCTCGCCCCCGAAGACAACCGGCGGCTCGCCAACTTGTGCGGCCCGCTCGACGAGAACCTGCGCCAGATCGAGGCCGCGTTCGACGTCACCATCGGCCGCCGCGGTTCCAGCTTCCGGGTGAGCGGCGATGCGGCACAGGCGGAGAAGGGCGCGCAGGCGGTCGAGCATTTCTACAACCGCGCGCACGACGAACTCAGTCTCGACGACATCCAGCTCGGCCTGGTCGAGCTCACGCGCGGCCGCGGCGACGAGGAAGGCCCCGCGCTGCGCACCCGGCGGGCGGATTTGCGCGCGCGCACGCCGCGCCAGGGCGGCTATATCGACAACATCCGCACCCACGACATCACCTTCGGCGTCGGCCCCGCCGGCACCGGCAAGACCTATCTCGCGGTCGCCTGCGCGGTCGACGCGCTCGAGCGCGAGCAGGTGAAGCGCCTGGTGTTGACACGGCCCGCGGTCGAAGCCGGCGAACGGCTCGGCTTCTTGCCGGGCGACCTCACGCAGAAGGTCGACCCCTACCTGCGCCCGCTGTACGACGCGCTCTACGACCTGATGGGCTTCGACAAGGTCACGCGCCTGATCGAGCGCCACGCGATCGAGGTCGCGCCGCTCGCCTTCATGCGCGGGCGCACGCTCAACCACGCCTTCATCATCCTTGACGAGGCGCAGAACACCACGCCCGAGCAAATGCAGATGTTCCTGACGCGCATCGGCTTTGGTGCGCGCGCGGTCGTCACCGGCGATCCCACGCAGATCGACCTGCCCAAGCACGTAAAATCGGGGTTGATGGACGCCGTCGACGTGCTCGCCGACGTGCGCGGCATCGCTTTCACCCATTTCCAGTCGGAAGACGTCGTGCGCCACCCGCTGGTCGGCCGCATCGTCGACGCCTACGCCGCGCGCCGCGCGCAGAGCGATGGCGGAGCCTGAGCTGCATCTGTCGGTGCAATATGCCAGCGAGGCAGGTGACCTGCCGAGCCGCGCGCAGATCCGCCGCTGGGTCGCCGCCGCGCTGGAACACAATGCCGAGATCACCGTGCGCATCGTCGACGCTGACGAGGCGCAGGCGCTCAACCAGGGCTATCGCAAGAAAGGCTACGTGCCCAACGTGCTCACGTTCGAATACGGCGAAGTCGCGCCCGGCACGCTCGGCGGAGACGTCGTCATCTGCGCGCCGGTGGTCGAACGCGAGGCGTGCGAGCAGGGGAAGCCGCTGAAGCACCATTACGCGCACATGACGGTGCACGGCGTGCTGCATTTGCAGGGCTACGACCACCTCGACCCGGCGGAGGCCGACATCATGGAATCACGCGAAGCCGCTATACTGGAGCGGTTCCGCATTCCCGACCCCTATCAGTCCTGACGCAACATGGACCCCGACAGTAGTCCGCACAAACCCAGCCTGCTCGAGCGCATCTCCCACTGGCTGATGCGCGAACCCGAAGACCGTGAACAGCTCATCGAGCTCCTGCACGGCGCCTACGAAAACAACCTGATGGATGCCGACGCCCTGGCGATGATCGAGGGCGTGCTCCAGGTGTCCGAGATGCGCGTCGGCGAGATCATGATCCCGCGCGCGCAGATGGACGTGATCGACATCAACGATCCGCCGGAGACCTTCATTCCCTTCGTCATCGAGACCGCGCACTCGCGCTTCCCGGTCATCGACAAGGACCGCGACGACGTCATCGGCATCCTGCTGGCGAAAGACCTGCTTCGTCACTATGCCGAATCCGACAGCGACATCCGCGGCATGCTGCGCCCGGCGGTGTTCATACCGGAATCCAAGCGGCTCAACGTGCTGTTGAAGGAATTCCGCTCCAACCGCAACCACATCGCGATCGTCGTCGACGAGTACGGCGGCGTCGCGGGGCTCGTCACCATCGAGGACGTGCTCGAGCAGATCGTCGGCGACATCGAGGACGAATACGACTTCGACGAGACCGAGGACAACATCATCCGCGAGCACGAAGGCGTGTTCCGCGTGAAGGCCGGCACCGAGATCGGCGACTTCAACGAAGCCCTCGGCGCACATTTCTCCGACGAGGAATTCGACACTGTCGGCGGGCTGGTGATCTCGCGCTTCGGCCACCTGCCCAAGCGCGGCGAATCGGTGAAGTTCGACGGCTTCCAGTTCAGCGTGCTGCGCGCCGACAGCCGCCGCCTGCACGCGCTGCGCGTGACCCGCCTCGCGCCGGAAGAGAACGCGCAGCTGCCGCTGGTCTGAGGCGCCGCGCCCTTGCCTAAAGCGCGTGCTGGCGGTCGCCGCGCGCGAACCCCGCGAGCGGCGGCAGCTCGCCCCGGGTCAAGCCGATCACCTTGAAGAGCTCGCCCATCTCGGCCGGCGACACCAGGCGCTGCACCGTGTTCGCCTGGGGCAGGTAGGCCGTCGCGTCGGCCGGCGGCGTCTGCATCAGCAGCTCGGTCAAGCCGCTGTTCAAGAGAAAGCTTGCCTGGCTCGTGAAGCCCGCGAGCGTGAGCCCGGCAGCCATGCCGGCCTTCGCGACGGCGCTGAAGTCGACGTGGGCGGTGAGGTCGGTCAGACCGGGCAGATGGAAGGGGTCGTCGAGCGCGCGGTGGCGGTAGTGCGCGCGCAGCGTGCCCATGTGGCGCTGCGGGTGGTAGTACTCGCGTGCCGGAAAGCCGTAGTCGACGAGCAGGATGAGCCCGCGGTCGAGGCAGGCGGCGAGCGAGGCGATAAGCGCCTCGGCGGCGAGAGGGATCTCGGACACGTAGTCGGGCGTGCAGCCAAGGGCCTCGGCGCGCGCATTCAGCACGGCATCCTCGATCGGACGATCCGCCCAGGCGAAGCCGTCGCCCTGCGCGACCACGCCGCGCACCCGCGGCCCGGCGTCGGTCCAATGGACGACCTCCACCGGCAGCGCGTCGAGTACTTCGTTGCCGACGATCACGCCGCTGAAACGCTCGGGCAGCGCGTTGAGCCAGTGCACGCGGTCGGTCAGGTGCGGCACCGTGCGCTGGATCGTTTCCCGCTGCCGTTCGCGCAGATCGGCGCTCACGTCGAGGATCGCGTAGCGTGCTGGAAGCCTGCCCAGCGCCTCGAGTTCGCCGAGCACGTCGGCCGCCAGCCGTCCGCTGCCGGCGCCGAGTTCCAGCACCTCACCGTTCGTTGCCGAGAGCACCGGCGCGATCGCGTGCGCCAGCGTGCGGCCGAAGAGCGGCGTCAGCTCCGGCGCGGTGACGAAGTCGCCGCTGCCGCCGAATTTGGTCGCGCCGGCGGCGTAGTAGCCCAGCCCCGGTGCGTACAGCGCCGCTTCCATGAAGCGCGAAAACGGCAGCCAGCCGCCGGCCTCGAGGATCAGCGAGCGCAGATGTTCGGTCACGCGCGCGCTGTGGGCGAGGGCGTCGCGGGAGGGGGCGGGGAGCATCGGGTTCATGGATAATGCGGAATGCCTGGATAATCCAGAGCCCAGTGACTATAAGGGTGAATCCCAATGCATGGCAAAGTCGTCCTGATCACCGGCGGGGCCAAGCGCGTGGGCGCGGCGTCCGCCCGCCTGCTGCACGCGGCCGGCGCCAACCTGATGATCCACTACCGCAGCTCGGCGGCCGATGCGCGCGCGCTGCAGGACGAATTGAACGCGATTCGCCCGGATTCGGTCGCGCTGATCCAGGCCGACCTGCACGATACCCACGGCCTGCCGGCGCTCGTGAACCAGACCGTCGCCACCTTCGGCGGGCTCGACCTGCTGCTCAACAACGCGTCGAGCTTCTACCCGACGCCGGTCGGCAGCATCACCGAGGAGGACTGGTTCGACCTGATGGGCAGCAACCTCAAGGCGCCGATGTTCCTGTCCCAGGCCGCTGCACCGGAGCTGAAGAAACGCCGCGGCTGCATCATCAACATCACCGACATCCACGCCGAACGGCCGATGAAGAGCTACGTCGTATATTCCGTCGCCAAGGCCGGCCTGGTCGGGCTCACCAAGTCGCTCGCGCGCGAGCTGGCGCCCGAGGTGCGCGTCAACGGCATCGCGCCCGGCCCGATCATGTGGCCGGACGGCGACGCCAACTTCGACGAGGTCTCGCGCCAGCGCATCATTTCCCACACCATGCTGAAGCGCGCCGGCGACCCGCACGACATCGCGCTCGCGGTGCGCTTCTTCGCCATGGACACGCACTACGTCACCGGCCAGATCCTCGCCGTCGACGGCGGGCGCAGCGCCAAGCT
Source organism: Thiobacillus sp. (assembly GCA_046291555.1). Lineage (GTDB taxonomy): Bacteria > Pseudomonadota > Gammaproteobacteria > Burkholderiales > Thiobacillaceae > Thiobacillus. The sequence continues at coordinate 38,865 of JBKBRW010000010.1, forward strand.
CTGAAACGGCGAGGCCGTTGTCGTCCCGCGACGACAACGGCCTCGGTGGACCTGCGCCGGGCGCTTAACGTCGACCGCCCTGACGCACCAGCACGCTCGCGGGCACGATCTCGGCGGTGTCGACCGATTCGCCCTCGGGCTCGGCGGCGCGTGGCTCGTCCACCTTCACGAGCGTCGGGCCGGACGCGAGCGTGGCGACGTCGCCCGCTAGCACGCCGCCTTCCTCCACGCTCATGGCACCGTAACGGATGGTGCCGGTCACCTTGCCGGTGGCGTGGATCACCAGACGCTTGCGCGCCGTGAGCTCGCCCTCGAAGCGGCCGTGGATCTCGGCGACGTCGATCTCGGCCTTGCCCGCGAAGACGCCGCCTTCGGCGATGCGGATCACGCGGCTGTTCATTGCGGCCTCGACCCGGCCCTCCACCACCAGGATTTCGCAATCCGTGATCTCCGAGCCTTTCAGCTTGATGTTGGGCCCGACGATGAGCTTGCTGCCGGCTTCGGCCAGCATTTCCGGCGCCGGTTCGGAGCGGGCGGGGTCCGCTGGGCGGCCGGCCGCCGCAGCGGTGCGCGAAGCGTGGGCTGGGTTGGCGCGAGACGTGCCGGGTTGACCGGGTTGCATGAAAGTCTTGAGCATGGCGGGTCTCTCTCTGTATTCGGGTTGAAACGCTCTGGTGTGGTCGCGGCCGGAATGGCGCGCTCGCAGGCTTCAGCAGCTTGCGTGCCAGCGCCACAAACCCGAGCACGAACAGAGAGATAGAATGTTCGGCGCGTTGAGTGCTCGAGGAAACCCGGGACAATTGTCGTCCAGTGGCGACAGGTGTTCGGGCGAGTTTGCCAAAAGTTTCGCGTAAACAAGCCGTTAGCGTGGACGCCCCCTGTCGTTGCACGGTGACAGCGCGACGCCGGCCGCGCCTTTGCCCGGCTTGGCGTGCCTGAACTCGATAACCAGATGTCCATGCGTCCCTACCGCTACTTGTACCTGCTTGCCGCCCTGATTGGCGTGCTCACGGTTGCCGCCGTGGCTGTCTACGTCGCCCAGGCGGAACGGGCCTACCGCGAGATGCGCGCGGCGACGCTGCACGAGGCCGAGCGCCGGGCAGCGCAGCTTGCCAGCGCCGCGGCCATCCAGCTGGAGGCGCTGGTACGGGGGGTCGACCTTGCGCTGCAACAACTGCGGCGCGATTCTGCCGGGGACTTGAGCGACTTCGACAAAAGCGTGCACGCCGTCATCGAAACGCTGGGAAGCGACTTCATCGACCAGGTCTCGCTGGCCGGGGCGGACGGTTTCCTGATTTACAACAGCGGGGGGCTGCGTGGGCCGGTCAACATCAGCGACCGCGAACACTTCCAGGTCCATGCCGGCAGCGGGGCCGACCGCCTGTTCATCGGCCAGCCGGTGAAGAGCCGGATCACCGGACGCTGGATCATTCCGGTGACGCGACCGATCCTGCGCGACGGCCGCTTTGCCGGCGTGGTCAACATCCTGCTGTTTCCGGACAAGATTTCCGAGCAGCTGGCGCGCATCACGCTGGAGCGCGATGACGTCGTGGTGCTCCTGCGCGACGATGGGAAGTATCTCGCACGCAGCCGCAACTGGGCGAGCCTGCTGGGCGAGAGCGTCCGCAAGGACCGTCCTTTCCTGCAGCCGGGGGCGCCGGATCGCGGGGCTTTTCGGGCGCCCGCCTCGAGTGACGGCGTCGTCCGCCTGTTCGCGTGGCAGCGGCTTGCCGAACGCAGTCTGATCGCCGTGGTGGGGCTCGCCGAGGCGCCGCTGCTCGCGCCGCTCGAAAGCGACGCGGCGGCCGCGCGCCGGCGCAATGCAGTAGTCGCGGCGGTCATTCTGCTGCTCGGCATCGGCGCGGCCCTGCTGCTCGTGCGCGTCGCGCGGCAACAGAAGGCGCTGCTCGCCAACGAAGAGCGTTACCGTCGCCTGCACGAGAGCATGGTCGACGCCTACGTGCGCACCGACCTCGACGGGCGGCTCGTCGAATGGAACCACGCCTACGAGGAGATGCTCGGCTATACCGCGGACGCGCTGCGGGGCAAGCGCTATCTCGACCTCACCCCGCAACGCTGGCACGAATTCGAGGCCCGCATCGTCGCCGAGCAGATCCTGACCAGGGGGTATTCCGAGGTTTACGAGAAGGAGTACATCCGCAGCGACGGCACGGTGTTTCCGGTGGAGCTGCGCACCTTCCTGCTGCGCGGCGACGACGGCGCGCCGATCGGCATGTGGGCGATCGTGCGCGACATCACCGAACGCAAGCTCGTCGAGGCACGGATCCAGCATCTGGCGCATCACGACACGCTGACCGGTTTGCCGAACCGCGCGGCACTGGCACGACATCTGGCGCAGGCCATCGCCGCCGCCCACCGCGAACAGTCGGGCCTTGCCGTCATGCTCATCGATCTCGACCGCTTCAAGAGCGTGAACGACAACCTGGGCCACCTGGTGGGTGACCGCATGCTGATCGAGGTCGGGCAGCGCCTGCGCGCCGCGGTGCGCGAGAGCGACATCGTCGCCCGCCTCGGCGGCGATGAATTCATCGTCGTCCTCGTCGGTGTCTCCGATGCGGCCACCATCGAAGCGGTGGCGCGAAAGCTCCAGACCGCGCTGTCGCAGCCCTACCATGCCGACGGCTACGACCTCCACACCACGCCCAGCATCGGGATCAGCCGCTACCCCGCCGACGGGGACGACGCCGAGGCGCTGATCCGCCATGCCGACGCCGCCATGTACCAGGCCAAGGCGCAGGGCCGGGACAACTGGCAGTTCTACAGTGAAAGCCTCAGTGTTGCCGCAGCCGAGCGCCTGCGAATCGAAACCGGCTTGCGCGGCGCGCTGCAGCGCAACGAGTTCGTGCTGCATTATCAGCCGCAGCTGGAGCTTGGCAGCGACCGAATCGTCGCCGTCGAGGCACTGGTGCGCTGGCAACACCCCGAGCTGGGGCTGGTGTCGCCCGACCGTTTTATTCCGATCGCGGAGGACATGGGCCTCATCGTGCCGCTCGGCGATTGGGTGCTCGACGAAGCCTGCGCCCAGCTGCGGCGATGGCACGACGTGGGGCTCAGCGGTTTGCGCATGTGCGTCAACCTGTCCGCCCGCCAGTTGCAGAAACCGGGCCTGCACGAGCTTGTCGCGGCGACGCTTGCGCGCCACGGCCTGAACGCAGCCGACCTGGAGCTGGAAATCACCGAGTCGATGGCGATGGCCGATCCCGCCGAGACCATCACCGTGCTGGAAAAGCTCAAGGCGCTCGGCGTGACGCTGGCGATCGACGACTTCGGCACCGGCTATTCGTCCCTGTCCTACCTCAAGCTGCTGCCGATCCAGCGCCTGAAGCTCGACCGCTCCTTCGTCGGCGATATCGAAACCGACCCCGACGACGCCAGCATCTGCCGCGCGACCGCTTCGCTCGCCCATGACCTCGGCTTGTCGCTGGTCGCTGAGGGCGTCGAGACCGAGGCGCAGTACCGTTTCTTAAAGGATATCGGCTGCAACCTGCTACAGGGCTACTGGCTGGCGCGGCCGCTGCCGGCGGATACCGCGGGCGAGATGGTCTTGAAACACAACACCGGGATCACGACGTAGGCATCCCGGGGCGACGTCCCTTGGGCCGGACGATTGTCAGCGCGCTAGAAGTTGGCCTGGGCCCGCTTGCACTCCGCCACGCCCTGCTTGCCTTTCGCCTCGTCGACTTGCTGCAGCGGGCTGCGTGCCATCCACATGCCCATCTTCACTTCCTGCCAGACGTAGTAGGACTTCCCCGCCACGGTATCGAGCTTCAAGGTCGAGGTGTTCTCCGCGATCGAGCTGATCTCGTGCGGGCCCGGGTCGACTTCGAACAGGAAATAGGTTTGCGGGCCGGTCTGCCCCGCCAGCTTGCCGTCGAGCGCCACCGTCAGCGGAATCGCGCCGCCGAAGGACTCGTTGCGATACACGTAGATGTTAGCCTTGCCCTCGCGCACGGTGAAGGTTTTGGCGCGGGCGTCCTCGTCGAGCGAGGCCATCGGCACCGACGCGCAGCCGCTCACGACTGCAGCGAACAGTAACGCGGCATAAACTGAAAAGCGGATGTCTGCTTTTCATGCTTTGCCTCCCCCCTCGTCTTGGCTCGTAAACGATGTGGGTGCGACGGGTCACGCGAGCGCTTTGTACCAGCGGTACCACTCCACCCACTTTCCGATGCCATATTCCAGCGACGTCGACGGCTTGAAGCCGGTGTCGCGGATGAGGTCGTCGACGTCGGCATAGGTCGCTTTCACGTCGCCGTCCTGCATCGGCAGGAAGTTCTTCTTCGCTTCCTGGCCGAGCGCTTTCTCGATGGTGCCGATGAAGTCCATCAACTGCACCGGCGTGTGGTTGCCGATGTTGTAGACACGGTAGGGCGCGTGACTGGTGGCGGGGTCGGGGTTGGCGTGATCGAAATTGGGATTGGGCTGCGGGATGCGGTCGAGCACTTTCACGGTGCCGTCGGCGATGTCGTCGATGTAGGTGAAGTCGCGCATCATGTCGCCGTGGTTGAAGACGTCGATGGTGCGGCCTTCGAGGATGGCGGAGGTGAAGAGCCAGGGCGACATGTCGGGCCTACCCCAGGGACCATACACGGTGAAGTAGCGCAGCCCCGTGGTCGGTAGGCCGTAGAGGTGCGAGTAGGTGTGCGCCATCAGCTCGTTGGCCTTCTTGCTCGCGGCGTAGAGGCTCACCGGATGGTTGACCGGATCGTGCACCGAGAACGGGATCTTGGTGTTGGCGCCGTACACGCTCGACGAGCTGGCGTAGACGAAGTGCTTGATGCCGTGGTTGCGGCAGCCCTCGAGCAGGTTGGCGAAGCCGACCAGGTTCGATTGCACGTAGGCGTGCGGATTCTTCAGCGAGTAGCGCACGCCCGCCTGCGCCGCGAGGTTGATGACGGCGTCGAAATGACCCTTTTCGAACAGGTCCTCCATCACCATGCGGTCGGAGATGTCGTCCTTGACGAAGCGGAAGTTCGGGTAGGGCTTCAGTTGCTCCAGCCGCGCGAGCTTGAGCGCCGGGTCGTAGTAGTCGTTGAGGCTGTCGATGCCGGTGACCTCGTCGCCGCGCTTGAGCAAGATTTGCGCGACGTGCATGCCGATAAACCCGGCGGCGCCGGTGAGCAGGATTTTCATTGCTTCTCCTCCAGGGTCGCGCCGATTCTAGCACCGCGCCCTTTACAATCCGGCCATGCCGACGCTTCGCCTGCTGCTCGATTGGAGCCTTTACAAACTGGTGCTGCTGCTGGCTGCGCCGCTGATTCCGCTGCGGCTCGTTTGGCGCGGCCGCCGCGAGCGGGGCTACCTCGAACACTGGGCCGAGCGGCTGGGGCGCGGCCCCCTGCCTGCGAGCGGGGCGGTGTGGGTGCACGCCGTTTCGGTGGGCGAAATGCGCGCGGCGCAGCCCCTGCTCGATGCCTTGCGCACAGCGCATCCCGGGCTGCCGATCCTGCTCACGTGCATGACGCCCACGGGCCGCGCCACCGCCGAAGCGCTCTACGGCAATTTCGCCCGTATCGTCTACCTACCCTACGACTACGCGTGGCTGATGCGGCGCTTCCTCCGTTGCGCGCGGCCGCGCGTCGGCATCCTGATGGAAACCGAGCTGTGGCCGAACCTCATCCACGCAGCCGCGCGGCAGCAGGTGCCGCTCGTGCTCGCGAACGCGCGCCTGTCCGAACGCTCGGCGCGCGGCTACGCGCGCCTGCCTGCGCTGACGCGCGCCTGCCTGAGCAGAATCGCGCTGGTCGCCGCGCAGACCGAGGCCGACGCGAGCCGCCTACTGAAACTCGGCGCCGCGTCGGTGCAGGTCACCGGCAACCTCAAGTTCGACATTGCGCCACCCGCGGAACAGCTGGCGCGCGGCGCGGCGTGGCGGGCCCAGTGGGGATCGCGACCGGTGCTGCTCGCGGCGAGCACGCGCGAGGGCGAAGAGGCGCCGCTGCTGCGCGCCTTTGCGAAGGCGGCACCGGCCGACGTTTTGCTGGTTCTGGTGCCGCGGCATCCGCAGCGCTTCGACGAGGTGGCCCGACTGATCGAGTCGGCCCGCCTGCGATACCAGCGCCGCAGCGCGCTCGACGGCGAGCCCCTGCGGCCGGAGACGCGCGTGCTGCTCGGCGACAGCCTGGGCGAGCTCTTCGCCTATTACGCCGCGTGCGACGTCACCTTCGTCGGTGGCAGCCTCGTGCCGCTCGGCGGGCAGAACCTCATCGAAGCAGCGAGCGTGGGGCGGGCGGTATTGGTTGGGCCGCACACGTTCAATTTCGCGCAGGCGACGCAGGACGCCATTGAGGCGGGCGCAGCGATGCGGGTCGATGACGCCGCCGCTTGCCTGGCGGCGGGGGTGCGGCTACTCAGGGATGAAGCGGCGCGCGCCCGCATGGGCGAAGCCGGACTGGCGTTTGCGGCCCGCCACCGCGGCGCTGCGCGCAGGCTGGCGGACCTGCTGGCGCCTTGGCTAGGCGGGGCGTGAGCGCGTCTCGCCTCAGCGCGGCGCGGGCTTCAGATACTGGTCGATCTCGGCCAGATCGGTGGGAGCGAGCGTGCCGACAGCGGCCTTGAGCGCAAGCCCCGACAGCAGGTAGGCGTAGCGTGCACCCGCGAGGTCTCGGCGGGCCGATAGCACCTGCTGCTCGGCGTCGAGCACGTCGAGGTTGGTGCGCACGCCGACGTCGAGGCCGAGTTTGGTCGAGTCGAGCTGCGCTTTCGTTGAAACCAGCGCCTGTTCCAGCGCCCGTACGCGCGCAGCACCGCTGTTGACATTGAGCCAGGCCTGCCGCGCCGACAGGCTGGCCTCGCGGCTCGCGGCCTCGAGCTCGTTGCGCGCCTTGTCCTGGTTGGCCACGGCCTCGCGCACGCGCGAGCTGGTAAGGCCGCCCTGGTAGAGCGGCAGGTTGAGCTCAAGCCCGATGCTGGCGGTGCGGGTGTCGACCTGGGTGGTGCCGAAGTTCTGGTTGTTGTTGATGGTGTAGCCGGCGACCGCGTCTAGCGTGGGCAGGTGGCCGGCGCGGTTACGCTCGACTTCCTGGTCGGCGATGGCCTTGGCGATGCGCTGGATCTCGGTCTGCAGGTTGCCCTGCGCCGCACGCTGCGCCCACTCGTCGATGTTGCCGGGCTCGGCCTTGATGGGCGGATTGTCGATCAGCACGTCGAGCGCGCCGGCGGGCTTGCCGATGAGCTTCTCCAGCGCGCGCAGGCGGATGTTGAAGGTGTTCTGCTCGGCGATTTCCTGCGCCACCGCCAGGTCGAAGCGCGCCTGCGCTTCGTGGGTGTCCGTGATCGTCGCGGTGCCGACCTCGAAGTTGCGCTTCGCGGCGGCGAGCTGCTCGGTGATCGCCTTTTTCTGGGCGGCGATGAAGGCGAGGTTGTCCTGCGACTGCAGCACGTCGAAGTAGGCTTGCGCCACGCGCAGGATGAGCGCCTGCTCGGCGGCGCGGAACTGCAGTTCGGCGATCTTCACCTGGTTCTTCGATTGCTCGTACACCACCTGGTTCTGCCGCCGGAAGATCGGTTGCGCGGCGGTGAGCGAGAGCCCGTTGGAGGCGAAGTCGGCATCCCCGTTGGGCAGACTGGAATCGACGTTGTTGTAGCGCACGTTGCCGCCGACGTTCACGTTCGGCAGCAGGCCAGCACGGCCCTGCACCGACTTTTCCTGCCCCGCCTGGTAGGCGGCGCGGGCGGCGGCAAATTGCGCGTCGTAGGCTTGCGCGTCACGAAATACCTCGGACAGGTTGGCCGCGTGCGCGGCGGGGGCAAGCGTGAGCGTAAGGGCAAGGGTTAAAGGCTTGAGGCGCATGGTGATGGGGGTATCCATGAATGAGGGAGGTTCAATAGCGCGGCATCGCCGGGTCGACCTCGTCGGCCCAGGCGGCGACCCCGCCCGACAGGTTGATCACATTATCGAAACCGGTCGTTTCAAGATAGCGCGCGGCGTGATAACTGCGAACGCCATGATGGCAGATCACCACGGTTTCCGCGTCCTTGTCGAGTTCTGCGAGGCGGGCCGGTAGCTCGCGCATCGGGATAAGGATCGCGCCGGGCAGGTGGCAGACCTCCCATTCCCAGGGCTCGCGCACGTCGAGGAGCACCGGCGTGTGGCCGGCCTCGAGATAGGCGGCGAGGTCGGCGGGGCGGAACTGCCTCATGCGCGCGCCATCAGAAAACGAAGGCAGCAGGCTTGGGCGCGTTGACGAGCGGCGCCACGCAGGTTTCGAACAGGTTCACGCTGCGGGTCGTGCCGGGCGCGGTGCAGGTGACGAGCCGTGCTTCCATCACCGGCGCATCGCCAGTGATCGCGAACAACCGCCCGCCGACGCGCAGCCGGCGCACCAGCGCGTCGGACAGGAGCGGCGTCGAACCGGTGAGCACGATCACGTCGAAGCCCGCCTCGTCCGGCCAGTCGCGCGCGGCGTCGCCGGTGTGCAGCACGACGTTGTCGAAGCCGTGGGCGCGCAACTTGCGCCGAGCCGATTCCGTGAAATCCGGGTAGATGTCGACCGACACGACTTCGGCGGCCTTCGAAGCGAGCAGCGCGGTGAGGTAGCCGCTGCCGGTGCCGATCTCGAGCACGCGATTGGCCGGCTGCACGTCGAGCTCCTGCAGGACGCGCGCCTCGAGCTTGGGCGTCCACATGCGCTGCCCGTGGCCGAGGGGGATTTCCATGTCGACAAAGGCGAGTAGACGGTGCGCCTCGGGCACGAAGTCCTCGCGCCGAACCTTGAACAAGAGGTCCAGCACCTCCTGGTTGAGCACCTCCCAGGGGCGGATCTGCTGCTCGACCATGTTGAAACGCGACTCCTCGAAGTTCATGCGCTGCCCTTTTATTTCAATAAGTTAGATGGGGTCTTGCCTTGCAATTATTCCACAATTCCGATACCGTGGTCCTTCGCCAGGGGTCTCCGCCAGGCATTAGCCAAGCGGAGTGAGACATACCCTTCGAACCTGACACGGTTGATACCGTCGTAGGGAGGCTTGAAGGGCCGCCCTGTTTGCAAGTTTGCCGGGCGGTGCTGATTGCGGCCTCCGTCCCTTTTTTTTTACTGGAGTGCCCGCCACATGAACGCCCATCCGAAATTTCTCGCCGCCACCGCCCACGTCGACGAGGCCGCGGTGCAGCCGCTGCCGAACTCGCGCAAGGTCTACATCGAGGGCAGCACGCCCGACATCCGCGTGCCCATGCGCGAGATTTCCCAGGCCGACACGCCGACCGGTTTTGGCGGCGAGAAGAATCCGCCGATCTTCGTCTATGACACCTCCGGCCCCTACACCGACCCGGCCGCGCAGATCGACATCCGCCAGGGCCTGCCCGCCCTGCGTGCGAAATGGATCGAGGCGCGTGGCGACACTGAAGTGCTCGCCGACCTGAGTTCCGAATACGGGCGCCGGCAGGCTGCCAATCCCGAGCTCGCGCCCATGCGTTTTCCCGGCCTGCACCGCAAGCCGCGCCGCGCCAGGGCCGGCATGAACGTCACGCAGATGCACTACGCGCGTAGAGGCATCATCACGCCGGAGATGGAGTTCATCGCGATCCGCGAGAACAACAACCGTGCCGCCTACCTCGAATCGCTCAAGGCTTCCGGCTCGATGGGCGAGAAGCTCGCGGCGCTGATGGCGCGCCAGCATCCCGGCCAAGCCTTCGGCGCCAGCCTGCAGAACGAGATCACGCCCGAGTTCGTGCGCAGCGAAGTCGCGCGCGGCCGCGCCATCATCCCCAACAACATCAATCATCCGGAGTCCGAGCCGATGATCATCGGCCGCAACTTCCTCGTGAAGATCAACGCCAACATCGGCAACTCCGCGCTCGGCTCCAGCATCCAGGAAGAAGTCGAGAAGATGACCTGGGCGATCCGCTGGGGCGGCGACACGGTGATGGATCTCTCCACCGGCAAGCACATCCACGAAACCCGCGAGTGGATCATCCGCAACAGCCCGGTGCCGATCGGCACCGTGCCGATCTACCAGGCGCTGGAAAAGGTCGACGGCAAGGCCGAGGAACTCACCTGGGAGATGTTCCGCGACACGCTGATCGAACAGGCCGAGCAGGGCGTCGACTACTTCACGATCCATGCCGGGGTCTTGCTGCGCTACGTGCCGATGACCGCGAACCGCATGACCGGCATCGTTTCGCGCGGCGGCTCGATCATGGCGAAGTGGTGCCTCGCGCATCACAAGGAGTCGTTCCTCTACACGCACTTCGAGGAAATCTGCGAAATCATGAAGGCCTACGACGTCGCCTTCAGTCTCGGCGACGGCCTGCGTCCCGGCTCGATCTACGACGCCAACGACGAGGCGCAGCTCGCGGAGCTGAAGACGCTCGGCGAGCTGACCCAGGTCGCCTGGAAGCACGACGTGCAGGTGATGATCGAGGGCCCCGGCCACGTGCCCATGCAGCTCATCAAGGAGAACATGGACAAGCAGCTCGAGTGGTGCGACGAAGCGCCGTTCTACACGCTCGGCCCGCTCACCACCGACATCGCGCCCGGCTACGACCACATCACCAGCGGCATCGGCGCCGCGATGATCGGCTGGTACGGGACGGCGATGCTGTGCTATGTCACGCCGAAGGAGCATCTCGGCCTGCCGGACAAGGATGACGTCAAGGAAGGCATCATCACCTACAAGCTCGCCGCGCACGCTGCGGACCTCGCCAAGGGCCACCCCGGCGCGCAGATCCGCGACAACGCGCTCTCCAAGGCGCGCTTCGAATTCCGCTGGGAAGACCAGTTCAACCTCGGCCTCGACCCCGACAAGGCGAAATCCTTCCACGACGAGACCCTGCCCAAGGAGTCCGCCAAGGTCGCGCACTTCTGCTCGATGTGCGGCCCGCACTTCTGCTCGATGAAGATCACCCAGGACGTGCGCGAGTTCGCCGCGAAGGAAGGCCTCAACGAGTCTGAGGCGCTGCAGAAGGGCATGCAAGTGAAGGCGGTCGAATTCGTGAAGCAGGGCGCCGAGGTCTACCGCAAGGTGTGAGCGTTTCCGTCGCCCGCCGCGTCCCCGGCGGACTTCGCGGTCTGCGCGCCTTCCTTGCCGGCGTCGTCGCGCTGCTCGCGTGTTCGCTGGCTTTCGCGGCGGCCGAGCCGATCGGCCTATCGGTGTCGTACCTGCAGGAGCGGGAAGCGCGGCTCGGGCTGGCTGAAGCGGTCGCCGCCCGCGAGGCCGGGGCGTTCTCGCCGGGGCGCAGCCCGGTGCTCAATTTCGGCATCGGCGCGCCGGCCGTGTGGCTTCATTTCACCGTCGACAATCTGTCGGCCGCGCCGCTGCCGCGCAGGCTGACACTTGCCACCGCCTGGCTCGATCACATTGAGCTCTACGTTCTGCATGAGGGCCAGGCCGTCGCCAGCTATCGCGCCGGCGACCGCGAACCTTTCGCGCAGCGGCCGCTCGCGAGCCGCGATTTCGCTTTCGATCATGCGTTCGCGTCCGGCGTCAGCGAGGTCTACCTGCGCGTCGAAACCCCCGACCCGATGGTGCTGCCGGTGTATGTCGAGGCGCCGGAGGCCGCGCAGCGGCGCGCGTTGCTGAATGCCTTCAGCTACGGCGGGGTGTACGGTTTCCTGCTCGCGCTGATGGCGTACAACGCGATCCTTTACGTCAGTCTGCGCAGCCTGCGCTACCTGCTCTACGCCGTCTACCTCGCGGCTTTCGTCGCGATGAACGTCGCCTACACGGGCCACGGCTTTGCCTGGTTGTGGCCGGCGTCGCCGGTCTGGCAGCAGTGGGCGAACCCCGTTCTGATCGTTCTCTACGGCGTCGCCGGGCTCGCCTTTGCCATTCGTTTTCTCGATCTGCAGGTGTATTTCCCGCGGGTGCGGCGGGCGGTGATCGCCTTCTGCGCTGGGGTACTGGCTTTGCTGGGCGGCGCGGTCGCGCTCGGTAGCCAGGTCGCCGCGCTCCTGGTGGCGTTCTGCTTCGCCTTCCTGTTCGCCCTCGTCATGCTGGCGCTCGGCGTGATGGCGATGCGCGCCGGCCAGAAGCCGGCGAGATATTTTCTTCTGGCGGCGGTGGCCGCAATGGTCGGCGCGGTGCTGACGACGCTGTCGACCTGGGGCTTCATTCCCTACAACAGCTGGACGTTCCGGGCCGTCGAGCTCGGTATGCTGGTCGACGCGACGCTGCTGGCGCTCGCGCTGGGCTACCAGTTCCGCGTCGGGCAGGAGGAGCGGATGCGCGCGGAACGGCTGGCGCACCTGGACCCGCTCACCGGCGCTAACAACCGGCGCGCGTTCTACGACAAGACCCGCGCGCTGTGGAGCAACGCGCTGCGCCATGGCCACAATGCCGCCGTGCTGCTGCTCGACATCGACCGCTTCAAAGAGGTCAACGATGCCCATGGCCACGCGCATGGCGACGCGGTGCTGCGTGCGGTCGCCGAGACTTTGCGGCAATCGGTGCGCGAAGGCGACGTGCTGGCGCGCTGGGGCGGCGAGGAGTTCGTCGTGTTCATGCCGGACACCGCGCTGCGCGAGGCGCTGGTGCTGGCGGAACGCCTGCGCGAAGCCGTCGGTGCGCTGCGCGTCCCGGGTGAGGCGGGCGAAACGCGGGTCACGGCCAGCGTCGGCGTCGCGCAGAAGGAAGACGTCCACGGCACGCTCGATGCGCTGATCGCGGTGGCCGACGAGTGCCTCTACCAGGCCAAGGCGCAGGGACGGAACCGCGTGGTCGAGTGCCAGAGCGAACAGATCCGCCTGCTGTAGCCGGCGGGGGGTTGCCGAGTCCATGCGTATAATCGGCACGCGCGCCGAGGCGGCGCGCCTTTTTTCATGCCCGACCCGACCCCATGGCCGACCCCACCCTCATCCTCCACGCCCTCATCCTCGGCATCGTCGAGGGCGTCACCGAATTCCTGCCGATCTCGAGCACCGGCCACCTCATCATCGCCGGGCAGCTGCTCGGCTTCACGGGTGAGAAGGCCAAGGTGTTCATGATCGCCATCCAGCTCGCGGCGATCCTCGCGGTGGTGTGGGAATACCGCGTGCGGCTCGCCTACGTGGCGACCACGTTGCATCGCGACCGAGCGTCGCAGCGTCTCGCGGTGAATCTGATGGCCGGCTTCCTGCCGGCCGCGGTGCTGGGCTTTCTGTTCTACAAGGAGATCAAGGGCTATCTATTCAACCCGCTGGTGGTGGCCTCCGCGCTGGTGATCGGCGGCCTTCTGATTCTATGGGCCGAACGCCGCCGCCACACGGTCAGCGCCGAGACGATCGACGACATCGGCTGGCGGCGCGCGCTGGGGGTGGGCTTCGCGCAGGCGCTGGCGATGATTCCCGGCACCTCGCGCTCGGGCGCGACCATCATCGGCGGCCTCTTCCTCGGGTTATCGAGAAAGGCCGCGGCCGAGTTCTCGTTCTTCCTCGCCATCCCGACCATGTTCGCCGCGACGGCCTACGATCTCTACAAGAACTGGCACCTGTTCGACGCCGGTGACATTCCGCTGTTCGCCATCGGTGGCGTCGCGTCCTTCGTCAGTGCGCTCATCGCGGTGCGCACGCTGATCAAGTTCGTCAGCCGCCACGACTACACGGTGTTCGCCTGGTACCGCATCATCTTCGGCGGCGTGGTGCTCGCGACCGCCTACTTCGGCCTCGTCGACTGGACCGCGGGCCACTGACTCAGGCCGTCGCGAGCGCCTGCCTCGCTTCCGTTTCGAGCTGCATCTTGAGGTCGCCCGGCAGGTTGAGCTTCTTCGCCAGCTCGTCGAGGTAGGCGCGCTCCATGAAGCTCTCCGTGTCGACGACGAGCACGCTCACCAGATACATCTCGCTCGCGACTTCCATGGACGTCGCGGCCGCCGCGACGTCCGCGGGGTCGAGGGGACGCGCGACTTCCTCGTCGATCCAGCGGCGCAGCGCCGGATCGTCGGCCATGCTGTGGAGCTTCTGTTCGATCAGCCCGCGCTCGCGTTCGTCGATGTGGCCGTCCGACTTGGCGGCGGCGATCAGTGCCTTCAGCACGGCTCGGCTATGGTCTTCCGACGCGGGCGCCGGCAGGAACTGTGTCGGCTGGGGGGCGGGCGCGGCGGTCGCCGCGACGCCCGCGGCCGCCTTCTGCTGCTGCCAGTTGCTGTAGGCGCGAAATGCCAGCGCGCCGAGCGCCGCGGCACCGCCGTAGGCGAGCGCCTTGCCGCCGAACTTGCGTACCCGCTTGTCACCAAGCAGGAGACCCAGCGCGCCGCCGGCGAGCATCCCGGTGCCGAAATTGGCGTAGCCGGTTTTGCCGGGCCGGGCGGGTTGGGAGGGATTGCCGGAAACGGCCGACTGCCCGGCGTTGAGCAGTTGGTCGAGCAGCGATTGAATGTTCATGGCAGAGGCTTTCGAGAGAAGGGCGAGCGAGAGACTGCGGCGCATGTCGCCAAGTTCCGCATGTCCTACTCCGGTTTGGGCGGGCGTTTCTCGAGCTTCCTTTGCAGCGTGCGCCGGTGCATCTTCAGCGCGCGTGCCGTCGCCGAGATGTTGCCGTCGTGCTCGGCGAGCACTTTCTGGATGTGCTCCCATTCCAGCCGCGCCACCGACAGCGGTTCGGGATTCACGTCGAGGCCCGCGTCGGGCTGGTCGCGCAGCAGGGCGGCGAGGATCTCGTCGGCGTTGGCCGGTTTGGCGAGGTAATGCCGCGCGCCGAGGCGCACCGCCTCGACCGCGGTCGCGATGCTGGCGTAGCCGGTGAGCACGACGATCGCCGGCGCCGGATCGCGCGCGGCGAGCTGCACGACGACCTTGAGTCCCGATTCGCCCGGTAGCTTCAAGTCGACGACCGCGTGGCTGGGGGCGAAGCTGTCGGCAACGCTTCGGGCCTGGGCGGCATCGTGCGCCAGCGCAACCGCGCAGCCGCGCTTGGTCATCGCGCGCGCCAGCGCCGCGGCGAAGTCGGCGTCGTCCTCGACGATCAGGAGCTTGATCACGGGGGCACTCATACGGGCTTGCTCCAGGGCAGGGTGATGCGCACGCGGCTGCCGCCGCCATCGCGCTCGGTGAGGGTGAGGCTGCCGCCAAGACGCTCCAGCGTGGCGTGAGTGAGCGCCAATCCCATGCCCCAGCCGCGCCCTGGCTTGCCGCTGAACAGCACGCGGCCGGCCTGCGCCTTCTGCTCGGGGCTGAACCCCGGGCCGCGGTCGGCGATGTCGATGACGAGCCCATCGGCCTGCGCGTCCGCGTCGAACTCGACGGCGTCGGGCGAGACGTCGGCCGCGTTGCTGAGGAGGTTGTGGATCGCCTGCTCGAGTCCGTCGGGCGGGACGAAGTCGCGGGGGTCGGCGGGCAGTTCGGTGGTGATGCGCGCGTCCGGGCGCAGCACCTGCCAGCGCTCGATCACGCCGGCGAGCCAGGATTTGAGCGGCTCGGCGGCCGCAGGCTTATCCTGCGCGCGCAAGGTGAGCTGGGTCAGCAGGGTCTTGCAGGCCTGCGCCTGCTTTTCGAGTAGGCGGCAGTCGTCACCGATGTCGGGGTCGTTGGCGAATTCGACGGCGAGGTCGTGCGCGGTGGTCTGGATCGTCGCGAGCGGGGTGGCGAGCTCGTGCGCCACCAGCGCGGCCTGCGTGCCCAGCGCGACGATGCGCTCGTCGCGCAGCTGCCTTTCGCGCAGTTCGGCCAGTTCACGGTCGCGCTGGCGCAGCGCGGCGTGCATGCGCGTGACGAAGAAAGCGATCAGCGCAGCGCTGACCAGGAAGTTGAACCACATGCCCGCCAGGTGCATGGCTGTGGCGGTGGCGGGGTCGGCCACCGCGAGCGGCTGGAAATAGAACAGCAGCAATGCGTAATAGCCGCCCGCCACCCCGGCCAGCAGCCACACCCAGACCGGACGCAGCGTGATCGCGGCGATGATGACCGGCACCAGCATGAGCGAGACGAAGGGGTTGGTCGCGCCGCCGCTGAAGAACACGAGCACCGCGAAGGCGGTGAGGTCGGCGAGCAGGTGGGCGAGAAATTCCATCTGCGTCGCCGGCGCGTCGAGGCGCAGCCGCCAGGCCGTGGAGAGGGCGAACAGCGCCATCAGCGCCAGCACCGTGCCCATCTCCAGCAGCGGCAGGCGGATCCCCAGCCCGGCGTGCAGCCACAAGATGCCCACCGTCCAGCCGACGATCAGCGAAACGCGGACAGCGAGCAAGCGGCCGAGCAGCGCACGGGCAGGCAGGGTGGAAAGCAGCGTGGGATCGGGCGGCGCGGCCATGGCGGCATTGTAATGCGCGGGCCGCCGGGGCCGCCCGTGCGGTGCCGGCGGCAGGCGAGCGGCCGGGGGGCGCGCCTGCGCGTGACCGCGAGGAAATTTATCCCTCGCGCTGTCAGGCAGGCGTTTCTCTAGAGCTTGACGTTGACGCCGGCGTAGATGGAACGGCCGGGGCCGGGGACCGGCGTGCCCCATTGCGGGTAGTTCGGCGGCGGCGGGTTGGTCATGGTCGTGCCCTGGCCCACGTAGGCGCCGCCCAGTGGCAGCGAGTAGAAACGGTCGAACAGGTTCTCGACGCCGAAGTCGACGCTGTAGCGCTTTTCCTCGTAGCGCGCGCGCAGGTGGACGAGGCCGTAGCCCGGGGTCTGCATTTCGTTGCGCACCGCGGAGACATTGTCCTTGCGCGCGACGAGTTCACCTTCGACGGCGTTGCGCCAGCGACCGTAGGTCTGGGTGAGGCCGAGCTTCGCGTTGAGCGGCATGATGTTGTAGAGATTGTCGCCGGTGTCGCGGTTCTCGCCGCGCACGTAGCTCAGTGTGCCGCGCGCGGCGAAATCGCCCCAGGCCGTGCCGCGCGCGACCCGCGCATGGCCGGAGAGGTCGGCGCCGTAGAGGCGGGCGGACTGGTTGGCGTAGCGCAGCCGCACGAAGTTGGTCGTGCCGGTCTGGCCTGGCAGGCGCACGGCGTCGATGTAGTCCTTGACGTGGGTGTAGTAGGGCGTGAGCTTCACCCCCCATTGCGCCTTGCCGGCATCGTGCCAGTCGGCGGTGAAGCTCACGGTGCGCGCGACTTCGGGCTTGAGGTTCAAGTTGCCGACATAGCCGTTGCCGTCGCCGACGAAGTTGTTCATCAGCGCCGCCATCTGCCAGGTCGACCAGGTGTAGCGCTCGTACAGGTTCGGCGATCGGGTTTTCTGCGCCACGCCGATTTCGTAGGTTTGGATCGCGGTCGGCGTGTAGCGGGCGAGCGCGGTGAGGTCCCAGTTGCGGTCGGTCTTGCTTCGGTCGGCGGCGTTGAAGGTCGTGCTGTCGATCAACTGGTTGCTGCCCATCGCATTCGTCGCCGCATAGCCCGAGACGGGGCCCGCGTCCATTTTCACCGTCTCGTGGCGCACGCCGACCAGGCCTGTCCACTGCGGGTTGAAACGGCCTTCCCATTCGCCGAATACGGCGGTGCGGTCGCGCTGGCCGTCGTTGATGTTGAGGAAGATATTGGGCCACATCATTGCGCCGGAAGCTGTCCACCAGTCGTCGAGCCGGTAGCGCTGATACTCCGCGCCCACGCGCACCGTGTCCTGGTTGGCCAGCGGAATCTCGGCGTGCAGGGTGAGGCCAGTGTTCTTGCCGTCGGTATACATGGGCATGCCGGCGGCGCAGGTGGGGCCTATCCCCGCAGGCAACGCCGAGCAGTCGATGGCGGCGCCGCCGGGCGGGTTGTTGCCGCCCGAGTCGATGCCATACCAGTAGCGCTTGTCGTCGCCGAAATCCATTTCGTGCTGCGTGTGCTCGTACCAGGCGCGTGCCTTCAACGTGCCCCAGTCACGCTTGCCGGTCCACGCGAGGTTGAACTGGTCGCTGACATTGTCCGTCATGTCCATGCGCTGGTTCGGATAGCCTTCGTAGGGAATGTGCTGGCGGCCGTACTTGAACTCGAACAGGTCGCCGCCGTTCTTCCACGCGAACTTCAGCGCCTGGTTGATCGCCTCGTAGGCGGTGGAACCCACCTCGTCGAGCGGTAGGGTGTGACCGGCGCGGCCGGTGAAGGTGTAGGTCTTGAAGTTGTCGCCGGCCTGGTAGTTGTCGGCCTGCGCGTACGAGCCGGTGTAGCTGAAGTGAAGCGTTTCGCTGGCGACGGTGGCGGCGAGGTTGGCGCCGTAGGCGTTGCCGTTGCTGCGGGTGAAGGCACCGGCTTCACCCGTCGTCAGCGTGCCCCGGCCCGGCTGCGCGAAGGCGGGCGCAGCCGATTCCACCAGGATGGTGCCGCCGAGGCTGTCGCCGCCGACGCTGACGGGCGTCACGCCGGCGTACACCGTCGCCGTCGCGACCGCGGTCGGATCGATATAGGAGAGCGGCGAATTCATGTGGTTGGGGCAGGCCGCGATGAGGTCCATGCCGTCGACCTTGATGCGCAGGCGGTCGTCGGCCAGGCCGCGGATGGCCGGCAGGCTGGAGACGCCGCCGGCGCCGTAGAGGCTCACGCCGGGTAGGTCGCGCAACAGGCTCGCGGTGTCGGAGGTGGCGGCGCGCAGGTGCGCCAGGTCCGTCGCATCGAGCGCGGTACCCGGGAAGGCGGTTTCCAGGGGCTCGGGGGTGCTCCTCACGATTACGGCTTCGAGCGGGGTCGGCGAGGCGCTTTGCGCGAACGCGCCGGATGAGAGAACCAGAGAGAGAGCGAGCGTAAGCGGGGTGCGCGGCGAGGGTATGGCGTTTTTCATGTTGTTTTCCTGAGTGTGAAAATCCGCGAAAGTCTAGAAGGCCCGCTGTGGCAGGGGAATGTGACAAATCGTCGCAATCTGTGTCGCGGGGGGGGCTGCGACGCTTTGTCGCACCCTCGGCATGGCCTCGATGGATTATCGTTGGCAGCCGTGCCACCATCCTTGCTGCAACGTGGCGAAAACTTTTGTCAATGGAATTGGAGCTGAAATGAAACTGAACGCATGGATGTTTTCCGTCGTGGTCGCCATCGCCGCGCAATCGGCCTGGGCCGTCAATGTCAGCGTCGCCGATGCCTGGGCGCGCGCCACCATGCCGGGACAAAAAGTGAGCGGCGCTTACATGAAGCTCACCGCCGATGCCGACGCCAAGCTGGTCGGCGCGTCGAGCCCCGCGGTGCCGCGCGTCGAGGTGCACGAAATGAAAATGGACGGCGACGTCATGCGCATGCGCGAAGTCAAGGCGATCGACCTGCCCAAGGGCAAGACGGTCTCGCTCGAACCGGGCGGCTACCACATCATGCTGATGAATCTCGCCAAACCGATCGCCGCCGGCGAGGTAATCCCGCTCACGCTAACGATCGAATCCGGCGGCAAGCGGCAGACGGTCGAGGTGAAGGCCGAGGCGCGCATGCCCGGCGGCATGCCGCACCACCACTAAGCCGCGGTGCCGAGCAGCGCGCCGCGCGCGCGCAGGTCGGCGAGCAGCGCGGCGCCGGCTTCCAGGACGCGCGCAGGGTTGGGGTGCGCGCTTTCCGCCGCGACCGTTTCCAGCGCTGCGCGGCCGGTCAGCGTGGCGGATTCCAATAGCGCGATCAGGCGCGCGGTGAAAGCGTTGATCTCGACGAACCGCACGGTGTCGTCGGCGTCGCGATAGACCAAGAGAAACGTTTCCGCCGGCGCCACCTTGCGGCGCGGCGCGATGCGGTGCACCGGCCACGCGTAGCGCAGGTTGGCAAGCACGGGGTTGGCCACCGGCACGCCATCGAGCAGGTCGCCTGCAGTATTCACCGCGCGGCCGGCGCTGCGCGTCGATACCGACAGCACCAGCTCGATCCATTCGTAGTGCGCCAGCGCCAGCGTGTAGGGCGGATATGTGTCGCCCACTTCCCATTCGCCCTGCAGGAACTGGATGAACTCGTCCGGAATCTGGCGGAAGTAGGGGGTGCGGCTGCGGTGCGTGGCGAAAAAGGCGCGCACCAGCTTTTTCCAGCGGCGCGCGCCCAGCACCTGCCGCAATACCGGAAAGCAGCCCAGCAGAAAACTTTCGACGTTGTTGTAGAGCAGCTCGGCGTAGATCTTCATGCGTCGCGCCTCGACGCCGGCGGGGCGCGGGTTCACCTGCGGGTCGCGCAGGTGCGCGGTGAACGCGAACTGCCAGCGCTGGAATTCAGGACGCGCGTCGGTCTTGTTCATGGCTGCGGTGTGTGGTCTGCAGGCGGGCGATGTGCTCGACCTCACCGGCCAGTTCGGCGAGCGGCGGAATATTGAAGTCACGCTCCAGCAGTGTCGGCGCGACGCCATGGAGACGGTAGGTTTCCGCCAGCAGCGACCATACCGGGTCGATCACGTCGGCGCCGTGGGTGTCGACGATGAGGTCGGGCGCCTCGGCGTAGTGTCCGGCGACGTGCAGATAGACGATGCGCTCGGTCGGCAGCGCGCGGATGAATTCGAGCGGGTCGTAGCGGTGGTTCACGCTGTTGACGTAAACGTTGTTGACGTCGAGATGCAGGTCGCAGTCGGCTTCAGCGAGCACGGCACGGATGAATGTGAGTTCGTCCAGATCGGCGATCGGCGGGGTGACGTAGTAGGAAGCGTTTTCGATCGCGATGCGGCGCTCGAGGATGTCCTGCGCGCGGCGGATGCGCGCGGCGACATATTTCACCGCCTCGTCCGTGAAGGGAATCGGCAACAGGTCGTACAGGTGACCGTCGTCCGAGCAGTACGACAGGTGTTCGGTATAAAGCCCGATGCCGTGGGTATCCATGAACTGCCGGATCCTGCGCAGCAAAACCTCGTCGAGCGGCGACGGCCCGCCGAGCGACAGCGACAGGCCGTGGCAGACAAAGGGGTAACGCTCGGTGAAACCGCGCAGGTCGCGGCCGAACACGCCCCCCATATCGATCCAGTTTTCCGGAGCGAGTTCGAAGAAATCGATGGCGTCGGGCACCCGGGTTTTCAGCGCGGGAATGAGTTCGCGCCGGAACCCGAGCCCCGCGCCGGCGAGGCGCAGGGAGGGCACGGAAGGCTTACTGCTTTTCAGTGCTGGTCTTGCCGGGTTCGGCCTTCTTGGCGTCGCCTTGGGCCTTGGCGCCGCCGCACTTGCCTTCGCCGCATTTGCCGTCCTTCATCTTGGCGGTGCTGCCGCACTTGCCTTCGCCGCATTTGCCGTCCTTCATCTTGGCGGTGCTGCCGCACTTGCCCTCGGCCGGTTTGGACGCGGGCTTGGCAGCGTGGTTGTCAGCGACCTGGTAGCCGGATGACAGGCCGGTGAGGGCAAAGGGATTTTCCGCAGCCGAGGCGATGGGGGCGGCGGCCATGCCGGCGGCGAAGGCGGTGCCGAGGGCGGTGGCGATCAGGGTTTTGTTGGACATGGTTTTCTCTCCTAAGTGAATGATTGATACAACATTGACCGGTTGCCCGGCTTTCTGCAAAAGGCTCAGTGACCGAGCTTGTTCTGCAATTCTGTTTCGATGCGTCGGCGGGCGGCTTCAGCGAGCCGGGGCCCCGCATCGCCTGTCGCATCCCCGCGCAAAAAAATGCGCATGTCGTTTATCTGCCGGGCAAAGCGCGCGCAGTTGGCGCAGATTGCCAGGTGCATTCGCAGTGCAATGCGCTCGCCGAACGACAGGCGGGTATCCATGGCACGTGACGCGAGGGCGGTCGTTTCCTTGCACGTTGTCAGCCATTTCATGCCCCCGCTCCCGAATAACCGTTCAGCTCCAGGCACTGACGCATGAACAATCGCGCGCGATGCAGCAGTACCCAGCAGTTGGTCGGGGTGATGCCCAATTCCTTACAGATTTCCTCTGTCTCCATCCCGCCCACTTCGCGCAGGCTGAATACCTGCGCCATCACGGGCTTCAGGCGGTCGGCACAGTCATACAGGACGCGCCGCAGCTGGCTCAATTCTGCCTCGGTCTGTGGATTGCCCCAGGCGCGCAAGGGCTCGGCCCAATGACCGTTTTGCCGGAACAATGCGTCGACCGCTTCTTCGTCTTCATCGCCTGCCGGCAACTCTACCTCGCGCACACGCCGGCGGATGATGTCGACGATTTTGTGCTTGAGGATGCCGACGAGCCACGTGCGTGGGCTGGCGTCGCCTGCATAGCGTTCCCGGGCAGTCAGGGCCGCGAGCAGGGTGTCCTGCACTGCGTCCTCGGCCAGCTCGTCAGAATGCAATTGTCGACGGGCGATCCGGAACAGGTAATCGCCGTGTTCGTCCAGCCAGGTTTGTGCATCGCGCATCTTCATTTATTTCTGCCTTTATTACGCAGGTGGGCGCACTTTAGATGCATGACATCGGGACGGCAATCGGCTTCCTGCGGCAGGCCATGCGCCGCTGCAAGTCGACAGTCGCCGTCCCGGAACCGGACAGCCGCAAACCCGGAGGGCCGCGCGCCGCCTTTTTCTTGGCGTAAAATTCACGCAGTCCGCTCCGGAGCCGCCATGACCACCATACACACCGCGGCCGACAAGGCCCACATCCTGTCCGAGGCGCTGCCCTACATCCAGCGCTTCTACGACAAGACCATCGTCATCAAGTACGGTGGCAACGCCATGACCGAGCGCCACCTGATGGAGGCCTTTGCCAAGGACGTGGTGCTCCTGAAGCTGGTCGGCATGAATCCGGTCGTGGTGCACGGCGGTGGCCCGCAGATCGCCGGCCTCTTGCAGCGCATCGGCAAGCAGAGCGAGTTCATCCAGGGCATGCGGGTGACCGACGAGGAAACGCTCGACGTCGTCGAGATGGTGCTGGGCGGCCTCGTGAACCAGGACATCGTCACGCTCATCAACAAGCACGGCGGCAAGGCGGTGGGCTTGACCGGCAAGGACGGCAACTTCATCCACGCCAAGAAGATGCTGGTGCCATCGAAAGAAAAGGCCGAGGAGCTGCTCGACATCGGCCAGGTCGGCGAGATCACCAGCATCGACCCCGAGATCATCGAGGTGCTCGACGCGCGCGATTTCATCCCGGTGGTCGCGCCGCTGGGCACCGACAAGGAAGGCAACGCCTACAACATCAACGCTGACGTCGCCGCCGGCAAGATCGCCGGCGTGCTGCAGGCGGAGAAAGTCATCTTCATGACCAACACGCCGGGGGTGCTCGACAAGTCGGGTGAGTTGCTTACAGGCCTCACGCCGCGCCAGGTCGACGAGCTGATCGAGGACGGCACGATCTCCGGCGGCATGATCCCCAAGGTTGGCTACGCGCTCGATGCGGTGAACAGCGGCGTGAAGACCGCGCACATCATCGATGGACGCGTCGAGCACGCGCTGCTGCTGGAAATTCTCACGCCGGAAGGCGTCGGCACGCTGATCAAGCGAGCGTGAGCATGCGCTACTGGCTGATGAAATCGGAGCCGAGCGACGTCTCGATCGACGACCTCGCCGCCATGCCCAATCAGACCGTGGCGTGGTACGGCGTGCGCAACTACCAGGCACGCAACTTCATGCGCGACCAGATGCAGGTCGGCGACAAGGTGCTGTTCTACCATTCCTCGTGCGCCGAGCCGGGCATCGTCGGGCTGGCCGAGGTGAGCGCGCTCGCCTACCCGGACGCGACCCAGTTCGACCCCAAGAACAAGTACTTCGACCCCAAGGCGACGCCGGAAAACCCGCGCTGGTTCAACGTCGACGTCAAGCTCGTGAAGAAAACCCGGCTGATGCCGCTGGCCGAGATCCGCAGCTATCCCGAGCTCGCCAACATGCGCATCCTGCAGCGCGGCAACCGGCTGTCGATCACGCCGGTCGATCCGGCCGAGTACGCCTTCATCGTCAAGAAGCTTTGATCCCGGAGCTCGCGCCGGCCTTGCTCGCGGCCTACGTCGGCCTTGGGCTGGTGGTCGGCTTCGTGGCTGGCCTGCTCGGCGTCGGCGGCGGCCTCATCATCGTGCCGGTCATGATCATGTTGCTGCATGGGCAGGGGCTGGCTGCCGGCATCGAGCCGCAGGTGGCGCTCGGCACTTCGCTCGCGTCCATCCTGTTCACGTCGCTTTCGAGCGTGCGGGCGCACCATCGCCACGGCGCGGTCGACTGGCCGCTGGTGCGGCGCATCACCCCGGGTATCCTGCTGGGGACGCTGGCCGGCGCCCTGCTCGCGGCGCAGGTGTCGGCGTTGGTCCTCAAGCTCTTCTTCGTTGTCTTCCTGTTCTACGCCGCGATCCAGATGTGGCTAGACTTCAAGCCCGCGCCGCACCGGGCGCTGCCGGGCCTCGCGGGGACGAGCCTCGCCGGCGGCGTGATCGGCGCGGTGTCGAGCTGGGTCGGCATTGGCGGCGGCACCCTCTCGGTGCTCTTCATGCTGTGGCACAACGTGCCGCTGCATCGCGCCATCGCGACCTCGGCCGCGATCGGCTTCCCGATCGCGTTCGCCGGCGCGATCGGCTACGCCATCGGCGGCCGGGGCGTGGCGGACCTGCCGCCGGGCAGCCTGGGTTTCGTGTATCTCCCCGCGCTCGCCGGCATCGTCGTCGGCAGCGTGCTTACCGCGCCGCTGGGCGCGCGCACCGCCCACCGCCTGCCGGTGCGGCCACTGAAGCGGATCTTCGCCCTGCTCCTGATCGTGCTCGCGCTGCGCATGCTCTGGACGTTCCAGCCAGCGGCCTGAAACGCAAGATCTGAGGCCGCGCGACCGCCACGGCCACCAGATGTGGCGGCGTTTCCATGTTCACGTTTTCCTGCTTGAGTCGGCTGGGGCAGCACGCTAGGCTGTGGCGGCATGCCGAGCATTCGTCGGATGTGTCGATCAACCGCACACCAAGGAGGACATCATGGCGCCACTGCACGCTGTTTCCAGCACGCTGCACCCCGAGCCGACCGGCTTTACCCAGCTCACCACCTACTTTGATCCGCACAGCCAGATTGCCTGGGGCTACATGCATGCCGAGCCGCGACCCTGCTTCACGCCGACGCTGCTCGGTGAGCTGCTCGCCTGGGGCCAGGGCCTGGTCGAGGCGATCGACGATCCGGCGCAGACACCGGCGAAGTACTTCGTCGTCGCCTCGCGCGTGCCGGAAATCTTCAGCCTCGGCGGCGACCTCGACCTCTTCATGCGCCTCATCGAGGCGCGTGACCGCGCCGCGCTCTACCAGTATGCGATCGCGTGTGTCGACTGCTCGTATGCGGTGCACAGCCATCTCAACCGGCCCGAGGTCACCAGCATCGCCCTGGTGCAGGGGCAGGCGCTGGGCGGCGGCTTCGAGAGCGCGCTCGCCGCCAATGTCCTGATCGCCGAGCGCGGCGCCAAGATGGGCCTGCCCGAAATTCTCTTCAACCTGTTTCCGGGCATGGGGGCGATGAGCTTCCTGGGCCGCCGCGTGGGTCACCATCTGGCCGAGAAGATCATTCGCAGCGGCAAGCTCTACCTTGCCGAGGAGCTGCACGAAATCGGGATCGTTGACGTGCTCGCGGAGCCGGGCCAGGGCGAGGCGGCAGTGCACGACTACGTGCGGCGCGAGGAAAAATCGCGCAATGGCATTCTCGCGCTGCGGGCGGCGCGCGAAGTGAGCCAGCCCGTGGCGTACAACGAACTGGTGCGCATCACCGAAATCTGGGTCGACGCCGCGCTGCGGCTGCAGCCCAAGGACTTGCGCATGATGGAGCGGCTGGTCAGCCGCCAGACGGGCAAGGTCGAGACGGGCGCCGCCGCGGCGTCAAATGCGTTCGGCACGTAGCTCGCGCTCGAGGTAGGCCTGCAGCGCCACGTGCGTGGCGTCGTGGGCGCGCAGGACGGCGTCGAGCCGCTCGCGCGCGGTCGCGCTGGTGAGCTCGAACGGCTTGATGCGCTCGGCCTCGGCGCAGCGTTCGGCGAGCTCGCGCGCGCCGACGTCGCGCGCGCCGCCCTTGAGCTTGTGCAGCTGGTCGTGCCACAGGCCGTAGTTCTCCAGCTGCAGCGCGCGCTCGACGTCCTGCAGCGCGCGCTTGCTGTCTTCGCTGAAGCTCGCGAGCAATTCCTCGATGAAGCGCGGGCCGCCCAGCGTGGCGAGATCGGCGAGGACCGACTCGTCGAGCGTGCTTTCCGGATCGCTCGCCGCCTTTCCGGCAGCCGTGGCGCTCGGGGCTGCGGCAGGGGCGACGAGGTGCGCGATCGCCTCGACCAGCCCGCGGCTGTTCACTGGCTTGGTGAGAAAGGCGTCGGCGCCCGCCTCGGTGCACTGGGCCTTGGCCTCCGCGCGGGCATCGGCGGTGAGCATGATGATGGGCAGGTGGCCGCTTTCCATGAAGCGCCAGCGCTGCACGACCTCGGCACCGGACAGGCCGGGCATGTGCATGTCGACGATGGCGAGATCGTAGGGTTGCTCCGCGGCTTCGAGCAGGGCCAAGGCTTCCTCGCCGTCGCTGGCGAGCACGGTCCGGTGTCCGGCGTGCTCCAGCAAGCTCCGGATCACCCGCTGGTTGACCGGGTTGTCCTCGGCCACCAGGATGCGCAGTTCGCGGACCTGTCCGGCTTGCGCTTCGAAATGGCTGGCGAGCGACACCACGTTGGGCGGCATGTCCTGGCTGACGACGGCATGCATGGCGTTGAACAGCAGCGTGCTGTTGACCGGTGCGCGCAGCACCGAGGCATAGCCCGCCAGCAGCCATTGGGCGTCGCGTGCTGAGGGGAGGCTGTCCTCGGGTTCGATGAGGATCACCGGCAGATTGGCCAACGCCGGGTCGTCGCGCAGCAAATGCAAAAAGGCGATCGGGTCGCCCGGCAGCGCGGTGCGCTCGACCACCACGGTGCCGAGCGTCGCGCCGCCATTGAGGGCGCTCGCCAGTTCGGCGGCCAAGCGGGTGGTGTTGCTCACGGCGACGGTTTCCGCGCCCCAGCCACCGATCACCGTCTTGAGCCGCAAGCCGAGTTCCGCGCTGGCGAGGATCGCGACCCGCATCGGCGCTTCGAAGTGGGCCTCCGCGGATTCGGCCGGTTCGGCCGACTGCTCGAACGGCAGCTCGAACCAGATCGTCGTGCCTTCCCCCTCGCGGCTGTGCAGGCCGATCTGGCCGCCGAGCGTTTCCACCAGATGCTTGGCGATGGCGGTGCCGAGCCCGCTGCCGCCATAGCGTCGGGTGATCGAGGTGTCAGCCTGGGTGAAGCTCTCGAAAATCCTCGCTTGGGCCGCCTCGGGAATACCGATGCCGGTGTCGACGACCTCGAAGCGCAGCCGTTGCGGATCACCGAGGCCGATCGGGCGGACGTAGAGGTCGACCCGGCCATGCTCGGTGAACTTGATCGCGTTGCCGATCAGGTTGACGAGGATCTGCCGCAGGTGGCGCGCGTCGCCGCGCAGGTGGAAGGGGGTCTGCGGCGCGATGTGCGCGGCGAGCACCAGGCCCTTGGCCTGCGCTAGCGGCGCGAGCATCGCGGCCGTGCCGTTGACCAGCCGGTGGAGGTCGAAGTCTTCCGCCGTGGTCAGGAGGCGGCCGGATTCGATGCGCGAGATGTCGAGCACCTTGTCGATCAGCTCGAGCAGGGTATTGGCGGAGCTGCGGATGATGTGCGCGAGTTCCTGCTGTTCCTTGTTGAGCGGGGTTTCGGCGAGCAGGTCCGCGACGCCGATCACGCCATTCAAGGGGGTGCGCAGTTCGTGGCTCATGTTCGCCAGGAAACGCGACTTGGCAAGGCTCGCTTCGTGCGCGCGCTTCACCGCGGCGTGCAGTTGCCGAAGGAGGCTCGACGTGTACAGCGGGATCGCGATGAGGGTGAACCAGATGCCGAGCCACAGCGGGAAATGCGTGTGCCAGAAGGGATTGAATTCGTATACGACGATGAAGCCGATGGCCGACGCCGCGGTCGACACGTACAGATAGGGCAGGCCGTAGCGGAAGCCGTTGCCCAGCGTCACCCACAGGTAGAGCGCGGCGACCGGCGCGCCGGTCTCGTTGGTGATCGCCAGCATGTAGGTGGCGACGGAGAAATCGTGCAGCATGCCGAGCCCGCGCCGGAGCGTCGAGGCGCCGGTGTCGACGACCGAGCCGACCAGGAGGGCGAGCGAGATCAGCGTGAGTGAAATGCCGAGGACGTGGACCTGCTCGGCCATCGCCGGGCTATGCGTGAGCCAGCTGAGCGAGAAGTAGAGGTAGAAGCCGAGCACCACGCACAGGCGGATGAAGGCCTGCTGAAACTCGGTGTCCGGCCTTGCGCGGATGCGTTGCAGCAGGCGGTCGGCGAAGTCGGGGAGCGGCAGCCGGCTCAGCATGCGGGGCCCGGTTCAGCTGGGCGTGTCGCCCAGGTCGCGCATGATCGTGGCGACGGCGTCGATGCGCGCCTCGAAGGCACGCACGCAGGCGGGGTCGAAATGCCGTCCGCTCTCGGCGCGGATGTACTGCAGCGCGTCCTGGAACGACCACGCCGGTTTGTAGGGACGCACCGATGTGAGCGCGTCGAACACGTCGGCGATCGCGACGATGCGCGCGGGCAGTGGGATGGCTTCGCCGGCGAGCCCGTTCGGGTAGCCGCTGCCGTCGAATTTCTCGTGATGGCCGAGTGCGATCACCGCACCCATCTGCAGGTAGCGCGAAGGGCTGCCGTCGAGGATGCCGTGGCCGATTTCCGGGTGGCGGCGCATGATGGCCTGTTCTTCCGGCATGTGCCGCCCGGGCTTCCGCAGGATATGGTCGGGGATGCCGATCTTGCCGATGTCGTGCATCGGTGCGGCGGTCTCGATTTCGTCGCAATCCATGGCATCCAGGCCCAGTTCCTCGGCGATGAGCCGCGCGTACTTGGCCATGCGCAGGATGTGGTTGCCGGTTTCCTCGTCGCGGTATTCACCGGCCTTCGCGAGCTTGAGCAGCGTTTCGCGCTCACGCATGCGCACCTCTCGCGTCGCCAGCGCGACCTGCTCCTCGAGCCAGTGAGCGCGGTCGGCGATGACCTTCTGGCTGCGGCGCAGGGCGAGCAGGTTGAGGCAGCGGGCGCGGCATTCCTGCGGGTCGATCGGCCGGGTGAGGAAGTCGGTGGCGCCGTTCTCCAGGGCGCGGTAGCGGATCTGCCGGTCTTCGACGACGGTGACGATGACCACCGGCACGTCGGCCAGCCGGCGCTCGGCGCGAATGCGGCGGGTGAACTCGATGCCGTCCATCCCCGGCATGCGGTAATCGCTGATGATGAGATCGGGCGTGACTTCCTGCAGGAAGGCAAGCGCCTCGTGCGGATTGTCGAAACTGTCGACGACGACGCCGGGTTCCAGCGCCTGCGCGAGGCCTTCCAGCAGCCGTCGCGCGGTGCTGCGGTCGTCGACGATCATCACCCGCGCGCCGCCGCGCGGCCGCAGCTCCCGCGTCGGCGCCGGCGGCAGCGGGTGGGGCACGGCTCGGAGCGACTTGGCGATCACGCGGGGTAGTCTTGGTTGGGTTGGCGGAGGGCACTACACTGCATTGCAAATATCGGCTCAAGTATCAGCAAGCTTTAATTTTGACATCGGGAGGCGCAATGCACGGATTCAGGGTAGCAGTTCTTGCAGCGGGCGTAACGTTGGCGATGACCGTGCAGGCCTGGGCGGCGGGCGTCGCCGATTACGCGCGCGAGAAGAAGTGGGCCGACGAGGTGGTGCCGGGGCTGGTCCTCGGCGACCCGGTTTACCTCGAGACGCCGCGTGGCCATCACAAATTCCTCACGCTGTTCACGCCGGTGGCGGGGGCCAACCGGGCGGTCATCGTCGTGCACGGTCTGGGCATCCATCCCGACTGGGGTATGATCGGCACCCTGCGCGCCGAACTCGCCGACCGCGGCTTCACCACGCTGTCGGTGCAGATGCCGATCCTTGCGGCTGACGCCACCGGCGACCAGTATCCGCCGACCTTTCCCGAGGCGGCGGAGCGCATCACCGAGGCGGTCGCGTTCCTCAAGGCGAAGGGCTACGGAAAAATCGCGATCGTCTCGCACAGCATGGGGTCGCGCATGAGCCGGGTCTACCTGACGGCGACGCCCGACCCGGCGGTGAAGGCTTGGGCGAGCCTCGGCGTTCCGGCTGGCGACTACCAGGGCGTGAACATGCCGGTGCTCGATCTCTACGGCGAAAACGACCTGCCGCCCGTCTTGAAGAACGCCGCGGCGCGCGGCAAGAGCCTCTCGGGTCCCGGCTCGAAGCAGGTCATGATCAACCGCGCCGACCATTTCTTCAACGGCCGCGAGGGCGAGATGGTGGCGGCCGTGGCGGATTTTCTGAAGGCTGCGCTCAAGTAGCGCGTCGGACGCGCATGAAAAAAGCCCCGGCGACCGGGGCTTTTTTTCGGGCCGCGCCGGAAGGCTCAGACCGCTTCCAGCTTGCGCATGCCGGCGGGCAGCAGCTTGAGATCGACGAGCGCCGTGATGAAGGCTTTCATGAAGGTGGCCTCGCTTTCGTACACCATCTTGTAGTACTGGATCTTCATCGTGACGGCGGCGCCGAGCACGATGGCGACGAAGGTGAGGATGGAGCCCAGCGCCAGGGTCGAGAAGCCGGTGACGGCCTGGCCGATCGTGCAACCCATCGACAGCACACCGCCGAAGCCCATGAGGATCGCGCCGATCAGGTGGTTGAAGAAATCACGGCCGGACGCGAACCACTCGATGCGGAAGCTCTTCGAAATCAGCGACCACAGCAGCGAGCCCGCGATCACGCCGGCCAGCGCCATCACGCCGAAGGTCAGCAGCGCGCTGTCGAAGCCCTTCATCGCATAGCCGAGCGTCTGCCCCATGGGGTTGATGAAGGTGAAGGACTGCGGGGCGAGCGCCGCGGTCGATGCCGGCTTGACCGCGTCCGCCGGGGCGTACAGATCCCATTCCTGCGCATAGTTCTGCAGCGTCAGCACGTCGCCGTCCGCGTCGACCATGACGTTGCTGGTCACGTACCAGGCGGCGAGCACCGCGAGGCCGACGACCAGGCCGCCGAGGATGTTGTCGAAGCTGCCGCGGAACTCGGCCGACTTGAACGCCCAGAGCAGCAACAGGCCGCCGACGATCGCGCCCATGACGACGCGGCCGGTGGCGACGTTCTCGCCGAACAGCATCGCGCCGAGGTCCTGGTTGGTCGAGAGCGAGATCGCGGTCGGGTTGGTCCAGGGGTAGAAGAGCATCGAGTACAGCGTCTTGTCGCTGCCGGGGAAGGGGTTGATCATGAAATAGGCAATGACGGCGATGACCAGCAACACCATGATCGATTTCAGGTTACCGCCGCCGATGCGCACCAGCGTCTTGTTGCCGCAACCGGAGCCGAGCACCATGCCGACGCCGAACAGCACGCCGCCAAGCACGTTTTCCAGCCACGGGAAGGTCATCTGGCGGTAGGGCGGGAAGCTGTTGGTGACGTTCACCATGCCGGCGGCCTCAAGTGCCATCACGCCGAGCACGCCGACCGCGATCGCCAGCACCCAGGCGCGCATGCGGCCGGTGTCGCCCATGTTGACCCAGTCGGAGACCGCGCCCATGGTGCAGAAGTTGGTCTTGTTGGCGACCGCGCCCATGATCAGGGCAATCACGAAGGTCGACCACAGGAAGAAGGATTGAGCGCTTGCGAAATCTTCGTAGATCATGTGTCTAACTCCCGCTTTCTTTGGGTGAAACGCGGCGTCGGCGCGCGTCAGTGTGAAGCGCCGAATTCTAAACGCTTGGAATCAAATGACAACGCCGATTCGGCGCAGCCCGACCAGTCCTTTCGTGCCGTTTACGCCGACCCGGGTTTGGGTGTAATCGGCTTCAGCCGATGAGGCGCGTCATCGCCTCGCGGTACTTCTCGCTGGTCTTGGCGACGATCTCGGGCGGCAGCGCCGGCCCCGGCGGCTGCTTGTTCCAGCCGCTCGCTTCCAGCCAGTCGCGCACGAACTGCTTGTCGAAGGAGGGCGGATTGCTGCCCGGCCGGTACTGGTTGGCCGGCCAGAAGCGCGAGGAATCCGGCGTCAACGCCTCGTCGATCCACACCAGCTGGCCCTTGTCGTCCAGCCCGAACTCGAACTTGGTGTCGGCGATGATGATGCCGCGGGTGAGCGCATACTCTGCTGCCGCCTTGTAGAGCGCGAGGCTCACGTCGCGCACCTGCTTCGCCAGGTCCGGGCCGATCAGCTTCGCCATGGCGTCGAAGGAGATGTTCTCGTCGTGCGCGCCGACCGCCGCCTTGGTCGACGGCGTGAAGATGGGCTCGGGCAGGCGGTCGGCCTGTTGCAGGCCGGGCGGCAGCGGGATCCCGCACACCGACTGGCTCGCCTGGTATTCCTTCCAGCCCGAGCCCACGAGATAGCCGCGCACGATGGCCTCGACCGGCAGCGCCTTGAGCTTCTGCACGACGATCGCGCGGCCCGTCACCTGGTCGCGCTCGTTTTCCGCCACCACCGATTCCGGCGCGATGTCGAGCGCCTGGCTCGGCACGATCGACTTCAGCTTGTCGAACCAGAACGCCGACACCTTCGTCAGCACCTCGCCCTTGCCGGGGATCGGCGTCGGCATGACCACGTCGAAGGCCGAGAGGCGGTCGGTGGTGACGATCAGGAGCTTGTCGTCGCCGACGGCGTAGATGTCGCGCACCTTGCCCTTGTGGATGAGCGGCAGCGAGGCGATGTGCGATTCGAGAAGGGGCGCGGACATGGCGGGGGCGGCGGATTCGAACGAGGCGGCATTATAGCCGCCGCGATAGAAGTCGCTCGCGACGTAGACCGCGCGCAGCTCGCGCAGCGCGACCAGCAGGATCGCCGCGAGCGGCACCGCCAGCAGCACGCCGACGAAGCCGAACAGCTGGCCGAACGCTGCCAGCGCGAAAATCACCGCCACCGGGTGCAGGCCGACGCGCTCGCCGACCAGGCGCGGGGTGATGACGTAGTTTTCGAGCAGCTGGCCGGCGAGATAAATGCCGGCGACCCAGGCCACGCCGGTCCAGTCGGCGAACTGCAGCACCGCGACCAAGAGCGCGAGGATCACGCCCAGCCCGAAACCGAGGAAAGGCACGAAGGACAGCACGCCGGTGAGAAGCCCGATCGGCAGCGCGTAGTCGAGCCCGACCGCCCACAAGGCCAGCGCGTAGTAGAGCGAGAGCGTCGCCATCACCGCGAGCTGGCCGCGCAGGAACTCGCCGACGACGGCGTCCATCGCGCCTGCAATCCGTGTCACCGTGCCCATCCAGCCCCGCGGCGTGAGCGCGGCGACGCGCGCGACCATCGCGTCCCAGTCCTTCAGCAGGTAGAACATCACCACCGGGATCAGCAGCAGGTTGGCGAGGAGCCCGACCACCGCGAGCGCGCCGGTCTGCAGCGTCGGCAGCCAGTCGGCGCCGCTTTGCGCGGCCTTGTCGGCGAGCCAGGTCTTCACCGCGTCGAGCTGGAAATCGAGCGCGAGGCCGAAGGTCGCGTTGAGCCAGGGCAAGAAGCGCGTCTGCAGCAGCTCGAGTGCGGCCGGCACGCGCGCCGAGAGCTCGACGAACTGCCCCTGAAAGAGTGGCAGCGCGACCAGGATCAGCGCGAACACCGCCAGCCCGGCGAGCACGATGACGAGCACCGTGCCGGTGGTGCGCGACAGGCCGTGCCGCTCGAGGCGGTCGACCAGCGGGTCGAAGATGTAGGCGAGCAGCGCGCCGGCGAGGAAGGGCGTGAGGATGGGCCCCAGCAGGTAGACCAGCGTGCCCGCGACGAGCAGGGCGGCGAGGACGAGCCAGGAGGCGTTGAGCGGCCGGACCGAAGGCATAGGCGGTAAAATACCGCACTTTTGAATCTGGAGCCGGGTGTGTCTTCCATTTCCTACAAAGATGCCGGGGTCGACATCGAGGCCGGCGACGCGCTGGTCGAACGCATCAAGCCGCTGGCGAAGCGCACCATGCGCCCCGAGGTGCTGGCCGGCATCGGCGGTTTCGGCGCGCTGATCGAGATTTCCAAGAAGTACAAGGAACCCGTGCTGGTGTCCGGCACCGACGGCGTCGGCACCAAGCTCAAGCTCGCCTTCGAGCTCAACCGTCACGACACCGTCGGCATCGACCTCGTCGCGATGAGCGTCAACGACATCCTGGTGCAGGGGGCCGAGCCGATCTTCTTCCTCGACTACTTCGCCACCGGCAAGCTCACGCTCGACACCGCCGAAGCCGTCATCGCCGGCATCGCCACCGGCTGCGAGCAGGCCGGTTGCGCGCTGATTGGCGGCGAGACCGCCGAGATGCCCGGCATGTATGCCGACGGCGAATATGACCTGGCTGGCTTCGCCGTCGGCGTGGTCGAGAAGAGCAAGGTCATCGGCGGCCAGTCCATCGTGCCCGGCGACGTCGTGCTGGGGCTGGCGTCTTCCGGCGCGCATTCCAACGGCTATTCGCTCATCCGCAAGCTCATCGACTTCAGCCACATCGGCCTCAAGTCCGACTTCCACGGTCGCCCCTTCGCCGACGTCGTGATGGAACCGACGCGCATCTACGTGAAGCCGCTGCTCGCGCTGATGGACAAGCTCGAGGTCAAGGGCATGGCCCACATCACCGGCGGCGGCATCACTGGCAACCTGCCGCGCTGCCTGCCCGAGGCCGTCGCCGCCAAGGTCGACCCGGCGAGCTGGACGCGGCCGCCGCTGTTCGACTGGCTGCAGCAGGCCGGCAACGTCGCGCCGGATGAAATGCTGCGCACCTTCAACTGCGGCATCGGCATGTGCGTGGTGGTGTCGGCGGCCGACGCCGACGCGGCGCGGGCGCACCTCGAAGCCAGCGGCGAAACCGTGTGGCGAATCGGCGAGATCGTCGCGCGCCCCGACGGCGCCGAGCAGGTCATTTATTCGTGACCTGCCGCGTTGTCGTGCTGCTGTCCGGGCGCGGCAGCAATTTCCGGGCGATCGCCGAGGCAAAGCTGCCGATCGAGATCGTCGCGGTCGTCAGCAACCGGCCGCAGGCGGCGGGTCTGGCGTGGGCGCGCGAGCGCGGTCTTCATGCTGTCGCGCTCGACCACACCGAATACGACGACCGCGAAGCCTTCGACGCGCGGCTCGCGCACGAGATCGACTCGCACCGGCCCGATCTGGTCGTGCTCGCCGGCTACATGCGCATCCTCGGCTCCGCCTTCATCGACCGCTTCGAGGGCCGGCTGCTCAACATCCATCCCTCGCTCCTGCCGATGTTTCCCGGCCTCAAGACGCACGAGCGCGCGCTCGCCGAAGGGGTCAAGGTGCACGGCTGCACGGTGCATTTCGTCACCGCCGACCTCGACCACGGTCCCATCGTGATCCAGGCCGCCGTGCCGGTGCGCGCCGACGACACGCCGGACTCGCTCGCCGCGCGCGTGCTGGCGCAGGAACACCGCATCTATCCGCAGGCGATCCGCTGGTTCGCCGAAGGCCGGCTGGAAATTCGGCACGGCCGCGTAAACTTGAAGGACGATCCGACGTCACAGGCTGTGTTGACCGCGGAGGGGTGACCATGCTGAAGCTTCTTTTGCTGGGCGCCGCGCTCGTTGCCGCCACGGTGCAGGCCGCGCCGCCGCGGCAAATGAACCTCACGTATGACTTGTACCGCAACGGTCACAAGCTCGGCCAGGTCATGGACAGGTTCGAGCGCATGGGCAATCGCTACACGCTCGTCAGCGAAACGCGCGCGACCGGGCCGCTGAAGATGCTGTGGCCGGGCAATATCCGCCTCGAGAGCAGCGGCACCGTCGGCGCGCGCGGCCTGCAGCCCGAGCAGTTCCAGCACGCGCGCAGCGACGCACCGCACAAGCTCGCGACCGCCCGACTCGACTGGGCGCAGCGCCGCATCGCCTACAGCTTCAAGGGACAGAACTGGACCGTCGACGGCCTGCAGGACGGCGCACAGGATCAGCTCTCGCAGCTTTACCAGTTCATGTTTGCCCCGCGCCTGCCGGGCGAGATCGCGCTGCAGGTGGTGAGCGGTCGCGACGTCCACGACTACCGCTACGCGCAGAGCGACGGCGGCACCGTGGCCACGCCGCTGGGCAACCTGCGCACCCGCCAGTTCCAGCGCATCGGCCAAGAGCCCGATCAGAAAGCGATCACGGTGTGGGTCGCGCCCGCGCGCGACAACCTGCCGGTGCGGGTGCGCGTGGTCGAGGACGGCGTCGTGCTCGAGCAGCGCCTGGTGAGCGTCCAGATGAAGGGCTGAGGGCGGTGACACGCAGCCCGCGCGTGTGGCCGTATGCCCTGGCGGTCTCGCTGCTGCTGCATGCCGTGCTTGTCGTGGTGCTCGTCGGCAGGCCCTCCGCCGTCGAGGTGCCGTCCGATTCCCTGCCCATCGAAGCGCGTCTGATCCAGCTCGCCCAGCCAGCGGCGCCTGCCCCGCCTGCGCGGCCGCGCCCGCGCACGGCGCCGCGCCCCGTCGCCGAGACCCCGCGCGCCGAGCAGGTCGCCGAGCCGCAGGCGAGCGAATCCGAGACCGCGGTCGCCGAAGCCGCCGAAGCGGGCGAGGCAGCCGGGCCGGGCAGCGAGGAGGGGGTCGCGGTCGAGTCCCCGGAGGCACCTGTCGTCGCCGAGGCGGTACCGCTCAATGCGCTGCCGCCGCGCATCGACATGCGCTTCCACGTGCGCTACGGCATCGCCCGTGGGGAACAGACGCTGGTCTGGGTGAGCGATGGCGAACGCTATACCGTGACCAGCGTGGCTGCCGCGACCGGGATTGCCGGCATCTTTTACGGCGGGCGCTTCGTGCAGACGAGCCAGGGGCGGATTACGGCGCGCGGCCTCGTGCCCGAAATGTTCTGGGACCAGCGCGGCGAGAGGCGCAGCTTCGCGCGCTTCGATTTGGCGAGCGGGACGCTGACGTATCAGCCTGAGCAGGGCCCGCCGCGCCAGTTTCCCCTCTCGGAAGGCACGCAGGACACGCTGAGCCTGTTCTTCCAGCTCGCGCTCACCGGGCCGCTGGAGGGCGCCAGCGAGTTTGCGGTCTTCAACGGCAGGAAGCTGCGCCAATACGCCTACGCGCTGGTGGGGGAGACCGTGCTGGAGACGGCGCTGGGACCCCTGCGCACCCTGCATCTCGCGCGCCGGGGCAATGCCGACGGCCGTTTCGAGGTGTGGCTTGCGATCGACCGCTACTACTTGCCGGTGCGCGTGCTGCGCAGCGACGACAAGGGCAACGAAGTCGAGCTGCTGGTGGCTTCGATCACGCCCTGATGCGCTTCAGCGCGGCAGGCCGCCAACGCGCACGCCGAGCGCAATGCCGCGTGCGGCAAAGCCGCCCTGCGCCACTTCGAGCGCGTAGCGCACGTCGACGGGCGGGCAGTGCAGCGTGTCGGCGAGCGGTGCCATGTCGGCAAGCGCGACGATGCGCCCACCCTCGTCGATGAAGGCGATCGACAGCGGCAGCGGCGTGTTGCGCATCCAAAAGCAGTGACGGTCGGCGGTCTCGAACACGAACAGCATGCCGCCGTTGGCTGGCAGCCGCGTGCGTTCCATCAGGCCGCGCGCGCGTTCCGCCGGGGTGCGGGCGACCTCGACCTGGAAGACGTGCCTGCCGAGCGTGAGCGGAATGAGCGCATCGCGCGCCTCGGCCGGCGCGGCGGACAGCGCGAGTGCGAGCAGCGCGGCGTTGCGCAGCATGGTCAGAGCGCGTCGCGTAGGCGTTCGGCGAGCGCCAGGGCGGCGAGGGGGTCGGCGTCGAGCACGTTGAAGTGGCCCATCTTGCGACCGCGTCGCGGTTCGGTCTTGCCGTAGAGGTGCAGCTTGACATTGGGATGCGCGAGCAGCGCGTCCCAACGTGGCCCGCCGCCCTGCCAGCGGTCGCCGAGAATGTTGACCATCGCCACCGGCGAGAGCAGGCGGGTGTCGCCGAGCGGCAGGTTGCACAGCGCGCGCACCTGCTGCTCGAACTGGTCGGTGACGCAGGCGTCGAGCGTGTAGTGCCCGGAGTTGTGCGGACGCGGCGCGATTTCGTTGATGAGCAGGCGACCGTCGGTGACGAAGAATTCCACCGCCATGACGCCGACGTAGCCGAGCCGGTCGGCGACTGAACGCGCCATCTCGCGTGCCGTGTCGGCAAGCGCGTCGGGCACGCGCGCCGGCACCAGCGAGACGTCGAGGATGCCGTCGGTATGACGGTTTTCGGCGACGGG
Organism: Thiobacillus sp.; assembly: GCA_046291555.1. Classification (GTDB taxonomy): domain Bacteria; phylum Pseudomonadota; class Gammaproteobacteria; order Burkholderiales; family Thiobacillaceae; genus Thiobacillus. The sequence goes on from JBKBRW010000010.1 coordinate 76,667, forward strand.
GAACAGCGCGCACGCGCCGGCGTCGTTGCGCGCGAGCACGACCGACACCTCGGCATCGAGCGTTACCAAGCCTTCGAGCACACAGGGCTGGTCGCCGAATTCGCGGAACGCGGCGCGCGCGTCTTGCTTCGAATTGACGCGCGCCTGGCCCTTGCCGTCGTAGCCGAAGCGCGCGACTTTCAGCAGCGCCGGCGTGCCGACTTCCGCCAGCGCTTCGTCGAAATCCCCCTCGCTGTAGACGAGCTCGAAGGGCGCGGTGGCAAAGCCGTGCTGCGCCAGCCAGGATTTCTCGTGGCTGCGGTCCTGCGCCACCTCGACCGCGTCGGCGCCTGGGGCGACGCGGCAATGCCGCGCCAGCGCGATGAGACTTGCCGCCGGCACGTTCTCGAATTCGGTGGTGACGGCCGCGCACGCCTGGCCGAGCTGCGCGAGCGCGGCCTCGTCGGCGTAACCCGCCTGCAGGTGCGCGTCGGCCATCTGTCCGGCCGGGCTCGCCGGGTCCGGGTCGAGCACCATGACCCGGTAGCCCATGGTGCGCGCGGCCACGGTGAACATGCGGCCGAGCTGGCCGCCGCCCAGGATGCCCAGCGTCGAACCGGGCAGGATGGGCGCGGCCTTACTCGACATCCGGCAGGTCCATCGCCAGCACCGAGTCGGACTGGCCGCGGCGGAAGTCGTGCAGCCGGGCGGCCAAGCTTGGGTCGTTGCGCGCGATCATCGCCGCGGCGAAGAGCGCCGCATTGGCCGCGCCCGCCTCGCCGATCGCGAAGGTCGCGACGGGAATCCCCTTGGGCATCTGCACGATCGACAGCAGCGAATCCATGCCCTTCAGGTATTTCGACGGCACCGGCACGCCGAGCACCGGCAAGATGGTCTTGGCCGCGAGCATGCCCGGCAGGTGGGCGGCGCCGCCCGCGCCGGCGATGATGGCGCGGATGCCGCGCGCTTCGGCCGTGGACGCATACTCGTACAGCAGGTCGGGCGTGCGGTGCGCGGATACGACCTTGGTCTCGAAGTGGACGCCGAGCTGCTTCAGCAGCGTTGCCGCATGTTTCATCACCTCCCAGTCGCTGGAGGAACCCATCACGACGCCGACCTGCGGTGCGTTCATAGTGTTGACTCGCCGAGCAAAGCCGGCATTTTAGCGCGAGAGCCGCCTACAATTCGCGCGTCGCCGTTCCGGATCGATGCCATGCCGCCCACCCTGCAAACCGTGCTGCTGCTCACCGCCTCCAACGTTTTCATGACCTTCGCCTGGTACGCCCACTTGAAGAACCTCGCCGACAAGCCGTGGATCGTCGCCGCGCTGGTGAGCTGGGGCATCGCGCTGTTCGAGTATCTGTTGCAGGTGCCGGCGAACCGCGTCGGCTACACCGTGATGACGCTGCCGCAGCTGAAGATCCTGCAGGAGGTGATTACGCTCGCGGTATTCGTGCCGTTCGCGATCTTCTACATGCGCGCCGAACTGAAGTGGGACTTCCTGTGGGCGGCCCTTTGCCTCGTCGGCGCGGTGTATTTCATGTTCCGCGGCACCGAGTGAAGGCGCCAAACGAAACGCCCCGCGCGGGGCGGGGCGTTCGCAGGTCAGGGCGACGGGTTCAGACGCAGCCGGTCGGCTTCGGCGTGCCGGCGTAGCGGCCGGCCTGCTTGGCCGGGCCGAAGGGGAACAGGTCGAACAGGAATTTCTTGTCGCCCCATTCGTCGCCGAACTCTTCCTTCAGGCCCTTCTGCAGGAAGCGCAGGTTGGGCGCGGTGCCGTTCTGCTGGAACTGGTCGCGCATGTAGTGGATCACTTTCCAGTGATTCTCGCCCAGCTCGAGGTTGTCTTCCTTGGCGAGTTCGATGGCGAGTTCCTCCGACCAGTCTTCCAGGTTGACGAGATAGCCTTCGGGGTCGGTTTCGACGATTTTGCCGTTGATGTTACGTTCCATGATGAGGTCCTTGCGTTGTTCGGAAATTGCGGTAGCCAAACCATAGAATAACCAAGTGAATTAGTCAACTAATCCTTTGGGGTTATTTTGGCTTGCCGACGCAGGTTCGTTAGAGCAGGGGGCACGCCGTCCCATCCGCGGGCGGCGCTATTTGCGCGCGAGCTTGCCGCCCGCCGCCCTCCAAGCCTCAAGGCCGCCCTCGATGTAGCGCGCCTTCACGCCCGCGGCCTGCAGGCGGTCGACCACCAGGTTCGACACGCTGCCGCCGCGCACGCAGTAGACGACCACGTCGAGCGTCAAGGGCACCGCGCCGATCCAGGCGTCGATCTTGTCCGGGTTCTTCCACAGCGCGCCGGGAATGATCTCGCTGGAGGCGGCGAAGTCCGCCTCGCGCCGCACGTCGAACACCAGCGTGCGGTCGGGGTCGAGCTGCTCGGGGCGGACGGTGCGCGCGAGCTCCACGCACTTTTCGGTCGTCGTGCCGCAGCCACAGCGCTTCAAGGCATACGACTCCACACGCACTTCCGTGCGTAGTGGATCGGAGTCCTTTAGGGGTTGGGAAACGGGTTCCATCTTGACCTCACAATACCAACGAATACACCAGACCGACGAGGGCACAGACGCCGATCACCTGCATGATGTCCACCTTGTACTTCCAGAGCGCCACGAACGCGGCGACGGCGACGATGACCGGGAACCATTCGAAGGGGCCGGCGAACGGCGTCTCCATCGTGCCCCGCGGCCAGAAGGTGTGCCAAGCGAAGAATACCGCGAGGTTGAGGATGACGCCGACCACGGCCGCGGTGATGCCAGTGAGCGGCGCGGTGAACTTGAGCTCGCCGCGCGTGGCCTCGACCAGCGGCCCGCCCGCGAGGATGAAGAGGAAGGACGGCAGGAAGGTGAAGAAGGTCGCGACCGCCGCGCCGGCGAGCCCCGCCGCGACCGGGTTGTCGAACACCGCCTTGGCGACGCCGCCGAGGTAGCCGACCCAGGTGACGATCATGATCAGCGGGCCCGGCGTGGCTTCGCCGAGCGCGAGCCCGTCCATCATTTGCGGGCCGGTGAGCCACTGGTAGTGCTCGACGCCACCCTGGTAGACGTAGGGCAGCACCGCGTAGGCGCCGCCGATGGTGAGGAAGGCCGCCTTGGTGAAGAATTCGCCCATGTCGGCGAGCGCGGGCACGCCCTCGATCGCCGCCATCGCGCCGAGCCAGATGAGCACGAATATGCCGACCTTCCACGCGAGCTTCTGCCAGCTGAAGCGGGCGTGCGCCGGCGGCGGCGTGTCGTCGTCGATCAGCACCGGGCCGTACTGTTTCGAACTGGCGCCGTGGCCGCCGCCCATCCTGAATTTTTCCGGCGCGAGCTTGCCGCCCAGCGCGCCGAGCAGGCCCGCGGCGAGCACGATCCAGGGAAACTCGACGTTGAAGACAAAGATGCCGACGAAGGCGAGCGCAGCCATCGCCCACAAGATTTCATTCTTCAGCGCGCGGCTGCCGATGCGCCACGCGGCGAACAACACCACCGCGACCACCGCCGGCTTGATGCCGTAGAAAATTCCCTGCACCAGCGGTACGTCGCCCCATGCCAGATACACGCCCGCGAGCAGCGAGAGCAACGCGAATGCGGGCAGAAAAAACAGCACCCCGGCCATCACCGCGCCCTTGACGCCGTGCAGCAGCCAGCTGATGTAGATGGCGAGCTGGATCGCCTCCGGCCCCGGCAGCAACATGCAGTAGTTGAGCGCGTGCAGATAACGGTGCTCGGAAATCCAGCGGCGCTTCTCGACGAGCTCTTGGTGCATCATCGAAATCTGCCCGGCGGGGCCGCCGAAGCTGATGAAGCCGAGCTTGAGCCAGTATTTGAAGGCTTGCCCAAGGGTGACGGGCGCGGGGCGTGCGGTGTCCAATGCGGTTCTCCTGAGTCGCGGGGCCGGACTTGGACGGGACACCGTCTGCACGGGAGCCGGATTTCCCGCGGGCGAGAGCTTACCGCCCATCGATGCGAATCGGACGGCAAATAACATAACTATTGATTATGAATAAAATAAACAACACTGCTTATTACTTATCTTTTGCCGGGTCTATGATGCGCTGAGTGTGAATGCGGGCCCCGCCCGCACAATCGTCCAGCACCGGAGCCTCGATGAATGCACTGATCGTGTTGTTGCCCGCCCTGCCTGCGCTGTCGGCGTTGGCGATCCAGGTGTTTGCCTCGCCGCGCGGGCAGTGCGCGCCGCGATTGTCCACGGCCTTCGGACTGGTGGCGTTTCTGTTGGCGCTGGGCTGGCTGGCCTTGAGCCTGGCAGGGGCGGCGCCGGCCGGGCCGGGGCTGACGCTCGACCCGCTGGCTGCGCTGATGGCAACCCTGATCAGCGGCATCGGCCAGATCGTGCGCCTGTATTCCCGGCGTTACATGGCCGAGGAAGCGGGTTATCGGCGTTTTTATGTCCTGCTCGACGCCATGATCGCCACGCTGCTGGTGATGGTGGCTGCGGACAACCTGCTGGTGCTGCTGGCAGCCTGGCACGGTGTGGGGGTGTTGCTGTATTTCCTGCTCGGGCTGGACACCGCGAGTCGCCCGGCGCACCGTTATGCGCTCTGGACCTTTTTCACCTATCGCCTGGGCGACCTGCCGCTTCTGCTGGCCGCCGTTCTGCTCTACCAGGCTTTCGATACCTGGTCGCTGGCGGCGCTGTTTGCCGCCATCGACGCACAGCCGGATACCGCGACCGTGTTCGACCTGCCGCTGGCCGATACCGTGGCGGCATTGGTGGCACTGTCGGCATTTGCACGTTCGGCGCAGTTTTTGATGCATACCTGGCTGCCTTACACCATGAGCGGCCCCACGCCGGTTTCGGCCCTGATGCACGCCGGCATCGTCAACGCCGGCGGGTTCCTGCTCAACCGCTTCGCGCCGGTGCTGGTGCACACGAGCGAAGTGCTGCACGCGATATTCGTCGTGGGCCTGGTGACGGCGGTGATCGGCTCGGTGTTGATGCTGGCGCAGAACGACATCAAGAAATCGCTGGGTTACTCCACCATGGGGCAGATGGGCTTCATGATCATGGAGGTGGGCGTCGGCGCGTTCTCGCTGGCGGTGTATCACCTGATCGCGCACGGTTTCTTCAAAGGCACGCTGTTTCTCGGCGCGGGGGGCGTGATCGGCGAGGCGCGACACAACGACGGCGTGCCAGCGAACGATCTCTACACTTTCGTCGTCGAGCGCCGGCCGGCGCCGCGCGCGCAGTCTTGGCTGGTGATGGCGGGTTTGAGTCTGGTGCTGCCCATCGCGGTGCTGGTTGCGGCGCATGGCATGGTGGCGGCAGAACTCTTCCACCAGCAGGGAGCGATCGTGCTGCTGTTCTTTGGCTGGCTGGCCGGCGCGCAGCTGGTGTTTTCCACGCACCGGATGCAGAGCGAACAGCCCTGGCGGCTGTTCATGCTGGTGCTGGTGTCGTTTGTACTGGTGGTGATGGGCTATGTGCTGATCAGCCACGCCTTCGACCTGTTCCTCTATCCCGATGCGGCCTTCCGGGCACGCATCAACGATGCGGCCGGCATCGACCTCGTCTGGTTCGACGTGTTGGTGGGCGTGCTCACGGTCGTGATCGTCGCGGGCTGGGTGCGCGCCTACCGTGCCGAGCGCGATCTGCTCGCGGGCCGGGTGCGGCCCACGCCGCCGCTGTGGCGCGATTTTTATGCACTGGTGTCGCGCGAGTTTTATGTCGCCGACGTGTACGCGGGCCTGGCGCGCGCGCTCCTGGCCCTGTCCGCACGGCTTAACCTGTGGTTGCGCTGGCTATGAATGCTCACCTGATCCTTGCGGCCTGCCTGCTGCCGCTGTTCCCGTTCTCGATGTTGTTCAACGCCGTGTTCGCGCGTATTCGCCAGCCGCTGGCGCGTGCGGTGCTGCTGCTGGCCTGGCCGCAGGCCGGTCTCTGGGTCGTGCAGCAGGCTGGCGGATCGCCGGACTGGATTGCGCCCTGGGCGCTGGCGACCGCGTTGCTCTATGCCGTGCGTGCGCTCTCGCTGCGCGATGCCGGGCAGTGGATCGGCTTTCTGGCCACGGCACTCGGCGCGCTCGTCTGGGTGCGACCGGACACCGCGATCGTGTGGGCATTTTTCGTACCGCTGGCGCTGCTGGCACTGATCACGGGCGCGGTCGTCACGCGCTACGGCGCAGCGTATGCCGGGTATCCCGACGCGCTGGCGCTGCGTTCGCCCCGTCTCGCCGGCGTGTTCGCGGTTGCCGTGCTGGTGGCAACAGGCACGCCGCCGTTTGCGGGTTTCTTCGCCTGGATTGCGCTGGCGCTTGCAGCGACGCCGGCCATGGCCATGAGTCTGCTGGCGGTGTGGCTGGTGTGGAGCTGGGCGGCCATCCGCCTGATCCAGGGGCTGGTCGTGGGCGAGGCCGCGGCGCATGCGTTGCCCGGCGACCTTGGGCGTGTTCAGACATGGATGTTTGCACTGACTTATGCCGGCGTGTTGCTGGGTGGCCTGTGGCTGGCGGGAGAACTGATATGACACTGGAACTGGCAGCCAGTCTGCGCGTGCGCGCGCTGGTGTATGTGGCAGGCGAACGCATCCCGTTTTTCTGGCCGATGCGCAATTTCATCACGCGGAACCCGCTGCATGGTTTCGAGCACCTGCCGTTTGAGCAGGCGGTCGAGGCCGGGGCCGCCCTGTTTCGCGCGCGGGTCTTTCCCGCGCGCATGGACCGCCAGCGCGCGCTGGCGCAGGGTGAAATCGACGGCGCGGATCTCGACGCCCGCATTGCCGCGTTTGCCGCAGGTCGGCCGGCGATCCCGGGCGTCGATCTGGCGCGCTGGCTGCGAACGCTGGCGCGCGACTGCCCGCATCCCCTGCTGCCGGGCAGCGTGCCGTCGGCGGCAGCCGTGGCGGCTGTGCTGGCCGGACGCGAACCCGAGTGCGCGCCCCCGACGGCAGAGGCGCTCGAAGCCCTGCTGCGGGCGCGCCTGCTGCAAGGCTGCCCGCCGCTGGAAGCGATAGACGCCCTGCACGGCAGTTCGCTCGCCGACACGCTGGACGAACTGACGGTCAAGAGCTGCCTCGACTTCTTCGATGAAGGCCAGTCGGTCTGGGCCATGCCCGGCCGCTCGCGCGGTTTTTATTACGCCTGGCGCGATCTGGCGCGGCGCAACCTGCGTTTTCTGCTGCGTGGCCTGCGGCTGACGCAGGTTTTGGACGCCGCCGCCACGCCGGAGGCGATGATCGTCTACGTCATGCGCGAACTGGGCGTGCCCGAGGAAGACTGGCAGGCCATGATCGCCCGCGAGCTGGCCCGCCTGCGTGGCTGGGCCGGGTTCGTGCGCTGGCGCGCGCAGGCGGTACGGCATTACTGGGCGCAGCGCTACCCCGCCGACCTGGTGGATTTTCTGGCGGTGCGGCTGGCCCTGGGACTGGCGCTGTTGCGCCAGCGCAGCCGCCGCGGCCGCATTCCGTTTGACCGGTCGGCGCTGGCCGAGAGCATCGCCACCCGTCCGGCCGAACTGGCGCTGCGCGTCGCTTTTCACGACCGCACCTTGCCGACGGCACTGGCAGCGGAGGTGGAGCGCGCGCTGGCGCGTGGTCATGCGCCGACGCTGGAAGCCCTGTATCAGCGGGCCAGCCTGCAACAGCAGGCGTCAGCGGCACAGGCGATTGCGGCAGGCCTCAAGGCGCTAGCGATCCGCGCCGGCCAGCCCGGTGTCGTCGACAGGCTCGACGCGGCGTCGCTGGCCAGTCTGCTCGACAGCCTTGCGGCCTTCGAACGGGCCGAAGGCATGATCTGGCTCAGTGCGGCGGAGTCGCATGCGGTCAACCGTTTGCTCGACGCGGCGCGGCAGGACGACCCGCCGCCACGTGCCAAGCGGCCGTTTGCGCAGGCGCTGTTCTGCATCGATACCCGCTCGGAGCGCATCCGCCGGCATCTGGAAGCGGCTGGCGACTACCAGACCTTTGGCCTTGCCGGTTTCTTCGGTGTGCCGGTGAGCCACATGGCGCTGGGGCATGGGGGCGAAACAGCCTTGTGTCCGGTCATCCTCACGCCGAAAAACGTGGTGCCGGAGCTTGCGCTGGCGGGCGCGCTGGATACCACGGCGCTGTCGGCGCTGGAAAAAACCCTGCACGAACTGAAGGAATCGGTGTTCTCGCCGTTTGCCACGGTCGAGGCGGTGGGCCTGCTGTTCGGATTAGACATGGTCGGCAAGACCGTCGCGCCGCGCAGCTATCTCGCCTGGCGCAAACGGATGCACGCACGCCGCGAACCGACGCGCCTGCTCATCGACAAATTCAGCCGCGACGAGGCCGATTCCATCGTGCGGGCGGTGCAGCGCGCCCTCATCGTCAAGGCGGTGCGGCGCGAATTCGATCTGGAAGCCGAGCGCGTGCCGGACGACAAGGTGCGCGAACTGCGCGAAGCCGCGCTTGCCGGCGCGAGCGAAGCGCCGGGGTTTGCCGCGCAGGCCGGACTGGACGCGCCGCGCGTGGCCCGCTTTCTGGACAGTCTGCGTCGCGACTACCGCATCAATCGCGCGTTTGCCGATGCCCAGATGGAACAGCTGGCACGCATCGGCTTCACCCTCGACGAACAGGTGGGCTATGTCGGCCAGACGCTGCGCGCCATCGGCCTCACCGGCAATTTCTCGCGTTTCGTCCTGCTGGTGGGGCACGGCAGCCATTCGGAAAACAACCCCTACGAGTCGGCGCTCGACTGCGGGGCCTGCGGCGGCAACCACGGCCTGGTGAGCGCACGGGTGCTGGCGGCCATGGCGAACAAGCCCGGCGTGCGTCGTCGCCTGCGCGAGCAGGGCATCGACATCCCCGGCGATGCCTGGTTCGTGCCCGCCCTGCACGACACCACCAGCGACGCCATCACCCTGCACGATCTCGACCTGCTGCCGAGTTCGCATCTGGTCTACCTCGACCGGCTGCGCGAAGGCCTTGCAGCGGCGTCCCGGCTGACCGCAGCCGAACGCCTGCCGACGCTGGAACCGACCGCTGCCGTGCTTGACCCTCAAACCGCAGCCGCCCGTGCCGCGCGCAACGCGCTCGACTGGTCGCAAACGCGGCCCGAATGGGGTCTGTCGCGCAATGCCTGGTTCGTCATCGGCCGACGCCAGTTCACCCGCGACGCCGCGTTCGACGGCCGGGCCTTCCTGCATTCCTACGACTGGCGCCTTGATCCCAGGCGCCGCCTGCTGGAAAGCATTCTCACCGGCCCGCTGGTGGTGGGGCAGTGGATCAACATGGAATATTACTTTTCCGCTGTCGACAACGAACGTTTCGGTAGCGGCAGCAAGGTGTACCACAACGTCGCCGGACGTTTTGGCGTGATGACGGGTAACCTGTCCGACCTGCGCACCGGCCTGCCGGCGCAAACCGTGCTGAAAGACGGCGCGCCCTATCACGAACCCTTGCGGCTGGTGGCGGTGATCGAAGCGCCGTTCGAGCATGCGCGCCGGGCAGTGGAAGGCGTCGTCGCCGTCAAGCGCCTGGTGCACAACGGCTGGATCCGCATGCTGGTGGTCGACCCCGAGACGCGCATCGCGCACCTCTACGAAGCCGGCGCCTGGCGGCGGCTGGATCGCCCGATTGGTGCACGGGTGGCCCATATTTACAAGGAGTCAGCATGATGAACAACCTCAACCTCAGCCCGCTGAAAAAACTGGAGATCGTTCTCGACGGTGAACATCGCGAATTCGCCACCGACCTGCTGGATCGCGCCGGCGTTACCGGTTACACCATCGTCAACAATCTCTCCGGCAAGGGCAGCCAGGGCTTTCACGAAGGCCATCTGATGTTCAACGAGGACAACGTACTGGTGATGATCATCGCCGCCGTACCGGAGGAACTGGTGGCCCCGATCCTGGAGGGCTTTGCGCCCTTCTACGCCGCGCATTCCGGCGTGGTGTTCGTGTCCGACATCCAGGTGGCGCGGCTGGTAAAATTCAAACCCTGAGCAGATCAGGCCGGCGGCGCGCTGACCAGGGATTCCGCCTCGTCCATGACGAAATCCAGAAAAGCCTGGGCCACGGCCGAAAAGCGCTTGCCCTGACGGTGAACCGCGTACCAGTAGCGTTGCAGTGGGAACCCGGCCACGTCGAGCACGCACAGACGGTGCAGCGCGAGTTCCATCTCCAGCGTGTGGATGGACACCACGCCCAGTCCCAGCCCGGCCTGCACCGCCTGCTTGATGGCCTCGTTGCTGCTCATTTCCATGGCGGCCTCAAAGGCCACGCCGTGCTCGGCAAAATGCCGTTCCGCAGCCATGCGGGTGCCGGAACCCGCCTCGCGCGTGATGAAAGGCTCGCCAGCCACCCGCGCCAGCGCGATGCGGTGTTTGCCGGCCAGGGGATGCGTCGGCGCGGCGATCACCACCAGCGGATTTTCGAGAAAGGGGTGGGCGACGAGGTTGGACTCTTCCGGCGGCCGCCCCATGATGGCGAGATCTTTTTCTGAATCGGCCAGCAGGGCCAGAATGTGCTCCCGGTTCGACACGTCGAGCGTGACCTTCACCTCGGGGTGGCGCTGGCAGAACGCGGCGATGAGTCTGGGCGCGAAATAATTGGCGGTACTGGCAATGGTGATATCGAGCTGGCCGCGGCGCACGCCGCGCATTTCTTCGAGTTCAAGCTGTGCCTCGGTCACTTTCCCGAGGATGGCCTGGGCGTGACGGTAGAGCGCGCGACCGGCGTCGGTGAGATGCACTTTTTTGCCGATCTGGTCGAATAACGGCATGCCGGCCTGATCCTCCAGCTGGCGGATTTGCATGGACACCGCCGGCTGCGTCATGTGGAGCGCCTCCGCCGCGCGCGTGTAGCCGCCCAGTCGGGCGGCGGCTTCGAAGACCTGGAGCTGGCGCAAAGTGATGTGCATGGGCTAAAACGGGAAAGTCTGCGCCGGACAATGATAACCAGAAGTTATGTTTTGCATCACCAATATGAATTGTCAATTATGCAATGGTGCGATTATGGTTACGGTCGCGTCATGGCCCCTCGGTGCATGACAGGGATAGACGGGAAGCTTTGAACAAGTCCCCTGCGGGTCGGGGGTTTTGTTCAGGGTTTCCTGGGGGCCGGTCGGCCACGCGCCGCGCCGGATGTTCAAGGTTTAGAAGTTTCGTCTGAATCAGCTAGCAAGGAGCAAACAATATGGCAGTCAAAACCTACCAGGCCGGGGTGAAGGAATACCGGCAGACCTACTGGATGCCGGAGTACACCCCTCTGGATACCGACCTCTTGGCCTGCTTCAAGATCACCCCGCAGCCGGGCGTCGATCGCGAGGAAGCCGCTGCCGCCGTCGCCGCTGAATCGTCGACTGGCACCTGGACCACGGTGTGGACCGACCTCCTGACCGACATGGACTACTACAAGGGTCGCGCCTACCGCATCGAAGACGTGCCCGGCGACGACACCTGCTTCTATGCCTTCATCGCCTACCCGATCGACCTCTTCGAAGAAGGTTCGGTCGTCAACGTGTTCACCTCGCTGGTCGGCAACGTGTTCGGCTTCAAGGCGATCCGTGCCCTGCGTCTGGAAGACGTGCGCTTCCCGCTCGCCTATGTCAAGACCTGCAACGGTCCTCCAAACGGCATCCAGGTCGAGCGCGACGTCATGAACAAGTACGGCCGTCCGCTCCTGGGCTGCACCATCAAGCCGAAGCTCGGTCTGTCCGGCAAGAACTACGGCCGCGCCGTGTACGAGTGCCTGCGCGGCGGTCTGGACTTCACCAAGGACGACGAAAACATCAACTCGCAGCCGTTCATGCGCTGGAAGCAGCGCTTCGACTTCGTCCAGGAAGCCACCCTCAAGGCCGAAGCCGAGACCGGCGAGCGCAAGGGCCACTACCTGAACGTCACCGCGCCGACTCCGGACGAGATGTTCAAGCGTGCCGAGTACGCGAAAGAGATCGGCGCGCCGATCATCATGCACGACTACATCACCGGCGGCTTCTGCGCCAACACGGGTCTCGCCCAGTGGTGCCGTGACAACGGCATGCTGCTGCACATCCACCGTGCCATGCACGCCGTGCTCGACCGCAACCCGCACCACGGCATCCACTTCCGCGTGCTGACCAAGATCCTGCGTCTGTCGGGCGGCGACCACCTGCACACCGGTACCGTCGTCGGCAAGCTGGAAGGCGACCGCGCCTCGACGCTGGGCTGGATCGACCTGCTGCGCGAATCCTACGTGCCGGAAGACCGCTCGCGCGGCATCTTCTTCGACCAGGACTGGGGCTCGATGCCCGGCGCCTTCGCCGTCGCTTCGGGCGGTATCCACGTCTGGCACATGCCTGCGCTCGTCACCATCTTCGGCGACGACTCCGTGCTGCAGTTCGGTGGCGGCACGCTGGGCCACCCCTGGGGTAACGCCGCTGGCGCGCACGCCAACCGCGTCGCGCTGGAAGCCTGCGTCCAGGCGCGCAACGAAGGCTGTCAGCTGGAGAAGGAAGGCAAGGAAATCCTCACCGCCGCCGCGCAGCACTCGCCCGAACTGAAGATCGCCATGGAAACGTGGAAAGAGATCAAGTTCGAGTTCGACACCGTCGACAAGCTGGACATCGCGAACAAGTAATCCATTGAGGGACTGGGAGCCGGGGACTCGGGAAACAGTGCGGCGCCGCCTCACCGCCCCCGGGTTCCGGATCCTGGCCCCAGCCCTTAACACGAAAGGAAATTGACATGGCCGTTCAAGCCTACAAGCAGACCAAAAAGTACGAAACCTTCTCGTATCTGCCCACCATGACCGCGGACCAGGTCCGCCGCCAGATCGCCTACGCGATCAGCCAGGGCTGGAACCCCGCCGTCGAGCACGTCGAGAAAGGCACCTCCGCCCGCGTGAACTACTGGTACATGTGGAAGCTGCCGATGTTTGGCGAGCAGTCGGTTGACGTCGTGCTGGCCGAGCTCGATGCCTGCCATCGCGAGTTCCCCGACCACCTGGTGCGCTTCATTGCGTATGACAACTACGCGCAGAGCCAGGGCATGGCCTTCGTGGTGTATCGCTGATTGAAGCATGCCGGCGCCGGGCGGTTGCCCG
>JBKBRW010000011.1:0-87377 GCA_046291555.1 Thiobacillus sp.
GGCTGCCGGGCGTTCGGCATGAGATTCAGGCCGGAAAAACGCATGGCACGGAATTCGCGGGGTTAGGCAGAGGTTTCCGTGTTCCACAGGATGATTGCCGCCACCACCAGGTTGAGGCCGCTGGCGCGGTAGCGCTGGTTTTCGAAACTACGGTCGCGGATTTCACCGAGCCGGTTCAGGAACACGGCGCGGGCCAGTGCGTTCTTGGCTTCGCCCTTGTTCAAGCCAATCTGCACGCGCCGACGCAGTTCGACGTTCTGCATCCAGTCGAGCGCGAATAGCGTGCGCTCGATGCGCCCCAGATCGCGCAAGGCCACCGCCAGGCCATTCTGGCGTGGGTAGCTGCCGAGCTTTCTGAGCATTAGCGAGGCCGTCACCGTGCCCTGCTTGATCGACGCGGCCAAACGCAGGATTTCATCCCAATGGGCGCGAATGTGCTTCACGTTGACGTTGCCGCCGATCAGGCCGGCGAGCGTCGGGTACTGTTTGGCGTCGCCGTGGATATACAGGCGCTTGTCGGCCAGGTCGCGGATGCGAGGGGCGAAGCGGAAGCCCAACAGATGCATCAGCGCAAACAGGTGATCGGTGAAGCCGGCCGTGTCGGTGTAGTGCTCCTCGATGCGCAGGTCGGATTCGTGATACAGCAGCCCATCCAGGACGTGGGTGGCGTCGCGCACCGTGGCGTTGATGACCTTGGTGTGAAATGGCGCGTACTGGTCGGAGATGTGGGTGTAGAACTGCACGCCCGGCTCCTGACCGTACTTCAGGTTCACCTGGCCGGCAGCTTGGCCACGACCGCCGGCCTTGAAGTTCTGGCCGTCCGATGACGACGTGGTGCCGTCGCCCCAGTAGGCGGCGAAGGGTTGGCGGAACTGAGCATTGACCAGCTCGGCCAGACTCGCCGAATAGGTTTCGTCACGGATGTGCCACGCCTGCAACCAAGTCAGCTTGGCGTAGGTCACACCGGGGCAGGACTCGGCCATCTTGGAGAGGCCCAGGTTGATGGCGTCGGCCAGGATGGTCGTCAGCAGCAGATGCTGGTCTTCGGCTGCCGCGCCACTCTTGAGGTGCTTGAAGTGGCGGCTGAAGCCGGTCCAGCCATCGACTTCCAAAAGCAGTTCGGTGATCTTCAGATGCGGAAGCAGGCTGTACGCCTGCTGCATCAGCGCCTCGGCCTCGTCGGGCACGGCGTTGTCCAGCGGAGAAATCTTGATTCGCCCGGTGCTGGTGATGGCCGCATCGGGCAGTTCGTTGGCGGCGGCCAGTCGCTCGACTGTCGCCAGTTGCTCTTGCAGCACCGCAAGCCTGGCTTCCAGAAAGCGGTCACAGTCGGTATCGACAGCTAAGCCCAATTCACGCTGATCACGCTGCGCCGCGAATCGCGGCGGCGGCAACAGGTAGTCCTCGAAGTCCTTGAACTGGCGCGATCCCTGTACCCAGATGTCGCCGGAGCGCAGTGAGTTCTTCAGTTCCGACAAAACGCACAGCTCATAGAAGCGCCGATCCAGCCCATCCTCCGTGCGAACCAGGTTTTCCCAGCGCTTGCGCACAAACGACGTGGGCGCGTCGTCCGGCACCTTGCGCGCCTGACGGTCGTTCATCCTTTTGAGCACTTCGACGCCGGCCAGCAGTTCGCGCGCTGCCGGCGCGGCCTTCATGGTCAGCGCTTCCAGCAGGGTCGGCGTGTATCGCCGGAGCTGGGTGAAGCCGTCGCCGACCAGGGACAGAAAATCGAAGTCTTCCGGCCGGGCCAGCGTCTCCGCTTCAGTGATACTTTCGCTGAATACATCCCAGGGTATGATCGCCTCGATGGCGGCGAACGGATCGCCACCCAACTGCTTGGCTTCCAACAAGGCGCGGCCGATGCGCGAGTACAGCCGCACCTTGTCGTTGATCGCCTTGCCGGACTGCTGGAAGCGGTCGGCATGGTTGCGCTTGGCCTTACTGAACAGCGAACCCATGAAACGGTCGTGCAAGTCGATGATTTCGTCGATCAGCGTGGCGCTGGTGTCGAGGATCACCGCGACCAAAGTTGCATAGCGACGGTTTGGCTCCAGGTCGCGCAGATGCTGGGCTGTCATCTGTCCGCCTTCGCGGGCGAGCTTCAGCAGACGGTTCTGGTGAATGGCGTGTTCCAGGCTGCCCGGCAGCGCTAGGTGTCGCGAACGGTTTTCAGGCGTTCCAGGTGGGCCAGCACATGCTTGGGCTTCGGCGGGCCGGGCGGCTGGCGTAGCCAGATCAGCCCGCTGCTCTTGATGCCCTCGCGGATCGCCAGCAGGCCGTCAAGCGCGCGGCGGTGGAAATCACCGAGCGGCGCGGTGAGCACCTCGTAGACCTGGCGCGTGCCGCGTGTCAGCGCCTCGCTGCACACGCGCTCGATGACATCGACGGTCGGAAGAATGATGCGTTGCTGCCGCAGCAACTCGACCAGCGCTTCGGCCAGCACGATACCCCGGTCGGTCTGCTGGGCCAGATCAGCGAGCTGGTGGACGAAGTGCCGATAGTCCGCGACAGCGAACGGCGTCAGCTTCAGCCACGCCTGCAACTCCAACAGGTGCTCGCGCCTCGTTTCCGGCCGCTGCGCGTACTGCGGCCAGATGTCCGGCTCGATGCGCAACTGGCGACCGACGATGTTCAGCAGGGAGGCGGGAGGCTCCGCGTCAGTCGGCAGGGCAAAGCCTGGATAGCGCAGGTAGCACAACTGCACCGCGAAGCCGAGCCGGTTGTGGCTGCCGCGCCGCTGACGGATCACCGACAGGTCGGGTTCGGCGAAGGTGTAATGCTGGATGAGTTCGTCGTCGGTGGCCGGGAAGGCGAGCAGGCCGGTACGCTCGGCGGGCGTCAGCAGATTGCGGCGCGGCATGGTTAGTCTTCCGCTTTCAGGTACTGGTAGAGGGTTTCGCGGCTGATGCCAAACTCGCGAGCGAGCTGCGCCTTCTTCTCGCCGGCAGCAGCACGACGGCGCAGCTCGGCCACCCGCTCCGGCGCGAGCGCCTTCTTGCGGCCCCGGTAGGCTCCACGCTGCTTGGCGAGCGCGATACCCTCGCGTTGCCGCTCGCGGATCAAGGCACGCTCGAACTCGGCGAACGCACCCATCACCGAGAGCATCAGGTTCGCCATCGGCGAGTCCTCGCCGGTGAAGGTCAGGTGCTCCTTGACGAACTCGATGCGCACGCCGCACTGGGTGAGGCCCTGCACCAGGCGGCGCAGATCGTCCAGGTTGCGCGCCAGGCGGTCCATGCTGTGTACCACCACCGTGTCGCCTTCCCGCACGAACCCGAGCAGCGCGTCGAGCTGCGGGCGCTGCGTGTCTTTGCCCGACGCCTTGTCGGTGAACACCTTGTCCACCTGGACGAGTTCCAATTGCCGCTCCGGGTTCTGGTCGAAGCTGCTGACGCGGACGTAACCGATGCGATGCCCTTGCAAAATGGCTCCCGAACTGAAAGTGTCAGGCAGAAATCTATGGCCCTTGGCGGCATCCGTCAAGAAATAGGGAATGCGGCTCTATTCTGACGCTCCCAAGTGGCTTACCCTGACACCCGGTTAGTGTCATTTCCAGAAGGCGACTGCACACTTTTTCAGCAGTGCTCTGCACTACAAAAACAGTCGGCCCTATCTCGGCATGATTGATCAGTCGATGCCGAAGGGTTACAATGTCGAACTTCATTAACTGCGGAGTTCCCAAGTGGGCACTTGTTCGAGTGACAGTAGTCAGCCGGTTCCAATGACCGGCACCCCCTCGGCAAGATAACGCGCAGGCTCCCCTGCCGCTATCTCGCCGAAGGCGAGAGGCGGCAATCGCGTCGCGGCATCCGCTGCACGCAATTACTTCCTCCAGACAACTGAGTGGCCGATCGTCTTGTGGCGTTCGGCAGCGAACCGGGCGCATTGCTGACATCGGGCAGTGCGCTGCCCTCCTTGTGACCTTCGACGTCCGCCAGGTTGGCACACGTGTGTGCCCGCCTTGGCGGCGGATGAATAGGTAGCCGATGCGGCAACATGGGGCCTGATTCGATCAGGCGTGTCATCAACCAACCGGAGCCCGTCATGGACCCAGACCTGAGTCGATCTTGCTTTAAACCGTTTTTGAATTCTTCCACTGCATTACCGGCTACCCGTAGCCGGGGGACGCCACCGGCTTAATCGGCCCGGCATGCCCTCGGCTGCGCCAAGCCGAAAGGAGCATGCCATGTCGCACTTCGTTGTTCTCGCTTTTCGTCGTGACGCGACGTCACGGCGCCTCTCTTCGTTCTCGCGCGCTTCAGGTTGGCAGCAATGTGTGCGCCTGCTCACGGCGCTTGCCTTGTCCGCAACCATGGTCCCGGCCCATGCCGGCAGGCCGCTGGCGACCGATGATGCCGCTATCGTCGATGCCGGTGCCTGCCAGCTCGAAACCTGGAACGAACGCACCCGTGACGCCCGTAGCCTCTGGCTGAACCTCGGCTGCAATCCGTTCGGGAAGACCGAGTTTTCCCTCGGCGGTGCTCAAGTGCGTCCCAGCGGCGAATCGTCATTCACGGCGCGGCAATGGCAGGTCAAGCAGATGCTGCGCGCCCATGACGACGAGCAGACCGGCTTTGCGCTGGCAGTGGGCGGTCAGCGCACGCGCCACACGGACGCACGCGACGTCTTCGTTCACGGCATCGCCACCCTGCCGCTGGCGGGGAAGGCGCGTGTGCTGCATGTGAACCTGGGCGCGCTGCGCGCGCACGAGGACGGCCGTCACCGCGACCGCGCCACCTGGGGCCTGGCGTATGACGCCGAGGTGGCCGCGGCGACGCGTGCCTCGCTGGAGACTTATGGCGTCTCGGGCGAGCGCGCCCGCTGGCAGTTCGGCCTGCGTCACGAGTGGCTGCCCGGCCACGTGCAGATCGACGCCAGCATCGGCAGCCGCTTGGGCCGCTGGAACGACGACCGCCTGCTGACCGTGGGTCTGGTGTTCGTCAGCCCGCCGTTCCTGCGCTGAGCGCAGCCAACCCGTTGACACGAAAGGAGAACGATCATGAACCGCGAAGAACTGCTGTTCAGCGTGCGCACCCTGGCCCTGTCGCTCGACGGCAAGGCGTTCGCCCAACTGGTGCGCCACACCCCTGCAACCGATCTGGTAGAAGCGCTCGACGTGCTCGACACCCGGCAGACCGTGGCCCTGCTGATGACGCTGCCACCGCAAGAGCGGGCCGAACTGTTCGCGCACTTTCCCGAGTCGCGCCAGGACATCCTGCTGCGCGCACTGCCGCGCGAGGCGGTGGCGGGTTTGTTCGAACGGATGCCCGCGGACGACCGTGCCGACCTGTTCAACCGCCTGAGCGAGGAGGCCAAGGCCCGCCTGCTGCCGGCGCTGGCGCAGGTCGAGCGCGACGACATCCTCAAGCTCGCCGCCTATGCGGAGGGCTCGGTCGGCTCGGTGACGACCTCGGACTATGCGCACGTCACGGCCGACATGACGGTGGCCCAGGCGCTGGCGCACATCCGCGCCACGGCGCCGGACAAGGAGACCATCTACGCCATCTATGTGCTGGATGAGCAGCATCGCCTGCGCGGCACGGTGTCGCTGCGTGAACTGGTGCTGGCCGACGAGCAGGCGCGCATCGGCGACATCATGCGACCGGAGCCCGTGTTCGCGCGCGCGCAGTGGCCGCGGGCGCAGGCGGCGGAGATCATCCGCCGCTATGACCTGCTGGCGCTGCCGGTGGTCAACGGCGGCGACAGGATGATCGGCATCGTCACCGTCGATGACGCCATGGACATCGAGAAGGAACAGGACGCGGCACAACTGGCGCGCTTCGGCGGCACGGCCATGATGGGGGGACCGGATCTGGACGTGCTCGCCTCGCCGTTTGCGCGCATGTACCGCGTGCGCGTGTTCTGGCTGGCCGTGCTCACCTTCTTCGGCATCCTCACCAGCACCTTCGTCGCGGCGCAGGAGGAAATCCTGTCGCAGGTCATCGTGCTGGCAGCCTTCATCGCGCCCATCATCGACATGGGCGGCAACACCGGCAGCCAGTCGGCGACCCTGGTCATCCGTGCCATGGCGCTGGGCGAATTGAAGCTGCGCTGGCGTGACGTGTGGCTCATCGTCCAGCGCGAGCTGCCGGTGGCGGCGGCCTTGGGCCTGACCATCGCCGTGCTGGAAACCGTACTCGCCTACTTCGCCAAGGGCGTGGGCTGGGACGTGCTGATGGTGGTGGGGCTGTCCATGCTGGCCTGCACCGCGTTGGGCGGCATCATTGGTGCGCTGCTGCCGTTCGCGGCGCGGCGCATCGGCACCGACCCGGCCACGCTGTCCGCACCGATGATCACCTCCATCATGGACCTGTTGGGAGTGTTCATCTACTTCGGCATCGCCTATGCGTTCCTGGGCGATCTGCTGACCCAGGCGTCGGGTTGAAGCCCAACCCACGACCTGTCCGGGCCTGAGCGGATCCGGGCAGGTCATTTCGACGTCACGGGGTTCGGCTAAGCTGAGCCCCATCTTTTTGGGATCACCGTCCATGTATATCGCACAGCATCTGGATTTCGCCGCCTCGCTCAATACGCTGGGCAGTTTGCTGCTCGCCTTCGTGCTCGGCGCGGTCATTGGCCTGGAGCGGCAATACCGCCAACGCACGGCGGGCTTGCGCACCAACGTACTGGTGGCCGTTGGCGCGGCCTTGTTCGTCGACATCGCCATGCGCTTTCATGCCCTCTACGGCGGCACGCCCAGCCCGCTGCATGTGGTGGCCTACGTGGTCTCCGGCGTGGGTTTTCTAGGCGCGGGCGTCATCATGCGCGAAGAGGGCAACATCCGCGGCATCAACACGGCGGCCACCTTGTGGGGTTCGGCTGCGGTCGGCGTGGCGGCAGGCACGGGAATGCTGGTGGAAGCGATCCTCGGCACGCTGTTCGTGCTCTCGGCCAATACCTTGCTGCGCCCCGTGGTCAATGCGATCAACCGCCAGCCGATCGATGTGGAATCGGTCGAGGTCACCAACATCGTCTATGTCATTGCCAGCCGTGAGCGGCAGAAGGAAGTGATGGCTACTGTCGAAGCCGAACTGGAGCGCAATCGCTACCCGGTGCGAGACTTGGAGGTGCATGCCTTTGGCGATGAGGATGTCGAGATCGAGGCCACGCTGACCGTGACCTCGGTGGACGGCGACGAGCTGGATGCGCTGGTGGCGAGAATCGCCAAGCAACCCGGCGTGCGTCAGGCATTCTGGAGTCCGAGCACCTCGGAATAACGAATGACTTGGCTCTATCCAGAACGACCAAGCAGTCTTTCGCCATCAGGTCTCAATTTACCTTTTGGAGAGAGATGTCGGTACAGCGTCTGCCTGGTGATGCCAAGTTCCTGGCATAGATCACCGACCTTGGTTTCCGGCTGCCCCATGGCGGCCATCGCCAGCCGCAGCTTGGCCGCCGTCATCTTGAAGGGTCGTCCGCCTTTGCGGCCCCGTGCCCGCGCCGAGGCCAGCCCTGCCACAGTGCGCTCGGCGATCAGCTCGCGCTCGAACTCGGCTAGTGCGGCGAAGATGCCAAAAACCAGTTTGCCGGCGGCGGTCGTGGTGTCGATGGCCGCGCCGTGACCGGTCAGCACCTTCAGGCCAACGCCGCGCCCAGTCAGGTCGTGCACGGTGTTGATGAGATGCCGCAGGTCGCGCCCAAGCCGGTCGAGCTTCCACACGACCAGCGTATCTCCCGGCCGCAGCGCCTTCAGAGAGCTCGCCAGGCCGGGGCGATCCTCGCGCTTGCCCGATGCCTGATCCTCGTACAGATGCGCCGGATCGACGCCGGCAGCGATCAGCGCGTCACGCTGTAAATCCGTAGCCTGGGAGCCATCCGCCTTCGACACCCGCATGTAGCCAATCAGCATGCCTCACCCGTCACATATACGTTCGATTATGTGACAGTGTGCACCAGAACATGCTGGCCGTCAAAATTTGTCACTTAACCCGTTATTCTGTCTAAGACCTACAAAGGGTGTTTATGGTTATTAAAGTGACTTAACAAGACAGCATCGTGCGAGGGACTCTGAAGCAATCCCATTCCCTCGCGGCGACTCGTGCATAGGACTACTGAACAAGTCGTGTCAGCAGTCCTATGCACTCGGTACCTGGTGAAGTGAAGACAGATGAGCGGCTTAACGTACGATTTTTTCCGTTTCGTGAGCTGACCCCGGGTACGCCGCGTTCCTCGCCGATGCCGTTGGGCACCGCACCGTCCTCCTTCAGGCGAAAGCGCGTCGTGCGCCACGCTGCGCCGAGCCCGACGTTCCAGCCGCCGTCGAGCCGGTACTCGAGTTCGAGGCCGGCCGGCCCCGTCGGTCCAGCGGGTAGCGGGTTCATGAGACGCCAGCGATCGCCCAGCCGCCAGTCGACGAGCAGAAACGGGAACACACTCGTCTCCTCGATGCGGTCGAACACACCCATGCCAAAGCCGAGCCGGTTGCCTTGTTCGAAGCGCTTGGTCGACGATACGATGCCGCCCCAGCTAAAGGCGTCACCCGCGTCGGCGCCATTCTCGCGGAACCAGTCCAGCGAGGGCGTGACGCCGACGCTCCAGCCGTCGTTCAGCGCAAACGAAAGGGGAACCGCCACGCCGTAGCGCTGCACAACGTTCCAGGGCGCAACGTTGCCGAAACGGGCCGGATTCGAGAACGAATAGTCCGTGTAATCATGGCTGAGGGTCACGCCGGCCCGGTTGCCGCGGCCGAGGTCGCGCGAAACGCCGGCGCGCGTCATGACGCCCTGCGCGCTGTAGTCGCCGCCGCCGTCGAGATCGCCCTGCCCCTGATAGACCGGCGTGACCGAGAGGAATGGGCGCCAATCCGTCTCCTGCGCGTGCGCCGCGCCAGCTGTGCGAGTGCGAGGAGAAGCCCCGTCGAACGCGTGCGTGGCGATAGTTTGATGTTCATTGAATCTCCAAGGAAGGACCCGAAACGCTACCGGCAATCACGACGGCAGCACGAAAGAACCCGCAAGAAACCCGGCAACACCGGCTCAGAAGCCTCGGTCGGGGAGGAAGTTCCAGCGCCCGGCATCCGCCCCGGTGCAATCATGGCACCAAAGACGGAAAGCGGGGCCACTCACACCGTCTCGATGGCGCGCAGTCACGCCGGGCAGCGGTTTCAATGAAAATCCCGCGAATGCGTGACGAGATTCCCCAGCAACGGCGTCAGATCACGCAGATGCCCGGCGATGAGATGCGCCACCTCGCCCTGCCGCTCGAGTTTTCCGTACACCGCCAAGAGGCGCGCGCCCAGCAGCGCGCGCCGCTGCCGCTCGGCGAGGTCGCGCCACACGACCACGTTCACGTGCCCCGTCTCGTCTTCCAGCGTGAGAAAGGTGACGCCGCTCGCGGTGCCGGGGCGTTGGCGGTTGAGAACGAGGCCGGCGGCGCGGACGAGGCGGCCGTGCGGCAGGCGGCCCAACGCTTCGGCAGTGACGAGCCGTTCGCGCGCGAGGCGGCTGCGCAAAAGCGCGAGCGGATGGCGGCCGAGGGTCAGGCCGAGGCTGGCATAGTCGGCGACGAGGTCCTGACCTTCGGTCAGCGGAAACAAATCGGGCTGCGGCTCCTTGACCTGTCCCATGACGAGCGGCGTGGGGCGCTCGATGCCGGCGACATCCCAGTAGGCCTGGCGGCGGTGGCCGGCGAGCCGCTTGAGCGCGCCGGCGGCGGCGAGGCACTTGAGGTCGCGCGGGTCGAGGCCGCTGCGGGTGGCGAGGTCGTCGACGCTGGTGAAGGGCTTCTGCGCGCGGGCGGCGGTGAGGCGCGCTGCGCCTTCGAGGGAGAAGCCGTTGACCATGGAGAGGCCGAGGCGAAGGGCGGGCTGGTTCGTACCTTCGCGTACGCCCGCCCCCTCTCCCCGGCCCTCTCCCCGCTGGGGAAAGGGGGTGAACCTGGTCGTGGAGTCGATTCCGTCAGCCCTCGCCTCACCCCCAGCCCCTGAATCCTGCCCGCTGAATCCTGACCCCTGCTCCAGCGTGCAATCCCATTCACTTTCCAGCACGTCGACCGGCCGCACCTCGACGCCGTGGCGGCGCGCGTCCTGCACGATCTGCGCGGGGGCGTAGAAGCCCATGGGCTGGCTGTTGAGGAGCGCGCAGGCGAAGGCGGCTGGTTCGTGGCACTTCAGCCACGCCGAGACGTACACCAGCAGCGCGAAGCTCGCGGCGTGCGATTCGGGAAAGCCGTATTCGCCAAAGCCCTGGATCTGCATGAAGATCTGCCGCGCGAAGTCTTCCGCATAGCCGCGTTCACGCATGCCGTCGATGAGGCGCCGCTCGAAGTGCTCGAGTCCGCCCTTCCTGCGCCACGCCGCCATCGAACGGCGCAGCTGGTCTGCGTCGCCCGGGGTGAAGCCGGCGGCGACCACCGCGAGCTGCATCACCTGCTCCTGGAAGATCGGCACGCCCAGCGTCCTCTCCAGCACGCCGCGCACCGCCTCGCTCGGGTAGCTGACCGGCTCGGCGCCTTCGCGCCGGCGCAGGTAGGGGTGCACCATGCCGCCCTGAATCGGGCCCGGCCGCACGATCGCGACCTCGATCACCAGGTCGTAGAAGCGGCGCGGCTTCATGCGCGGCAGCATGACCATCTGCGCGCGCGATTCGATCTGGAACACGCCGACCGTATCCGCGCGGCCGATCATGTCGTAGACCGCCGGATCCTCGGACGGCACGTCGCTCATCGCGAACGGGCGCCCGCGCAACGCGCTCACCAGATCGAGCGCGCGGCGGATCGCCGAGAGCATGCCGAGCGCGAGCACGTCGATCTTCAGCAGGCCGAGCGCGTCGAGGTCGTCCTTGTCCCACTGGATGATGGTGCGCTCGGGCATCGCCGCGTTCTCGATCGGCACCAGCTGCGACAACTGGCCGCGCGCGATGACGAAGCCGCCGACGTGCTGCGAGAGGTGGCGCGGAAAGCCGACCAGTTCGTCGACGAGCTTGATCAGCAGCGCGACCTTTCTGTTGGCAGGATCGAAACCGGCTTCCATCAGGCGCTCGGGCTTGATCCTGCGACCATCCCACCACGCCATCGACTTCACCAGCCGGTCGACCTGCTCGAGGTCGAAGCCGAGCGCCTTGCCGACGTCGCGCATCGCGCTCCGCGGACGGTAGCGGATCACCGTCGCGGCGAGCGCGGCACGGTCGCGGCCGTATTTCGCGTAGAGGTACTGGATCACCTCCTCGCGCCGCTCGTGCTCGAAGTCGACGTCGATGTCGGGCGGCTCGTTGCGCTCGCGCGAGATGAAACGCTCGAACAGCATGGCCATGCACGCCGGGTTCACTTCCGTGATGCCCAGTGCGTAGCACACCGCCGAGTTGGCCGCCGAGCCGCGCCCCTGGCAGAGGATGCCGCGCGAGCGGGCGAAGCGGACGATGTCGTGCACGGTGAGAAAGTACGGCTCGTATTTGAGCTCTTCGATCAGCGCGAGCTCGTGCTCGATCTGCCCGCGCACGCTGTCGGGCGTGCCGTCGGGGAAGCGGCGCAGCAGGCCCGCCTCGGTCAAGGCGCGCAGGTGCCCGATCGCGGTTTCGCCGGCGGGAACGACTTCCTCCGGGTATTCGTAGTGCAGCTCGTCGAGCGAGAAGGTGCAGCGCGCCGCGATCACGAGCGTCTCGTCGAGCAGCGCCTGCGGATAGAGTTGCGCGATGTCGCTGAACGAACGCAGGTGCCGCTCGCCGTTGGGAAAGAGCGCATCACCCGCATCGGCCACCGGCACGCCGAGGCGGATCGCGGTAAGGACATCCTGCATGGGACGACGCTCGGGCACGTGCATGTGCACGTCGCCCGCGGCCGCCAGCGGCAGGCCGGCAGACTCGGCCAGTTCGGTCGCCGCGGCGAGCCGCTCGGCGTCGTCGGGCGCGCGGAACAGTTCCAGCGCAAGCCAGGCGCGGCCGGGGAAGCGTGCGGCGATGGCTTGTGCATACTCCAGGCTTGGCGGCGGGTCGGCGAGCAGCAGCGCAAGGCAACCCGGCAACCCATCGCGAAGATCGTCGAGGCTCAGCGTGTAGCATCCCTTCAGCGCGCTGCGCCGCCCGCGCGTGATGAGCGCGGACACGTTGCCGTAGCCGGCGCGGTCGGTCGCCAGCAGCACGATGCGCGGGCCGTCGACCAATTTGATCTCGCTGCCGACGATGAGCTTGAGCCCCATTTCCTTCGCTGCCACGTGCGCGCGCACGACGCCTGCCAGCGAGCACTCGTCGGTGAGCGCGAGCGCCGCGTAGCCGAGTTCGTGCGCGCGTTCGACCAGCTCTTCCGGGTGCGACGCGCCGCGCAGGAAGGTGAAGTTGGAGACGCAGTGGAGTTCGGCGTAGGCCTTCATACGTCCGCCCTCCGTCTGCTTGGCCGGCGGATGGGGGACTCATGTCGAGGGCAGCCCCCATTTGCAGGCGCTCGCACGCCCCGAGGGTCGCTGCTCATGCGAACACCCCATGCACGTACCACTCGCCGCTCACACGGTCGCAGTACACCCACAGCCGCGCACCGTTGCGGTCCTCCGCCACGTAGTAGTCGCGGGCGACGTCGCCGCCGTCCCACCAGCCGCTTTCGATGCGCTCGGGGCCCGAGGTCAGCTTGATTCCGCCGTCGCGGCACGGCAGCGGACGGGGCAAGAGCCACAGCGGGCGGTGGCGGTTGGCCTCGGCCGCGCGCTTCGGACCCTGCGCAGGACGCCAGGCGCGCTCCGGGCGATGGTCGGCGACGGTCTCGACGCCGTGGACCGCGTCTTTCCCCAGGCGGATGCGCAGACGCTCGAGCAGCAGGTCGCCGTCGGCCTCGCGGGTTTTCTGGAACAGGTCGGTGTTCGATGCCGACAACGGCAACACGAGCGGCGCGCGCAGGGCGATCGTGTGCACCGGCGCATCCAGCCGGGTGCGGCCGAGCGTCTCGCGCAAGAGGAGCTGCATGCGCGCAGCGTCGCGCGTCGGCTTGGCGAAGCCGAGCTTCAGCACCGTGGCATCGCGTCGCTCGTGGCGGCAGACGAGTTCGAGCGCCGCGACGCCGGCCTGGCGCTGCACGAGGAAGCCTTCGAGTTCCGGCAGCAGGCGGCGCACGGCGAACTGCAGCGCCTCCGCATCGTGCACCGGCGCGGGCAGTTCGAGCGACCGCTCGAAGCTTGCCGGCGGCACGAAGAAAGCACGCGCCTCGGGCAGCCGGCCGAGCGCGAGGTCGAGTTCGTCGACGAGCGCCTGGCCGAAGCGGCGCGCGATGCCGTCGCGCGGCAGGCGCAGGCAGTCGCCCAGGGTCGAGGCGCCGATTCGGTCCAGCCCCTCAATCACCGCCGGCGGCTGGTCGAGCAGCGCGAGCGGCAGCGCGGCAAGGCGTTTTTCCAGCCGCGCGGGATCGCGCACGGCTTTCTCGATGCCGGCTTTCGCCAAGAGCCAGGCGCCGTGCGCAGTCGGCGCGCAGGCCATCGTTGCCGCGTAGCCCATGTCGGCCGCGCCGCGTCGCGCCAGCTTCAGGAGATTGGCAAGGCCGCGGTGCAAACTCAAACAGGTGCCGATTTCGAGCAGCAGGCCCGCGGGCGGCGCGAGACTCACCGACGGCGTGAAGCGCCCCGCCCACACGGCCAGCCCCTCCAGCGACGCACGCTCAGCTTCCGGGTCGCGCCGGCGCACGACAAGGCCGTCGGCCAGCGCCTGCGCCGCGGACGCCGCCATGCCGGCGTGCACGCCGCAGGCTGCCGCGGCCTCGTTGCACGCGATCACCCGCGTGCGGCCGCCCTGCTTCTCGACCACGGCCAGGGGCTCTGCCACGGCCGCGCCCCGAGTGAACACTTCGAGGGACAGCGAATGAAAGTGGAGCGCGAGCCACAGCATGACGACAAACCCGGTGGACGGACTTCGGGATGCGGCTCAGGACTGGACCAGCGACAGCGCGGGCGTCTTGCGTCTCGCACGGCGGACCGCGCCCACCTGCGGCAGCGCCACGACTACCGGCCGGCTCACCGGCCCGCCGCGGCGCTTCAGGACGTGCACCGCGAGCCCTTCCTCTGCAGGTTCGAGCAGAAGCCGCAGTGCGGCGGGCGAACGCTCTTCGGCGGCGCGCGCATGGCGGAACAGCACGCCCCAGGCGTGGCCGGTCTCGGCCGCGAGCTGCAGGCGGCGCATGCGGCGCTCGTCGGCCGCGCGCAGCCACGCCAGGAGCGCGCCGCAGGCGCCGGAGCGCAACGCCTGCTCCGCCGTCCACCAGGTGTCGTCAGGCGTGGCGGGCTTCGCGACCAGCAAGCGTTTCAGGTCGATGCCCGTCGCAGCAAGCGCCGCGGCATAGGGCACGTAAGGCGGCGCCACCCAGGCAAGCCAGCCGTCGGCTTCCGACAACCGCGCCAGTGCCGGCGTCAACAGCCGCAACTCGCCGATCCCCTGCCGGGCGATCAGCAGTTCGGTCAGCGCCCCGCGCGGCCAGCCGCCGCCCGGAAGCACCGCGTCGAGCGCGGCGAAGCCCGTCGGCAGCGCGGCTCCGGCCGTCTGCGCGCGCTGGTCGCCGCGCCAGATGCCGGGGTGCTGCAAGACCGATTCGAGGGAGGGGTTCACGGGGTCAAATCTCCGGTCGAACCATTTCGAAAAGCTTCACAGGTTCTTCCCGCTGCGGATCACCCCCACCGCGATGCCCTCGATCACCAGCTCCTGGCGTGCCAGGTCGACGACGATCGGCTCGAAATCCAGGTTTTCTGGCAGTAATTGCACGATATTGCCGCGCTTCTTGAAGCGCTTGACGGTCACCTCGTCGCCGAGGCGCGCCACGACGACCTGCCCGGCATGGGCTTCGGCGCTGCGATGCACCGCGAGCAGGTCGCCGTCGAGGATGCCGGCGTCCTTCATGCTCATGCCGCGCACCGTCAGCAGGTAGTCCGCACGCGGGGTGAACAGGGCGGGGTCGAACTGGACATGGCGCTCGATGTTTTCCTGCGCGAGGATAGGGCTGCCGGCGGCGACCTGGCCGACCACCGGCACCCCGCCGCCGCCCTTCAGCCGGATGCCGCGCGAGGTACCCGGCACCAGATCGAGCACGCCCTTCTTCGCCAGCCCCTTCAGGTGCTGCTCGGCGGCGTTGGGCGAGCTGAAGCCGAAGCGCTCGGCGATCTCGGCGCGGGTGGGCGGCAGGCCGGTGGTCTCGATCCATTCGCGGATGAGGCTGAGGATTTCTTCCTGGCGGCGGGTCAGGTCTCGCATGGGCTTCCCCCAAGTACTGTATATGTGTACAGTATAAATACCGAACCGGAAAAATGCCAAGCGCGAAATCCCCCCGCGCCGGCACTAGGAGACCCTCATGATGAAGCTCGGAAAAATCAGCGCCTTCGCCTACACCCGCATGAAGCAGCGCGGGATTTCGCTCGACGCCCTGAACGACCTGCTCCGCCGCGGCCAGGTCGAAAGACAGTTCGACGGCGCGCAGGTGATCTACCTCGACGACCCTGCGCCCGCACCGAACTGGGCCGGCCGCCCGCAGCCCCGCCTGTATGCCGTGGTGGACGCGGCGGGCGACGTGCTGACGGTGGAGAAGCGCGTGCGGCTGCGGCGAAAGCCTGCCTGACTCCCCGCCTTGCGGCGCCTTCCCTCACTGCCTAAATTGAGAGCTGAGACGCGCCGATGGCGCTATCGCCTCAGCCCCAACGCAACCCGGAGGGAACGATCATGAACACACGCTTGATGGTATTGGCGGCCGCCTTGGCCCTTGTTGTCGCCGGCTGCGCCGACATGCCACAGTTGGGCGGCGGGCCGAAGTACGGCGACACCGCGGGAACCGTCGCCAGCCAGGCCAATCGCAACGGCACGATCACCGCGCTCGAAATCATCCAGGTCGACGAAAACTACAAGCTCGGCATCAGCACCGCCGTCGGCGCGGTCGCCGGCGGCCTGCTCGGCTCGCAGATCGGCGAGGGCCGCGGTTCCACCGTCGGCGCCGTGCTCGGCGCCGCGGCAGGCGCCGCCGCGGGCACCGTGGTCGAAAGCAAGATGAAGAAGCAGGACGCGCAGCGCGTGTCGGTAAAAATGAGCACCGGCGGCACGGTCACCATCGTCCAGCCGGTCGACGGCCGGCTCAAGAGCGGCATGGCCGTGCGCGTCGAGGGCAGCGGCGAAAGCGCACGGGTGGTGCCGCGTTAGCCCCTTAGCGCCGGAAAGCAGTCGCCGCGCTCTCCGGCCTGCCGGTTTTTGCAGCTGCCATAGGGCAGCGATTGCAGCTCAGAACGATCCATAAAACTTACTAAAAAAGTCGTCTTGAATTCGGGACGTCTCTCTTGCGGAACATCAATGTCGTCGCAGACCTTATTCAAGGGAGAAATCATGATTGCCATGCGTCCACTCATTCATGCAAGCGCCAGTCTGGTCCTTGCCCTCGCGTCCGGCCTTGCCTCCGCCCAGCCCTTCACCCCGGTCATCGATGAATTCTGAGTAATGAAGAACGGCCAGGAGATATCCGCGATTCTTTCGCCGACGGCGTGGCACCGCCGAGCGGGCCGGACGGTGCCAACACCTACGTCATGCTCGGACAGCCCGGCATGATCGGCGAGACCGGTGGCAAGCTGACGATGACGCCGTCGCTCGGCGACCAGGTTCTTATCACCCCCACTCTCGCTGACGTGACCACCGCCGCGATGCGGCGCGTGGGCACCGGCGCTGCCAACCCCAACACGCTCGATCAGGCCAGCTCGTTCGCGCCAACGACCACGCGCCCGACCTGGGATTGGATGGCAACAACACCTTCTACCTCTTCGTCGGCGTGTCCGAGGCGACAGGAAGAACCGGCGTCTTCCTGCGGCTCAACGATTTCGAGAACGACACCAGCGTGGTGCTGTGGACGAGCTTCATCGACGCAGTGCTGGCCAGCGCAGACCAGATCGAGTTGGTGCTGTCCAAGGACGCCGGCAGTAACCAGATCAACGCCGCGTTTACGATCTTCGATGCCTTGAACGCAGTCCTGCTGTCGGATTCCATCCTCAACGCGGGCCTGCTGTATCAGCCAGAAACCGCGCCCGACGGTTCGACGATCACCGAAATCTTCGTCCGCCCCCAATTCATGTCCACCGACCGCATCACCGTACCGGAGCCGGCCACGCTGGCTTTGTTGGGCATCGGCATCGGTGGCCTGCTGCTGACGCGCAAACGCGTGGCACACGCCTGAACGCCTGCGCCGCGTCACCCTCAGCCCCGGCCATGCGCCGGGATTCTTGTTGGCGGTCGGATGCGTTTCCAATCGGTTCCGCACCCACCCCACTCAGCCGCCCGTGCCGCTTCCCCGCTCGCGCCGCCGCATCACCCACTGCAGCGCCACCACGATGAGCACGATCGCGATCACCAGCGCGAACGGCGCGAAGCGATTCACCGTAGCGGCCCAGTCGCTGAGTTCGTTCAGCAGCAGGCCCCACACGCCGATGGCGACGTAGGTCGCGCTCAGCACCACGACGAGGTTCAGCCACGGCCGCAAGCCGATCAGAAAGCCGATGACCGCGCCGACCACCGGTCCCGTCATCCAGAACGGCACAAACACGAAGACGAAGAGGCCCACGATGCCGAACGGGCGCACCGCGCCCCCGCCCGATGCCGCCGCGCGGTGCATGCGCAACAGCATCGGCTGCAGGCGCGGCCACCGGATCAGCTGCCGCCAGCTCAGTGCGAACAGCGGATACACCACCAGCACCTGGATCGTCTCGACCAGCATGTCGAGCGGGACCACCTGGGCGTGGCCCAGCCCGCTCGCGTAGCCGAAGCTCATGCCGGCTGCGCGGCCAATCACGAGATTGAGCCCCGTCATCGCCGCGTAGGTCAGGATGGTGTCCGGAAACAGCTGCCAGCCAGTGCCGAGCGCGAGCAGCAGCAATCCCGTGAGCGCCAGTCCCACCGCCAGCAACCGGCCTTCGGCGCTCCCCAACAAGCTCACCCCCATGCGTTTCTCGCGTCGTCGATCGTGTCGGGCGCACTGTGCCAGAAAGCGGCGATGCCGGGTGGCCCGAGTCGTTGCTTTCCGCGGCGCGGGCTAAGATGAGCGGACCGTTTTCACCGACCCATCGAGCCAGGCCTGCATGACGGCACCATCCGCCCACGCGCTGCCCGACTACCGCGGCGGCAGCCTCGTCAACCTCATAAGCTCCGTTTCCGCGGCGCTCGGCGCGGGTAGCGCCTATGCGCCGCTCGCCGCCCTGCCGCCGGACGCGCTCGCCAGGGCCCGCCACGTCGTGCTGCTGGTTGTCGACGGCCTCGGCCTCGACTACGTGCTCGGCCATGAGGGTGCGCTGCGCAGCCACCTGCGCGGGCGGCTCACCTCGGTCTTCCCTTCCACCACCGCGAGCGCGATCCCCGTGTTCCTCACTGGCCTCGCCCCGCAGCAGCACGGCCTCACCGGCTGGCACATGTATTTCCGCGAAATCGGCGCCGTCGCCGCGCCGCTGCCGTTCCGCCTGCGCACCGGCAGGCAGGGCATGCGCGACGCCGGCGTGACGCCAACGCAGCTGTTCGGGCTCACCTCGCTGTTCGACCGCCTGCCCGTGCCCTGCCACGTCGTCAGCCCGCAGCACATCGCCCATTCCGACTTCAACGTCGCGCTGTCCGGCCGCGCGCAGCGGCACGGCTACCACACGATGGACGAGATGTTCGGCACCATCGCCGGCCTGCTGCAAAGCACGGTGCCGCGCAGCTACGTGTACGCCTACTGGCCGCAGCTCGACAGCCTCGCCCACGAATACGGCATCGGCAGCGCTCAGGTCGCCGCGGCCTTCGCCGCGCTCGACGCCGCGTTTGCGCAACTGCTCGAGGCCGCGCACGGCACCGACAGCGTCATCGTCGTCACCGCCGACCATGGCTTTATCGACACCGACCAGACCATCGACCTCGACGACCACCCCGTACTGCGCGACACCCTGCTGCTGCCGCTGTGCGGCGAACCGCGCGCGGCCTTCGCCTACGTGCGGGAGGGCCGCGCGCAGCAGTTCGAGGACTACGTGCGCACGCAACTGGGTGACCGGCTCGACCTCGTCCCGAGCGAAAACCTTCTCAACGAGGGCTGGCTCGGCCCGGGCGCGGCGCACCCGCGCCTCAGGGACCGCATCGGCGACTACGCGCTGCTGCCGCGCGGCAAAGCGATCCTGCGCGACTGGCTGGTGGGCGAGCCGCGTCACGTCCACGTCGGCGTGCACGGCGGCACCAGCGCCGCGGAAATGACCGTGCCGCTCGTCGTCGCCGCCACCGAGTCGCCGACCGCGGCGCGCACCGCCAACCCGACGAGCGCGACCGCCGCGCACGGCAGCCACACCCAGCGCAGCTCCGAGCGCAGCACGGCGAGCCCGCGCCGGGACAGCAATTCGAGCGGGCGCAGGGGCGAGACCTCGATCACCCGCCAGGGCAGGAAATGGCGCCGCTGCGAGAACGGACTGAACAGCCCCACGCCGAGGCCGCCGGTGGTCATGGCGTCGATGAGCCCGTGCGAGGCCGCGGAAACGAACAGCACCGCGAACGCAAGCCACGGGTCCAGGCCGAACGACGACATGTAGAACGCCCCCGCGCCTGCAACCACCGCCGCGAACGGCAGCGAATGCGTGAAGCCGCGATGGCCGAAGGGATGCCCGTAGGGAATCCCCAGCCACGTCCCCAACGCGTCGAGATCGGGCAGCAGGGCCACCGGCGGCTCGTGCTGCGTGGGCACCTGCAGCCGGGGTCGCCGCACGCGGTCGAGCATGGACGCCAGCGAGGCGCGGAGCGCCGCTGCGCGCCGCGGGCCGATGCCCGGCACCAGTTCCAGCTGCCCGTCGTGCGCGGCGGCCTCCAGCGCTTCCAGCGTATCCACCGCGAGCGTGTCGTGGAGGCGGTGGGCGAGGTCTTCGCCCACGCCGGGAAGCGTCTGGAACAGCGCGACCGGATCGGCCGTGCCGCGCAGCCGCTCCAGCTGCGCCCAGCGGCCCGTGGTCAGAAGCTCCGCGATCGCCGAGGCGATGCCCTTACCCACCCCGGGAATCGTGTCGAGCCCGTCCACCCCCTGCGTTTCGAACAGCTCGCGCACGTCCTGCGGCAGCCGCGCCAACGTGTCGCCCGCCCGGCGGTAGGCCGCCGCGCGGAAGGGATTCGCGCCCTGCGCCGCGAGCAGGTCGGCCATTTCGCGCAGGCGCTCGGCGATGGCCAGATTGTCGGAGGTGGCTTGGTCAGGCATGGCGGTGCGCTTCGGACCCATCTGGGTTTGTGGCGCGGGCGGGTACTATTAGGCCTTCGTTTCGCATCTACGCCCCGCGCGCTTCAGAGTGTCGATGAACATACCGGCGAGTCCAGCCCGCATCAAGCTTCGGGAAAGCCCGGCGGGCGAATCTGGCCCCCGCGCGGTTGTTTTCGATGAGGCCGAGACAGCGTGCCTGCGGGACTGCATCGCGCAATATCAGGCGCGGATTCCGGGGCTGGCCGAACTGGGCGAACAGCTCAACGCGCTCGCCACCCCATCCCCTCTCCCCGCCGGGGAGAGGATCAGGGAGAGGGGCGGTGTTCGCCCCCAGTCGCCGTCCGCAGCCCCCTCTTCCCACCCCTCTCCCTCGAAGGGAGAGGGGATCGACGCGCTCAACACGCTTTACGACCAGAGCTACCCCCTGCTGGAACAGGTGATGTGGTCGGGCGCGGCCGACTTTCACTCCCTGCTCGCGACCTACCAGGCGCTGCACCGCGAGCAGGAGGCGCTCATCGCCCGCACAGGCAACGACGACCGGCACGACTTCATCGTCGCCATTCCGGTGGCCGACCGCCCGCCGCACCTCCAAGCCTGCCTGGAAAGCATTTATCGGGTGTGCAAGGCGTTCGACTACGGCGGCCACGCCTCCGGCACGTGGCAGAAGATCACGATCCTCGTCGCCGAGGACAGCCGCGACACAGCCAACGTGCGTCGCCATCAGGCGCTCGTCGACGACTACCGCCAGAAAGGCCTAGAGGTCATCCACTACGGCCTCGCCGAGCAGTACGAACTGCTGCACGCCCTGCCACCGTCGCAGCGTGAGCAGCTCGGCCACCTGCTCACCACGCAGCCGAAGGACGCCTTTTACCTCAAGGGCCAGGCCGCCAACCGCAACCTCTGCTATCTGAAATTCCTGCAGCTCACGCAGCACCGCGACCGCACGCTCTACTACCTCGTCGACAGCGACGAGAGCCTGTGCGTGAACCGGCAGACCGGCGCCGGCGAGGACATCGTCCACGCGCTGCCCTACTTCCACGCCATCGACCGCATTTTCCGCAGCACCGACACGCTGATGCTCACCGGCAAGATGGTCGGCGACCCGCCGGTGTCGCCGGCGGTGATGGCGGTCAACTTCCTCGACGACGTCGCCGCCTTCTTCGCGCGGCAGGCCACGCTGGGTGGCAGCGACGCCTGCAGCTTCCACGGCGCGCAGGGCCCGGTCGCCGGCGACGCCGCCTATCACGACATGGCGAAGCTCTTCGGATTTGAGCACCAGACGGCGACCTACCCCTACGCCTGCCGCCTGCATGGCGACCACGACCACGCCGCGTGCCTCGCCGACTTCGCCAGCCGTCTCAACGCCTTCTTCTTCGGCGAGCACCTCACGCGCAAGACCTGGTTCGCCTACGGCAAGGGCTTCCGCGAGCTTGTCCCCGCGCGCACCGTCTACCCGGGCAACTACGTCGTCAGCTACGCCGGGCTCAAGTACATCATCCCCTTCGGACATCTGCGCCTACGCATGTCCGGCCCCACCGCCGGCCGGCTCATCGCCGCCGAGATCGGGCCGCGCTTCGCATCCGCCAACCTGCCCAACCTGCACCGGCGCACCACCAAGGCCGGCTTGCATGACGACTTCCGCCCCGGCGTGGAGCTGGGCGAAGCGGGCGTCGATCTCTCCAACGAATTCGAGCGCCAGTTCTTCGGCGACCTGATGCTGTTTGCCACCGAAGTGCTGGTGAAGAAGGCCGACGTCAACCGGCCCTTTGCGCGCGACGTCGTCGAAGCCATAGTCAACCAGAAGGAAGCCGAACTGCTGGCACTCTACCAGCAGAAGCACGACGCGATCGTCGAGCGCAGCCGGCAGTTGAACAAGCTGGTTTTCGGGGCCGGCCACTGGTGGCTCTACGCCCCCGAACTCGCCGACGCCCTGCAGCAGGTGCGCGCCTTCCTCGACAACATCGACCGCAACTTCGGCGAGCACGCACTGGCCTGGCAGCTGATCCAGTCCGCCGAACACCGCGCCGCGCGCAAGGCGCAGATCGTCGAGGCCCTGCTGAACTACCGGGCCGAGCGCGACGCCTGGGACAAGCTGTTCTGACGGCACGGCCCCTCTCCCCCGGGCGCGGCAGGGGGTGTGGGCTCAGCGCGTGGTTCCGTCTTTCCAGACGCCGGACCAGCCCAACATTCCCTTCGCCTGATCTACATTGAAAGGAGTGCACATTCGCGGAAGGGGGCGACCTCATGGACTTCCTCAATGGTCGTTTGCAGGCGTTTCTCGGCCCGACCGGCGCGGCGGGGGGGGCTCGACACCAACCGCAAGCAGTTCGTGACCCTGCTGCGCCGCGCGGTAGACGGCAAAATCGACTTCAATCCGAAAATCTTCCACCACAAGTTCATCGTCCGCGACCAGGGCGAGGCTCGCGAGGCTGTCCTGACCGGGTCGGCCAACTTCACGACCACCGACACGCAGCGCAACCTCAACCACACCGTGATCTTCCACGACATCGGCGTGGCGGCTGCGTACCAGAGCGAGTTCGATCAGCTGTGGGACGGCATCTTCGGCGAGCGGTCGCCGAAGCTCACCACGGCCGATCCGCTCACGCTCGACATCGAGGGTAGCCCGGTGCAGATCCTGTTCTCCCCCGACAACACCCCCGAGTTGCGCATCCTCAACGAAATCCTCACGGCGCAGACCTCGGCGCACTTCATGATGTTCACCTTCGCGAAGTCCACCACCATCGACGACGCGCTCCTCAGCAAGCTGCAGGGCGGCAGCTTCGAGGTCGTCGGCGTGCTCGACGACGGCCAGTCGGCGCAAAAGTGGTCACCGCACAAGGCGCTCATCAAGAAAGGCGCCAGGCTCCGGCGCGAGACGCTCCCCAACAACGGCAAGCTTCACCACAAGCTGCTCGAGCTCGACGACCGCACCGTGATCGGCGGAAGCTTCAACTACACGGGACCGGCGAACCGCTACAACGACGAGAACCTCTTCCTGGTGCGCGACGCCGCCGTAGCGGCGTTCTTCAAGGCCGAGGTGAAGCGCGTGTTCGAGAGCAACACGCTGTCGGCAGATTTTTAGCCGAAGTTCAGGCGTCGCACTGAGGCAGGCGGCTGGCGGCGCGGAAACGTGGCGATCGCGACCTACCCCTCTCCCCAACCCTCTCCCCCAAGGGGGCGAGGGAGCGTTGGCAGACCCCCCTCTCCCGCTCGCGGGAGACGGGCCGGGGGAGAGGGCCGCCCTTAAGGCACCAACGAATCCGCCGCCCCGCCAATCATCGCCTGCCGGCATTCCCGATACGCTTCCCGCGCCGCCGCCAGCACGTCATCCGGCACCGCGATGTGCGAATAGTCCGATCTGGCCGGATCGATGCGTCCGCTGCCCATGCGCGCCGAAGTATCCCCCCGCCGCGCCTTGCCCGTATGGCTGAACACCTGGTACTGCTCGGTGAGCGGCGAATCCAGCGCCAGCCAGGCCGTCAGCCGGGGAAGCAGCGTTTCCGGCGCACGCTGCAGCCGCTCCGCGTCGAAGTAGAAATACGGCCAGTCCGTCGTCCGGCAGAACGCCGCCAACGCCCGCACCCGCTCCACGTAGTACTGCGCCGCCTGCACCGGCGAGGCGTACAGGTCCGGGTCCGGCTTCTGCGCGAAGAGATGCACGATGCTCCGGATCGTGTGCGCCGGTTCCGCCAGCGCCACCAGGATCTTGATGTCGGCCAGGCCCAGCCGCTCGGGCTTGAGCACATAGTCGTTATGCAGCAGCTTGTCGAAGAGGTAGCGGCTGCCCGGCTTGATCGTATCGCCCTGCCGGTAAAGCTCGAGCTGCCGATCCAGCGCGGCGGGCTCCTCGTAGCCGAGGTGCATTTCGTAGTAGCCGTTGATTCTCGGATGCGAGCCGAGGATGTGCCCCGCCAGGCTGGTGTAGGCGCGCATGTGGCTCAGCAGGAAGATGCGGGCGTAGGGGTCGGACACAGCGCTCATTGTTTCAATTCGTCGTGGTCGTTCGTCCGCATTCTCATTTCAAGAATTGGGAATAGCCAAGCGCCTGCGCTTATTTGCCATTCGCGAATGGCGAACACAGTCCCCTTGGACCAAGAAGCGAGCGCACCCGTCAAAACGACAAACCCGGCATCGAGCCGGGTTTGTCGTGGGTCCAGGATCGGTCAGGCCGCTTTTCTGTCCGATGCCGGCGCCGTATTCCGCTTGCTTGCGTCGAGCACTTCAACGCCGGCCACTTGTCCGTTCTCGTCAAAGTCCAGAATGATTCCGGGCTGCACTTCCTCTGACTCGATGATCTTTGCTTCATTGAGCCGAATGCACAGTGCATCCACCTGGGGAAGCGAATTGATTGTGCAGGCTGAGCAAACGCTTCGTTCACTCAATTACCCGGCACATCCTTCCAGTCCACGACCTTGAGCCCGGGCACGTGGGAGAAAGCCCGATCGGCGCTAACCAGCATGCAGTCGTCGGCGCGCGCGTGCGCTGCGATCAGCAAATCCATCGGCGCAAGGGGTTTGCCAAGCGAATCGAGTTCGGTGCGCAGCGTACCGTAGTGCTCGGCACACGCGGATGTCCATGGGCGGATGTCGCTAGCCAGAAGCAGGTTCTCGATCAGGCTGCGCAGGTCAGCATGAACCGGGCGACGCGCCAGACCGAAGCGTAATTCGGCTTCGGTGATGACGGACAGGCAGAACGGACGTTGTACCAAAATCTGGCTGAGGCGTGCGGCCTGCCCTTTGACCAGCGCCGAAACGGCGTTGGTGTCGAGCATGAGCACGGCGCTCATGGCCAGTCACGCTCGCTGTGCGGGCCATTGTCACGCAGGTCGTCGAGCGCGCTGAATTCTTCCTTGGGAATGCCGGGCAGCAGGCGGTCGCGCAGCTTCACCCAGTCTTCGAACTTCTTGTTGCGCGGGCTCAGGATGACGTCGCCTGTGACGGGGTCACGGCGGATGAGCACTTCTTCGCCTTCGAAGCGGAACTCTGCGGGCAGGCGCACCGCCTGACTGCGCCCGTTTTTGAAAAGCTTGGCGGTTTGCATGGCTGGCCTCCTTCTGCGTCGATGATATATACCGTGTTGTATATCACTGATGCCAGCGATGCTCAAGTCCGGCAATAGCCGGCCCGTCGGCCTCACATCACCCGACTCACCTCGAACACCGCCTCGATGCCCTCCCCGTTCCACTGGTATTCCAGGTAGGCGGCGTGCAGGCAGTTCTTCACCAGCGCGGTGCGGAAGGCAGCGAGGCACTGGCCGCCAGGGTGGCGCACGGAGGGGTAGACGATGCCGAGCGCGCCTTCGCTGCGCAGGCTGCGGCCGATGGTCTGCGGGTAGGCGTAGTCGTCGGGGTCGACGATGCGCGGCTCGGCTTGCGCGGCCTTGCGCAGGTCGGCGACGCGGCCTTGCGCGTCGACGCTGTAGAGCCGCATTTGTAATCTCATGGACGGCTCGCGCGTCGCGGCCATGAAGCGCGCGGCGTGATAGCGGGTTTCGGCAATCGCCGTGTCGCGGTGGCGCGCGCAGTAGAAGACGCCGTAGCTGCCGTCGCTGAAACGGCTGCCGTGCGGGTTGAGGTGGGTGAAGGCGGCCATGATGCAGGTGCTGCCGGCGCCGTACAGGCGCTCTTCCGGCGGCACGAGGCTGATGTCACCGACTTCGTCGCGTAGGCGGTCGTTGGTCATGGCCTCCAGCGCGTAGAGGGCGTCGAAATCCTCGGGTCGGGCGACGCGCTCAAACAGGCCCACGGCCGGAAAGCGGCTGGGGATGACGCGCCAGGCCGGGCGCCATTTGATCGAAACGGTGGGGTAGCTCAACCCCAGCCGCCGCGCTGGGCGTCGAGATACTGGCGCACGGCGACGAGGTCGGCGACGTTGCCGCCGAGCATGCGCTCGAGCGCGCTCTTGCCGCCGAAGCCCGGCGCGGTGTTGGGCTTTTTCACCCAGGCGTCGGCCGCCGCGGCGTCGGGCAGCAGGATCTGTAGCGCCTTGTAGATGCCCAGCAGATAAGAGAGCCGCTCGAGCGTGTCGCGCTTGAGCTCGATCGACTCGGGCGCGGCTTTCCACTTGAAGAAGGTCGAGCGCCCGGGCGAGCCGAGCAGCACCATCTGCTCCTCGGTGGTGAGCCCCCAGTCGCGCGCGATGTTGAAGAAAGCGCGCAGGCCGGCGGCGGAAATCTCGCGCGCGCTCGGTTTTGGCGGGGTGTGAGAGGCAGCGGCTGCTTTGGGCATAGGAGTTCGCTAATACGCCATTAGACAATGGATAGTCCATTTATAGACTTATGGCAAGGCGACCGGAAACGATGGGGCGCCCAACCAAACGCCACCCGACTTCAGCACTGCGGACACAAAATGCTGTTGCCAAGGCCGTGTCCCGGCTTGCCGTTCTCAGCCCGTCTGTCCGCCAGACTAACGAGCGTAAAGCCAGGCCACTCCGGAAAAGATCAGTCCCGTTGCGCTCAACCCGAGCACGAACTGGATGAAGTGGAACCCTTCGTACCCGCGACCCACCGCAATGCCATTCGCGGAGACCGCCGCATAGAGAAGCGGGAGAAGCCTGTAAACCCAGCCCCGCTCCCACCGGAGACCGCAGAAGACAAAAGCCAGGAACAATCCCCCGACCCAGATAATTGCGCCTACCAAGGACCCCAATTCGTACATCGGGCGCTTCCGCGCCCTCAGCCGAAGGTGAGCCCCATCGACTCGCGCACGTCGCGCATCGTGTCGCGCGCCAACTCCTGTGCCTTTTCGCAGCCGTCGGCGAGGATGTTACGCACCTGGTCGGGGTTGTCCTCGTAGTACTGCGCGCGTTCACGGATCGGCGCGAGTTCGTTGAGCACGGCGTCGATCACGGGCTGCTTGCATTCGAGGCAGCCTATGCCAGCACTCGTGCAGCCGGCGGTGACCCACTGCCGCACGGCGTCGTCGGAATACACCATGTGGAACTGCCACACCGGGCAGTTGGCCGGGTTGCCGGGGTCGGTGCGGCGCACGCGCGCGGGGTCGGTCGGCATGGTACGGATCTTCTTCGCGACGGTGTCGGGGTCTTCCCTTAACGCGATGGTGTTGTTGTACGACTTGGACATCTTCTGGCCGTCGAGGCCCGGCATTTTCGAGGCCTCGGTGAGCAGCGCCTCGGGTTCGGCGAGGATCATCTTGCCCGAGCCTTCGAGGTAGCCGAACAGGCGCTCGCGGTCGCTCATCGACAGGTTCTGCGCGTCGTTGAGCAGCGCCTTGGCGGATTCGAGCGCTTCCTCGTCGCCCTTTTCCTGGTAGGCGGTGCGGCATTCCTCGTAGACGCGCGCCTTCTTCGAGCCGAGCTTCTTCACCGCGGCGCGCGCCTTGTCCTCGAAGCCCGGCTCTCGGCCATAGAGGTGGTTGAAGCGGCGGCAGATCTCGCGGGTGAATTCGATGTGCGGCACCTGGTCCTCGCCGACCGGCACGAGGTTGGCGCGGTAGATGAGGATGTCCGCGCTCTGCAGCAGCGGGTAGCCAAGGAAGCCATAGGTGGAAAGGTCCTTCTCGCTCAACTTTTCCTGCTGGTCCTTGTAGGTCGGCACGCGTTCCAGCCAGCCGAGCGGCGTCATCATCGACAGCAAGAGATGCAGCTCGGCGTGCTCGATCACGCGCGACTGCACGAAGAGCGTGGCCTGCGCCGGGTCGACGCCGGCAGCGAGCCAATCGACCACCATGTCGCGCACGTTGGCCTCGATGACCTCGGGGGTGTCGTAGTGGGTAGTGAGCGCATGCCAGTCGGCGACGAAGAACAGGCACTGGTACTCGCTCTGCAGCCGCAGCCAGTTTTTCAGCACGCCGTGGTAGTGGCCGAGGTGGAGGCGCCCGGTGGGGCGCATGCCGGAGAGAACGCGGTCGGAGTACATGTCGGGGGTCAGGCTTCAGGGATCAGAATTCGGGGCGCGCTGGATCAGCGCAGCACGACGTTGATGAGGCTGGCGAGCTCTGCCGGTGCAATGCCGGTGAGCAACGCGACGAGACCGATGAAGATCGAGATCAGCGGCCACAGGATGATGCCGAGGATGCCGGTGAACAGCAGCGCGAGCAGGATGATGAGGCCGTAAGGCTCGATGCGGGAGAACTGGATGGCCTGGCGCATCGGCAGCAGGCTCACCGCGATGCGCCCGCCGTCGAGCGGCGGCAGCGGGATGAGATTCAGCGCCATCAGGATGACGTTGATGAACACTCCCGCCGCGCCCATCAGCATCATCGGCGCCGTCGCGAAGCCGCTGCCGAGCGCGTGGCCGAGCTGGATCACGAGCCCCCAGAACACCGCCATGACGAGATTCATGGCCGGCCCGGCGGCGGCGACCCACAGCATGTCCTGCTTGGGGCGGCGCAGGTTGGCGAAATTCACCGGTACGGGTTTGGCCCAGCCGAACAGGATCGCGCCGCCACCCAGGAGCTTGCTGGTGACGAGGATGATGAGCGGCACGAGGATAGTCCCGACCGGGTCGACGTGCTTGATCGGGTTGGCGGTGATACGCCCCTGCGCAGCCGCCGTCATGTCGCCAAAGTAGCGCGCGACGTAACCGTGTGCGGCTTCGTGCAGGGTAATGGCGAAGATCACCGGCAGCGCGAAGACGGCGATTTTCTGGATCAGGGTCAGTTCCATGTCAGGACTCGAA
The DNA here is from genome assembly GCA_046291555.1 of Thiobacillus sp. Classification (GTDB taxonomy): domain Bacteria; phylum Pseudomonadota; class Gammaproteobacteria; order Burkholderiales; family Thiobacillaceae; genus Thiobacillus. Next base: position 28,756 of record JBKBRW010000011.1, read on the forward strand.
GGCCGACGCGTCGCCCTTGCCGTAGCGCAGCACCGCCGGCTCGTCGCCGGTGAGGTCGACCACAGTGGTGGGGGTCAGCCCGCAGGCGCCGCCGTCGATCACGAGGTCGACCTGGTGCTCGAGCCGCTCGCGAATTTCCCAAGGCTCGGTGAGCGGCACGTCCTCGCCGAAGAGCAGCAGCGTCGACGACAGGATGGGCTCGCCCAGCTCCTCCAGCAGCGCCTGCACGATCGGATGCGCGGGCACCCTGAGGCCGATGGTGTCGTGCTTCTTGTGCAGCAGGCGCTTGGGCACCTCGCGCGTTCCACGCAGGATGAAGGTATAGGGTCCCGGGGTATGCGCCTTCAGCAGCCGGAAGGCCGCGTTGTCGACCTGCGCGTAGCGGCCGAGCTCGGAGAGGTCGCGGCACACCAGCGTGAGGTCGTGGCCGGTGTCGAGCCCGCGCACCGACAAAAGCCGCATCGCCGCCTCCTTGTCGCCGATGTGGCAGCCGAGCGCGTAGCACGAGTCGGTCGGATAGACGACGACGCCGCCGCGCTTGAGGATGTCGACGGCCTGCTGGATCAGGCGCGGCTGGGGGTTGTCTGCATGAATATTGAAGAATTGCGCCATAGGGTCTCAGGCCAGGGAAAGGGTCGCGGCGGGCGCGAGTTCGGCCCAGCCCTGCCAGACCGGCTGGCAGTAATGCGGCAGCGCCGGCAGCCGGCCGATGTCGATGCCTTCGCCCGGCGCGTGGAAGTCGGCACCGCGCGAGGCCTTGAGGCCGAAGGCGCGGGCGAGGTCGGCCCACTTACCGTATTCGGACGGATGATGGCTACCGGTGATGACTTCGATGCCCTCGCCGCCGAGCGAACGAAAGGCGTCGAGCAGAAGGTGGATTTCGCGCGCGTCGAAGGCATAGCGCCCGGGGTGCGCGATCACCGCCAAGCCGCCGCTGGCGCAGATCCAGCCGACGGCGTCCTCGAGCGATGCCCACTGATGCTCGACGTAGCCCGGATTGCCACGCGTGAGGAAACGGCGGAACGCGCTCCGGATGTCGGGCGCGTGGCCCTGCTCGACGAGCCAACGCGCGAAGTGGGTGCGGCCGACCATTTCCTTGTTGGCGGCATAGCGGTAGGCGCCTTCGTAGGCGCCTTCGATGCCGGCGCGGGCGAGGTCGTCGCCCATGCGCCGCGCGCGTTCGATGCGGCCACGGCGGATGTCAGCCAGCCCCGCGGCGAGCTCGGGGTGATCGGGGTCGATGCGCAGGCCCACGATGTGCACCGTCTGCCCGCCCCAGCTGACGGAGATCTCCACGCCCGAGATGAAGGCGATCCCGACTGCCGCGGCCGCCGCGCGGGCGGCAGGCAGGCCGGCAACGTCGTCATGATCGGTCAGCGCCAGCGCATGCACGCCGTTGGCCGCGGCGCGCGCGACCACATCGGCCGGCGGAAGCAGGCCGTCGGACACGTTGGAATGGCAATGCAGATCGATATTGAACATCGGGTACGGGACGCCACGGCCCCGCATGAAGCGCTTGGTCAGGAGGGGGAATCATAGCAAAATACCGCGTCGCCCCCATGTCAGGGCCTCGCCTCCGCCCGGACAGAACAAAACCGAATGAGAAAACTGCTGTTCGACCTGTTTCCCGTCATCATCTTCTTCATCGCCTACAAACTGGGCGATGCCAACGCCGAAGCCACGCGCACCTTCATGGCCGACATCGGCCTGCCGCAGCCGGGTGCCGCGGGCGAAAAACCGGGCATCTACCTCGCCACCCTGGTCGCCATCGTCGCCAGCTTCGGCCAGATCGCCTGGGTCAAGCTGCGCGGACAGGCCGTCGAAACCATGCTGTGGGTGAGCGTCGTGCTCATCGTGGTATTCGGCGGCGCCACGCTGTGGCTGCACGACGAGGCCTTCATCAAGTGGAAACCCACCGTGCTCTATTGGCTGTTCGCGGTGATCCTATTCGGCGCCGCCGCCTTCGGTCGCAACCTCATCAAGAGTCTGATGGGGTCGCAGATGGAACTTCCGGACGTCGCCTGGAGTCGGTTGAACGCCAGCTGGGGCGCTTTTTTTGCGCTCATGGGGCTTGCAAATCTGATTGTCGCCTTCAACTTCTCGACCGACACGTGGGTCAATTTCAAGCTGTTTGGCAGTCTCGGGCTGATGCTGGTGTTCGTCATCGGCCAGAGCATGATGCTGACCCGCTATCTCGACAAGGCCGATCTGGATAAGGAAAACCAGGAATAATGCTGTACGCCATCGTCGGGCAGGACGTGCCCGATAGCCTCGCCAAGCGCCTCGCCGCCCGCCCCGCCCACCTCGAACGGCTGCAGGCGTTACAGGCTGCTGGCCGCCTGCTGCTCGCCGGTCCCTTCCCTGCCATCGACGGCAACGATCCGGGTGCTGCCGGTTTCACCGGCAGCCTCATCGTCGCCGAATTCGATACGCTCGCCGCGGCTCAGGCCTGGGCCGATACCGACCCTTACGTCCGTGCGGGCGTTTATTCGAGCGTTTCGGTCAAACCGTTCAAGAAAGTGTTTCCCGCATGAGCACCGCCGACCTCATCCGCGCGCGCCTCGCCGCGCTCGAACCCGAAACCTTCACGCTGGAAGACGAAAGCGCCCAGCACAAGGGCCATGCGGGGGCCGCCGGCAGAGGCGGGCATTTCCGCCTCACGATCGTATCCCCGAAATTCCGCAATCTCTCCACCCTTGCCCGTCACCGCCTGGTGTACGAAACCATGGGCGAACTGATGCAGCGCGAGATCCATGCGTTGTCGATCACCGCCCTCACCCCGGAAGAACTTTGAAAGGATCCTGCATGCGTCTCGCCCCCCTTCCCGCCCTGCTCCTCCTGGCCCTTACACCGCTGGCGCAGGCCCAGTCCCCCGCCGCGGCTTCGGCGGCCGAGGCCAGCAAACCGGTCGCCGTCGTCAACGGCCGCGAGATCCCGGCGCTCTACGGCGAGCTCGTCAAACGTGAAATGGCCCAGGGTCAGCCGGCGAACGACCAGCTCGACTCGCGCGTGCGCGAGTCGCTGATCAACCTCGAGCTCCTCTCGCGCGCCGCGGTCGACAAGGGCCTCGACAAGGATCCGCGCATCGCCGCCATGCTCGACATCCGTCGTAAGGACCAGCTCGCGAAGGCGTATCTCGATGACTACGTGAAGACCCACCCGGTGACCGATGCGGAAGTCCAGTCGTTCTACGACAAGGTCAAGGCCGAGAAAAAGGAGCCGGAATACCGCGCGCGCCACATTCTGGTCGCGACCGAAGCCGAGGCGAAGAAGATCATCGCCGACCTCGGCAAGAAGGTGAAATTCGAGGATCTCGCGAAGAAATTCTCGAAAGATCCGGGCTCGGCCAAGAACGGCGGCCAGCTCGACTGGGCCGATCGCCGCGTCTTCGTGCCAGAATTCTCGGAGGCGCTGGCAGGGCTGAAGAAGGGTGAGACGACCAAGGCGCCCGTCAAGACGCAGTTCGGCTACCACGTGATCCGCCTCGACGACACGCGCGAACCGCAACTGCCGGCGCTCGAGGCTGTGCGCGGCGAAATCGTCCAGCAGCTTCAGCAGCAGCGCGTACGCGACGCGATCATGGCCCAGCGCGCCGCAGCAAAAATCGATTAATCGGCTAAGTATTAAAGGAGGGGCGCCGCCCCGATTCCAACGACAGGGAGCCTGAAATGGCCAAAGAACACAACCAGTTGCAGGATCTTTTTCTCAACACGCTGCGCAAGGAGCGCATTCCGGTGTCGGTGTTCCTGGTGAACGGCATCAAGCTCATGGGACGCATCGAGTCGTTCGATCAGTTCGTGGTGTTGTTGAAGGGGCAGGACCAGGCGGCGCAGATGATCTTCAAACACGCCATTTCGACCATTTCGCCGTCGCGCGAAGTGGTGCTTCCGCCGCGCGACGCCGCCGAGTCCTGATTCCGGCTATTCGACGTGGACGGCCAGCAAGCTGGCCGCAGTCGGGGCGTCGACGAGGACGACTGATCCGCCGCGGTACAGTTGCCCAAAGCGCGCCGGGACGGCCTTGTAGTCGTCCCGGTGTTCGAGATAGATCACCATGTAGCCGTCGGGGTGCGCCGCGAGCCAGGGCGCGAGCGCGTCGCCCCTCAATTCCACGAGCGGTTTCTCCAGTCGCCCAAGGAACTGATACTGGGCGTGATAACGCGCGGCGTTCGCGACCGGCCGACCCTCGTCCTGCACCGCCTTGATCGCCGTCGCCATCGGCTTGACGTCGTAGAGCGGCGCCATCGCCCGCATCACCGACACCTGCACCAGCGCCATCAGCGCAGCGCCGAGAAGCGCCAGGCTGAGCGTGGCCGGCACGCCGCGCCGCCCCGCCCACCAGGCGGCGCCGGCCACAGCAATCAGCAAGGCACCGGGCCACGCAGGCGGCAGTTCGACGATGTTGCCGTGCAGATGACCGAACTGCCCTGCCGCCACCAGGATCAGTACGCCTCCCAGCGCCCCTGCGAACAGAGCAGGCATCCCCACGCGGGAGGCGGGCCGGTCACGCAATACGCGCACCGCGAAGAGGACGAAGGCCGGGAAAAGCGGTATCAGGTAATGCGGTTGCTTGCCGCTTATGAATGAAAATGCAATGAAAACGGGCAGCATCCACGCGAGACAGAAACGCGTGCCCCGATCGAGCCCGCCCTTCACGTGCGCGACCAAGCCGCGCCAGAAGCCCGGCCAGACGAAGCTTGGAAACAGCAACACCGGCAACAGGGGCACGTACCACCAGAACGGCCGCCGGTGAGCGAAGGACTCGACCACGCGATCGGCAGTTTGTCCCCAGAAGATCGCGTTGCGATAAGCCTCCCCTCCGGCGTTGCCCGCAGGGATCGCCCAAGCCAGCGCAATTGCGGCGCCCAGCGCCACTGCGAACCCGACGCCGCCAAACCACCGCCCCCATTTCAACCCCCGGTTCCACCATGGCGCCAGCACGGCCACGGGCAACAGGTTGAGCAGGATGACCGGCCCCTTGGTGAGCACGCCGAGCCCGATGGCGATACCCAGCATCACGAAGCCCCGACGCTTGCCCTCCGCCGCAGAGAGGATGCCGTGCATCCCGACGAGCACCCAGAAGGCGAGCATGACGTCGAACATCACCGCCGTCGAGAACACCACCCACAGCAGCGTACCCGAGAGCAGCAACGCAGCCTCGCCGCCGACACCGGCGTGCTGTGGCCAGAGCCGTCGTCCCAGCGCCCAGGTCAGGAGCAAGCCGCCGGCGGAAAACAGCGGCAGCACCAGGCGCGGCCACCATTCGTTCACGCCGAACAACGCCCAGCCAGCATGGAACATCCAGAACATGAACGGCGGCTTGTGGTCGTAGGGCTCGCCGTTCTTGTAGGGCACAAGAAAGTCGCCCCGCAGCCACATCTCCCACGCCGCGCTGACATAGCGCGTCTCGTCGATCGGCGTGAGCGGCCGCGCCGTCCAAGCCACCGCAACCAGTACAGCCAGGAGCACCAGAGCAAGGGTGAGGCGCGGGCGGTCGCCTGACTCAGGGTCGTTTAACCACTTCATGGAGCGTGTTCTCCTTGGTGTCGAGTTCCGCGTCGATCTCGGCGTCGAGGCTCTCTCCGTGACGGAAGCGGCGGTACAGCCATACGCCGAGCACTCCGGAGACGAGAAAGAGGCCGACGGCGAGCGAGAGTTTCAGTGCTGGATCGAGATGCGCGCCGCTCCCGACCAAAGCAAACACGAGTGTTTGCGGCAAATATCCGACGAACGTACCAAAGAAGAAATGCCGCCCGCGGATGCTCGAAATGCCTGCGGCAAGATTGGTGGCGAGGTTGCTGCCCACGGGCAACAGCCGAATGAGTACCGTCATCGAAATCGGGTGGTCGTGGACGAAGCGATCGAAGCGCGCCACGCGCTCGCCCAGGCGAGCACGCAGAAAGCCCTTGCCGAAAAAACGCGCGTAGGCGAAGGCCAACATGCAGCCGAGCAAAGCCGCCAGCGCCCCAAGCAGCGTGCCGAGCGCGGTGTGGAACGCATAGCCAGCAAGAAACGCGATGAGCTGGCGCGGCAGGCCGACCGCGGTGAACAGCCCCCCCATGAGCAGGAACAGCACTGCCCCGCTGAGACCATGACCACGCACCTTGGCGTCGATCCAGGCTTCGTTGAGGCTTCCGCCAAGGTCACTGGTCTTGAACAGGTAGCCCAGCAAGGCGAGGCTCAGGATGAGCGCGAGGCCCTTGAGAATGACGCGCGCGTTCATGATGCCGCCCGCCCCTGCGCCTAAAGGTCGGAATCCGGCTCGATCACGGGCAGCCGCACCCGCCGCTGCAGCCATGCCACGCCAAACAAGTCGACGATGCCGACCCACAGCCGGTTGTGGATGCCGTATTTGGAAGCGCCCCGTTCGCGCGGGCGGTGGCGCACCGGCACCGACACCACGGCGCCGCCGTTGCGCAGCACCAGCGCCGGCAGAAAACGGTGCATGTGGTCAAAGTTGGGGAGCGCGAGAAAGGTTTCGCGGGCGAAAAGCTTGAGGCCGCAGCCGGTGTCGGGCGTGTTGTCCTTCAACATGCGCGCGCGCACGCCGTTGGCGATCTTCGAAGACAGTCGGCGGACGAAGGTATCGTTGCGCTTGGAACGCCAGCCGGCGAGGAGCTCCAGATTGGCAGGCCGCGCCGGGTCGGCGAGCTGTTCCAACAGCGCGGGGATATCGGCCGGGTCGTTCTGGCCGTCGCCGTCGAGGGTGGCGATCCACTCGTACCGGGCGGCGGTCACGCCGGTGGTGACCGCGCGGCTCTGGCCGCAGGATTCGCGGTGGCGTATCACCCGCAGCATGGGGAACTCGCCTTTCAGCGCATCGAGGCGGACCTGGGTGGCATCGGAACTGCCGTCGTTGACATAGATGATTTCGAACTCAGCTTTGCCCTCGAGCGCAGCGGCGATCTCCCGCACCAGCGGCTCGACGTTGTCCTGTTCGTTCTTGACGGGGACGACCACGGAAAGCCTGCCGTGGTAGGCGTATTTCGGCATGAGTCTGTGCGGTCGACGAGTGTGGCGGAGAGGGGGGGATTCGAACCCCCGTCAGGGTATTACCCTGAACACGCTTTCCAGGCGTGCGACTTAAACCACTCATCCACCTCTCCGGGAAGCCGCGCATGATACCGGAAGCGCCGGGGCCGGGCAAACCGCGCACCGCCGCGGCGCAACGCCGGAAATAATTGATCTCTGCCTCTTGAATGCGGATTTGCCGTCCCCATGTGCACGTCGAATCAACCGGGAGACCCCATGCAAGACGAAGCCAAGAACGCGGCCGCAGCAGCCGAGAGTCATGACAAGGAAACCATGCCCAGCCTGGAGGAGATGCTCAAGGCGGCCGAACTCCAGGCGGCCGAGCACCACGACGCCTGGCTGCGCGCCAAGGCGGAAACCGAGAACGTGCGCCGCCGCGCCGCGGAAGACGTCGACAAGGCACGCAAGTTCGCCGTGGAGGGTTTTGCCGCCGAATTGCTGGCGGTGAAAGACAGCCTCGAGGCCGCGCTCGCTGACACGTCGCCCAGCGTCGAGACGCTCAAGAGCGGCGTCGACCTGACGCTCAAGCAGCTCGCCGCGGCGTTCCGCAAGTTCAACCTCGTCGACATCGATCCCGTGGGCGAGAAGTTCGACCCCCACTTGCACCAGGCGATCCAGATGGTCGACTCCGACCAGCCGGCCAATACGGTGGTGACGGTGCTGCAGAAGGGCTATCGCCTCCACGACCGGATCCTGCGGCCCGCGCTGGTGATGGTCTCGAAAGGCCCCGCCGGCTGAGGCGCGAAAGGCCCTGCTGGCAGGCTTGAAATAGGCCTCCCTCCCCCCATATCGAAACCAATTCAAACATCTCTGGAAGGAAACACATCATGGGACGCATCATCGGCATCGACCTCGGCACCACCAACTCCTGCGTGGCGGTCATGGAAGGCGGCACGCCCAAAGTCATCGAGAACGCGGAAGGCGCGCGTACCACGCCTTCGATCGTCGCCTACACCGACGACGGCGAGATCCTGGTCGGCGCCCCGGCCAAGCGCCAGGCAGTCACCAACGCGAAGAACACGCTGTTCGCGGTGAAGCGCCTGATCGGCCGCCGCTTCGAGGAAAAGGAAGTGCAGAAGGACATCGGCCTAATGCCCTACAAGATCGTCAAGGCCGACAACGGTGACGCCTGGGTCGAGGTGCGCGGCGAGAAGCTCGCACCGCAGCAGGTCTCCGCCGAGATCCTGCGCAAGATGAAGAAGACCGCCGAGGACTACCTGGGCGAGGAAGTCACCGAGGCCGTGATCACCGTGCCCGCCTACTTCAACGACAGCCAGCGCCAGGCGACCAAGGACGCCGGCCGCATCGCTGGTCTGGAGGTCAAGCGCATCATCAACGAGCCGACCGCGGCCGCGCTCGCTTTCGGCATGGATAAGAAGGAAGGCGACCGCAAGATCGCCGTCTATGACCTTGGTGGCGGCACCTTCGACATTTCCATCATCGAAATCGCGGAAGTCGACGGCGAGCACCAGTTCGAGGTGCTGTCGACCAACGGCGACACCTTCCTGGGTGGCGAGGACTTCGACCAGCGCCTGATCGACTACATCGCCGAGGAATTCAAGAAAGAGCAAGGCGTCGACCTGAAGAAGGACGTGTTGGCGCTGCAGCGTCTGAAGGAAGCCGCAGAAAAGGCCAAGATCGAGCTCTCCTCCAGCCAGCAGACCGAAGTCAACCTGCCTTACATCACGGCAGACGCCTCGGGTCCCAAGCACCTCGCGGTGAAGATCACCCGCGCCAAGTTCGAGAGCCTGGTCGAGGATCTGATCAAGCGCACCATCGATCCGTGCAAGATCGCGCTGAAGGACGCTGGCCTGACCACGTCGCAGATCGACGACGTCATCCTCGTTGGCGGCCAGACCCGTATGCCCAAGGTGCAGGAAGCGGTGAAGGACTTCTTCGGCAAGGAGCCGCGGCGTGACGTCAACCCGGACGAAGCGGTCGCCGTCGGCGCCGCGATCCAGGGCGGCGTGCTGCAGGGCGAAGTGAAGGACGTGCTGCTGCTCGACGTCACCCCGCTGTCGCTGGGCATCGAGACCCTGGGTGGCGTGATGACCAAGCTCATTCCGAAGAACACCACGATCCCGACCAAGGCGAGCCAGGTGTTCTCGACCGCCGACGACAACCAGAGCGCGGTGACCGTGCACGTGCTGCAGGGCGAGCGCGAAATGGCCGCCGGCAACAAGAGCCTCGGCCAGTTCAACCTCACCGACATTCCGCCGGCGCCCCGCGGCGTGCCGCAGATCGAGGTGACATTCGACATCGACGCCAACGGCATCCTGCACGTGTCGGCGCGTGACAAGGCCACCGGCAAGGAGAACAAGATCCGCATCCAGGCCAGCTCCGGTCTCACCGAAGAAGAGATCGAGCGCATGGTCAAGGACGCCGAGGCCAACGCCGCCGAGGACCACAAGGCCTTCGAGCTCGCGACCGCGCGTAACGCCGCCGACGCCATGATCCATTCGGTGAAGAAGTCGCTGGCCGAGTACGGCGACAAGGTCTCCGCCGACGAAAAGGCCTCGATCGAGGCTGCGCTGAAGGAATGCGAGGACGCGGTGCGCGAGGGCGACAAGGACACGATCGAGTCCAAGACCAACGCGCTCGCGACCGCCAGCCACAAGCTCGCCGAGCACATGTACCAGGCCGAGCAGGCGAAGGCGCAGCCCGGGGCCGCGGCCGGCGCGGGCGCAGCGGGTGCTGGCAGCAGCGCGGCCGACGACAATGTCGTCGACGCGGAATTCGAGGAAGTGAAGGACAAGTAAGGCAAGCCCGCGAGGGCTGCCTCACGATCGGACGCCGGCCTGCGTGTCGGCGTTTTTTTGCGCGCGGGCGACGCGTCCGCGGCCGGTGCCGTCGGCGCGTCAGACGCCCGGCTGCAGCACCACGGGCAGGTCGCTCTTCTGACCGGCTCGCAGTACCGTCACCTGCACGGTGTCGCCGACGCGGTGATCGTCGAGGCGCGCCAGCAGTTCGCGTACCGACCGCACCGGCTTGCCGTTGATTGCAACAATGGTGTCGCCGGGCACGATGCCGCCGTCGCGCGACGCCGTCGCCCCCTTGAGCCCGGCGGTATCCGCGGCGGAACCCGGGGCGACGCGCAGGATCACCACGCCCTCGACACCAGTCAGCTGCATCAGGCGCTCGTTGAGCCCCTCGTCGACCTCGATGCCCAGCGCGGGCCGAATGTAGCGGCCGCTGCGGATGAGCTGCGGCACGACGCGGTTCACCGTATCCACCGGCACGGCGAAGCCGATCCCGGCGGAAGCGCCGCTCGGGCTGTAGATCGCCGTGTTGATGCCGATCAGCCGGCCGGCGGAATCGAGCAACGGCCCGCCCGAGTTGCCCGGATTGATCGCGGCATCGGTCTGGATCAGGTGCTCGATGCTGCGGCCGTTGTTGCCCTCGAGCGAACGATCGAGCGCCGAGACGATGCCGGTGGTGAGCGTCCAGTCGAGCCCGAAAGGGTTGCCGATCGCAAAGACCTTCTGCCCCACCTTCAGGTCATGGCTGGTGCCCACCGGCACCGGCGGCGGGCGCTTGAAACCGACGCCGATCTTGAGCACCGCGATGTCGTGCGCCGGGCTCACGCCGACCAGCCCGGCCCTGAAGCTGCGCCCGTCCGCGAGCTTCACCGTCGCCTCAGAGGCCCCCTCGATCACGTGCAGGTTGGTGATGACATGCCCGGCATCGTCCCAGACGAAACCGGAGCCGGTGCCGCGCGGCACCGAGAACACGTTGCGCGTCCACACGTCCATCACCTGCGCGCGCGTGGTGATGTAAACGACCGATGCGCGCGACTTCTCGAACAGCGCGATGGTGGCCTGCTCGTCCGCAGCGAGATCGCCCCGGGCCGTCACCGTGCGCGCCGTCGCCGAGGGTTCGCCGGCAAACCAGCTTTCGATGGCCGGCATGCTGCGCCACAGCACCATCAGCAGCGCGGCAGCGAGCGTGAGCCAGACGAGACGGGAAAGGAAGCGGTCTTTCGCAGGCATGGCGTTCAATCAGATCGAATGGGTTGGCGATCGGCGACTGCCCGCAAACGTCACGGGCCACCGGCGTCAGCGGGCTTCAGCGTCCCCGCGCTGCGCGGCATTGTCCCGCAGATCCCGTTCCCGCAACAGCCAGTAGACCAAGCCCAGCGCGAGGGCCGCGCCGGCGAGCGCCGCCAGCTTGGCCGGTGCGACGTCGGCATCGAGGATGATGAACTTGCGGGACAGCGCGAGCAGCGCGATCAGCACGACCGTCTTGACCTGAATGATGCTGTCGCGGCGCAACGCGACCTTGAGAATGGAATGCTTGAATTCCATCGCGATAAGCAGCGTCATGATCATCCCGAACACCGTCTGGAACACCTGGTGTTCGAGCGGGTTGAAGGAATCGAGCACGAGCAGCACGAAAACCGTGCGGATCAACTGCACCAGCGACACCACGATGACGACGGCGATAACGGCGGAAAGGATGAGCGCGATGACCTGCTCGAAACGCTCGTAGAAGCTCATCACGCCCCACTCCTGGCGGAAGCGTTCGAGCTTGGTCTTATAGTCCTCGTTGGTCATCGGTCAAGTTCCCCCTGTGGTACACGTTTTCCAAGCCTCGGGATGCGCGCGTCGAAAACCTCGGCCCTAGGCGAGCCCGCCGGCGCCATCGCCTGGCGCGGTTTTACGCATGTCGCGGGTCAATTCACGGATGGTATTTTCGTCGAGCGTCTCGCTTGCCAGCAACGCACGCGCGCAGCGCTCGAGTATGGCGCGGTTATCGTCGAGCAGACGGAAGGCACGCGCGAAGCCGGCCTTGACGATGCCGCGCACGGCCTCGTCGATCCGAGCCTGCGTCGACTCCGCCAGTCGGCCGCTGCCGGCGCCCATGTCCGGCACGTCGAGGAAGCGCGGCCGTTGCGCCTCGAAAGCGACGTAGCCGAGGTCCTCGTCCATGCCATAGCGCGTGATCATGTCGCGGGCGATGTCGGTGGCTTTCGCCAGGTCGTCGGCCGCGCCGGTGGAGAGTTCGCCGAACACCAGCTTCTCCGCGGCACGCCCGCCGAGCAGCACGGCGATCTTGTTTTCCAGTTCCTGCCGCGTCATCAGGTAGCGGTCCTCGGTGGGGCGCTGGATGGTGTAGCCCAACGCGCCGATGCCGCGCGGGATGATCGAGACCTTGTGCACCGGGTCGGTGCCGGGCAGCGCCAGCGCGACCAGCGCGTGACCCATTTCGTGGTAAGCCACGGTCTCGCGTTCCTTGTCGTTGAGGATGCGGTTCTTCTTTTCCAGGCCGGCGACGATGCGCTCCACTGCGGCGGTGAAGTCGGCCAGCGTCACTGCATCGGCCTTGCGGCGCGTCGCCATCAGCGCCGCCTCGTTCGCCAGGTTGGCGAGATCGGCGCCGGAAAAGCCGGTGGTGAGCGCGGCCACCTGTTCGAGGTCGACCTCGGGCGCGAGCTTGATTTTTCGCACGTGCACCTTGAGGATGGCCAGCCTGCCCGGCTTGTCGGGGCGGTCGACCAGCACCTGGCGGTCGAAGCGGCCGGCGCGCAACAGCGCGGGATCGAGAATCTCCGGCCGGTTGGTGGCGGCGAGGATGATGAGCCCCACCGAGCTGTCGAAGCCGTCCATTTCGGTGAGCAGCTGGTTCAAGGTCTGCTCGCGCTCGTCGTGGCCGCCGATGGGGCCGGCGGCGCCGCGCGCGCGGCCCAGGGCGTCGAGCTCGTCGATGAAGATGATGGCCGGCGCCTTCTGCCGCGCCTGTTCGAACAGATCGCGCACGCGCGCCGCGCCGACGCCGACGAACATTTCCACGAACTCGGAACCGGAGATGGAGAAGAACGGCACCGCCGCCTCGCCGGCTACCGCCTTGGCGAGCAGGGTCTTGCCGGTGCCGGGCGGGCCCACCAGCAGCACGCCCTTGGGGATGCGCGCGCCGAGGCGGCCGTATTCCTGCGGATTCTTCAGGAAATCCACCACCTCGGCGAGTTCCGCCTTGGCCTCGTCCACGCCCGCGACGTCGGCGAAGGTGACGCCGGTGTCCTTTTCCACGTAGACCTTGGCGCGGCTCTTGCCGAGGGTCATGAAGCCGCCCATGCCCTGCTTCTCGGCAAAACGCCGGAACAGGAAGAACCAAACCGCGAAGAACGCCACCGCCGGCAGCACCCACGACAGCAGATCGCGCAGGAAGGTGCTCTCGATCACGCGCGCGTAAGGCACGCCGTACTGCGACAGGCGCGCGGCGAGATCGGGCTCGACGCGGGTGGCGACGATGATGGTCTTGCCCTTGGCGTCCGGCTGCCGGAGCGTGCCGGTGAGCGTCGTGTCCGACACGGTCACCTCGGCGACGCGGCCGTCGGCGAGCGCCTGTTCGAACTCGCTATAGGGCACCGGCTCGACGGTGCGCACCGTCTGCCACCAGTCCTGCAGCGTCAGGAGCAGCAGGAGCGCAATCAGCCAGTAGGCTAGGTTCCATCCGGTTTTCTGTTCCATCGTCGCTTCCTTCCGATCAGCGCCAGATACCGCCGGGGTACCAGCGAGGCGACCCGCGCGGGGCTGCGCCACCGCCGAAGACGGCCGTAGCGTCCCAGCGGTCCGCCGGCGCTGGCCACTCCAGCGCGAGCAGGCGGCGGATGCGCGCCTCGGTCGCGGGGTGGGTGCGCAGCCAGGACGGCTCGGGATTGCCCCAGCCGGGCAGCAGCCAGGCGCGCCAGCCGCGCGACACCCGGTCGATCTTGGCGAGCGCCGACGCGAGGCCTCGCGGGTCGCCGGTGAGACGCGCGGCGGCAAGGTCGGCGTCGAACTCGCGCACGCGCGACAGGCCGAGCTGGGCGAGCAGCGCGAGATGCGGCGAGAAGGCGAGCAGCAAAAGCCCGAGCCAGGGCACCTCGGCCTCGCCCGCGAGCCAAGCGGGCAACAGCAGCAAGAGAATGACCTGCCCCATCAGCGCGAACAGCCCGGTGAGGCGGCTCACGTAGTCGGCGAGGCTCATCACCTTGATCTCGCGGTGCGCGTGGGGGCCAACCTGGGGCGCGCGCCCGCCGGCGAGCTCGCGCGGGCTCAGGCTTGCGAGCAGGCCATCGGTGAGCGCGACGGCGGATTGACTTCGCCCACCCACGGCGAAGGCGTTGACGACGCCACTCGGAACATAGTGCGGTTCCGGCACCGCCGGCAGTCCCGCCCGCTCGGCCAAGACTTCCAGCGTACGCCAAAGCTGCGGCGCCTCGTCCGGCGCGATGGGGCGCGCCCGGTACAGCGCGAGGGTGAGCCGGGTGACGGCGAGCGGCTCCACCAGCAGGGTGACCAGCGTCGCGCCGAGCGCCACCCAGAGCCCGCTTTCGCCAAACAAAATGAAGCCGGCGAGTCCGGCGATGGCGAACAGCGCGCCGACCAGCAGCACGGTCTGCAGGCGGTTGGCGACCGCATGCCCGTGCGCCACCTCACGGTTCATGGTATCAGCCGCCCAGCGTGCGCACGCGCGTGCGCAGCGCGTCGAGCTCGGCGAGCAGGTCGGCCATCAGCGCCGCCAGCTCGGGCACAGCGTCGAAGTCGCGCTCGAGCGCGCGCATGCGCCGCGCGTGGACCAGCGCGAGTCCGGAGAAACGCCACACGCCGGATACGCTCTCGGCGTGCGGAATCAGGCCTTCCTGCAGGTGGCGGACGAGCCAGTCCGGCTCGACCGCGCACGCGGCGGCCACCTGCTCCAGCGTCAGCCAGCTGTCTTCCATCAGGGTGCCGATCAGAATGTCGTCGTCAGCCATGATTCATCTCCCTTGCCGTGGATCGAAGGCGAATTCCTTCGCCATCTGCTCGTAGAACGCGCGCGCCCGCGGCGTGTCGGCCGGCGGCAGCATGACCTCGACGGTCAGCAACAGGTCGCCGGGCGGCTCCCCCGGAATGCCTTTGCCGCGCACCCGCAGTTGACGGCCGGACTGCGCACCCTCCGGAATGCGGACTTTCACCGGGCCGCCCGGCAGGTCGACGCTGACGATCGCGCCCAGCGCGGCCTCCCAGGGCGCCACCGGCAGCGTGAGGTAGAGGTCGCGCCCGTCCACCCGAAAGCGCGGATGCGGCTTGAACTGGACTTCCAGCAGCAGGTCGCCGGGCGGTCCGCCGCCGAAGCCTGGCGCGCCCTGCCCGGCCAGACGGATCACCTGGCCGGCCTTGATGCCCTTGGGAATCCTCACGTTGAGCGTGCGGGACGCGAGCGTCACGCGGCCCTGCGCATCCATCTTCGGCGCACGCAGCGCGATCTGCCGCGTGGCGCCGGTGAAGGCGTCCTCGAGGTCGAGCAGCACCTTGGCGTGGTGATCCTCGCCCTGCATGCGCGCGCCGCCGCGGCCGGCATGGGCCTGGCCGAAGCCGCGCCCGCCCATGCCGGCGCGGCCGAAGATCTGCTCGAAGAAGTCGGAAAAGCCCGCCGCCTCGTCCGCGCGGTAGCCGTGGCCGGAAAACTCGAAACCGGCGTCCCAGTCGGGCGGCGGCCGGAAGTCCTGGCCGGGCTGGTAGCCGCGGCCCAACTGGTCGTAGGCGGCGCGCTTCTCCGGGTCGGAGAGCACCGCGTAGGCCTCGTTGACGTCCTTCATGCGCGCCTCGGCGTCCTTTTCCTTGGACACGTCCGGGTGGTACTTGCGCGCGAGTTTGCGAAACGCCTTCTTGATGTCCTCGGCAGTCGCGTCGCGCGGTACCCCCAGCACCTCGTAATAGTCCCTAAATTGCATCGCGATCCTCTCGCTTGCTCGTTGGATTGATGTTTAACTTTCTGGAGTTTCCGGCCCGAATTTCAAGATATTGAAATTTGCCTGCTTAGGCATTAACTGCAGATTACAGGCATTCGCCGACGCAGCGCGAGGCACGAGGGTGCACCGCTCTTTTCATGCTAGTTCACCCTTGAGGTCGCCTCCGCCGGGTCAGGCCGCCTCGCGGGCGATCTCGAACCCCGGCCGCCACGTGCATCGGACAGCGCCGCCCGGGCATCGCCCGCCCCGCGATTCTGGTATTCGATGAAACAAGGAGCGAACCATGATCAATCCAGCCCCCATCCTCTCGGTTATTCAAGGCAAGCAGCTGATCCGCAACCACTATGGCGACCTGGTCGAGATCGACGAATGGTCGCATGACATCGCGCGCAAGCTCGCGGCGGACGCAGGCATCGAACTCGGCGTAGCGCACCTGGAAGTCCTCGACTACCTGCGCGACTACGTGATCAATCAGGGCGGCAGCCAGGAAGACGCGCAAAAGATCCTGCTCGCGCTCGAGCATCGTTTCGCCGACCGCGGCGGCAACCGCTGGCTTTATTCACTGTTCCCGGGCGGGCCGGTGACCCAGGGCATGAAGCTCGCTGGCCTGCCCGAGGCACCGCACGCGATCGACCCGTCCTACGGCACGGCAAGGTAGCCACGCGCGCCGGGTCCGCCGCCCGATAGGCGGCGCCCCGCGGTGCCGGCGCAAACTCGGTTAGAATCGCAACGGATCCGGCATCGGACGCCTGCGCGCCGCGCGACGAATTCCGCCCCTCGCCCTTGATTTCACCCGGGCTTGCCCCAAGATGGGCAGTCCACGGCAGGCCGTTGTCGGCCGCGCACCCCTTCGGCGAAAGACGAAAGAATAGATGTCTAAACGCGACTACTACGAGGTCCTCGGCGTCGCCAAGAACGCCTCGGACGAAGATATCAAGAAGGCCTACCGCAAGCTGGCGATGAAATTTCACCCCGACCGCAACCCGGACGACAAGAACGCGGAGGAGAAATTCAAGGAAGCCAAGTTGGCCTATGAAATCCTGTCGGATGCCGACAAGCGTGCGGCCTACGACCAGTTCGGCCATGCCGGGGTGGATCAGCAGGCCGGCATGGGTGGCGGTTTCGGCGGCAGCGGCTTTGCCGACGCCTTTTCCGATATTTTCGGTGACATCTTCGGCGGCGGGGGCGGCAACCGGCGCGACCGCGTGTACCGCGGCGCCGACCTGCGCTACAACCTCGAAATCAGCCTCGAAGAAGCGGCGCGCGGGACCGAAACCAAAATCCGCATTCCCACGCTGGAAGCGTGCAGCACCTGTCATGGTTCAGGGGCCAGGCCGGGTAGCCAGCCCACCACCTGCACCACCTGTGGTGGACACGGCCAGGTAAGAATCCAGCAGGGCTTTTTCTCGGTGCAGCAGACCTGTCCGCGTTGCGGCGGCAGCGGCAAGATCGTCACCGACCCCTGCCCCGCTTGCCATGGCGAGGGCCGGATCAAAAAGCACAAGACGCTGTCGGTGAAAATTCCGGCCGGCGTGGACAGCGGTGACCGCATCCGCCTCGCCGGCGAAGGCGAAGCCGGCGTGAACGGTGGCCCGGCCGGCGATCTGTACGTGGTGATCAACCTCAAGGAACACCCCGTGTTCAAACGCGACGGCGACGATCTGCATTGCGAAATGCCAATCTCCTTTGTCAGCGCAGCGCTGGGAGGCGAAGTCGAAATTCCCACGCTCGATGGTCACGCCAAGGTGAAAATTCCAGCCGAAACCCAGACCGGCAAAGTATTCCGCCTGCGCGGCAAAGGCATCAAGGGCGTGCGCAGCGCGGCACCCGGCGACCTGCTCTGTCACATCCTGGTGGAAACGCCGGTCAATCTGTCGGAACGCCAGCGCGACCTGCTGCGCGAATTCGAATCGCTGGCCCCGGGGCGCAACAACAATCCACGCGCCCAGTCGTTCATGGACAAGGTCAAGGCTTTCTTCAGCCAGTAATCCCGCCGCACGGCTGATTCAAGACGTTCCCATCCTGTCCGTTACACATCTGGACGGTTGATCCGCACTGCCCTGCAGCAGCCGGAGAAAACGCCCTCATAACAGCGGGGCGGGCGGGCTGCCGGTTCGCGCCGCCACATGGATGGATTGGAAACGCATGGGTCGTCTGAAGCTGGACACGCTGTCCGGGCGGATTTTCGTATTCTTTTTTGTGCTGATACTCATCGCCCAGCTGGGCAGTATCGGCATCAGCAGCACGCTGAGCGACTCGATCGCCCGCCAGACCCTGCGCAACGAACTCGTCACCGCCGAGCGGGTGGTGCGACTCCAGCTTGCCCAGAACACCGACTACCTCGACCTCGGCGCGCGCGTGCTGGCGGCGGACTACGGCTTTCGCGAAGCAATGACGAGCCGCGACATCCCCACTATCGTCTCGGCGCTCGACAACCACAGTGCCCGTATCCATGCCGACTGGATGCTGCTGACCGACGCCCACGCCATGCCCCTGGCCGCCAGCACCGGAGCAGCGGCCCTGCTGCAGCATGAACCGCTGGTGAGCTGGCTGCGCGCCCTGCACCGGCACGGCGAATCCGCCACCCTGGCCACGGTGAACGGCATGCTATACCAGATCATTGCCGTGAGGATTACCGCGCCCATCCCCGTCGGAACCATCGTCGTGGGTTTCCACCTGGATGACGAGGTCGCGCAGAAGCTGGGTGCCATCGCCGGCGTGCGGCTCAGCTTCGCGCGACTCAACGCCGAACAACGCTGGGAAGTGGTGACGAGCAATCTGGATGCGGCGTCCCGCCGCCTGCTGATCGATGCCTTGAACCAGCCGGATGCCGGTTGGGATACGGCGCTGGACCGGCCGCCGCACCGCATGCTCGGCGTGCACGGGCCGCTCGCAGCCGTACCCGGCCATCGGGTCGAGCTGGTGGTGCAGAAATCACTCGATGAGGCGCTGGCTCCTTTTCAAAAGCTGCGCAACTGGCTGCTCTGGCTCACGCTGGGCGGGCTGGCGCTGGCCGGCCTGTTCAGCTTCCGCATCGCCCGGGGCGTTACCCGGCCGCTGGTGGCCCTGGCCACATCGGCTGACCGGATCGCGCGCGGCGACTATTCGCGCGGCCGCAGAATCACGGCTCCACGCGAAATCGCCGCACTGTCGCACGCACTCGACACCATGCGCGAGCGCATCGCGCAGCGCGAAGCCCGTATCCTGGAACTGGCCACGCGAGAAGCCCATATGCTCGACCTGGCTTACCACGACAGCCTCACCGGTCTGCCTAACCGGGCGTTGTTCAACGAGCGGCTGGAGCAATCGCTGGCCGTCACTCTCCGCGCAGGCGCCCCGACCACCATCATGCTGCTCGATCTGGATCGGTTCAAACAGGTGAACGACACCCACGGTCATCTGCTGGGTGACCAGCTGCTGGTGGCCGTGGCCCAGCGGCTACGGGCCCATCTCCAGCGCGGCTCCGATGTGGTCGCCCGTTTAGGCGGCGATGAATTCGCATTCCTGCTTCCCACCGCCACGCCAGCATCGGCCGCGCAGATTGCGCGCGCCCTGCTCGACGACCTCGCCCGCCCCTTCCTGATCAGCGACCACGAATTCGAGATCGGCGGCAGCTTGGGCATCGCCAGCGCCCCGGACAACGGCCGCGACGCCCAGACCCTGATGCACGAGGCCGATGTGGCCATGTATTACGCCAAACGGATGCGTATCGGGCTGGCGTTCGCGCAGTCGGCACAGACGCCGAAGACCGTGCCGCCGGCTGTGCAGAAATGAACACCGCAGGCCCAGCCCGATCAATAGGCCAATTGCACCGATAGATAGCTTGCGCGCTGCCCGGCCTTGTCGGCAACCGTGCCCAGCCATGCATGGGCAATCGTGAACGAGATCTGCTTGTTCGGCCACCAGGCCAGGAACACGTCGCGGTAATCGTCTTCGGGGAACACGCTGAGGTTGTTTGGTTTTTGCCTGTATTCGGCGCCCAGCGCCAGGTTGTCCTGCAACATCCAGGCCGCGCTGCCTTCAAACTGGGCCTTGATGCGGTCGCCCAGATCACCGCCAAAACCGAGCAGGCCCATCTGGTTGGCGCGGGTGCCGCGCACAGTCAGATTCAGTAGCAGGCTGCGCCCCAGTGGGCCGTCGATATAGAACTTGGTGGCGCTGGCATAAAGATCGGTATCGCTGTCTCGCCGCGCGCCGAGCGTGGCCGGCACCGCAGCGAAATCGCGGTTGCGCTTGTGCTGCGCGCCGATCGCAATCTGCGGCAGCCAGCGATCCTGGTCATAGATCGCATCGCCCGCCAGCCGCACCTTGATGCCGAAAACGTCCTGCTCGATCGCGGCCCCCGGCACGGTTGTGCCCAACCCCAGACGTTGCCGTGCGAACGAGAGTTCCAGCCGGTCGTAGATGCCCACGCCCACGCCCGCAGCGGTGAGCCGGAAATCGCTGATGTCGAGATGCGTGACGAACGCCGTCGTACCGATTTCGCGATTGGTCCCCGTTCCGGCAATGAGTGCCCAGGGCGACAGGCCGCCGCCTGCCGCGCCTTCGATCTGGGTCACGCCCCCGGTCGCCACCAGACGCCCGCCGCCCTGCACCGGCGCGCTCAGCGCCAGCAGCGCGCACGCCAGGATTCCGCCTGTTTTCATGAATGCCCCGGATGTTCTGCCTGCCTGTCCTCTTATGACGACGTTTTCCGTCCGGACTTTAGCGGCGGGCGCGGGCAAGCGTCAAGTTCTGCGGACTTGTTCCGTTACTACCTGCGCGGAGTACCGATACAGGACAAAAAACATGCATAACCTGCTGACTGGCTTGTTGGGCTTTGCGCTGGCCGCCGGCATGGCGCACGCGGATGATTCGCTTTACGCGCGTCTCGGCGGCGAGGCCGGCGTGGCGCAGATCACCTCGGAATACATCGACGCCGTGGCGTCCGATCCTGCCGTCAATCAGTCCTTCGAGAAAGTCAACCTCAAACGCGTGAAAAAAATGCTCGTCGAATTGACCTGCGCGCTTACCGGCGGCGGCTGCGTCTACAGCGGCGACGACATGAAAATCGTGCACAAGAACCTGAAGATCACCGAACGTGAATTCAATGCCCTGGTGGAAGCCCTGCGTATTTCGCTGGATCGCCACGGCATCGCGCAACGCGACAAGAATGCGCTGCTGGCCATCCTGGCGCCGATGAAGCGGGATATTGTCGAAAAATGAAATCCGCCCTGCTCCTCGCCCTGTTCCTGCCGACTATGGTCCAGGCCGCCACGCTCACCCTCAACCTGCGCGACGAGCGCGGCAACCCGGCCGAGGACACGGTTGTTTACCTGATGTCGGAGAAAACTCCCGGGATGCCCCTGAGGCAGCCACAAACCCAGATCGACCAGATCAACAAGACCTTCGTGCCACTGGTATCCGTGGTGCAACGGGGCACCCGCATCCAGTTTCCCAACAAGGACAACATCCGGCATCACGTGTACTCCTTCTCGAAAGCCAAAAAATTCGAGATCAAGCTGTATGCCGACACCCCGGCCAAGCCCATTCTGTTCGACCAGCCGGGCTATGTGGCCATGGGCTGCAATATTCACGACACCATGATTGCCCACCTGCTGGTGGTCGAAACGCCGTATTTCGCAGTCGCCGACAGGAGCGGGCGAGCCGTGATCGGCGACGTGCCGCCCGGCAATTATTCGCTGATCGCCTGGCACTACATGCGCCCGGACGAGGATGCGCTGGTGATGCCGATCAAACTCGGCGCAGACACCACCCTCAGCGCAAGCGTGCGCACCAGGAACGGGGACTAGACGTGAGACTGCCGCGTTTCAGAACTTTGCAGGGTCGCATCTTTGCGTTTTTCTTCGGCCTCCTGCTGCTGACTCAGGTCGCTGGCTACGCCCTCACGAGCACGGTAGGCTGGTCGATCATGCAGGACATCATGGCCGAGGATCTGCGCGGCGGACAGCAGGTATTCAAACGGCTGTCGGAGCAGAACACCCAGTTTCTGACCCAGGCAGCACGGGTGCTGACTACGGATTTTGGATTTCGCGAAGCCATTGCCAGCAAGGATGCCGACACCATCGCATCGGCCCTCGAAAACCATGGCAGCCGCATCCAGGCCGATTTGATGATGTTCGTCGATAACGACGGCACACCTTATCTCGGCAGTGGCAAGCCCTCCTCACTGGAAGACTCCCAAGGGATCGCGCGTCTTCTGGCCGTCATCTCGCCACAGGACGAAACCACCGGCTACGCCCGTTTGGGGAACGATCTGTACCAGGTGATCGTAGCACCGGTGAAAACCCCTTTGCCCATTGGCAACGTCATTGCCGGTTTTCGCATCAATATCGAAACCGCGCGCGAGTTCAGCCGCATCACGAATACCGACATCAGCTTTCTGAGCCGCGTGCAAGACGGAAACTGGCTGACCCACGCCAGCACCCTGCCCGCTGCCATGCAGAAAAAAATCGCCGCTGATCCGGGCAGCGCGCCCGGCCTGGTCATGTCACCGCGCAGGGTGGATACACCCGGTGCAAGCTATCTCGCTCTCGATGTTCCCCTAGCCGCGCTCAATGTCGAGCACGCACGCGTCCTTCTGCAGTCGAATATCGATCAGGCGATGCTGCCGTTTTACGAACTGCGCAACAGTATGACGATACTGGGCCTGACCGGACTGCTGCTGTCGAGCCTGGCGAGCTTCATCATCTCGCGCGGCATCGCCGCACCGCTGCGCACGCTGTCGCAGCACGCCCGCCACATCGCCAGTGGCGACTACCGCTCGCCGCCTTCGCTGGATCGTGCTGACGAACTTGCGGATCTGGCCCACGCCTTCGGCGACATGAGCCAGGCCATTGCCGAGCGCGAGAACCGCATTCTCGAACTCGCCTATACCGACACCCTCACAGGGCTGTCCAACCGTGCGCACTTCATCGAACGTCTGGCCACGGCACTCGCCACGACGGGGCGCGAGGGCGCACCGCTCGCGGTCGTGCTGCTCGATCTCGACCGTTTCCGCTACGTCAACGAGTCGCTGGGGCATCCCATGGGCGATCAGGTGCTGCGGGAAGCCGCCCGGCGCCTGGTCGCCACGCTGCGGCAGACCGACACGGTCGCTCGCCTGGGCGGCGATGAGTTTGCCATCCTGCTGCCTACCGCCACGCCCGCCGCTGCCCGCAAGGTCGTCAACAGCTTGCTGCTCGCGCTCGAAGCACCCATGGATATCGAAGGCCAGCTGGTCGACATCCATGGCAGTTTCGGCATTGCCACTTCGCCAGAACATAGCGCCGATCCGACCACGCTCATGCGCTGTGCCGACATCGCCATGTACAAGGCCAAGCAAGACAACCTGGGCTTTGCCGAATACGACACGCGCTACGACGAAAAAACGCTCGACCGGCTCTCGCTGATGAGTGAGCTGCGTCAGGCGGTGGAACAGAACCAGCTCGTGCTCTTCTATCAGCCCAAGGTCGACCTGAAGAACATTGGCAAGCCCGCCGTCGAGGCACTGGTGCGCTGGGTGCATCCGCTTCGCGGCTTCGTCCCGCCGGACCGTTTCATTCCTTTTGCCGAGCACACCGGCTATATCCAGGAAATCACCCGCTGGGTACTGCGCGAGGGGATACGGCAATGCAGCGCCTGGCAACGCGCCGGACTCGACGTGGCCATTTCGGTCAACCTGTCGGCGCGCGATCTGATGAATACCGAATTGCCAGCCTACTTCGCCGCGCTGCTCAAAACACACGATTGCCGACCAGACCGGATCTGCCTGGAAATCACGGAAAGCGCCGTTCTGGATGATCCCCGTCATGCCCTGGAAAACCTCAAACGGCTGGAGGCTACCGGCTGCAAGCTCGCGCTCGACGATTACGGCACGGGCTATTCCTCGCTCGCCTATCTCAAGCAAATGCCCGTGAGCGAGCTGAAAATTGACCGTTCCTTCGTCCAGAACATGGTCAACGATCCCAACGATACGGTGATCGTGCGCTCCACCATCGATCTGGCGCACAACCTCGGTTTGCGGGTGGTGGCGGAAGGCGTGGAAAACGAAGCCATCCTGAGCCAGCTGTGTCTATTGGGGTGCGACCAGGCGCAGGGCTACCATTTTTCCAAACCGGTGTCGGCGGCAGATTTTGAAGCCTGGGTGCAGTCCCCGGCCTGGCAGCATCAGGTGCGGGTCGCGCGCCACGCCTGATCAGGCGCGGGCAGCAGCAAACAGGCGAAAAAAGTTCTCGGTCGTGGCGGCACCGATGATTTCGGGCGTGGTGCCCCGCACGCGCGCAATCTCTTCCGCCACATGCTTGACAAAGCCCGGTTCGTTGGTCTGGCCACGATGCGGCACCGGGGCAAGATACGGTGAGTCGGTCTCGATCAGGATCCGTTCCAGCGGGATGCTTGCCGCCACCTCACGCAGCGTTGCGGCATTCTTGAACGTGACGATGCCGGAAAACGAGATGTAGAACCCCATTTCGATGGCGGCTTCGGCCACCGCCAGGCTCTCGGTGAAGCAGTGCATCACCCCGCCCGTCCGCCCGGCGTCCTCTTCCCGCATGATCGCCAGCGTATCGTCCGCCGCGGCACGGGTGTGGATGACCAGCGGTTTGCCGCTGGCCCGGGCCGCACGGATATGGGTGCGGAAGCGTTCGCGCTGCCATTCGAGATCGCCCGTCAGACGGAAATAGTCGAGACCGGTTTCACCGATGGCCACCACCCTGGGATGGTCGGCCAGCGCAACGAGTTCGTCCACGCTCGGTTCGGTGCAGTCTTCATGGTCGGGATGCACGCCTACCGACGCGAAGACATTCGGGTGCGCCTCGGCGAGTGCGCGCACCTCGGGAAATTTCTCCAGTTCCACGCTGATGCACAGCGCATGGCTCACCTCATTGGCGGCCATGCGGCCGAGCACCTCGGGCAGTTTCTCCGCAAGCTCCGGGAAATTGATGTGGCAGTGAGAATCGACGTACATGCGCCGTATTGTAATGGCGTTTTGAAGTCACACAGCTTGAGAAGGCGCGCGGCCGCAGATGCTTCAGCAATGGCGCGTCGACGCCGGCAAGCAGCGTTGCTTCGAAACGCCCAGCCCCCACGGGCTACATGGTGTGCGTGGGACGCACGGATTTCAGCGACCCGCCGAGCAAGCCCTCGATCTTGTTCTGGGCGGCCTTGCCGCTTTCGTTGTTGACGAACTGCACGCCGACGCCTTGCGTCCGCCCGCCGTGCGCGCCGGCCGGCGTCTGCCAGATGACCTTGCCGGATACCGGCAGTTTCGCCGGGTCGTCCATCAGCGTCAGCAGCATGAACACTTCCTCGCCCATGCGATATTGCTTGTTGGTGGGAATGAACAGGCCGCCGCCGCGAATGAAGGGCATGTACGCCGCGAACAGCGCGGACTTCTCCTTGATCGACAGCGACAGCACGCCGGGGCGGACGTGGCCTGCGGGATCGTTGACTGCAGCGTTCATGATCGTCTCTCTTCCTCGAATACATGCCGGTAGCGCACCAGCCAGGCCTGCAGCTGGAGCGCCCGGTTGAGCGGGTGCGTCAGCGTCCGGCCCTCGTCCGCCAGTTCGCGCGCCAGCGCCAGGAGCTTGGGCAAGCGCGCCGTCGCGCCGAGCCTGGCCAGTTCTGCGCCGAAGTCGGGGTTGAACTGCGCCGCGCCGCCAAGCCGGACGGCCAGCAGGTCGCCGAGCCACTTGCTGGCGAGCGCATGCCACGCCTGCGGGCTGACCGTTTTCCAGCGCTCGCCGAGCGTGACCGGGTCCAGGCGGTCCGCGCCGGCCAAGCCACGCAACACGTCCTCCCGGACGTCCAGCGCGTCGCCTTCGATCCACTCGAGCGCAGCCAGCGGCGCGCCGCCCGCCAGGGCCAGCAGCACATCGACGCCGCCGACGCCCTGCTCCGTGAGCCAAGCGGCCGCGACGGCGGCGGGGGGCAGGCCGAGGTCGACCCGGGTACAGCGGCTGCGGATGGTCGGCAGCAGACGCCGCGGCTGGTCCGACACCAGCACGAACACCGTATTTAACGGCGGTTCCTCGAGCACCTTTAACAGGGCGTTGGCCGCCGCAAGGTTCAGCGTGTCGGCAGGATCGACCAGCACGACCCGGCGACCGGCGCGATAGGTCGACAACTGGACGAAATCGACCGCCGCGCGTGCCTGGTCGACCTCGATCGCCGTCGCCATGCGCGTCTCACCCTCCTTGGTGGTCTTTTCCTGCAGGGTGACGTGGAGGAAATCCGGGTGGCTTCCGTGCTCGAACCAGTGGCAGGCCGGGCAGGCGCGGCAGGCACCGTCATCGGTCGGAGCCTCGCACAGCAGCGCCTGCGCCCAGGCGCGCGCCAGCTCGCCCTTGCCGACCCCGCGCGGTCCGGCCAGCAGCAGGGCCTGCGCGGGCCGGCTTCGACCGGCCAGCAAACGTCGCCACGCCGCATCGAGCCACGGATAGGGTGCGCTCATCCCAGCCGCTCCAGGAGCGAGCGAATCTGCCCCTGCAGGGTTTCGATGGTCTGGCGGGCGTCGAGCACCTGAATCCGTTCCGGCTCGGCGCGGGCGCGCTCGAGGTAGGCGTTGCGCACGCGGGCAAAGAAACTGTCGGCTTCGCGCTCGAAACGGTCGGCGGCGCGCACCGCCGACCGCCGCGCCTCCGCGACCTCGGGCGGTACGTCGAACAGCAGCGTGAGATCGGGCGTGAAACCGCGCTGCACCCATGCTTCCAGGGCGGCGATGCGCTCGGCGGCGATGCCGCGCCCGCCGCTTTGGTAGGCGTAGCTGGCGTCGGTGAAGCGGTCAGACACCACCCACGCCCCGCGCGCCAGCGCTGGCAGGATCAGTTCCGCCAGATGCTGCTGGCGCGCGGCGAACATCAGCAGGAGTTCCGTATCCGGCGCCATCGGCTGGTGCAGCAAGAGCTCGCGCAGCGTCTCACCGAGCGGCGTGCCGCCCGGTTCGCGGGTAACGACGACCTCCCTGCCCTGCACACGCAGCCAGTCGGCGACGAAGGCGAGGTGGGTGCTCTTGCCGGCGCCGTCGACGCCCTCGAGGGTGATGAATTTGCCGCGGCTCATCGTCCGCGCTGGTACTGGTTGACGGCGCGGTTGTGCGCGTCGAGCGTGCTGGAAAACACGTGGGTGCCGTCGTTGCGCGACACGAAGTACAGCGCACTGGTTTTCGCCGGATTGAGTGCCGCCCGAATCGCCGCCTCGCTCGGCATCGCGATCGGCGTCGGCGGCAGGCCGCCCCGCGTGTACGTGTTGTAAGGCGTGTCGGTCTGCAGGTCGACGCGGCGCAGGTTGCCGTCGAAACGCTCGCCGAGCCCGTAGATCACCGTGGGGTCGGTCTGCAGGCGCATACCCTTCCTCAAGCGGTTGACGAAGACGCCGGCGATTTCGGGGCGCTCATGCGCCACGCCGGTTTCCTTCTCGATGATCGACGCCATGATGAGCGCCTCGTAGGGGGTCTTGTAGGGAAGATCCGGCGCCCGCGTCTCCCACGCCGCGGCGAGTTTCTCCTGCTGCAGCCGGTAGGCGCGGCGCAGTACCTGCAGATCCGACGCGTGCGGCGCGAAAAGATAGGTGTCGGGAAACAGCAGACCCTCGATGTGCGATTCGGTGGCGCCGATCGCGTGCAACACCTCGGCCTCGGTCATGCCCGCGCTGTCCTGTTTCAGGTAGGGCTGCGCCGCGAGCGCGGCGCGCACGTCTAGCCAGTTCCACCCTTCGATGAACTGCACCGCGGCGAGCGTGACATCGCCACGCTCGAACTTGTCGAGCAGCGCCAGGGGGGTGAGCGGCGTGTCGATCGTGTAGGTGCCGGCGCGCAGGACGTGTCCCTTGCCGAGCACGCGGCCGAGCAGCCAGAAAGCCTGGCCGTTGCCGACCACGCCTTCGCGCTCCAGCATCGCGGCAAGGCTCCGGAGATGCATTCCCGGCGTGACGCTGACGGTCTTCGGCAAGTTCTCGATCGCCAACGGGCGCTGCACGAGCCAGGCGACGGTGCCCGCGCCGACCAGGGCGGCGAACACGACCAGCAAGACGATGCGTTTAATCCAGTTCATACAGGAGCCGATTCAGTCGGGGGGTCCAGCCGGCCGGCGCCCAGCTGCGCCCCTCCAGGGCGGCGACGCGTTGAACGCCGATCAGGCTGTTGCACAACATGACCTCGTCGGCACCGAGTATAGCGTCCCGGGTCAGGCGGCCGACATGCACGGGAAAACCGGCCGCTGCCACCCCGCGCAAGAGCCGTTGCCGCGCCACGCCCGCGACGCCGCAGGCGTCGAGCGCCGGGGTGAAGAGTTCGCCGTCTCTCGCGATGAATACGTTGGTCATGACGCCGCCGATCACGCCATCGGCGTCGTCGCACAGCAGGCCCTCGAAAATCTCCGGGTCGTTCCACTCTGCTCGCGCCAGTACCTGTTCAAGCCGGTTGAGGTGCTTGATTCCGGCGAGCCGCGGTTGCCGCGCCAGCCGCAGCGTGCACCAGCGGACGCGCACGTCGGTCGGCGCGTCGGGCGCGGCATGCGGCGGCAGCGGTGCCGCCATCACGATGCGGGTGGCGAGCAGACCCGGCATCGGCGCGTAGCCACGCGCGCCTTCGCCGCGGGTCAGGATGAGCTTGACGACGCCATCGTTGCCGCCCGCCACGCGTTCAACCTCACCGCGCACCAGCGCCTCGTCGGGGCAGGCGATCGCCAGCGCAGCCGCGTCGGCGGCCCACTTCGCGTACTGATCCGCCCACCACTGAGGCTTGCCGCTGCGGATGCGCAGGGTGCGGAACACCCCGTCGCCGTAGGCGAGGCCCCGGTCGCGCGCACTCAGGTGGTCGCTGGGCTGGCCGTCGACGAGGATCATGGCTCCAGCGCGCGCAGCAGCCCGCGCGCCTTGGCGCGGGTTTCCTCGAGTTCGCGGGTGGCGATGGAATCGGCGACGATGCCGGCGCCGGCGCGGAACTCCAGCGTCTTGCCGCGCACAAGGAAGCTGCGGATGAGGATGTTGAAGTCGAAGCTGCCGTCGCGGTTGATGTAGCCGACGCTTCCCGTATAGCTGCGGCGCGGCGTCTGCTCGAGTTCACGAATGATCTGCATCGTCCGGATCTTGGGGCAGCCGGTGATCGTGCCGCCGGGAAAGACCGCGCGCAGCACGTCGATCACCCGCGTGCCGTCCTGCAGGCGGCCGCGCACCGTCGATTCGATGTGGTGCACGTGGCGATAGCTGGCGATTTCCATCAAGGCCGCAACGTCCACGCTGCCCGGTTCGCACACACGGCCGAGGTCGTTGCGCTCAAGGTCGACCAGCATCACGTGCTCGGCACGCTCCTTGGGATGCGCGGCAAGGCGCGCGCGCAACGCGGC
This sequence comes from Thiobacillus sp., assembly GCA_046291555.1. Classification (GTDB taxonomy): domain Bacteria; phylum Pseudomonadota; class Gammaproteobacteria; order Burkholderiales; family Thiobacillaceae; genus Thiobacillus. The sequence continues at coordinate 57,825 of JBKBRW010000011.1, forward strand.
GTCCTCGGCGGGATCCTCGCTGCGCGGATGGGTGCCGGCGATCGGGCGCGTCTCGAGCGTGCCGTCGCGGTACAGGCGCACCAGCCGCTCCGGCGACGAACTGACGATCGCCCACGCGCCCGAATCGACCAGCGCCGAGAAAGGCGCCGGATTCTTCTGCATCAGCTGGTTGAAAAGCGCGGCCGGTGGCACGGCAGCGCCAAACTCAGCCTGCCAGCCGCGGGAGAGATTGACCTGGAACACATCGCCCGCGCGAATGTATTCCAGGATCCTTTCGACCCCGTTGAGAAATCGCTCGGCGGGCTCCTCGTCGAGCGCCCGCAGCGCGGGCATGGCAGGCACGTCAGGCGGCAGGGAGGCGAGGTCGCGCTCCATCGCGTCCAGCAAGGCGCCCTGCCCGGCTTCCGCGACCAGCAGGCAGCGCCCCGTGCTGCGCTGGTAGAGCATCGCGGCGGGAACGCGCACGAGCCAGGCCAGCGGAAACGTGTCAGGATCGCGCGCTCGCCCCGCGCTCGGTTCGAAGGCGCTGCCGAGCGCGTAGGAGAGGACACACAGCCAGCCGCCGCCGAACGGGAGGCCCGAATCGGGCGTCGGTCTGGGCTGCAACTGCATGGCGGGATGGGCCTCGAGGGCGGCGAGCGCCGCCTCGGACGCGACCGCGACGCAATCCTCGGGAAACGCGAACAGGATATCCCAGCCAGTGTCGCCGCTGCCCCGGAAGATACCGGGATAACGCCCGGGGTGCGCTGCCTGCAGCCGCTCGAACTCCGGCCGCCGCACGAGCGGCAGGACACGGATTTCGGGGGCGTTCAGGCCGGACGCAAGGGGGGTCAAACGCGCTTGAAGACCAGCGAGCCGTTGGTGCCGCCGAACCCGAAGTTGTTTTTCAGCGCGGCGCCGATCTTCAACTCACGCGCCGTGTTGGCGCAGTAGTCGAGATCGCACTCCGGATCCTGATTGAAGAGGTTGATCGTCGGCGGAGACACCTGGTGATGCACGGCCAGCACGGTGAACACGCACTCGACTCCGCCGGCCCCGCCGAGCAGATGACCCGTCATCGACTTGGTCGAGTTGACCACCGTCTTGTACGCCGCATCGCCGAGCGCGAGCTTGATCGCGTCCGTTTCGTTCTTGTCGCCCAGCGGCGTGGAGGTGCCGTGTGCGTTCACGTATTGAATCTCGTCGGGATTCACGCCGGCGTCGCGCAGGGCGTTCACCATCGAGCGCCGGGGACCGTCGGTGGAAGGCGCAGTCATGTGGTAGGCGTCGCCGCTCATGCCGAACCCCGCCACCTCGGCGTAGATCTTGGCGCCGCGCGCCTTGGCGTGCTCGTATTCCTCGAGCACCAATACGCCGGCGCCCTCGCCCAGCACGAAGCCGTCGCGGTCCTTGTCCCACGGACGGCTCGCGGTCGCGGGGTCGTCGTTGCGGGTCGACAGCGCGCGGGCGGCGGCGAAGCCACCGACGCCCAAGGGCGACACCGCGGACTCGGCTCCGCCTGCAATCATCACGTCGGCGTCCCCGTGCTCGATCATGCGCGCCGACCAGCCGACCGCATGAAGGCCGGTGGTGCACGCGGTCACGACCGCGAGGTTTGGCCCCTTGATCCCGTAGAGGATCGACAGGTTGCCGGAGATCATGTTGATGATCGAACCCGGAATGAAGAACGGCGAAATCTTCCGCGGCCCAGACTCGAGCATCAATGCGTGGGTCTCCTCGATCAGCGGCAGGCCGCCGATCCCGGACCCGATGTTGATGCCGATACGCTCGGCGTTCGCCTCGGTGACCTCGATGCCCGAATCGCGGATCGCCTGGATGCCGGCCGCCATGCCGAACTGGATGAAAGTATCCATGCGGCGGGCTTCCTTCGGGTTGAGATACTGCTCAACGTCGAAATTCCTGACTTCGCCCGCCATGTGGGAGGCGAACGCCGACGGATCGAAGCGGGTGATGCGGGCGATGCCGGTGCGGCCAGCGACCAGGTTGTCCCATGCTTCGGGGATGGTATTGCCGACCGGGGAGACGATCCCCAGGCCGGTCACGACGACGCGACGCTTGGACAACTTCAGTCCTTATTTCAAGTCGGGGGAAGAATCAGCTGGCGTGGCTGTTGACGTAGTCGATGGCCTGCTGAACCGTGGTGATCTTTTCGGCTTCCTCGTCCGGGATCTCGCAGCCGAACTCTTCTTCAAGCGCCATGACCAGTTCGACGGTGTCGAGCGAATCAGCGCCCAGGTCGCCGACGAAAGAGGACTCGTTCTTGATGTCCGCTTCGTTCACGCCCAACTGCTCGGCGACGACTTTGATTACACGCTGCTGGTTATCCATTCCTGCTCCTCTCTAGAAATAAGGGCTTCAAGTTGCTTGAAGCCCGAAAAAATCAAACTTCGCGATTTTACCAAACTTTGTTGGCGGGTCACGCCATGTACATGCCGCCGTTCACGTGGAGGGTGGTGCCGGAAACATAGCCGGCCCCGGGCGACGCAAGAAATAGCACCGCCTGCGCGATATCCTCCGGCGAGCCGAGCCGGCCAAGCGGAATGTGAGCGAGCAGCGCCTGCCGTTGTGCCTCAGGCAACGCGCGCGTCATGTCGGTGTCGATGAAACCGGGCGCAACGCAGTTGACCGTGATGTTGCGGCTGCCGACCTCGCGCGCGAGCGACTTGGTGAAGCCCATGATGCCAGCTTTCGCGGCGCTGTAGTTGGTCTGTCCGGCGTTGCCCATGGCCCCCACCACCGAGGCAATCGAGATGATGCGCCCTTGCCGCGCCTTCATCATCGCGCGCAGCACCGCGCGCGACAGGCGAAACACCGAGGTGAGGTTGGTGGCGAGAATGTCGTCCCACTCCTCGTCCTTCATGCGCATGAGCAGGTTGTCGCGCGTGATGCCGGCGTTGTTGACGAGGATGCCGACTGCGCCGAAGTCCTTCTCGATCGCCGCAATCACGGCGTCGACTTCGCCCGCGTTGCAGACGTCGAGCGTCATGCCCGCTCCTTTGATGCTGGCCGCGGCGAGATAGTCACTGATCGCCTGCGCGCCCTTCTCGCTGGTGGCCGTGCCGATCACCGTCGCGCCGGCCTGCCCGAGCGCCAGCGCAATGGCCTGACCGATGCCGCGGCTGGCGCCGGTAACGAGTGCCACCTGACCTTCAAGATTCGCGCCAGGCGCGAGGCGTCCTTGCAGCATGCTGTCTCCTCTCAGTTTTCCAGGGCGGCGGCGAAGCTCGCTTCATCGACCAGCGCGACGGCCGGCAGGCTGTCGTCGATGCGCTTCGCCAGCCCTGCCAGCACCTTGCCAGGGCCGCACTCGATCATGCGTTCGACGCCGGCGGCCTTGATCGCCCGCACCGTCTCGACCCAGCGCACGGGGGTGTGCAACTGCTTCGCGAGGGCGAGGCGGATCGCTTCCGGGCTGGAGTGCGCCTCGACATCGGTGTTGTGCAACACGGGAATCGTCGGCGACATGATCGTCACGTCCTGCAGGTAGGCCAGCAGCTTGTCGGCCGCCGGCGCCATCAGCGAGGAATGCGACGGCACCGATACCGGCAGCGGCAGCGCACGCTTGGCGCCTTTTTCCTTTGCCAGCGCCATGGCGCGCTCGACCGCGGTCTTGCTGCCGGCGATCACCACCTGGCCGGGCGAATTCAGGTTCACGGCCTCGACCACGTCGCCCGCCGCCGCTTCGCTGCAGACCGCGCGCACGTCATCGTCGTCGAGGCCTAGGATCGCTGCCATCGCGCCGCTGCCTTCCGGCACCGCGGCCTGCATCGCCTCGGCCCGGAAACGCACGAGCTTGATCGCGTCGGGAAAGCTCAGCGCGCCCGCCGCCACCAGCGCGGCGTACTCGCCGAGGCTGTGGCCCGCCATCACCACAGGCTGCGCGCCGCCCATCGCTTGCCACACGCGCCACGTCGCGATATCCGCAGCAAGCATGGCGGGCTGGGTGTTGATGGTCAGATTCAGTTGCTCGGCGGGCCCCTCCGTGACCAGCGCCCACAGGTCCTGGCTCAACGCGTCCGAGGCTTCGGAAAAGGTGAGGCGAATTTCGGGGCGGGTGGCAAGGCCCTGCATCATGGCGACCGATTGCGAGCCTTGCCCGGGAAATACGAATGCGAGTTTCATGATGGTGTTCGCTCAATACTTCAACAATGCGGAGCCCCACGTGAAGCCACCGCCGAAGGCTTCCATCAGCACCGTCTGGCCGCGCCGGATGCGGCCGTCGCGCACGGCGACGTCGAACGCGAGTGGAACCGACGCGGCCGAGGTGTTGCCGTGGCCGGCCACCGTGGTCACCACGTTGTCCATGCTCATGCCGAGCTTCTTGGCCGTGGCGGAAATGATACGGATGTTGGCTTGGTGCGGCACCAGCCAGTCGATGTCGGATTTCGAGAGACCGTTGGCCTCGAGCGTCTCGTCGACGATGCGGTCGAGCGTGTTGACCGCCATCTTGAAGACGGCGTTGCCCTCCATACGCATCACCGCCGGCTCCTTGAGACCCGTCGACGCGCCGGAGGTGGTGCGCAGCAGCTCCTTGTGGCGGCCATCGGCGTGGATGTGGGTGGCGATGATGCCGGGCTCCTCCGACGCGCCGAGCACCACGGCGCCGGCGCCGTCGCCCCACAGGATGCAGTTGCTGCGGTCGTTCCAGTCGGTGATGCGCGACAGCGTTTCGGCCCCGATCACCAGCACGCGCTTCGCCATGCCGGTCTTGATGAACTGGTCGGCCACGCTCAGGGCGTAGACGAAGCCGCTGCACACCGCCTGCAGGTCGAACGCCGGCTTGCCGTTGGCCATGCCGAGTTTCGCCTGCACGATGCACGCGGTGCTCGGGAACACCAGATCAGGCGTGGTGGTCGCGACGAGCAGCAGGTCGACGTCGTCGACCGCAACACCCGCCGATTCCAGCGCGGCGCATGCCGCGTGGGTCGCGAGGTCGCTGGTCAGTTCGCCCTCCGCGGCGATGTGGCGTTCGCGGATGCCCGTGCGCTCGACGATCCACTGGTCGCTGGTGTCGACGAGCTTCTCGAGGTCGGCGTTGGTGAGGATGTGCGCCGGCAGATAGCTGCCAGTGCCGAGTATCCTGGAATAGGTCAAGCGGCCACCCGTTGAATGAGTTGCATTTGGTCGGAGATGCGTTTCAGGACGCTGTTGCGGACCTCGTCGGCAGCCGTTTCGATGGCGTGCTCGAAAGCGAACCGGTCAGCCGATCCATGGCTCTTGACGACCACTCCCCGCAAGCCGAGCAGCGTGGCACCATTGTAGCGGCGCGGGTCGAGGCGGCGGCGGATCGCCGCCAGCACCGGCATCGCCACCAGGCCTGCCAGCCGCGTCAGCCAGTTGCGCTTGAACTCGGCGCGCATGGTCGACGTGATCATCTTCGCCAGGCCTTCGGAGGCCTTGAGCGTGACGTTGCCGACGAAGCCATCGCACACGACGACGTCCGTCGTGCCCTTGAAGATGTCGTTGCCTTCGACGTTGCCGTAGAAGTTGAGGTGGCTCGCGCGCAGCAGTTCGGCCGCCTGCTTCACCAGCTCGTTGCCCTTGATGTCTTCCTCGCCGATGTTGAGCAGGCCCACGCTCGGACTTGGCTTGTGCTCGACCGCCGACACCAGCATCGCGCCCATGATGCCGAACTGCAGCAGGTGCTCGGCAGTGCAATCGACGTTGGCGCCGAGGTCGAGCACCAGCACATGGCCGTTGAGCGTCGGCATCACCGTGGCGATCGCCGGCCGGTCGATGCCCGGCAAGGTCTTCAGGACGAAGCGCGCAGTCGCCATCAGGGCGCCGGTGTTGCCTGCCGACACGCAGGCGTCGGCCTCGCCAGACTTGACGAGGTCGATCGCGACCCGCATCGAGGAATCCTTTTTCTGGCGCAGCGCGAGCGCCGGCGCCTCGTCCATCGCGACGACCTGGCTGGCATGGCGCACGATCAGGCGCGGACCCGGCCGGGCCCGCCGCGCCTTGAGCTCGGCAGCAATGACGTCCTGCGGGCCGACCAGGATGACGTTCAGGTCCTCGTGGCGCGCAAGACTGCGGATCGCCGCCGGAACAGTGACATGGGGACCATGGTCGCCCCCCATGACATCAATGGCGACAGTGATGTTTCTCATACAGCCGGGGAATTTGGCTGGGCGGGACGCACCGACACGCGGCGCGCCGGGGGATTATTCGCCCTTGGCCTTGACGACCTTGCGGCCGCGATAAAAACCGCTCGGGCTGATGTGATGGCGCAGGTGCGTCTCACCCGTGGTCGGCTCGACGGCCAGCGGCGGATTAGTCAGAAAATCGTGCGCACGATGCATGCCGCGCTTCGACGGGGACTTCTTGTTCTGCTGGACAGCCATTTCCTACTCCTAAAAAAATTAAACGCCCCTCAGGTGGGGCATGCGCCTTCTGCGTGCATCGGTGCCAGCGGAAGGCTCAACAACACTTCATCCTCAACCAGGGCGATCAGCTCGAGCTTCTCGCCGGCGAGGATCGCATCGCTGTCGGGCAGGGCATCCAGCCGTTCCAACTCGTCGTCGGTGCGCGCCAGATGCACCGTGCGGTCGATTTCCACGGCATGATGCATCCCGCCCAGGCAACGCTGACAGGCCAGCTCGACGTCGCCGCGAATGTGCAGTTCCAACGCCAAGCCACCGCGCGAATCCATGCGGCCACTGACTCGACAGAACAGCTCGCCTTGCGTAAATTCTGCAACCAGACGTGGAAACGCCGACACGGCTGAGCGGTTTTCCCAAGCCTGCGCGTCCCGGCAGAACCGCCGCACATCGATCTCGACTGGCTGAAGCATGGTGCTCCCGATCAACGAAGTGCCGTCGCAACCGACCGACTTACTCACGCACCCGGTTAAACATTAGCCGGCAATAATATGATTTGTCGCTATTTTTGTCAAAGCAGGGGTGGCCGTGATTAAGAAGATCCTGGTCGCCAACCGGGGCGAGATCGCGGTCCGCATCGTGCGCGCCTGCGCCGAACTGGGCATCAAGTCCGTTGCCATCTACACCGATGCCGATCGCCATGCCCTGCACGTCAAGAAAGCCGACGAGGCCTATCACATCGGTAAGGACCCGATCCTCGGCTATCTCAACGCGCACACGCTGGTGAACCTCGCCGCCGCCTCCGGCTGCGACGCGCTGCATCCGGGCTACGGCTTTCTCTCCGAGAACCCTGATCTCGCGACCATCTGTGCACGCCGCGGCATCCGCTTCATCGGGCCCTCTCCCGAGGTGATCCGCCGCATGGGGGACAAGATCCAGGCGAGAAACGCGATGATCGCCGCCGGCATTCCGGTCGTGCCGGGTTCAGACCACAACCTCGAAAGCGTCGATGAGGCGCGCGCGCTGGCGAGCCGGATCGGTTACCCGGTGATGCTGAAGGCGACCAACGGCGGCGGCGGCCGCGGCATCCGCCGCTGCGACAGCGAAGAAGAGCTGCTGAAGAACTACGACCGCGTGGTGTCGGAAGCGAGCAAGGCCTTCGGCAAGCCCGAGGTCTTCGTCGAGAAATGCGTGGTCAATCCCAAGCACATCGAGGTGCAGATCCTCGGCGACACGCAGGGCAACGTGATCCACCTGTTCGAACGCGACTGCTCGATCCAGCGCCGAAATCAGAAACTGATCGAGATCGCGCCGAGCCCCCAGCTCACCGAAGCGCAGCGCCAGTACATCGGCAAGCTCGCGGTGCGCGCCGCCAAGGCCGTGGGCTACGTCAACGCCGGCACGGTGGAGTTTCTGCTCGACCAGGACAACCAGTTCTATTTCATGGAGATGAACACGCGGCTGCAGGTCGAGCACCCGATCACCGAGACGATCACCGGCGTCGACATCGTGCAGGAGCAGATCCGCATCGCCGACGGCCAGCCGCTGCAGTACAAGCAGGAAGACATCCGGCACCGCGGCTACGCGATGGAGTTCCGCGTCAACGCCGAGGATCCGAAGAACGAATTCCTGCCCAGCCTCGGCCGCATCACGCGCTACTACTCGCCGGGCGGACCGGGCGTGCGCGTCGACGCCGCGATCTACACCGACTACGTGATACCGCCCTACTTCGACTCGATGTGCGCCAAGCTCACCGTTTGGAACCTGACCTGGGAGTCGGTGATCGAGCGTGGCCGACGCGCGCTTGCAGACATGCTGGTGTACGGCGTGAAGACGACCATTCCCTACTACCAGGAAATCCTCAAGAATCCGGAGTTCCGCAGCGGACGCTTCAACACCGGGTTCGTCGAGTCGCACCCGGAACTCACCCAATACACCGAAAAGAAACCACCGGAAGTCGTGGCCGCCGCGATCGCCGCGGCCATCGCCGCTCATCAGGGACTCTGATATGACCAAGGTCTACGTTACCGATCTCGTCCTGCGCGACGGTCACCAATCGCTGATCGCCACCCGGCTGCGCACGGAGGACATGCTGCCGATCTGCGGCAAGCTGGACCAGGTCGGCTTCTGGTCGCTCGAAGCCTGGGGCGGCGCGACCTTCGACGCCTGCGTGCGCTTCCTGCGCGAAGACCCCTGGGAACGCCTGCGCCAGCTTCGGCGCGCGCTACCCAACACCCGCATCCAGATGTTGCTGCGCGGCCAAAACCTGCTCGGCTACCGCAACTATTCGGACGACGTCGTGCGGGCCTTCGTCAAAAAGTCCGCCGACAACGGCGTCGACGTGTTCCGCGTGTTCGACGCGATGAACGACCTGCGCAACCTGCGCGTCTCGATCGAGGCGGTGAAGGCGGCCGGCAAGCACGCCGAGGGCACGGTCTGCTACACGACCAGCCCGGTGCACGACATCCCGCATTTCGTCGAACTCGCCAAGGGCCTCGCCGAGATGGGCTGCGACACCATCGCGATCAAGGACATGGCGGGGCTCCTGACCCCCTACACCGCCTACGACCTGGTGTGCGCGATCCGCGAGGCGACGCATCTGCCCATCCACACCCACAGCCATTCGACTGCCGGCCTCGCGCACATGACGCACCTGAAGGCCGTGGAAGCGGGGGCGACCATCATCGACACCTGCGTCGGCGCGTTCGCCGAAGGCGCGAGCCACCCCACCACGCAGAGCCTGGTCGCCGCGCTCGCCGGCACTGTCTACGACACCGGGCTGTCGCTGCCGCTGATCGAGGAGATCTCGGCCTACTTCAAGGAGGTTCGCAAGAAGTACTGGCAGTTCGAATCCGAGTTCACCGGCACCGACACCCGCGTGCTGATAAACCAGGTGCCGGGCGGCATGATCTCCAACCTCGCCAACCAGTTGAAGGAACAAGGGGCGCTCGACAGAATGGATGCCGTCCTGGATGAAATCCCGCGCGTGCGCGAGGACCTCGGCTACCCGCCGCTGGTCACGCCCACCTCGCAGATCGTGGGCACGCAGGCGGCGCTCAACGTGCTCACCGGCGCACGCTACAAGTCGGTGACCAACGAAGTTAAGCTGTACCTGCAGGGCCGCTACGGCAAGGCACCGGGCCACATCAACGAGGAGGTACGCAAGCTCGCGATCGGCGATCTCGAGGTCACCACCTGCCGGCCGGCCGACCTCCTCGCCGACGAACTGGACAAGCTGCGCAACGAAATCGAGGGCCTCGCGAAGTCGGACGAGGACGTGCTCACCTACGCCATGTTCCCCGACCTCGCCAAGACCTGGTTGCAGGAACGCGCCGCCGGCAGCCTCAAGCCGGAGCCGCTGCTGCCGAAGGGTGCGGCGCCCGCGGAGGCCGCGCCGCGCTATGCCGCGGACGAATTCAAGATCACCCTTCACGGCGAGACCTACCACATCAAGCTCACCGGCAGCGGCCGTTCCGATGCCGCGCAGCGTCCCTATTTCGTCTCCATCGACGGCGTCTCGGAAGAGGTGCTGGTCGAGCCGCTGAACGAGGTTCCGCTGGAAGCAGGCGGCGAGAGCACACTTCGCAAGGCGGCGGCACCGCAACCCGCGGCCGGGCAGAAGCCACGTGCGACCCATCCCGGCCACGTCACCGCCGCGATGCCCGGCACCGTCGTCGACGTGCTCGTGAGCATCGGCCAGCAGGTCATGGCAGGCGACGGCGTGCTGGTGATCGAGGCGATGAAGATGGAAAACGAAGTGCAGGCGCCGGTCGCCGGCACCGTCATCAGCATCTTCGCCAAGAAGGGCGACGCCGTAACGCCTGACATGGCGCTGGTGGAAATTCAACCCGAATGAAGCTGGTTCTGGCCTCCACCTCGCGCTATCGGCGCGACCTGCTGTCGCGCCTGCGACTGCCATTCGAGGTGGTCGCCCCCGATGTCGACGAAACTCCCCTGCCGGGCGAGACGCCCTCGGCCACCGCGCTACGCCTGTCGGTGCTGAAAGCGCAGGCGGCCGCGTCGACCCATCCGGACGCCCTCATCATTGGCTCCGACCAAGTGCTGATGCTCGACGACGAACAGCTTGGCAAGCCCGGCAACCACGACAACGCCTTCGCCCAGCTGAAGAAAATGCAGGGCAAGGCGATGGTGTTCCACACCGCCCTCACGCTCCTCAACAGCACGACAGGCCACGCGCAGACGCGCGACGTCCCGACCGTGGTGCACATCCGCCCGTTGACCGACGCGCAGATCGAGGCCTACCTGCAAAAAGAGCAGCCCTACGACTGTGCCGGCTCCGCCAAGAGCGAATCGCTCGGCATCGCGCTGATGCAGCGCATGGAGAGCCCCGACCCGACTGCGCTCGTCGGCCTGCCGCTGATGGCACTGACCGAGATGCTCATGAACGAGAGCGTCGACGTCCTCACCTGGCAGCCGGCGTAGGTCGCATGCCCACGCTTTACCTGATCCCGGTGCCGCTCGGCCCGGCCAGTCCCGACGCCTGCCTGCCGCCGGACACGCTCGCCGTCGCCCGCCGTCTCGAGCATTTCGTCGTCGAACGTGCCAAGACCGCCCGCGCGCACTTGAAGGCCATGGGTCACCCGCTGCCGCTGCAGTCGCTGCATATCGAGGAATTGAACGAGCACACGCCTGCGAGCGCCGTCGACGCCCTGCTGGCGCCGATCCGATCGGGGCACGACCTGGGGCTTCTGTCGGAAGCGGGCTGCCCGGCCGTCGCCGACCCCGGCGCGGCGCTGGTGCGCGCCGCACACCGGGAAAGGATCCCGGTCGCGCCGCTGATCGGCCCATCGTCCATCCTGCTGGCACTCATGGCGTCGGGCCTTGGCGGCCAGCGGTTCGCCTTCCATGGCTACCTACCCACGAAGGAACTCGAGCGCAGCCAGAGGATCCGCGAGCTCGAAAAAATCGCGCGGCGCGACCAGGCCACCCAGCTCTTCATCGAAACGCCCTACCGCAGCGCGGCGCTGTTGGATGCGCTCGCCGCGACGCTGGCAGCCGACACGCTCATCAGCGTCGGCGCCGACCTCACCCTGCCGAGTCAGCTGACCCGCACGCAGCCCGCCAAGGCCTGGCGCGGCGAGGCCGATGCGGTCAAGGACCGGCTGGTGGTGTTCGGGATCGGACTCTAGGGCTTCAGAACTTCAGCCGGTCGAGCCGCAGCGTCACGCGTTCGCCGGCTTCGGTTTGCGCGACCAGCCATTCGGCGCCGTCGCGCGTCGTGACGTCGAGCGGCAACAGCCGCTGCACCGCGCCATCGACCTTCACGTCCAACCACTGCCTCGTCAGCGCCGCGAACTCGAGGCGCTCGTGCTCGACGCAGGGAATCGGCGTGTACGGCGTGTCGCTCACCGCAGGCCGACACCAGCCTGGGTAAACGGCGCCAGCGCTTTGGTGGCGCCGGCGCCGAGCCGGCCTGCCAGGCGGTCGAGCAGGCTCTCCTGCTGCGTATAGTCGACGATGTGCTCGGCCTTGATCACGTCGCGCGCGACCGACTCGACCGTCCCGTAGCCATCCGCCAGACCGAGCTCGATGCTCTTCTGTCCGCTCCAGACCAGCCCGCTGAAGGTTTCCGGCGTCTCCTTCAGGCGATCGCCTCGGCCTTCGCGCACGACGGCGACGAACTGGCCGTGGATTTCCGAGAGCATCTGCTTGGCGTAAGCCTGCTGCTCGGGATCGACCGGCGAGAAGGGGTCGAGGAAGCCCTTGTTCTCGCCCGCGGTGAGCAAGCGCCGCTCGACGCCGAGCTTCTCCATGGTCTTGGTGAAGCCGAAGCCATCCATCAGCACGCCGATCGACCCGACGATGCTCGCCTTGTCGACGAAGATCTTGTCGGCGCCGACCGCGACGTAGTAGCCGCCGGAAGCGCAGATGTCGTCGACCACGGCGTACAGGGGAATGTTCGGGTACTTGGCGCGCAGGCGCTTGATCTCGTCGTAGATCTGGCCGGCGTGGACCGGGCTGCCGCCGGGGCTGTTGATGCGCAGGATCACGCCCTGCGTCTTCTTGTCCTCGAAGGCGCTCTGCAGGCTGCCGATGACGATGTCGGCGCTGACCTGATCGGAGGCGATGACGCCCTGCAGGTCGACCAGTGCAGTGTGCGCCTTGGGAAGCGCGACGCCGTCCGAGCGGAACCAGCCCGAGGCGACGAACAGCAGCACGAAGAGGTAGATGAAGCCGAGCGTCTTGAAGAGAATGCTCCAGTGCCGGCTGCGGCGCTGTTCCTGCACGGCCGCCATCGCCAGCTTTTCCAAGACCTCACGCTCCCAGTTGGGTGACTGGGGCTTTTCCGGTTCACTCATTCGTGTTCTTCCATCACATAGACTTGGCCGTCGCGCTCGACGACCGGCACAGGGATCAGCCCGCGTCCGGCGCAGCGCCCGCCGACGCAGGCGCCGTTGGCCGGGTGGTAGAGCGCACCATGCGTGGCGCAGATCAAGTATAGCCGCGAGTCGTCGAAAAACTCGCCTTCCTGCCAGTCGAGTTCGACCGGCACATGGCCGCACTGATTGAGGAAGGCGTGCGCCGTGCCGTCGAAGCGCACGACGAAGGCCGGCTGCCTCGCGCCGTGGCGCTGAAACTCGAAGCGCACGCCCCGCCCCTTTTCAGCCAGATCGGCGGAGGCGCAGATCAGGCGTTCGCGGCGAGCCACGCATGGACCTCGGCAAAGCTGTCGAGCAGGGCGAGCGGCGCGTGCGGGGCAAGATCGTCGGCCTCGTGCGCGCCGTAGGTCACGCCCAGGCTCGCCACGCCGGCATTCGACGCCATCAGCAGGTCGTGGCTGGTGTCGCCGATCACCAACGTCCGCCCCGGATCGGCGTCGAGTTCGGCTATGAGCTCGAGCACCATCGCCGGATGCGGCTTGGAATGCGTCTGGTCGGCGCAGCGGGTGGCGGCAAAGCGAGGCCCCAGGCCGCTCGCTTCGAGCGCGCGTGACAGGCCCAGCCGGCTCTTGCCCGTCGCTACGGCGAGCGTGAAGCCACTCGAATGCAGCTGGTCGATGCCCTCTGGCACGCCCGCGAACAGCGGAATATCCGCGTCACGGCCAAGGTAGTGGTGGCGGTAGCGCTCGACGAGCCGCGGGTACGCGTCAGCCGGCAAATCCGGCAACAAGGTTTGCAGCGCCTGGACGAGCCCGAGCCCGATGATCTGCCGCGCCGCACGCTCGGCAGGCATCGGCAGGCCGATGTCGGCGCAGGCGCGCTGGATCGAATCGACGATCACGCCGGCTGAATCCATCAGCGTGCCGTCCCAATCGAAAATCAATAAATCAAACTGCCTGGGCATGGTTCAGGGTATCCAGAAAAGATTGGAGATCGGCGGGCAGCGGCGCCTCGACCGTCATGCGCTCGCCAGAAATCGGGTGCTCGAACACGAGCCTGGCCGCGTGCAGGAACATGCGCTTCAAACCCCGCTTCATCAGCCGCTTGTTGAGCTCGAAATCGCCATACTTGTCGTCGCCTGCGATGGGAAAGCCCAGATGCGAGGTGTGGACGCGAATCTGATGCGTGCGGCCGGTCTTCAGTTCCGCCTCCAGCAGCGTGAAGTCGGCGAACTGCTGCAGGCGGCGGAAAATCGTGTACGCCGACTGGCCTTCGTCACGCACCGTCACGCGCTTCTCGCCCTCGTCGGTCACGCGCTTGTGCAGGGGCAGTTTCACGTGCTGCACCGGGTTCGGCCAGCGCCCCGCCACCAGCGTCAGGTAGCGCTTCTCGATCTTGCCCGCGCGCATCGCCGCATGCAGGCCGGTGAGCGCGCGCCGCTTCAGCGCGATGAGCAGCACGCCCGAGGTTTCTCGGTCGAGCCGGTGCACCAACTCCATGGTGCGGCATTCCGGCAGTTCCAGCCGGAGTTGCTCGATCACCCCGCGCGACACCCCGCTGCCGCCATGCACCGCCATGCCCGAGGGTTTGTTGAGCGCGATCAGCGCGTCGTCGCGATAGAGGATGGCCGGCAGCAGGCGGTTCACCGAAGGCGGCAGTTTGGGGGCGGCCGGCTGCGCCGGCGCCGCGGTGCGCACGGGCGGGATGCGCACTTCGTCGCCGAGCGCGAGGCGGTAGCCGACGTCGACGCGACCGCCGTTGACCCGGACTTCGCCCCCGCGCACCAGCTTGTAGATGCGGCTTTTCGGCACGCCCTTGAGGCGCGCGACGAGAAAGTTGTCGAGGCGCTGGCCGTCCACGCTGTCGTCGATCTTCAGCCGCCTGACCGAATCTTTCTCTAAGTCCTTCATTTTCATATACACTACCGTCGGTTCAGGCCCTGTTTCGCCTGAATCCCTTGGATACCCGCCGGTTAAAACGCTCACCGGCCGCCGCCTGCCCGGCCCGTCTGGATTCCTGCCGCCCCGCCTCGAACAGGCAGGCGTGGACAGTCGAAACCACCTGCCCGCCAGTCGGCAAAGCAGCGATGTTATCAACGACGCGACAAACAGCATACGAAATCAATGTTCACGCCCGGGCCTCATCCCGCGCGGGAACCGGAAAGACAGCCTGGCTCCGCCGGCGCCCCTCTCCAGGAACAGGACACCTTCGCCCATGCCCCTTCACTTCATTCAAACCGTGATCGCATGAGCCGCTGAGCTTCAGCGGCAGTCTGGCCTGTCCCGTATGCACGCGCGCGGGAGAAAAAATGAAGCGCATGCTTTTCAACGCAACCCAGGCGGAAGAACTCCGGGTTGCCATCGTCGACGGCCAAAAGCTCGTCGACCTTGACATCGAGTCCGCCAGCAAGGAACAACGCAAGGGCAACATCTACAAGGGGGTCGTCACCCGCGTCGAGCCCAGCCTCGAGGCCGCCTTCGTCGACTACGGTTGCGAACGGCACGGCTTCCTCCCTTTTAAGGAAATTGCCCGCTCCTGCCTGCCCAACGGCGGCCGGGTACCCGAGAACCTCAAGGAAGGCCAGGAACTCTTGGTCCAGGTGGAGAAAGACGAACGCGGCAACAAGGGTGCGGCGCTCACCACCTACATCTCGCTGGCCGGCCGCTATGTCGTGCTGATGCCGACCAACCCGCGCGGCGGCGGCGTGTCGCGCCGCATCGAGGGCGAGGAACGCAACGAACTGCGCGACACGCTCGCCCAGCTCGACGTACCCGAAGGCATGAGCCTGATCGCCCGCACCGCCGGCATCGGCCGTTCCGTCGAGGAATTCCAGTGGGACCTCAACTATCTCCTGAGCCTGTGGAAGGCAATCGACGGCGCCGCGCAGTCGATGAGCGGCCCCTTCCTCATCTATCAGGAAGGCAGCCTCGTGATCCGCGCGATCCGCGACTATTTCTCGGCGGACATCGGCGAGATCCTGATCGACACCGAGGACATCTACGAGCAAGCGCGCCAGTTCATGGCACACGTGATGCCGACGAACGTCAACAAGGTGAAGCTGTATCGTGACGACATCCCGCTGTTCTCGCGCTTCCAGATCGAGCACCAGATCGAGTCGGCGTTCTCGCGCCAGGTCAACCTCCCGTCGGGCGGCGCCATCGTCATCGACCACACCGAGGCGCTGGTCTCGGTCGACGTGAACTCGGCGCGCGCCACCAAGGGCAGCGACGTCGAACAGACCGCGTTCAACACCAACCTCGAAGCGGCAGACGAGATCGCCCGTCAGATGCGCCTGAGAGACCTGGGCGGCCTGATCGTGATCGACTTCATCGACATGGAGAACCCCAAACATCAGCGCGAGGTCGAGAACCGCCTGCGCGATGCCCTGCATCACGACCGCGCCCGCGTACAGACAGGCAAGATCTCGCGCTTCGGCCTGCTGGAAATGTCACGCCAGCGCCTGCAGCCGTCCCTCGGCGAAACCAGCTACAACCCTTGCCCGCGCTGCCACGGCACCGGCCATATCCGCGGCACCGAGTCGTCCGCGCTGCACATCCTGCGCATCCTGCAGGAGGAGGCGATGAAGGAGAACACCGGGGCCGTGCACGTGCAGTTGCCGGTCGACGTCGCCACCTTCCTGCTCAACGAGAAGCGCGTCGACATCCACAACATCGAGTCGCGGCTCAAGGTCAATGTGGTGCTGATTCCGAACATCCACATGGAGACGCCGAACTACACCCTCACCCGCCTGCGCCATGACGAACTGAACCAGGCGGGCACGGCCGAGCCGAGCTACAAGATGGTGGCCGTTCCGGAAACCGAGCCGGTGTACCAGACCGCGACCGAGGCAGCGCCCGCGCGCCAGGTCGCCGCCGTGAAGTCGATCGCCCCGCCCCAGCCGATGCCTGTCGCGGCGCCGCAACCCACGGTGCCGCCGCAGCCGGCGTCGCAACCCAGCCTGTTCGAGCGCATTTTCGGCTGGCTGAAGAAGCGCACCGAGGAAGCGCCGGCGGCCGAACCCGCGCCGGCCGTCGAGCCGGTCGCCGCGATTACCCGCAGCGAACGCCCGGCCGAACGCCACGAACGCAAGCCCGGCCAGCGCCGCGGCCGCGGTGAACGCAGCGAGGCACGCCCGCAGGAAGCCCGCCCCAGCGAGGCGCGGGAGCCCCGAGCCGAAGCGACGCCCAAGCCGCCACGGCCACCGCGGGCGCCGAAGCCCACCAAAGTCGAGGCCGAGGCCGCGCCGCGCGTGAGCGAGGCCGCCGAAACGCCGCAAGAAGCGAGCGTCGAGGAAAAGCGCGAAGGCCGCAATCGGCGCGGCCGTGGCCGTCGCGGCCGTGGTGAAGGCCGTCCGGAAGCCGCTGCCGGCGCCGTCGCGCCGCACGCGATCATCGAAATCGCGGGCGCGCCACGCCCGGCAGCGCCGGCGCGCGCGCCTCAGCGTTTCGGCGCGATCATCGAAGTCGCGAAGCCCGCCCGGCCGGCGCCTGCATCCGCGCCCGCCCAGCAGAGCCTCACGCTGGAACCCGCCGCCGCGCCGCTGCCCGGCGCTGTCACCGCGTCACCGGAGCAGATCCTCGCCGACCTGGCCACCAGCCGGGCCGACCTCGAGCAGGTCGAAACCCAGGGAGGCGCCGTTCCGACTACGGAGCCGAGCACCGAACCCGGGCGCCCGCGCCGGCGCCGGCGCCCGACGACCCGGCCGCCGGAGGAACCGGTGAGCCTGATGCAGGTGGAAACCACTGCGCCCGTCGCGCCCGTTGTCGACGCGGGCACCGCCCCGGCCGTTCCGCACCCGACACGCCGGCGCCCGCGGCCGCAGGTGTCGGCCCCACAGGAACCGCTGGTGCAGGTCGAGACACGCAGCGAGTGATGCGCTGACCAAATAAACGGGCCGCGCGAGCGGCCCGTTTGTTTTCCGCGCGCCGACAGCGTCAGCTGCGGGCGCGCATCCTCGGCTGAGACTCCCTGGTGATCTCGCGAATCAGCCCCTGCACCGCGTCCTCGATCATGTCGAGGTTCTCCTCGAACCCCTGCGGCCCGCCGTAATACGGATCCATCACATCGAGGTTGGGGTATTTTCGGCTGAACGACAGCAAGCGCCGGATCTTGCCATGGTGGTGCACCGGCGCGCGCTCAATCAGACGATCGTAGTTGTCGCCATCCATCACCAGGATGTAGTCGAAACGCTCGAAATCCTCGTCGGCGACCTTGCGCCCGCGCAGATCGCTGATGTCGACGCCGCGCCGGCGGATCGCCTGTTGCGCGCGCGGATCGGGCGGCGAGCCGACGTGATACGCATGGGTCCCCGCCGAATCGATCTCGACGAAGCCTTCCAGCCCCGCCTCGCGAACCGCCTTGCGCAGCATGCCTTCCGCCATCGGCGAGCGGCAGATGTTGCCCATGCAGACCATGAGCACAGCGACCTTATTCATTTTTTCCAATAACCTGAACTAAAAAAGTTGAACGCACGGCTGATCCTCTAACGGATTTTTTCCGGTTTACTGCAATCCAGCCCCTCGTCGGTTCGCTCAATCCAGCGCGCTCTTCAGCGTGTGCCACTGGATCGGCGCCGGCCGCGCGTTCTCCAGCGCCTCCGCCTGTTTGCGCTTGGCGTATTCCTCGGCCCGCTGCCGGAATTTTTCCAGATGGACATTCGCGAGGCGGGTCTGTTCCGCCATCTCCGCAGGCGTCAGCGGCGCTTCGACCAACTGCGTCTCGATGCGCAGGATCGCCGGATATTTTTCCGTCAGGGCCTGCAGGATGGCGTCGAGCTTCTTCGCGGGCAGGCCGTAACGCAGCTTCTTGGTGAGAAACAGCCGCAGGATCGCGCCGTCACCCGGGTTGGCGCGGTTGTTGATCGCCGCTGCCTCCTTCTGCAGCCAACCGCGCAGGCGCAGCGGCGTGATCTCGACGCCCGGGTTCAGGATGGCAATGTGGATGTGTCCCGAAGCCATGGAGGGCTCCCGTGATGCAAAAGCGGCATTGTGCAGAAATTTCCTGGCCAGGGCTAACGTCGACGCCACGCAGCACACGCCGCTCGGGCAATCCGCCGAGCGCGCGTGAACGAACTAGTCTCGCTCCTCCACCCCGAACAGCAACGCCTTCAGTTCCTTCAACTGGTCGCGCAGCACGGCGGCCTTTTCGAACTCGAGGTTCTTCGCCGCCTCCTGCATGTCCTTTTCGATCTTCTTGACCTTCTTGGTCAGGGATTTCTCGTCCATGACCTTGTATTCCGCGGCGGTCTGCGCCGCCTTCAGCTCCTGCCGGGTGGCGTCGGCGTCGTAGACGCCATCGATGATGTCCTTGATGCGCTTGACCACGCCGCGCGGGGTGATGCCGTGCTCAAGGTTGAACGCGATCTGCTTGTTGCGGCGGCGCTCGGTCTCGTCCATCGCGCGGCGCATCGAGTCGGTGATCGTGTCGGCATAGAGGATGGCGGTGCCGTTCAGATGCCGCGCGGCGCGGCCGATGGTCTGGATCAGCGAGCGCTCAGAGCGCAGGAAGCCTTCCTTGTCGGCATCGAGAATGGCCACCAGCGACACCTCCGGGATGTCGAGACCTTCGCGCAAGAGGTTGATCCCGACCAGCACGTCGAACTCGCCCAACCGCAGGTCGCGGATGATCTCGACGCGTTCGACCGTGTCGATGTCGGAATGCAGGTAGCGCACCTTGATCCCGTGCTCGGCGAGGTAGTCGGTAAGATCTTCGGCCATGCGCTTGGTCAGCGTGGTGACGAGCACGCGTTCGCCGGCGGCGATACGCTTCCTGGCCTCGCCCATCAGGTCGTCGACCTGGGTCGCGACCGGCCGTACCTCGACGAGGGGGTCGACGAGTCCGGTGGGGCGCACGACCTGCTCGACGACCTGGCCGGCGTGCTCGGCCTCGTACTTGGCGGGAGTGGCCGAGACGAAGATCGTCTGCGGCATCAGCGCCTCGAATTCCTCGAACTTGAGCGGCCGGTTGTCGAGCGCGGACGGCAGGCGGAAGCCGTAGTCGACCAGATTTTCCTTGCGCGAGCGGTCGCCCTTGTACATGCCGCCCACCTGCGTGACCGTGACGTGCGACTCGTCGATGATCATCAGCGCGTCCTTCGGCAGGTAATCGATCAGGGTCGGCGGCGGCTCGCCCGGCTTGCGCCCCGACAGGTGCCGCGAGTAGTTCTCGATGCCCTTGCAGAAGCCGAGCTCGACCATCATCTCGATGTCGAAGCGCGTGCGCTGCTCTAGTCGCTGCGCCTCGACCAGCTTGTTGTTGGCGTAGAAGAATTCCAGGCGCTCGCGCAGCTCGGCCTTGATCGCCTCGACGGCCCGCAGCGTGGTCTCGCGCGGCGTCACGTAATGGCTCGACGGGAACACGGTGAAGCGTGCGACCTTCTGCAAGATTTCGCCCGTGAGCGGGTCGAACAGATGCAGGCTCTCGACCACGTCGTCGAACAGCTCGACGCGGATCGCGGTCTCGGCGTGTTCCGCCGGGAAGATGTCGATGACGTCGCCGCGCACCCGGAAGTGCCCGCGCGTGAACTCGAAGTCGTTGCGCTCGTACTGCATCTGGGTCAGGCGGGCGATGACCTCGCGTTGCGAGAGCTTCTCGTTCTGCCGCAGCAACAGGATCATGCTGTGATAGTCGGAGGGGTCGCCGATACCGTAGATCGCCGACACGGTGCAGACGATCACGGTGTCGCGCCGTTCGAGCAGTGATTTCGTCGCGGAGAGTCGCATCTGCTCGATGTGCTCGTTGATGCTCGAGTCTTTCTCGATGAACAGGTCGCGCGCCGGCACGTAGGCCTCGGGCTGGTAGTAGTCGTAATAGGAGACGAAATACTCGACCGCGTTTTCCGGGAAGAACTCGCGCATTTCGGCATACAGCTGCGCCGCCAGCGTCTTGTTCGGCGCCATGATCAGCGCCGGTCGGCCGGTGCGTGCGATGACATTGGCCATGGTGAACGTCTTGCCCGAGCCGGTCACCCCGAGCAGGGTCTGGAATGACAGGCCGTCCTCGATTCCCTCGACCAGACGCGCGATCGCGGCCGGCTGGTCGCCGGCGGGCGGAAACGGCTGGAACAGCCGGAACGGGCTATTGGGGAAGGTGACGAACACGGGTAAAATTCGGCGGCTAAAACTTACTGATAGTAGCACCCGCCAGCGACGGGTGCGTGAAGGAACCACTGTGGAACTCTCCCGCCGCGTTCAGGCCATCAAGCCCTCGCCCACCCTCGCCGTCACCGCCCGCGCCGCCGCCCTCAAGGCCACCGGCCGCGACATCATCGGCCTCGGCGCCGGCGAGCCCGATTTCGACACCCCGCAGCACATCAAAGATGCGGCGATCGGCGCGATCAATGCGGGCTTCACCAAGTACACCGCGGTCGACGGCACGCCGAGCCTCAAGGCGGCGATCATCGCCAAGTTCAAGCGCGACAACGGGCTGGAATACGGCCCCAAGCAGATCCTGGTGTCGTGCGGCGGCAAGCAGAGCTTCTTCAACCTGGTGCAAGCCGTGGTCAATCCCGACGACGAGGTCATCATCCCCGCGCCCTACTGGGTCTCGTACCCCGACATCGTCATCCTTGCCGACGGCAAGCCGGTGATCGTCGAGGCCGGCATCGAGCAGGGCTTCAAGATCACGCCGTCACAGCTGGAAGCGGCGATCACGCCGAGAACGCGCCTGTTCGTCATCAACAGCCCGTCCAACCCGACCGGCGCGGTGTACTCGAAGGCCGAGCTCGCCGCACTCGGCGAAGTGCTGAGGAAGCACCCGCAGGTGCTGATCGCCTCCGACGACATGTACGAGCACATCCGTCTCGATGGCGCGCCCTTCGTCAACATCCTCAACGCCTGCCCCGACCTCTACGACCGCACCCTGGTGCTGAACGGCGTGTCGAAGGCCTATTCGATGACCGGCTGGCGCATCGGCTACGCTGCCGGCCCCGAAGCCATCCTGCGCGCGATGACCAACGTGCAGTCGCAGTCGACCTCCAACCCCACGTCGATCTCGCAAGTCGCGGCCGAAGCCGCGTTGAATGGCGACCAGGGCTGCATCACGCCCATGCTCGACGCCTTCAAGGCGCGCCACCGCTACGTCGTCGATGCGCTGAACGCCATCCCCGGCTTCCACTGCGTCGACAGCGGCGGCGCCTTCTATGCCTTCCCCGACGTGCGCGGCGCGATCCAGAATCTGCTCATGCGCGACATCATCGAGCAGGGCACCGACATCGCCTTCTCGGAATACCTGCTCGAGTCGGCCGACGTCGCCGTCGTCCCCGGCTCGGCCTTCGGCGCCGAGGGCTACATCCGCCTCTCCTTCGCCACCTCGCAGGCCAACCTGGAGAAGGCGCTCAAGCGCATCGCGCTGGCGATGGCGTGACGCTGGCCACCTGCACCCGGTGCAGGTAGGCTAGCGCCATGCGCCTCCCCAGTCTGACCCCGGCCCGCGGCAGCTTCGCCTGGCTGCTGCAGCTCGGCTTCACGACCGTTCGCCTGTTCAAGCAGAACGGCCTGCAGAATCACGCCGCGGCGACTTCGTTCTATTTTTTGCTTTCGGCCACCCCGCTGCTGCTGCTGCTGAGCTACGCCGTCCAATGGCTCGGCACGGTTGCCGAGAACTCGGTGCCTGCCACCATCCTGATGGCAGCTCTCTACCAACAGCTGCAACTCGAGACACTGACCGAACTCGGCTTCATCCCCCGCCAGGCCCAGCTCGCCGCAGGTGGCGTCGGCCTCGTCACCCTGGTGCTGTCGTCGCGCGGGCTGGTGCACGCGGTGCACAACGCCTTCCGCGTCCTTTTCCCAAGCCAGCACTCGCACAACCTGGTGATGTCGTGGGTGCTGCCGCTCGTCATCCTGCCGGTGCTGTTCCTGCTGATGGGCCTGGCCGCGCTGGCGCAGACGACGCTGAGCTTTCTCGCGCAAAACGATTTCATCGGCATCGGCAACGCCCACGTGCTGCAGGCGCTCAATTCGCTGTTCGGCTTCGTCATCATCTGGGCATTGCTGTTCGCCGCCTATTGGCGCATGCCGCGCCAGCATCCGCGCGCACGCGACGCCGCGCTGTTCGCGCTCGCTGCGACCCTTACCCTCGGCCTGCTGTTCGCCTTATTCGGCGCCTTCTTCAAGCTTGAAAACTACCGCAGCCTGTACGGTGCGCTCGGCGGCGTGGTGTTCGTTCTGATCGCCGGCTATTTCGCCTTTCTGCTGCTGTACCTTTGGGCGCAGGCACTCTATGCCTACGGCAAGGCCGACATCACCGCACTCGAGAAACTGTTTCTCACCGCCAGCGGCGAGACCGCCAGCAAGCTCGAGAGCTACGTGTTCGGCGACGCCAGCCGCCTGCTCGAGAAGTACGGGCAGGTGCACCCGCCGGGGAGCGTCCTCATCGAGGAGGGCGGTAATTCGAAAACCGCTTACTTCCTGTACGCGGGCCGTGCCGCCGTCTACAAGGAAACCGAACAGGGCCGGCGACGACTGGGCGAACTGACCGAGGGACAGTTATTCGGCGAAATGGCGTATCTGCTCAATGAGCCGCGGACCGCCTCGGTGGTCGCGGAGACGGAACTCACCGTGCTGGCCTTGCCGCCGCACACGCTGGAGGAATTGATGCGCCACTCCGCGCCACTGTCGCGGCGCATCATCGACACCCTGTGCCAGCGCCTGGAGCGCATGAATCTGGCGAGCCGGGTTTAAGACAATGCCCCGGCCACGCGCCAGCGGAGGCGGCGCCTTGGCCTGAATGCCCTTGCAGAGGCTTGACCGAAGCGACCACCCTCTCTAGAATGCGCGCTTCACTTTTCCCCGATAGCTCAGTCGGTAGAGCGACGGACTGTTAATCCGCAGGTCCCTGGTTCGAGCCCAGGTCGGGGAGCCAGTTTTCCTTTAGTTTCAAGCCCTTGTCGGGCCTCTGCTAAGACCGCCGATCAAAATCGGCCAACCACTTAGGAGCCTGACATGAAAAAAGAAGCTGAAAATGCCCAAGCCGTTGCACCGGCCGGCATGACCCTCTCGGAAGTTGCCGAGAGATACCTTGACGACTACCGGGGGCGCGATAACTCGCGCTATCACCGCGTCAGCGCCTGGACTCGCCTGCTCGGCGACAAGGTGTTCGCGGAAATCACCCCGGACGACATCGACGCGGCCATGCACACGCTCGCCAGCGAGCCCGCCCGCGTCTACAGCGGCCGCGACGCCGACGGCAATCCGATTTTCCGTAAAAAGCTCGGCCAGCGTAGCGGCGCGACGCTCAATCGCTATCAGGTCGCACTGGCCGCGTTGTTCACCTGGGCCAAGCGCCAGCGCCTGGTCCCGCGCGGCTTCGACTCGCCAACCCGCCACGTCGAGAAGAATCCGGAGACGCGCGGCCGCGTGCGCTACCTCACCGACGCCGAACGCGAGCGCCTGCTGGCCGCCTGCGTCGAATCGCCCTGGCCGCGCCTGTATGCATTCGTGCTCATGGCGCTGACCACCGGCGCGCGACGCGGCGAGCTGCTCGGGTTGCGCTGGTGCGACGTCAGCCTGGAACGCGGCGAGGCGGAGCTGCACGACACCAAGAACGGCGACCGCCGCGTGCTGGTGCTGCTGCCGCAAGTGACCGCCGAACTGGAACGCTTCGCGCCGAAGGACGCCCCCACCAGCCAGGCGCTGGTGTTTCGCAGCCGCCTGCGGCCGTCGCAGCCCTACGCGACCGCCAAGGTGTTCAACGAAGCCGTTGCGGCAGCCGGGATCAAGAATTTCCGTTTCCACGACTGCCGGCATTGCACTGCGAGCTACATGGCGCAAAGCGGCGCGTCGCTGCTCGAGATCGCCGACACCCTGGGGCATCGCCAGCTGCGCATGGTGCAACGCTATGCGCACCTCAACACCGACAGCCGGCGACGTCTGTTGACGCGGGTTTTCGAGGGGCGGGTCTGAACGCGGCGCGATGAATACCCGCCCAAGCCCCGATCTGCCCGGTTGGGCGTTGGCGTGGTTCACGAAGATGGGGCCGCGCTTCGACGATGCGGAGGAAATGCCGCATCGTCACGACGCGTTCTACCGCCTGTTCTGCACCAACGATCCCGGCATGCGGCGAATGTGGACGCACGTCGACCGGCACGTGCAGGCGGAAAATCGCGGCGCGTTGCTCCATTCTCTCATCTACAGCATGGACGATGCCCTGGAGGATGAGCACCGACCGCTATATCGGTCGCCCCCGGCCGTGCCGGAAAAGCGCCTGCGCGACGCGGCGCAGCGCCAGGCCCGAAAGCTGGCGATGCTGATCCAAGAGCTCTGCACCGTGACGCCGCCGCGCTGCGAGGCGGCCCGACACGACGTGATCAAGTACGGCGGCAGTACGGTCGAGCGGCTGGTGATTGCCTACCGCATCGCGCTCGCGCCGATCGATATCAACGACATCTACCGGCGGCATGACATCGCGTTCACCAGCACCTCGAAACGCGGCTGGGTGCAGCGGCGACGGGCGTCGGACGCCGCGCGCCGCCGTGTCATCGCGGCCGCGCGCGAGCTGGCGGAAACCGGGCGGCCGCAGGACGCGCGGTGGCTTGGCGAACTCGCCGACGCGCTGCATCAACTGCCGGACCTCAAAACCGAGCACGCCGGGCAGCCCGAACTGCGCTCGCAAAAATGCGGGTGGCCTGACTGGGTGCGCGTCGCGCAGGCGGCGATGCGCGACGCCGGCATCGGCGACGCATGCCTGCGCACGGTCGACTGGGCGGCCCTGGTGCGCGCGTTGTTCGACGACACCGACGTCTCCGAAGTGCGCGTCGGGCAAGTCCTCAAGGAAACGTCCGCGACAAGTACCGCCCCGGCAGTTTTATAAAAAAATCCTTTGCGACTTTACCGCACGCGCTAACTAGCATCCTCTCCAAGGCACCCGCCGACTGTGCAAAGGCTCGGCAAGGCGCTTGTTTCTAAAGGAGAGTTGCATGGACGTCACCGAACTGCCCCCCCTCGACGAATTCGTCGACCTACGCGACCTGCTCGGCTGCTTGCGGCCGGCATACGCGACCGAACATTCCGTCCGCTGGTTCGTGCGCCGGCATCGCGATGCGCTCGCCGCCAGCGGCGCGCTTATCATCGTCGCCGGTCGCATGCGGTTCCACCCGCAGCGATTCAAGGCAACCGCCGTCGAACTCGGCCGGAGGGCGGCGGCATGACAAACCGAAAAGTCACGTACGGATCGGGCTTCGAGCGCCCAAACGAAGCGCCTCAGAAAACTCGCATCGCAATGGTCTGCCCTTGTTGTTCTGCCGAGGTAAATCATCGGAGGTACGGCTTCGACGTGATCGCCGTTACACCGCACCTGACCTGGATAAAGTGGTATGTCTGCGACCAGTGCGAGGCCGCGCTGACCGGCACCGACCCCGCCGCACGGGACGCCGCCGAGCAAGCGTTCGTAGCCTACCTTGAGGCCAGCGGCCATGCGCCTGCCGCCTAACGCTCGCGCCCTGTTTGACCTACGCAAAAAAGGGCGCATTCCTGTGCCGGGGCCGTTCGGGCATGTGTCGGTTTTGCCCGATTGGGGGTTGACCGTGGCGGGCGCCTACGTCATTGCGCCGCCTTCAATCGAGCCGTCCGACCTCGACTTCTGTTTCTGCGCCGGGTTGACCGTCGCCATATTCTGCCGCCTGGCGGAACTGAGTCCGGTCGATACCTGGCTGTACGAAATCATTCTGGCCGTGATGGATGCCGACCCGGTCAGCATTGCCGTGATTGACCTCGACCAGGCAGCAGCCGGACTCGACCAGGGCCTTGTCGCCATGTATGTACGGAGGGCCGGCAATGACTGACGAAATCGAATCAACCCCGGCCGCCCTGCCAGAGCACAAGGCTTTCGAGAAAGGCCGCCAGCGCGGTAAAAAAGCCAAGCCCAAGCCTACCCCTACACCCGCAGTAAAAAACGCGCCTGAGGCCGCGCCTGCGACGGCCAAGGCAGACCCTTCGAAGGAAGCCGGGTTCTTTTGCGATGACGAAGGCCTTTGGTACATCGCCAGCCGTTCAACCAAGGAGGGCACGGTCTATCTGCCGGCTGTGTGGGTCTGCGCGCCAATTCTGGTGAAGTGGCGGATACGTGGATTCGACGGGCTGGGCTGGCGGTTCATCGTCGAGATTAGCGACCGGGACGGCAATGTTCGGGAAGTCACGCTGCTGGATTCTGAAATCGGCGGGCAGGATGGCGCTTGGCACAAAGCCTTGGCCGATGCCGGCCTGCGCATTCACCCCAAGCGGCGCGGCGAGCTGGCGCATTTTCTGTTGTTGAACAGCGACGATGCCCCGCGCGCCCGTGGCGTTGAAACGACCGGATGGTTCGGTAACGTCTTTGTGATGCCGCATCGCACCATCGGCACGGCGCCCGAGCCGGTCATCTACCAAGGATTGGACCGCTCGCCGGGGAGCGGCGAATCTGGAACGGCGGAGGAATGGCGCGAGCACGTCGGGCGTTTGTGCGCTGGCAATTCCAGACTGATCCTGAGCGTGTGCGCGGCCCTGGCGGCATCGATCCTGCCGTTTTCCGGCATCGGTGAATCGGGCGGGTTCCACCTGTTCGGGGCATCGAGCCTGGGCAAAACCACGGCGCTTCGCGTCGCCAGTTCGCTCAACGGTTTGCCCGCGTCGTACATGCAGACCTGGCGCAACACGGGCAATGCACTCGAAGGCACGGCGGCCAAACACAACCATCGGCTGCTGTGCCTCGACGAAATACGCGAGGCCATTGAAAAGGAAATCGGCCTGATCGTCATGATGCTGTCAGGCGGCAGCGGCAAGGGCCGGATGAAGGACACCGCCGTTCTGCGTGAGCGCCTGACCTGGCTGCTGCTTTGGCTGTCTACCGGCGAGCATGGGCTGCTGCATTACATGGAGGCGGCCGGCCTCAAACCGGATCCTGGAATGGAAGTCCGTCAACTGGATATCCCGGCCGATGCCGGCGCCGGGCACGGGCTGTTTGAAAAGCTGCACGAGCACCCGGACGCCCGCGTCTTCGCAGAAAACCTGCGCAGCGCCTGCGACCAGTACCACGGCGCCGTCGGCATCGCCTGGCTGGAACACGTCTCACAGCACCTTGATGAAATCCGCCGCGATCTGCCCGGCGAGGTTGCCCGCGTGGCGCTCGACCTGATGCCGGACAAATCCCAGAGTCAGGTAATGCGCGCCGTGCGCCGCTTCGCCCTGCTGGCCGTGGCTGGCGAATATGCCGCCAAGTGGGGCCTGACCGGATGGGATCCCGGCGAGTCTATCGCCGGTATCCGGAAATGCGTGCAAGCGTGGATCGTTTGGCGTGGTGGCGCTGGCAACCTTGAAGAGCGCCGCCAGGTTGAACGCCTGCGGGAATTCCTGGGCAAGCATTGGGCCGGGCGTTTCGTGGCCTGGGATCGTGCGGGGGATTCGCACGCGCCAGGCAAGGATGGGGTAGTTGGGCTGCGCAAGTCGATACCGGCGCGTGATGCACCTCTGGACGAAGGGAAGGCGTCCACCGTTTGGCGCTACTACATCACGGCAGAGGGATGGAGGGAAATCTACAACGGCATGGATCCGGTCGCCGCCGCGCACACCCTTGCGCGTCTTGGGCTGCTGGTGAAGGCCGGCGACGGCAAACCCTACACCCGGCACCACCTGCCCGGACTCGGACGGCAGCGCTGTTATGTCCCGGTCGAGAACTTCTTTTGGCCCGAGGAGGATGAAGATGCTTGACCTCGACCAGTTGCTTTGTGACGCCAAAAACACCGATACCTTGTCCCATGGGACAAGCAATTCGCCCAGCTGGACAAGCCACTTGTCCCGCACGAATCCAGCATCCATGCGGGTTAGCGGGCAGTTTTTGCCTTTGGGACAAACGGGACACGGTTTTTCAGGGGTAGCCAGTGACGCACATTTATTCCCTGTTGAAACCCACCACCCCCGCGCCCCCTTTGGCAAAAGAAAAGAATCGCGGCCGGAAAAACAGGGATACCCCTTGTCCCACTTGTCCCTTATTAATGAGAGTGAGTATCCATGCGGGTTACAGCCGGATTTTACTGGGACAAGTGGCTTGTCCCGCCCGTGTCCCGCTTGTCCCGCCGACAAGCTGGAAGCCATGGCCGAACGCGCCGCCATCATGGAGTACGACGGCGGCCTGACCCGCGCCGCCGCTGAGGCAGCGGCCGGCGCCTCAGCCATGTGTAGTATCGACCCGACACCGAAAAGGTACTCCCCATCCTCAACTCCTGCGGGTAATTCGGGCTTCGGGCTGGCGCTAGGCGATGCACCTTTTGCAAAGGCAACTCGGAGGATGACCACGTGACAGACGTCCAAAACCGCGCCAAACAGCCGCCAGACGCTGGTCAGGCGTCACTTTCTGGTCTGCCGGATGCGCCAGAGTTGCTGAGAATCCGAATCCTCCCGGCACAGTTCGCGCGGGTCCTGGGGGTGAGCAAGCAGTCGGTTTCGCGCTGGGTGAAGGATGGCTGGGTGACCCTTGGCGCTGACGGCCGGCTTGACCCAACCGTCGCCGTAAACCAGCTACTGCGCCGCTGCGACCCTGGCCGCATGCGCGCGCGGTGGCTACGTCAGGCAGTTGGCGATATCCAAGACCTGCGCACCGCTCTCGCAGCAGCGGAGGCTCGCGCCGATGCTGCCGTGGCCGAGCTGGCCGAAACGCGTGCAAATCTTGCTGCTTGCGATCGATGGAACGATTCTGCTGAACTCGCGGCCGAACTTTTCCGGGACGCGATCGTCGAGGCCAACGCGGAACTGCGCGCTGCCGAGACCAGCGACTGGCCGCAAATCCTGACAAGGTTGCAGCTCGACGCCGACGAGCTTGCCGACGCGAAACTTCATCCCGAAAGTTTGCTTGATGATCCTGTCTGCCCCGAATTGGACGCCGAGATCGGCGACATCATCGCGCGCGCGTCAACGTATGGGGAGGGG
>JBKBRW010000012.1:0-83357 GCA_046291555.1 Thiobacillus sp.
GCTGCCGGGCGTTCGGCATGAGATTCAGGCCGGAAAAACGCATGGCACGGAATTCGCGGGGTTAGGCAGAGGTTTCACCCTATGACGATCACATGACGGAATTATGACGGCTTCCCGCGCACACCGGACAGTCTTGATGATCCATCCGGTTTCTAGCTAATCTTTACATACGATATATACTATTTACTCTGTTTATATCTGTGGAGACCCTCATGCACGCCGACCCCACTGCAACACTCGAAACGCCTGCCGCGACCCCCTCTGCCAGCACCCCGGCCACGACCAAAGCGGCACCCAAGGCCCAGGCGTCGCGCCCTCGCGCTGCGGCTTCGAGCAAGCCCGCAGCGGTGCGCAAGCCAGCCGTGGCAAAGCCTGCTAGCAAGCGCAAGCCCGCCACCGCGAAGAAGGCCGCCACAACACCCACAGCGACGCCACGCAAACCTGCGGCGAGCCGCGGCGCAACCGCCAAGAAATCGTCGCCTTCGGCAACGGCGACTTCCCGGGGCGCGAAGTCTGCGCCAGCCGGGAAGGTCGAAAAGTCAATCAAAGCGAAGAAGACGAAGCTCGTACGCGACAGCTTCACCATGCCCGAGCCAGAATACGCACAGATTGCCGCGCTCAAGAAGCGTTGCCTGAAGGCGGGTGTGCCGGCGAAGAAGAGCGAGATCCTGCGCGCCGCCGTCGCCAGCCTCGCTGCGCTCACCGACAAGGCCGTCCTCGCCGCCATTGGGCGTCTCGAGGTGATCAAGACCGGACGCCCGGCGAAAAACGCCAAATGACACGACGCCGGGCACGCCCGGCGTCTCATCGATTCAACCGGACCGCAGGCCCGCCTGGCTAGGCGAAGCTGTACTTCATCCCCACCTCGGACCAGTAGGTGGCCTCCTGTTCCAGTGCCCGCTGCGTCAGCGGCCGGCGTCCGAGCCAGCCCTCCGGCAACGTCAGCCGGAAGCGCTTGCCGTTGGCCTCGGCTTGCACGTCCGGGAGCCTCGGCTCGGCTCGACTCCGGCACAGGATCACCGCCTGACGCAACAGCCACACCAGCACCCGGTCGCGCTCGGGGACCGCGCCTGCCGCGAAAGCAGGCAACTTGATCAATCCGCCCCGCTGGGTTCGCGCCAGCAGGGCGAGTCGCGCCTGCTCCGTGCGCGAGAACCCCGGCATGTCGGCGTTTTCGAGGATGTAGCCGGAATGCCGGTGGTAGCCGCTGTGCGAGACCGAAAGCCCGATCTCGTGCAGACGGGCTGCCCAGTCCAGATACAGCCGCTCGGTATCGTCCGCGCCGCCGGTCGCGACGTAGAGCTTGAGCGCGGTGCGCTTGACGCGCGCGGCCTGCTGGGTGTCGATGTGATAGCGCCGCATGAACTCGTCGACCGTCGCCTCGCGCATGTCCTGTTTGTGGAAGCGACCGAGCAGGTCGTAGAGGATGCCTTCGCGCATCGCGGTCTCGGCGACATCCATCTGGTCGATTCCCAGCTCAGCGAAAAGGCCCGCCATGATGGCAAAGCCGCCGGCGATCACCGGGCGACGGTCGCGCGACAGCCCCGGCAGCTCGGCCAGCGCGTCCACGTGGCCTGCCTTGGTCAGGTGGCTGCGGAATTGCGCCAGCCCCTCGGCGGTGATGCCGCGCGGCGACCAGCCGTTTTGCTCCAGGATCTCGCGCAACGCGCGGGCGGTGCCGCTGGAGCCGATCGCCTGCCGCCAGTTGTCCCGGGAGAACTCGCGCGCGATGCGTTCGACCTCGACCCGGGCGGCCGTTTCGGCGGCCTTCAAGGCCGCCTTGTCGACGACCCCACTGCCGAAGAAACGCTGGGAGAAATTCACGCAGCCCATGTGCAGGCTCTCGCGCTCGTGCGGTTTCAGCCCGTGGCCGATGATGAACTCGGTCGAGCCGCCACCGATGTCGACCACCAGCCGCCGGTCAGGCGAAGCCGGCAGCGAATGAGCGACGCCCAGGTAGATGAGCCGCGCCTCCTCGCGTCCGGCAACGATTTCGATCGGATGCCCGAGCGCGATCTCGGCCTTGGGGATGAAGACGTCGGCATTCTTCGCCACGCGAAGGGCCGAGGTGCCCACGCAGCGGATCGCCTCCGGCGAAATGCCGCGCAACCGTTCGCCGAAGCGATGCAGGCAGGCGAGCGCGCGCGCCTGGGTGGCCTCGTCGAGCACCTTGTCGGGGCCGAGGCCGCCGGCCAGCCGAACCGTCTCCTTCAGAGAATCGAGCGGATAGAGCTGATCGCCGGCCACCCGCGCCACTTCGAGGCGGAAGGAGTTGGAGCCGAGGTCAACGGCCGCAAGGGTGTCATAGGTTTTCATGCAACTGCACCAAAGAACAGATACGCCATGCCGATCGCCGCGGTGATGCCGGCGATGTCGGCGATAAGGCCGCACGCCACCGCATGCCGCACGCGCCGGACGCCGACCGCACCGAAGTACACCGCAAGCACGTAGAAGGTTGTCTCGGTGCTGCCCTGCACGATGGACGCGAGCCGCCC
This sequence comes from Thiobacillus sp., assembly GCA_046291555.1. Taxonomy (GTDB): domain Bacteria; phylum Pseudomonadota; class Gammaproteobacteria; order Burkholderiales; family Thiobacillaceae; genus Thiobacillus. The sequence goes on from JBKBRW010000012.1 coordinate 2,496, forward strand.
GGCGAAGGAATCGGCGCCATGCGCCTGCATGGTGTCGATCATCATGGCACGCGCGCCGCTTCCGGAGAACGGCTTCATCAAGGCGGTCGGCAGGCCGTCGACCCAGCGCGCGTCGAATCCGAGTCCGAGCACGGCGCTGCGCGCCGCGCCCATCACGAGTTCGAGCGCGCCGCTGGCCCGGAATACCGCAATGGCGACCAGCATCGCGACAAGATACGGGACGATGGTGACCGCCGTGTGAAACCCCTCCTTGGCACCGTCGATGAAGGCCTCGTAGGCGTTGACGCGGCGCCACACCGCCATCAGCAGGAAGGCGACGACGATGCCGAACAGCAGCACGTTGCTGAGGATGGACGACTGCCGCGTCATCTCAGCCGCCTCCAGGCTGCCGAAATACAGCACCATGCCGCCGACCAGCGCGGTCGCGCCGCCGAGATAGGTGAGTGTGACGCGGTTCCACAGGTGCAGCCTCTGGAAAAAGCCGGTCACAAAAAGGCCGACGAGCGCACCAATGTAGGTGACGATGAGCAGGGGCACGAACACATCCGTCGGGTCGGCGGCGCCGAGCTGCGCGCGATAGGTGAAGATGGTGACCGGCAGCAGCGTGACCGAGGCGGTGTTGATGACGAGGAACAGGATCTGCGCGTCGCTCGCCGTGTCCTTCGATGGGTTCAGCGTCTGCAGTTCCTGCATCGCCTTGATGCCCAGCGGAGTCGCGGCGTTGTCGAGCCCCAGCATGTTGGCGCCCATGTTCATGGTCATGGCGCCGAGCGCGGGATGGTTCGGTGGAACTTCGGGAAACAGGCGACGGAATAGCGGTGCCAGCCCCCGCGTGAGAATCTCCAGCATGCCGGCGCGCTCGCCGACCTTCATCACGCCCAGCCAAAGGGCCATCACGCCGGTGAGACCGAGGGCGATCTCGAACGCGGTCTTGCTGCTGTCGAACAAGGCCTTCACCAGCGCGGGGAAGACTTCGGCGTCACCGAGGATGAGCAGCTTGAACAACGCGATCAGGAAAGCGACGACGATGAAGCCGATCCAGAGCGCGTTGAGCATCGAGGCGGCTTGGGGTCAGGAGAACCAGCCGGCGACGACGAACAGCAGACCCACCACCAGCCAGATGATGAGGCCGCGCCAGATCATGCTGACGGCGCTGTCGATGCAGTCATGATCGGGCGCCTGGCCGGTGCCGAGTTCCGGGCGCCAAACCGACTCGCCCGAGACGGTGATCGGCTGGCCGAGCTTGAGACCCATGGCGCCCGCCCCCGCGGCGAGCACTACGCCCTCCTCCGCTTCCGGCCACGCGTCCGCCTGGGTGCGCCAGGCATAGAGCGCATCCTCGAAATTGCCGGCGACCGCGTAGGTGAGCGCGGTCAGCCGCGCGGGCAGCCAATTCATCGCATGAAAGGCACGCTGCGCGAACACGCCGAACAGGCCGCGGGTGCCCTCCCAATGACGCCCGAGGATCGACGCGGCGCGGAACAGCACCGCGCCGACCGGCCCGAGCGGCACCAGGATCACGAACCAGAACAGCACGCCGAACATCTGCCGGTGGCTCGCCGCCAGCGTCTGCTCGATCGTCACCCGCGCGATCTCGTCCGCGCTCATCTGGCTGGTGTCGCTGTGGCGCCACGCGGCGAGCCGTTCGCGCGCGGCGTCGAGGTCGCCGGCGCGCAGCAGGCGCGCGATCTGCTCGGCGTCATCGCTGTAATACTTGAAGCCAAGGGTGAAATACAGCACGGCCACGTTCCACGCCCATCCCAGGACCGGACTAACGGCATCGAGCAACGCAAAAATCGCCCAGGCCCCTGCGAGCAGCGGGAGCACGGCAAGCGACCAGCCGATGCCGCCGTGAACCAGTTCGCCGCCGTTGAGGCGCCGTTCGAGCCAATGGGTGAAGCGGGTGTAAGACTGGTAGTAGAAGAGCGGCTGCCTCAGGGGGCGCAGATGCTCCACCGCCAGCGCTGCCAGCACCGAGAAGAAAGCCATCAGCGGTTCATCTCCAGCGTGAACGTGCCCATGCGGCCCCGCGTGCCGGACGGGTGGTAAAGCTCGACGGTAGGCATGACGATCTGCTGGCCCCGCGATGCCAACGTGTCGGCCAGCGCCTGATAGGCCTTGGACGGCGCGAGCAGGACCGCGGCTTTCACCTGGGCCTGATACACCGGGCGGCGCTCGATGCGGCCCTCCTTCAGGCCTTCCGGCAACGGCGCCGTTTCCGCAAGCAGGTAGCCGAGTCGTGCCGCCACCTTGCCACGGTTCGCGCGCGGATCGGTCAGGATCACGCTCACCGTGTCGCCAGCCTCGACACCGGCAGCCTCGAATTTGTCGAGCGCGGCGCGCTGGGTCTTGCGCATGTTGCTGATCTCGCCTTCGTAGTCGAGATAGGCGAAGCGGTAGGGCCCCGCCTCGGTCTCACGCACTTCGACGCTGGCAAAACCGCCCCACCAGGTGAACACTGCCAGAAGCGGCAGCACGAACGCCAGCAGAAAAGCCGGCCACTGTTGTTTGAACACGCCAGACACTCCCATCAACCAGGGCGAAGATATCACAGCCGCCCCGCGGGGCGCGCTGGCCGGGCACGAACCGCGAACGGCGCTGTCTATAATCCGCGTTTATCGATGAGAGTGGAGACCCCCATGCGACACCTTTTGTTCGCCCTCTTGTGCCTCGCGCTCGTCCCCTACGCGTCGGCGGCAACGCGCGACGTGGTCAGGGTGCCGATGAAAGCCGTGCAGCTCGGTCCGCACAGCTATTTCGTCCAGGGATTGCCCGGCGCGGCCTCGAGCGAAAACGAGGGCTTCATGTCGAACGCGGGCTTCGTCGTCACCCGCGAGGGGGTGGTCGTGTTCGATGCGCTTGCCTCCCCGCCGCTGGCCGAGCGGCTTCTGGCCGAAATCCGCAAGGTGACGCGGCAGCCGATCAAGCGGGTGATCGTCAGCCATTACCACGCCGATCATTTCTACGGGCTGCAGGTGTTCAAGGCCGAAGGCGCCGAGATCTGGGCGCATCGCGCGGCCGAGGGTGCGACGCGCACCGAGGAAGCCGCCCAGCGGCTGGCGCAGCGGCGCGAGGCGCTGTTCCCGTGGGTCGACGAGCACACCCGCCTGCTCGAACCCGACGTCTTCGTCGAGGGCGATACCGATTTCGAGCTCGGGGGCGTCAAGTTCGCGCTGCGCCACGTGGGCCCAGCCCACTCGAGCGAGGATCTCGCGCTCATGGTGAAGAACGATGGCGTGCTGTTCGCCGGCGACCTGGTCTTCCTCGGCCGCATCCCCTTCGTGGGCGACGCCGACAGCGCGGGCTGGATCGCGGCGCTGGACAAGCTCATCTCCCTGAAGCCGCGTCTCCTGGTGCCGGGTCATGGCGGCGTATCGCGCAAGCCGAACGCCGACCTCGTGTTCACCCGCGACTACCTCAAATACCTGCGTCAGCACATGGGCAAGGCGGCGCGCGACATGGTGCCGTTCGAGGAGGCCTACGCCCGCACCGACTGGTCGAAGTACCGGTCAATGCCGGCCTTCGCCGAGGCCAACCGGATCAACGCCTACAACCAGTACCTGCGCATGGAGGCCGAAACGGGCCAGCCTTGACGGCGATTGGCCTGGCTCCAGCAAGCCGAAGCCCATTCAAGATTCCCACAAACCCCGGCTTGGGTCATAATTTCAATTTATAAGAAATCAAGCCGCCCGCATCGTCGATGCTTTGCTCCCCGGAGGAACTGCTGCAGAAGAACCAGGCGCTCGCCGGCGCCTGGGAACGCTATCGCGGACAACCCAGCTTCGATACCTTCGTCGAGCTGGCGGTGTCGATCAACAGCTTCACCGAGTTCCTCATCGACCGCGGCGTGACCGCGCTTCACCACGCCAGCCACCAGCTGGAGCAGGTTGCCCTCACCCTCTTCAACCGCGAGGTGAGCCATCCCCTGCCAGAGGCGGCGCTCGACGACCTCGACGCGCGCGTCGCCGCGCTCGGACGCCTGGTGCACATGCAGGTTTCCGCGGCGGCGGACTTCACGGAACGCCGCCATGACGTTCAGGTGCCGAACCCTTGCGAGCTGCGTGCGAACCAGGTATGGCTGATCGGCCGGAACGCGGATGATTGGTCGAACCTGCTCTCGCAGCTCGGCTACTTCGGCATGAACCCGGGGTTCGTGCCCTGGGACGAGGCTTTGCCCGACACCTCGGGCGTGGCGCCGCTGCTGCTGCTCGACCTCGCCAGCCTGCCCGAGCCGGAGTGGGCGCCGCGCATCCAATCCTTGCGCCAGCGGTTCGAGATGGGACAACTGATCGCGCTCGGCGTGCCTTCGGAGTTCGAGCCGCTGCAACAGGCGCTGCGCCACGGCTGCGACAGCTGTCTGCTTGCAGGCATGCCGCCGCACGCCATCGTCGAGCACATCATGGAACTGAGCGAACGCGAGGATCAGGAAGCCTACCGCGTGCTCATCGTCGAGGATTCCAAGACCGCGAGCGCGCTCATCCGTCGCACGCTGGAAGAAAACCAGATCGTCTCGGAAATCGTCAACGATCCGCGCCAGGCGCTCCATGCGCTGCGTCAGTTCAACCCCGACCTCATCCTGATGGACATGTACATGCCCAATTGCACCGGGGTCGAGGTCGCGCGCGTCATCCGCCAGCACGGCGAGTTCCTCAGCACGCCGATCGTGTACCTGTCAGGTGAAACCAACGTCGCGCTGCAGGTCGATGCCATGCGCCTGGGTGGCGACCATTTCCTCACCAAGCCGTTCAACCCGGTATTCCTCAACGCCATCGTCAAGAGCAAGATCGAGCGCTACCGGGCGCTGCGCCGGACGATGTACCACGACAGTCTCACCGGGTTGCTCAACCATTCGAGCGGCAAGAACACCATGGAAATGGTCCTCTCCAGCGTGGCGCACGAGGGCGGCTTCCTTTCCGTGGTGATGATGGACATCGACCACTTCAAGCACATCAACGACAGCTATGGACACCCGGTCGGCGACCAGGTGATCCGCAGCCTGTCGTGGCTGTTGAAGCAGCGCCTGCGCAAGCAGGACGTGCTGTGCCGCTACGGCGGCGAGGAATTCATGATCGCGCTGCCGCACACCGACGCCGAACAGGCCTACGGCATCGTCGACCGTATCCGCCAGGATTTCTCGCAGATCCGCCACCCCATCGGCGATCGCTATTTCTTCGCCACAGCGAGCGGCGGCATCGCCACCTACCCGCTCTACCAGAACGGCGACTCGCTCATCAAGGCCGCCGACGAAGCGCTCTACCAGGCCAAGCGCGACGGCCGCAACCGCATCCACGCCGACGAACTCTGAGCACCGTCACCCGACGATCAGCTTCACGCCGATGAGGAGGGTCACGATCTCGAAGGCGCGCTTGATCCACAGATTGCCCTTGCGGATCGCGAGGTGGCTGCCGAGATAGCCGCCGATGATCGAGCCGGCCAACAGCGCCGGCATCCAGTCCCACGCCACCGTGCCGATCATGCCGAGCACGAGCGCCCCGGTGCCATTCCACACCAGCCCGCACAGGATCAGCGTGTACGCCACTGCGCGCGTGTAGTCGAGGCCGAACCAGCGGATGAGCCAGATGGTGAGAAAAAGCCCCGTGCCGCTGGTGATCGAGCCGTTGAGAAAACCGACGACGAACAGCCCCGCCATGCCGGCGACGAGTCCGCCTCCCTGCTGGTTCCGCGGCGCGTGCTCCATGCCGAGCTTGGGCTTGAACACTGAATAGAGGCCGAGGCCCAGCGTGAGCAAGCCGAGCGCGAGCGTCGCTGCGCGCTCGGGGATCTGCAGGATGGTCACCGCGCCGAGCACCACGCCCGGCAAGCCGGCGCCGAGGATGATCAGCGAAAAGCGGCGCTCGAGATGCGATTCCTTCAGGTGCCGCAGCGTCGCACCCAAGCCGAGCGCGACGCTGGCGACCTTGTGGGTGGCGAGCGCCACGCCGAACGGCAGGCCGAGGAAGATCAGCATGGGAAACTGGATCAACCCGGCGCCGCCGCCCGACAGCGCCGAAAAAAAATTCGCCGCCAGCGAGGCGACGAACAGGATCAACTGCTCGATCACGCGATCAGCCGGTGACGCCGATTTCCACCGGATAGCGCGCGTAGAAGAGTTGCAGGCCCGCCGCGGCGACGGCCTGCAGCATGCGGTCGGCGAGCTCAGGCTCAACCATGAACTCGACCACCACCGGCAGTTCGCCGGCCAGCTCGAAGAAGCCCGCGTCGTGGCGGCCGTGGCGACCGAAGCCGGCGACCGCGCGGAACGCCGAGCCGCCATGGATGCCGAGCGACTGCGCGGCGTCGAGCAGCCACAGGTAGGTGAGCTTGCCGTGGTGGCGGCTGGATTCGGTGACGAAGAGCTGCAGGCAGACGCTGTTCATTTGAAGAGCCTCATCGAATAGAAACCCAGCCCGGTGGCGAGGAAGGAACCCGTCATGTGGACTGCGGCGATCAGTCCGCCGGTCAGCCATAGGCCACGCGTCAGCGCGGTCACGACTTCCGCGGAAAACGTGGAGAAAGTCGTGAGCCCGCCCAACAGGCCGGTGATCAGGAACAGCCGCGCCTCGGGCGGCACGCCGGGATGCTCGGCGAACCACGCGATGGCGAGGCCGACGAAATAGCCGCCGGCGAGATTCGCCGCCAGCGTGCCGAGCGGCACCGACGGGAACAGCGGGTTGAGCCACAGGCCCAGTCCCCAGCGCAGCCAGGCACCGAGCGCGGCGCCGATGCCGACGGCGAGAAAAGCGGTCACGGTCTGAGCCCGCGCAACACGCCTACAGCGCGTCCTTGATGATGCCCTGCAGCAGCGCCTCGAGTTCGGTCAGTGCCTTCTTCAGGGCCGGCCTATTGGCCGAAGGGGGCTTGCGATAGGCCATGTACACGTTCGCGTCGCCCGGCACCTTGTACACCGCGATGCTGTAGGGGCACATCACGATCGCGTGCGGGTCGGCTTCCATCATGTGGCGCGAAACCGTCGCACTGCAGAATTCGAACTGCTCGGCGTTCTCATAAACCACCCTGGTCTGGCCGATGTCCTTGCCGGTACGCTCGAGCATGTCGGCGATGTGGTTGGTGTTGGTGATCTTCAGGCCCTTGTTCTCGATCGCCATCTGCAGGTTGTCGCGCACCTCCGCGAAGCTCCCCTGCGTCTTGAACACCACGGTGTAGGGTCCGCTCGCCAGGGCCGGGAGGGACGCGGCTAGCAGCACGCACAGGGCAATGATTCGTTTCACGGCTCGCTCCAGAGATCGCAAAGCACGTATTGTCGGGCGTGGGCGCGGGAACCGCAACGTTCCTTGCTACACTCGCCGCATGATGAATGCCCCACAAACCAGGTGCCTCAAGGCCGACGGCCGCTTCTGGCTCACGCTCGACGGCCGCAACTTCCTCGGCCGCGGCCGCGTCGAGCTCTTGCTGCGCATCCGCGAAACCGGCTCCATCTCGAAAGCCGCCCGCGCGATGAAGATGAGCTACAAGGCGGCGTGGGACGCGGTCGACGCGATGAATGGCGCGTGGGGCTCCGCACTGGTGGAAAGCGGCCCCTCGGGCAGCCGGCTGACCGACGACGCGGAGAAGCTCATCACCGCCTTCCAGCAGGCCGAGGCGAAACACGCCGCGTTGCTGGCCCAGCTCGTCTAGGGGCGCGTGCGATAAAACGTCAGCGGCGATGCCTGCTTCGCGACGGCCGGCTTCAGCTTCCCCACCACATGCATTTCGCATGCCTTGCAGTCGAAGCGCAGGGTGAGCTTTTCGCTACCGTTGATCAGTGTCAGCGGCGCGGCGCGCACGGTGCCCGAAACGCCGATGACGCCCTTGGCCTGCTTGGGGCACAGGCTCAACGAATAGCGCACGCAGTGCTTGGTGATCATGAGCGAGACTTCGCCGGTTTCCTCGTGGCTCTCGTAGGCGGCGGCGATGACCTTGACGCCATGCTTCGCATAGAAGTCGCGCGCCTTGTGGTTGTAGACGTTGGCCAGATACGTCAGCGTGTCCTCGGGATAGACGGCCAGCGGCTCGATCGGCTGCGAGCGCGGCGGACGCACATAGGCTGTGGCGCGCGCGGCTTCCAGCGCGGCAATGCCGTCGCGGCGCAGCGCGTTGACGAAGGACGCCGGCAGAAACCACGGCTGCGCCCAATCGAGCGCGATGTCCATCGGTTCGAAGATCGTCGCACCGAGCTTGCCGAGGTGGTCGCGCAGCGTGGCAGTGGCTTTGCCAGCATCCTTCGCCGCTTCCTTCGCATGCGGCGCTTCGACGGTCGCGACACAGCCGTCCTCGTCGGTCAGCGTCAGCGCAAAGCCGTCGGCGGTTTCACTGAGCCGCAGCCACACGCCGATGCGGCGCTCGGCGGAGGGCTTTTCCAGCGCGCGGATCCAGCTCATGTCGCGGTTGCGGTTGACCTGGGTGCCGCGCCGCAGGTCCTTGAAGCTCGCCATCGGGTCCTTGGGGAACACGCGCCACCTGCCCTCGCCCAGCTTCTCGGCACGGTTGATCGCGAGGCCCGCAAGCTCCTTCTGCAGCGTGTAGTAGCAGAGGCCGTCGCCGTTATTGAGCACAGTCTCGGGAGAATCGGTTTCAAGCTCGACCCATTTGTCTCCAATCTTGCTGACGGTGCCGACCGGCAGGCCGGGATTCTTCGGTGTGTCAAAGGTACCGATGTCGGCACGGCGTCCCGCCACGAAGTAGTCGGTGAATTCGCGGTTGAAGTTCTGATTGGGGTCGGGGGTGAAGGCAAACGTGGTGCGGCCGCTGGACGCGCGCGCGAATTCCGGGCGGCGCTCGATGATCTCGTCGAGCAGCCTGCGGTAGTGGGCGGTGATGTTCTTCACGTAGCCCATGTCCTTGTAGCGGCCTTCGATCTTGAAGCTCTTGACGCCGGCGTCGACGAGCGCTTCGAGGTTGGCGCTCTGGTTGTTGTCCTTCATGGAAAGAACATGTTTGTCGTGCGCGACGATGCGGCCTTCCATGTCGGTGACCTGGTACGGCAGACGACAGGCCTGCGAGCAGTCGCCGCGGTTGGCGCTGCGGCCGGTGTGGGCGTGGCTGATGTAGCACTGGCCGCTGTAGGCGACGCACAGCGCGCCGTGGACGAAGAATTCGAGCACGGTTTCCGGCCGCAGGGCGGCGCGGATCGCGGCGATCTGCTTCAGGTCGAGCTCGCGCGCGAGCACGAGCTGGCTCAGACCCACGTCCTGCAGAAAGGCCGCCTTCTCCGGGGTGCGAATGTCGCACTGCGTGCTGGCGTGCAGCTGGATAGCCGGCAGGTCGAGCTCCAGCAAGCCCATGTCCTGGATGATGAGCGCGTCGACGCCGGCGTCGTAGAGCCGATGAATCTGCTGGCGCGCCGGTTCGAGCTCGTCGTCGGCGAGGATGGTGTTCAGCGTGACGAACACGCGCGCGTTGAAGCGGTGGGCATGCGCGACTAGCCGAGCGATGTCGGCGATGTCGTTGGCGGCCGCGGCGCGCGCGCCGAATGACGGGCCGCCGATGTACACGGCGTCGGCGCCGTGGTTGACGGCTTCGATGCCGATATCGGCGTCGCGCGCGGGCGCGAGGAGTTCAAGTTGATGGGGCAGCACAGGCGGGATCCGGACGGCAAAGACGCATTTTACCGGACCCTGCCGCCCCGCCGGCTCACTGCGCCGGCTTGTTGACCGCCTCGATCGCGAGGGTCAGCGTGACCTCGTCGCTGACGAAGGGCACGTTCTTGCCCATGTTGAATTCCGAGCGCTTGACGGTGGTGGTGGCGTTGGCGCCGCAGGCGTCGACCTTCAGCATCGGATGCGGCTGGCACTTGAAGTGGGTGATTTTCAGCGTCACCGGCTGGGTCACGTCCTTGATGGTGAGCTTGCCCGTCACGCTCGCCAGCTGGTCGCCCTTGAAGGTCATCTTGGTCGACTTGAAGGTGATGGTCGGATAGACCATCGTGTCGAAGAAGTCGGCCGCCTGGATGTGCTCGTTGAAGAGCGCGTAGCCGGTGTTGACCGAGGTGGCGTCGATGACAACGTCGACCGAGCCCGTCTTCGCCTCGCGATCGAGCGTGACCGTGCCGCTGGTCTTGTCGAAGCGGTGCGTCTGGTTCGAGAAGCCCAGGTGGTTGTAGGTGAAGTACGGGTAGGTGTGGCTGTTGTCGATGGTGTAGGTGACCGGCGCGGCCTGGACAGAGAGAGACACGGCGGCGAGTGCGGCAATGAGGGCGATGCGTTTCATGGGTGGCTCTCCTTGGGTTAATGAACAACGATTACTTGCCGGTGGCGGCAATGCGGAACTTGACCGGGACGTCGTTGGCGACGGTGGCGACATCCGCCCACATGCCTTCGCCGATGCCGAAGTCGAGGCGCTTCAGGACAAAGCTGCCGTCGAAGGTGGCGTGGGTCTTGCCAGGCGTGTAGGTGACCGGGATGACCAGGTCGCGCGTCCTGCCCTTGAGGGTGAGCGCGCCGCGCAATTCAAAGCGGTTGTTGCCGAGCGAGCGGACTTCGCTCGCGACAAAAGTCGCCTTCGGATATAGGCTGCGGTTGAACCACAGCTTGCCGGCGGATTCGTCGTCGGCCTCGCGCGAGCCGGCGTCGATGCTGGCGAGGTCGATCTCGATCGTCGCGCGCGCGGCCTCTGGCCTGGCGGGGTCGAAGGCCATCTGCACGGTAAAGCGCTTGAAGCCGCCCTTGATCGGCACGCCCATCTGGCGGAACTCGAAGTCGACGCGGCTCTGCTTGGGCAGCACCGTGGTGTATTCGACGGCGTGCGCCACGGGGACGGCCAGCACGGCCATCAGGATGAATACGGCGAGTTTCATGTGCGCTCCTTTTTGCCCAGCCCCATGCGCTGCAGGAAGGGCTGGCGTTCGACGAAATGGTGCTTCAGCGCGGCGGCCACGTGCAGGATGACCAGCGCCGCCAGCGTGTAGTTCAGCGCCTGGTGCACGGTGGCGAGCAGGTCGCCGAGCTCGCGGTTCCGCTCCAGCAGGTCGGGCAGCGGCAGCACGCCGAACCACACGGTCTGGAAACCCTTGGCCGAGCTCATCAGCCAGCCCGACAGCGGAATCGCGATCATCAACACGTAGAGCGCGCCGTGCGCGACGCTGCTGGCGCGGCGCTGCCACGCGGCGATGCCGTCGGGCAGCGGCGGCGGCGTGTGCGTCGCGCGCCAGGCCAGCCGAATCGCCACCAGCAGGAAGACGCTGACGCCGATCCACTTGTGGTAGCTGTAGAGCCTGAGCTTGTCCGGCGACAACGGCAGGTCGACCATGTAGAGACCGAGCGGAAACGCCGCGACGATCAGCAGCGCGACCAACCAGTGCAGCGCGATGGCCGTTGTCGAATAGCGGTTCGATGCACTCATGCCGTCTTCCTCCTGAATACCTGCTCGAGTTCGCGCAGCGCTGTGCCAGCGCGCGTGATCGGCCGGCCCGGCCTCGCCGAAGCACGCGGCAAGATGCGCCATGTGCTTCGGAAACACCCGCGCGAACAGCGTCTCGCCGGACTTGGTCAGGCGCACGATCTGGCAGCGCCGGTCGCTCTCGTTCGCCACGCGCTCGACCCAGCCACGCTCGGCGAGGCGGTCGACCACGCCGGTCAGCGTGCCCTTTGTGATCAGGGTTTTCTCGCCGAGTTCGGTCGCCGTCATGCCCGGCGTGGCGATCATGTCGAACTGCGGCGGCGTGAGGCCCATCGCGCGGATGTCCGCGCCAGAATAGGCCTCGAAGGCTTGGTAGCACTGCGCCAGCGTTCGCAGGGTCGGCAGGAAAGGATGCGGCAGGCCCATCGTTCGATCACTTGGTTCTCATTAGAACAATCGTCAAGCGCTCGCGTGAGAATATTTCCGGAACCACCGTCGCGATAGGCGCTCGAACCCCGCATGACCCCCCTCGCGCCCCCGCCCCCGCATGCCGATCCTGCCGTGTTGACGCTGTATTACGACGGCGGCTGCCCGGTATGCACCCGTGAAATCGGCTTCTACCAGCGCTGCCGCGGCGCCGAACGCATCAACTGGGTGAATCTCGCCGCCTGCGACGATGCGGAGCTCGGCAGTGACCTCAACCGTGAAGCGGCGTACGCCCGCCTGCACGCCCGCCGTCCCGACGGCACGCTGCTGTCTGGCGCGCGCGCCTTCGCGGCCTTGTGGCAGGCACTGCCGGCGTTCCGCTTCGCCGGGCGCGTGGCGGCGCTGCCCGGCGTGGTGCACGGGCTCGAAATCGGCTATCGGGTTTTCTTGAAACTCCGCCGGCTATGGCGTCAAGACACGGGCACCTGCGCGCTGCCAAAATGAATCAGGCGCTCCAGCGCGCCGCCGCCGCGTCGTCGCTCGCGCGCGCCTCGACCCAGCGCGCGCCGTCCGCGGTCTCTTCCTTCTTCCAGAACGGCGCCTGGGTCTTGAGGAAATCCATGATGAATTCGCAAGCGGCGAAGGCTTCGCCGCGGTGCGCGCTCGCCACCGCGACCAGCACGATAGGGTCGCCGGGCAAGAGGCGGCCGATACGGTGGATCACGGTGACATCGAGCAAGGGCCAGCGTGCGTTGGCATCGTCGACCAGTTTGGAGAGCGCCTTCTCGGTCATGCCCGGATAGTGCTCGAGCGTCATCGCGGCGACGCCGCTGCCCTCGTTCATGTCGCGCGCAAGGCCGACGAAGCTCGCGATGGCGCCGATGTCGGTGCGCCCGGCGCGCATCGCGTCGACTTCGGCGCCGAGGTCGAAGGGCTCGGCTTGCACAAGGATCTTCACGCCCTAGCCTCCGGTCACCGGCGGGAAAATCGCGACTTCGGCGCCGTCGGCGAGCGGCGCGTCGAGCGCGACAATGGCCTGGTCGACCGCCACCCGGAACGTCCGTCCCGCCGCGAGTTCCTCTGTCCACACGCCGCCGCGCGCCCGCAGGGCCGCGACGAGATCGGCCGCGGTGGCACCGGCCAGTTCAAGGGTTTCCTCGCCCACGCCGAAGCGTTCGCGCAGACGGGCGAAATACAGCACGCGCACTTTCATGACAGCAATTCGCTGAAGGGAATGAAGCGCACCCAGTCGCCGGGGGCGATGGTCTGGCCGATTTCGAGGTCGACCAGCCCGTCGGCCCAGGCGCACGAGGTGAGCACGCCCGAGCTCTGGTTGGGGAACAGTCCCAGCTTGCCGTTTGGCTGGAGCCGCGCGCGCAGGAACTCGCGCCGCGCGCCGGGCTTGGTCCAGGCGAAATCAGCCTGCGCAGCGAAGGCGCGGTAGAGCACGTCCGTCGCGCCCATGCGCTTCAAGAGGAAAGGCCGCACGAAGAGGACGAAGGTGGCGAAGGCCGATACCGGGTTGCCGGGCAAGCCGATGAAATCCGCGTCGTTCACGCGTCCGTACACCAGCGGCTTGCCGGGCTTCATCGCCACCTTCCACATCTCGACGCGGCCGAGCTTCTCGACCGCCGCTTTCACATAATCCGCCTCGCCGACCGACACGCCGCCGCTGGTGACGACGACGTCGGCCAGACTGGCAGCCTTGGCCAGCGCGGCCTCGGTCGCTTCCAGCGTGTCGGGCACGACGCCGAGGTCGACGAGCTCGCAGCCGAGGCCGATCAGCAATCCCGTGAGCGTGTAGCGGTTGGAATTGTAGATCTGCCCGGGACCGAGCGGCGTGCCCGGCGTCACCAGTTCGTCGCCGGTGAAGAAGCAGGCGACTTTCAGTTTCCTGAACACCGGCAGTTCGGCGAGTCCCACCGACGCGGCGAGCCCCATTTCGGCCGCACCGAGCCGCATGCCGGCGGCGAGCACGGTGTCGCCGGCGCGGATGTCCTCGCCGGCGCGGCGGATGTTTTCGCCCACGTGCGGCAGCGCGTTGATCGCCACGACCTCGCCCTCGGCGGCGCAGTATTCCTGCATCACCACCGCGTCGGCGCCGGGCGGCACCGGCGCGCCGGTGAAGATGCGCGCGGCGGTGCCGGGCGCGAGCGGCTCACCGACCGCACCGGCGAGGATGCGCTGCGACACCGGCAGCTTCACCCCGTGCGCCACGACGTCGGCGACGCGCACGGCGTAGCCGTCCATCGCGCTGTTGTCCGCCGGCGGGACGGTGATCGTTGAGGTCTGCGGCGCGGCGAGCACGCGGCCGAGCGCCTGGGCCACGGGCACGGTTTCGGTGTCGGTCACGCCACGGGCGCGTTCGAGCAGGGCATCAAGCAGTTGGTCGGCGAAGAGCATGGTCGAGGATGAAATCGGTAAAGGAATCGATCGCATCGATGTCGATGCGGGGAAAAGGCGTCGGCGGTTCGACGTCGGACGCCACGGCCAGAATAGACGGATCGTCCGGGAACAGCCAGGGCTTGCCGGTTTCGGCGCGGTGCACTTCGAGCTTGGGGATGGCCTCGCGCTTGTAGCCTTCGACCAGCACGAGGTCGCACGGCGGCAGCTGGTCGAGCAAGGTGTCCAGAGCCGGCGGCGCGTTGCGATGCTCGGTCAGGAGCGCCGTGCGGTGGTCGGACGCCAGCAACACCGCCGCTGCCCCCGCCTCGCGCGCGCGCCAGCTGTCCTTGCCAGGCCGGTCGATATCGAAGTCGTGATGCGTGTGCTTGATCACGGCAACCCTGAGGCCGCGCGAGACCAGGCGCGGCAGCACGCGCTCGATCAGCGTCGTCTTGCCGCTGCCGCTGTAGCCGGCGATGCCGAATACCTTCATAAGCGCATTGCCGCGTAGACCGAAACGGGTTATATTTTTCCATATACAACAGCTTCCTGCCAAGCCCCAGCTCGCCCAGCGTCTTTCATGAACGCACCCGCCCCCTTCGCCTCGCACGGTCTCATCGACCAGTACGGCCGCCGCATCGACTACGTGCGCCTGTCGGTCACCGACCGCTGCGACCTGCGATGCAGCTACTGCATGCCCGAAGGCTTCAAGGGTTTCGAGGAACCCGCGCACTGGCTCAGCTTCGACGAGATCGAGCGCCTCGTCGGCGCCTTCGCGCGGCTCGGCGTGCGCCGCGTGCGGCTCACCGGCGGCGAGCCGCTCTTGCGCCGCAACATTGCGGAACTCGCCGGCCGCATCGCCGCGCTGCCCGGCATCGAGGACCTCTCACTCTCGACCAACGCGACCCAGCTCGATCGCCATGCCCACGCGCTCAAGGCCGCGGGCGTGACGCGGCTCAACGTCAGCCTCGATTCCCTGCAGCAGGCTCGGGTGGAAAAGATCAACGGCCGCGACGTGCTGGACAAGGTGATGTCGGGGCTGGCCGCCGCGCAGGACGCCGGCTTTTCCCCGATCAAGCTCAACATGGTCGCGCTCGCCGGCACCAACGACGACGAGATCGACGCCATGGTCGCGTTCTGCATGCAGCGCGGCTTCGTGCTGCGCCTGATCGAATCGATGCCGATGGGCGAGACGGGCCGCAACGCCGAGTACCTCGATCTGCAGCCGGTGAAGGAGCGCCTGCGCCGCCAGTTCGGTCTGGTCGAGACCACCCTGCCCGGCGCCGGCCCCGCGCGCTACCTCGGCACGCCCGACGGCCGCTTCAACGTCGGTTTCATCACGCCGATCTCGCAGCACTTCTGTGAAACCTGCAACCGCGTGCGCGTCGCCGTGGACGGCACCGCCTACCTGTGCCTGGGGCAGGAGGAGAAATTCGAATTCCGTCCCCTGCTGCGCGGTGGTTGCTCCGACGCCGAACTCGACGCCGCGATCCGCACCGCCATCGACCTCAAACCCGAGCGCCACGAATTCCGCGAGGCGCCGGCGAAGATCCTGCGTTTCATGTCGATGACCGGCGGCTGAGCCGGCTGTGATATATAGACGGGCTGGTTTCCATCGAGCCCGTCCACCATGAACGCATCCTTTACCGAACACCCGATCCGCCTCACCCAGTTCTCGCACGGCGGCGGCTGCGGCTGCAAGATCGCCCCTTCGGTGCTACGTGACATTCTTTCCGATACGCCCTTCGCCTCGCACGTCTCCGCCGCCTACCCGGACCTGCTCGTCGGCATCGAACACGGCGACGACGCCGCGGTGTACAAGCTCAACGACACGCAGGCGATCGTCGCGACCACCGACTTTTTCATGCCCATCGTCGACGACCCCTTCGAGTTCGGCCGCATCGCCGCGACCAACGCGCTGTCCGACGTCTACGCCATGGGCGGCAAGCCGCTGTTCGCGCTCGCCATCGTCGGCATGCCCATTGGCAAGCTGCCCAACGAGGTCATCCGTGCGATCCTCGCCGGTGGCGAGGCCGTCTGCACGGCGGCCGGCATTCCCATTGCCGGCGGCCATTCGATCGACGCGCCGGAACCCATTTATGGCCTGGTCGGCGTCGGCGTCGTCGACCCGCGCCGCGTCAAGCAGAACGCCGGCGGTAAGCCAGGCGACGTGCTCATCCTCGGCAAGCCCCTCGGCGTCGGCATCTACAGTGCTGCGCTGAAGAAGGACGCGCTAAGCCCGGAGCAGTACGCGGCGATGATCGCCTCGACCACCCAGCTCAACACCGCCGGCGCCGAACTTGCCGACACCGACGGCGTGCACGCGATGACCGACGTCACCGGCTTCGGCCTGCTCGGCCACCTGCTCGAAATCACCCGCGCCTCGAACGTGTCGGCGAGGGTCGACTTCAAGCGCGTTCCTGTCCTCCCCGGCGTCGCGGCGCTCGCGCAGGCCGGCCACGTCACCGGCGCCAGCGGCCGCAACTGGGCGAGCTACGGCCACGAAGCCTCGCTCGACAAGATGGCCGACTGGCAGCGCGCGCTGCTGACCGACCCGCAGACCAGCGGCGGCCTGCTGGTGAGCTGCGCCGCCGAAGCGCGCGACGCGGTGCTCGCGATCTTCCACCGGCACGGCTTCGCGCAGGCTGCGGAGATTGGTAGGCTTGGCGAGGGCGAGGGCGTGAATGTCGTTGCTGAGTAGGATCTAGGGGCCAGGATCTAGTATCTAGTAAATGAGCGGCCGGTGGCCGCGCAACTCAAGGCCTGTCAGTGCATGCCCACAAACCGCTCCCGAATCCACGCATCCACCGACGCCTTCCCCGGCCCCGACAGCACCAGCGTTACCAGCATCAACGCATACATCAGCGGCAACTTGTAGCCGTTGTCGCAGACGTTGTAGCCGTGGGCGCCATGCACCGATGCCCAGGCGACGATGTCCAGGATCAGTAGGCCCACGGCCCAGAATCGGGTACCGAGACCGACGACCAGCGCCGCAGCGCCGATGAGTTCGGTCCAGGTGGCGAGAAACCAGCTGAGGTCGACCGGCACGATGCTGAAGGGAAACGGGAAGTCGCCCTGGATGTCGGCGAACCAGTTTTCATTGTCGAGTTTCTCAAGGCCGGCTACGCCGAATTCGAAAGCCAGCAGCAGGCGCAGACCCAACAGGCCGATCCAGCTGCCGGCCTGATCGAGTGCGTTGAGGCCGCGTGCCGCCCAGGATGGAATCGCGGTCATGGTGTGCTCCAGTCGATGAGTGATTCCCTCAAGTCGGCCGGGCGGCGGAATCCTTACATCGACGGCACGCGGCCAGCCGATTCAGCCGGCCGCGCGCAGGCGTTGCCGGTGCGCGAGGCCGGCAGCGATCGCCAGCGTGCCGAACAGCACCAGCGCCGGACGGATGCCGACCGCGTGGGTCAGGCTCCCCAACGCGAGGCTTCCCAGCGGCGCGATGCCGAGGAAGGCCATGGAGAAGATCGCCATCACCCGCCCGCGCATGTCGTCCCGCACCCAGCTTTGCAGCAGGGTGTTGCTGCCGGCGGCCACCAGGATGACCGAGAAGCCGAGCACCATCAGGATCGGATACGCCAGCCAAGCGAGGCTGTTGAGCGCGAAGGCGACCAGCGCCACGCCGGCCAACAGCGCCGCGGTGCTCACCCGCCGCGCCAGCCCTTGGATCGAGCCACGGGTGGCGAGGAACGCGCTCGCCAGCAGCGCCCCAGCGCCAGCACTGCTGACGAGCAGGCCAAAGGTTCGCGCATCGCCGCCAAGCACCGTCTTCGCGTAGTGCGGCAGCATCACCACGTAGGGCGCGACGAGAAAACTGACCATGGCGACGAGCAGCAGGAACAACCGTATGTCGCGGTGGCCGAGCGTGTAGGTGAGGCCCTCGCGCAGCGCGTGCAGCGCCGGATTGGATTCCCCCGCGCCCGGCCGCGTGTGCAACGCGGCGAGCGCGATCAGCACCGCCAGATACGACAACGCGTTGAGCAGAAAGCACACCGCCTCGCCCGCCCACGCGACGATCACGCCGGCCAGCGCGGGGCCGACGAAGCGGGTCGCGTTCATCATGAAGGAGTTGAGCGCGATGGCGTTCGGCAGCAGCGCGCGGTCTGCGACCAGATGCACCACCAGCGACTGCCGCGCCGGCACGTCGATGGCGTTGATGCAGCCCAGCACGAGAGCCAGCCCGATCAACAGCGCAGGCGTCGCCCAACCCTGCCAGGCGAGCACCGCGAGCACCAGCGCCTGCAGCATCGCCAGCGCCTGCGTCGTCATCATCAGGCGACGGCGGTCGACGCGGTCCGACCACACGCCGCCCAAGGGCGCGAACAGTAGGATGGGAATCTGGCTGGCGAAGCCGAGCAGACCCAGCACCAGCGCGGAGTTCGTCAGCTTGTACGCGAGCCAGGCCATCGCGATCTGCTGCATCCAGGTGCCCGCGACCGAGACCAGCTGGCCCGCGAAGTACAAGCGGAAGTCGCGTGCCCGCAGCGCGCGCAGCGGGTGCGACAGGGCGACGGTGCGGGGAGAAGACGGCTCGGACACGGCGCGATGATGGCACCGACGGCCCGCGCCGAAAACCCTGCCGCCCGCCGGGTGGAGCGGCGTCGCCCGCACTGTAGAATTTCGGCATGGCCACTTTCGACACCCTCGCGTTCGACAACGGCTTCGCGCGACTCCCGGAGTCCTTCTACGCCCGCGTCTGCCCGACGCCGGTACCGGATCCGTATCTGGTCGCCGCGAGCCCGGAAGCGGCCGCGCTGCTGGACCTGGACGCCGCCGAGCTCGCGCGCCCGGATACGATCGCCACCCTCGCCGGCAACCGCCTGCTGCCCGGCATGGACGCGATTGCGGCCCTGTATGCCGGCCACCAGTTCGGCCACTACGTGCCGCAGCTCGGCGACGGCCGCGCGATCCTGCTCGGCGAAGTGAAGAATGCACGCGGCGAAGGCTGGGAGATGCAGCTCAAGGGCGCCGGCCGCACGCCCTTCTCGCGCGGCGGCGACGGCCGCGCCGTGCTGCGCTCGAGCATCCGCGAGTTTCTCTGCTCGGAGGCGATGTACGCGCTCGGCATCCCCACCACCCGCGCACTCGCCATCGTCGGCAGCGACCATCCGGTGTACCGCGAGGACGAGGAGACCGCCGCGCTGGTGACGCGGCTGGCGCCGAGCTTCGTTCGCTTCGGGTCCTTCGAGATCTTCTACTTCCGCAACCAGGTCGAGCCAATCCGGCACCTCGCCGACTACGTGATTGCGCGCTACTACCCCGAACTGAAAGCCCTCGACGACCCTTACCCCGAGTTCCTGCGCCAGGTCGCCCTGCGCACCGCCGAGCTGATGGCGGCATGGCAAGCGGTCGGCTTCTCGCACGGCGTGATGAACACCGACAACATGTCCATCCTCGGCCTCACGCTCGACTACGGCCCCTTCGGCTTCATGGACGCCTTCGACCCCGGCTACGTCTGCAACCATTCCGACACCGGCGGCCGCTACGCCTTCGACCAGCAACCCGACGTCGCCGCGTGGAACCTCACCAAGCTCGCGCAGGCACTGGTACCGCTGATGTCGGTCGAGACCGCCTCCCAAGCCATCAGCGAATATCCGCAGGCCTTCGGCCGCGCGTATCTGGTGCGCATGGCCGCCAAGTTCGGCCTCGCGCCCGACGGCGACCTCGTGCCCCTCGTGATGGACGCGCTACAGCTGATGGCGCAGAACCGGGTCGACTACACGATCTTCTTCCGCGCGCTGTGCGATTTCGACAGCAAGGCGGGTGCTTTGAACGCACCCGTGCGCGACCTGTTCCTCGACCGTGCCGCCTTCGACGCTTGGGCCGCGCGCTACGCCGCCGCGCTCCGCAGTCAGGGCTCCAACGACGCCACGCGTAGTGCGGCGATGCGCCGCGTCAATCCCAAGTACATCTTGCGCAACCACCTCGCCGAAATCGCCATCCGCCGCGCCGCCGACCACCGCGACTACAGCGAGGTGAACCGCCTGCATGCGCTGCTCACGCGCCCCTACGACGAACAGCCCGAACACGAGGCCTACGCCGCCGAGCCGCCTGACTGGGCGCGGCAAATTGAGGTAAGCTGCTCTTCGTGAGCCGCTTGCCCGTCGCCGCCCTCCTCCTTTCCGCCGCGCTGCTCGCCGCCTGCAGCAGCCCGCCCATCGAGCGCCGCGACGGCAGCAGCAGCGCCCGCAGCTTCAGCGTCAAGCACCTCGCCAAGAGCGACATCGACACCGTTGTCGAGATCCACCAGCAGGAGATCCTCGCCACGCTGAAAACGCTCGCGGCGAAGCTCTACCGCCGCAACCCGCGCGAATGGCGCAACGCCGGCCACGCCAGCGCCGAGGCCGCGACCGACGCGCTGTTCGCGCCGCTCGGCAATTGGCAGAACGCCGCGCTGAAGAACCTGCCCTGGGAAACCGCGCTGCTCGACCCCTGGCGCGCGGACTTCGCCGGCGACCGCGTCAAGGCCCTGATCGACGGCCTCGTCGTCATGCATATGGCCGCGTTCGAGCACCGTACCGAGTTCTACCTGCTCACCGAAATCGACGCGCAGAAGCTCTACAATGCCGCGCGCAACACCGAAGCTGTCGTGTGGAAACTCTCCAACGCCCGCAATGCGCGCGGCGAACCGGTGCTACTCAGCAACAGCATGGACCCCGGCGGCGTCGCCAACCTCAGCTTCGAACGCGAGTTCGGCAAGCTCATCGGCCTCCAGGACACGCTCGCCAAGATCATCGAGGACAAGAGCAATCGTGTCATCCGCTTCGGCGTGGTGAACGTCGCGACCATGGCCTTCCTGCCGATCTGAACATGACAGCAGATCCCTACCAATACTGCGTCACCCTCACGCGCGACCAATGGGCCTGGGAATTTCTCCGCCGCAACCCCGACTACCGGCGTGACTACTCAGCCTTCATCGCCGTCTGGCGCGCGCTCGAAGCCGACTACGGCGCCCCACCGAACCGCGATTTCGCCAAATGGAAGCAGGACCCGCGTGCCTACGGCCCGCCGCCCGGCGACGCCGAGCCCGCCGTGCTCACCGGCGAACTATGCGTAGTCGAAGATGAGCGCGTCCTGCTCGAATGCTGGCTGGGCGCCAAGTGGGGCTTCTACAAATTCCCGCTCGACCCCGGGCGCGTCGCGCCCGGCCCGGACGAACTGTCGTGGCGCCCACCCCCGCCGTCCGATACCGCGATCGAAGCCCCCTACCGCGTCGACGTTGCGTTCGACCTCTCCCTGCCGCTGCCGCCGCAACTCGAAGCCGCGAAATTCCGCCTCGTTAGCCGCGCTGCCGAACTAAAGCGCCGGGGACTTGCCGCACCCTTCACCGTATCGAACCAGCGGGATCGGTGGACCGCAATGCTTCGCCTGCTGGATGGCGGCGACCTCCCGACGGCGGAAGCGCCGGCTTTGCTGGCCGCCGCGCAGGCCATGGTCGACGGCGGCTACCGCTACATTCTGCAGCTGGATGCCGCCCACCAGTAGGCAAAACAAAGCCGGGGCGCGAGACCCCGGCTTTCATTTCAGCTCGGAAGCGCGAGGCTTCCTGATGGCCGCTCAGGCGAAGTTCGCCTCCGCAAACTTCCAGTTCACCAGCTTGTCGAGGAAGGTTTCGACGAACTTGGGGCGCAGGTTGCGGTAGTCGATGTAGTAGGCGTGTTCCCACACGTCGATGCACAGCAGGGGCTTGTCGCCGGTGGTCAGCGGGGTGCCGGCGGCGCCCATGTTCACGATGTCGACCGAGCCGTCGGCCTTCTTGACGAGCCATGTCCAACCGGAACCGAAGTTGCCGACGGCGCTGGCCTGGAAGGCTTTCTTGAACTCGTCGTAACTGCCCCACTTCTTGTTGATGGCGTCGGCCAGGGCGCCGGAGGGCGCGCCGCCGCCGTTCGGGCTGAGGCAGTTCCAGAAGAAGCTGTGGTTCCACACCTGCGCGGCGTTGTTGTAGACCCCACCGGCGGGCGCGGTCTTGACGATGTCCTCGAGCGACTTGCTCTCGAAGTCGGTGCCCTTGATGAGGTTGTTCAGATTCGTGACGTAGGCCTGGTGGTGCTTGCCGTAGTGGTATTCGAAGGTCTCCTTGGACATGTGCGGCGCGAGCGCGTCCATGGCGAAGGGCAGTGCGGGCAAGGTGTGTTCCATAACTCTCTCCTGATATTGAACAAACGACTCGACAATTATGCCTCGACCGAGCATTGCGGATGCCGCAACGCCAGTAGGGTTTCGGCGACCGGAAAGAAAAAGGGCCGGCATGGCCGACCCTGATTCCTTTGTCTCGTGGTCGGGGCGAGAAGATTCGAACTTCCGACCCCCTGCACCCCATGCAGGTGCGCTACCAGGCTGCGCTACGCCCCGACGAAGCCCAGAATTCTAGCAGAGTCGCAGCGTTAGGCGGAAGCCCGTCAGCCGAGTATTTTGAGAATCGCAGTGAGTTCGGCGCGCAGCGCGGCCGTGTCGAGCTTGCCCGGCGCGGCCTTGGCGGACGCGGCTTCGGCCGGCGCTTCGCCGTCGTGCTCGAGGCGCTGGCGCGCGCCGCTGATGGTGAAACCTTCCTCGTAAAGCAGCTCTCGGATGCGGCGGATCAGCAGGACTTCGTGGTGCTGGTAGTAGCGGCGATTGCCGCGCCGCTTGACCGGCCGAAGCTGGGTGAATTCCTGCTCCCAGTAGCGCAGGACGTGCGGCTTGACCGCACACAGCTCCGACACTTCACCGATGGTGAAGTAGCGCTTGGCGGGAATCGGCGGAAGTTCACTCCGGGCTGGGCGTTCCAATTTGGGCGCCTTCGACTTGCGACTTGAGTTTCTGGCTGGCGTGGAAGGTCACCACGCGGCGCGCGGAGATCGGCATTTCCTCGCCGGTCTTGGGATTGCGGCCCGGCCGCTGCGGCTTTTCGCGGCACTGGAAGTTGCCGAAACCGGACAGCTTGACGATATCGCCCCTTTCGAGCGCGTTGCGAATTTCGTCAAAGAAGGATTCGACGACGTCCTTCGCCTCGCGCTTATTCAAGCCCACTTTCTCGAACAACAGTTCGGCGAGATCGGCTTTGGTGAGGGTGCTCATGCTTGTCTGTCGTGTTCGGATTGGCTGTGGATACTTGCGTCTCGGACGCACCGGTCTTTCGTCACGCCGCACGCGCTGACCAGGCTTACACGCGCAGCCTGGCGTTACACTGACGAAGCGCGGTGTCGATCAGTCTGCGCACCGTTTCCTCCACGTCCTCATCCGTCAATGTGCGTGCAGTATCTTGCATAACTACTCGAATTGCAAGGCTTTTTTGGTTTTCTGCCAACCCCTTGCCACGATAGTCGTCGAATACCTCGATGGCGCGCACCGCCGGCGACGCGGCGGCGCGAAGGGCTGCGAGCAGCGCGCCCGCCGGCGTCTGCGCATCGAGGACAAACGCGAGGTCGCGCCGCACCTGCGGGAAGCGCGACAGGCCGACGTAGCGCGGCAGCGCACGACGAACGAGCGCGGCATGGTCGAGCTCGAACAACACGGGCGCCGCGGCCAGCTCGAAGCCCTGCACCAGGCGCGGGTGCAGCGACCCGAGCCAGCCGACGACTACGCCATCGATCAGCAGTTCGGCGCACTGCCCCGGGTGCAGCGCCGGGTGCTTGCCCGGGCGCGCCTCGAGCACAGCCCCTGCAAGCCGCTCGAGATCGCCCTTGACGTCGAACAAGTCGACGCGGCGGGCCTTCGCGCCCCACTGCTCCGGCAGGGCATCGCCGTAGGCGAGTCCGCCGAGCTTCATGGGCTGGGCGTCGAGCGAGGCGTAGACGCGGCCGAGCTCGAAGATGCGCACGCGGTCCTGCTGACGGTTGAGGTTATGTCGCAGCGTCTCGACGAGCCCACCCCACAGCGTGGTGCGCATGGCCGAGAGCTGGCTGGCAAGCGGGTTGGCGAGCGGCAGCGGGCGCGCCGCGGGGTCGAGCGCCGTCTCCCATGCCGGATCGACGAAGCTGTAGGTGATGACTTCCTGGTAGTCGAGCCCGGCCATCGCCTGGCGCAGGGCGTCGTCGCCGAGCACGCGCTCGTCCTGCGGCAGCATGCGCGAGGGTGCCGCCGGCGGCTTCGCCGGGACATTGTCGTAGCCAAACAGGCGCACCGCTTCCTCGATCAGGTCCTCCTCGATCGCGAGGTCGAAGCGGAAGCTCGGCGGGGTAACGACGAGCGCGTCGTCGCGGCGCTCGACGTCAGCCCCCAGCGCCCGCAGGCCTCGCGCGACCGGGTCGGCGTCGAGTTCGATGCCAGCGACGCGCGCAAGGCGCGCCAGGCGCAGCGTGATCGGCGCGCGCACCGGCAGCGCAGCGACCGACTCGGTGATCGGCCCGGCCTGGCCGCCGCAGATGTCGACGAGCAACTGGGTGGCACGCTCCATCGCCTGGCGCGTGGCGGCGAAATCGACGCCGCGCTCGAAGCGGTGCGAGGAATCGGTGGACAAGCCCAGCCGGCGCGCGCGCCCGGCAATCGCCGTTGGCGCGAAGAACGCGGCTTCGAGCATCACGTCGGTGGTCTCGGTGCTCACGCTGGTCGGCTGCCCACCCATGATGCCGGCAAGCGCGACCGGCCCGTCGCTGTCGGCGATCACCAGCATGTCGTCGGCGAGTTCAGCGGTCTGGCCGTTCAGCAACTCGAGTTTTTCGCCGCTGCGCGCCCAGCGCACCTGCACGCCGTAGCCCAGCTTGCCGAGGTCGAACGCGTGCATGGGCTGGCCGAGCTCGAGCAGCACGTAGTTGGTGACGTCGACCGCTGCGGAAAGCGGGCGGACGCCACAACGTTCCAGCCGCTCGGCCATCCAACGCGGCGTTTGCACCTGCGCGTTGATGCCGCGCACCACCCGCGCGAGATAGCGCGGACACGCCTCCGGCGCGCTCACCCGGACCTCCAGCGCATCCGCGGTGCGCGCCGGCACTTCGGTGATCTGCGGCAGACGCACCTCGGCACCGGTAATTGCGCCGACCTCGCGCGCGAGGCCCGCCACCGACAGGCAGTCAGCACGGTTGGGCGTGAGCTTGAGCGTGATCAAGGTGTCGTCGAGGTTGAGCCAGGCGCGGAAATCCTCGCCCACCGGCGCGTCGGCCGGCAGCACCATGAGGCCGTCGGCCGCGCCCTCGAGGCCCAGTTCCTTGGTCGAGCACAGCATGCCGAAAGACTCGACGCCGCGCACCTTGGCGACCTTGATCTCGATTCCGGGCAGCTTCGCGCCCGGGCGGGCGCACGGCACCTTGAAGCCGGCCGCGGCGTTGGGCGCGCCGCACACGATGGTGACGGGTGCGGCTTCGCCAACGTCGACCTGGCACACGCGCAGACGGTCGGCGTCCGGATGCTTCTCGACCGAAAGAATTTCGGCGACCACCACGTTGTTGAAGGGCGGCGCGGCCGGCGCGAGCGCCTCGACCTCCAGCCCCGCCATGGTGAGCGCATGCGCGAGCGCGGGCGTATCGAGCGCGGGATTGACGAGATTGCGCAGCCAGGATTCCGGAAATTGCATGATGTTCGCGCTCTAATTAGTTGAATTGCTTTAGGAAACGCAAATCGTTCTCGAAGAACAGCCGCAGGTCGTCGACGCCGTAGCGCAGCATGGCGAGCCGTTCGACGCCGAGGCCGAAGGCGAAGCCCACGTAGCGCTCGGGGTCGACGTTCACGTGGCGGAACACGTTGGGATGGACCATGCCGCAGCCCAGCACCTCCAGCCAGCCGGTGTGCGAGCAGACGCGACAGCCTTCCCCGCCGCACATCACGCAGCCGATGTCCATCTCGGCGGACGGCTCGGTGAAGGGGAAGAACGACGGGCGGAAGCGCACCGGCAGGTCGTCGCGCTCAAAGAAGTTGCGCATGAAATCCGCGAGCACCCCCTTCAAGCCGGAGAGGGACACCGACTCGTCCACCCACAGGCCTTCGATCTGGTGGAACATCGGCGTGTGCGTCACGTCGGAGTCACACCGGTACACCCGCCCCGGCGCGATGATGCGCAGCGGCGGCTGGTGGGTTTCCATGTAGCGAATCTGCACCGGCGAAGTGTGGGTACGCAAAAGTTCGCCGCCTTGCAGGTAGAAGGTGTCGTGCATCGCGCGCGCCGGGTGGTCCTCCGGGATGTTGAGCGCGGTGAAGTTGTAGAAATCGGTCTCGATCTCGGGCCCCGTCGCCACCTCGAAGCCGATCGAATGGAACAGCGCCTGGATGCGTGCAAGCGTTTTGGAAACGGGGTGCAGGCCGCCGCGCGCGAGCCCCCTGCCCGGCAACGTCACATCCAGTGTTTCGGCGGCGAGCTGGCGGTCGAGCTCGATCTGCTGCAGCGCCTCGCGGCGGCTCTTGAGCGCCGCCTCGACCGCCTGCTTCGCCTCGTTGATGCGTGCACCGGCGGTCTTGCGCTCTTCCGCCGCCATCGCGCCGAGGCTTTTCAAAAGGTCGGTGAGCTGGCCGCTTTTCCCCAGATAGACCGCCTTGACCTGCTCCAGCGCGGGCAGATCGGGTGTCCCGTTGATGGCGGCGAGGGCTTCGGCGACGATTTCGTTCGGATTGCGCATGGTCGTGTTCAGCGATTCAAATTCATCCGCGAAGAGGGCGAAGAGGGGAGAAAACGACCTCGGTCTTCTCCGTAACCTTGGCGTGTTTCGCGGACAGGTTTTCTGGCAGCACCACCAACAAAAAAAGGCCTTGCGGCCTTTTCTTGTTGCTCCGGCGCCGCTTACGCAGCGAGCTTGGCCTTGACCTGATCGACGATCTTGGCAAAGGCGTCCTTGTCAAAGATCGCAATGTCGGACAGCACCTTGCGGTCGAGAGCGATCTCGGCGCGCGTGAGGCCGTTCATGAATACGCTGTAGGTCAGGCCGTGCGAACGGGCTGCCGCGTTGATGCGGGCAATCCACAGGGCACGGAACTGGCGCTTGCGCTGACGGCGGTCACGGTAGGCATACTGGCCCGCCTTCATCACCGCTTCGTTGGCGATCCGGAAGACATTCTTGCGGCGGCCGCGATAGCCCTTGGCAGCGTCGAGGATTTTCTTGTGGCTGGCGCGGGCGGTTACGCCCCGTTTGACGCGTGGCATGTGTTCTCTCCTTTAAGCGTAGGGCAACATGCGCGCAACCGCCCTGTGGTTGCTGGCGTTGACGGTTTCCATCCCGCGCAGCTGGCGCTTACGCTTGGTGCTCTTCTTGGTGAGAATGTGGCGCATGAACGCGTGCGAGCGCTTGAAACCGCCGCCGCCCAGCGCGCGGAACCGCTTGGCGGCGCCGCTCTTGCTCTTCATCTTAGGCATGATGTTTCCTTTTATCTCATGCGGCCAGGTGACCCCGCGACGCGGAATGCTTCACCAACCCGACTGCACGTATGGTGGCGTCTTTGGCCCCGGCCCTGATCGGCCCAAACCCGAGACGACGCCGGTCTCGTGAACCTTACTTCTTCTTCGGCGCCAGCATCATCACGAGCTGGCGGCCTTCCATCTTCGGGAACTGCTCAACCACCGCGATGTCGGCCAGGTCCGCCGACACGCGGCGCAGCTGTTCCATGCCGATCTCCTGATGGGCCATTTCCCGACCGCGAAAACGCAACGTCACCTTGGTCTTGTCACCGTCCTGCAGGAAGCGCATGAGGTTGCGCAGTTTGATTTGGTAATCGCCCTCGTCCGTGCCGGGACGGAACTTGATTTCCTTGATCTGGACCTGCTTCTGCTTCAGCTTGGCCTCGTGCTGGCGCTTGCTTTCCTGGTACTTGAACTTGCCATAGTCCATGATCTTGCACACGGGAGGTTGCGCCGTCGGTGCAATTTCTACAAGGTCCAGGTCCGCTTCTTCTGCCTGACGCAGGGCTTCGTACACCTTCACGATCCCCAGCTGTTCGCCGTTGGTTCCGACCAAACGCACCTCGGGTGCTGTAATTTCACCGTTGATGCGCGTCTGCTTTTTCTCTGTCGCGATGAGCCACTCTCCTCGTTCAACAACCCGGCGCCAAGCGCTCGGGCCAATCAGGCCAAACAAATTAAAGAAGGCGCGGGGCCGGATTCCCTGACCGGGAGGCCCCAACGCCTTGTTTGACCGCCTTTACTGCCGCGCCTGCACTTCCGATTGCAGCCGCGCGATGAAGTCTTCCAAACCGAGCTGTCCCAGATCCTGGTTGCCCCGGGCACGGACGGCGACCGCACCGGCCTCCATTTCCTTGTCCCCGACAACCGCCAGAAAAGGCAGCTTCTGCAAGCTATGTTCGCGAATCTTATAGGTAATTTTGTTATTACTCAAGTCTGCCGCGGCGCGGATGCCGGCCGCGCGCAGCGCCTGCACGACTTTCGCGACATAGTTCGACTGTCGCTCGCTGATATTCATTACCATCACCTGCACCGGCGCGAGCCAGAGCGGGAAGTTGCCTGCGTGGTGCTCGATCAGGATGCCGATGAAGCGTTCCATCGATCCCAGGATCGCGCGGTGCAGCATCACCGGGGTCTTGCGGCTGTTGTCCTCGGCGACGTATTCGGCACCCAGGCGCACCGGCAGATTGAAGTCCAGCTGAATGGTGCCGCACTGCCACAGGCGGCCGAGCGTGTCCTTGAGGGTGAATTCGATCTTCGGCCCGTAGAACGCGCCCTCGCCCGGCTGCAGGTCGAAGGCGAGGCCATTCTTCTCCAGTGCGGCGGCGAGCGCCGCCTCGGCGCGGTCCCAGCTCTCGTCGGAACCGACGCGCTTCTCCGGCCGGGTCGACAATTTCACCAGCACGTCGTGGAAGCCGAAGTCGGCGTAGACCTTCTGCAGCATGACGATGAAGTCGGCCACTTCCTGCTCGACCTGCTCTTCCATGCAGAAGATGTGCGCGTCGTCCTGGGTGAAGCCGCGCACGCGCATGATCCCGTGCAGCGCGCCCGAGGGCTCGTTCCTGTGACACGAGCCGAATTCGGCCAGCCTGAGCGGCAGGTCGCGATAGGAATGCAGGCCGGAATTGAAGATCTGCACGTGGCCCGGGCAGTTCATCGGCTTCACCGCGTAGTCGCGGTTTTCCGACGCGGTGGTGAACATGTTGTCGCGGTAATTGTCCCAATGGCCGGACTTCTCCCACAGGCTGCGGTCCATCACCGCCGGGGTGCGCACTTCCTGATAGCCGTACTCGACGAACTTGGCGCGCATGTACTGCTCGATCTGCTGCCACACGATCCAGCCCTTGGGGTGCCAGAACACCATGCCAGGTGCCTCGTCCTGCATGTGCAGCAGGTCGAGCTGCTTGGCGAGCTTGCGGTGGTCGCGCTTCTCGGCTTCCTCCAGGCGGTGCAGGTAGGCCTCGAGGTCTTCCCTCTTCGTCCAGGCCGTGCCGTAGATGCGCTGAAGCATCGGGTTCTTCGAATCGCCACGCCAGTAGGCGCCGGCGAGCTTCATCAGCTTGAATGCGCGCGGCAGTTTTCCCGTTGAAGGGAGGTGCGGACCGCGGCAGACGTCGAACCAGTCGCCCTGGCGGTAGATCGTGAGTTCCTCCCCGGCAGGAATCACCTCGTCGATGATCTCTACCTTGTAGGTTTCGCCGAGATCGGCGAACAGCTTTTTTGCCTCTTCGCGCTCCCATACCTCGCGGCGGATCGGCAAGTCGCGCTTGACGATTTCTTCCATGCGCCTTTCGATCTTTTCCAGGTCTTCCGGGGTGAAGGGCGTGTCGCGCGCGAAGTCGTAGTAGAAGCCGTCCTCGATCGCGGGGCCGATCGTCACCTGGGTGCCCGGATACAGTTCCTGCACCGCCTGCGCCATGATGTGCGCGGCGTCGTGGCGAATGAGATCGAGCGCCTCGGCGTCCTTGGCGGTGACGATGGCGAGCTGGGCGTCGTGGTCGATCACGTGGCTGGTGTCGACGAGCTTGCCGTCGACCTTACCGGCGAGCGCCGCCTTGGCGAGCCCGGCGCCGATGCTGGCGGCGACCTCGGCAACCGTCACCGGTCCGGCGAAGGGGCGGACGGAACCATCGGGAAGCGTGACATTGACCATGAGCCCAACTCCAGAATGAAAAAAGCGCGGACCGGCCGCGCTTTGGGATACTACTCGAAGATACGGAAACGAAACGGAAGATCGATGCGCCGGGGATTATCCAGTGAAATCCCTGCAAGTTCGCGGTGACATTTCGCACCCTCCGCGGGTCATCCCGACCCCTCAAATACGTGGTAGGCGCGATTGGACTCGAACCAACGACCCCCACCATGTCAAGGTGGTGCTCTAACCAGCTGAGCTACGCGCCTAATGCGGGGCGCATCATAACCGAAACGTCATCGCGGTGTCGAGTCGGCGCGGTTTTTTTCGCGCTTCGCGCTTGGAACCGTTTACGCCATTGGTCCACGGCGGTGTTCCAAACGATATCGCGCCTCATGTTCACCCCAGGCCGAGCTTGCGGATCCGCCGCCATAACGTCGTGCGGTCGATGCCCAGCATCTTCGCTGCAGCGGCCTTGTTGCCGTCGCATCGTTTGAGCGCGAAGAGAATCTGGCCGCGCTGCTGGCTCTCGGCGTTGTCGGTCGCGCCGGCTTGCACGGTCGGCAGGGGCGTGCCGCGGGCGTGGTAGTCGCGGATGTCGAGCGGCAGGCTTTCCGGCCGGATGACGCCGTCGATGGCGCAGATCAACGCGTGCTCCATCGCATTCTCCAGCTCGCGTACATTGCCAGGCCAGGGATAGTCCAGCAGCAGGCGCAACGCATCGGCCCCTAGGACGGCCTTGGCATATCCGCGCCGGGCGAGCGCTGCGAGAAAGTGGTCGATGAGCACGGGAATGTCGGCCTTGCGGTTGCGCAGGGGCAAAACGTGCAAGGAGATGACCGACAGCCGGTAATACAGGTCGGCGCGGAACTGGCGCGCTTCCACGGCGAGCTTGAGATTTCGGTTGGAAGCGGACACGATGCGCACGTCGACCGATTGACTCCGGTTCGAGCCGACCGGCTCGAAACTCCGCTCCTGAACGGCCTTGAGGAATTTCGCCTGCATGGGCAACGGCACCTCGCCCACTTCGTCCAGAAACAGAGTGCCGCCATCCGCAGCGGCAAAACGGCCGGCACGATCCCCGCTCGCACCGGTAAATGCGCCCCGCACGTGGCCGAAGAATTCGGACTCCATGAGTTCCGAGGGAATCGCTGCGCAATTGACCTCCACAAGCGGATGGGCGGCGCGTGCGCTCATGCGATGCAGCTGGCGCGCCAGCACGTTCTTGCCGGTGCCGGACTCGCCTTGCAACAGCACATAGGCCTGGGTGCTGGCGACCTGCCTGAGCTGGCGTAGCACATCGAGCATGTGCGGATCGCGCGTGATGAAGTCCCGCGGGCCGCCTTCGGTCGCTTCGCGCAGGCGCTTGAGATCGGTAATGTCACGCAACATCACCAGCCGGATCGGGGGGCTTTTTTTTCGCTCGATCAGGCCCGTGCGCAACAGAAAGCAGCGACTACCCGAGGCCAGATCGAACCAGCGCTCGATCTCCACCACGCCCTCCTGCCGCCTGCTCACCGCATCGCCAAAACCCTGCTCGATGAGACCACGCGTGATGGCCAGTTTGAAATTGACGCCACCAATGTCGTTGAGGGAGTGAAGCGCCACGCCGGCCGGAATTTCCATCAGGTGACGCAAAGCCGGATTGGCAAACAGCACGCTTCCGTCCTGGTTGGCGATCAAGACACCCTGATCAATTCCGGAAAGCACGCTTTCAAGAATTTCAGCGTGCTGCCATAGGTTTTCAGTGTGCATTCTCGGGATTCCAATCCGTTGCGCAACAGCAACGTAGCATATAAGTTATTGTTTAGTTTTAATATATTGTCAAATGAAAACATTATGCAACGACTGATTGCAACATTTTCAATCAATCTTATAAAAATGACCAAATAAAACAATAACTTACAAACTGGCACACCTGTTGCTCGGTGGATGCGTGCAGGGATTGTCCCTGTATTTGCAGACATAGGAGAGTAAACACATGGCTGATTTGAAAAAGGCAATGGGCATTCCGGGCGCATATGCCGCCGGTGAATTTTCCGCCACCGGGGAGCTTCTGAATTACATGGGCAACATCAGCATCCAGGCGGCCAAGATGGCGGCCCAGATGTGCGCGGCCAATTTGATGATGGGCAAGATGCAATCCTCTGGCTGGACGGCATATACCGGCAAGGAAGGCTTCGAGCCGACCACCGGCTTCGCCGTCTCGGGCCCGGAAAACTCCGCCCTGATCGTCGGCAATGTCGGCGTGTTTGTCCGCAACAAGGACGCGGATTTCGATCGCGCCTTTGAAATCCTGGCTTCGCTTTAAAGGAGAGCATGATGAGCAATCTCAACGAACTACTGAAGATCAAGGGCGTGTTCGCGGCGGGCAGCTTTTCCGATGACGGCAAACTCACCGGCTACGCGGGCGAAATCACCGAGGACGAGGCGGCCATGGCTGCGGCCATGTGCGCCGCCAACATGCACATGGCACGCATGCAAACGGATGGCTTCACGGCCATGAGCGGAGAGTCCGGATGGACGCCCGCCACGGGGTTTTCCCTCGCCGGCCCGCGCTTCTCCGTCTGCGTCATGGGAAATGTGGGGGTATTCGCTCGCCTGGGTGAAGCTTCGTTCAATGAAGTTTTCAAGGCGCTCTCTGCCCACCAATAAGGGGCGTGCGTTCAAACGGCCAGCAGAGGCTGGCCGTTTTTTTTGATTTGGAGTGATTCGATGGGTGATTTTCTCAGTGCCGGATGGATTGAACGTTATCAATCCTTGTGGAATCAGCGGCCAGACCTCGTGGAAGGCCTCAGGGGATTCAATGCCCTGATCGAGTATGGATGGGAGGATGGATCCCGGCCTTCCGCCTATCTCTTGGTGGATGATGGGCGGGCGGTGGACAGCGCTTGGGGAGAGGCGCCCGCCAAACCCGACTTCGTAATGAAAGCCAGCGCGGAAAACTGGCAAAGGCTACTCGATGGCAGCCTGTCGGGACGCGCGGCGTTGCTGACCAAGAAGCTCAAGTTTCAAGGCTCGATGATCACGGCGATGAAATACATGGGACCCTTCGAGAAGAGCATCGCGCTGCTGAAGGAAGCGTGATCGAGTGTGCGGGGACACGCCCTCGGAGCGCCCCCGGTCGCGCGCGGCCGGCTCAGCCTGTGCCGTCGCGATCAGCCACCCAGCCCTGCCGCGCGCGCCCGCAGCGCCCAGCGCCGGATCACCGCATAGCGCGCGCCCTCCGGTTCGGTGACCGACTTCACCAGCACGAACTCGCCGATCGGCCAATGGACGGCGCGGCATTCCGGAATCTCGCCGCCCGCCGACTTGCGCAGCAGCGTGACGTGCGGCACATGCGGGCGCGGGTCGACCGGAAACCCTGCGGCCGACAACTGCGCGTTCAGGGCCCGCACCAATTCAAAATGCTGCGGCGGCGTCTCGCTCACACCCAGCCAGCCGATGCGGTTGTGGCGCCAGTAGCCCGCCTGGTCGAGCAGGAGTTCATACGGTTCAACCGCTACCGCCTCGGCACAGGCACACAGCGCGTCGAGCTTGTCGACCGGGGTGGCGCCGAGAAACGCGAGCGTGATGTGCAGGGTATCGGCCTGCATGCGGCGGCCGCCCGAGTGCCGATGCAGCCATTTGCCGGTGCGGTCGAGGGCGTCGCGAGTAGCGTCGTCGGGCCACAGGGCGAAGAAGAGCCGCAGCGTTTCCGCCGGCGGCGGGGCGGGTTCAGCCACGCACGATGAGGCACACCGCCTCGGCGGCGATGCCTTCGCCGCGACCGGTGAAGCCGAGCTTTTCCGTGGTGGTGGCCTTGACGTTGACGCGGTCGAGGGCGACGCCGAGATCGTCGGCGATATGCGCCGTCATGCGTGCGATGTGCGGTGCCATTTTCGGCGCCTGCGCGATGACCGTGGCGTCGACGTTGCCGACCTGCCAGGCGCGCGCCTTCAACTGTTCGGCGACACGGCGCAACAGGATGCGGCTGTCGATGCCCTTGAATTCCGCGCTGGTGTCGGGGAAGTGGCGGCCGATGTCGCCCAGGCCCGCCGCGCCGAGCAGGGCATCGCAGATCGCATGCAGCAGCACGTCGGCGTCGGAGTGGCCGGCCAGCCCCCGCTCGTAGGGAATGTCGACGCCGCCGATGATGCACTTGCGGCCTTCGACCAGCGCGTGGACGTCGAAGCCGTGACCGATGCGGATGTCACTCATAGAGCTTCCTCAGGATCAGGCTCGCGAGCTCGAGGTCCTGCGGCCAGGTGACCTTGAGGTTGCGGCTGTCGGATTCGACCAGGCGCGGCTGCAGCCCCAGTTGTTCGATCGCCGAGGCCTCGTCGGTCATGTCGCTGCCGGCGCTGCGCAACGCTTCGGCCAGTTTGCCGTGGCGGAACATCTGCGGCGTCTGCGCCTGCCACAGGCCGGCACGCGGCACGGTGGCTTCGGCACGCACGCCGGATGTCGTGTCATTCGAGGCGCGCTTGAGCGTATCGGCGACCGGCACGGCGAGCAGTCCGCCGACCGGGTCGTCGGCGACTTCGTCGATGAGCTTCGCCAGCATGTCGTCCGGCAGGCAGGGGCGCGCGGCGTCGTGCACCAGCACCCAGTCATCCGGTGCGCAGACCTTGGCGATCGCCTCGAGGCCGTTCAGCACGGTTTCGGCGCGGGTCCTGCCGCCACAGCGTAGCACCTCGATGCGCTCTTCCCAGCCCTGCCATTCATAGTTGTTCCAGCGCTTGTCGGTGGGCGACAGCACGACGAAGATCCGCTCGATGCGCGGCTCGCGCGCCAGCACCATCATCGCGTGCGCGATCATCGGCACGGCATTGAGATCCAGGTACTGCTTCTCGATCGCTCCGCCCATGCGGGAGCCCGAGCCGGCGGCGGGAATCAGGGCGTAGAAGCGGCTCATGATTCGCTATGCGGCGCGAGCACGTCGCGGTTGCCGTTCGACTGCATCGGCGACACGAGGCCGGCGCGCTCCATGTCCTCGATCATGCGCGCGGCGCGGTTGTAGCCGATGCGCAACTGGCGCTGCACCGCCGAAATCGACGCGCGCCGCGATTTGAGCACGTAGGCGACGGCCTGGTCGTAGAGCGGGTCGGCTTCGGCGCCGGCCTCGCCGAATTCGCCGCCGCCCTCGCCGCCTTCTTCCGGCGATTCGAGCACGCCCTCGATGTAGTCGGGCTCGCCGAGCGATTTCAGGTAATCGACGACGCGATGCACTTCGGCGTCCGACACGAAGGCGCCGTGCACGCGCTGCGGCAGGCCGGTGCCGGGCGGCAGATAGAGCATGTCGCCCTGCCCCAGCAAGGCCTCGGCGCCCATCTGGTCGAGGATGGTGCGCGAATCGATCTTGGACGACACCTGAAAAGCGATGCGGGTGGGGATGTTCGCCTTGATGAGGCCGGTGATGACGTCGACCGAGGGCCGCTGGGTGGCGAGGATGAGGTGGATGCCGGCCGCGCGCGCCTTCTGCGCCAGGCGCGCGATGAGCTCCTCGACCTTCTTGCCG
This sequence comes from Thiobacillus sp., assembly GCA_046291555.1. Taxonomy (GTDB): domain Bacteria; phylum Pseudomonadota; class Gammaproteobacteria; order Burkholderiales; family Thiobacillaceae; genus Thiobacillus. The sequence continues at coordinate 38,079 of JBKBRW010000012.1, forward strand.
ACCACCATCATGAGGTCGGCGAGTTCGTCGATGATGACGACGATCATCGGCATGGTCTCGAGCGGCTCGGGGTTGTCCGGCGTCAGGCTGAACGGATGCGTCAAGGGCGTGCCCGCCTTCTTGGCGTCGCGCACTTTCTGGTTGTAGCCGGCGAGGTTGCGCACGCCGACTGCCGACATGAGCTTGTAGCGCCGCTCCATCTCCGCCACGCACCAGTTGAGCGCACTGGCAGCCTGCTTCATGTCGGTCACCACGGGCGCAAGCAGGTGCGGGATGCCCTCGTAGATCGAAAGTTCGAGCATCTTGGGATCGACCATGATCATGCGCACGGTCGCGGGGTCGGCCTTGTAGACGAGCGACAGGATCATCGCGTTGACGCCGACCGACTTGCCCGAGCCGGTGGTGCCGGCGACCAAGAGATGCGGCATTTTTGCCAGATCGGCCACCACCGGGTTACCGGCGATGTCCTTGCCGAGCGTGACGGTCAGGGGACTCGCGCTGTCGTGATAGACCTTGGAGCCGAGGATTTCGGAGAGGCGGACGATCTGTCGCTTGGCGTTGGGGATCTCCAGCCCCATGGTGTGCTTGCCGGGGATCGCCTCGACCACGCGGATGCTGGTGACCGAAAGCGTGCGCGCGAGATCCTTGGCGAGGTTGACGATCTGGCTGCCCTTGACCCCCATCGCCGGCTCGATCTCGTAGCGCGTGATGACCGGACCGGGCGAGGCCGAGACGACCTTCACCTCGACGCCGAATTCGGCGAGCTTGCGCTCGATCATCAGCGAGGTGAACTCGAGCGCCTCGGGGCTCGCGGTCTCCACCGCCTCGTCGGCGGGGTCGAGCAGGTGCAGCGGCGGCAGCGGCGAGTCGGGGAGGTCGGAGAAGAGCGGCGCCTGCTTCTCGACCACCGCGCGCTCCGACTGCGGCACTTCCTTCACCACCGGCTCGATGCGGATCGGCGGCGCTTCGACCAGCTTCTTCTTCTCCTCGATGACCTTGGCTTCGCGCCGCTGCTGCGCGACCTCGCCGAGCTTGCGGTCACGGTGGGCCTGGATGGCCTCGATCGCCCTCCACCAACCGCGCTCGATCCATTCGCCCGTGCGCTCGGCCATCGACAGCCAGGACACCCCGGTAAAGAGGCTGAAGCCCACGGCCATCAGCAGCAACAGCACCAAGGAGCCGCCGCTGAAGCCCAGCACCGACGCGGCAAACTCGCCTACGCCCGAGCCGAAAACCCCGCCCGCCTCGTCCGGCAGGCTCACTGGCCAATGCCAGCCCCGCAGCCACTCGATGCCCGTGCTGGCAAGCAGCAGCAGCGAGAAGCCGCCGAGACGGAACCAGCGCTGGCGTCCACCCGCGAGCGGCACTTCGTCCAACGATCGGAAGGTTCGGATGACATAGGCCAGCGCCAGCACCACCCACCACCAGGCCGACACGCCGAACAGCATCAGCAGCAGGTCCGACAGCCAGGCGCCGACGCGGCCACCGAGATTCCGCAGCGCGCCGCCGTCGCCGGTCGTGGAGAAACCGGGATCGGCGACGCTGTGGGTGAGCAGGATGGCGGCGAGAAACAGTGCAGCGGCCCCAACCAGCAGGGCGCGCGCCTCGCGCAGCAAGCGCTGCATGCGCGGCGGCAGGGTCTGGGAGGAAGAGGAAGCGGGTCGCGCCATGAAGGAGTATCAGCTTGGAATGTGCCGGATTATCCCGGATTAGGCGCGTCGGCGCGAGCGAGAGCGAGGATACCCTCGCGGTCGGCAGCCCCTTCATTCCCGCGCTACCGGTCATGGGATTGCGACCAGCGAGTTTGGTTAGAATACCGAGCTTCCCACCCTGATCACTGGAAACGACCCATGAGCGCACAACATCACAAGCTGATCATTCTCGGTTCCGGCCCCGCGGGCTACACGGCGGCCGTCTACGCCGCGCGTGCCAACCTCTCCCCGGTCGTCATCACCGGCATGCAGCAGGGCGGCCAGCTGATGACCACCACCGAGGTCGACAACTGGCCGGCGGACGTCGACGGCGTGCAGGGCCCCGAGCTGATGGACCGCTTCCAGCGCCACGCCGAACGCTTCAACACCCAGATCATCTTCGACCAGATCCACACCGCGAAGCTGACCGAGAAGCCGTTCACGCTGATCGGCGACTCCGGCACCTACACTTGCGATGCGCTCATCATTGCTACCGGCGCCTCGGCCATGTACCTCGGCCTGCCGTCCGAGCAGGCCTTCATGGGCAAGGGCGTGTCCGGCTGCGCCACGTGCGACGGCTTCTTCTACAAGGGCCAGGACGTCGCCGTCATCGGCGGCGGCAACACCGCCGTCGAGGAAGCGCTCTACCTCGCCAACATCGCCAAGCACGTCACGCTGGTGCATCGGCGCGACACCTTCAAGGCCGAAAAAATCATGGTCGACCACCTCATGGAAAAGGTGAAGGAGGGCAAGATTACCCTCGAACTCGACCACGTGCTCGACGAGGTGCTCGGCGACAAGACCGGCGTCACCGGCATGCGCATCAAGAGCACCAAGGACGGCGCCACCAAGGAAATCGCGCTCACCGGCATCTTCATCGCCATCGGCCACAAGCCCAACACCGGCATCTTCGAGGGCCAGCTCGATCTCGACGGCGGCTACATCGTCACCCGCTCGGGCCGCGCCGGCAACGCGACCGCGACGAGCATCGAGGGCGTGTTCGCCGCCGGCGACGTGCAAGACCACATCTACAAACAGGCCGTCACCAGCGCCGCGTCCGGCTGCATGGCCGCGCTCGACGCCGAGCGCTACCTCGACGCGCTGGGCAAGACCAAGTGATCGAGGGCCGGTTCACCCCAATTTCACGCCTGCGGCGAGGCCGATTTGGGATGCAGCCCGCGAAGCGGGACACGCCGCTGTGCCGGCACAGCAAGTGGACCGCGACAACGGGATGCGCCCAAATCGGCCCGCCCCTCCGGGTTACCGCTAGAAAGCGCGTCTGCGGCGTTGCGCCGCTTGGCAAGGGAACAACCCTTGCCAGCGCGCCGCGCCTTGCATCCATCGCTTTCTCGCGGTAACGCAGGTGTGAAATTGGGGTGAACAGGCCCTCTAAGCGCAGCCGCAGCGCGCTCGCGCCCGCCTCGTTCGAGGCGCTGGCACGCGTGCGCCGTGCGTTGCGCGAGCAAGCCGCGCAAGCCCCTGCCCGGCATCAGGCACCACACAAACCCCAGCCGCAACCCGACGGCCCGCTGTTGTTTCGCCGTGCCGTCGCCGACGCGATTCCCCTGCCTCCCTCCGGCCGCGCCGACCTCAAGCGGCCACTGCCCGAGCCTGTCGCACGCCAACGCCATGCCGACGAGCGTCAGGTGCTGGTCGACGCGCTCGCCGACCCGTGGGACTGGGAAGCCGCCGTCGCCACCGGCGAGGAACTGTTCTTCGCCCGCCCAGGCGTGCCCACCGCCGCGATCCGTAAACTGCGCCGCGGCGGCTGGGTCATCCGGGGCGAGCTCGACCTGCATGGTCACACCGGCGACGAGGCGCGCGTCGCGCTCGCCGCCTTCCTCAACCGCTGCATGAACGAAGACCGCCGTTGCGTGCGCATCATCCACGGCAAGGGCCATGGCTCGAAAAACCGCCTGCCGGTGCTGAAGAACAAGGTGCGCCACTGGCTGATGCAGCGTGAGGACGTGCTCGCCTTCTGCCAGGCCCGCACCGTCGACGGCGGCGCCGGTGCGGTCATCGTGCTGCTCAAATCCTCCACCCGTTAGCCCGAGACATACGCCATGAGCGAACTGCACATCAAGGATTTCGAACTACCCTCCACCGGCGGTACGACCTTCAAGCTCTCCGACCATCGCGGCAAGAACGTCGTCGTCTACTTCTACCCCAAGGACAACACCTCAGGCTGCACGCTCGAAGGCCAGGAGTTCCGCGACCTCTACCAAGATTTCCGCAAGGCCGACACCATCGTCGTCGGCGTCTCGCGCGACAGCCTGAAGTCGCACGAAGGCTTCAAAGCCGCGCACGGCTTTCCCTTCGAGTTGCTGTCCGACGCGGACGAGAAGGTGTGCGAACTGTTCAAGGTGATGAAACTCAAGAACATGTACGGCAAGCAGGTGCGCGGCATCGAACGCAGCACCTTCGTGTTCGACAAGGACGGCACGCTGGTGAAGAGCTGGCGGGGGCTGAAGGCCCCGGGTCACGCGGCCGAGGTGCTGGCCTTCGTGCAGACGCTCGCCTGAGCGGCGAAAAACCGCTCCACCACCTCCAGCTTCCGCGTCCGCGTCATCGCCGGCAGCGCGTTGAGCAGCAGGCGCCCGTACGGCTTCTCGGCCAGGCGGGTGTCGCAGATCATCAGCACGCCGCGGTCGGTCTCGGTGCGGATCAGCCGCCCCGCCCCCTGCTTCAGGCTGATCGCTGCGTGCGGCAGCTGGTAGTCCATGAAGGGCTTGCCGCCGCTTTTTTCCAGGTGGGCGATGCGCGCGGCGACGACCGGGTCATCGGGCGGCTGGAACGGCAGCTTGTCGATGATGACGACTGACAGCACGTCGCCGGGCATGTCGACGCCCTCCCAGAAGCTCTGGCTCCCCAGCAGCACGGCGTTGCCCGCCTGCTGAAATCTTGCCAAGAGCTCGTTCTTCGGCGCGTCGCCCTGCACCAGCAACGGAAACTCCCAACCGCGGAACCTGAACGCGTCGGCAAGCAGGCTGCGCGCCCTGTCCAGCGCGCGCAGGCTGGTGAAGAGGATGAAGGCCCGCCCCTGACTGATCTCGAGCACCGGCAGCGCGGCCTCGACGACGGCCTCGGTGAACTCCGGCGTGTTGGGTGCGGGAAGATCCTGCGGCACGTAGAGCACGCCCTGTCGCGGGTAGTCGAAAGGGCTGTCCACGCACAAGGTATCGGCATCCTCGATGCCAAGTCGCGCCTTGACGTGGGTGAAGTCGCCGCCGACCGACAGCGTCGCGGACGTGAGGATCCAGGCCTGCGCGCGCTCGACGAGCTTGGCGCCGAAGCGCTCGCCGACCGCCAGGGGTGTTGCGTGCAGCAGCAGCGAACTCAGGGTCGTTTCGAGCCAGCGCACGCGCGGCTGCGCGGGGTCGTCGTCACGCTGCCAGCTGGCCAGCATGGCCTGCACGCCCAGCGCGCGCTCATGGCAGTTCTTCAGGTCGGCGTCGCGCTCGGCCTGCGTTTCCAGCAGCTTCGTCGTTTCGTCGAGCGCCGCGCTCAGGTTTTTCAGCGCATCCGGCCATTTGTCGTAGCGTGCGAGATCCGCCGCGGTCGCCTTGATGGGACTCTGCGGAAAGGCCAGCCGCAGGTCGCGCGCGGCCTTGGCGAGGTCCTCGGCGGCGCGGCGCAACGCGGGGAAGTCGCCCGCCTTCACCGCAGCGAGTCGCTTGGTGTCGCCAGCGAGGTCGAGCAGCTGGCCGACGGAGACCGTCTCGCCAAAGAATTGCGCGGCGGTCTCGGCGAGCTGGTGCGCCTCGTCCAGGATGACGGTGTTGCACGCGGGCAGCAGTTCGGCGACACCCTCGTCCTTCAGCCACAGGTCGGCGAAGAAGAGATGGTGATTGACCACGACCACCTCGGCGTCGAGCGCGGCCTTGCGCGCCGCCATGACGAAGCAGTCCTTGAAATGGGCGCAGTCGCTGCCGAGGCAGTTTTCCCGACTCGACACCGCGTAGTGCCAGGCGTTGGCGTCTTCCGGGATGCCCTCGGCCTCGGCACGGTCGCCGCTCACGCTGGTTTCGGCGAAGCGCGCGATCTTCGCCAGCCAGGTCGCGTCGTCGCGCTGGGTGAAGCGGCCGTCGGCAAGGTTGCGCTGCAGGTGGTGGTGACAGACGTAGTTCGCGCGGCCTTTCAACAGCGCGACCTTGACCGGCGACTTCAATGCCCGGCGCGCGGCCGGCAGGTCGCGGTGGAACAGCTGGTCCTGCAGCGCCTTGGTGCCGGTCGAGACCACCACCTTGCCGCCCGACAGCAAAGCGGGAATGAGATAGGCGAGGGTCTTGCCGGTGCCCGTGCCCGCCTCGGCAAGCAACACGCCGCGGGTGTCGATCGCTCGTTCGACCGCCTCGGCCATCGCCAGTTGTTGAGGACGCGCGCGCCAGCCGGGCAGCACCGCAGCGCAGGGGCCGTCGGCAGAAAAGAAATGTTTCAAATCAGACATTTGGCGTATCGCTCCGTGACAGTCTACCATCCCGCTCCCGGTCACCCGCTGGCGCGCTTCAGTTGTGCCCCCGCCTGCCGTTAACGAGAAAGGATCTGCCTACCTTCCGCCCATGCGCGCGCTACTGCTCGGACTGCTGATCGCCTGTGTTCCCGCCCTGGCTGCGGCGGAAATCGTGCAACAGACGATGGGCCCGGGTATTCCTGCGAGCGCCGAGTACCTCCCCGGTGCGCGCACCAAGCCGGCGGTGCTGTTGATTCACGGCTTTCTGCAGACCCGCGATTTCGCAACCGTCGCCACGCTCGCGCGCGGGCTCAACGACGCCGGCTACGCCGTGCTCAGCCCGACGCTCAGCCTCAACGTTCCCGGCCGCAAGCAAAGCCTCGCCTGCGAGGCCGTCCACCGCCACGGCATGGACGACGACGTCGCCGAAATCGCGCGCTGGGTGGCTTGGCTGAAGACGCAGGGACACTCAACGGTGGTCGTGTTCGGCCACAGTTTCGGCAGCCTGCAGGGGCTCGCCTACCTGAGCCGGAATCCGGATCCGGTGGTGAAGGGGTATGTCGGCGTTTCCCTGATCGAAGCGCAAATCGGCGGCGTCGACCGCGCACGCCTCATCGCCGAGTTGGAAGGCCGGATCGCGCAGAATCAGCGGGCGCTCATCCCGCATCCGCTGTCTTTCTGCCGCAAGTACCTGACGACGGCCGAAGGCCTGCTTTCCTACGCTCGCTGGGGACAGGCCGAGGTGCTCACCGCCCTGAAACGCGCGCCCGTATCCACGCGTCTCATCATGGGCGATGTCGACGAGCTTGCCAGCAAGGGGTGGCTGAAGGCCCTGCAGCACATCGAGGTGCCGATGGCAGTCATCAAAGGTGCCAATCACTTCATGGACGGCGAACACGAATTCGACCTGCTCGAGCACGCCCTGCGCCACCTCGCCAGCTTCAAGCTCGTCCCTAAGCGATGAGCGGGCCGCGCACGTTCTCGATCCGCCACGCCGTCCTCGTCTTCTTTGCGGCGCTGCTGGGGCTGACTGGGCTGATCGCCGCCTTTGCCGTGCACCAGACCCAGCGCGTCGGTCAAAGCATGACGCTGCACAACGAAAACGCTGCGCGTTCCGAGCTGTCTCTCGCCGTGCAGCGCCTGCTCGAGGCGACCCGCCGCCAGGCGGCGAGTCTCGCGGATTGGGACGAGACGCGGCAGCAACTCGCCCTCCCCGAGTACTACACCCACTGGCGCGACCACCGGGTCTACGAGAGCGGGCAGATCAATAACCGCCAGACACGCGTCGCCCTGTACGACCCCGACGGCCAGGTGCTGACGCCGGAGAACGGTGCCGAACCGATGCCCGCCAGGCTCGATCGCCTGGAGTCGCCGCACGAACCGCTCGCCTGGGTCGCCCGAGAGGCAGCGCGACACGTGCTGTTTTACGCGTACCCCGTGTACGCGGACGAACGGCGCCAAACCTTGCTCGGCCACGTGCTGGTGCGTGTCGATCTCTTCCCCGCGCTACAGGCGAACTACCCGACGCTGCCCGCCCACGTTCGTGCGCTCGCGTTGCGGATCGCTGCCGGCGAGGTCGTTCCGGCTGGCGAGCTCAACAGCCGGCTAGAGTTCGCCGTCGTGCCCAATGCCGACCAGGCGCGTTTCCAGGAGATCCTGTCGAATGCGCTCCTCGCGGTGCTTGCACTGCTGCTCGGCGCGACCCTGGTCGGGTTCGCCCTCTACAACCAGCTGCTGGTGCGTCCGCTGCGCCGCCTTTGGCAAGACATCCAGGCGATGCAGGCGGGGCACTTTGATCCGCGGCTCGCCGGCCAGGCGCCCATGCGCATCAACGAACTCGAGCACATCCGCCGCTCGCTCTACGACTACCAGCTGCAGCTGCGCACGCTGCATGGCTCGCTGGAGGACCAGAACCGGGAATTCCATTCGCAAGCTCGGCAGGATGCCCTCACCGGCTGCTTCAACCGACGTGCCTACGACGAGGACTGGGAGCGCTTCCGCGCCGACGTGCAGGACAATCCCCAGGGCGTCGCCTATCTGCTGTTCGACTGCGACCGCTTCAAGGCGATCAACGACACCTACGGGCACGCCAAGGGCGACCGCGTGTTGACCATCATCGCCGATGCGCTGGTGATGGCGCTGCGCGCGAACGACCGCCTCTATCGCCTCGGCGGCGACGAATTCGCGACTTTCCTCGCCCGGACGACTCCCACGCAGGCGCGCCAGATCGCCCAGCGCTGCCAGCACCTCATCGAGTCGTCGAACTTCGCCGGGCTCGGCATCAAGGAACCGGTGGGAATCAGCATCGGCATCGCTTTCTGCGCGGAGGAGGACGTCGGGAAAATCGACGACCTGCCGAAGCAGGCGGACATCGCCATGTACACGGCGAAGCGGCCCGGACGCACGCCGATCGCGCTGTACGGCGAAGACACCGAGAGCACCGCCGAGACGCTCGTCGCCAGCCGGGAAACCCACGCCCTCTTCCAGGCGCTCTCGACCCCGGGCATGATCGAGCTGCACTACCAGCCCATCCTCAGCCTGCCGGCCTACAACGTCGACTATTACGAGGCGCTCGCCCGCATCCGCGACCGCGACGCGCTCATCTTTCCCGAAGCGTTCCTGCCGATCGTCAGCAGCCGTCGACTGGAAACCGCGTTCGACCTTGCCGTCCTCAACCAGCTCGACGCGGATCTCAGCGCCGGCCTGCTGCGAGAAGGATGCGGCGTCTCGATCAACCTTTCGGCGCAGAGCATCCCGCATGCCGAAGTCGTCTCGCAGCTGATGCAGCTGTCGCGCCACAGCGCGCGCCATCCCTTGATGCTGGAAATCACCGAGACCTCGCTCATCACCCAGATGAACGAGGTGCGCACCTATCTCGACCTCTTGCGCACCGCGGGCTACCGCATCGCCATGGACGACTTCGGCACCGGCTACTCGCCCCTGCGCTATCTCGTCGATCTGCCGGTCGACGTCGTCAAGCTCGATATTTCGCTCGTTGGCAAGCTCGGCGAGGGCAACCGTGCGGCCCGGGTCGTCGCCGATTTCGCGCGCATGATGACCGATGCCGGATACGTCCTCGTGGCCGAGGGGGTGGAGACCACCGAGGTGCTGCGCGCGGTCGAGCAACTCGGCATCGCGCACGTACAGGGCTACCTGCTCGCCCACCCCGCGCCCCTGGCTGGGCTCGACGGGGGCGGCGCCGGGGCCGACTCAGTGCTTGCCCGAGCGCCAGATGGACAAAATGATCCAGACGCTGTTGAAAAACGCGATCAGGAAGCCCAGCAGGCCAAACAGCGGCAGGCCAAATAACTCTGGCCCGCCCTCCACCGTCATGATGATGCTCGAGCCGATCACCAGCGACGCGGTGAGGATGCCCATCGTGAGGCGGTTGCTCGCGCGGTCGAGCTGATGGCCGAAATGGTCTAGGCGCTTGAGGTCGAGGTCCACCTTCACCCGCCCGCGGCGGGCGTCGCGCAACAGGTGACGCAGGTCGCGCGGCAGATCCGCGACCACCTCGAGCGCCTCGCGCACGCTGCGGCGCCCCCGCGCGAACAGCGCGCCGGGCGTGTAGCGTTGCTGGATCACCTGCTCGACGAACGGCGTCACGTGGTCGATCATGTGGAACTCGGGATCGAGCTGCTGCCCCAGGCCCTCCAGCGTGATCAGCGTCTTGAAAAGCAGGATCAGGTCGGCCGGCAAGAGCAGGTCGTTCTCCCGCATCATCGCGGTGATGTCGTTCAGCAGCGCGCCGATTTTCACGTCCTTGAGCTGCAGGTTGTCGTAGCTCTGCAGGAGTTCGGTCACGTCGTAGGCAAGCCGGTCCTCGTCTACGTTCGAGTCACCACTCCAGTCGAGCAGGACCTGCAGCACGCCCTGCTCGTCCTTCCGCACCAGCGCGTGCAGCAGATCGACGATCTGGGCGCGACGGCTCTCGGTCAGCATGCCGACCATGCCGAAGTCGATCATGCCGATGCGGTTGTCCGGCAGGAACAGCACGTTGCCCGGATGGGGGTCGGCATGGAAGTAGCCGTGCACGAGCACCATGCGCAGCACGGCATCGGCGCCGCGCGAGGCGAGCAGCTTGGCGTCGAGCCCCGCCGCCCTCAGGCGATCGGGGGCGACCCCGGCAAGGCCGCTGATCTCCTCCTGGACGTTGACGCGTTCGCTGGTGAACTGCCAGTACACCCGCGGGATCTTCACCACCGGGTCGCCCGCGAAATGGCGCGCGAACTGGTCGATGTTGCGCGCCTCCTTCGCCAGATCGAGCTCGCGCCCGAGCGAGCGCCGGAACTGCGAGACGATGTGCACGGGATCGTAGCGGCGGCTCTCCGGCACCTCGCTCTCGAGCAGCCTGGCGGCGTGCTCCATGATGCGCAGATCGGCGTGAATCACGCTCTCGATGTTGGGGCGCCGCACCTTGACCACCACCGGTGTGCCGTCCTTCAGCGTGGCGCGATACACCTGCGCGATCGACGCCGCGGCAATGGGGGTCGGGTCGAACTGGGCGAACAACTCGCTCGGCTCGCCGCCGAGCGCGGATACCAGCACGGGGTGCATTCGCTCGTAGGGCACTGGCGGCACCTGGCTATGCAGCTTCTCGAATTCGGCGATCCAGTGCGGCGGGAACATGTCGACGCGGGTGGCCAGCAACTGCCCCAGCTTGACGAAGGTCGGCCCCAGTTCCTCCAGCGCACGACGGATGCGCACCGGCGCCTCCAGCTGACTGATTTCCGACGTGCTCTGCCAATGCAGCACGCGTCCGGCGCGCTCCAGTACGCCACTGATGCCGAGCAAGCGCACCAGGTCGCCCCACCCATAGCGGATCATTACCGAGGCGATCTCATGCAGCCGCGGCAGGTCACGCACGACCGATATGGTTTCCCAAAGCATGGCAAATGGCTGGATTCAGGTTGCCGGAAGTGTACCCGCAAGGGGCACGCCGGATTCGTAAGCCGCTGCAAAAACCTCAGCGGCAACGACTCCGCTGTACCCGCAAGGGGCACGCCGGATTCGTAAGCCGCTGCAAAAACCCCGGCGGCACGCCGCAATCACGAACCCGTCAAGGGCCGCGCTTACGGGCGTAAACGCCCTCTACCCTTCCCGCTTCACCCGGCGCCCCGCACGATGCCCGCGGGGCAGTAGGCGAATCAGGAACGCAGACGTTCGCTCTGCCGCCTGAGCGACTCGGACAGTGCCTCGAGCACGCCGCTCGCCACTTGGGCGAGGCGGTCGACAGCGACGCTGGCGGTGTCGGACACTCCGGCCCGGCCCGCCTCGGCGCTCGCCTTGACCCCGCCCGCGAGCCGCTGCAGCGCCTCGCGCACCTGCTCGCCGGTGCGCGTTCCGCTGTGCTTGAGGTGGGCACTGAGGGCTTCGAGTTCGTCCTTCAGCGCGCCGCGCGACTGCTCGGCGGTCTGCTTCAGGGTGTCGACGAGCTGCGACTCGAGGTCGCGCAACTGTTCGAGCGTCGCCTTGAGTTCATTGTCCTTGAACGACTTGCCTTGCGACACGGCCTCCTCGAGGGCGTAGGACGCAGCTTGCGCCGCGCTGCCCACGGCGTCATCCACGCCGGCTACCGCTTCCTTGAGGCCGCTGCGGATCTCGCCGCCGCGGGCGGTAAGTCCCTCGCCCACGCCGGCGGTGACGGCCGCGACGATGGCGCGCACATCCTCGAACATCAGCCGGCGCTCATGCAACAGGCGCGCCGTCAGTGTCTTGACGCGCTCGCGCAGGTCGGGCTCGCCGGCCGCCGAGGCGGCCTCGGCCTGCAATTGCACAAGTTCGGACGATTCGGTCATACTGGTCTCGTTTTCACGGTCGCTCATGGTGAAATCCTCGGATTCAAGTTGTGGAAGGCTTTAGCCGCTGTTGTTACCACTTTCAATATAGGTAGCGATGCCCGTTCGATGAAAGCCGCCTTGCTCGTCGCCCTGCTGGCCAGTCTGATTTCGCCCGCGCACGCGATGTCGGGCGCAGACGTATCGATGTACGCGGTGAGCCTGGTCGGCACGCCGTACCGCCTGGGGGGCGCTTCACCGCAACAGGGCTTGGACTGTAGCGGCCTCGTCAACCACGTCTTCCGCGAGGTGGCCGGCATCCAGCTGCCGCGCGACAGCCGCGCCATCAGCGACGCGTTGCAGCCGGTTGAGCCCCATGAACTTCAGCCGGGGGATCTTGTCTTTTTCAACACGCTCAACCGCGCATTCTCCCATGTGGGCATCTACCTCGGCGACAACCGTTTCGTGCACGCCTCGAGCAGCCGCACTGGGGGCGTCATGGTGTCCAGTCTCAACGACCGCTACTGGCGTGCGCGCTTCGACGGCGCGCGCCGGGCGCTGGCTGCGCTGCCGGTGGTGACGGCGGATGCCTGGCTCGAATAGCCTCCGCTTCCGCGCGCTGCTCGGCTTGCTCGCCCTGCCCTGGCTGGTCGGCACCGGCCAGGCGCATGGCGCCACGGACCTCAGCTTTGAAAGCGCGCACAACGTCAACGAAGGCGGCCTGCACTTTCTCGAGCCCCCCCCGAACAAGCCCATCCACCACCACCAGAACTGGTTCCGCATCGACGAGGGCAGCCTCGCGACCGGCTGGGTGAAGCTCTTGCAGTGCCACGACAATCTGGACGCCGTTCCCCGCGCCCAGATCACTTTCCGCGAAGGGTTCGTGCGGAATCTCAAGGTCAAGCAGAACAAGGAAATCGAGAACGCCTGGGTCGAGGGACCCACGGTCCAGCTGGTGAACGTGGGTCGCGGCGCCCGGCTCTGTCTGGAGGCGGAGACGCGCGCGCTCCGCGATACCGGCAGCGGCTATTTCAATCTTTACAGCGGTCCCTACATGCGCCGCTTTCTCGACGGCTACTATCCCATGCGGCTGACGCTGGAAGTCGAGTACCCGGCGAACCTCCTCAATCTCCTCGACGTCTCGCCGCTTGCCCAGCCCGGCTTCACCGTCGACAGCACCCCGGGGCGTCTGCGCATGGACGCGGTCTTCGAGGGCATGCTGCAGACACTCGCCCAGTTCGAAAAAATCTAATCAGCCTTCTATCCCCACATAAAAATAATTATTAGTGATAACGGTTCTCATTTGTAGTACGATTACGGTTATCCAATCACCGAAGGTTCCCTGCCCATGAAATCGCTTTTCGTCCGCCTCCTCGCCGCCCTCACGCTCGCCGCCGCCGCACAGCCTGCTACAGCGCAGGAAGTCGTCGTCTATTCCGCCCGCAACGAGCAGCTGATCAAGCCCTTGTTTGACGCTTACACCCGCGAGACCGGCGTGCCGATCCGCTTCATCACCGACAAGGAAGGCCCGCTGATGGCCCGCCTCAAGGCCGAGGGCCGCAACACCCGTGCCGACGTCCTCCTCACCGTCGACGCCGGCAACCTATGGCAGGCCTCGCAGGAAGGCCTGCTGCGCCCGATCAAGTCCCCCTCGCTCGAAGCCAACGTGCCCGCTCACCTGCGCGACCCGAACAACCAGTGGTTCGGCCTGTCGGTGCGTGCCCGCACGGTCGTCTACAATCCCACCCGGGTGAAGACCTCCGAGCTTTCGACCTACGAGGACCTGGCCGACCCGAAGTGGCGAGGCCGCCTCTGCCTCCGCACCTCGAAGAAGGTCTACAACCAGAGCCTGGTCGCGATGATGATCCGCGAATACGGCGAAGCGAAGACCGAATCCATCGTGCGAGGATGGGTCGCCAACCTCGCCACGTCGCCCTTCCCGGACGACACCAAGGCGATGGAGGCGGTGGCTGCTGGCCAGTGCGACGTGACGCTGGTGAACACCTATTACTACGGTCGCCTGATGGAGAAGGATCCGAACCTGCCGCTGGCGATATTCTGGCCCAACCAGGGCGGCCAGAACCGCTCTGCCGGCGTGCACGTCAACGTCTCCGGCGCCGGCGTGACCCGCCACGCCAAGAATCCGGCCGGCGCCCAGCGCCTGATCGAGTGGCTGGCCTCCGAAAAGGCGCAGAACCTGTTCGCCGACGTCAACATGGAATATCCGGTCAACCCGAAGGTGTCGCCGGACCCGAAAGTGGCGGCCTGGGGCAGCTTCACGCAGAATCTCATCAACGTCAACGAGGCTGGCCGCCTGCAGGCCCAGGCCGTAAAATTGATGGATCGCGCCGGTTACAGGTAAGCACCCATCTTGTCGAACAGCATCGCCGACCCGGCAAAAACGCCCTCCGCGGGCGTTTTTGTTTTGCCCCACTCGCGCCCCCGCTTGAGCGGCTGGATGCTGTTCGCGCTCGCCGTCGCCGCGCTGGTACTGGTGCCGGTCCTGGTGACGTTTTCGGCCTTTGCCGAGGCCGAACAGGAAATCCTCGCCCACCTCATCGAATTCACCCTGCCGAGCCTCGTCGTCAACACGGTCTGGCTCGTCCTCGGCGTCGGCCTTGGCGTGTCGGTGCTCGGCGTCTCACTCGCCTGGCTCACGGCGATGTGCGAGTTTCCCGGCCGACGGCTGTTCGACTGGGCGCTCTTGCTGCCGCTGGCGCTGCCCGCCTACGTCACGGCCTTCGTCGCGATCGGCCTGCTGGATTTCACCGGGCCACTGCAAACCTGGCTGCGCGACGGCTGGGGCATCACCGGCCTGCCCGAAATCCGCTCGCGCGGCGGGGTGATCGTGGTGATGTCGCTCGCGCTCTACCCCTATGTGTATCTCATCGCGAAAAACGCTTTCGCGACCCAGGGCGCGATCGCACTGGAGGCCGCGCAGTCGCTCGGCCTGTCGCGCACGCAGGGCTTTTTCCGGGTGGCGCTGCCGATGGCACGACCGTGGATCGCCGCGGGGCTCATGCTGGCACTGATGGAGACGCTGGCCGACTTCGGCACCATGGCGATCTTCAACTATGACACCTTCACCACCGCCATCTACAAGGCGTGGTACAGCCTGTTTTCCCTGCCGGCCGCGGCGCAGCTGGCGTCGATTCTGATCTTGTTCGTGCTGGTCGCGGTGGTGTTCGAGCAGCGCTCGCGCGCGAAAATGCGCTTCGGCGCCGTCGGCCGCAGCGCCGGCAACCGCCGCATCCAGTTGTCGGCGGGCCTCGCGTGGCTGGCGTTCCTCTACGCCGGCAGCGTGCTGGCGATCGCCTTCCTGATCCCGGTCATGCAACTCGCGTTGTGGACGCGCGAGGTGATCGAGGCGGATCTGGACGCGCGCTACTGGGGCTTCGCCTGGCATTCGCTTCTGCTCGCCAGCATTGGCGCCGCCCTCGTCGTGGCGGTATCGCTGCTGCTGGGGTATGCGGGTCGCCAGCGCCCCGGCGGCCTCATGATGTGGACGCAACGCATCGCGACGCTCGGCTATGCCTTCCCCGGCGCGGTGCTCGCGGTGGGCCTGTTCATTCCCGTGGCAGCACTCGACAACTGGCTGATCGACCTCGGCCAGCGCTGGTTCGGCTTCGAGGGCAGCGAAATCCTCAAGGGCACGCTCGTGGTGATGCTGCTCGCGTATCTGGTGCGCTTTCTCGCCGTCGGCTTCGGGCCGATCGACAGCGGCCTGCACCGCATCACCCGCAACATCGACGAGGCGGCGCGCAACCTCGGCACCTCGACCGCCGCGCTTCTCGGCCGCGTGCACCTGCCCATGCTGCGCGCGAGCCTCTTCACCGCGGCGGCGCTGACATTCGTCGACATCATGAAGGAAATGCCCATCACCCTGATGACCCGCCCCTTCGGCTGGGACACGCTGGCGGTGCGGGTGTTTGAGATGACCTCGGAAGGCGAGTGGGAGCGCGCGGCGCTGCCCGCCCTCGCCATCGTCGTAGCCGGTATCATTCCCATCATTCTCCTGACCTGGCGCGGGTCGCGCCTGCATGACTGACGCCCATGGCTGAACTGGTCCTCGATTCGGTTTCACAGTCGTACGCTTCACGACAGATCATCGCCGACCTCTCCTTCACCCTGCCGGAAGGCGCGATCGGCTGCCTGCTCGGCCCCTCGGGCTGCGGCAAGACCACGGCGCTGCGCTGCATCTCCGGCTTCGAGCCGATCCAGGCGGGCGAGATCCGCATCAGTGGCGAGGTCGTCAGCCGCCCCGGCTGGATGCTCGCCGCCGAGAAGCGCCGCGTCGGCATGGTGTTCCAGGACTACGCCTTGTTCCCGCACCTCAGCGTCGCCGACAACGTCGGCTTCGGCCTGCGCGGCGAGTCGAAGTCGGCGCGCACAGCACGCATCGCCGAACTTCTCGCGCTCGTGGGGCTGGGCGGCCACGCCGACCAGTTTCCGCACCAGCTTTCCGGCGGCCAGCAGCAACGGGTGGCGCTGGCGCGGGCGCTGGCGCCGCGGCCGCGCCTGATCCTGATGGACGAGCCCTTCTCCAACCTCGACGTCGAGCTGCGCGAGCGGCTCTCGCTCGAGGTGCGGGACATCCTCAAGCGCGAGGCAATGACCGCACTCATCGTCACCCACGACCAGCACGAGGCCTTCTCGCTCGCCGACTGGGTCGGCGTGATGCACGAAGGTCGCATCCAGCAATGGGACACGCCGTACAACCTCTACCACGAACCGGCCAACCGCTTCGTCGCAGACTTCGTCGGCCAGGGCACGCTGCTCATGGGCGAGGTCATCAACGACCACCAGGTCGAAATCGAGCTCGGCGTACTCAATGGCCACATCCCGGTCGAATGCGGTGCCCACGGCTGCGACGCCTGCGTGCGCGGCTGCCACGTCGACGTGCTACTACGGCCAGACGATATCGTCCACGACGACGACAGCCTGATGCTTGCGGAGGTCGAGCACAAGGCCTTCCGCGGTGCCGAATTCCTCTACACGCTCAAGCTGCCGAGCGGGCAGCGAGCGCTGTCGCTGGTGCCCTCTCACCACAACCACGCGATCGGCGAGAAGATCGGCATCAAGCTCGCTGTCGACCACGTCGTCGCCTTCCGCCGCGAATAGCGCATGGCACCGCCAAAAGCCTCACCGCTGCGGGGCCTGCTGTTCAACGTCGGCTTCGGTTTCGCTGCGGCCATGCTGCTGCTGTTGGCGGTGATCGGCCTGGGTGTCTCGCAGATGGCCACGCTCAACGCCGAACTCGAGCACGTGGTGAAATTCAACAACGTGAAGACTAAGCTCGCGTCGGAAATGCGCGATTCGCTGCGCGACCGCGCCATGGTCATGCACGCGATCGTGGTCTCGATCGACCCCTGGGAGAAGGACGAGCTCTTCCTCAAATTCCAGGCGCACGGCGAGCGCTACGCCAAGGCCCGCTCGAGCCTCGCTGCCATGCTCGAGACGGCAGAGGAACGCGAGGTGATGGGCAAAATCGACGAAATCATCGTAACCAACCAGCCGGTGATGTTCAGCGTCGTCGAAGCGGCTCTCGACGAAAACAACTATGGCGCCCTGACCCTGCTTCAGGAACAGGCGATTCCGCTACAGGACAAGCTGGTCGCCGCGCTCGACAACATGACGCGCCTGCAGCGCGAAGCCAACGAAAAGAACCTCGCCAAGACCTTCGCCGCCTATCAGGCGACGCGCAACCTGATGCTGGTGCTCGGCATCGTCGCAACCGCGGTCGCCATGCTAGTGGCCGTGCTCGTCAGCCGCCGCATGCTCGCGCAAACGCGGCAGCTCGAGACCGAGCGCAAGAAATACCAAACGCTGTTCGAGACCAATCCCGACGCCGTCGTCATCCTCGACGACAGCGGCTTCACCGACTGCAACCCCGCGACGCTCGAGATGTTCCGCATGGACTCGGTCGACACTTTCCTGCACACCCCCATCTCCCGGCTCGGCAGCTCGGTACAGCCCAACGGCATGCTCGCGTACGACCATGCCCGCCAGACCATCGAGGCCGCCAAGCGCAGCGGCCACGCGACGATGGAATGGCAGGGCTTGCGCCAGGACGGCACCACCTTCTGTGCGGAGATCGCGCTCCACACCATGCAGCTGGAAGGCCGGCCGGTGATCCAGGCGATCATGCGCGACGTTTCCGAGCAGCGCGCCGCCGAGGCCGCCAAGGAGGCCGCGCGTGAGGCCGCCCTGCAGATGGCACACGCCAAGTCACAGTTCGTCGCGAACGTGAGCCACGAGATCCGCACGCCGATGCACGGCATTCTCGGGATGAGCAGCCTGTTGCTGAAGACGCCGCTCGACGCGCGCCAGCGGGAATACGCGGCGACGCTGAAGAGCTCGGCGGAGAGCCTGCTCGCGATCATCAACGACATTCTCGATTTCTCGAAGATCGAGGCCGGCAAGCTCACGATCGAGTCGGTGCCGTTCTCGCCGACGGCGCTCATGCAAGGCGTCGTCGCCCTGTTCCAGCCGCGCGCCCTGGAAAAGCGGCTCGACTTCACCCTCACTTTCGCCGCCGAGCCGCCGCCGGCACTGCTGGGTGACCCGACCCGCATCCGCCAGATCCTGCTCAACCTGGTCGACAACGCGATCAAGTTCACGCACGCAGGGCGGGTCGAGCTCCTCGCCGATTTCGCGCCAGCGGACGGCACCGTGCTTTGCGCATTCAGCGTGCGCGACAGCGGCATCGGCATCAGCGAGGCCGGGCGCGCCCGCCTGTTCCAGGCATTCTCGCAGGCCGACGCGTCGACCACGCGACGCTACGGCGGCACCGGCCTCGGCCTTGCCGTCAGCAGCCAGCTCGCCGAGCTCATGGGCGGCACGCTCACGGTCGACAGCGTGCCGGATCAGGGAAGCTGCTTCACGCTGCGGCTCGACCTCCCGACCACGACGCTGCCGCTCGCGGAGCTGCCCCATGCGTCGGCGCTGCAGCTGGGCGGCCGTGTGCTGATCGCCGAGGACCACCCGGTGAACCAGCGGGTGCTGGCGCACCAGTTGCGCGAACTCGGCGTGCAGTACGCGATCGCCTCGAACGGCCGCGAGGCGCTTCGGATGCTGGGCGAAGACGACTTCGACCTGGTGCTGATGGACTGGCAGATGCCGGAAATGGACGGCCTCACCGCAACGCGCCGGATACGCCAGTTGCCGGGCGAACGCCGCAACATTCCCATCGTCGCGCTCACCGCCAACGCCAGTGGCGAATTCCGTCAAACCAGTCTCGAGGCCGGCGCGAACGACCATCTCAGCAAGCCCTACACCGAGGCCGCGTTGGCGGCCGTGCTTCAGCAGTGGCTGTCACGCGCCAAAGCGCCGCCCGCCGGGGCCTTGCTGGACAGGGCCGCGTTGCGCGCGCGCTATCCGACGAATCCGGGGCTGGCGGACGAACTCGAAACCATGTTCCTCACGACCACCGAGGCGAGCCTGGAAGCGCTGCGCCGCGCGATCGACGCGGGCGACGCGGACGCTTGCCGCAAGGAGGCACACACGCTCAAGGGCGCGGCAGCCACGGTGCTCGCGAAGTCGGTCCAGGAGGCGGCCGGGCAGATCGAACGCTTCGCGCGCGACGACGATCTCGAGGCCGCCGCGGCCGCGCTGGCAACGCTGGAGATGGAATTCCGAAGGGCCGCGTGAGCACGTCACGTTGACGCTCCGGCTGGCGCGTGCCTACGATACAGTCACGCCGCCCGGAGATCTGCCCGATGACGCGCCTGCCCATCCTCCTCCTTGCCTGCTGTTGCGCCCTGCCGGCTGCCGCTGCCGAGGCACCGCCCCGTGCACCGGCGCAGCCCGAGCGCTGGCTGGACTTCGAACTCACGCCCTATGGCCCGTTGCTCATCCAGCAAGCACCGCCTCCGCCGTACCGCGACTACCAGATGAGCCGCGTGCTCACGCCCGAGGAACGCAAGCGTTGGCGGCAAGCGGCGATGCCCGTGCTGGAATACCTCGCGCAGATGGACGCGCGCGAGGTGATCAATCATTTCGCCGTCAAGCTCAAGGCAAAACCGGGGCTGTCCTTCGACGAGGTCGTGCAGTCGATGCTGATGCGTGCGAACCGTCTGAATCTCAAGCACGTCAGCACCAACGCGCTGTCGCAGGACTTCCGCGCGGCCCTGGGCGACCTGGCCGCGCCCCGCGTGGAAATCTTCAGTTTCTGCGACATCGCGCTGGCGCGCGACCTGTTGAAGGCGATCCCGGAGTTCGTCGTGTTCATGCCCTGCCGCATCGCCGTGATGGAGGATGCGGACAAGGCAATCTGGGTGCTCATGATGGACTGGGACATCACCTGGTTCGAATACGCCGGCAAGCACGCGGGCGTGACGCCTGATCTGCGCCGCAGCATTTTCGGGATCCGCGAGAAGATGGAAAACGTGATGCGCGCCGGCACCGAGGGTGAACTCTAGGGCGAAGCTCTGCGCAAACACCTTGCCGGTATGGCGGAAACGCCCCCGCCGCTGGCACCATACGGCATTCCGCTTGCCCCCCCTGCGCCATGACCCCGCCAGCCGACCCCTTCGAATCCCTGTCCACGCTCGAGACACGCTTCGCCGACGGTCTGGCCACCATGCTCGCTGACCACGCTGGCCTCGGCGTATACATCCTCGTCTTCGCAAACACCTGTTTCGAGCCGGCGGCGAGGGCACGGCTATCCAGCGTACTGACACGACGGCATGGCGAACTGCTCGCAGCAATGGCCGACACCCTGCGGCAGGGTCACTCTCTCGAGCAACCTGACGACGACGTGATGGTGTTCCTCAAGCTCGACCTGATCGGCGTCGAGCGGATCGGGACGGTGGAGCATCGTCGCTGCGGTCCCTGGCACGTCCTCTTCAATCCCCTGCGCGCGTTGCGTCCACCGCGCGCAAGCCGGCAGCTGTTCGGCGGGCTGCGGCGACCGTTAGACCCGGACGGCTTCCACTTCAATCTGCCCTTCCTGGCGAAAGAAGTCCTGTGGGAGGGCCCGCTGGGCGGCAAGTTCGCACGACTTCTCTATAACAAGTTCCCTTTCGCCCGCCTGCATGGCCTGCTCGTGCCTGAGCCTCAGGCCGCGCTGCCGCAATACCTCACCCCGGCACTCCATCAATGGGCGTGGTCGCTGTGCAGCGCAAGCGGGTTGCCGGGCCTTTGCCTCGGCTACAACAGCCTCGGCGCGGGCGCCTCGGTGAACCACCTGCACTTCCAAAGTTTCATCCAGGCCGAGCCGCTGCCCGTGCAGGCGGAACAGTTCAGCCACAACGGCGGCACCGAGCCCTATCCGCTTCCCGTTCTGCGGTTCGAGGACGCCTTGGAGGCGTGGCTCGAGATCGACCGCCTGCATTCGGCCAACATGCCGTACAACCTGGTCTACAGCCAGGACTGCCTGCACTTGGTCGCGCGTCGGCCGCAGGACGATACCGCGCTACCTGATGACAGCCGGGGCTATGGCTGGAGCGAAATGGCCGGCGCGGTCACGCTCTACAGCCGCGACGCCTTTCTCAGCTTCGATGCGGATGCGTTCGCGTCACGCCTTGCGCGGTTCGCGCCCTGAACCCGCGGGCGCGCGGCGGGTCCATCTAGACAGCCACGCCGGCCGTCGTCACAGATGTACCGGCGCTCGACACCACGGTCGCACGCCCGGCACAATCGGCCCGGCGGACCACCGTGGCTCGCGCGGCCGCAACGACAAAATCACGTTCACACCCACCAAACGGAGGCTCTCATGCGCACACCCTTCCCCACCGCCCTTCTTCGAGCCTGCCTCGGCGTCCTGCTCCTGCTGGGTAGCCTGGCTGCCGTGCAGCCGCACGCCGCGTATGCGGCGGGCGCCAAGGCCGTCTTCCACGCGGACTTCAGCGACCCGCGGCGATTCAGCTCCATGCTCACTAGCATCAACAACATGGTGATGCACTACACCAACGAGTTTAAAGACTACGACATCCGCATCGTCTTTCTTTCCCACGGCATCCGCTTCGTCACCGACGACCCGCTCCGCAACACGCCGTTCGCGGAGGACAAGGCCCTCAAGGCGCAGCGCGACAACCTGCGCGGGCGCCTGATGACGCTGGCAACGCTGCACAACGTCAAGCTCGAACTGTGCGACATCACGCGCAGCCAGCTGGGCCTCGACAAGAGCAAGCTCTACGCGCCGGTGAGCCTGGTGCCGTCGGGCGTGGTGCGCATCACTCAGCTGCAGAACGAAGAGGGTTTCGCCTACATCAAGGTCGAGTAAGGGCAGCGCGCGTCGAGCCTAGCGTGGCTGCGTGGCCCGGCGCCTGCCGGCCGCGAGGAAAGCGGCCAGCGCAAACGCCGCGGCAAGCCCGAGCGCCCAGAACTCGGGGTCAGCCAGCGCCCACAGCGTCGCGCCGCTGATCGCGCACCAGGCAAGCGGGATCACCGCCAGCCAGCCCGCGCGGCGCGGCCCGACCGCAAGCAGCGTGCCAAGGGTGACGAGCACGGTCGGATCCGGCGCCATGCCGAATACCCCGGCTTGCGTCCACGCCCGCCCGAGCGCCGGCGCAAGCAAGGGATGCACGGCCAGCGCGTAGCCGATGAGGACAACGCCAAGCCGCCGCTGACGCGGCGCTGGGGGCGCGTCGAAACGGCCGCGCCCGGCGGCAGCAAGCATCAGCACGGCTTGCGCGACCCAGGCCCAGGCAAAGTAGCCCGCCGCCCAGTTGACCGGCGCGTAGCGCTCAACGTGCCACGCCCACGCGACCCACAGCCAGCATGCGGCGAGCAGCGTCAACGCAACGCGTCCCGCCCGATCGCCCCCGCGCCACGCGAGTGCGAGAAGCGCGACGCCCAGCGCGAGCGTCACCAGCGGCAGCGGCCACCACTCGAGGTTGTGCAACTCGAACAGGCGGAAATAGGTGCGCGGCGAGAACAGCAGCAGGTCGCGCAGGCTGTAGATCCACCACTCGCTCATCCGCGGCCCGCGACGAAAGCGGCCATGCGGGCGCGCATCGCCGCGTCGGGCATGCGGCCGGCGGCAGCGGCGAGGTTTTCGCGCACGTGGTCGACACGGGTGGTCGCGGGAATCGCACAGGTGACGGCCGGATGCGAGATGACGAACTTGAGCGCGAACTGCGCCCAGCTGCTGCAGTCGACCTCGGCCGCCCAGGCGGGCAGTGGGCGGCGCGCCAGCCGGTCGAGCAGCGCGCCCTGCTGGAACGGCCGGTTGACGAGCACGGCGATGCCGCGTTCCTGCGCCAGCGGCAGCAGGCGCTGCTCGGCTTCACGGTCGACCAGGTTGTAGGTGAACTGCACGAAATCGATCGGCTGGGTCGCCATGATGCGCTCCATCTCGGCGTGGCGCCGGCCGTGCGAGGTGGTGATGCCGACGTAGCGCAGCCGGCCGGCCGCCTTCATCGCGAACAAGGTCGGCAGGTGTACCTCCCAGTCCAGCAGGTTGTGCACCTGCATCAGGTCGAAGCGCGGCACGCCCCACAGCCTGCGCGATTGCTCCATCTGCGCCCGCCCTTCGGCTTCGCCCGAGATCCACACCTTATCCGCGGAAAACAGCGCCTGCGGGCGGCCGAGCTTGGCGAGCCCGTATCCGATCACCTCCTGCGCCGAACCATACATTGGCGAGCTGTCGATGAGCCGGCCGCCGGCCTCGAAGAAGGCCCGCATGATCTCCGCGCTGGCGTCGCGCGCGGCGCGGTCGTTGCCGACGTTGAGGGTAATCCAGGTGCCCAAGCCGACGAGGGGGATGGCTTCCCCGCTGGACGGAATCGCGCGCGTGACCGGGCGCGACGGTTGTGCCAGGCTGGACAGGGGAACGAGCAGCGGCGTGGCGGCCAGTGCGCCGAGCAGGCGACGCCGGGTGGAACTGGGTTTCATCGCATGGAGTCTCCGACTTATGATGATCCCGACCGGGGGGGTGCAGCCGGGGTTCCCGGGGCCGATGATAGCCGCCCCGAAAGATGCGTGCCGCGAGACGCGGCTTCGTGAGGTATCCGAGATGAATGTACGCTTTCTTGCGGCGGCCTGTGCCGTCGTGTTGCTGGGCACGGGGTGTGCCCACACGCACGCCCCGTTGCCGACCGTCTTGGCGGTCGACCTCGACCGCTACGCGGGCACCTGGTACGAGATCGCGCGCCTGCCGAACCCTTTCCAGGACCAATGTGTCTCCGACACGCGCGCGACCTATGCGCGGGACAAGGACCGCATCACCGTGCTGAACGAATGCCGCGTCGCCAGCGGCCGCTTCGATTCGGCGCAGGGCATCGCCAGGGTCGTCGAGGGCAGCGGCAACGCAAAACTGCGGGTGAGTTTCTTCCGCCCGTTTTACGGCGACTACTGGGTGCTCGCGCTCGACCCCGACTACCGCTGGGTGCTGGTCGGCGAACCCGGTCGAAAATATGCCTGGATCCTCGCGCGCAGCCCGCAGCTCGACGCCGCCACGCGTGACGCCCTGCTCGCGCGCGCGGGCGAACTCGGCTTCGACCGCCGAACCTTTATAACGACGCCGCACACGCAGCCATGAGCGCCACGCTGCGGGCGGTCCAGGCCGACCTCACCACGCTCGCCGTCGATGCCATCGTCAACGCGGCGAACGAGACGCTGCTCGGTGGTGGCGGGGTCGACGGCGCGATCCACCGCGCAGCCGGGCCCGAACTCCTCGCCGAATGCCGCACGCTCGGCGGCTGCGCCACGGGGGATGCCAAGCTGACGCGCGGCCACCGTCTGCCGGCGCGCCACGTCATCCACACGGTCGGCCCCGTGTGGCGCGGCGGCGGCCACGGCGAAGCCGCGCTGCTGGCGTCGTGCTACCGGCGCAGCCTCGAGGTCGCGGCGCAGCATGGCCTGATTTCGATCGCCTTTCCGGCGATCAGCACCGGCGTCTACGGCTACCCCAAGGACGCCGCCGCGGTCATCGCCGTCGACACCGTGCGCGCGACGCTGCCGGCCTGCCCGTCCGTCCGCGAAGTGATCTTTTGCTGCCACAGCAGCGAGGATCTCGCGCGCTACCAGACCCTGCTCGCCGCGGGCTGAAGCCACCATGCACGTGGTGCTGATCCATGGCATGGGCCGCACGCCGGTGTCGATGCTGCGGCTGCGGCGGCGCCTGAAGCGCGCCGGCCACGTGCCGCATCTCTTCGCCTACTCGCCCACCTTCGAGACGCTGGACGGCGCGACCGCCCGCCTCGCGCGCCTGATCGAGCGCCGCATCGGCGGCGACCGCTACGCGCTGGTCGGCCATTCGCTCGGCGCGGTACTGATCCGCGCCACCCTCAGACGCTTGAAAACGCCGCCCGCGGCGTGTTTCTTTCTTGCGCCGCCCATGGTCGCGTGCAGGGCGGCGCGTTATTTTTCGCGCTTCTGGCTGTATCGCCTGCTGACCGGCGAGATGGGCTGCCTGCTCGCCGACGAGGCCTTCATGCGCGGCCTGCCGATCCCACCGGGCGTGCTGCGCCTCTACGTCGGCACCCGCGGGCCACGCGCGGCCTGGCTGCCGTTCGGCCTGGAGGAAAACGACGCCATCCTGAGCGTGTCCGAGGCCACTGGCGACTGCGCGTCGGCGGTCGTGAAAGTGCATGCGCTGCACACCTTCATCATGCACGCGCAACCGGTTTACGAGGACATGCTGGCAACACTCGCCGGGCTCGAAGCGGCTAAGATGACGTGAACGACCGTCACCCCCAACGCCATGATCCGCCTGCCCGATTCCGTGTGCGCCTGGGACACGCCCTCTTTCGAGGCCGTGCTGAAGCGCGAGATCGCCGCGCTCGACCCGACCGCGCTGCCGTTGCAGCAGGCGTTGAGCCTCAGCAGCCACGTGGCCGAAGCACCGATCCAGGCGACGGTTCTCGCCGCCGGCGAGGACGCCGGCTGCCTCCGGGTCAAGGCGGGGATCTTCTATAGCGGCATCATCGCCGGCTGCAATTGCGCCGACGACCCGACGCCGATGTCCGAACAGGCCGAGTACTGCGTGCTCGGCTTCGACATCAACCTAGCGACAGCCGAAGCGACGGTCACGCTGCTGCCGGATTAACGTCGCGCGCTGGGGTTTGCAACAAAACCTTCGTATGCTGAAGCCTGACGCCGCCCCTCGCCTAAGCATGCCCCCCGCCCTGCTGACCCTCAACGCCGGCTCGTCCAGCCTCAAGTTCGCCGTCTACCGGCCGGACGCGGCCGGCGCGCTGCACGCCTTGCTGCGCGGCCAGGTCGACGCCATCGGCGCCGGTGCGTGCCTGCGCGTCACCGACGGCGGCGAGCGTACCGACGCAACCGTCACCGCGCCCGATCACGCGCAGGCGCTCGCGTGCGTGCTCGACTGGCTCGACGCCCGGCTTCCCGGCCTCGCGCTTCACGCCGCGGGCCACCGCATCGTGCACGGGGGTGCCGATTACCCGCATCCGGTGCGGGTCGACGCCGCAGTGCTGGCCGACCTGGAAAAGCTGATCCCGCTGAGCCCCCTACACCAGCCGCACGGGCTGGCCGGCATCCGCGCGCTAGCGCGGCTGCGGCCGGATCTGCCGCAGGTCGCCTGCTTCGACACCGCCTTCCACCACACGCTGCCGCCGCGTGCGCGCCGCTTCGCGCTGCCGCGCGAATTCGCGGCGCGCGGCATCCGCCGCTATGGCTTCCACGGCTTGTCCTACGAATACATCGCCGGCATGCTGCCCGAGCATCTGGGCGACGCTGCCGACGGCCGCGTGGTCGTCGCGCACCTGGGCAACGGCGCCAGCCTGTGCGCGCTGCAAGCACGGCAGAGCATGGAAACCTCGATGAGCTTCACCCCGCTCGACGGGATTCCCATGGCAACACGCTGCGGCGCGCTCGACCCCGGTGTGCTGCTGCATCTGCTGCGCACGGAAGGCGTCTCGCCCGCCGCGCTCGACGACCTGCTGCACCACCGCGCCGGCCTCCTCGGCGTATCCGGTCTCAGCGGTGACGTGCGCACGCTGCTCGCGAGCGACGACCCACACGCGGCCGAGGCGCTCGAACTCTTCGCCTACCGCACCGCGCAGGCCGTCGCCGCGCACGCCGTCGCGCTGGGCGGCCTCGACGCGCTGGTGTTCACCGCCGGCATCGGTGAGCACGCAGCGCCGGTGCGCGCGGCGATCAGCCGGCACCTGGCCTGGATGGGGCTGGCGCTCGACGCCGCCGCCAACATGCGCCACGGCCCGCGCATCAGCGCGCCGGACAGCCGGATGTCGGCGTGGGTGATCCCCACCGACGAGGAAAGCGTGATCGCGCGGCACGCCTGGGCGCTAACGGCGGGCACTTGACGCGGAACTGCGGCCGGCCGCGCGAGTCGGCTTATGTGCGGCCCCGAACATCAAACTGCAAGCTTGTCATTCCATACTGGCGTTACCGCGCGTCGCACACAGGAAGGAATCCGCATGAACGCTCCCGAACTGCAATCCACGCCCCTCTCCACCGACGAGATCGAAAAGCTCGACGCCTACTGGCGCGCCTGCAACTACCTCGCCGCCGGCATGATCTACCTGCGCGACAACCCGCTGCTCCGCGAACCGCTTAAGCCCCAACACATCAAGGAGCGCCTGCTCGGCCACTGGGGCGCGAGCCCGGGGCTGAGCTTCGCGTGGGTGCATCTGAACCGCCTGATCGTCAAATACGACCTCGACGCGCTCTTCCTGGCTGGCCCCGGCCACGGCGCGCCGGGCGTGCTCGCGCCGGTCTACCTCGAGGGCACCTACAGCGAGGTCTACCCCAACAAGAGCGAGGACGAGGCCGGGCTGCGCCAGTTCTTCAAGGCCTTTTCCTTCCCCGGTGGCATCGGCAGCCACTGCACGCCGGAGACGCCGGGCTCGATCCACGAGGGCGGCGAACTCGGCTACAGCGTCTCGCACGCCTTTGGCGCGGCCTTCGACAATCCCGACCTGCTGGTGACGGTGATGGTGGGCGACGGCGAGGCCGAAACCGGCCCGCTCGCCACGGCGTGGCACTCGAACAAGTTCCTCAATCCGATCCGCGACGGCGCGGTGCTGCCGATCCTGCATCTCAACGGTTACAAGATCCACAACCCCACCCTGCTCGCGCGCATTTCGCACGAGGAACTGGAAAACCTGTTCCGGGGCTACGGCTGGACGCCGCATTTCGTCGAAGGCGACGACCCGATGGCCATGCACGCGAAAATGGCCGCGGTGATGGAGCAGTGCGTGGTCGAGATCCGCCGTATCCAGGACGAAGCACGCACGAGCGGCGTGCCCGGCCGGCCGCGCTGGCCGATGATCGTGCTGCGCTCGCCCAAGGGCTGGACCGGGCCGGCCGAGGTCGACGGCAAGCAGGTCGAGGGCTTCTGGCGTTCGCACCAGGTTCCATTGGCCGGTGTGCGCGACAACCCCGCGCACCTGCAGCAGCTGGAGGCCTGGCTGCGAAGCTATCGCCCGCAGGAACTCTTCGACGAAGTGGGCCGCCTGCGCCCAGAGTTGAAAGCACTCGCGCCGAAGGGCAACCGTCGCCTGAGCGCCAACCCGCGCGCCAACGGCGGCCTGCTGCGGCGCGCGCTGCGCATGCCGGATTTCCGCGACTACGCAGCCCAGCTCCCCGGCCCCGGCAAGACGCGCGCGGAGAACACGCGCCCGCTGGGCCGCCTCTTGCGCGACGTGATGGCGAAGAACCCGGACAACTTCCGCGTCTTCGGCCCGGACGAGAACGCGTCGAACAAGCTCGACGCGCTCTACGAGGTGACGAAGAAGACCTGGCTCGCCGACATCCTGCCGGAAGACGCCGGCGGTAGCGAACTCGCACCCGACGGCCGGGTGATGGAAATGCTCTCCGAGCACACCATCGAAGGCTGGCTCGAAGGCTATCTGCTCACCGGACGCCACGGCTTTCTGTCGAGCTACGAGGCCTTCGTGCACGTGATCGACTCGATGTTCAACCAGCACGCCAAGTGGCTGGCGATGGCAAAGGCGGTGCCCTGGCGCGCGCCGGTGGCCTCGCTCAATCTCCTCATCACCTCGACCGTCTGGCGTCAGGACCACAACGGCTTCACCCACCAGGACCCCGGCTTCCTCGACGTGGTGGTGAACAAGAGCCCGGCGGTGACGCGCATCTACCTGCCGCCCGACGTCAACACGCTGCTCGCCACCGCCGCCAAGTGCCTGGAGAGCACCGATCTGGTCAACGTGATCGTGTGCGACAAGCAGAACCACCTGCAGTACCTCGACATGGACGCCGCGATCAAGCACTGCACCAAGGGCATCGGCATCTGGGAATGGGCGAGCAACGATGCCGGCGCTGAGCCCGACGTGGTGATGGCCTGCGCCGGCGACATTCCGACCAAGGAGGCGCTGGCGGCGACGGTGCTGCTGCGCGAGCACTTCCCCGACCTCAAGGTGCGCTTCATCAACGTGGTGAACCTGTACAAGCTGGTGCCGCCGAGCGAGCATCCGCACGGCCTGCCCGACCGCGACTTCGACAGCCTGTTCACCCGGGACCGCCCGGTGATCTTCAACTTCCACGGCTACCCATGGCTGATCCACCGCATGGCCTACCGGCGCACCAACCACGCCCACCTGCACGTCCGCGGCTACAAGGAGAAAGGCAGCATCAACACGCCGCTGGAGCTGGCGATCGAGAACGAGATCGACCGCTTCAGCCTCGCCATCGACGTGATCAACCGCGTGCCGTCGCTGCTGGTGGCCGGGGCGCATGTGAAGGAGAAGCTGCGCGACATGCAGATCGCCTGCCGCGACTACGCCCACGAGCACGGGATTGACCTGCCGGAGGCGGACGCGTGGGTGTGGCCGTACTGAATCGGCAGTCGCCGCTCCACGCAACGCCGCAGCCCAGCACCAAGCCGCCGTGCCGCGGGCGGATGCGGGACAAGCCGGCTTGGGTCAGCCCTTGCGCAGCCGCTGGCGATACACCAGCGTCATCACCAGGAGCCGGGCGTCCTTGTCGAGATCGAGGAACTGCACCCCCATGGTGTGCTGGACGCCTTCCTTGCCTTCGTGCGCATCGAGCGCGCGAACCATGACCTCGGTCCGCACAGTCTCTTCGATGTCCTCCGCCAGCCGCACCTTGAAGCTCAACACGTAGCGCGCGTCCTTCCTGCCCATGGGGCCGGGGAGCAGGAGTTGGCCACCACCGACGCTGAGATCCAGAAGCGTGACCTCCGTCTCCTTGCGGCTCACCGGGTTGAACAGCTTGGCGGGCAGGTTCACCACGGTGCGCAGGTCTTTCCGCAGCCGGGTCGCGTAGACCTGCTTGGGATACTCGAGATGCATGTGCGGGTAAGGCTGCCCATGCACCTTGACCACCTTCGACTTGAACTCGAACTGCAGCGTGCCGGTGAAGCCCTTCACGTAGTAGGGCGTACCCTCGGCAACCGGCACGGCCTTGCCCGCGGCGATCGGGTTGGTGACGATCAGCGTCTGGTTCTTCAGATAGCCGAGAAAGCCCATCGGCAGAAACTCGGCGACCACTTCCATGGCCGATCTGCCCTGAAGCATCTCGCCGGGCTGTAGCCCGAGGTCCAGGAAGGGGATCTGATCGTCTTGCTCAGCCACGGTGTCGGGAAAATTTCCAGAGTGAAGATAAGGTAATTGTGGCGTGCGGCCTGCACAGTCTAGCGCGTCAGGGCAGCGACAGGCTGAACACGGCGCCGTGGTCGTTGGCGAGGCGGAGTTCGCCGCGGCGTCCGCGGTCTTCATGGGCCTCGGCAATCAGGCGGGCGAACTGCAGGCCGAGCCCCGTTCCCCGTGCACGATAGGGAGTTCCGGCAGCGACGCTCTCGAGGATGTGCGGCGGATAACCCTCGGAATCGTCGCGCACACCCAGCACCAGGCGGCCTGCATCCACCCTAGCCTCGATGCGGATGACCGAGCGCCCGTACACCAGCGAATTGTGGATGGCGTTGATAAGCGCCATCTCGACGAGATCGCGGTCGAAGAACCAGATCGCCGGCACACTCGCGTCGATCGCCGTCTCGACCCGGACACGGCCATGGGCGAGCGCCTCGGCACGGCGGCCGACTGCGGCGAGCAGTTCGTGCGGGGAGTAGGCATCGATGCGCGCGCTCAGACGGCCCTGTCCGGCCTTGTAGATCGCCAGCGCCTGCTGCAAGCGCTCGACCACCCCCTGGCACTGCAGGCGGGCGGCGTCGACCGCGGCATCGCAGGCCGCGACGCCGGAAACGGGGATGCGGTCGATGGTCATCGACAGCAGCCCG
Organism: Thiobacillus sp.; assembly: GCA_046291555.1. Classification (GTDB taxonomy): domain Bacteria; phylum Pseudomonadota; class Gammaproteobacteria; order Burkholderiales; family Thiobacillaceae; genus Thiobacillus. The sequence goes on from JBKBRW010000012.1 coordinate 69,144, forward strand.
AGGTGATTCTTCAGTTCATGGATGAGCGCCGCGTAGAACGCATCGTTGTCGTGGTTCATGCGTTGGCCCTCTTGATGCCGAAACGGCCCTCCACTTCCATGAGATGCAGGCGCAGGCCGGCGAGGCGGGGATGCCCCGGCGCGCGCCGCTCCGCCTCGGCGAGATGGTGGCGCGCCGCCGCGATCATCGACTCGTCCATCCCGGCCTGGTCGATGTACTTGAGAATGACCCATACGGCGTTCATGCTGACGCGCGGGTTGAAGGGGGCTGCCTCGCAGGCGGCAAGCAGTTTTTCCGCGGCGCCGCGGAAGTCGCCTTTCTGCGCCAGCACCACGCCCGCGTTGTTGAGCTTGCGCACGTCTGCGGTCGCCGAGGCGAGCACGCTGTTGCCGGCTGCCTCGCGCCCGGCCGCAGCGTAGATCTTGCGGGCTTTCTCCAGCAGCGCCTCGCTGTCGTGCGCGTTGCGCGCGACGTCGGCGACGACGGCGTCGGCCTCGTCCGCTCGGCCGTTGGCCATGCAGGCGTGGGCGAGGTCCAGCAGGAGATGGGGATCCCCCTGTGCGCCGCCGGCGCGCAGGCCCGCCGCGGCGTCGAGCGCCTTGGCCGCCTCGTCCGTCTTGCCTTCCCGGGTGAACAGGTTGCTCTGGGTGACGGCCACGACCAGTTGCCCGTCCGGGCTTGCCTCGAGCGTGCGCTTGTTCTGGCGCAGCGTGTTCGCCACCGCCTTGAGATCGCCCTGCTCGAGCTGAACCCGGCACAGGTTGCCATAGTCCACGGGCCCGATGAAGATCGAGTGCCGGCCTTTTTCGATCGCTTCGTTGAACGCCGTCCGCGCGGTATCGAGATCGCCGTTGTCCATCGCCACCTCGCCGAGCTTCTGCTGCCGCCTCACGGTCCGGGCCGACACGGCGACGCCCTGCTGGAGCGCTTCCTGGGCGGCCTTGCCGTCCTTCTTCGCCATGCACACGTCGGCAAGGAGGTCGTAGGCAGCGACCATTTCCGGCGCGTGATCGAGCACGTCGCGCAATTCGGCCTCGGCCTCGTCGTCCTTGTGCTGCAGGTGCAGCGCGCGGGCAAGGCCCAGGCGCGCCCAGGGAATCGCGCGCATCCCGATGACCTGCTGATAGAGCTTTTCAGCGTCGTCGAATCGCCCCAGGGCGATCAGCAGTTCGCCCTTGAAGCGCAGGGCGTCCACGGCATAACGGGGCTGTTCGCGCAGCAGCCGGTCGCATGCGGCGATGGCCGGCTCGATCTGCTGTGACTGGCAGAGCCGGTACGCCTCGGCAAACGCGCGCTTGCGCTGCAGGATCGCGACGAGCCGGCTGCACAGCACGTCCGCGCTGAACGGCTTGATCATGTAGTCGTCCGGCGCGAGCTCCGCGGTCGCGACCACCTTCTCGTAGAAGGATTCCGCGGTCACCATGATGAACACGGTCTCGAGCGGGATGAGCCGGCTGTGGCGCAACTCCTCGAGGAGCTGCTGACCGTCGCGGCCCTCACCGAGGTTGAAGTCGCACAGGATGAAATCGTAGGGCTTGTTGCGGATCTGGAAGATCGCCTCCGACGCGCTCGCGGCGAGCTGGACCTTGGTGATGCCGAAGTTCGACAGCGTGAGCCGCAGCGCATTGCGCATGCCCGGGTAGTCATCGACGACGAGCGCCCGCAGCGCACCGAAATCGATGTGCAAGGGGGCTGCAGCGGCGGCGGTCTGGTTCATCGTTCGTGTTCCTGCTGAACGGGCAGCGTCAACCCTGGCTACCCGATTTCCACAGGAACTAACGGCAGAAAGCCGCCGAACTGAACCGTTTCATGGGGTCTCGAGCCCGAGCGCCTCGGCGAAAGGCCGTCCCGGATGCTGGAAGGCGACCGGGCCATCCGGCTCGGCGTGGACGAACTGGTGGACGAAGGGATCGTCGGAATCGGCCATCTCGGCTGCCGGCCCCTCGGCGACCACGACGCCGTCGTGCAGGAAATAGGCGTAGTCGGCGATCTTGAGCGATTCCGACACGTCGTACGTCACCACCACCGAGGTCAGGCCCAAAGCGTCGTTGAGCCGCCGGATCAGGCTGGCGATCGTGTTGAGAGAAATCGGGTCGAGGCCGGCGAAGGGCTCGTCGTACATGATCAACAGCGGGTCGAGCGCGATCGCCCGGGCGAGCGCGACGCGGCGTTCCATGCCGCCGGAGAGCTCGCCGGTGGCGAGGTCGCGCGCGCCGCGCAGGCCGACCGCGTGCAGCTTCATCAGCACCAGGTCGCGGATGACGTCCTCGGGCAGGTCGGTGTGCTCGCGCATCGGGTAGGCGATGTTCTCGAACACGGAGAGGTCGCTGAACAGGCCGCTGACCTGGAACATCATCCCCATGCGGCGGCGCATTGCGTACAGCGCGTCGTTGTCGAGCGCGTGGACGATCTGTCCGTCGAAGCGCACGTGGCCCCGCGCCGGCCGCAGCTGGCCGCCAAAGTGGCGCAGCAGGGTGGACTTGCCGCAGCCGCTGACGCCGAGGATGGCGACGACCTTGCCGCGCGGAGTCGAAAGATTCACGCCCTTGAGCACGCGGTTGTCGCCATAGGCGAAGTGGAGGTCGTGCACCTCGACCAGCGTGTCGCTCATTTCAATCCTTCCTCCAGCAGCGCGGCGGGCGCTTCGAGCGCCGCCTTCACGGCGACCAGGAACTGCACCGCGTCGCGGCCATCGATCAGCCGGTGGTCGTAGGTCAGCGCGAGGTACATCATGGGGCGCACCACGACCAGGCCGTGCTCGGCGACGGGACGCTCCTGGATCGCATGCATGCCGAGGATGGCCGACTGCGGCGGGTTGAGGATGGGCGTGGACAACAGCGAGCCGAACACGCCACCGTTGGTGATCGAGAAGGTGCCGCCGGCAAGCTCGTCGAGCGTGAGCTTGTTGTCCCGCGCACGCGCGGCGAAATCGGCGATCGCCGCCTCGATCTGCGCGGCACTCAGCGTCTGCGCCCGGCGCAGGATGGGCACCACCAGCCCGCGCGGGCTAGAGATGGCGATGCCGATGTCGGCGTCGCCGTGCCACACGATGTCGTTGCCGTCGATCGCCGCATTGATGATGGGAAACTGTTCCAGTCCCTTGCACACCGCCCGGACGAAGAAAGACATGTAGCCGAGCTTGACGCCGTGCTTCACCTCGAAGTCGGCCTTGTAGCGCTGGCGCAGCTCGTTGACCGGCTGCATGTTCACCTCGTTGAAGGTGGTGAGCATCGCGGCGGTGCGCTGCGCCGCGACCAGGCGCTCCGCGACGCGCTGGCGCAGGCGCGACATGGGCTCGCGTCGGGTCGCTTTGGGCACTGGGTTCGCCCCCTCTCCCGCTCGCGGGAGAGGCTTGGGGAGAGGGCGCTCGCCGAGCGGCGGTGCAGGCGCTGGCGCAGGCACGGCAACCGCCGGTGCCTGCTTGGCCGCCGGCGGTGTCGCCGCCTCGGCGGCGGCTGTCGACGCCTTCGGTTTCTCGGCCATCGGGGCTGGCACGGCCGCGCCCTCCCCGGTCTCGATCACCGCGAGCACCTCGTCGGCCTTCACCTCGGCCCCCTCCGGCTTCACGATCTCGACCAGCGTGCCGGACGCCGGCGCGGGAATTTCGAGGATGACCTTGTCGGTCTCGATGTCGACCAGGGTCTCGTCGCGCACGACCGTCTCGCCCGGCTGCTTGCGCCACGGCAGCAGCGTGCCGCTGGCGACCGAATCCGACAGCGTGGGCGTGCGCACTTCAAGTCTCATACAGGGTCTCCAGGGCATCCTTGAGCAGCGCCTCGAGCTCGGCGCGATGGCGCGAGGCGTAGCCCGAGGCGGGCGCCGCCGCCGGCGGCCGGCCGGCGAAATGGAAGCGACGGCCGCCCGGCGCGCAATGGTTGAGATGATGAAGCGTTTGGAACCACGCGCCCTGGTTCATGGGTTCCTCCTGTGCCCAGACGAACGTCTTCGCCTTCGGGTAGGCCTGCAGGACCTCGCGGAACGCATCCTCGGGGAAAGGGTAAAGTTGCTCCACCCGCACCAGCGCGACGTCGTCGAGCCCGCGCCCCTGCCGCGTCGCGTCGAGATCGAACCAGACGCGGCCGGCGCACGCGACGACGCGCGTCGCGTCGCGCGGGGCGCGCGGATCGTCGATCACCGGCAGGAAGGCGCCGGCCGACAGATCGGCCAGCGACGAGGTCGACATCGGCAGCCGCAGCAGGCTCTTGGGGCTCATGATGACGAGCGGCTTCCTGACCGGCCGCACGATCTGGCGTCGCAGCAGGTGGAACATCTGCGCCGGCAGCGTCGGCACGCAGACCTGGATGTTGTCCTGCGCGCACAGCTGCAGGAAACGCTCCAGTCGCGCCGACGAGTGCTCCGGCCCCTGCCCCTCGAGGCCGTGCGGCAGCATCATCACCAGCCCGCACAGGCGCCCCCATTTCGCCTCGCCGCTGGCGATGAACTGGTCGATCACCACCTGCGCGCCGTTGGCGAAATCACCGAACTGCGCTTCCCAGATGACCAGGGTATCGGGCTCGGCGGTGGCGTAGCCGTATTCGAAGGCGAGCACCGCTTCCTCCGACAGCAGCGAATCGATGACGGTGAAATTGCCCTGGCGCTCATGGATGTGCTCAAGCGGAATGTAGACGCCGCTTTGGCGGCGCTCGCGCTTCTGGTCATGCCACACCGCATGGCGGTGGAAAAAGGTGCCGCGCGCCGAGTCCTGCCCCGACAGGCGCACGTTGTGGCCGGCGTCGAGCAGGCTGGCGTAGGCGAGCGTCTCGGCGTAGCCCCAGTCGACGGGGAGTTCGCCGGCCCGCATTTTGCGGCGGTCGTCGAGCACCTTCTGCACGCGCGGGTGCAACTCGATGTCGTACTGCAGCGTGGTCACCCGCTCGCCGAGGAAATCCAGGCGCGCGGCCGTGACCGCCGTCGGCACCTCGGGCGACCGGTTGCCGCGGAAGCGGCTCCAGTCGACGCTGAAGGTTTCCTTGAAGTCGGAGAGCGCGGGCGCCGAGAGCGATTCGCCGCGCTCGAGCCGCTCGCGGCATTGCTCGACCAGCCGGTCTGCCTCGGCCATGGTGATGACGCTCTCGTCGACCAGGCGGCGCGCATACAGCTCGCGCGTCGTCGGGTGCGCCTGGATGCGGCGGTACATCAGCGGCTGGGTGGCGAGCGGCTCGTCCTGCTCGTTGTGACCGTGGCGCCGGTAGCACACCAGGTCGATGAAGCAGTTCTTGTGGAAGGTGTAGCGGTAGTCGACCGCAGTCTGCACGGCAAACGCGACCGCCTCCGGGTCGTCGCCGTTCACGTGCAGCACCGGCGCCTCGACCATCTTGGCGACGTCGGTGCAGTAGAGCGTGGAGCGGATGTCGCGCGGGTCGGAGGTGGTGAAGCCGATCTGGTTGTTGATGACGATGTGGATCGCGCCGTTGTTGCGGAAGCCCCGCGTCTGCGACATGTTCAGGCTTTCCATCACCACGCCCTGCCCCGACAGCGCGGCGTCGCCGTGCAGGATCACCGGCACCACCTCGTAGCCGAGCACGTCGCCGCGCCGGTCCTGGCGCGCGCGCACCGAACCGCGCACCACGGGGTGCACGATCTCGAGATGCGAGGGGTTGAACGCGAGTGCGAGATGCACGGGACCGTAGTCGGTCGCGATGTCGGTGGAAAACCCCTGGTGGTACTTGACGTCGCCCGACAGCGGCGAATTCGGGTCGCCGTTCGCGGGTTCGGCGTAGAGACTGTCGACGGTGCGGCCCATCACGTTGACCAGCACGTTGATGCGGCCGCGGTGCGCCATGCCGAGCACGATTTCCTTCGCGCCGTGGCGCGCGCAGCGCGCGATCACCTGGTCGAGCATGGGGATGAGGCTCTCGCCGCCTTCGAGCGAAAAGCGTTTCTGGCCGACGTGGCGAGTATGGAGGAAACGCTCCAGGGTTTCGGCGTCGGTCAGCCGCTTGAGAATTTTCTTCTTCTGCGAGATCGAGACGCCGAAGCGGCCCTGCGCCGACTCGATGCGCTCCTGCAGCCAGCGCTTGCGCGCGACGTCGGTAATGTGCATGTACTCCGCGCCGACGTGTCCGCAATAGGCCGCCCGCAACCGGCGCAGGATGCTCGCCAGCGTGGCCCGTTCCACACCGAACAGCGAACCGGTCTCGAACTCGCGCTGCATGTCCGCCTCGGTGAGGCCGTAATGCGCCGGGTCGAGCTCAGGAGTCGGCGGCGGCTCGAAGCGCTGCAGCGGGTCGAGCTCGGCCTTGCGCACACCGAGGTAGCGGTAGGCGTTGATGAGGCGCAGCACCGCGACCTGTGCCGCGGCCGACGTCCCTCGCGATGGATCCGCCGGCAGGGGCCGTTCCAGCCAGGGCGCGAGGGCCGCATCACCGAATGCCTCGAGGTAGCCGAGGTTTCCGGCGTACAGGGCGGACGTCTGCGACCAGTCGTCTGCGCTCATGCGGCATGCACCGGCGCGCGTTCAGCCCTTGCGCTGCTCGATCGGCACAAAGTCGCGCCGCGCCGGTCCGACGTAGAGCTGGCGCGGCCGGCCGATCTTGTGCGCCGGATCGGACAGCATCTCGTGCCACTGCGCCACCCAGCCCGCGGTGCGCGCCATCGCGAACAGCGCGGTGAACATGCTGGTGGGGATGCCCATGGCGCGGAAGATGATGCCGGAGTAGAAATCCACGTTGGGATAGAGCTTGCGCTCGATGAAATATTCGTCCTCCAGCGCGATGCGCTCGAGCTCGAGCGCGATCTTGAACTGCGGGTCGTCGCGCAGGCCGAGCTCGTCGAGCACCTCGTAGCAGGTCTGGCGGATGATGGCCGCGCGCGGGTCCATGTTCTTGTAGACGCGATGGCCGAACCCCATCAGGCGGAACGGGTCCGACTTGTCCTTGGCGCGCTTGATGAAACCGGGAATCTTGGACACGTCGTCCATTTCCTCGAGCATGCGCAGTACCGCCTCGTTGGCACCGCCGTGCAGCGGCCCCCACAACGAGGCCATGCCGCTCGCGATGCAGGCGTAGGGATTCGCGCCGCTGGAGCCGGCCAGGCGCACCGTCGAGGTCGACGCGTTCTGTTCGTGGTCGGCGTGGAGAATAAAAATACGGTCGAGTGCGCGCGCCAGCACCGGGTTGGGCTCGTAGTCTTCGCACGGGCTGGAGAACATCATGTGCATGAAGTTCTCGGCGTAGGACAGCCGATTCTGCGGATAGACGAAGGGCTGCCCTTCGTTAAACTTGTAGGCCCAGGCCGCGACCGTCGGAATTTTCGCGATCAAACGGTGGGCGACGATCTCGCGGTGCTGCGGATTGAAGTTGTCGAGTCCCGCATGATAGAAGGCCGACATCGCGCCGGTCACGCCGATCATCACCGCCATCGGATGCGCGCTGCGGCGGAAACCGCGGAACACGTTCTCCATCTGGTCGTGCAGCAGGGTGTGGTGGCGGATCGACTGCACGAAGGCCTGTTTCTGCTCGGCGGTCGGCAGCTCGCCGTGCAGCAGCAGGTAGCACACCTCCATATAGTCCGACTGGTAGGCCAGCTGGTCGATCGGGTAGCCGCGGTAGTACAGCAGCCCCTGGTCGCCGTCGATGAAGGTGATCGCCGAGGCGCAGCTGGACGTCGCGGTGAAGCCGGGATCGTGCGTGAAATAGCCATGCGCGGCGAGCGGGCGCACGTCGATCACGGGCTTGCCGTAGGTGCCCTCTTCGATCGGCAGCTCGATCGACGGACTGCCGTCGCTGAACGTGAGGGTGACGGTTTTCTTCATGTCGCTTCTCGAAAATGTTGCAGGCGTTGAATGATCACTGCGAAACCGGCATCGTCGACTGGCGTCCGCCCTTGCAGCGCATCCAGGATCTCCGCGTCCGACACCGTCAGCAAGCGTTCGAATGCGGCGCGCTCGTCAGGCTCAAGTGTAGCGCGGTGCGCCTGCCAAAAGCCACCCAGCCAGAGGTCCAGTTCCAGCAAGCCGCGTCGGCAGCGCCAGGCGACCCGATCGGCTTGCCGATCACACCCGCCCGCGTCCCCGCCGGCCAAAGCGGCGGGTTTCGTCGCAGGGACGACGGGAGCGGGCCGGTCAGACACGACGCTTCACCAGCAGCGCCTTGATGCGCCCGATCGCCTCGGTCGGATTGAGCCCCTTGGGGCAGGCGTCGATGCAGTTCATCACCCCACGGCAACGGTAGAGGCGATAGGGGTCTTCCAGGTTGTCGAGCCGCGCCGTGGTCGCTTCGTCGCGCGAGTCGACGATGAAGCGCCAGGCCTGCAGCAGGCCTGCCGGACCGACGAAGGTCTCCGGGTGCCACCAGAACGACGGGCATACGGTGGTGCAGCACGCGCACAGGATGCATTCGTAGGCGCCGTCGAGCAGCGCGCGGTCTTGCGGCGACTGCAGGCGCTCGACCTCGGGCTCGGGGGCGTCGTTGACCAGCCAGGGCTTGACCGAGCGGTACTGGCGATAAAAAGGCTCCATGTCGACGACGAGGTCGCGGATCACCGGCAGGCCCGGAAGCGGCCGCACCTCGATCGGCTCTTTAAGTTCGGTCAGCGGCGTGATGCACGCCAGCCGGTTCTTGCCGTTGACGTTCACGGCGTCCGACCCGCACACCCCCTCGCGGCAGGAGCGCCGCAGCGAGAGCGTCTCGTCCTGCGCCTTGATCGCGATCAGGGCGTCGAGCAGCATCTTGCCGGCGGGCGCGATGTCGAGTTCGACGTCCTGCATGAAGGGCTGCCCGCCGGATTCGGGGTTGTAGCGGTAAATACGGAATCGCATCAGTAGACCCGCTCCTTCGGCTTGATCGACTCCACCGTCAGCGGTTTCAGCCGCACCGGCTTGGTGTCGACCTGGTCGCCTTCCCGCAGATACAGGCTGTGGCACAGCCAGTTGGCGTCGTCGCGCTGCGGGAAATCCTCGCGCGTGTGCGCACCCCGGCTTTCCGTCCGATGAATCGCCGAGACCAGCGTGGCGCGCGCGACGCCCATGAGGTTTTCCAGCTCCAGCGCCTCGACGCGCGAGGTATTGAAGACGCGGCTGGTGTCCTGCAAGCCCGCGTGCGCGAGACGCGCTTCGAGTGCGTCGAGCTGCGCGAGGCCCTCGCGAAGGGTGGCGTCGGTGCGGAAGACGCCGCAATGCTTCTGCATGATCCGCCGCAGGTCGTCGGCGATGGCCGCGACGCGCTCGCCGCCGGGCCGCTCCCAGCGCGCGAGGCGCGCGAGGCTGGCGTCGGCCGCGCCGTCTGGCAGCGGCCGCGGATAGGGGTAGTCGCGCAGGTATTCCAGCATGTGGCGGCCGGCCTCGCGGCCGAACACGACCAGATCGAGCAGCGAGTTGCCGCCGAGGCGATTGGCGCCGTGCACCGAGACGCAGGCGCATTCGCCGACGGCATAGAGGCCCGGCACCGGCTCCTCAGGGCCGTAGTGCGCCGGCGCGACGACCTGGCCGTGAAGGTTGGTGGGGATGCCGCCCATCATGTAGTGCGCCGTCGGGGCGACGGGAATCGGTTTCGTCACCGGGTCGACGCCGGCGAAGCGGATCGAGAGGTCGCGGATACCGGGCAGCTTCTGTGCGATGGCGGCTTCGCCCAGGTGGTCGAGCTTGAGGTCGACGTGATCCCCGTGCGGTCCACAGCCGCGCCCTTCGGCGATCTCGATGGCGATGGCGCGCGCGACCACGTCGCGCCCGGCGAGGTCTTTCGCGTGTGGCGCGTAACGCTCCATGAAGCGCTCGCCATGCTTGTTCAGGAGATAGCCGCCCTCGCCGCGCACGCCTTCGGTGATGAGGCAGCCGACGCCGGCGATCCCGGTCGGATGGAACTGCCAAAACTCCATGTCCTGCAGCGGCAGGCCGGCGCGCAGCACCATGCCGAGGCCGTCGCCGGTGTTGATCATGGCGTTGCTGCTGTTGCCGAACACGCGCCCGGCCCCGCCGGTGGCGAGCAGCGTCGCGCGCGCCTCGATCAGCAGCGGCTCGCCGGTCTCGATCGATATGGCCGTCACGCCGAGGCAGTAGCCGTCGGCGTCGCGCAGCAGGTCAAGCGCGAAGTATTCGTCGAAGAACTGGGTGCGGTGCGCAATGTTCTGCTGGTAGAGCGTGTGCAGCAGCGCGTGGCCGGTGCGGTCGGCGGCGGCGCAGGTACGCGTCGCCTGTTCGCCGCCGAAGTTTTTGGATTGCCCGCCGAAGGGGCGCTGGTAGATCTTGCCGTTCTCCAGGCGCGAAAACGGCAGGCCCATGTGCTCGAGTTCGTAGACGGCGCTCGCCGCCTCGCGGCACATGAACTCGATCGCGTCCTGGTCGCCGAGCCAGTCGCCGCCCTTGACCGTGTCGTACATGTGCCATTCCCAGCGGTCGTCGTCGACGTTGGCGAGTGCGGCGGTAATGCCGCCCTGCGCCGACACGGTGTGCGAGCGCGTGGGAAAGACCTTCGACACCACTGCGACCTTGTAGTCCGAGCGCGAGAGCTGCAGCGCGGCGCGAAGTCCCGCGCCACCGCCACCGACAATGAGCGCGTCGAAGCGGCGCGTGTTCACACCGGGCTCCACAGCATTGCGCAAAGCCAGACGACGCTGCCTGCCAGCACCACGATCACCACCAGCAGCAACGCAAGACGCAGGCCAGTATGCCGCACGTAATCCATGAAGATGTCCTTCATGCCGACCCAGGCGTGCAGCGCCAGCGCCGCAGCGGCGAGCAGCAACAGCACACGGACCTCAGGCGGTGCAAACAGCGCCTGCCAGCCCGCGAAATCGACCGGCAGCGCAGCCAGAAAATAGATCGTCAGCCCCGGCACGGCAAACGCGAGCAACAGCGCCGTGGCACGCTGCAGCAGCCAGCTGCCAGTGCCGGTGCGCGCGCCGGTGGCCGCTTTCACGCGAACAGCCTCCAGGCCGCGAAAAGCGCCACCGCGCCGCTCGCTGCCAGCACCGCGAGGCTGCTGCGCCGCGCCTGCGCCAGCGCGGTGCCAAAGTGCGCATCGAGCGCCAGATGGCGCAGGCCGGCAAACAGGTGGTGCGAGAACGCCCAGGCGAGGCCGACCATCAGCAGCTTCGCCGGCACGCCTGCGGCGCAGTCGGCGATCCGGCGGAAACCCGCCTCGCCCGATAAGGAGACTGAGAGCGCCCACACACCCAGCGGCAGAGCCAGAAACAGCAGCGCGCCCGACACCCGGTGCAGGATCGACACCCAGCCGGGAAGCGGCAGATGGAGGCGAAGCAGATTGAGGAATACGGGGCGCGTTGCGCGGGACATGATGCGAGTCAGGCCTTGACCCGCAGCAGCGTCGATAGGCTTTTTGCAACCCGCGCCGCATCCGCCGCGGACAGGCGTCCAAGTTCACCGCGCACCAGGCGGTTGTCGAGCGTGAAGAGCTTGAAGCGGAGTTTGGACGGCGCCGGCAGGCCTGCCTGGTCCAGATCCTCGAGCGGGCAGTCGAGCGGCCAGTCGGGCGTTTCGGCCGAGGTGATCATCGCCATCACCGTGTGTCCTGACGGTACATTGAAGGCCCCGGTATCGGACAGCACCAGCGCGGGACGATTCTTGGTGGCATTCCGATCGGTGAACGGAAACGGCACCCGCACCACGCTGAAGCGCTCAAAGCTCACGATAGGCTTTCTCGTCCGCTTCGCCTGCCCATTCCGACAGGGTCGCTTCGAGGGAGCGCAGGTATTCGAGGTCGAGCGGCTGCACGCGCCGCACGCGCGCCGTGCCGTCCTCCGCGATTTCCCAGGCGATCAGGTCGCCCGGCGCCACCTTGAGCGCGATGCGCACATCCTGCGGGATGGTCGTTTGACCCTTGGCGGTGATCTTGGCGATGGCAAGCATGACGTTGCTCCGGTAAGGACTGCATTGCGTCCTTACCGTATAACAAACGTCCCGAAGGTTCAAGCTTTCGCGGGCTTGCGGGCAGACTTCTTCCGCGCCGCCTTCGCCACCGCCTGCGGCACGCGCTCGGCGAGGCGCGGATCGAAAGGCTTGGGCAGGATGTAGTCGGGCCCGAACTTGAGCTTCTTCAGCTTGTAGGCCTTCAGCACCGAGGCCGGCACCGGCTCGCGCGCAAGTTCCGCGAGCGCGTGCACGGCGGCGATGAGCATGGGCTGACTGATTTCCTTTGCCCGCGCGTCGAGTGCGCCGCGGAAGATAAAGGGAAAGCCCAGCACGTTGTTGACCTGGTTGGGGTAGTCGGAGCGGCCGGTCGCCATCACGAGGTCGCCTCGGGCAGCCTTCGCCTTCTCGGGCAGGATCTCGGGGTTGGGGTTGGCAAGCGCGAAGACCACCGGTTTGTCCGCCATGGACTTCACCATCGCCGGGCTGACCAGGTTGGCGCCGGAGACGCCGATGAAGACGTCGGCGCCGCACATCGCCTCGTCCAGGGTGCGCAGCTTGGTCGTGCGCGCGTAGGTCTTCTTGAAGGCGTTGAGGTCGGTGCGGCCCTTTTGCACGACGCCCTTGGAATCGACCAGCAGGATGTTCGCTTTCTTCGCACCCATCGCCACAAGCAGATTCAGCGAGGCGATGCCGGCGGCACCGGCGCCGAGGCAGACGATCTTCGCCGTCTCCAGCGACTTGCCCTGCACGTGCAAGGCGTTCAGGAGCCCCGCGCAGATGATGACCGCGGTACCGTGCTGGTCGTCGTGGAACACCGGGATGTCGAGCGACTTCTTCAGCGCGGCCTCGATCTCGAAGCAGTGCGGCGCGGCGATGTCTTCCAGGTTGATGCCGCCGAAGGTGGGGGCGATCGCCTCGACCACCTTGATGAAGTCCTGCGGCGTCTTCGCGTTGACTTCGATGTCGTAGACGTCGATGCCGGCGAACTGCTTGAACAGCACGCCCTTGCCTTCCATCACCGGCTTGGCGGCGAGCGGACCGCGGTCGCCGAGGCCCAGGATGGCGGTGCCGTCGGTGATCACCGCGACGAGGTTGCCCTTGTTCGTGTAGTCGTAGGCCTTGGCGGGGTTCTTTGCGATCTCCAGCACCGGCTGCGCGACGCCGGGCGTGTAGGCAAGCGAGAGATCGGCCTGGGTGGAACAGGGCTTGGACGACTCCACCGAGAGCTTGCCCGGCTTCGGCAAGCGATGGTAGTCGAGGGCTTTCTTCTTGAGGTCGGCGGGTCGCATGGACGATGGCGGCAGATGAACAAGCCGCCATTATCGCGGATCAGGCCGCGATCCGCACAGAGGTTCTGCCTCAATCCTTCCAGACCTTGAGCTGGGCGCGCAGCCGGGCGACGGCCTGCGAGTGCAGCTGGCACACACGCGACTCCGACACGCCGAGCACGGCGCCGATTTCCTTCAGGTTCATGTCCTGCTCGTAGTACATGCCCATCATGCTGCGCTCGCGTTCGGGCAGGTGCTTGATCGCCTCGATGAGACTCTTGCGGAAGCCGCCATCCTCGAGCAGCGCCAGCGGATCGCTGCTGCCGTCGACGAGGTAGCGCTCGAGGAAACTCGCGCTGTCCTCGTCGGAGAAATCCTCGTAGTAGAGCAGTTGCGAGCATTTCACGTCACCCAGCATCGCCTGATACTGGTCGATCGGCATGCCGAGCTCGTCGGAGATCTCCTGTTCCGTCGGCGCCTTGCCGTTGCGCTGTTCCAGCCGATGAATCGCCGCTTCGATCTGGCGCGATTTCTGCCGGACGTGCCGCGGCAGCCAGTCGGCCTCGCGCAGCTCGTCGAGCATGGCGCCGCGGATGCGCTGGGTCGCATACGATTCGAATTGCGCGCCCTGGCTGCCGTCGAAGCGTGCGACCGCGTCCATCAGTCCGATGAGGCCGACCTGAATGAGATCGTCGACTTCGACGCTGGCAGGCAGCCGCGCCATCATGTGATAGGCAATGCGCTTGACCAGCGGCGCATACTTGGTGATCTGTTCGTCCTGCGACGAAGCCTTACCCGCCATATTCCCTGCTTGTGTGTCCTGAGTGTTGTTATGCGACGACCCGGGGGCGCGTCTCCTCTCTCGCCATTCTACCGGCAAGCGCGGCGATTGCATCCGCTTCGCCAGCAAGATTGCCTATTTTTTGCGCAAACGCCACACCCAGGAACTGCCGGCACGCCGCTTCGAGCCGCCTGCAGGCCGCTGATTCGCCGAGCAGGACCGGCTCGACCCCCCACCCGGCGTGAGCCAGCGTCTTCAGCATCCGATACGCCGGATCGAGCGTCGCGTGTCCCACGTCCAGCACCAGCACATCCGCCGGCGCCAGGGTCGCCGGCGCATTTACCGCCGACGGCGAGGCA
>JBKBRW010000013.1:0-78530 GCA_046291555.1 Thiobacillus sp.
CCGTCTCGACAAGCGCGCCGACCTCACCGCGCTGCTGGCCGAAGGGAAAGCGGACAAGCGCACGCTGCTTGCCCGCTTCGACAAGGATCGCGACGGCGAGATCAGCCTCGAGGAATGGGAAGCCGCGCGCAAGGCGGCTTCGGACGAGGTCGATCGCGTCCATCTCGAAATCCGCGTCGCCGACGGCATCCACCTGATGCGCAAGCCCGCGCACGGTCGGCCCTTCCTGATCGCCAACCGCGAGGTGTCCCAACTGGTTCGCCACTTCAGGCTGTGGAGCTGGGCACATCTCGGCATCCTGGGTGCCGCGCTGGCAGGGCTGACCCTACTGGGGCTCGAGGCCTGAGTCTTGCCCCCGTGGGGGGACCTGCCTATAGTTGAAGCACTGGAGGGCAAGCGATGAAACATCAGGTACCCGAAATTCCCGAGACGCCGGCCGATTACGATCACACGCGGATCATCGAGCGACCCGATGGTTTCTACTGGATGGACGCGGAAACCGGCGAGGAATATGGTCCGTTCGACACGCTGCTCGAGGCGGTGCAGGACATGGAATACAACGCGGAGAGCGATTACGAGCCCGGCGAGACGCTCGAGGAGGCTGAGGAGGAGATCGGCATCACCGACTGGATCGACCCGGAGACCGGCGACCCCGCCGACGAGTCTCATCGCCCGATCGATTGACCCCAGGCGGCGCTCTCAGCCACCCGCGCCTCGCGCTCGAATCGGTTGTCGCGATAGGGGTGGCCGCCGCGCGGCCAGGCCGCCAGCCCCGCCAGCGGATACAAGGCAAGGAACAGTACGCCCCAGCGTTCAAACTGCCGCACATGAGCCCGTTCGTGCGCACGCGTGGCGCTGAGCGCCTCCGGCGATACCCCCATTACGACGTGGCCGAGCGTGATGGCCACGACCGCCCCACTGAACGGAAAGCCCCGGCGCAACATCCGCGCCGGCCAGCCGCCTGCCACCTCCAGCACCCCATCGATACGCGACACCCGGCCGCCGCTCGCGCGTGCCACGAGCACCAAGAGCATGCCGATGAGCGTGACCGGCAACGCCCACAGGTAGAGCATGGCGCGAATCATTCACGCGTCGAGCGCATCGGCGAACCAGCGCGGCTCGGGCAGGCCCGCCGCGAGTAGGTGCGCGCGCGCACGCTCGAGCTGCGCGGAAGTGCCCGACGCGTAGACATCGAAGCGGTGCAAGTCAGGATAGTCCCGGGCGACGTTCGCCAGCAGCGAATCGAGGTCGTCCGACGCTGCGTGCGGCACGTAGGTGAAGTTGTCGAGCGCATCGGCCCAGGCGCGACACAGGTTGTCCTGGTAATGGCCGGCTGCGTCCGCGACCCAGTGCAGGTCCATCGACTCGGCGAGTTCGAGCGACATCGCGTGCTGCACCAGGCTCTTGATCGGCGCGAAGCCGGGACCGAAGGCAAGGAAGATCACGGGCCTCGGTGAATCCTCGTCGAGCACGAATTCGCCGTAGGGCCCCTCGATCGCGACGCTGTCGTTGGCCTTGACCGCGCTGAACAGCGCCTCGGCGAAGGCGTCGCCGGGCCGGCGCGGCACCTGCACCTCGATGTGCCGGTCCTCGCACGGGCAGCTGGCGATGGCGTAGCGCCCCGACGCACCACCGTGTGAGAGCTGGATGCGCTGCCCGCCGAGAAAGCGCAGGCGCTGGCTGCGCGGCGCGAGGATGTGCAGCGCGGCAATCTGCGGGTTGAACACCTCGACCGACTTCACCTTGGCGCTGAGCTGCTGCACCGGGATGTCGCGCGCACCCGCGACGCTGGCTTCGATCACGACGTCGTTCACCGGCGCGTAGGCGCACAGCAGGATCACGCCGGCCTCCTTTTCGGATTCCTTCAGCACGTAGTCGTGGGCATGCACCTTCTTCACCTCACCCGACACCAGGCGCGCCTTGCACTCCCCGCAGTTGCCGTTGCTGCAGCCGTAGTTCAGTGACACGCCGTTGCGCAGCGCTGCATCGAGCAGGGTGTCGGTGCCTTCGACGAAGAACTCGTGGCCGCTCGGCTGGATGGTCACGTGGGCAGACATGATCTTGAGTTTCCTTTCCGCAGCGATCGCCGCCCGCGCCTGCGCGGCCTCGGCCGGCACTTCGGCCAGGTTGCGCAACAGGAAGGCACGAACCGTATGCAAGGCATGGTGGGTCTCGGCGCTGGCCGCCTCGTCGAGTTCCTCGATCTTTTCATCGAGCCATCGCATCACGGTGCCGTAATGCAGCAGCAGCGCCTTGGCCGCCGCGTACTCGTCGCCGAGTTCATTGAGGCGGGCAACGAGGACCTCCTTGTCGGGCAGGGCGCGGTCCCGAAGCCGGCGCGCAAATGCCTGGTCCTTGATCTCGTTGACCCGACGCAGTTCCGGGTCGTCATCCCACTTCACGTCGGGGAAGGCGCGCAACAACTCGTCGAGCTCGATCATGCCGTCGAAGGTCGCGAGCGTGCCGTTGCGGATCATGGCTTGCAGGGCATGGCGCGGCTGATTGACCAGCCTGGCAACGCGGGAAAGCGGAAGCAAATGGCTCATAAGCGCATCCTACTCCGCAGCTGCCGCGAAAAAAACCGCCCTTTCGGCAGATTCTGAATTCCTGATCCAGCGGCGTGTGCCACTACAATCGCACCATGCCCGCGATCGCCATCCGCCCCTGTCCTGCCGCCGCCCGCGCCGCGCTCGAACAGGCGGGCCTCCCGCCCGCCTGGGCGCGGCTCTACGCCGCGCGTGGTGTCACGCATCCGGACGAGGTCGCGCATCGCCTGCCACAGCTAATGCCGCCCGACGGCCTGCTGAACATCGACCGCGCGGCCGCCCTGCTCGCGGACGCCATCGCCCAACACAAGCTCCTCCTCATCGTCGCCGACTACGACGCCGACGGGGCTACGGCGTGTGCTGTCGGCGTGCGTGGCCTACGCCTGCTCGGCGCTGAGGTCGTCTACCTGGTGCCCAATCGCATCGAGCACGGCTACGGGCTTACGCCTGCCATCGTCGAACTCGCCGCCGCGCGGCACCCGGACCTCCTCGTCACCGTCGACAACGGCATCGCCGCGGTCGACGGCGTGGCCGCGGCCAATGCGCGCGGCATCCCCGTGCTCGTCACCGACCACCACCTGCCGGGCGACGCGCTGCCGGCCGCCGCCTGCATCGTCAACCCCAACCAGCCGGGCTGCGGCTTCGCCTCGAAAAATCTCGCCGGCGTCGGGGTCATGTTCTACGTGCTCCTCGCCCTGCGCGCCGAACTGCGCCGGCGCGGGACTTACGCAACCAAACCCGAACCCGACCTGCGCGAACTGCTCGATCTCGTCGCACTCGGCACCGTCGCCGACGTGGTGAAGCTCGACGCCAACAACCGCACGCTGGTCGCACAGGGGCTCGCGCGCATGCGCGCCGGCAAAGCCTCACCCGGTGTCAACGCGCTGTTTCGCGTCGCCGGGCGCGACCCCATGCGCGCGACCGTGTTCGACCTTGGCTTCATGCTCGGCCCGCGGCTCAACGCCGCGGGGCGCATCGACGACATGGCGCTCGGCATCGAATGCCTGCTCGCCGACACCCCTGCCGCGGCGCTGCCATTGGCGCAGCGCCTCGACGACCTCAACCGCGCACGACGCGACGTCGAGGCCGACATGCTGGACGAGGCGCTCGCCATCCTCGCCGACTTCGACTCCGCAGACAGCGTAAGCCTCGTCGCCTACCAGCCCGGCTGGCACGTCGGTGTGATCGGCATCCTTGCCTCGCGCCTCAAGGACAAGTTTCACCGCCCGACCGTGGTCTTCGCGCGCGCAGAGACAGGCGAACTCAAAGGCTCCGGCCGCTCTATCCCCGGCCTGCATCTGCGCGACGCGCTCGACCTCGTCGACAAGCGCCACCCCGGCCTCATCCTCAAGTTCGGCGGCCACGCGATGGCGGCCGGGCTCAGCATCCCAGGCGAGCGCCACGAGGACTTCCGCATCGCGTTCGAGGCGGTGGTGAGCGAACTCGTCGACCCCGCCGACCTGCACGGCGTGATCGAGACCGACGGCGAGCTCGAACTCGCCGAGCACCGTTATGAACTCGCCGTCGAGCTCGACCGTGCGGTATGGGGACAGGGCTTTCCGGCGCCGCTTTTCACCGGCACCTTCGACGTGCTCGCGCAGCGCGTTGTCGGCGAGAAGCATTTGAAGTTGCGTCTTGGGCGCGATGGCGTCAGCTTCGAGGCGATGCGCTTCTTCCACCCCGAGCCGCTGCCGGCGCGCATCCGCGCCGTCTACGCGCTGATGCCGAACGAGTTCAATGGGGAATGCTCGCTGCAGCTGAAATTGCAGCACTGGGAAGCCGCTGGCTGAAGCGGTTCAGGCGTAGCCGTCCGGATTGGCCGACTGCCAGCGCCAAGCGTCGGCGCATATGCGGGCCAGATCGTATTCGGCGCGCCAGCCCAGCTCCTCTGCCGCGCGCGTCGGGTCGGCCCAGCACTGCGCGACGTCGCCGGGGCGACGCGCCACGATCTCGTACGGCACCTTGCGGCCGCTCGCCCCTTCGAACGCACGCACCATGTCGAGCACGCTCACGCCGCGCCCAGTGCCGAGGTTCCAGGCACGCACGCCCTTCAGCGCGGCGAGCTTGTTCAAGGCCGCGATGTGGCCGCGCGCCAGGTCGACCACGTGAATGTAGTCGCGCACGCCGGTGCCATCGGGGGTCGGGTAATCCCCGCCGAAGACGTTGAGATGGCTACGGCGACCGACCGCCACCTGCGCGATGTAGGGCATCAGGTTATTGGGAATGCCGCGCGGATCCTCGCCGATGAGGCCGGACGGGTGCGCCCCGACCGGATTGAAATAGCGCAGCAGCGCCACCTTCCAGCCGTCGTCCGCGTGCGCGACGTCGCGCAGCATGGTTTCGATGAAGAGCTTGGAGGCGCCGTAGGGGTTGGTCGCCGATAGCGGAAAGTCCTCGGTGATCGGCACGCTGGCCGGGTCGCCGTACACCGTCGCCGACGACGAGAACACCACCGACTTCACCCCGGCCGCGGCCATTTCCTCGAACAGCGCGATGCTGCCGCAGATGTTGTTGTCGTAATACAGCAGCGGCTTCTCGACCGATTCGCCGACCGCCTTGAGCCCGGCGAAATGCAGGACAGCATCGATCGCATGCCCCGCGAACAACGCCTTGAGCGCGGCGCGGTCGCGGATGTCGCCCTCGACAAAGTCGACAGCGCGGCCAGCGATCTGCGCCACGCGCTCAAGCGCCCTGGGGCTGCTGTTGGAGAGGTTGTCGAACACGACGACCTCGTGGCCCGCCTGCAGTGCTTCGACGGTGGTATGCGACCCGATATACCCCGCCCCGCCGGTCAGCAGTATCTTCAACTCAGGCTCCTCCTCGTATACGACTCATGGTTGCGCTTGCGACTGGCGAGCGAGGAAATCGGCGTACGCCGCCGCCAAGCCGGCGCGCAGGCCGGTCTTCGCCTCCCAGCCCATCGCGTTCAGCCGGTCGACATTCATCAGCTTGCGCGGGGTGCCGTCGGGTTTAGTCGCGTCGAACTCCAGCCTACCTCGGTAGCCCACAGCCGCCGCTACGGTTTCGGCCAACTCGCGGATGGTGAGGTCATGCCCCACCCCGATGTTCACCAGCGGCGCCAGGCCGTCGTTGCGGTCCTGCCCCAAGAGCGGTACGAACCGCTCGTCCGGCAGGTTCATCAGGTACACGCAGGCGTCGGCCATGTCGTCGCTGTAAAGGAATTCGCGCCGCGGCGTGCCGGTGCCCCACACGGTAACGCTCGGCGCGTTGGCGAGCTTGGCCTCATGGAAGCGGCGGATCAGCGCGGGGATGACGTGGGAATTCTCGGGGTGATAGTTGTCACCCGGGCCGTAGAGGTTGGTCGGCATCACAGCCAGATACTTCGTCCTGTACTGCCGGTTATACGCCCAGCACATCTCGATGCCGGCGATCTTGGCCAGCGCATACGGGCGGTTGGTCGGCTCCAGCGGGCCGGTGAGCAGATGTTCTTCCTTCATCGGCTGCGGCGCGAGCTTAGGGTAGATGCAGCTGGAACCGAGAAACAACAGGCGCTTCACATCATTTTTGTATGCAGCGTGGATGATGTGGGTCTGGATCGCGAGGTTGTCGCGGATGAATTCGGCCGGGTAGATGTTGTTGGCATGAATGCCGCCGACCTTCGCCGCAGCGAGGAAGACGTAATCGGGTTTTTCCCGTTCGAAGAAAGCCTCAACGGCAGACTGATTGGTGAGATCGAGCTCCGCATGCGTGCGGATCAGAAAGTTCGCATAACCCTTGTCACGCAGGTTGCGCATAAGGGCGGTGCCGACCAAGCCGCGATGGCCAGCGATGTAGATCTTCGCGTTCTTATCCATGGATCTACTCGTGATAGTCCATGGCCTTGTAGCCATGCTTCTTCACCAGCTCGTCGCGCTCGGCGGCCTTGAGGTCCTCGCGCACCATCTCGGCTACGAGTTCGTCGAACGTGGTCTTCGGCGTCCAGCCGAGCTTGGCTTTCGCCTTGCTGGGGTCGCCGAGCAGGGTCTCGACCTCGGTCGGACGGAAATAGCGCGGATCGACGGCGACGATGCATTTTCCATGGGCGTCGTAACCCTTCTCGTCCACGCCCCGCCCTTCCCAGCGGATCTGCATGCCAAGCTCCCCGGCGGCGGCGTCGACGAAGTCGCGCACCGAGTACTGCACGCCGGTGGCGATGACGAAATCCTCGGGCATGTCCTGCTGCAGCATCAGCCACTGCATTTCGACGTAGTCGCGGGCATGCCCCCAGTCGCGACGGGCATCCAGGTTGCCAAGGAAGAGGCAGTCCTGCAGACCCAGTTTGATCCGCGCGAGCGCACGGGTGATCTTGCGGGTGACGAAGGTCTCGCCGCGGATCGGGCTCTCGTGGTTGAACAGGATGCCATTGCAGGCATACATGCCGTAGGCCTCGCGGTAGTTGACGGTGATCCAGTAGGCGTAGAGCTTGGCCACCGCGTAGGGGCTCCTCGGGTAGAAGGGGGTGGTTTCCTTCTGCGGGACTTCCTGGACGAGGCCGAAGAGTTCGCTGGTCGATGCCTGGTAGAAGCGGGTTTTCTTTTCGAGGCCGAGGATGCGGATGGCTTCGAGGATGCGCAGCGCGCCGAGCGCGTCGGAGTTGGCGGTGTATTCGGGCTCTTCGAACGACACGGCTACATGCGACTGCGCGGCAAGATTGTAGATCTCGTCGGGCTGCACCTGCTGGATGATGCGGATCAGGCTCGAGCTATCGGTCAAGTCACCGTGATGCAGTATAAAGCGGCGGTTCTTCTCGTGAGGATCCTGGTAGAGGTGGTCGATGCGGTCCGTGTTGAACAGCGAGGTGCGGCGCTTGATGCCGTGCACTTCGTAGTCCTTGCCGAGCAGGAATTCCGCGAGGTAGGCGCCGTCCTGGCCGGTGACGCCGGTGATGAGGGCTTTCTTGGTCATGACGATCCGTCGAGACGAGTGATGTCCGAGTTGTGAGGTGCCAGCATTGTGCCTCATTGACAACCGCTGCGGAATTGCCGGGTCGATCGGTGATCCGCGTCACGACGCGCGCCGTGCTATGCTGGCGGCCGTTTCGGGAGATTGCCGTGAAGTATCTGTTGCTCCTCGTGGTGGGCTTTCTGGTGTGGGCGGTGCTGCGCGCCTACCAGCGCTCGCTCAACAAGCCCCAGGCCCCGAAGCGTGAGCAGGCCGTGGAGGACATGGTCAAATGCGCGCACTGCGGGGTGAACCTGCCGCGCAGCGAGGCCATCTATTCCGGCGGCGACTTCTACTGCACGCCCGAGCACAAGCAACTCGGCAAGAAATGAGCGCGCCGGCGGCCGCCCTGCCCCGTGCCGACACCCCCAGCTATTTCGCGTCGCACTGGCGCAGCCTCGACTACTTCAATCTATACCGCCTGACACTGGCGCTCGCGCTGGTGTTCGTGGGGCTGTTGTTCGCCCCCTCGGAACTCTTCCTGCCCAACGCGGCGGGGCACTTCCGTGCCTTCGCGTTTGCCTATCTGGTGGTGACGGCGCTGTTCGTACTCGGCATCCGCGCGCGCTGGCCGAACTTCCAGGTCCAGCTCACGGCGCACATCCTCGCCGACATCGTCTTCGTGATCCTGTTGATGAGTACCAGCGAGCAGCTGCACGGGGGCCTCGGACTGCTGCTGGTGATCTCGATCGCGTCGGGCGGCCTCGTAGGCAGCGGGCGCCTCACCCTGCTCTACGCGGCAATGGCGTCGATCGCGCTGTTGCTGCAGAACACCTTCGGCCTCTTCGCCGGCAGCCGCGGCGCCGACAGCTATTTCCTCACTGGCCTTTTGTGCGCCGGCTACTTCGCGATCGGCTGGCTCGCCCACACCTTGACGCGACGCGCGCTCCGCTCGGAAACCCTGGCGCGGCAGCAGGCGGAAGAGCTGGCGCTGCTGAACCGCATCAACGCGCTCGCTATCGAGAACTCGCCCGATGGCCTGCTGGCGGTGCGCGGCGACGGCGTGGTGCGCCACGCCAGCCCGCGCGCGCTCACGCTGCTCGGCACTTCGGTGCAGGTAAAGCCCGGTGTCACGCGGCTCGAGGCGCTTTCCCCCGGACTTGCGCGGCTCGCCCCGCAGGTGCTGCCCGGTGCGCCGCAGGTGCTCGACGCGCCCGGGACACGTCTGCGCGTGCGCTGCATCCCGCTAGGAACACCAGACGAGAGCCGGGTACTGGTCCTCGAGGACTTGCGCCAAGCGGAGGCCGTCGCGCAACGCCTCAAGCTGGCGGCGCTGGGCCGCCTGACTGCCAACATCGCGCACGAGATCCGCAACCCGCTGTCGGCGATCAGCCATGCGGCGCAGCTGTTGCGGGAAGACGCGCGCGAGCCAGGCGAGGCGAAGCTCGCGGGCATCATCCACAGCAATGCAAAGCGGCTCGACCGCCTGGTGGAGGAAGTGCTGACGCTCAACCGCCGCGACCGGCTCAATCCTGCCGACTTTGACGCCGCGCAGCTGCGGGCACTGATCGACGAGCTCCTTCAGACTGAAGAAATCCCGCCGGAAGCCGTCATAGTCGACATGCCCGACGCGCTCGCCTTCCGTTTCGACCCCGACCATCTGCGGCAGATCTTGTGGAATCTGTTGCGCAACGCCTGGCGCTACTGCAGCCGCACGTCCGGCTCACTGCGCTTCGAGGGTCGCGCGCTGGCCGACGGCTTCGAGCTCGACCTCACCGATGACGGGCCCGGCGTCCCGCCCGAGCAGTTGGGCAAGCTTTTCGAGCCTTTCTCGACGACCGAGGCACAGGGTACGGGCCTCGGCCTGTTTCTCGCGCGCGAACTGGCGGAGGCGAATCAGGCGAGCCTCGCGCACGTGCCAACACCGCGCGGCGCCTGCTTCCGCCTCAGCGTGAAGGGAATCCGCGCATGACGATCTCGCCGCGCGTGCTGCTGGTCGACGACGAGCCCGACCTTCTCGACCTGATGGAACTCACGCTGGTGAAAATGGGGCTCGAAACCGACCGCGCCACCAGCGTGGCAGAGGCGTGCGGCAAGCTCGGGCAGGCCCGCTACGACCTCTGCCTGACCGACATGCGGCTCGGCGACGGCGAGGGACTCGCGGTGATCGAGGCGGCGAGCGCGCTTGCAGCGCCGGTGCCGGTCGCCGTCATCACCGCTTACGGCAACGCGGGCAATGCCGTGGCGGCGCTCAAGGCCGGTGCCTTCGACTATCTGGCCAAACCGGTTGCGCTCGACCAGCTGCGCGCTTTGGTGAAATCCGCGCTGAAGGTGCCGGAATCCATTCCTGCCTGTAGCCCGGCGCGCGAGCTGATCGGCGACTCCGCTGCGATGCAGGAAGTGCGCGCGCGCATCGCCAAGCTCGCCCGCACCCAGGCGCCGGTCCACATCTCGGGCGAGTCCGGCAGCGGCAAGGAGCTCGCCGCGCGGCTGATCCACGGTCTCGGCAACCGTGCCGGCAAGCCTTTCGTCGCGGTCAACTGCGGCGCGATCCCCGAGACGCTGATGGAGAGCGAGTTCTTCGGCTACAAGAAGGGCGCCTTCACCGGTGCCGACGCCGACCGCGAGGGCTTCTTCCAGGCGGCCGACGGCGGCACGCTCTTCCTCGACGAGGTCGCCGACCTGCCGCTGTCGATGCAGGTCAAGCTCTTGCGCGTGCTGCAGGAAAAGAAGGTGCGCAAGGTCGGCGCCACCGCGGAAGAACCGGTCGACGTGCGTATCATCAGTGCCACTCACCAGCACCTCGCCGCACTGGTGCAGGCCGGGCGTTTCCGCCAGGATCTCTACTACCGCCTCAACGTCATCGAACTGGCGATGCCCAGCCTGCGCGACCGCGTCGAGGACATTCCCGCGCTGGCCCGCGCGTTGCTCGACAAGCTGGGCGGGCAGGACGTCAAGCTCGAGCGCGACGCCGAGCAGGCGCTGTGCGCCTACGCCTTCCCCGGCAACGTGCGCGAACTCGAAAACACCCTGGAGCGCGCGCTGGCCCTGTGCGACCAGCAGCGCATCACCGTCGCCGACCTCAACCTCGCGCCCGCCTTGCCCGGCGCGGAGCCCGCCGCCGGGAGCAAGTACCCGCTGCAGGACTACCTCGACCAGGTCGAGCGCGCGGCGATTCTCGAAGCGCTGGAACAGACGCGCTACAACAAGACCGCCGCCGCGCGGCTCCTCGGCGTCACCTTCCGAAGCCTGCGCTACCGGTTGGAGCGCCTTGGCATCGAGTAGCGCTCGCGCACAACAAAAAAGCCCGACTTTTGCAGAAAGTCGGGCTCCTTGCATCTGGTGCCGCTTGTCGGATTCGAACTGACGACCTACCGCTTACAAGGCGGTTGCTCTACCAACTGAGCTAAAGCGGCGTGGGAAGGGATTATAGCGAGGCGATTCGCCCTACTTCACGACCTTGAGCGACGGCCGGCCCTTGGGAGGCGTTGCCGGTTCGCCCCCCTCGCCGCCCGATGGCGCATCGGTCGGCGGCGGGGAAGAGGCCGGCTCGAAGTGCAGCCCCTGGCCGTTCTCGCGCGCGAAGATGGCCGCGACGCGGTCGACCGGAATGGCGATCTCGTGCGACACGCCGCCGAAGCGCGCGGAGAACTGGATCCAGTCGTTGTCCAGCGTCAGGTTGCGCGTAGCACCGGCACTGATGTTGAGCACGATCTGGCCGTCCTTGACGTAGCCGGGCGGCACCCGGGTGCGGTCGTCCACCGCCACCAGGATCTGCGGCGTGTAGCCTGAGTCCGCGCACCACTCGTACATCGCGCGGATCAGATACGGCTTGGTGGAAATCTCGGCCACGCCCGCCCCGTTTACTTGCGCAGCGCCTTCTCGGTGGGCGTGAGCGCGTTGATGAAGGCCGGCCGGCTGAACAGCCGCTCGCGGTACTTGAGCACCGGCGCGGCCATCTTCGGCAGTTCGATGCCGTAGTGCTCGAGCCGCCACAGAAGCGGCGCGATCGCCACGTCGAGCATCGAAAACTCGTCGTTCATCAGGTACTTCTGCTTGGTGAGGATGGGCGTGAGCTGCGAGAGGCTGTCGCGGATTTCCTGGCGGGCCTTGTCGGAGCTCTTGCCCAAGCTGTGCTCGAGCGTGTTGACGTGGGTGAACAGGTCGTGCTCGAAGTTGAACAGCACCAGGCGGGCACGGGCGCGCATCACCGGGTCGGGCGGCATCAGTTGCGGATGCGGGAAGCGCTCGTCGATGTACTCGTTGATGATGTTCGATTCGGTGAGAACCAGGTCGCGCTCGACGAGAACCGGCATCTTGCCGCTCGGGCTGATGCTGGCGATCTCTTCCGGCTTGTTGTGCATGTCGACGTCGATGATCTCGAAGTCCATGTCCTTCTCGTAGAGGACGATGCGGCAGCGATGACTGTAGGGGTCGGTGCTGCCGGAATACAGGGTCATCATGGCGTGGCTCCCTATCGTGTTGCGTGCATTAAAAGCTGAAAACGCCAACAGCCGGACGCTTGCCCGGCTGTTGGCGAGACGGCGTCGAGCCGATCAGTGAACGTCTTTCCAGTATTCTTTCTTTAGGTAGTAGGCCACCACAAAGAAGATCCCTAGGAACAGCAGGACGATCACGCCGAGCTGCTTGCGCTGGACCTGAGCCGGCTCGCCCATCCAAACCAGATAGTTGACGAGGTCGCCGACCATCGCGTCGTACTCGGCCAGCGTCACGGTACCGGGCTTGGCCAGCACCAGACGGTCGATGACCTCATGCTCGCCGCGCTTCTTGTACACCGGCACCATCTCGCCCTGCAGGCTCCACATCACGTGCGGCATACCGACCTTGTCGAACACGGTGTTATTCCAGCCGGTGGCGCGGGTTTCGTCGCGGTAGAAGCCGCGCAGGTAGGTGTAGAGCCAGTCTGCGCCGCGCGAGCGGGCAATCACGGAGAGATCCGGCGGCGTGGCGCCGAAGAAGGCCTTGCCGTCGCTCTTGGTCATACCGACCTTCATGGTTTCGCCCGGCTTCTCCGCGGCGAACATGAGGTTTTCCTTGATCTGGTCCTCGGTGAGGCCGAGATCGGTCAGGCGCGCGTAGCGCATCGAGGCGGCGCTGTGGCAGTTCAGGCAGTAGTTCACGAACATGCGGGCGCCGCGCTGCAGCGACTCCTTGTCGTTCGGGTTCACCGGCGCTTTGTCGAGCGGCACGGCGGGGCCGGCGGCCAGAGCAAGGGCGGGGGCTGCCACCAGCAGGAAAAGAAGAGTCTTCAAGCGTTTCATTTAGCCAGTCACCCTTTCCGGTTCGGGTTTGGTTTTGTCAATCGAGGTGTACCAGGGCATCAACAGGAAGAACAGGAAGTAGATGACCGAGAACACCTGGGCGAAGATCGTCGCAACCGGGGTCGCCGGCAAGAGGCCGAGGTAGCCCAGACCGATGAAGGAGACGATGAACAGCGCCAGCATGATCTTGTAGATCGGGCCGCGGTAGCGGATCGACTTGACCTTGCTGCGGTCGAGCCACGGCAGGAAGAACAGCAGCACGATCGACAAACCCATCGCGACCACGCCCGGGAACTGCGAGCCGAACATCGGCGGCACCGCACGCAGGATCGCGTAGAACGGCGTGAAGTACCACAGCGGCGCGATGTGCTCAGGCGTCTTCAGCGGGTCGGCCGGAACGAAGTTGGCCGCCTCGAGGAAGTAGCCGCCCATCGCCGGCGCGAAGAACACGATCGCGGAGAACACCATCAGGAAGACAATCACGCCGACGATGTCCTTCACCGTGTAG
This sequence comes from Thiobacillus sp., assembly GCA_046291555.1. Taxonomy (GTDB): domain Bacteria; phylum Pseudomonadota; class Gammaproteobacteria; order Burkholderiales; family Thiobacillaceae; genus Thiobacillus. Next base: position 13,218 of record JBKBRW010000013.1, read on the forward strand.
TAAGGATGGAAGGGAATGCCGTCGAGCGGCTTGCCAGTGGCGTCCTTGTGCTTCTTGATCTCGACGCCGTCGGGATTGTTCGAGCCCACCTCGTGCAGCGCGACCAGGTGCACCGCGACCAGGGCGATCAGCACCAGCGGGAGCGCGATCACGTGGAAGGCGAAGAAACGGTTGAGCGTCGCGTCCGAAATCACGTAGTCGCCGCGGATCCAGATCGACAGGTCTTCACCGATGAACGGCACGGCAGCGAACAGGTTCACGATCACCTGCGCGCCCCAGTACGACATCTGGCCCCAGGGCAGCAGGTAGCCGAGGAAGGCTTCGGCCATCAGCGCGAGGTAGATCAGCACGCCGAAGATCCAGATCAGCTCGCGGGGCTTGCGGTAGGAACCGTACATCAGGCCGCGGAACATGTGCAGGTAGACGACGACGAAGAACATCGACGCGCCGGTGGAGTGCATGTAGCGGATCAGCCAGCCCCACTCGACGTCGCGCATGATGTACTCGACGGACGCGAAGGCGAGCTCCGAGTCCGGCTTGTAGTTCATGGTGAGGAAGATGCCGGTGACGATCTGGATCACCAGCACGAGGAGCGCCAGCGAGCCGAAGAAGTACCAGAAGTTGAAGTTCTTCGGCGCGTAGTACTCGGAGAGGTGCGCCTTGTAGGTGGACGTGAGCGGGAAGCGGTCGTCGATCCAGCCCATCAGTTTTTGCATCGCTGACATGATTGATTAGCTTCCTTGCAGGCGGTGGTCTTTCTGTTGCATATCCACACCGACGAGCAACTTTGTGTCGTCCACGAATTGATGCGGCGGGATCACGAGGTTGGTCGGCGCCGGCACGCCCTTGAACACGCGGGCGGCGAGGTCGAAACGCGAACCGTGGCAGGGGCAGAAGAAGCCGCCCGGCCAGTCGGCCCCCAGGTCCGCCGCGCCGATGTCCTTGCGGTACGTGGGCGAGCAGCCGAGGTGGGTGCAGATGCCGACGGCCACGAGGATTTCGGGCTTGATCGAGCGGGTCGGATTCTTGCAGTAGTCGGGCTGTTGCGGCATGTCGCTCTTGGGATCGGCCAACTGGTCGTCGTGCTTGCCGAGGAGCGCGAGCATTTCCGGCGTGCGGTTCACGACCCACACCGGTTTGCCCCGCCATTCGACCGTCAGCAGCATGCCAGGCTCGATCTTGCTGATATCGACCTCCACCGGGGCACCGGCGGCGCGGGCACGCGCGCTCGGCTGCATGCTCACCACGAACGGGATGGCGACCCCTGCGACCGCGACGCCACCCACGGCGCTCGTCGCAGCGATCATGAATTTTCGTTTGCGTACATCCACTTGAGGCCCTTCGACTTCCTGGCTCATGATTCCCTATCCAAGGTGTTTCGAATAAAGGGTGCATTCTAACCAATTTGCACGCCGCTCCGGAAGAGCGGCGTGCGCCGCGCGGACGCCGCTCCAGCGCTCGGCTATAATCGTCGGGTGGCGAACACCACGCCAAGTCCCTGAATTTAAATCGGCATGCGTAGAATCTGGCTGCTCTTCGCCCAATCCACCACCGTCGCGCTCGGCGTCCTGTTCGTCATCGTCCTGTTCAAACCGGACCTGTTGCGCTGGAAGACGCAGCCTTACAATCTGACCATCCAGCAAGCCCCCGCCACGGCGGCGTCAGGGGTGCCGACCGGCTCCTTCGCGCCAGCGGCACAGAAAGTCATTCCCTCGGTCGTCAACGTGTTCACCCAGCAGAAGCTGCGGCGCGCGCCCCATCCGGCGCTGGAAGACCCGATTTTTCGCTATTTCTTCGGCGATCGTCTCGAAGGCACGCCGCGCGAGGTATCGAACCTCGGCTCCGGCGTCATCGTCACCGCGAACGGCTACATCCTCACCAACCATCATGTGGTCGAGGCAGCCGACGAAATCCAGGTCGCGCTGTCGGACGGCAAGACCGTTCCCGCGCGGGTCGTCGGCGCCGACCCGGAGACGGATCTCGCGGTGCTGAAGATCGACGCAGACGAGCTCCCGGCGATCACTTTCGCCCAACCCGACAGCCTCAAGGTCGGCGACTGGGTGCTGGCGGTCGGCAACCCCTTCGGCGTCGGCCAGACGGTGACCGCGGGCATCGTCAGCGCGCTCGGACGCACGCATCTGGGCATCAATACCTTCGAGAATTTCATTCAGACCGACGCCGCGATCAACCCGGGCAATTCGGGCGGCGCGCTGGTCGACGCCTCCGGCCACCTGGTCGGGATCAACAGTGCGATCTACTCCCGAACCGGCGGCTCGCAAGGCATTGGCTTCGCGATTCCGGTGAGCATCGCGCGGCAGGTGATGGAACAGATCATCCAGACCGGCAGCGTGACGCGCGGCTGGGTCGGCGTCGAGGTCCAGGATCTCACGCCGGAACTGGCGGAATCCTTCAGCCTCAAAGAGACCGAGGGCGCGCTGATCGCGGGCGTGCTGAAGGGTGGGCCGGCCGACACTGGCGGCGTGCGCCCGGGCGACATCCTGCTGGCGGTAAACGGCCAGAAGGTCGCCAACTCGGCGACGCTGCTCAATCTCATCGCCGAGCTGAAGCCCGGAACCGACGCGCGGCTCACGGTGGCACGCAAGCAGCAGTCGATCGACCTCACGGTCCGCGTCGGCCGGCGGCCGATGCAGCGCGCCCAGGCGCAGGAACCCTGAACGCTCAGAAAGCGGCGCGCGTCAGCAGGCGCACCCGCGTCGGGTAGAGGTAGGGATCCTGCTCCATCGCCGGCACCCGCCAGCCGGCGGCGGCCGTGGCCTTCTGCCTCAGCGCCGCATCGTCGAGGCGCAAGGTCGCCAGGATGAGGACGTCGGACGCCGAATACAACGCGCCGTCCGCCAGCGCCGGCTCGGGCTGCAGCGTGGCGAGCAGCGGGCTTGCCTCGTGTCGCCACCCCCGTTCGCTCCAGAAGGTCTGCCACGCCACCTGCGCGAGCTCCCGCGCACGCGACCGCGATTGCGCGCCGCCGGTCGCGTCCGCGTAATCGAGCAGTCCCTGGACCACGTAGGCGTAGTCCTCGAGTTCCGCATCGGGCAGCACCTGTCCGCGCGCCCTGCCCTTGACCAGTTTGCCATCGCGGACCAGCTGGGCGAGCAGGAATGCCTGCAGCCGGTCGGCCTGTCGACGATACGCGGGATCCAGCGCTGCCGCCTGGCTGAAGGCGCTCAACGCCAGGCCGTTGAGGCCAGCCGTCAGCTTGTCGTCCTTCGGCAGGGGCCGAGCCAGGCGCACCGGACGCAGCACCCGCAGCGCCTCGGCGAGCAGGCGGCGCTCGTCGGCGGTGGGCGCACGGTACTCCGCCGGCAGGTAGCCGGCCTCGAATTCGCGCGCCACGTCGAGCCGCCACACCCGGCGCGCTGCCGCATAGGCCGCAGGGGCCAGGCGCTGCTTCAGCTCGTCTGGCTCCCACAGGTAGGTCGCCCCCTCGCGCCCGGTGTCGTCAACCGCCGAGGTGCTGGTGTAGAACCCGCCGCTCGCATCGAGCAGTTCGGCCCGCATGAAGTCGAGCGTCGAGAGCGCGATTTCACGGTAGCGCGGCTGGCGCAGCACTGTCGCCGCCCGCAGGTAGAGCGACGCCATATGCGCGTTGTCGTAGAGCATCTTCTCGAAGTGCGGGGTATCCCATTCAGGGTCGACCGTATAGCGGTAGAAGCCGCCGCCGACGTGATCGCGCAGGCCACGGTTGGCCATCTGGTCGAAGGTCTGGCGCAAAAACTCGGCCAGCTTGGCATCGGGCTGGCGTGCCTGCAGGTCGAGCAGCGCGTGCAGTTGCGGCGCCATCGGGAACTTGCTGATCTGGCCGAAGCCGCCGTGCAGGGTATCCGCTTCTTTCCAGGCGCCGGCAACGAACTGCTGCCAGGCTCGATCCGCGCGCTCCCGGGAGAGCGGCGCGCCGGCAGGCGCCGGCGTGGGCGCGGAGGCTGCCTGGCGGGCCAGCGCGCGAATGCCCGCGCGGTCGGCCACCCAGCGGCGATTGAGGTGGGCGATCTGGTTGCGAAAATCGTCCGGCGGCGCGTACAGCACGACGAAGACGGGATACCCCTCTGGCGTGACGAAGGCATTGAGCGGCCAGCCCGCCGTGCCGTTCAAACGCGCCGAGAACGCCTGCAGGGCGTCGTCGAGGCCGCTGTTGATCTCACGGTCGACCTTCACCGGAATGTAGTCGCGGTTGAGCAACGCGGCGATCTGCGCGTTCTTGAAGCTCTCGCGCTGCATGACGTGGCACCAGTGGCAGGCGAAGTAGCCCACCGACACGAACAGCAGCTTGTTCTCGCGCCGCGCGCGCGCAACGGTGTCGGCGTTCCATTCCTGCCAGGCGACCGGGTCGCTGCCGTGCAGCGCGAGATACGGCGAAGGGTGATTGGCGAGCCGGTTGGTGAGGGCGGATGCCGCGGCGGTGAGTGGCAGGCAAAGCGCGAGGGTGAACAGCGCGAGCGCGGAGACGCGCTCAGACCTTGACATAGGTCCAGCCCTGCTGGAGCCGGCTGACTATTTCGCCGATGGCGGTGGGCGCCGCGCGCGTGACGGGCAGCAACTCGACCTTCTGCCCCTGCCCGGTGACCCGGGCGATGGTCTGGCTGCACGCGATGAGGTGCAGATTGGCGTGACGCTGGGTCATGCGGGCGATGCGATCGGCGTGGGGGCTCACGCCGGCGCGCATCAGGTTAATGCCAAGGCTGTTGGCGACGATCTCGAGCTGGATCGGCCGACCCTGGCGCTCGGCCTCGTCGAGCAGTGCTTCCGCACGATCGAGCACCGCCGCCATGCGCGCCGGATCGTCGCTGTCGAGATGCAGCATGATCCGGCCCGGGTCCGGCTGCTGGACCAGGCTCACGGTCTGGTAGCCGTCGAGGGCGGCGAAGGCATCACCGGCGGGAAGCCCGGGCTCCATGCCGCCGCGCAGGCCCCAGCCGGCGATGAGGCCGACAAGAAGAATCAGGCAGCCGATGGCGCAGCGCTGGACGAAGGGCCGCCGCGCTGCGTCGCGCGGCCGCCGGACCGCTTGCGGCGGTTCGGCATACGCCAGCCGAACCATGCTCTGCAGGCTCCGCAGGCTGCACACCCGCTGCGCCAGCGCCGGGTCGGCCTGGAGACGCGCCATCAGCGCCTCGCTGTCGGCCACGTCGAGCTGACCGTCAACGAAGGCCTGCAGGGTTTCGTCGGACACGACCGTCATCATTTCACTCTCCTCAGGGCCGGCTTTGCGCCATGCCGTTGCGCCGACGTCTCCAGCATGAGCTTCAGCGCCGCACGCGCGCGCGAAAGCCGGCTCATCACCGTTCCAACCGGGATGCCAAGGATGTCGGCCACCTCGGCATAGCTGAACTCCTCTAGGTCGACGAGCGTCAGGACCTGGCGCTGCCCCATCGGCAACCGGGCGACCGCCTCACGCACGCAGGCGATGACTTGTTCCCGGTTGCAACAGGCCTCCGGCGTGTCGACCGATGATTCGAGCGTGTCCTCCAGGGACTCGATATCGTCGAACTCGCGTCGGCCCCGCAAATGGTCGAGCCAGCAGTGGTTCATGATCGAGACCAGCCAACTCTTGAGCGCGGCCTCGTCGCGCAACTGGGCGCGGCGTGCCCATGCCTTGGAGAGGGTTTCCTGGACCAGATCGTCGGCCAGCGCCGGATCGTGGCACCAGGCATAAGCGATCCGGTATAGCACCGGGCGCTCTGCCTCGATGCCAGGTCGCAAAGGTCCGAACAGTAAACGCGTCAACATACCCATGCTCCAAGAGACGGCAATCGGGAAACTTCTATTCCATCTTGCCGAAAAAATTTCTTCAAAAAAATGGAATAAGGCTACTCCCAGCTCCGTCTTACCGTCAGGTCAGCCGTTCCGGCTTGCCCTGTTTGAATACTTACGGAGGAGTCTCAGTTATGTTTAACATGTCGAAAATGCTCGCTGCCGCGTCGATGGCAGCCGTCCTGGGCCTGACGGGTTGCGCGTCCACCAGCGAGCCGCCGCCGGTCAAGACCGTGTACCACATCAATGACAGCACCAACGCGATGGCTGCGATGAACAACATCCGCAACCAGCTCAACGCCTCGCCGAAGGACCAGATCGTCGTCGTCACCCACGGCGCCGGCATCGACTTCCTGCTACAGGATGCCGCGGACAAGAACGGCAACCCCTACGCGCCGCGCATCGAGGAACTGCAGGCGAAGAAAGTCGATTTCCGCGTCTGCAACAACACCTTGGTCTCGCGCAAGATCGACCCCAAGACCGTGGCGCATGGCGCCACCATCGTGCCTTCGGGCGTGGCTGAAGTGGCCAAGCTGCAGGCGCGCGAAGGTTATGTCTATCTGAAGCCCTGAGGCTTGCCCGCCCGTGCCACGCACGGGCAACGGCAGCGCTCAACCGGCGTCACGGCAGCCGGCCTCGCGAGGGGCCGGTTTTTTTTGCGCGCGAATCGCCTCACATCGCCTCAGGCGTTGCGGATGAAGTGCTCGCGGTAGAACCGCAACTCCTCGATCGATTCGTAGATGTCGGCCAAGGCCTCGTGCCGGTTCGATTTCTTGAATTCGTCGACCAGCCCTGGGCGCCAGCGCCTGGCCAGCTCCTTCAGCGTGCTGACATCGAGGTTGCGGTAATGGAAGAAGGCTTCGAGCTTCGGCATGTAGCGGGCGAGGAAGCGCCGATCCTGGCAGATCGAGTTGCCGCACATCGGCGAGGTGCGCTCGGGCACGTGCTGCTTCACGAACTCCAGCATCTGCGCCTCGGCCTCGTCCTCGTCGAGCTGCGAGGCCCTGACGCGGTCGATCAGACCCGACTTGCCGTGCGTGCCCTTGTTCCAGCTGTCCATCGCGTTCATCACCTCTTCCGGCTGGTGCACCACCAATACCGGGCCCTCGGCGACCGTGTTGAGGTCGGCGTCGGTGACGACGATGGCCAGTTCGATGATGCGGTCGGTATCGGGCGAGAGGCCGGTCATTTCCATGTCCAGCCAGAGCAGATGGGTGGGGTTGAGCGCCATGGGCAAATCCTGGTTTCGAGAGCCGGTATTTTCGCACAGAAGCGAGAAACCTCGCCGGCGGCAGGGTAGCGGACACGGCCCCTTGCAGCCATAATTTGAAGCCCCCCTCCAGGAGATCGGCCATGAGAATCCTGACGTTCATCCTCGCAGCGGGCTTGCTCGCCCCCGTCGCCCAGGCAGCACCCTTCGCCAAGGGCGACCCGAAAGCAGGCAAGGCCCTGCACGACAAGTCCTGTGTCAGTTGCCACGTCAGCATGTTCGGCGGCGATGGCAGCAAGATCTACACGCGCGCCGACCGCAAGACCCGGACAGCCGAGCAGCTCGCCGCCCGCATCTCCGGCTGCAATGCGAATACGGGCGCAGGCTGGTTCCCGGAGGACGAGGCCCACGTCGGCGCCTACCTCAACCAGCAGTACTACAAGTTCAAGTAAGGACTCATCCAACCCAGGGATACGCCATGACCACCATCGTCGAAGAACTCGTCCGCAAGAAATGCGCGCCGTGCGAAGGCGGCGTCGCCCCGCTCACCGACGCGCAGATCGCGCCGCTGCTGAAGGGCCTGCCTGGCTGGCAGCGTGACGGCGTAAAGATCGCCAAGGAATACAAGTTCAAAGACCATTATCAGGCGCAGGCCTTCACCAACGCCGTGATGTGGGTGTCGCACCGCGAAGACCACCACCCCTATCTCATCGTCGGCTACAACACGGTGAAGGTAGAGTTCTGGACGCACGCCATTAACGGCCTGTCCGAGAACGACTTCATCTGCGCCGCGAAGGTCGACATGCTGTTCGAGATTTGAGCCCAGCCACGCCTGACCCGGGCACCGCTGTCGTCGGCCAGGTCGTCGCCGCCTTCAGCCGGCGCTTCCTGGTCGAGACGGACGGCGCGATCCTGCCGTGCCAGGTCAAGGGCCGCCACCTGCAGGTGGTATGCGGGGATCGCGTCCGCATCCGGCGCGACGGCGATGCCGGCGTGATCGAGGAGGTGCTTCCCCGCACCAGCCTGCTCTACCGCTCGGACGCCTTCAAGACCAAGGCGATCGCCGCCAACGTCACCCAGCTCGCGGTGGTCGTGGCAGCTCGCCCGAGCTTTTCGCCCGAGCTCGTGCAACGCTGCCTACTCGCGGCCGAGGACCAGGGCGTCAGGAGCTTGCTCGTGCTGAACAAGGCCGACCTGCCGGAGACGCCGGCAGCGCGCGAGCGTCTGGCGCCGCTCGTGCGCATCGGCTACCCGCTGGTCCAACTGTCGGCGCTGACCGACGTCACCCCGCTGCGCCCCGCCCTGCAGGGCCACATCACGCTGCTCATTGGCCAGTCGGGTATGGGCAAGTCGACGCTCATCAACGCGCTGTTCCCCGGGGCCCGCGCCGAAACCGCCGAGTATTCCGAAGCACTCGACAGCGGCCGCCACACGACAACGCACACCCGCCTGCACCGACTCGACGACACCACCGCGGTGATCGACTCGCCCGGATTGCAGGAATTTGCGCTGCAACATCTTGAGGCCGGCGCACTCGCACGCGCCTTCGTCGAATTCCGGCCGTATCTGGGCGAGTGCCGCTTTCGCGACTGCGTCCACGAAAACGAGCCCGGCTGCCGGGTGCGCGAAGCCGTCGAGGCGGGCGCCATCGACCCGGCGCGGCTCAAGCTCTTCCAGACGCTGCTCCGCGCGCAGCAGAACGCGGCCCAGCGCCTGTAGCACAGCGAGCGCCTGCATCGGTGGATGACCATGCTGGCCCATCAACTCGACGTCGGTTTGGTCACGCCCGTGGTCGGGGCGATGAAGATCGTCGCTGCCCTTTCTTCACCGGCCCGGGTGTTGTTCGTCTTTCATTTCGACCGTCCTCAGAAGATCGGCAGCGACGTCTTCTGGGATCGCGGTCGTGAACGCGCTGCGGGCGCCGCCCGCCGATGATCGCCTCGGGCCGGCGCGAAGTCCCTAAGAATCACTTCCGCTCTCGCCGCCGCCCCGGGGACGGATTGGGGACAAGGGGCAGTCTGGCGGCCGGTCTATTCCGGCCAGTGCTTGATGTAGCGCTTGAGCAAGCTGTTCTCGAAGTTGGCTTGCTTGAGACAGGCGCGCGCCACGTCGTGGAAGGAGATGATGCCGACCAGTTTGTTGCCGTCGAGAATTGGCAGGTGGCCGATGTGCGATTTGGTCATGACGTCGCGTGCGTAATCGATCGAATCGTCGGCACTCGCGACGACCGGTTCGGTGACCATGATGCTGCTGACCGGCGTATCCTTGAGATTGCACCCATGCGTGACCATGCCTTTCACGATGTCGCGCTCGGTGAGCAGGCCCATCATGTCGCCGCCCTGCATCACCACCAGCGAGCCGACTCCCAGCCCGACCAGCTTGCCGACCGCGGCCTCGACCGTCTCGGTCGGCGCGATACTGTGGATGTCGTCGCTTTTCAGCGTGAGGATCTCGCGAATCTGCATGAAAGTCTCCGGAGCGGCTGGGGAATGCCGCAATGATAATCGACCGCGGCCGCGAGGCTAAGGCCTCACCAGCCCGGCCTCGACCTCGTCGCGCTTGGCGCGCCCGACGAGGGCCTCGATCAGCGCGAGTGCGAAATCCATCGCGGTGCCGGGGCCGCGCGAGGTGATCACCCCGCCATCCTGCACCACCGGCTCCGGCCGCACGACCACGCCGGCAATCCCGTCGAGGAAACCGGGGTAGCTCGTCGCACGCTTGCCCGCCAGCACGCCTGCCGCCGCCAGCACGCTGGGCGCGGCGCAGATCGCGGCGGTGTACTTGCCGGCCGCCGCCATCTGCTTCAGCAGCCCGATGATGCGCGGATCGTCCCTGAGATGGGTCGCGCCGGGCATCCCGCCGGGCAGCACCACCATGTCGTAAGGGTCCTGCAGGGCGACGTCGAGCGTGACGTCGGGCACCAGCTGCACGCCGCGGCTCGCCTTGACGATGCCGGGCTTGAGACCCGAGGTCGTGACCTCGACGCCGGCGCGGCGCAACAAGTCGATGATGGTGACGGCTTCGAGCTCCTCGCAGCCGTCCGCCAGGGGAACCAGAACCTTGGCCATGTTCGCCTCCTCGTGTCGTGTGGAAACGCGCGACGCGGAATCAGTCGCGGAAATTCTGGAACTGCAGGGGGAAATCGGTGATGGTCTTCTTCACCAGCGCGATGGCCTCCTGCAGGGTGTCGCGCTTGGCACCCGAGACCCGCACGCTGTCGCCCTGGATACTCGCCTGCACCTTGAGCTTGCTGTCCTTGATGACCTTCACGATCTTCTTCGCCAGCTCGGTCTCGACGCCGGTCCTCACCGTGACGCTGCGCTTGACCTTGTTGCCCGACACCTTCTCGACCCTGCCAACGTCGAGGCATTTCACGTCGACGCCGCGCTTGGCGAGCTTCTGGGACAGGATGTCCTGCACCTGCTCGAGCTGGAATTCGGTGTCGGCGTAGACCGTCAGCACGTAGTCGGCCTGCTCGACGCGGGCGTCGGAGCCCTTGAAGTCGAAGCGGGTCGAGACTTCCTTGTTGACCTGGTCGACCGCGTTGCGCACTTCCTGCTTGTCGACTTCGGAGACGATGTCAAAACTCGGCATCCTGCTTACTCCTCGGCATCCATCACAAACGACTGCACCGGCAGTCCCGATTCGTCGTGGAACTCGGCCGCCGCGGCCACGCCCAGCCGGGCGATCGCCTCGGCGTCGAGCGAGGGCGCGCGGTAGGCCGCGTACATCGCCCCCAGCGCGTAGGGGCTGCCGCTGCCGTAGGCGTAGAACTTCGAGAATTCCTGCACGGTGCGGTGCGCCGCCACGCCGAAGATGCCGTGGCGGTTGGCGATCAGCACGTCCATGCGGCTGGACTCGAGGTCCTCCTCCTTGTCCTCGCCGGTCTGCAGGTAATACTGCTCCTTGAGCACGCCGTGCAGCGTGTTCCATACGCTGAAGATGTTGGCCACCGAGTCGAGCGGCGGTGTCTCCTCGAGCGAGGCAAAGTAGTCGGCGAGGATAAGCTTGAACGTCGCCGAGCCGGTGATCGCCACGTAGCTTTCGCCAACGCGGATGATCTTCTCGTGGTTGGCGACGTACTCGGACGACTCCTTGCCGCTGCCCCACTTCGTCAGCGTGTCGGCCGCGATCGCGATGCGGCCCTCCTTCTTCACGACCGTGACGGTAGTCATGGTGTACTGCCCCGTGAAGCCGACGCTGCGCGATCAGCCGAAGTGGCAGACGTAGTGGTAGGGGTCGCCCATCACCTCGATGTCGAAGCTCGAGTTGGCGGGCACGTCGAAGGATTCGCCCGCGTGGTAGGTCTTCCACTCGGTCTCGCCGGCGATCCGCACACGGCAGGAGCCGGCGACGCCCTCCATGACCTCGGGCGCGGCGGTGTTGAAGGTGAGCTGGGACGGCAGGATCACGCCGACGGATTTCTTGCTGCCGTCGGGGAACTGGACGGTGTGCGAGACGCACTTGCCGTCAAAGTAGACGTTGGCCTTCTTGACCACGCTGATGTTGTCGAACATGGACATGCTTATTTTCTCCGTGCGTCGAGTTTGGCGGCGATGCGCATGCGCAGCGCGTTGAGCTTGATGAATCCGCCCGCGTCCTTCTGATCGTAGGCGCCGGCGTCGTCCTCGAAGGTGGCGATGGTCGGGTCGAACAGCGAGTCGGTCTTGGAGTCGCGGCCGACGACCATGACGTTGCCCTTGTAGAGCTTCAAGCGCACCGTGCCGTTGACGTGCTGCTGGGTGTGGTCGATCAGCACCTGCAACGCTTTGCGTTCCGGGCTCCACCAGTAGCCGTTGTAGATCAGGCTGGCGTAGCGCGGCATCAGATCGTCCTTCAGGTGCGCGACTTCGCGGTCGAGCGTGATCGACTCGATTGCGCGGTGCGCCTTCAGGAGGATGGTGCCGCCAGGGGTCTCGTAGCAGCCGCGCGACTTCATGCCGACGTAGCGGTTTTCCACGAGGTCGAGGCGGCCGATGCCGTGCTTGCCGCCGAGCGCGTTGAGCTTCGCCAGCACTTCGTGGGCTTTCATCGACTCGCCGTTGATCGCGACGACGTCGCCTTTCGCGAAGGTGAGCTCGATGTACTCGGCCGCGTCAGGCGCCTTCTCGGGCGATACCGTCCAGCGCCACATGTCCTCCTCGGCTTCCGCGTTCGGATCCTCGAGGTGGCGGCCTTCGTAGCTGATGTGCAGCAGGTTTGCATCCATCGAGTAAGGACTGCCGCCCTGGCGGTGCTTCATGTCGATGGGAATGCCGTGCGTCTCGGCATAGGCGAGCAGCTTCTCGCGGCTCAAAAGGTCCCACTCGCGCCAGGGCGCGATCACCTTGACGTCGGGCTTGAGTGCGTAGGCGCCGAGTTCGAAGCGCACCTGGTCGTTGCCCTTGCCGGTGGCGCCGTGGCAGATGGCGTCGGCGCCGGTGGCGTTGACGATCTCGATCAGGCGCTTGGCGATCAGCGGCCGCGCGATCGAGGTGCCGAGGAGGTATTCGCCCTCATAGACCGTGTTGGCGCGGAACATGGGGAAGACGAAGTCGCGCACGAATTCGCAGCGCAGGTCGTCGATATAGATGTGCTCGGGCTTGATGCCGAACTGCAGCGCCTTCTGCCGCGCCGGTTCGAGCTCCTCGCCCTGGCCGAGGTCGGCGGTGAAGGTGATGACTTCGCAGCGGTAGGTGTCCTGCAGCCATTTCAAGATGACCGAGGTGTCGAGGCCGCCGGAATAGGCCAGCACTACTTTCTTGATGTCGCTCATGATCCTTGATGAATTAATGGGTGGAGCCGGATTGGTTGGGGTCGATGACCTCGACGTGACCGGGGAAGCCACCGATCTTCAGGAAATCCAGGTTGGTCGTCTGACTCGCCTTCTCGATTTCGATGCCGACGACGCGGCCGTCTTCCGAGAGGTTGAGGACGATGCCCTCGTGCGCTTCCCAGGCTTGGGCGGGGTTCTCGGGACTGATCTCGATATAGAGCGAGTCCATATCCTTGAAGTAGGCGATGTTCATGGTCGTGAGGCTGGGGTCAGGAGTTGGGGAACGGAGACGACGCGTCAGCTTTCGATCTTGCCGAGAAGCAGATACTCCATCAAGGCCTTCTGCACGTGCAGGCGGTTCTCGGCCTCGTCCCACACCACGGACTGCGGGCCGTCGATCACCTCGGCGGTGACCTCCTCGCCGCGGTGCGCCGGCAGGCAGTGCATGAAAAGCGCGTCGGGCTTGGCGACCTTCATCATGTCGACGTCGACCTGCCAGTCGGCGAAAGCCTTGAGACGTTCCTCGTTTTCGGCCTCCCAGCCCATGCTGGTCCAGACGTCGGTGGTGACGAGGTCGGCGCCGCGGCAGGCGTCCATCGGATCGGCGAAACTCTCGAAGTGGTCGGTGCCGTAGAGGTTGGCGCGCTCGGGCTCGACCTCGTAGCCGGGCGGGGTCGACACGTGCACGTTGAAGTCGAGCACCTCGGCGGCCTGCAGCCAGGTGTTGCACATGTTGTTGGAGTCGCCGATCCAGGCCACGGTCTTGCCCTGGATCGAGCCGCGATGCTCGATGTAGGTGAAGATGTCGGCGAGGATCTGGCAGGGGTGGTATTCGTTGGTGAGCCCGTTGATCACCGGCACGCGCGAATGCGAGGCGAAGCGCTCGATGATCTCCTGCTCGAAAGTGCGGATCATCACGATGTCGACCATGCGCGAGATCACTTCGCCGGCGTCCTCGACCGGCTCGCCGCGCCCGAGCTGGGTGTCGCGCGTGTTGAGATAGATCGCCGAGCCGCCGAGCTGGTGCATGCCAGCCTCGAATGAGAGCCGCGTGCGGGTCGAGCTCTTCTCGAAGATCATCGCCAGCGTGCGGTCGACCAGCGGGTGGTAGGGCTGGTAGCGCTTGAAGCGGCTCTTAATGACCCGCGCGCGCTCGAACAAATACAGGTGCTCGTCGCGCGTGAGATCCTTGAATTGCAGGAAGTGCTTGAGCATCACGCCGCCTGCTGCAGGTAGTTGCGCACGATGCCCGACACCGTGGCGACGAGGGTTTCCACCTCGGCGTCACCGTAGATCAGCGGCGGCACCAGGCGGATCACCTTGTCCGAGGTGACGTTGATCAGCACGCCGGCGTCGCGCGCCACGCCGACCAGCTCGCCGCAGGGGCGGTCGAGCTCGACGCCGATCATCATGCCCTCGCCGCGGATGTCGACGACGCCGTGCACGCCGGCGAGCGCCTCGCGCAGGCCGGCACGGATCGCTTCACCGCGCACCCGCGCATTTTCAAGGAGGTTTTCCGACTCGATGGCTTCCAGGGTCGCCAGCGCCGCGGCGCACGCAAGCGGGTTGCCGCCGAAGGTCGAGCCATGGTTGCCGGGCTGGAACACGTCGGCCGCAGCGCCGCGCGCGAGGCAGGCGCCGATCGGCACGCCCGAGCCCAGGCCCTTGGCGAGCGCCATCACGTCGGGCGTCACGCCCGAGTGCTGGAAACCGAACCAGGTGCCGGTGCGGCCAATGCCGGTCTGCACTTCGTCGAGCATCAGGAGCCAGCCGTGCGCATCACACAGCTTGCGCAGTTCGACCATGAATTCCGCCGGCAGGATGTTGATGCCGCCCTCGCCCTGCACGACCTCGACCAGCACCGCGACCACGTTCTTGTTGTGCTCGGCGACGTGTCGGATCGCCTCGAGGTCGTTGAACGGGACCCGCGCGAAACCCGAGAGCAGCGGCTCGAAACCGGCCTGGATCTTGCGGCTGCCAGTCGCGGTGAGCGTCGCCATGGTGCGGCCATGGAAGGCCTTTTCCATCACGATGATGGTCGGCACCTCGATGCCCTTGTTGTGGCCATACAGGCGCGCGAGCTTGATCGCCGCCTCGTTCGCCTCGCAGCCGGAATTGCAGAAGAACACCTTGTCCATGCCCGACAGTTCGCACAGGCGGTCGGCGAGTTGCTCCTGGCGCGGCACCCGGTAGAGGTTCGACGTGTGGATCACTGCCGCAGCCTGCTCGCTGATGGCCTTGACCAGCTTCGGGTGCGCATGGCCCAGGCCGTTCACCGCCACGCCGGCGACGGCGTCGAGGTAGCGCTTGCCGGCTTCGTCCCACAGGTAGGCCCCCTCGCCGCGCACGAAGGCGACGGGCTGGCGGGCATAGGTGTTCATCAGATGTTCGGACATGGCTTTCAGCTCAACTCATCGTGCTTGAGGAATCGCATCGTTAAAGCAATACGGCGGCCAAAGCCGCCGTATCCACCGCCAGAAGTTTACACCGCCCGCGGGCTTTGGGCTATCAGAAGCCGTGCACCCCGGCGCCCATGAAAAACAGCATGGGAATCGACAGCATGGTGTTGGTGCGCGAGGCCAGGAAGGCTACGCGGCGCGCCTTGTTCTTCTCCTCGTCGCTGGCCGAGACCATGCCGAGAATCTTCTTCTGGTTCGGCCAGATCAGGAACCAGACGTTGAAGATCATGACGGTGCCGAGCCAGGCGCCGATGCCGATGAAGGCCGCCTCGGGCTGCAGCGTGAAGGCCGGCACGAAGCGCGGGCCGAGCAGCGCCGCGCCGGCGAGCCACGTGACGACGGCCGACCAGCGGAAAAACAGCAGCGCACGCGGCGCGACGTGCTTGGAAATGCCGGCCGCGGTGCCGTCTGCGGTCGCTGCCTTGAGCGCGGCGACCTGAACGAAGTTGAAGTAGTAGAGCAGGCCGATCCACATGATGCCGGCCATGAAGTGGATCCAGCGGAAGATGCCCATCGAGTATTCCATGCTCACAGCCCTCCGAGCAGGAAGTTGTTGGCAAACACGTAAAGCACCGCGGTCAGCACGATGCCGGCAATGACCGTGCCCCACAGGGAATCGAGAGGGTTTTTCATGATTCGCTCTCCTCAGCGCGATGGCGCTCGACGCCATTCTTGGTTGATCTGGCCCAACGGGGCCCTCCGCAGTATCG
Source organism: Thiobacillus sp. (assembly GCA_046291555.1). Classification (GTDB taxonomy): domain Bacteria; phylum Pseudomonadota; class Gammaproteobacteria; order Burkholderiales; family Thiobacillaceae; genus Thiobacillus. The sequence goes on from JBKBRW010000013.1 coordinate 29,118, forward strand.
GCAAATCGCCCCGGCATCGCAAGCGCCCCGCTCAGCGACTCGGAGCGCCGTGCTAGAATCGCGCAACTTTTTCAGTCGCCGCCACACCCATGGATGACGCTTCCGCCAACGCCCCCTTGATCATCCGGGGCCTGACCACCCGCGGCGCGCCGTTTCGTCCCAGCGACTGGGCCGACCGCCTCGCGGGAGCGTTTGCGGTGGTCGACCCCAACAGCCGCACCAACTACTCGCCCTACGTGCAACCGGTCACGATCAAGGGCGTGCGCTGCGTCTCGGTCGACAAGCGGCTCCGCGACCTCGACCCCAACGCCTGGCGGTTCCTGCTGTCGTTCGCGCAGAACAACGAACTGCAGACGGAGAACGCGGACTGAGCGCCCCCCGAGCGAGACGGGAATAAAAAAACGCCGCATCGCGGCGTTTTTTTGCTGGATGGCCTAGGCTCAGGCCATCGCCTTGACGGCAGCCGACAGGCGGCTCTTGTGACGCGCGGCCTTGTTCTTGTGAATGATCTTCTTGTCCGCGATGCTGTCGATCAGGCTCATCGACATCTGGAAGACCTGCTGGGCAGCGGCCTTGTCGCCGGCCTCGATCGCCTTGCGGACCTTCTTGATGGCCGTGCGGTATTCCGAGCGCTGGCTCATGTTGTGGTCGCGCTGGGCGCTGGCCTGACGTGCGCGCTTGCGCGCCTGGGCGGAGTTCGCCATACGTTTGCTCCTTCAAGCCCAGCCCTCGGCTGAGCGTGTCAAATTCATCGATCGTGCCCCGCCACGCGGCAGGACACCTCATCATCCTGCCCAGAGTTCCGGGCCGGTTTCACGAAAGCGCGAGAGTTTAACGGAGTCGCGGGGTAAAAGGCAAGCCCTTCGCACGGCGGTTGCGGACGCCGCCCCCGCCCCGCACAATGCGCGAAAACCCGGCCGCCCATGAATCTCCTCAAAGCCCTCGCTGCGGTCAGCAGCATGACCCTGCTCTCCCGCATCCTGGGCTTCGCGCGCGACGCGATCATCGCTCGCGTGTTCGGCGCCGGCATGCTGACCGACGCCTTCTTCGTCGCGTTCAAGATCCCCAACCTGCTGCGCCGCCTGTTCGCCGAGGGCGCGTTCTCGCAGGCCTTCGTGCCCATCCTCGCCGAATACAAGAACCGCCGGGGCCACGACGCCACCCAGGTGCTGGTCAACCAGGTCGGCTCGGCGCTGACGCTGGCGCTGGTCGCGATCGCAGTGCTCGGCATCATCGGCGCGCCGTGGATCGCCTATGTCAGCGCCCCGGGCTTTCGCGCCGAGCCGGACAAGTTCGCGCTCACCGTCGAGCTGCTGCGCATCACCTTCCCCTACATCGTCTTCATTTCGCTGGTCGCGCTGGCGGCGGGCATCCTCAACACCCACAGCAAGTTCTCGGTGCCGGCGTTCGCGCCGGTGCTGCTCAACGTCGCCATGATCGCCGCGGCGCTGTGGCTCGCGCCCCACTTCGACCCGCCGATCCTCGCGCTGGCGTGGGGCGTGGCACTCGGCGGCGTGCTGCAGCTCGCATGGATGCTGCCGCATCTGCTGAAGATCCGCATGCTGCCACGGCCAACGCGGCGCTTCGACGACCCCGGCCTCGCACGCATCCTCAAGCTGATGGCGCCGGCGACCCTCGGCGTCTCGGTCGCGCAGATCAGCCTCTTGATCAACACCATCTTCGCGTCCTTCCTCGTGTCCGGCAGCGTCTCCTGGCTCTACTACGCCGACCGCCTGATGGAATTCCCTGCCGGCATGCTGGGGGTGGCGCTCGGCACCATCCTCTTGCCCAGCCTCGCCAAGCACTACGCCGACGACTCGCCGGTCGAATACTCGAAGCTGCTCGACTGGGGCCTGCGCCTCACCCTGCTGCTTGCGCTGCCGGCAGCGGTCGCGCTCGCGGTGCTCGCGGTGCCGCTCATCAGCACCCTGTTCCAATACGGCGCCTTCACCGCGCACGACGTCGCGATGACCCAGCGCGCGCTGATCGCTTACAGCGTGGGCCTTTTGGGCATCATCCTGGTGAAGGTGCTGGCCCCCGGCTTCTACGCTCGGCAGAACATCCGCACGCCGGTGAAGATCGCCCTCGTCACGCTCGTCGCCACCCAGCTGATGAACCTCGCCTTCATTTTCCCGCTCGGCCACGCCGGTCTGGCGCTCGCGATCGGGCTCGGTGCCTGCCTCAACGCCGGGCTCCTGCTGCATTTGCTGAAGAAACACGCCATTTACACCCCGCAGCCGGGCTGGACCGGCTATTTCCTGCGCGTGCTCGTGGCGGTGTCGCTCATGAGCGCGCTGCTATATGTTGGCATGGGCGAGACGCAGTGGTGGCTTGACGCCGGCTTCGCCGACCGCGCGCTGCGGCTCGCGCTGCTGGTCGCCGGCGGCGTGGTGCTGTATTTCGGCGCGCTCGGCGCGATGGGCTTCCGGCCGCGCCAGTTCGTGCGCCGGGCAGCCGAGTAAGCCCTTGAATCGGCTAGAATAGGCGCTTTTCGCGCCGGTTCTCGTTTCGTCTCCACTCCATGCGCATCACCCACGGTTTCCGTCCGCTCGGCACGCCGCACGCGGTCACCATCGGCAATTTCGACGGCCTGCACCTCGGCCATCAGGCCATGCTCGCGCGTCTGCAGGCAGTCGCGCGTACACGCGGGTTGCCCAGCTGCGTGCTGAGCTTCGAGCCGCATCCGCGCGAATTCTTCGCGCCCGAGCAGGCGCCGGCGCGGCTCTCCAGCCTGCGCGAAAAGGCCGAGCACCTGGCACGGCTCGGGATTGACCGCCTGCACGTGTTCCGTTTCGACCGCGCGTTCGCCGCGCTCACCGCCGAAGCCTTCATCGACGAGGTGCTGGGCACCACGTTGCAGGCGAAGTACGTTCTGGTCGGCGACGACTTCCGCTACGGCGCCAAACGCGCTGGCGACTTCGCGTTGTTGAGGGAAAAGGGCCAGTCGCTCGGCTTCGACGCCGAGCACCTGCCGACGGTCGAGGTCGGCGGCGAGCGGTCGTCGTCGACCGCGGTGCGCGCCGCGCTTGCCGCCGGGGAGCTCGCGCACGCGGCGCGCCTTTTGGGCCGGCCCTACAGCATCTCCGGCCGCGTGGTGCACGGCGACAAGCTGGGGCGCGACATCGGCTTTCCCACCGCGAACATCCAGCTCAAGCACAACCGGCCACCGCTGATGGGCATTTTCGCGGTCGAGCTCTATGGCCTCAACGGCGCGCCGCTGCCCGGCGTGGCGAGCCTCGGCAAACGACCGACGGTGAAAGGCGCCGACGCCGTGCCGGTGCTCGAAGTGCACCTGTTCGATTTCCACGCCGACATCTACGGCCGCCGCGTGCGCGTCGACTTCCTGCACAAGCTGCGCGACGAAGAAAAATATCCCGACCTCGACACGCTCGTCGCGCAGATCCGCCGCGACGTCGACAACGCCAGACAATTCCTCGCGCAGCGCCGCGCCTGATACCCGACCATGCCCGACTATAAAAACACCCTCAACCTGCCCGACACGCCCTTCCCCATGCGCGGCGACCTCGCCAAGCGCGAGCCCGGCTGGGTGAAGGCCTGGCAGGAGAAGCAGCGCTACGAGGCGATCCGCAAGGCCGCCGCCGGCCGACCGAAGTTCATCCTGCACGACGGCCCGCCCTACGCCAACGGCGACATCCACATCGGCCACGCGGTCAACAAGATCCTCAAGGACATCATCGTCAAGTCCAAGACCTTGAGCGGCTTCGACGCGCCCTACGTGCCGGGCTGGGACTGCCACGGCCTGCCGATCGAGCTGCAGGTCGAGAAGACCCACGGCAAGAACATCCCGCCGGCGAAATTCCGCGAATTGTGCCGCGCCTACGCGGCGGAGCAGATCGAGCGTCAGAAGGCCGACTTCATCCGCCTGGGAGTCCTGGGCGACTGGAACCATCCCTACCGCACGATGGATTACTCCTTCGAGGCCGAGCAGCTGCGCGTGCTGGGGCGGATCCAGCAGGCGGGGTACCTGTATCAGGGCGCGAAGCCCGTGCACTGGTGCGTCGATTGCGGCTCGGCGCTCGCCGAGGCCGAGGTCGAGTACGAGGACAAGACTTCGCCCGCGATCGACGTCGGCTTCGCCGTCGCCGACCACGCCGACCTCGCAAAGCGCTTCGACCTCGCTGCCATCGACGGCCCGATCCAGCTGGTGATCTGGACCACGACGCCGTGGACGCTGCCGGCCAACCAGGCGGTTTCCCTGCATCCGGAGTTCCAGTACGCGCTGGTGAAAACGGCCAAGGGCCATTTGATCCTCGCCGAGAGCCTGCGCGAAGCGGCGCTGACGCGCTACGGCTTGAGTGAAGGCGCCGAGGTGCTCGCGCGCACCACCGGCCAGGCGCTCGAAGGCGTGCTGCTGTGGCATCCCTTCCAGGAACGGCAGGTGCCGGTCATCGTCGGCGACCACGTCACCGCGGACGCCGGCACCGGCGCCGTGCACACCGCGCCCGGCCATGGTCTCGAGGACTACGTGGTGGGCAGCCGCTACGGCCTCAGGGTCGACAACCCGGTCGGCGACGACGGCCGCTTCTACGCCAGCGTACCGCTGGTCGGCGGCATGAGCATCTGGCAGGCCAACCCGCTGATCGTCGAGACGCTCGAAGCCAGCGGCGCCCTGCTCGCGCACGAAAAACTCACGCACAGCTACCCGCACTGCTGGCGCCACAAGACGCCGATCATTTTCCGCGCGACGCGGCAGTGGTTCATCGGGATGGACATTCTCCCCTCCCCCGCAAGCGGGGGAGGGGCCGGGGGAGAGGGAGCCGGCGCCGAGCGGCCCTCTCCCGACCCTGCGGGCCACCCTCTACCCCTGCGGGGCACCGAGGTCCCGCACGCGGGAGAGAGGGACACGTTGCGCGAGCGCGCCATGCGGGCCGTCGACGCGACGCAGTTCTTCCCGCACTGGGGGCGCGCGCGCCTGGAAGCGATGATCCGGAACCGTCCCGACTGGTGCGTCTCGCGCCAGCGCAACTGGGGCGTGCCCATGCCCTTCTTCACCCACAAGGAGACTGGCGAGCTGCATCCGAGAACACCCGAGCTACTGGAAGCCGTGGCGAAGCGCGTCGAAGCCGCGGGCATCGAGGCCTGGTTCGCACTCGACCCGTGCGAACTGCTGGGCGAGGACGCGGCGCACTACGACAAGACCGGCCACACGCTCGACGTCTGGTTCGATTCGGGCGTGACCCACGCCTGCGTGCTGAAGCGCCGGCCCGAGCTGGCGCACCCCGCTGACCTCTATCTCGAAGGCTCGGACCAGCACCGCGGCTGGTTCCAGTCGAGTTTGCTCACGGGCTGCGCGACCGACGGCCGCGCGCCCTACGATGCGCTGCTCACCCACGGCTTTGTCGTCGACGGCAAAGGCCACAAGATGAGCAAGTCCAAAGGCAACGTCATCGCGCCGCAGAAAGTGATGGACCAGTACGGCGCCGACATCCTGCGGCTGTGGGTCGCGACGACCGACTACTCCGGCGAGCTGTCGATCTCGGACGAGATCCTCAAGCGCGTCGTCGAGAGCTACCGCCGCATTCGCAACACGCTGAAATTCCTGCTCGCCAACCTCTCCGACTTCGACCCGCAGCGGCACGCGATGCCGGTCGAGGACTGGCTGGAGATCGACCGCTACGCGCTCGCGCTCACGCGTCAGCTGCAGGGCGAAGTGCGGGCGCACTACGACGCCTACGAGTTCCACTTCATCGTGCAGAAGCTGCAGACCTTCTGCTCGGAAGACCTCGGCGGCTTCTACCTCGACATCCTCAAGGACCGCCTCTACACCAGCGGCGCCGACAGCCGCGCGCGCCGCGCCGCGCAGAACGCGCTGTTTCACCTCACGCATGCGCTCGTGCGCTGGATGGCACCGATCCTGTCGTTCACCGGTGAGGAAGTGTGGGAACAGCTGGCGAGCCCTCTCCCCGACCCTCTCCCGCAAGCGGGAGAGGGGGCCAAGGCTCGACCCAAACCGATTGACGACTCCGTGTTCCTGCACACCTGGCACGATCTGCCTCAACAATCCGGCGAAGAAGCGCTCCTTGACCGCTGGACCCGCATCCGCGCCGTGCGCGCGCGGGTGTCGAAGGAGCTCGAGCTCGTTCGCGTCGCCGGCGGTATCGGCTCGTCTCTGCAGGCCGAGGTGACCTTCCACGCCAGCCCCGAGACGCTGGCGCTCCTCTCGCCGCTGGGCGACGACCTGCGCTTCGTCTTCATCACCTCGCAGGCGCGCGTGGTCGCGGCCGACGCCGACCGCGTCGAGGTGGCGCCGAGCACGGCGAAGAAATGCGACCGCTGCTGGCACTACCGCGCCGACGTCGACGCGCACGCCGAGCATCCCGGCCTGTGCGGCCGCTGCGTCAGCAATCTTTACGGCAGCGGCGAGGCGCGCAGCCATGCGTGAGTTCCTCACCCCGACGATGCGCAAGTGGCTGGGGCTGGCGTTGGCCATCATCGTCGTCGACCACCTGACCAAGTGGACCGTCTCGGCGAGCCTCGATTACCAGGAACACATCCCCGTGCTGCCGTTCTTCTCGCTGGTGCTGGTGCACAACACCGGCGCGGCGTTCAGCTTCCTGGCGGACGCCGGCGGCTGGCAGCGCTGGTTCTTCATCGCGATCGGCGTCCTTGCCACGGTCGTCATCGTGCGCCTGCTCGCGCGCCACGGCGACGAGCCGATCGCCCTGCCGCTGGCGCTGGTGCTCGGCGGCGCGCTCGGCAACGTCATCGACCGGGTCGTGCTCGGCTACGTCGTCGATTTCCTGTATTTCCACTACAAGGGCTTCGCCTGGCCGGCGTTCAACGTCGCGGACATGGCGATTTCGGTCGGCGCAGCGCTCTTGATCTGGGACAGCGTGCGCGGCAGCAAGCGTCCCGCCGAGAGCGCCAAGCCCGCCGCCGGCAAGGACGCACCATGAGCGGATCCCATGTCGCGCCCGGCGACACGCTCAAGCTGCGCTACGCCCTGCGCCCGCGCGGCGGCGACGACCTCGTCTCCAACTTCGACGAGCCCGAGGCCGACACCGTCACCCTCGGCGACGGCACGCTGGCGCCCGCGCTGGAGCAATGGCTCGTCAATCTTGCGCCGGGCGAGCGCTATGTCTTCCTGCTCGACCCCGAGCAGGCCTTCGGCTTCAGCCAGCCCGAACTTGTCCAGACGCTGCCGAAAACCGACCTGCCGGGCGACATGGCCTTCGCGGTGGACCAACTGGTCGAATTCGCCCTGCCCAACGGCCAGACGCTCGCCGGCCGCATCCTCGAAGTCGGCGACGACACGGTGAAGGTCGATTTCAACCATCCGCTCGCCGACCTCTCGATCGAGTTCGAAGTCGAAGTGGAACGCATTCTGTAGAGAGCCGCCCCATGCCCGCCACCATCCTGCTCGCCAACCCCCGCGGCTTCTGCGCCGGCGTCGACCGCGCCATCGCCATCGTCGAGCGCGCGCTGGAGAAATTCGGCGCGCCGATCTACGTGCGCCACGAAGTCGTGCACAACACCTACGTCGTCAACGACCTCAAGGCCAAGGGCGCGATCTTCGTCGAGGAACTGTCCGAAGTGCCGGCCGGCGCCACCGTAATCTTCAGCGCACACGGCGTCTCGCAGGCGGTGCGCGCCGAGGCCGAGGCACGCGGCCTCAAGGTGTTCGACGCGACCTGCCCGCTCGTCACCAAGGTCCATGTCGAGGTCGCCAAGATGCGCGAGAAAGGCCTCGAGATCGTGATGATCGGCCACAAGGGCCACCCGGAGGTCGAGGGGACGCTGGGTCAGTCGCAAGGCGGCATGTACCTGGTCGAAACCCCGGAAGACGTCGCCACCCTGCAGGTCGCAGACCCCGACAAGCTCGCTTATGTGACGCAGACCACGCTCTCGGTCGACGACGCCGCGCGCGTGGTCGATGCCCTGCGCGCGCGTTTCCCGAACATCGTCGGGCCGAAGAAGGACGACATTTGCTACGCGACGCAGAACCGGCAGGACGCGGTGAAGCTGCTCGCACGCCAATGCGACCTGGTGATCGTGGTCGGCTCGCCCAACAGTTCGAACTCGAACCGTCTTCGCGAAGTCGCCGAAAAGCTAGGCGTGCCTGCGTACCTGGTGGACGCAGCCTCGGAGATTCGACCGGAGTGGCTCGATGGCAAGACGCGCATCGGCATCACGGCGGGCGCGTCCGCCCCGGAGGTGCTCGTCCGCGCGGTCATGGAGCGACTGCATCAACTCGGTGCGCACGAGGTGGCGCCCTTGGCGGGGATCGACGAGACAGTCAGTTTTCCGATGCCCAAGGGCCTCGAACGATAGGTCGTCGCGCGATCGCTTCCGGATCACGCGGTCGTTTCAGACGCACGACGCCACGGTCGCCTTCTGCACGCGAGGACGACCGGTGATACCGATGACGATCCGGCGTGCCTCGCCACCCCCGGCTCGGCACAAGGTGATCGTGCCAGCCTGGAATGCTCCCGAGGTTTTTTTCGTGAGCCCGAGCGGCGTATACGAGATGTACGCCGCGACCGGCGGATTGCCCGTCATCAACAAGCCTCCCCGCAGCGGTGGGCCCCGACGCAGAACCTCCTCGCCCTCGTCGACGACTGCATTGTTGTTGCGATCGTCGAACACCAGCCAGCCCTGATCCCAGCGACCGGCAGGCGCGCAGTTTTCGCCAGACGCCGACTTACACACAACGACGCGCCGATTTCGCTTGATCGCCTCGCTTCGGGCGAGATGCACGGCAGCAAGGAACGTGTTCGCATCGCTTGTCAGCCGATGGGTAAGCAGCAGCTTGCTCGATGCAGGGACGGCAACCGTCGCCAGGATGGCCATGACACCGACGGCCACCAGGCACTCGATCAAGGTAAAGCCATGACCTGCGGTGAAGTTCGATACAGTCATCAGCGTCCTCCCCGGCGATGCGACCTCGGCGCGGTCGTTGCCGGTGGAGCGACGCGCGCGATCACCCGCGTGTGGTCCGTGAGACTGGCTACGTCATCACACGTCGGGATTCTCCGCACGCGAGCCGGGAAGCGCTCGATTAGGCCTGATGATAGATTTATATTCTTGAGAAACCTCGCCGCCTCAAGGAAAGGGGCCGGCCTCGAAGCCGTTTTTCATCAAACCGGCGCAAACACTACCGCAACCGGGCGCTTGGTGTCCAGCGTCACGCACGCATGGCGCGCAAATCGGTGGAGCGAGTCGAGGAATGAATCAGGACGGGTCGATTCCGCGAAGAGGGCTCGCCGAGCGCCGTCGAAAACGCCAGTGACGCGCTTCGAGTGGTGTCGAGCACGTATTTGAAATAGGGCAAGGATCGAACACTACGCCGGCGCTCGACCGGCGTATCGCAGACTGCACAGAGCTTACCAGCAGTCGGCCCCGCCTGCTGAGGTCGCCCCGGTTTGATCGACGCTCAAGGTGCCGCACACGTCAGCGGCCTGGGCGTCCGCCGGCACGGCCTGCACGGTGTACGTGGTTGCGTCAGCGTCCAGCCCGATGTTGTACCGGGCCGAGCCTCCACCGGCTTTTGGCGAGACTGCTGACAGCAAGGGCGCACCGGCATACGTGCCGTTGGTCGTGAAGTAACGCTCCATGAACTGGGCCTGCTCCAGCAGGATCGCCTGGGCCTCGGCGCGGCTCGCCCTGAGAAGCCACTGCTGATAGGCAGGCAGCGCAATCGCCGCGAGGATGCCGATGATCGCGACTACGATCACCATTTCGATGAGAGTGATGCCGCGGACGTCCCGGGCCGCTCCAGATAGCGCTTGAATTGGCTTCATTGACGCAGTTCCCTCCAGTTGACGCGCCCGAGTACCTCTGGCGGTGTCGTCACGCCCCCGGTAAAGACGGTTCCGTCTGCCCCGACGGCGCCACCCGTAACGATGCCGGTCGACACGCCGTCGCCGCTGCCGTCGCCGCCGCTACCGGTACCACCGCCCGTGCCGCCGCCCCCCCCGGTGCCCCCCGAGCCGCCACCGCCCGTGCCGCCATCGCCAACGGCACCGAACACTCCGTCCTTGGGATCATCAGAACCGGGCGCGGGCGTCTTCGGCGTAGCATCCGACGTAAAGTCCTCCGGCGGATTCGCCACCCAGCCCGACTGGCCATAGCACTTGCCGTTCGGATGGTGCCAGAAGGCCGAATATTCGGCGATCACATACTTGGTGAACTCAGACTGTTTGACGCGCCAGCCGTAACGCACGTCCCCGCCGCTATGATTGAGTTCGAGCGCTGAAGCGGGCGTGTCGGCCCGGATGATCTGGATCCCCAGCGCGCCATTGAAGCGTTCGCCGTTCGGGCCTGGCAGGCCCTTGGTGCCGGAATTCAGCATGGCGCCGGTGGCCGTGACATTGTTGACACACCCCGTCTGTGTCGGGATGAGCCCCGCGCGCAGCACGCCGTCACCACCCGAACCCCACCAGTCCTTCGACTTGAACGCGTCCAGCGGCAAATTCCACACCAGGGTGTTGATGGTCGCGCGCGAGTAGGTCGGCAACCCTGCGAGCAGAGTTGCAGCGTTAGTCTCACTGGCAAGGTTGTTGTAATCCTTTACCTTGATGTAAGGCGAACCCCCTACCGACAGCATCGATGCCGGATTCAAGAACTGATTCATCACCAGGATCTTGAACTCGGGCGTGGTCGCCGTCGACGATGCGATTACGTTGGGCGACAGATTGAATTTGGGGTCGCTTGCGTTGAGCATGTTCACGCCGGTCACGTCGTACTTGTCGTCATACTCGTGTACATGCAACTGGTCCCCGTAGGTGCCCGGCCCTGTACTCGTCGTGTAGGTGTTGCACGTAACTTCGAAGCTGTTGCCGGGCTTGCAACTGCCCTTTCCCTTGTCGACGTAGGCGGTCATGTACTGGTGGTCCGAGGAGAACCCATTCTTCGTCGTGCAAATATTCGTCGCCAAGGCACCGGTATTCACAGAGTAATCCGCTAATACATCGCTTGCCTTTGCGCATAATGTCTTCGTCTGCTTGGTGTCAGTGGGTGTGTAAACCGTCGTTGTGCCTTTGAAGTAGTAGATGTCAAAGTCGAAGTGACCACCCGACACGCCCGGACCGTCGCCCTCCGTAACGGGTGGCGGCGGTTCACCGTTGCGGTCGTAGTTGGACTGGTAGACATCGAAGCCGGCAGCCGAGAGCGCAATCAACTGGGAGCGCACGCCGCCGCCCATGTCGCGACCGACCGGGTTCTTGCCGCCAGCAAGCTGGTCATCCGGGGTAAATTTGTTATCGCCATTGAGGTCAAAGCGCACCGTCCCGTTATCACCACCGGTGAACACGTTCAGCTGCATCCACCAGTTTTCGCCCGGCGGCGTGCCGGTCGGATTGATGGTCGGGTTGGTCGACAGGAAAAGGAAGACCGAGCCGGTGACGTAGGCGCCATCACCGAGCACGCGCTCGCCGCCGATGGGAAGCGCCGTGCGCCAGCCCTTGTGCCCGCCCGACGCCCAGTTGGGCGTAGCCTTGGTAGCGAGGCGCACGCGGATGGATGGCGAGACGCCCGTATATAGATCTTCCGTCAGCGTCTGGGTCAGCAGCGTAGTGTTCGACGCCGGCGCACCGTCCCAGATCCCGTAGGCATAATGCGTCGAGGTGTCGGTCTTGTCCGCCGCAGTGAACATCCGACCGGTCACGAAGGTCACCATGAAACCGCCGTTCGGGTGTGCACGCACGCCCGGCGCCATGGTGATCGCTTGCGCCGGCGAAGTCTGGTGCAGCAAGGTGACGGCGTTGGTCGCGAGATTGAATTTCCACAAATTGCCGTCGATGTCGCCCGCGTAGGCGAGGTCGACCTTGCCGTCGACATCCACATCTACCAACGTCGGCGCGGACAGACCATTGGGACTACCAACTGAACCCGAGCCCGTGTCAAGCGCCTGGATCAGCGCGCCGGTGCTGGCGTTTATGAGGTAAAGCACCGCTGTTCCGGTGCCAGTATTGTTGTAGCCGTTGCCGACGATCAGGGCATTCGTGCCGCTCGGCAAGGTGGCGAGGGCCGGTTGGCCATAAACGTAGCCGAGGTTACCGAAACCGGTGGTTGCATTGGTGATTTCCCACAGGATCTTGGATGCCGCAGCCGCTTCGTTTGCCGGCGCCGCGTCGGTGACGTCGAGCGCAAACAATGCGCGGCCGCCGCCGCCGAGCGCGCCGGCGAGAATGGTCGTGCTGCCGAACTTGCGCAGCGCCAGGCGCCCGTCGACGAAGAGCTTGTGGACGTAGGGGTCGGCCTTGAGCGCCGGCAGCTTGGCAATCAGCGACGAGGGAATGTAGGCAAAGCGTTCATCGCCGAATTTGGCGTCGAAGGCATGCAACATGCCGTCATTGGCCCCAACGAACACTGTTGGCTCCCCGCAGCGTGCGGCGTCACAATACACGGGCGTGGAATGGATGATGTCACCCAGCACGGTCGACCGTGCACGGAATTTGAGCCCGTTTGGTGCCTCGTTGCTGCGGTCGCCACGAATGAAATTGACCACTGGCGAACTCGTCGCCGCCAGCGACGTCGCGGGGTCGAGCGCGGCTTTGTCTGTGTTGGAGAGGCTGCTCCAGCGGAAGGCGACGTTCACACCGCCACTGCGGGTCACGATGATGCGGTTGGTGTCCCAGCCCGAACCCAGGGTCTGCAGATCGAGCTGATGCGCGGCGCCGCCGTCCCACAAATCGTTGTCGTCGATCGCTCCGGTCTCGGACAGCAGGTAGGCATGCAGATTGCCGCTCCAGTCGAGCGAGCTGTAGTCGATCGCGTATAGGCGCTCCGTGCCGGAGGCAACGAGGTTGCTCGTCACAGCAGGCTGGCCGACATAGCCGATTGGTGCCGTTTCGGGATCAAAAGTGGGGGCCGCGATCAGGTAGGAAACCGTGGCCACGGCCCCCCCGAGCGTGAGGGCAGCCAACACAGTCTTGCGGGAGAATTTGAGTTTCATGATGCGCTCCGATTCAAATCAGCTCAGCGTTGGGCAACTTGCCGGCAAATGCCTGACCATGGTTTGGAGGAAAACGGCGGCGTTGTCCCTGCCGACGCCACGGGCCGTGATGCGGTAAAGGATTTTCGGGCAGATGCCGCCGACGACACCCACGGGGATATTGGCAATCTCGATGATGTACCGCGGCTGTTGGGCTACGCCATCGATCGTCGCAGTCGGCTCCTCGCCCACTGCATCCCAATCCACGTTTTTCCAGCGCAGACCGTCCGCCGCGTAACTGCATAGGCCGTCGGTCGCGCAGTCCGCCGTGAAAGCCGTGGGGTCGAACGGGTCGAAGGGCGCTGCCGGCGCCACCCCGGCAGCGGGATTGCCGAGAATCCGAAGTTCGGCGTCGCGCAGTGCCGCTTCCGCCGCCTGCAGCCCGATCTGCCGGTTGAGCGCGTTGGCGGCCATCCGTTCCTCAAGCATGGCGCTTCGCAGCGCGGCGATGACGATGATCGTGAGGATCACCATGAAAATCAGGCCGGTCACGAGCGCCACCCCGGACTGTCGAGTTTTGGAACTGAGCAAGGCATTCATCATGGTGATCACCCCGCCTGATTTCTGACGGTGTAGGTCGTCGTGTAAGTCTGGCGCAGGAAACCGTCGCCTCCGGTCGCCGCATTGGGCGTGGGCCCGCGAACGGTCAGCGTGACGCGCACCGCAGCCACCGTGGAGAAATCGACGACATCCGCGGTTTGGTAACTTTCGATCACACCGTCCTTATTGGCATCGACGCCGTAAACGATCTGCATGTCCTCGATGTTGTCCGCAACCGGCTGACCGTTGCAGGTGAGCTGCAGGTCGCCACTGACGTCAAATGCATACGTGACCAGGCCACCCGCAGCGACGTTGGTGCCGCCACAATCGGTCTCGCCGCCTTCCTGGGCGTCGAACTGGACCGTGATCGTGTCGGGCGTGCCGTCTGTTCCGGCCAGCGCCGTGCCTGAAAAAGGCGCGTCGGCGTTGCCGCGGTAACCCGCCTGGCGGATCGCAGTGCCGAGAATCTCCAGGGCGTGGCGGCCACTTTCCTGCATGCGTGAAATATCGTCATGAGTGCGGCTGGCCTGACGGCTGCTAAGGAAGAAATAACCCAGCGCTGCGAGCAGGATTAAGCCGATGGTCATGCCGATCATCAGCTCGACAAGGCCCATGCCCCGCTCGCCCCCACTCGATGAAAAAGATACGCGTGTCACAGTTGGGTCTCCACAACGAATTGCTGCTCGGCCGATCCACCCGCGGCGCGACTGTCATCCCACTGCACCGTGACGGTCACCACATTGCCCGCGCTCGTGACCGTCCCCGTCCCGCCCGGCAGCGTAGCCGCAAGCGAGGCACACCAGTTGGCGATGTCATCCCCCGCAATGCCGCCGGGCGGGGCAGCATCACAATCCGCGCCGTCATACGAATTCGCCGACGCCCGGTTGGCGCGCATGCTGTCGATGATGTCGTGGGCCAGCCAGGCAGCTTGCGAACGAATTTGCGCGCCCTGGTTGACCTTGAGGCTGTTGGCGATGATGCCGGCGATTCCCAGCATGCCCAGACTGACGATCACAAGGGCGATCAGCGCTTCGAGCAAGCTGAAACCGTTTTGATGACGGAACATCTTCGTTGGCATGGCTGTCATGGTTTGCTCACCGAGGCACGCCCGGCCGGGCTGATCGTAATATCCCGGCCCGGCTCGCCCGCATAGGTACTGCGGAGTTCCAGAACGATGTCCCCCGCCACGCCATTGACGCGCCCGTTCGGCAGAAACGTCACGGACGTGGTGCCACCTTCGAGCGAGCTGCCGCTCTTGAGCGGGGGAAAATCCCGAAGCACGGTATTGCCGGCGTCGACGACTTGCCAGCCGTTGGCCCAGTCGCCCCCTTTGGCCGCCACAGTCACCGGGGCATTCCGCTTGACCGACTCCGAACGGGCAAAATGCAGCGCCGTCACGAAGTCGTTGGCCTGCGCGGTCATTCGCGAACTGACTACAAACGCCTGAAAATTTGGCAGCGCGATGCTGGCCAAAATCGCCAGAACCGCGATGGTGACCAGCATTTCAATCAGCGTGAATCCGGCAATCCTGCGTTTCATGTTTCACCTTTTTTCCTGATTGCACCGTATCCGGGAGGTTGCAAGAACGCCAGCGCGGCCGGATCAATGGCCGCTTTGCTAGAATGAGCGGCGAATTTCAGGTTATCCCCTTGAATCACAACATCACCATTATCGGCGCCGGCGTCTCGGGCTTGAGCACGGCATTCGCCCTGCTGCGCCGCGGTCATGCGGTGACTGTGCTCGAACGCGGCGAAGTCGGGCGCGAGTCGTCCTGGGCTGGCGGCGGCATCCTCTCGCCGCTGCTGCCCTGGGACTACCCCGAAGCCGTCACCGCGCTGGCGCTGCGATCGATGGCGGGCTACGCGGACTGGATCACCGACGTCGAAGCGCAGTCAGGGCTCATCGCCGATTACTGGCGTTGCGGCATGCGGGTATTCGACGCCGAAATGCCCGAAGCGGCGCTGGCCTGGTGCGCCAAGCATGGATTGGCCGCCCAGCGTCTTGACGCGCGCACCCTCTGGCTGCCCGATGTGGCGCAGGTGCGCAATCCCCGCCTGGTGGCGGCGTTGCGGGCGGCGGTGGAACAACTCGGCGGGACGATCCGCGCGCAGTGTGCGGCGACCGGGGTGCTGACCCACGGCGAGCGCGTGGCCGCGGTGCAGACCGCCACCGAAGCGGTGACGGCCGAGCGCGTGGTGCTGGCAGCCGGGGCCTGGTCGGGACTGGGACTCGCCGGCCTTGCCCCCCCGCCGAACATCCGCCCGATTCGCGGCCAGATGCTGCTGTTCAGGCTGGCGCCGGGCGTGCTCGACACCATTCTCTACCGCCGCGGCCTGTACGTGATTCCGCGCCGCGACGGCCACATCCTGGTCGGCAGCACGCTGGAGGATGCCTGGTTCGACAAGTCCACCGACGACGCCACACGGCAGCGTCTGCACCGCGAAGCCGCTGAGCTATTGCCGGCGCTGGTCGACGCCGAGCCGGTGCAGCACTGGGCCGGGCTGCGCCCGGGCGCGCCGGCCAATATCCCGGTCATCGACCGCCATCCAGACTTCAGCAACGTCTACGTCAATACCGGGCATTACCGCTACGGGGTGACGATGGCCCCCGCGGCAGCCGACCTGCTGGCGGATCTGGTCGAGGGCAAGGAACCGGCGCTCGACCCCGCGCCCTACCGCTGGGAAGCCGCGTTCGCCCGCCGCTGGACGGAAGCCCTGTGAGCAGCGCGACGCCCGCGCTCGTCGTCTGGGTCGTCAGCGACGGCAAGCCGGGCCATACGAACCAGTCGCTGGGGCTGGCCGAAGCGCTGGCGCGGGCGACGCCTACCGACATTCACGTCATCTCCGCCCCGCCCGCCTGGCGCGCAGCACTCGCATGGCTCACGAAGCGCATGCCAGGCAGAGAATTGCCCGCGCCGGACCTCATCGTCGGTGCCGGCCACGCGACCCACCTCACGCTGCTGGCAGCACGGCGCGCCCGCAACGGCCGCGCCATCGTGTTGATGAAGCCGAGCCTGCCGCTGCACTGCTTCGATCTCTGCATCGTGCCGCGCCACGACGGCATTGCGGCCGACGCGCACACGCTGGTCACCGAAGGCGCGCTCAACCGCCTCCGCCCGGCCACCCTACGCGATCCGCAGCGCGGCCTCATGCTGATCGGCGGCGAATCGCCGCATTTCCAGTGGGACGGCGACGCGATCCAGGTGCAGATCCGGAGCGTGCTCGCACGCACGCCCACGGTGCAGTGGACGCTGACCACCTCGCGTCGCACACCGGCCGACTTTCTGGCCAACCTGCCCGCAGCGCAAAACCTCACCGTGGTGCCGCACACCGCCACTGGCCCCGACTGGTTGCCGCAGCAACTCGCCGGCTGCGGCACCGCCTGGGTCACGCCGGACAGCGCATCGATGGTCTACGAGGCGCTCACCGCCGGGGCGGAAGTCGGCGTGTTCGACCTGCCGGTGAATCCCCGTAGCCGCGTCGGCCGGGCGATCGCCGAACTCGCCGACGCCCGGCGCGTCACCCGCTTCGTCAACTGGTGCGCCCACGGCACACTCCACCCGAATACCCAGCCGCTCGCCGAGGCCGACCGCTGCGCCGCCTGGATCCTGCCATGGCTGAAAACCGCAAACTGACCGTGCTACAGGTGCTGCCCGCGCTGCAATCCGGCGGCGTCGAGCGCGGCACGCTCGAAGTGGCGCAGGCGCTGGTCGAGCGCGGCCATCGCGCGCTGGTGATGTCGGGCGGCGGACGGCTGGTCGCGCCGCTCGTGGCAAGCGGCGCCGAGCACTTCGAATGGCCGATCGGCAGGAAGTCATTGAAAACGCTGCTGCTCGTCGGCAGGCTGCGGCGTTTCCTGATCGAGCACAAGGTCGACATCGTGCACGCGCGCTCGCGCGTGCCGGCGTGGATCGTCTACCTCGCCTGGCGCGGCATGGATCCGGCGACGCGGCCGCGCTTCGTCACCACCGTGCACGGGATGTACGGCGTCAACCGTTACAGCCGCATCATGACCCGCGGCGAGGCGGTGATCGCGGTGTCCGACACGGTGCGCGACTACATCCTCGCCAACTACCCCGACTGCCCTGCCGAACGCATCCTCGTCATTCACCGCGGCGTCGACGACGCAGCCTACCCCTATGGCTGGAAGCCTGATGCCGCGTGGCAGCAGGCCTTCTTCGCCGAGTTTCCGAACGCTGCCGGCAAGCGCATCCTCACCCTTCCCGGCCGCATCACCCGGCTCAAGGGCCATGAGGATTTCATCGAACTCATCTCGCACCTGAAGCAACAGGGCCTGCCGGTGCATGGTCTCATCGTCGGCGGCGCCTCGGCGTCGAAGCAGCGCTACCTCAAATTCCTGCACGCACGCGCGCGCAGCCTGGGGCTCGAACAGGACATCAGCTTCACCGGCCAGCGCGACGACCTGAAAAACATCCTGGCAATCTCCAATCTGGTGCTGTCACTCTCCACCCAGCCCGAGTCCTTCGGCCGCACCACGCTCGAGGCACTGCGGCTGGGCGTGCCGACGGCGGGCTACGATCACGGCGGGGTGGGCGAGATCCTGCGCGCCATTTACCCGGCCGGGCTTCTGCGGATGACTGACACGGACGCCAGTCGGGCGCGCATCGCCGATCTGCTCCAGCGTCCCCTGCCAGTCGGCAGCGGCGACCGGTATCCGCTGCGCGACATGGTGTCGAGAACGCTCGAACTATACGAGCAACTCGCCCGCCCACCAATCAGAAAGCGATGCCGGTACGCGGCCCAGAACCGCCCCGGGTAGAATTGGTGAATTCCTAACGATGGGATCCGCTGACGGACGGTGGCTGTTTAGGCGTTTCTCCCCCACCCAATTCCCACGTAGACGTCTTCGCAAACATTCAAATGAAATGTCAAATTTTTATTTGCCGAAATATCTCATGCCACGGGTCGGCGAGAACAAAGCGTCGATAGCGGCATTTTTCCTGCTGTTCATTCTGGCGGTCAGCCTTCCCCCCAAGTGGGCCAGTTTGCACTTTGCCGGGCTCGCTTTCGTCCTAGCAGTGGGGCTGGCACGACGCGAGGATTGGCAAAGCCCAGCGCTACGAACCTATCTGCTAGTAACCTCTTTGTGGCTTGTCCCAGTCGTTCTGACGGGGGGCATGCAGTATGCGCTTGGCGTCGCCACGGCACCGGACTGGCCCACGCTGCCTGTGCTAGTTCTGCGTATGCTCGGAATCGGCCTCGGGTTGATCGTACTACTCCAGCGTGGCTATTTGACCATGCAATCCGCGATCTTTGCGCTTCTCCTCGCTTTGACGATTCATGCCACCGCCGGCCTTGTGGACTTGTTCACGACGCCGAATGCAAGTCTCACGGGCTGGCGTGAAATGCGCATTACCGGGCTCGTCTTCAACCCCAACCCATTTGGCCTATTCATGGCCCTCGCGGCTATCCTTTGTGCCGGTTTTTTGCGCGACAACCCACGGTGGCTTGCCGGTTGGACGCTGTTGATCGCATTTCTGCTGTGCGTCTGGGCGTCCGGGTCTCGGGGCGCGTTTCTCACCGTTGCTACCGGCCTGGTCGTACTGTTTCCTCCCAGCAACCGCATGCGCCTGCTCATTTATCTTTTTGCAATTGCGCTTGCCGCCGTAGCTTATCTCTACCTCGATTCAGCGGTGCGGAATGCCACCATGCAAAGCGACAATGCACGCATGCAGATCATTGCCTTCTCACTGGAGCAGATCCAACGATCGCCTTGGATCGGCTGGGGCATCGGCGCCTACGAGAGCCTTCCCGGGCGGGTAGTCAACGCTCCCCACAACATGTGGCTCGACCTTGCAATCAGCAGCGGGTTGGTTGCCCTGGCCGGCGCGATCACCGCAACGGCCCTGCTCGCTTATCGTCTCTACCGTTGCAGCGGGACGGCGGCACAGCTTGCACTCGCAATGTTCGGGGCCAGCTTAGTGGCCGGTACGCTTGAATACTCCATTGTCGACTCCACGCATTTCCGGGGGGTGTGGGTTCTCGTTACCGCACTCGGGTGCTATCTCCTTAACGCTTGCGGAAGCGAGCCACGCTCGTCCTCGTCGTCTCCTCGCGCGTATAACTGAAAACTGTGTTGCGAACGATCGACGTGTATCAGTGCACTTTGGCGCAGAATGCCGGGCGTCACGATTGACATTCTGAAGGCGGGAGGCGAGTTGGTGCTCCGGTCGGCCGGCCACGACGCCTAGTTTGATCATTCCCCATGTCATTGCCTCAGCAAGCCTCTCTCTCCGTCCTTACCTGGAAAGCCCCGGAGACGCTCAGTCGGACACTGCAATCGCTGAAGCCATTGCAGGGACTGTTCTCGGATCGGGTCGTGATCTGTCAGGAAAGCGATCCTCGGGAAATGGAGTTGGCGGTGCGTCACGGCTTCCACGCGGTTGCCGTACCGCACAACGTCGGGATTCAGGAAGGCCTCGCACTTGCCGTCGAGAAAGCCGCTTCGGATCTGGTCGTGGTTCTTGAGAACGATTGCAACTACGTTGGAGGCGAGGTTGGCAAAGTCCAGCTGCAAACCTGCCTATCTCTAGTCAAGACGCATGGCCTCGACGTCGTCAAGCTGGGGGAGCTTCCCACCATCCCCAGAAAGAAATACATGAAGTACTGGGGCAGCCAATTTCCGCCGAAAAGGACGCTCCTCGGCATGCTGCGCAGAAACGAGGCCAACTTGTACAAGGCAGAAGTTCTTGCCTTTGCCGAGTTCGATCCGGGCGCGGTCCCCGAAATTGACAGACTTGCCGATGGCCTCTTCGTCACAAGCTCCAAGTACGCTGTTTGGACAAACAGAGCCTTCCTTGTCAGCAAGGAGTTTTTTCTGGGCCGGCTTTTGCAGTTTGCTCGCTCCAACCCCACCTCGCGCCTCGTCAACGGTCTTCCGGACCTTGAGCATGCGATCAATAGCCCCCAGAACCGGAACTGGTGGCGAAAACAGAATTTCAGAATCGGGCTGGTGAAACCAGGACTTTTCGGCCACCTGCGCTATGACAGGCCAGTGCTCGACGAAAAGCGAGGATCTGATGCCGAGGAACCTCGCGCGGACCAGCAAGCAATCGAGACTTCGGCAGAATGACCTATCCGTCTTTCAGAAATCCATGCTGCCGCCAATGACGAATTCACACTACTCAGTCGTCTACGCTTCGGATGAACGCGGCGTCAACCCACTCGGTGTCGCGATCCACTCATTGCTCTCCACCGCGTCGGGAACGACGACGTACAAGGTCTACGTGCTGTCGAACGGCATAAGCGATGCAAACATCGACCGCCTGAAAGACATTGCCACGGGAGAACGTTCCAGGCATCGCATCATTTTCATCGACGTCTCGCAACTGGCGATCCAATGTCACCTCCCAATCAAGGAAAGGTGGCCGGTGACGGCCTGGACCCGCATTTTCATACCCGACCTGTTGCCGCCGGAGGAACGTCTCGCTCTTTATTGCGACATCGACACATTGGTGTGTCGCGATCTGCAGGAATTATTTGAGACCCCCCTTCGTGGCAAGGCAATCGGCGCTGTCCTAGAGCATGTCTCGCACAGCGGATCCCATTTCAACGAACGGCTCGGAATGCCGCTCGACTGTCCAGGCTACTTCAACTCGGGTGTGATGCTGATGGATCTGGATGTTTTCAGGAAAGACAAGCTGACGGAGAGAATACTGCAGTACGCTCGAGACTATGCGGACAAGCTCACGTGCCCCGACCAGGACGCCCTGAACGGAGCGCTATGTGACAATGTTCAGCCCATACACCACAGGTGGAATTGGCACGACGGACTGACACGGCTCATTCTCAAGCGAAGTGTCAAATCGACCATGAGCCGAGGCGCCACGCTGGAGGATGCCGTCGAATCCGCGCTACGCCCAGGCATTCTCCATTTCCAGGGTCCAAACAAGCCCTGGGAATACAACCACCGGATCGAGCGGAAACGATACGAAAATGCCATTATCGAATCTGGCTTCGGCCAGTACCCCCTCCCCGGGAAAAACCCGACCAAGGTGTTCAGATACCTCATCCGCCGCCCAATTTACTGGCTTACCTGGAAAAAAATCAGAAAGTTGGATACCTACTTCCGGAAAGCGAAACGCGGTTCAATCTCCTAAGCACCCACTGCGTTCAACCGAGTACCCCTCATGGAAGCCGTCAACATCCTGTGTTTGAAGTGGGGCACCCGCTACGGGCCCCATTACGTCAACATCCTCCACCGGGCGGTGCGCCGGAACTTGCAGCGGCCGTTCCGGTTCTTCTGTTGCACCGACGACCCGGGCGGGCTTGACGAAGGCGTTGAAGTCATCCCGTTCCCGCCCAATCCCGGCGTCAAGCGAGGCTGGCCCGACATTCTCGTGAAACTTGCGATCCTCCGGAATGGCTTTGGCGGTTTGCAGGGCCCAACGCTGTTCCTTGACTTGGACGTCGCGATCACCGGGCCGCTCGATTGCTTCTTCGACTACAAGCCGGGCGAATTCTGCATCATTCACAACTGGGTCCACTGGCGAAAAGCGGTGCTTGGGCGACGGCCGGCGGTGGGAAATTCCTCGGTCTTTCGCTTCGAAGCCGGCAAGTCCCATTATGCGTACGAGACCTTCCTGCGGGAAATCCATCGCGCCGAGGATCGCAGCGTCTTCAATACCGAACAGGCTTTCCTGACCTATGCCTTGGGCAACCCCCACTGGTGGCCGGAGGAATGGGTCCGCAGCTACAAGTGGGATTGCCGACCCGTTTTTCCACTCAATCTCTTCCGCGCGCCCGAATTGCCGGAGGGCTGCCGCATTCTGGTGTTCCATGGCCGTCCCGATCCCGACGAGGCAATACAGGGCTTCCGCGGCCGCAAGCTTCACCACCGCACGTTGCCGGCCCCCTGGATCGCCGATTACTGGAAGCTCTGATGTCATCCCCAGAACTCGACGCTTTCTGGAACACGATCGACGGCGTGCTCGTCATCAACCTGGATAGCCGACCCGACCGTTGGGCGGACGTGCAGGCAAGGACCGCGGCTTTCATTCCGGCTTCCAAACTGCATCGTCTGCCTGCCACGCTCGGCACGGCACTGCCGGGGTTTGGCTCCCGTCCCTGGTTTCGTGGCCGCAAACGCGACAAAACCTGGGCTGGGCGCGCGGGGTGCGCGCTCTCGCACCGCGCTGCGATCAGCCATGCGCGTCAACAGGGCTGGCGAACGGTCATGATCCTGGAAGACGACATCGAACTCGAACCGGGGATCGTCGAGGTACTCGCGGCGTTGCCTGCCGCCTTGCGGCCGATTGACTGGGATGTTTGCTACCTGGGGTTCACCGATCCCGTCGCGCCCTACCATACTCTGGCGACCCTACCGGGCGGACACAGCCTGTGCGCCGTCTATGGATGCAACACCGCACACGCTTACCTTTTGCGGGACACCACCTATGGGCGCTTGCTCGAAAAACTCGCGAATCCCAGTTCCATCTGGCGCTGGATCAGCCGTCACCGCGCCATCGACCGCTGGTACTACCGCAATCTGTCACGGTACTTCAACGTTTGCGCCGTTTCGCCTGCGCTAATCAACCAGCAGGGAGGGTTCTCTGACATCACCCAGCGAGAGCACGAGAAAATCCACACCACTCACGTTCCCGAGGCTCGGCATGGCGCCCTTGCCTACCGACTATGGAGCACGCTGCGCTGGCTGCAATATCGCATGGCCGAGCCGCGTGACTGGTTGCGCGGGCGCATCAAACGACTACGCGGTTTCTGAATAGAATGCCGACGACCGAACAAGAAGCGGCGCCTGCCCGCCTGCGGATCAAGTTTCTCGGCAAGTTCAAACCGGGCCGAGACGGCGAGGGCTGGCTCAAGTGCTTTCCCGGCAGGCAGCCGCGATGGGAAAACTGCGACTTCATCTTCGACCGTGAGTGCCGCGAGTACGACTGGCTCGTGGTCTACGACGACCTGCCTTCGCTAGCCGGCGAACGACATCCGCTGTGGGTGGAAGAACTCGCCTGCCCGCCCGAGAACACCTTGCTGATCACGGTCGAACCGTCCTCGATAAAAACCTACGGCAGAACCTACCTCCGCCAGTTCAACTGGTTGCTGACCACCCAGGAAACTTGGGCAACCGGCAAGCACCAAGGCCTCATTTTCCAGCAGCCGGCGCTGATCTGGTTCTATGCCGACAGCTCGCCGCGCGGTGATTACGATACTCTGTGCGCACATGTTCCGCTGGACAAAACTCTCGACTTGTCGACCGTGTGCTCGAACAAGCGGCAAGGACACACCCTGCACCGCATGCGCTACGACTTCACTCAGGCTCTCAAGACCAGATTGCCTTTCATGGACATCTACGGCCATGGCGTGCGCCCGCTGGCCGACAAGGCCGACGCGCTGGACCCTTACCGCTACCATCTCGCGATCGAGAACCATCTGGGCCTGCACCACTGGACAGAAAAACTTGCCGACCCGTTTCTCGGCGCCTGCATGCCCATCTACTATGGCTGCCCGAACGCAGAGGACTATTTTCCGCCGGAGAGCTTCATCCGCATCGACATTGCCGATGTCGATGGAGCGGCCGACACCATCCTGCGCGCGATCCGCGACAAGGCGTGGCAAAGGAACCTACCGGCGATCCTCGAGAGCCGGCGCCGCGTACTGGAGCAATATGGCCCGATCGCCACGGTCGTCCGGCTCGTCAACGAGAGGCACGTTGCCACCTCCAAACGCGCCGCATCGCCCATCTTCATCCACAGCCGTCGACGCCTGCATACCCAGCCGTTGCCAGGACTGCGTTACGCGCTCGAGAAGCTCTACGTACGCGCCCGCCATCGCCTCGCCGGCGACTAAGTGGCCCTCTTCACGCGAATGCGTTGCGCAACCTGAACAAATAGCCACGCGGAAAGCTGCGGAAAGCCTTGTGCGAGCGCAGCGTAATTGTCTTTTCCGGCAAACCCGGCATGTATAACTGCTCCGCCCAATGTGCCGCCCAGGCGAAGGGATTGTAGACATTGAGCACACGACTGCGGGCCTCGGCAAGCGCCAACTCGCGTTGCACCCCCAGCGGCTGGTCCAGCAGTTCGGCAATCCGCGCGGCCGCGGTGTCCGCATCCAAATCGTTGATGGAAACCAGCGCGTCGGGCGGCAGGTAATCCCCGACGTTCGGGCATCCAAGGTACACGGGATAGCCCCAACCCAAGTAGGCATCGGCAAGCTTCTCCGTCCAGTAGTGGGGCAGGACGCTGTTTTCCAGAACAAGATGAAACCGGTAGGGGAGGATCGCCTCCATCTTGTCGTCGATCGGCTCGAAGCCGCGCCCGAAATGCACCAGCCGATCGCCCAGACGCCGCTTGAGGCCGTCGAGCAGCGCCAGCCGCTGCCGCTGACCTTCGGTCTTGCCGGCGTTGGAGCACACCACGGAAATGCGGTTTTGTTTCTCCGGGCACGTCAAGGCGCTCAAATAATCGTATCCGTAACGGTAACGATTACTGCCGCGGTCCAGCCCGACATGCCAGTTGAGCCCCAGCGCACTGACATGCAGATGGGGATGGCGCGACGCCGCGTGACTGTCGACGACATGACCGAACTGCCGATAAAAGGACTGGGGATACAGCTTCTTGGAGAGGGGTTCGCCGGCAATGAACAGGGTGTTTCCCGGTGCGCAGACAAATCGATCGCGCGGGCGTGCATTGCCCAGGACCACGGCAAAATCTGCGCGCCCACCCTCGTCTGGGTTGAAGTCAAAACGGCAGGCTCCCCATCGCAGGCTGCCGTTGGGGGTCAACAGTGCCATGCCGGCCGGCGCACAATCCATGTTGGCACGCACCAGGATTTCAGGGCTCATGCTTTGCACTCCGGCTGGTATTCCGATACCCAAACCTTCAATTGGCCCTTCACGGCCGCCTCGTCACGCGCCCCAACCTCCGCCAACCACGCCAAACATGCGGCCAGCCAGTCCGCATCCGCCGCGCGCGCCTTCGCCACCCGCAGCTTGGGGTGCGGCGTCGGCAGCGTCGACTCGTCGTCGGCGAGCAATTCCTCGTAGAGTTTCTCGCCCGGGCGCAGGCCGGTGTATTCGATGCGGATGCGGTCCTCGTCCGCGCCCGACAGGCGGATCATCAGCCGCGCCAGGTCGGCGATCTTCACCGGCTCGCCCATGTCGAGCACGAAGATCTCGCCGCCCTTGCCCATCAACCCCGCCTGCAGCACGAGCTGCGCGGCTTCGGGGATGGACATGAAGTAGCGCGTGATCTCCGGGTGCGTCACCGTCACCGGCCCGCCCGCCTCGATCTGCTTCTGGAACTTGGGGATCACGCTGCCCGACGAGCCCAGCACATTGCCGAAACGTACCGACACAAAACGCGTGCCTTCCGGTTTTTGCATGGCCTGGCACACCATTTCGGCGAGCCGCTTGGTCGCCCCCATGACATTGGTCGGATTGACCGCCTTGTCGGTCGAGATCATCACGAACTTGGCGACACCATGCGCCTGCGCCGCCGCCGCGACCACCTGCGTGCCGAGCACATTGTTCTGCACGGCCTCCCAGGCATTGGCGTTCTCCATCAGCGGCACGTGCTTGTAGGCCGCGGCGTGGAATACCACCGCGGGGCGCTGCTCGGCCATGACCCGGTTCACCCACGCAGCGTTCTTGACGTCACCGATCACCGGCACGATCGTCAACCCGGGAAAGCGCTGCGGCAACTCCTGCTCCATCGTATACAAGGCAAATTCAGACTGCTCGAACAACACCAGCTTCGCAGGTTCGAATCGCGCGATCTGGCGGCACAGCTCGGAGCCAATCGAGCCGCCTGCGCCGGTGACCATCACCACCTGTGCGGTCAGCAGCCGGTGCAGGCCGCTGTCGTCGAGCTCGACCGGATCGCGCCCCAGAAGATCATCGAGCTCGACCCGGCGAAGGCTGGAAACCGACACCCGCCCGGCCACCAAATCTTCCAGGGAGGGAATGGTCAATACGTTCAGGCCCGCGTCGGTGCACAGCTGCGTCACGCGTTTGCGCACCTCGTGCGCGGCCGACGGCAGCGCCAGCACGATGTCGTTGACCTCCATCTTCCTGGCCCAGGCCACCACGTCGGCGAGCGACCCCAGCACGGGAATGCCCTGCACCAGCCGCCCCTGCTTGTCGCGGCTATCGTCGAGCAGGCCCACGACATGGAAGCCCGCGGGATTGCGCGCCAGTTCGCGCAGCAGGAAATCCGCCGCCGAGCCGGCGCCCGCCACCAGCACGGGCTTGCTGTTTGGATGCAGCACGCTGGCGAGGCGATGTTCCTTCCACGCGCGATAGGCCAGCCGGCTGCCGCCCATCAGCATGACGAGCAGCATCGGATCGAGTATCAGCACCGAGCGCGGCACCACCGCCTGCACACGGAACAGCACGAGCACCAGTGGAATCAGCACCGCCGCGAGCCCGACGGCAAACACGATGCGCTTGAGGTCCGGCAGGCTGGCAAAGCGCCAGATCCCGCGGTACAGGCCAAAGCGCCAGAACACCACGGCCTGCAGCGGCACCACCCAGGCCAGGGTGGAGAAAGCCGCCGCCTGAAAGTCGTCCGGCAGCGCGAGATTGAAGCGCAGCCAGTACGCGCCCAGCCAGGCGAGCACGGCGGCCACGATGTCGTGCAGGATGATGACGAGCGTGCGCGGATTAAGATTCATCGCGGGTTTGACGCCAGCGCCGGTCGACGGCGAGGAAGATCGATGCATACAGAACGGCCGACAGTATAAGCAAGCCGGGCGCATGCTGCGGCCACGCGCGCAGCATGAACGCGAGGCCGCTCATCGCGAGCATCAAGGCAAAGGCCGCCGCCGCCAACTGCCGGTGGCTGGCGCCGAGCAGCACCACGCGCTGGTAATAATGCGAACGGTGGGCCTGCCACACCTTCTCGCCGCGCAGCGCGCGCCGCGCCAGCGTGACGCTGGCATCGACAATGAAAGGCGAGAACACCAGCAACGGAAACGCCCACGGCCACACATTCTGACGCGCCCCGACGATGCCGAGCGTGGCGGCAAGAAAGCCCAGCGGAATCGACCCCGCATCACCCATGAACAGGCGCGCGGACGGAAAATTGAAACGCAGGAAGGCCAGCGCCGCCGCCGCGATCGTCGCGCAGAACGTCGCCAGATCTGGCGCGCCGCCCAGCCACGCCGCAAGCGCCAGCGCGCCAAAGCCGATCACAGCCATGCCGCCGGCCAGACCATTGGCGCCATCCATGAAGTTGTAGAGATTGGTCATCCACACCACCGCCAGCGTGCCGGCCAGCAAGGCCCAGCCGGTGAGTCCCAGCGCGAACAGACAGCCCGCCGCCGCGACGAAATGGGCGAGGAAGCGCACCCGCACCGGCAGGCCGCGCACATCGTCAAGCAAAGACATGCCTGCCAGCGCGAGCGCGCCCAGCATCACCGGCAGCAAGGCGGCGCCGGCCAGCCACACGCTCGCCGCGGCGACGCCGGCCATGATGCCGAGCCCGCCGATGCGCGGCGTCGGCGTTTCGTGCAGCGAACGGTCATTGGGGTGGTCCATCGGCAGGACGTGGCGGCGGCGCAGCAACGAAGCGAGGGTTAGCCAGCAAACTAAAAATGCGATGCCAACTGCGATCCAGTCAGCCGACATCATTGCCCGCCCCGCCGCTCAGCGCGGTCTTCCCGAGGCCGCTTGCCTCCTGCTTATCTGGCATGCTGGCCCCTTAATTTTTCTCCCAGCGTAGCCAACGCCTGCCAACCCATCACCTGGACACCGCTGCGCTCATAGCTTTGCGTGCCTGCATAGATCAGCCAGGGTGGCATGGCCTCGTCGCCGGCAAACCGGGCGGCCTTCTGCCCCGCGCGCACGTAGTCCGGGGTAACCGTCTGGCCGGACTTGATTTCCACGGCCTGCAAACCACCCGCAACCTCGAAGACAAGGTCGGCCTCCAGGCCGTTGTTGTCACGCCAGAAATACAGGTCGGGCGGCTGCCCGGCATTGAGGCGGGTCTTGAGAAACTCGCCCACCACCCATGTTTCGAACAGGGCGCCGCGCAATGGATGCAGGCTCAGCACCTCGGGACTGCGGATGCCGAGCAGCCAGCAGGCCAGGCCTACGTCGACAAAATACAGCTTGGGCGACTTGACGAGGCGTTTGCCGAAATTGCGGTGGTAGGGCGGCAGCAGATAAACCAGGTCACTTGCCTCGAGTACTGACATCCACGCGCGCGCCGTGCTGTGTGCGATCCCCGCCTCGCCTGCCAGCGCGCTCAGGTTCAACAACTGGCCGCTGCGCCCTGCGCACAAACGGAGAAAGCGCTGGAACGTCGACAAGTCCTGCACGTTGAGCACCTGCCGCACATCGCGCTCCACATACGTCGCCACATAGCTGGCGAACCAGTCTTCAGGTGCGACGCGCTGCGCATGCAAGGCTGGATAGAGCCCGCGCACCATCATCCCATCCAGCCCCAGGCTCTCGGTATCTGTCGCCGGAAGTTCACCCAGCGTCAGTGGCAGCAGGCGGGTCAACCCGACGCGGCCAGCTAGCGACTGCGTGACGCCCGAAAGCAGGCCGAATTGCTGGGAGCCGGTCAGGACAAAACGGCCGGGTGAACGATCCGAATCCACCATGCCCTGCAAGTACGAAAACAGATCAGGCCAGCGCTGTGCCTCGTCAAAAATCGCGCCTGCCGCAAAGCGGGCCAGAAACCCACGCGGATCCTCCAGCGCGAATGCCCGCTCCGCAGGGTCTTCCAGACTCACGTAGGGCTTGTCCGCGAAGACACTTCGCACCAGCGTCGTCTTTCCGGACTGCCGCGGCCCCGTCACCCCCACAACGGGAAACGTTGCGGCAATACGCTGCAATGTTGGGGTAAGCATGCGCTGGAACATGATTGTTTTATACATATCGTCTTTACAGTCGTCAATATGTATAAATAGACCCTGCTTTCTATCAGCCCGGTGCGGCCCCAGAAATCTCCGGCATCGTCGACATCACTGTCGCCGCCAGCCCGTCTTGCATCGAATACGGCGGCGTCCAGCCCAGACGCGACCGGATCAGCGAACTGTCCAGCCACAGCGAACCGGTCAACCGCCGCACGGCGGCACGCCTGCCCAGCAGCGCACCGGCCAATTCAAGCACGCCCACCGGCACCGCCGGCACGCGCGCCGGGCGGCCCAAAGCGCGCGCCACCGCGCGAATCAACTCCGGCGTCGAAACCGGCTCGCCATCGTCCAGCAAAAAGGTCTGCCCCGCGGCCGCCGGATGTTCGACGCACAGCCGGATCGCATCGACGAAATTGCCCAGATACAGCAGGCTGCGCCGGTTGCGAACCGCGCCCAGCGGCAGCGGCCAGCCCTTTTGAACCAGTTGCATCAATCGCAGAAAATTCGCTTTCACCCCCGGCCCATACACCAGCGGCGGTCTCAGGATGACAACTTCCAGCCCGGTTTCCTCCGCGATTCGCACCAGGCCCTGTTCGGCTTCCCACTTGGAAATTGCATAGGCATCTTCCGGCGCCGGCACATCCGTTTCCCGGTAGGCTGCCTCGCGCCCTTCGCCGTTGACCTTGATGCTGCTGACGAACACGAAGCGTTTCACGCCGGCTTCGGCCGCCTGCCCAGCTAGTTTGAGCGTGGCGTCGGTGTTGGCTGTCCGATATACGGGCAGTCCCCTCTGCGTAGCCTCACCCATCACATGGACACGGGCGGCGAGATGCACGACCACTTCGCACCCAATCAAGACCTCTGCCCAGTCGGTGTACCCATCGATATCACCAACGACCTTCTCGCCCGCGAGGCCAGACTCGCTCCTTACCGTAGGTACCACATGACTGCCATCAGCAGACAGTGACGCGCATAGCGCGCGGCCTACGAAGCCATTGGCTCCGGTAACCAGTATCCTCATCTGTGCAAGAACTCCAGCAACTTGGCCGGATACTTTGAAAGAATCTTCGGCAAGCTGGTCGATATGCCGTTTTCCCGGCAGGCGCGCAGCACTTCGCGATTCAGCAGCAGCGTATTGCGCCACCCACCCGTGCTGATCCCGCCTGTACGCATCCGCACGAGCACCTCCGGCACATGACGATAACGCAGTGTTCCGCCATGGAAGATTCGCGCTACCAATTCAAAGTCGCCGGCAATTCGATAGTCAGTCCGAAAGCTTCCGAAATGTTCAAATACACTTCGCCTCAAAAAAAGGGCCGGATGGGCTGGCATCCACCCCCAGCCAATTCGCCCCGGACTGAAGCGGTCGGAGCGGTAACGACGCACCGGATGATCTGGTCTGCTTGGACTCACGAATTCGGCGTCGCCAAACAAGGCATCGAGCCCCCACTTTTCCATGATCACGGAGACGCGCTGGAGCACCTCAGCGTCTGCATATACGTCATCCGAATTGAGAAATCCGACAACCTCCCCCGTAGCCAGAGCCAGGCCCTTGTTCATCGCATCGTAAATACCGCGGTCCGGCTCTGAAATGAGCCGGGCGAGATGTTGCCCATGGCGCCTGGCAACTTCAAGCGTGTCATCCTTCGAAGCGCCGTCCACCAGAATGTGTTCAATCTTGGCGTGAGTCTGCGCAGCGACCGAGTCAAGCGTATCGCCTAGCGTCTGCGCAGCGTTAAAACTAACTGTGACGACGGAAATCTTCATTTGAGGTGTCTGGATGGACTCTTGTAAACATGGGCAGCCTCCGACCGCTGGTCAGACCTTGATCCCCAACACCTGCTTGATAGCGATTCTTGCATCGACACCATGCTCCCGCATATAGCGCTGGACTTCCGCTATCTTGGCGTCGACCAGATAGCGATACCAGAATCCCTGCAGGAAATGGAAAGCGGTGCCGGCATGTCCATCCAGAAAGCCAAACCTGAGCACATAACGATAGAAAAAATAGGCGAAGGCCCTGAACCCTGACGGTAGCCGTGCGTAGACCTGTTCCTTCAACCACCGCTTGACCCATGCCTGCTTGCCACCGCGGAGATTCGCCACCGTATCGTGCGGCATGAAGTCGAACTTCAGGTTAAGGAGATCCACCGCCTCGCGGCTGGCATATTTGTTGTGCTTGTCTGTCCACCATGTGAGTGAGTTGAGGTTATCGTCGATCAACTCACCGGCGAGATCGACGGTACGTCCGGCCACCTTGATGTGCTCGTCCATCCAGCGGTTCTCGCACTCGCCTTTTCCATACCGGAACAGGCGCAAGACCTTCACCGGGAACACCCCGCCATGACGGATCAGCTTCCCCTGAAACGTCATGCGCCGATTGACATAGGCGCCCTCGATTTCTTCTTCGAGTGATGGAAGACGTGCGCGGATATCGGCTGCCAGTTCGGGCATGAGGTACTCGTCGGCATCAATCCGCAAAATCCAGTCCGCA
Organism: Thiobacillus sp.; assembly: GCA_046291555.1. Taxonomy (GTDB): domain Bacteria; phylum Pseudomonadota; class Gammaproteobacteria; order Burkholderiales; family Thiobacillaceae; genus Thiobacillus. The sequence continues at coordinate 60,943 of JBKBRW010000013.1, forward strand.
TCGGGATCGAGCTGAGTCAGCGCCCAATTGAACTGGGTGGCATGGTTCAGCCACTCGTGCTGGATCACCTTGGCACCATGGGCCCTGGCGATTTCCAGCGTCGCATCGCTCGAATAACAATCAACCACGACGATTTCCGTAGCAACGCTCTGCAAGCTGGCAATGCAACGCGGTAGATGTTGTTCTTCGTTGAATGCCAGAATGATCGCAACGAGTTTCATGGCCTGTGTGCAACGGCGATCATCGACTTGGCCAGCGGCGGAACGCGCCCCACACGCTCGAACCGGATGTCCGTGAACCCTGCTTCGCGTAGCAGCGCACTCAGAGTTTGGATCGACCAGAACTTGATGTGACCGTGATCCCAGAGGGCGGTGAAGTGCGCATCCAACTTGCCGGACACCGCCAATGCCAGGTTCTTCCAGTAGCCGTGGTAGGGTGTCGAGACGATGGCTGTACCCCCCGGCTCCAGCAATGAAATCAGCGTTGCCGCCCACCTGCGCGGGAAATAGACATGCTCGACCACCTCCAGGCTCCTCACCACCGGAAATCGTCCATAGGTGGATGCAAGGTCATCGTAGGCCGAGCCTTCATGCAGGTCGAGATGGGGAAAACGCGCATGAGCCTGCGCAATACCCTCCGTCGACGGGTCAACCCCCGTCACCTCCCAGCCATGCTTGGAGAGGACATTTGCCACGCTGCCATTTCCGCAACCGAGTTCGAACAATCTCACCCGCTCCGCTACGTCACCGCGGAGCTGCCTCAGTTCGCGCAGCAGTGCAGGAAGCAAGAAATCATGGGCAGGCGTAAGCTCCGCGCTGTCCCAGCGATAGCCGGCAATTTCACTTCGATTCATCATCAATCCCTTCAAGCTTGCGTTCCTTGAACGCCATCGCCGGGTTTCCTCGGGCCACGGTCCAGGGTGGAACATCCGTGAACACACTTGAGCGTGCCGCTATAACCGCCCCATTGCCGATCGTCACGCCCGGCGCCACAAACACGTCAGCCGTGATCCACACGTGGTCACCAATCGTAATCGGCGCCGCGACGAGCGGCATGGAGGCCGTGGTGTAGTCGTGACTCGCCGAGCAGAGAAAGCTGTACTGGCTGATAGTGGAATGCGCACCGATCCGGATCTTGGCCACAGAGTAACAATCCACATACTCGCCCAGACACGCATGGTCGCCCATTTCCAGGTTCCATGGCGCCCAGATTCGCGCAGAGGGATACGGGTGGACGGACTTTCCTAGCCTCGCACCAAACAGTCGGAGCAGCAAACACCGCCAAGCGTGGAACACTCGCGGTGTCGGCCGATACAGCAGTAGCCAGACGATTTGCCACATCGTGCGGGCAAGCTTGTTGCCAAGTGAAAGGCGGTACGGGATCAGGTTCTTTCTCATGCAACGCTCAATCGGTCCGGACACAGTCGGGCCTATGCCCCTCGCCCAGCAGCCAACGGTAGGTCGCCACCGTCTGCCGGGCGATATCATTCCAGTCGTAGCGCTGGACGTAGGAACGCCCTCGCGCCCCCATCGCCTGGCGCTCCTCATCGCGCAACGCCATGGCTTGCCGCAGGGCGATCACCAGCGGCTCGACCCCGACGTCGATCCACCAGCCGCACCCATAGGTCTCCAGGTCTGCCCAAGGCGCCCCGCGGGTCGTGATCACCGGCAAGCCATGGGCCAGCGCCTCCGCAACCACCACGCCAAAATTCTCGGAGAAGGTGGGCAAGACGAACAAATCCGCTTCGCGATAGAGTTGCGCCTTGCGCTCCCCCCCGACCTCCCCGACATAATCCAAAAGGTCTTCCACGCCGTGCGCGCGTGCCGCGGCCATCACTTCCGCCAGGTGTCCGCCCTCATTCGGGCCCGCAATGCGCAGCCGCCAGTTCACCGGCTTGATCTGCCCCCAGGCAGCGATCAGGTTCAGCAAGCCCTTCTTCGGATGAATCCGGGAGAGGAACAGTGCGGTACGCACCATGCGCCCCCCCGCCGGCCGCATGCCATCCGGTTCAGCCACCTCGAGCTGGACGCCGTTGGGAATGACCGCGACAGGCTGGCTGAATCCCAAGTCGCGAATGTTCCGATATTCCTGTTCTGATGTCGCCACCAGCAGGGCAGCAGCGTCGAGGTCGCGCCTCTGGAACAGTCTCATGGCGATGCGCTTCTTCCAAGCCCGATGTTGCAGCGCCCAGGGTTCCAGCATGCCGTGCGGCTGGACGACGTACGGAATGCCATGAAATCTGGCACAGGAAGCGCTCCAGTGATTGACCGGCAACCATATCCCGTGGCCATGAATCAGCGCTGGACGTGTTTTCGCCGTCATCAGACCGCAGACTGCACGTCTGAACGGCAGGCCGGGCTTCAAAGAAAATCGCGATCGCGATATCGCAATTTCCTTGGCCAGTCCGTGGACCGCCAACTCAATCATAGGCTCCCCCGCCAGGCCCTGACTGACGAGAGCGCACGCCACTTGCCCCGACTGCGCCAAGGCATCGGTGAAATCCGCCACAACCCGCGACGTGCCCCCTGAGTGCGGATGTAAGTCGGCTACAGTGTGGAGAATTGTGATACGAGTCATAAAACTAGTGGGCAGTCGCTCTGGGCGCAGGCCCGAGCACGGCTTCGTAGGCAAACGGAATGACCAACACTCAAAGCATCGGTCTCCGGGTGAGGTAGCGATATGCGTTAACAAGCTTGCGAAGCAAGGTTGCACCAAGCGCAAGCGCCAAGCCGAACTTGACGATGGCTTTGCAATAACCCCACCAACATTCAAGAGAGCAAGCCGGCCGGATGCCGGCCTCGCGGCGTGCCACTATGAACTCCCTTATCGTCACAAGTGTCATCTCTGGGCGAGAGCTCACGCCGCCGCCACCCATGTGCGCGACCAGCAGGGTTAAGTAATAGGGTTCAAAGCCACTCCTGAACGCTCGCAACAACAAGGCATAGTCACCTGCAATCCGATAGGCTGGATTGAACCAGCCGCAGCGGTCAAACAACGAGCGGCGGTGAAAAACACCCTGATGAGGCACGCTCATGCCGGAAGTGAAATTCTTTCGCGCTTCTGCCCAAGGCTCGCCGAGCAACTGACTGCGCCCATTCGTGCCAAACTGTCGCACATTCCCATATGCCCAGTGCACGCCATCGTCCAAATTCCCCAGCTTTTGCGCTGCCAATTGCAGCACATCAGGTGCGGCCAATTCGTCGTCAGCGCCCATGAACAGGATCCACTCGCCATGGGCTAACGCCAACCCCTTGTTCCAAGCGTCGTAAATGCCCCTGTCCGGCTCACTGATCCAGCGGTCAATTACGTCTTCGTTATCATGAAGAATTTTTAGAGTGCCGTCAGTTGACGCGCCGTCTATAATTATCCACTCGAATCTGCGAAAGCTCTGTTCGCGAATCGACTTGATAGCGTCCTGGAGGTGTGCAACTGCGTTATAGGTCGACGTAATGATCGTGATCAACGGCTCGCCTGACACCGCCTCCCGCGGCATTCCACCGCCTTGTGCACCCCCCTCCTGCTTCCGGAGCCTTTGGGGTTCGGCGAAGCTTAACGAAGATCGATTAGTCCTACCCCCGATCGCCCAAACAGAGCCTGGCTTCATGCCACCGCCGCGCCTGAAGAATCGATGGCTGCCTTGTAAACATGGAGATATTGCGGTACCACCACGTCCGGCGCCCACAGCCGAACCGCCCGTTCCCGTGCGGCCCGCCCCAATGAGTTCCGCAGATCTGCGTCTTCAAGAATCCAGCGCAATCCCTCAGCCATATCCCCGGTATCAAAGGCTCCCGCCAGATAGCCAGTTTCGCGGTGCACGACTGCGTCACGAAAACCGGTGCAATCGAAGGCCACCACCGGGCAGCCACATGCCTGGGGCTCGGTAGCCGTTTGCGGCAGATTCTCCTGCCGCGACGGCACCACCATTACATCTGCCGCGTTATACAGCAGCGCCAATGTAGCATCGTCATGGATGTTGCCTATCCATCGGGCCGGGCAAGGCAAGTCAGGTGGATGTTGCGGGGCGCTCTGGCCGAATATTACGCAGAGTACATTCTTCGAACGCAGTTGCCCCAGGGCCTCGAGGAGGAGATCGTAGCCCTTGCGCAGATCACGACCACCTCTTATTGCGCCAAACAAGATGATCCGCACATCCGCAGGCAAACCAAGCGCCTGGCGACAAAAGCCCCGATCCAAAGGCTGGAACATCGACGTATCGAGCACATTGGGAATCACCGAGATCGGCCACTCACGAAACAACGCACTTTCGCGTGCACAATCGCCCAACCAGCGGCTGGGCGCAATGATATGCATCGGCCGTTTCCAGGCTCGACGCTTGCGTTGCCAAACCACTCTGTCGAGATCAAGACCATGGTCAGACTCGGTACGATTCAGCCTACTGTATCCGGTGCGCCAGCGCGCAGCACCCTCTTCCGACGTGTAATGCTCCGATCCGCAAAAGCGGTAAAGAAGCTTATTAAACCGATAGAAGAATCGCCTAGCGAACAGGGCTCTGTAAACTCTCAGAACAGTATTCAGCATTAGCGTCCTCAAAACCTATATTTGTAGAATGAGACAAGGGATTTTGTTTTCATCCAGAAATTTATTCTCGTTTTCGGGTGCAGGAAATCGAAGAGATAGGCCGCTGCCATTTGCGAGAGAACCGTCCCTATTGCCGCACCGACGATCCCATACGCCGGAATCAGTAGCAGATTGGCCAGAATGTTTATAACTGCACCCAGGAGACTTCTATTGAAGGCCATCATCTGGAGGTTTTCGTTCAGATACCAGCTGCCGCTGGCCAAGCCGATAAAGACGAAGAGCCCGCTCCAAATGTGCAGTGCTAGCACTGACCCGGCCTCGACATAATCAATCCCAAAGAGCAAAACGACCAACCAATCTGAGAAAAACGTCATCGGTATCGCCACCCCCAACGCGAGCAATACCATAAGGTCGTATAGCTTCTGCAACCGCTCGTAATAAAGCCCTTCGCTCTGTTTCTTTGCTAGGACAATTGAAGGAAACACTGATGCCACGATGGCCGAAGGGATGAAATACCAGACTTCACTAATCCGCACGGCAGTGGTGTAGATCCCCACCGCCTCATCCCCCAGCATCTCTCCTAGCATGATCTGATCGATGCGCATGTAGACCATGACGACCATACCGGAAAGAATCAGTGGCCAACTGTTCTTGAGCAGCCTTTTCGCACGATCGTAGCGGATTCGCCATGCGCTCAGCGCACCAGCCCGCCGAGCAAACACACCAAGCAACCCTACGGCGACCAACACGCTTTCTGCGAAGGCGGCCCAGACAAAGGCCATCAGAGACGCCTCCATGAGGATCAGCCCGACCTTAACGACTGCCAGCACTAAAAATATGCCATTTTCCAGCCAAACGACATGTTTGGATTTGACCTGGGATTCAAACCAGTACTTCACTACATCTGTGCACTTGAACACCATGGCAAAACCAAGCACCGCAACCAACAGTTTGGCCAGGGTGTCATTTGGTCTCGCGAAACTGATGGCTAAAACCGCAAGTCCAAATGCCAACAAGCCACCAATGGCCTGCAGGAGGAAGGTGGTGCCGAGTGTTTCGTTTGTGGCTTCCGTCTCTTTTACTAGGTCTCGCACAACAATCCCGTTGAGACCCAGGCTGGCAACCGATCCAAACAAGGCGACGATAGCCATTGCATAGTTCAAGAGGCCGAATTGCTCAGGCCCCAGATAGCGTGCCAACCACACGCCGACAAGGAGCCCCACCCCCATGCGAAGCACCTTGTCGCCAAACAACCAACCCGTATTGGTGAGCGCTTTTTGTAGATTTGGACGGTGCTCAACCTTGGCACGCAGGCTAGCTGGCAGGTACTTGAGCCAGTCTGAGGTCACCTTGACAATGACTTTACAATAACGCTGCGGCCTAGGCGCAACATTCAGAGCGATGTGCGGGTATCGGCCGCCGCCGCAAATGCGTCGATCACCGGCTGAATCACCCCCCGCTTCAACTTCAGCGCCGCCTGGTTCACCACCAGCCGCGAGCTGATGTCGCTGATGTGTTCCACCGCCACCAGACCGTTGGCCTTGAGGGTGCCGCCGGTGGAAACCAGATCGACGATGACGTCGGACAGGCCGACCAGCGGAGCGAGTTCCATCGAGCCGTAAAGCTTGATGAGGTCGATGTGCACGCCTTTGCTGGCGAAGTGTTCGCGCGCGGCGTTGACGTATTTGGTGGCGACGCGGATGCGCGCGCCCTGCCTGACGCTGCCGGCGTAATCGTAGCCTTCGCGCACGGCGACCATCATGCGGCAGCAGGCAATGCGCAGGTCGAGCGGCTGATACAGGCCGCTGCCGCCGTGTTCGTTCAACACGTCCTTGCCGGCGATGCCGAGGTCGGCGGCGCCGTATTGCACGTAGGTGGGCACGTCGCTCGCGCGCACGATGATGAGCCGCACGTCGGGGCGGTTGGTGCCGATGATGAGCTTGCGCGAGGATTCCGGGTTTTCTGCCGGCGTGATGCCCGCGGCTGCCAGGAGCGGCAGGGTTTCTTCGAAGATGCGCCCTTTTGAGAGGGCGAGGGTGATTCCGGTGTAGGTCATGTCGGTTTGTATCGGATACCAGGGTTCATCGGCTGTTCATTCCCAGTTGCGGCGCGCGATCTCCGCAAGCAGCTTGTTCGCTGCGTCGGTGAGCATTGGCACGAACTCGTGGGCCGTCTGCAACGCACTGGCGAGCACCGCGATGTCTTCCACATACTCATGCACCATCTGGTTCCTGAGCTTGCGCAGGGTCATCCATTCGTCCGCCGAAGGGATCCACCCCAGCCGTTCGGCCCGGTCCAGGTTATCGATGGCTGCGGCCGGCGATTCGCCCAAGGCGGCCAGAAGCCCAGGCAATAGTTTGTCGCCAAGTGTGTCCTGCAGGCGCCCGAATCGTCCTACGAAGGCATCTACCCGCTCGGCAAGATCCGCATCGGTTTCAAGTTGGGCGGCGCGTTCCGGTGTAAAGGGGTCGACAAAAAGACGCTGGTCCGTGCCCGCGAGGTGCTGACTCTCTTTCCGCACGACGCGTGCCAGGAACTGTAGCCGCAGTGCCATCTTTGGATCAATCGTCATAACACCCTCCCTTCCCTGAAGGCGATGTCATGGATGGGCAGGCGCCTGAGGTTGGGGCCGGCAAGCAGGACGTCCACGCTGCGGCCCTGCATCAAACGACTGACCCGGGCGGCGAATCTTGCGGCCAGTAGCGCAGGATTAACCACGGGTTCAGTCAATTCAAGCAGGAGGTCGAGATCGCCCCCGCGCGCATCATCGTTCAGCCGTGAGCCAAAAACCCGCACCTGCGCCTGCTCTCCCGCGATTTCATGCGCGATCTGCGTAATGGCGCGGGCCTGATTCTCGCTCAGACGCATTGATCGATGCCTCTCGTTGCGCAATCCAGCGGCAGATTCAGGTCCAGGACACAAGCCTTGGAGCGCGTCAGCTTGATGCCGGCATAACGCATGGTAGTGTTCTCAATGCACCCGCTTGATGCGCGCGCCCAGCTGGGTGAGTTTTTCTTCGATGCGCTCGTAGCCGCGGTCGAGGTGGTAGATGCGCTCGATGGTGGTTTCGCCCGCCGCGACCAGGCCGGCGAGCACGAGGCAGGCGGAAGCGCGCAGGTCGGTCGCCATGACGGTGGCGCCGTCGAGGCGCGGCACGCCGCGCACCAGGGCGGTGTGGCCCGACACGTCGATGTTGGCACCGAGGCGACGCAGTTCCTGCACGTGCATGAAGCGGTTTTCGAAAATCGTTTCGGTGACGCTGGCCGCGCCTTCGGCGATGCAGTTCAGCGCCATGAACTGCGCCTGCATATCGGTGGGAAACGCCGGATGCGGCGCGGTGCGCACGTCGACGGCCTTCAGCTTGCCGTCGGACTCGACCTCGATCCAGTCTTCGCCCACGATCACGTTCACGCCCGCCTCGCGCAGCTTGGCGATCACGGCGTCGAGCGTGTCGGGCTGGGTGTGCGTGGCGCGCACGCGGCCGCCGGTCATGGCGGCGGCGACGAGGAAGGTGCCGGTTTCGATGCGGTCAGCCATCACCGCATAGTTGGCGCCGTGCAGCGCATCGACGCCGTGGACGGTGATGACATCGGTGCCCGCGCCTTCGATCTTCGCGCCCATCGCCGTCAGGCAGCGCGCCAGGTCGACGACTTCGGGCTCGCGCGCGGCGTTTTCCAGCACGGTCGTTCCCTCGGCCAGCGCGGCGGCCATCATGAGGTTCTCGGTGCCGGTGACGGTGACCACGTCCATCACGATGCGCGCGCCGGTGAGCCGACTGCAGCGGGCGTGAATGTAGCCGTGCTCGATGGTGATGTCGGCGCCCATCGCCTGCAGGCCTTTGATGTGCAGGTCGACCGGCCGCGAACCGATGGCGCAGCCGCCGGGGAGGCTCACGCGCGCGTCGCCGAAGCGCGCCAGCGTGGGTCCCAGCACCAGGATCGCTGCGCGCATGGTCTTCACCATCTCGTACGGCGCTTCCTTGTGGGGGATAGTCTCGCCGGAGAGCGTGACCTGGTTACGGTCGTCGAGCGTCACGCGCACGCCCATGTGGCCCAGCAGCGCCAGCATGGTGCTGATGTCCTTGAGGTGCGGCACGTTGGCGAGTCTGAGCGGCGCGGCGGTCAACAGGCTCGCGGCGAGGATCGGCAGCGCGGCGTTCTTGGCGCCGGAAATGCGGACATCGCCGGCGAGCGGGTTGCCGCCGTGGATGAGCAGGGAATCCATCGGGCTTAGCGGTTGGCCCAGTCTTCGGGCGTGTAGGTCTTCATCGACAGCGCGTGGATCTCTGCGTGCATGCGGGTGCCGAGCGCGTCGTAGACGAGGCGGTGCTGCTGGATCATGTTCTTGCCGGTGAACGCCGGGCTGACAATGACCGCCTGGAAGTGCTGGCCGTCGCCGTCGAGTTCGATGTGGTCACAGGGCAGTTTCTCGGTGATCCAGCCTTTGATGTCTTCGGGGGTAACCATGCTTGTCGCCTCGCGTGTTACGGTTCGGCGCCCCGGTCCGGCGGACGCCTAGTGTCTGAGCTTGTAGCCGCTTTTCAGCAGCGCCAAAGTAAACGCGGATATTGCCACAAAGCTGGCCCCGCCGACCAGCAGGCCGACCCAGGGGTCCGCGTCGGACTGGCCGACGAAGGCGTAGCGGAAGCCGTCGATCAGGTAGAACACCGGGTTGAAATACGACACCGCCTGCCAGAACGGCGGCAGCGAGTGGATCGAATAGAACACGCCGGACAGGAAGGTGAGCGGCAGGATGAGGAAATTCTGAAACGCCGCCAGTTGGTCGTATTTCTCTGCCCAGATGCCGGCGATGACCCCAACCGCGCCAAGCACGCCGCACGAGAGCAGGGAAAACGCCAGCAGCCAGCCGAGGTGCGGCACCTGCCACGGTGCGAACCACAGGGTCACCGCCCACACGCCGACGCCCACCACGAGGCCGCGGATCACCGCCGCGCCGAGGTAGGCGAGGAAGAATTCCAGGTAGGACAAGGGCGGCAGCAGCACGAACACGATGTTGCCCTGCATCTTCGACTGGATGAGGCTCGACGAGCTGTTGGCGAACGCGTTCTGCAGCATGCTCATCATCACCAGCCCCGGCACCAGGAAGGCGGTGTACGACACGCCCGGGAAGACCTCGACGTGGTCCTCGAGCACGTGCGAGAAAATCAAGAGGTACAGCAAGGCGGTGACCACCGGCGCGACGACGGTCTGCACCACCACCTTCCAGAAGCGCAGCAACTCCTTGTGGAACAGTGCCGAGAACCCGCTCATGTGCGTTGCATGATGTCGGTGAAGACATCCTCCAGGTCGGGCTCCTGCAGGTGCATTTCCAGCACGCGCACGCCGCTGCTGCGCAGGTCGGCAAGCAGGTCCTCGAGCTCGACGTAGTCGCTGAAGTCGAAGCGCCAGCCGCCGTCGGCGTCGCGCTGCAGGCGGGCCTGCCAGGCCGCGGGCACCGTCTGGGCGTCCAGACGCAGCTGCGCGCAGTGCTCGTTGGTGTGCTGCAGAAGATTGCGCGTCGTGTCGCAGGCGACGATGCGGCCGCCCTTGAGCATGGCGATGCGGCCGCACAGCGCCTCGGCCTCCTCCAGGTAGTGCGTGGTCAGGAGGATAGTGTGGCCCTCGCGGTTGAGCCCCGCGATGAAATCCCACAGCGAGCGCCGCAGATCGACGTCGACGCCGGCGGTCGGCTCGTCGAGCACGATCACTGGCGGCTTGTGCACCAGCGCCTGCGCCACCAGCAGGCGGCGCTTCATGCCGCCCGACAGCCGCTGCGTGTTCTTGTCCGCGTGCGGGGTCAGGTCGAGGTGGTGCATGACTTCATCGATCCAGTCGTCGTTGTGCCTGAGGCCGAAATAACCGGACTGGATGGCGAGCGTCTCGCGCACGTTGAAGAAGGGGTCGTAGACCAGCTCCTGCGGCACTACGCCGAGGGCGCGGCGCGCCGCGCGGTAGTCGCGCACCACGTCGTGGCCCATTACGGCCGCCTCACCGGCGTCCGCCCGGGTGAGCCCGGCAAGGATCGAAATCAGCGTCGTCTTGCCGGCGCCGTTGGGGCCCAGCAGGCCGAAGAACTCGCCGGGCTGGATCTCGAGCGAGACGCCGTCGAGCGCCTGGGTGGTGCGAAAGCGTTTGCGCAGGCCGCTGACGCGGATTGCGGGAACGGGGTTCATGCCGGCAGCAGCTCGGAGACTCCGTAGAGTTCGGCGAGCGTGGTGAAGCTCGCCGGCAGGCCGGTGCAGGTGAGGGTACGACCGGCCTTGCGCGCCTCGCGCAGCGCACTGAACACCAGCGCCAGCGCCGCCGAATCGGCCGACTCGACCTCGCTGAAGTCGAGGGTATCCACGCCCTTCGCGATGCGCGGCAACAAGTCGCGCAGCAGAGCGCCGGCGGTATCGACGGTGACCGCACCGCCGATGCGGCAGCGCGTACCTTCGCAGGCGATCATGAGCCGGGACGCGGCGCCGAGCCAGCGCGGGCCGACTGGGCGGCGAGCGTCTGGATCAGGCCGTCTATGCCGCTCTGCCGGATAGTGTTGGCGAACGACGAGCGGTAGTTGGTGACGAGGCTCACATTGTCGATCGTGACGTCGTAGACCTTCCAGCCAAAGGCCGTCTTGTACATCGCGTAGTCGATCGGAATCGGCTGCCCGCCAGGCTGACGGATTTCGGTGCGCACGACCACTTCGGTCGCGCCGGGCGGCGCGACGAACGGCTTGAATTCGACCGTCTGGTTGGTGAACGCGGTGAGCGAGCTCGAATAGGTGCGCACCAGCAAGTTGCGGAACTCGGTCACCAGGGCCTGCTTCTGCTGCGCGGTGGCGCGCGGCCAGTGGCGGCCGAGCGCGAGCTGGGTCATGCGGTTGAAGTCGAAGTTGGGCAGGATCTTGGCCTCGACCAGCTGATACAGCTTGGCGGAATTGCCGTTCTGCAGTTCCTTGTCCTTCCGGATGATCTCCAGCACTTCCTGGGTGGTGGTGCGGGCGAGCACGTCGGGCGGGGTGTCGTTGGCCAGCGCGAGCGGGGCCTGTCCGCCCCAGAACAGCGCCAGCAAAAGGAAAAAGATGCGCAACATGGTGTTTATGGTCCTGTATTCGTGATGAGGCCGTGTGCCTTCTTCAAGGTAGACGCGGCCGGCTTATTTGAGTTCACCCGTCAGGCGCGCCAGTTGCGCGACGTTCATGTTGTAGTCGTTGATCGTGCGCAGGTACTCGGTCTGGGCGAGGACGTAGTTGCGCATCGCCTCGGCGACGCGGTCGGCGGTCTCGAGGCCCGCCGAGAAGTCGGCCAGGGCGGCGACCATCCAGCGACGCGCCGCGGCGGCCCCCTCGCCCAGCGCCTGCTGGGCGCGGTGGTTCGCCTGGGCATTGGCGTAGGCCTCGGCGACCTCAAACGGAATGCCGGCGACAGCGAAGGCCTTTTTGTGGTTGAGCGCCTCGAGTTCGGCCTGCGCCTGGTTCACGCGGGCGTTCGCGACGCCAAACACGGTGTCCCATTTCACGCCAACCACCGGGGTGAGCCCCCCGCCGTTGAAGGGATCGTTGAGATAGGGATTGTCGAGTCGCTCGCGCCGCGAAGCGTAGTTGAACTGGCCAACGACGCCGGCGTAGACGTCGGGCATGCGGTCGGCCTTCTTCGCAGCGACCAGCGCGCGGCGGGCGCGCAGACCGGCTTCAAGCTGCTCCATTTCCGGCCGCTCCTGCAGCGCGCGCGCCTGCAGGTCAGCAAGGTCGACCTGGGGGAAAGGCACCGGCTCGATGCGCTCGTCCGCCACCTTGAGGTCGCCCTTGAGGCCGGTCCCGGTCAGCACCTTGAGGCCGTCGAGGCTCACCTGCTCGATCGCGCGCGCCTGGTGGGCGTACTTGGCCAGCAGGCCGCGCGCGGTTTGCAGCGCGTAGAGGTCGGACTGCTTCGATTCGCCGCTCTCGTCCTTGAGGTTGCGCTCGACGCGCGCGAGGGTCGAGTTGAGGCGGCCCTGGACGTCCTCGAGGAAGACGCGGATGTCTCGCGCCGTAAGGAAACCATAGTAGGCACGCTTGGTGTCGTAAACGATGTCGCCGCGGGTCTGCTTCAACTCGCCCTGCCGCAGGCCGACCTGCCCCTGCGCAGCCTCGCCATAGCGCTCGACTTTGCCAAAGGTATAGAGCGGCTTGATCAGGGCGAAATCGAGATGGGTCCAGTCGGACAGGCCGTTGAATTCGTCGCCGTCGCTGCGCAGGGCGCAACCGAGAGCGGTGCAGGTGTAGGCGCCGCCTTGATAGAAGCCGCCCTCGACCTTGGGCGCGAGCCCGATGAAGGCGTTGGCGCTGACGCGCCAGCCGGCGTTGCCCCGCACTTCCTGGACCAGGGCGCGTGCGGCCTCGACGACCTGCTCGCGTTCCTTGATGCGCGGGTCGGCGGTGAGACTCATCTGGACGGCCTGCTGCAGGTTGATGGTTTCGGCGTGCGCGGGCAGCGCCGCCAGCAGCGCGCCGGCGGCGAGAAATGCGCGGGTAAGCGGTGTGAGTTTCATTGGGATGCTCCTTCCTGAGCTTTTCCGTAGATGAAATGTCCGATCAGGTTTTCCAGCACCACGGCCGACTGGGTGAGGAAAATCCGGTCCTTATCCTTGAGCATCTGGTCGTCGCCGCCCGGCTCGAGGCCAATGTACTGCTCGCCGAGAAGCCCGGACGTCATAATCGCCGCCGAGGTGTCCTTGGGGAACGCATAGCGCTTGTCGATCCGCAGGGTCACGGCGGCCTCGTAGGTTGCGTTGTCGAACTGGATGCTCGCCACCCGGCCGACGACCACGCCGGCGCTCTTCACCGGCGCCCTGGGCTTGAGCCCGCCGATGTTATCGAAACGCGCCACGACCTCATAGCTGTTGCCGACATTGACGGCCGTCATGCTGCCGACCTTGAGGGCCAGGAACAACAGCGCGGCGATGCCGGCGACGACGAAGAGGCCGACCCAGAGGTCGAGAACGGTCTTGCTCATAGGATCAGATTCCCCGGAACATGAATGCGGTCAGCACGAAATCCAGCGCCAGCACGGCGAGGCTGGAGGTCACGACGGTGCGGGTGGTGGCGCCCGACACGCCTTCCGCGGTCGGCGGCGCGTCGTAGCCCTCGAACAGGGCGATCGCGGTGATGGCGACACCGAACACCACGCTCTTGATGACGCCGTTGAGGATGTCCTGCTCGAAATCGACCGCGCTTTTCATCTGCGACCAGAACGAGCCCTCGTCGACGCCGATCAGCTGCACGCCGACCAGATAGCCGCCGAAGACGCCCATCGCCGAGAACAGCGCGGCGAGAAGCGGCATCGAGAACACCCCGGCCCAGAAGCGCGGCGCGACCACTCGGGCGATGGGATCGACGGCCATCATTTCCATCGCGGTCAACTGCTCGGTCGCCTTCATGAGGCCGATTTCGGCGGTGATCGCGGAGCCTGCCCGGCTGGCGAACAGGAGCGCGGCGACCACGGGACCCAGCTCGCGCACCAGTGAGAGCGCGACCAGGATGCCGAGCGACTCCTCGGCGCCATAGGTCTGCAAGGTTTCGTAGCCCTGCAGCCCCAACACCATGCCGACGAAGAGACCCGAGACCAGGATGATGATGAGCGACAGCACGCCCGTGAAATACATTTCGCGGATGGTCAGCCCCAGCCGGCGGAACGCGGTCCCCGAATGCAGCAGCACCGCGACGAAGAAGCGCGTGGCGAAGCCGATGCGCCACACGCCCTGGATGGTGCGGTTGCCGAGATTTTCGATGGTTTGTCTAAGCACCAGCGCTCCTCAGATCCAGATCCTCAGCATAGGCCGGCGCCGCGTAGTGGAAAGGCACCGGGCCGTCCGACTCGCCGTGCACGAACTGGTGGACGTACGGCAGGTCGGACGCCAGGATCTCGGCGGCCGTGCCCTCGGCGACGATCACGCCCTCCGACACGAAGTACACGTAGTCTACGATCTTCAGCGACTCCTGCACGTCGTGCGTCACCACCAGCGACGTCAACCCCAACGTGTCGGTCAGGCGGCGGATGAGATTGCCGGTGACGCCCAGCGAAATTGGGTCGAGACCGGCGAAGGGCTCGTCGTACATCACCAACATCGGGTCGAGCGCGATCGCACGTGCCAGCGCCGCGCGCCGCGCCATGCCGCCCGACAGTTCCGACGGCATCAGGTCCGCTGCGCCACGCAGCCCGACGGCGTTGAGCTTCAGCAGCACGAGGTCGCGGATGACGTCCTCCGGCAGGTCGGTGTGCTCGCGCAAGGGGTAGGCGACGTTGTCGAACACCGAGATGTCGGTGAACAGCGCGCCGAACTGGAACAGCATGCCCATCTTGCGCCGCAGGCGGTACAGCCCGGCGCGATCGAGCTCGCCGAGGGATTCGCCAGCGATGCGCACGCTACCCTGGCTCGCCCGCACCTGGCCGCCGATCAGCCGAAGCAGCGTCGTCTTGCCGCAACCGCTGCTGCCCATGATGGCGACGACCTGGCCGCGCCGAGCGGTCAGGTTGATGCCCTTCAAAACCGGCCGGGCGCCATAGCCAAAGACTACATCCTGGATTTCGACCAGTGCGTCGTCTTGCACGGAATCGAACCTGTCGTTATTGGAAGCCGCCATTCTAGCAAGCCTGCCGGCAGGCTTTGCTTAATAACCCATGATCTCGCGAAGGGTATTGGCCGCTTCCATGCTGGCAAGGTCGCCGCTGCGGCTGATGATGTACAGCGTCTCGCCGCTGGCGGCGAGCGCGGTGATGCGCTGCGACAGCGTGCGCAGGTCGGGCGCTTCGTCGAGCCACCACAGGTGCGCGGCGGCCCAGGCGGGCCCGGCAAGGTGCACGCGATCCGACGCCGGCGGCTCGATCGCCGAATCACCCGGCTCGAGCACGAAATGGAAGTCCTCGCGGGTGTCGTAGAGCCAGCGCGCCCAGGTTTCAGCGGAGGCCACCTGCCACGTCGCGGCAGGCAGGTACACGGCGGAGTACTGGGTGTTGTAGTAGGACAGCCGCCAGTCTTCGGGCATGTCCTCCGGGTAGAGGGTGCCGCGCCAGGCGGCATGCTCCCAGCCGGCGGCACCGACGCGCACAAGCAGGCTCGCGGTCACGGCGGCCTCAGGCGCGACGCCAGGTGGTGCCGCCGGGCCCGTCCTCCAGCACGATGCCGGCCGCGGCCAGCGTGTCTCGGATGCGGTCGGACTCGGCAAAATCCTTCGCACGGCGCGCGGCCTGGCGCGCGGCGATCAACGCCTCGATTTCGGCTTCAGCCAACCCCCCGGTCGCGGCGCCGGCCTGCAGGAAGTCGGCGGCGTCGCGCTGCAGCAGCCCGAGCACGCCGCCCAGCTGCCGCAGTTGGCGCGCTGCCCCAGCATCGCCCTTGTTGGCCTCGGCGGCGAGCTCGAACAGCATCGCCAGCGCCTCGGGGGTGTTGAAATCGTCGTCCATCGCCGCGCGAAAGCGCTGCGCGGCGGGTGTCGTCCAGTCGGGCGGCTCGGCGGTCGGCGAGGTGTGCTTGAGCGCGGTGTAGAGCCGTGTCAGCGCGCCCCTGGCGTCGTCGAGGTGGGCGTCGGAATAGTTGAGCGGGCTGCGGTAGTGCGCGCGCAGGATGAAGAAGCGCACCACCTCGGCGTCGTACTTCTGCAGCACCTCGCGGATGGTGAAGAAGTTGCCGAGCGATTTCGACATCTTTTCGTTGTCGACGCGCACGAAGCCGTTGTGCATCCAATAGTTTACGAACTTGCAGCCGTGCGCCCCCTCCGACTGCGCGATCTCGTTCTCGTGATGGGGAAACTGCAGGTCCTGCCCTCCGCCGTGGATGTCGAAATGCTGGCCGAGCAGGTCGGCGCTCATCGCCGAGCACTCGATGTGCCACCCGGGGCGACCCGGCCCCCAGGGCGAATCCCACGACGGCTCGCCAGGCTTGGCGGCCTTCCACAGCACGAAGTCCATCGGGTCGCGCTTGTTGGGGTCGACCTCGACGCGCTCGCCGGCGCGCAGCTCGTCGAGGCTCTTGCCCGACAGGCGGCCGTAGGCGGGGAAGCCGCGCACGCTGTAGTAGACGTCGCCATTAGGCGCCGGGTAGGCAAGGCCGTTGGCGATCAGGCGCTCGATCATCGCAAGCATCTGCGCTACGTAGGCGGTCGCGCGCGGCTCGTGGTCGGGCGGCAACACGCCGAGCGCGCGCTCGTCGGCGTGCATCGCGTCGATGAAGCGCGCGGTCAGCTCCGCGGGCGTTTCGCCGTTTTCCTGCGCGCGTTTAATGATTTTGTCGTCGATGTCCGTAATGTTCCTGACGTACTCGACCTGGTAGCCGCTCGCACGCAGCCAGCGCACGACCATGTCGAACACGACGAACACCCGCGCATGCCCCAGGTGGCAGAGGTCGTACACGGTCATGCCGCAGACGTAGATGCGAACCTGGCCGGGGACGAGCGGGACGAATTCTTCCTTGGCGCGCGTGAGGGAATTGGTGATGTGCAGCATGGGGCAAACGAAGCACGAGCGGAGTGGCAGGGGTCGAGAATCCGGCGCCGCCACGGCTGTCTCAGGGGCGTCTTAACTTGATAGAATGCCGTTTTCACGAATGATCCGAGCATATCACATGGCCCCGTCCCGTTTCCTCGCTGCGCTGGCGGTCTGCGCGACGCTTGCCGCCACGCCGGCACTGGCCAACGAAGTCCAGGAGATCAACCAGCAGTTTCGCAAGGGCGACCTCGCCGGCGCGCTGGACCGCGCCAACCGCTATCTCGCCAAGAACCCGAAAGACGCCCAGACGCGCTTCCTCAAGGGGCTGATCCTCGCCGACCAAGGGAAGACCAACGACGCCATCGCGACCTTCCGGGGGCTCACCGAGGATTTCCCCGAACTGCCGGAGCCCTACAACAACCTCGCGGTGCTCTACGCCTCCCAGGGCAAGTACGAGGAAGCCAAGAACGCGCTGGAGAACGCGATCCGCACCCACCCGAGCTACGCCACCGCGCACGAGAACCTCGGCGACATCTACGCCAAGATGGCGTCGATCGCCTACGACAAGGCACTTGCGCTCGACAACAAGAACACCGCGGCGCAGACC
>JBKBRW010000014.1:0-66619 GCA_046291555.1 Thiobacillus sp.
AGGATTCAATCGTGGTTCGTCGATGAGCCTGTTATATCAAGCCGGCGCGAATTTGTCTGGGGTTATGCAGAGGTTTCTCCCTGTGTGCGTTGCCGTGATGATAGCCCGAATATTAGCGAACACTTCTATTTGCGGTGTGGCACCGATCACCGCCCAAGCCGCTAGAATCTCGGCTTCTTCCGCATCCAGGATTCCTCATGGCCGACCCGCTCTTGATCGCCAAGAACGCGCACACCGAACTTTTCCTGCTGCCGCAGATGGCCAACCGTCACGGCCTCATCACCGGCGCCACGGGTACCGGCAAGACGGTCACGCTGCAGACGATGGCCGAGCAGTTCTCGGCGATCGGCGTGCCCTGCTTCATGTCGGACGTGAAGGGCGACCTCTCCGGCCTGTCGCAGCCGGGGGGCGGCAACGCCAAGGTCGATGAGCGCGTGGCGATGCTCAAGCTCGAGGGTTTCGCGCACGAGGGCTTTCCCGTCACGTTCTGGGATCCCTTCGGCGAGTCCGGCCACCCGGTGCGCGCGACGGTGTCCGACATGGGGCCGCTGCTGCTGTCGCGCATCCTCGACCTGAACGAGACGCAGGCCGGCGTGCTCAGTCTCGTCTTCAAGATCGCCGACGACAACGGCCTACTGCTGCTCGACCTGAAGGACCTGCGCTCGATGCTCGCCTTCGTCGGCGAGAACGCCAAGCAATTCACCACCGAGTACGGCAACGTGTCAGCCGCCTCCATCGGCGCGATCCAGCGCGGCCTGCTCACGCTCGAGTCGCAGGGCGGCGACAGGATATTCGGCGAGCCCATGCTCAACATCGCCGACCTGATGCAGACCGACCGCGGCCGCGGCGTCGTCAACATTCTCGCCGCCGACAAACTCATGCAGTCGCCCAAGCTCTACGCAACGCTGCTCTTATGGCTGCTCGCCGAACTGTTCGAAAACCTGCCGGAAGCCGGCGACCTCGACAAGCCCAAGCTGGTGTTCTTTTTCGACGAGGCGCATCTCCTGTTCAACGACGCGCCGCCCGCGCTGGTGGAAAAGATCGAGCAGGTGGTGCGGCTCATACGCTCCAAGGGCGTCGGCGTGTACTTCGTCACGCAGAACCCGGCCGACGTGCCGGACAAGGTACTGTCGCAACTGGGCAACCGCGTGCAGCACGCGCTGCGCGCCTTCTCGCCGCGCGACCAGAAGGCGGTCAAGGCCGCCGCCGAGACCATGCGCGACAACCCGGATCTCGACGAAGCCGCAGTCATCACCGAACTCGGCGTCGGCGAGGCGCTGGTGTCGTTTCTGGATGCCAAGGGCCGCCCCAACGTCGTCGAGCGCGCCTACGTCGTGCCGCCACGCGGCCAGATCGGCCCCATCACCAATGCCCAGCGCCAGCGACTGATGCAGACCTCGCTCGTCGCAGGCGTGTACGACCGCGCAGTCGACCGCGAGTCGGCACACGAGATCCTCAAGGCGCGCGCCGAACAGGCCGCGCAGGCGGCGGCCGCCGAAGCGGCGGCGAAGCAGCAGGCCAAGGCTGCCGCTGCGCAGCCAGCGGGCGGCGGCGGCATTCTGGACAGCATCTTCACCGGCAGCGGCCGGCGCGAGAGCGCGGCGGAAGCGCTCGCCAAATCGGCCGCGCGCGCCATCGGCAGCCAGGTCGGCCGCTCGCTCATCCGCGGGGTGTTGGGTAGCCTGCTCGGCGGCAAGCGCTAAGGGAATCGCGTCAGGCGAACAGGCGGGCGAGCTCGGCGCCCGGATCGGGCGCGCGCATGAAGGCTTCGCCGACGAGGAAGGCGTTGACGCCGTGGCTGCGCATCGTGGCGACGTCGGCCGGTGCTGTGATGCCCGACTCGGTGACGACGATGCGCTCGTCACCGATCTTCGGCAGCAGCGACAGCGTGGTGTCGAGGCTTACCTCGAAGGTGCGCAGGTTGCGGTTGTTGATGCCCATGAGCGGCGTCTGCAGCGTGAGCGCGGCTTCCAGCTCTGCCGCGTCGTGCGACTCCACCAGCACCGCCATGCCCAGTTCCAGCGCCAGCGCTTCGAGCGCCTGCATCGCCTTGGTTTCGAGCGCGGCGACGATGAGCAGGATGCAGTCCGCGCCCATCGCGCGTGCCTCGTAGACCTGGTAGGGGTCGACGATGAAGTCCTTGCGCAGCACCGGTAGGCGGCACGCCGCGCGCGCGGCCCGCAGGTAGTCGGCGCTGCCCTGGAAATACTGCACGTCCGTCAGGACGGAGAGGCACGCCGCGCCGCCCGCCTCGTAGCTCGCCGCGATCTCTGCGGGCTGGAAGTCGGGGCGGATCACCCCCTTCGACGGGCTCGCCTTCTTGATTTCGGCGATGACCGCCGGCTTGGCGGCCCCCAGCTTCGCGCGCAGCGCGCCGACGAAGTCGCGCGGCGGCGGCGCCGCCTCGGCGCGCGCGCGCATTTCGGCGAGCGACACCAGGCTGCGCGCGGCAACGACTTCGTCGTGCTTGGTCGCGAGGATCCTGTCGAGAATGTCGCTCATGACTGGCTGAAGCAGCGGTAATTTTCGAGCACGTCGCGCGCGGCGAGGCTGGCGAGCGCGTGCTGCGCCTGCGCGACGCCGTCCTTGAGGCTCGCCGCACGACCGGCAACGTAGATCGCGGCGCCGGCATTGAGCGCGACCATGGCGGCGGCGCCCGCGTGGCGGTTCTCCAGCGCGGCGAGCAGCATCTCGACCGCCTCGTCCTTGCCCTTCACGACCAACTCACTCGCCGAAACCTGCGGCAGGCCGAAGACGCCGGGTTCGAGCTCGTATTCGGTGACGTGTCCGTCCTTGAGTTCGGCGACATAGCTCGGCGAAGCGAGGCTCAGTTCGTCCAGCCCCTCCTCGGCGTGCACCACCAGCACGTGGCGGCTGCCGAGCGTCTGCAGCACGCGCGCGAGCCGGCAAGTGAGTTCGCGGCTGAACACGCCGAGCACCTGGTTGGGCGCGCCGGCGGGGTTGGTGAGCGGCCCCAGCAGGTTGAACAGGGTGCGCACGCCGAGCTCCTTTCGCACCGGCGCCGCGTGCTTCATCGCGCTGTGGTGGTTGGGTGCGAACATGAAGCCGACGCCGATCGCCTTCACCGCCTCGGCGACCTTTTCCGGCGCGAGGTTCACGTTGACGCCCAGCGCTTCGAGCACGTCGGCGCTGCCCGAGGTCGACGACACCGAGCGCCCGCCATGCTTGGCGACGCGCGCGCCGCACGCCGCGGCGACGAAGGCCGCCGCGGTCGAAATGTTGAACGTATGGGCGCCGTCGCCGCCGGTGCCGCAGGTGTCGACCAGATGGTCGACGCCGGCGAGCGGCACCTTGGTCGAGAGTTCGCGCATGACCTCGGCGGCCGCCGCGATCTCGGTCACGGTCTCGCCCTTCATGCGCAACGCGATCAGGAAACCGGCGATCTGCGCGGGTGTCCACTCCCCGACCATCAGCGCACGCATCGCGCCGAGCATGGTGTCGCGGGGCAAGTCGGTGCGCCCGAGCACCAGCGTCAGCAAGTCCTTGTACTGCATTACACGCGCTCCTTGAGGAAATTCGCCAGCAGGGCGTGGCCGTGCTCGGTGAGGATGGATTCGGGGTGGAACTGCACCCCTTCGACCGCGAGCGTCTTGTGGCGCACGCCCATGATCTCGCCGTCGTCGGTCCACGCGGTGATTTCGAGACAATCCGGCAACGATTCGCGCTCGATCACCAGCGAGTGGTAACGGGTGGCGCGGAAGGGATTCGGCAGCCCCTTGAACACGCCTGTGTCCAGATGGTGGATCATCGATGTCTTACCGTGCATCAGTTCCTTCGCGCGCACGATCCGACCGCCGAAGGCCTGGCCGATGCTCTGGTGGCCGAGGCACACGCCGAGGATGGGCACCTTGCCGGCAAATGCCTTGATCAGCGGCACCGAGACCCCGGCCTCGTTCGGCGTGCAAGGCCCGGGCGAGACGACGATGTGGTCGGGCTTGAGCGCTGCGATGCCGGCGAGGTCGATCTCGTCGTTGCGCACGACCTTCACGTCTTCCCCCAGCTCGCCGAAGTACTGCACGAGGTTGTACGTGAAGCTGTCGTAGTTATCGATCATTAGCAACATGTGCCGGGGTCCTTTGTGACGCAGGCCGCCGCGCATGGCGCGGAAACGGCAAAGACGCGGATTTTCGCCCAGAACGCAGGCGGGCGAAAGCCCGGCTAAGGGGTCGCCTGGGCGACGGGGGCGGCCGGTTCGGGCGCAGCGGTGCGCGGTTGCGGCACGGAGGCGCCCGGCGCCTGCGGCGCGGCGGCCGCTGCGGCCTTCTCGGCGTCAAAACTGAATTCCCAGTCGCGATAGCGCTGCGCGGATTCGAAACCGGCGTAGCGCAGCGGGAAATTCGCCCGTTTGAAAGGCTCGCGCTCGGACGCGCTCGCCACGCCGGTGATGCCGCCGTCGCCGTCCCTGAGCAGCACCCAGTCGCCGCCGGTCATGGGGTCGGGCCAGGCGCGGCGCAGGTGCCGTACGGTGTTTGGAAAGCGCGGATCGGTGAGCAGTTCGCCGACATGCTTCGGCAGGCGCCGCGGCGTGCCGACCGGCAGGGGAATGCTCCAGAACGACTCGATCGCACGCGCGTACTGGTCGCCGACGAACAGCAGCTCACGCTCCTTCTCGCGCTGCGCGGCAGTGTGCCACAACGTACCGAGCGCAGCCATGCCGACGCCGAGACCGGCGACGACGAACAGGAGGCCGATCAGGCTGAAGCCACGCGCCCGGCTACCAGTCCGCATAGGGCCGCCCATCCAGCCCGACGCCTTCGGCGCCGCTGCGCAGGTCGTAGACCCCGGTTTCCCCGTCCGGCGGCGGCACGACCTGCCAGGTGTCGGCCCGCTCGGTGATGGGGTCGACCGGCACCGCGCGGAGGTAGCGGCGCTCGGCGAGCGCGTCCAGCGTCGCCGGCCAGGCACCGGTATCGGCATGGTACTTGTCGATCGCATCGCGCACGGTGGCGAGATTCTCCCTCAGCACCGCTTCCTTGGAGCGTTCGACGTGCTGGAAGTAGCGCGGCACGGCGAGCGTGAGCAGGGTGGCGACGATCGCCAGCACGACCAGGAGCTCGATCAGGGTGAACCCGCGTCTCAGCCAGGCCTTCACGTCACAGCTCCCGATAGGGCACGCCGCCGAGCGTCACACCGTTCGACAGGGAATAGACGTCGTAAACGTCGGCACCGGGCGCCGGTGCGTCCGGCGGGCTGGCGTAGCTGCGCAGACCCCAGGTCTGGGCGGCCGGCAGCGAGCCGTCGGGGTGCGTCGGATCGCGCGGCAGCCGCCGCAGAAAGTAAATCTTCGGCCGGTCCGGCTTGGTGATATCGGGCACCCCCGCCACCAGCAGCTCGAGGCTGGGCGGGTAGCCCGAGGCGTCCGCGGCCGATTCGACGCGCTTTTCCAGTACCGCCTGGTGATAGGCGTCGATCGCGCCGCGGATCTCGCGCAGCGCCTGGCGCAGTTCGGCCTCCTTCTGCCGCTGGGCGGTGACCTCGAGCAGCGGCGTCGCCAGCAGGGCGAGGACGCCGACGATCGCCACCGTGATCACCAATTCGACCAGGGTGAAGCCTGACGGCGTGCGGCGCGCAGGGATCATTGGGCGGGCTCGACGATGGGCTGGGCCTGGGGCGGCGCCTCCGCCGGCTCGGGCACGCTCTCCTGCTCAACCGGCGCTACCATCGGCAAGCGGCCCGGGCGCATCTGCACGCTGCCTGGAACCGGCACCAACTGCAGCGCCTGGTCCGACGCCGCGCTCTCGGTGCCACCAAAGAACTCCACTTCGGACAGTGCCGGGCGCTCGATGTTGCGGATGATGCGCGGCGTGATGAGAAGCACGATCTCGGTCTTGGTGAGCGAATCACGCTGGTTGGCGAACAGCCGTCCCAAAACCGGGATGTCGCCGAACAACGGCACCTTGCTCGCACCCGCCCGGTCCTCGTCAGAAATCAGGCCGGCGAGCACCTGCGTCTCGCCGTCCTTGAGGCGCAGCACCGTGTTGGCGTTGCGGCTGCCGAGCTGATAGGTCAGCGTGCCGCCTGCGCTCTTGATCTGCTGCACGATGTTCGACACCTCGAGGCCGACCTTGATGCCAACTTCGTTCTCGAGGTACACCTGCGGCTCGACGTCGACCTTGATGCCGACGTCCAGATACGACACCGACTCCGAGGTCACCCCGGTGGCGGTGACGTTGGAGGTGATCACCGGCACCTTGTCACCGATATGGATCTTGGCCTTTTCCTTGTTCTTCACCCGGATGCGCGGATTGGCGAGGAT
The DNA here is from genome assembly GCA_046291555.1 of Thiobacillus sp. GTDB lineage: Bacteria > Pseudomonadota > Gammaproteobacteria > Burkholderiales > Thiobacillaceae > Thiobacillus. The sequence goes on from JBKBRW010000014.1 coordinate 6,278, forward strand.
GCTGACGTCGCCGGTGTCCTTGCGCACGTTGAGTGTTGGAGTCGGCGTCACCAGAATGTCGGAGCGGTCGAGTCCGCGCAACAGTTCGATGGTGAGCGGAGCATTGACTTTCGTGTCCACCGAGGTCGCGGTCGGCGTCCCCGCCCCAAGCACCTGGGTTTGCGTCTCCCGGGCCAGCACCGAAAACTGCGTCGGCCACTGGATGCCCAGTTCCTGCAAGCGGTTGCGGTTCACTTCCAGGATTTCCACTTCCAGCATCACTTCCGGCTGCGGGCGGTCGGCCAGCGCGACGAGCCGCTCGACCAGGCGCACCGCCTCCGGCGTGTCGCGCACGACCAGCAGGTTGAGCACTTCGTCAACGTAGATGTCGCGGGTCTTGACGATCGTCCGCACCATGTTCACCGCCTGCTTGGCCTCGGCGTTGGAGAGGAAGAAGCCCTTCACCACGAGGTCCTGGTATTCGCGGAGCTTCGCCGGCGTGGCCGGATAGATGAGGAGCGTGTTGTCGGAGAGTACTTTCTTCGCCAGCTGCCCCGTCTTCAGGAGCATGTCGAGCGCATCGGTCAGCGCCGTATCGGCCGCGAAAATCGTGAGGCGGGTATCGGTGCGCGCGTCCTTGTCGAACACGAAGTTGAGGCCGGACTGACGCGACAAGGCATCGAAAATGGTGCGAACCGGGGCGTCGCGAAACTGCAGGGTCACCGGCTTGCGGTAGGCCGCCGCAAGCCGGGGAAATTCGGCGATGACTGGGCGGCCGATCTTCTCGTCGACGCGCTTCATCAAGGCCAGCGCCTCGGCATTGCCCGGCTCGCGCGCGAGCACCGTGCGCAGGCGGCTGCGCGCCTGTTCGGCCTCGCCCCGCTCGAACGCGGCGCGCGCCTCCTCGATCACCTTGCGGTTGGCGCGCTGGACCTCGATCTGGGCGAGCGCCGCGCGCGCGCGTGGACTCTGCGGATGGTGCTTCAGGACTTCGCGGTAGTGGGTTTCCGCCTCGGCGTCGCGCCCGGCCTGTAGCGCCGCATCGCCCTCGGCGAACAAGCGCACCAGATGGGCGTCGCGCGCCTGGATATAGGCGGTGCGGTACTGCACATTGTTCGGCGACTCCCTCACCGCCTGCTCGAGTTGCTGCAGCCCCGCTTCGGTCTGACCTTCCGCGAGCAGGCGCTCGCCTTCGCGAAACGCGCGGTCACTGGCGCAGCCCGCGAGCGTCAACACAAGCAGAGCGATGATCGGTGCCTTGTTCATGGCGTGAGTCCCAAAGTCGATTGCATGTCGAGCGGCAGGTAGGTGAAGGTGACCTGTCGCTCGGTGATTTCGTCAACGCGCCAGTTCCCCTGCAGGACGGCGCCCTTCTCTATCCGGATCGCCTGCTCCCCCTGGACGAGGAACACGGTCAGCTTGCCGTCCTCGACCCAGCGACCGAGGTACGTGTAAGGCAGCGGCGGTGGACTCGGCGGCGGCGGTGGCGGCGGCTTGGGCGGCGGCGGTGGCGGCGGCACCCAGGTCTGGCGCGGAAACAGGCTCGCCTGCATCTCGGGCATGCGGAGCGGGCTCGATTCGGGCACGGGCAAGGCAGCGACCCGCGGTGCCGTCTCAGGCGCAGGCGCGGCGGACGGTGCATGGGCGCGCACGATCGCCTCGACCGGCACCTCCTCCTCACGCGCAGGCCACAGCGCCGCCGCCACGGTGACGACGAGGGCGACGGCGAGCAGGAGATGGCGCAGCTTCATGCACCGGGCTCCAGATACAGGGTGAAATTGATCATCGCCTCGATCTCGACTTCCTCGATCCGCTCGCGCCGCAACTGCATCGCAGTCAACGCGAGCGAGGGATCGGCATTGAGCGCGCGGGTAAGGAAAGTGCGAATGTCGGTGTAGCTGCCGACGACCGGCAGCGAGAGCTGATAGCTGCGTAAGCCCGCCTCACGCACCTCGGTGAGGCGGTACTCGCCTTGGGCGAGCTCGAGCCCCGACTCCGCTGCGGCGTCGAACACGCCGTGCAGCGCCGCCACCGCCTCCGGCGCGAGCTCCGGCTTCCCAGCGGACGCCGGCTCTGCCCGCGTCGCCTCGCGCGCTGCTGCCTCTGCCGCGCGCCGCGCTGCATCGTTGCGCTGCAACTGTTCCTCGAGCCGGGCCTCGCGCGCACGCACTACCGTCGCGTCGTATGCGAGGCTTCCCGCCACGAGCGCGGCCCCCAGCGCCCCCGCCCAGCCGAGGCGGGCAAGACCGAATTGCAGTCGCGCAAGCGAGACCGCCATCAGCGCCTCCACCTCAACCGCACCACGAAACGCACTGGCTGCTGCGGATCGTTCACTTGCACCGCGTGGCTGGCAAGCACGACGCCGAACCCCGCTTCGCCCTTGAGTTTCTCGATCCACGCGAACATGTCCTTGACCGTGCGCGCCTCGGCGGTGAGCGTCGCCTCGGGCCGGCGTGCGTCCGCTTCCAAAGACAGCAATGCGACACGCGACGTGCGCGAGGCTTCGAGCCGCACGAGAAACTCGCCCCAGGGCGCGGCGAGCTGGTCGCGCGCCGCCGCCGCGGCGTCGGCCGCGCTGCTCGCCACGGGGGCGGCGCTCCGGCGCGTCTGGGTGGACGCGGGCGCCTCGGCGATCGCCGCCTGCAGCGAACGATTCACCGTCTCGCCGCGCCAGGCGACCCATGCGGCTAAGACGATGCCGGCCGCGAGCAGCAACCCGCCCACCCAGTGGGTGCTGGGCAGGGGATGCAGGAAATCCAGTCTCAAGCGGCGCATGTCAACGCTCCAGCATGGCAGCGAGCGCATCACGCCCCTGCGACAGCACGTGAACCGCCCGACCGCCAGGCAAGGCCCGCCAGTCGGCCTCGAGATCGACGGCCTCGACCCAGACCGGCGCGGCGTCGTCCTCGCCGGCGAGCAGCGCCTCCCGCGTGAGCAGCGCGGCGAGCGCCCCCACCCCATCCGACTCGACCGGCAGGCTGCGCAGGCTGCGCGCGCGCCCGGCGTCGAGGCCCAGAAGTGTCAGTCTGCCTGGCTCGGCGAGCGCGAACCACGCCCGCCCCCGCCCGAGCTGCCGGCGATGGCGATTCCACGCGCTCACCAGCCAGGGCTGGACGTCGGCGGGTTTGAGCGAGGCCGCGCGCAGGACCACCTCGAGTTCGGCGAGGTGTCCCGGCTCGATACTGCCGGCGAGAAAAGGTTCGCCGCGCGGCTCCGGTTGCCAGGCCACGCGCCGGTCACGCCCGCTTTCACCGAATTGGCGCCCAAGCTGATCGAGGATCCAGCCCTGCATTTCCTGCGGTTTAAGCGCGACGGGGGCCGCAGCCAGCAGGTGAACCGAAGCGAAGTGGTGCGACAGCCGGACGCTCGCGCGGCCACGGAGCGTGGCGCCCGCGAGCAGCCCGGACAGCGTCTCGAGCGCGCCCGGCCACCCCGGCGTCGCCACCAGGGCGTCGCGCCGGGCACCGCCGGCAAGCAGCGCGACGCGCGTCGGCGTCAGCGCGATGCGCGCGCTAGGCGACAAAAGTGACACGGTTCACTTCCTCCAGGGTCGTCACGCCCTTGCGTACCAGATCGAGCGCGGAATCGCGCAGGCTGCGCACGCCGGCGCGCGCGGCCGCCTCCTTCACCTGACGGATCGGCGCCCGGGTGCTGATGAGCTCGCGGATCTCGTCGTTGAGCAGCATCATCTCCGCGATCGCACGGCGGCCCTTGTAGCCGCTGCCGCGACAGTGACCGCAGCCCTTGCCCGCGCGGAACTGGTATTTCGCGGCCGCTTCCGGCGGGATGCAGGAATCGGTGAGCAGCTGCGGCGAGGGTGCATACGGCTCGGTGCACTGCGGGCAGTTCACCCGCACCAGCCGTTGCGCGAGGATGCCGTTCAGCGCTGACACGAAGCTGTAGGGGTCGACCCCCATGTGCATGAAGCGGCCGATGACGTCGAACACGTTGTTGGCGTGCACCGTCGTGAACACCAGGTGGCCGGTGAGCGCCGACTGCACCGCGATCTGCGCGGTCTCGGAATCGCGGATCTCGCCGACCATGATCTTGTCGGGATCGTGGCGCAGGATCGAGCGCAGGCCGCGGGCAAAGGTCAGTCCCTTCTTCTCGTTGACGGGGATCTGCAGCACGCCGGCGAGCTGGTATTCGACCGGGTCCTCGATGGTGATGATCTTGTCCCGACCAGTGTTGATCTCCGAAATCGCGGCGTACAGAGTCGTCGTCTTGCCCGAACCGGTGGGGCCTGTGACAAGGAACATACCGTAGGGTTCACGCGCGAGCTTGCGAATCTGCGCGAGCACGTCGCCGTCGAAGCCGAGCCCCTCCAGCGTGATGCCGCGCAGTTCGTCGGCGAGCTGCTGGCGATCGAGGATGCGCAGCACCGCATCCTCCCCGAACACGCCCGGCACGATCGACACGCGCAGATCGATCTCGCGGCCACGCATGAGCACCTTGAAGCGGCCGTCCTGCGGCACCCGGCGCTCGGCGATGTCGAGCTCGGCCATCACCTTGATGCGGGAGATGACCTGTTCGGCCATCTCTCGACCGGCCGACTGCGCGATCAGGTTGAGCACGCCGTCGATGCGGTACTTGATGACGATGCCCTGCGCGTCGTTTTCAAGATGGATGTCGGAAGCGCCCGCGGCAAGCGCATCGTACAGCGTCGAGTGCACCAGCTTGACCACTGGCGAGGCGTCCTCGCCGATCGCCTTGAGCGAGATCTCCTCGACTTTCTCGCCTGACGCGCCTGCCGATACTTCGCCGACGACGCCGTCCATCGCGCGGAGCTCGCCCTCCAGCCGATGCAGCCACGCGAGGATGTCGTCGCGCCGGGCCAGGGCCGGGGTGAACGCCTGGCCCAGCCTCGTGGCGGCCCACTCCAGCGTCTCCGGCTTCAGCGGATCGGCGAACACGAACCACAGGCGGCCGTCGGCATCCTCGCACGCGGCGCATTCGCGCTCCAGCGCGAGGTTGAACGGCAGGCGATCGAACGCGGGCTGCAGCGCGCGCAGCCGTTCCATGCTCAGGGTCTCATAGGCGAAGGCCGCACCCAGTTCCGCCAGGAAGGCTTCGCCTTCGAGCCCGGTAAGATGTTCGAGTGCGTCGAGCACGCTGCCCCCCTCGCGGGCGGCCTGCTCGCGCGCCTGTTGCAGCGTAGACGGACGGATGCGGGCCAGGCGGGTAGGATCCGCGCTCATTCGAGGCTCCCAGCAAGTTCGAAGATGGGCAGGTAGAGCATGACGACGATGATGCCGATGACCAGACCGATGACCGCCATCAGCGCCGGCTCGAACAACCGCGTGAACCATTCCACGAAGCGGCTGGTTTCCTCTTCGTGGAAGGTGGCGATCGCCTCCATCATCTCGCCCATGCGGCCGCTCTTCTCGCCGACCCGCAGCATGCGCAGCGCCACCGGCGTGACAAGCCCGGCGCGTTCCATCGCCAGCGACAGCGGCTGACCCTCGCGGATACTGGCGGCGGCGGCTGCCAGCCGCTGCCGCAGTTCGGGCTGCAGCAGGCCGCCCGCCATCTCGAGCGCGGTGACCACGGGGATGCCACCCGAGAGCAGCATGCCGACGGTACGATAGAAACGGGTGAGCTGGAAGATCCTGAGAGGTTCGCCGAGACCCGGCAGCCGCCACAACTGGCGCGAGATCCAGGCTCGCACGCGCGGCCGCGTCGCCCCATAGCCTGCAACGCCAATGAGCGCGGCCAACAGCAGCGCCGCGTTCAGCACGTGCGCCTCGACGAAACCGCCCCACTGCATCAGCACCCGCGACATCCACGGCAGGCGATCGAGGTTGTCCGCATAGACCGAGGCGAAGCGCGGCGTGACGAAGCCGAGCAGGAACAACGCGACCAGCGCGCCGACGATCAGCAGCAGCAGCGGGTAGATCGACGCCGACACCACCTTCTTGCGCACCTGCTCGACCTGCGCCTGGTAGGCGACGTAGCGCGACAACGCCTGCGGCAGGTCGCTGGTACGTTCGGCGGCGCGCACCGTCGCGACGTAGAGCGGCGGGAAGGCATCGGGAAAATGGCTGATCGCAGTGGAGAAGGACTCGCCCTCGTACAGGCGCTTCAGCACGCCTCCCAGAATCTTGCGGGCCTCCGGCTTGGACTCCTTCTCGTTCAGCGTTTGCAGCGCCTCGACCAGCGACAAGCCGCTGTTAAGCAGCGCGAGCAGTTCGCGCGAGAAAAGCGAGAGCGGAAAGTGAAGCCGGCGCGACCACGGCAGCCGGCCCCAGCCCCCTGCCGCGCGCACGTCGAGCACGGTGAGCCCTTTCAGGCGCGCCTGGTCCGCTGCGTCGTTGGCGTCGGCGGCGTCCACCTGCAGGCTGACGCGTTGGTTCCCGCCCAGGGCCCGGATATCGAACAGCATGCTTACCAGTTGGTGATGTCGGCCGCATCGCCAGTGCCACCGGCCTGACCGTCTCGCCCGAACGAGAACAGATCGATCTCGCCATGCTCGCCGGGCGACCGATACTGGTACGGGTTGCCCCACGGGTCGCTGGGGAGCGCTTTCTTCAGGTAGGGACCCTTCCAGCGCGCCACGCCTGCCGGTGCCGTGTTGAGTGCGGCAAGTCCCTGCTCGGTGGTCGGATAGCGGCCCACGTCCAGGCGATACTGGTCGAGGGCATCCTCCAGCGCACGAATCTGCGCAGCCGCGACCTTGGCCTCGGATTTCCCGACCTGACCGAAGAAACGGGGCGCGACCACGCCGACCAGCAAGCCGAGGATCACCAGCACAACGAGAAGCTCGAGCAGGGTGAATCCGCCTTGCAGTCGCGCGGCGTGGCCGCCTCGCCGCGTGTGTGCGTCTCGGGTCCTCATTGCTTGCCTCCATTCTGCACGGCAAATAGGCCGCGCCCGGGCGCGTGCCGTTACCGCAAGCTTGTTCGTATCGATGTGACTGCGCGGCCGGGACGGGCCGCGTTTAGGTCAGAAAAGTGTAACACTCCGAAACACCGCCAGCGGCCGCTGGGCGCCGGCACGTCATACCAGCGCTGGCCGGAGTTCATACAGGGGCGTCATGGTGCCGTCACTCCGTTTAGGTTTTGTGACGGCGGCGATCCAACCGGTTTAACGCTGCAGCATTTCGGCGGCACGCACGATCGCGCGCGCCTTGTTCTGCGTTTCGGCCCATTCGCTTTCAGGAACCGAGTCGGCGACGATGCCGGCACCGGCCTGCACGAATAGCGTGCCGTCCTTGACCACGGCGGTGCGGATCGCGATCGCCAGGTCCATGTCACCGTTGAAGGCCAGATAGCCGACCGCGCCGGCATAGATGCCGCGCTTGCTCGGTTCCAGTTCATCGATGATTTCCATCGCCCGCACCTTGGGCGCGCCGGACACGGTGCCGGCGGGGAAGCTCGCGCGCAGCACGTCGAGCGCGGAAAGGCCCGGCTTCAGCTTGCCCTCGACGTTGGAAACGATGTGCATGACGTGCGAGTAGCGCTCGATCTGCATGTGCTCGGTGACTTTCACGCTGCCGGTCACCGCGACGCGGCCGGTGTCGTTGCGGCCCAGATCGAGCAGTTGCAGGTGCTCGGCGCACTCCTTGGGGTCGGCGAGCAGCTCCTCGGCGAGACGCTGGTCGTCCTCGCGCGTGAGGCCGCGGGGGCGGGTGCCGGCGATCGGACGGAGGGTGACGGTGTCGCCCTCCAGCCGCACCAGGATCTCGGGCGACGAGCCCACCACGTGGAAGCCGCCGAAGTCGTAGTAAAACAGGTAGGGCGACGGGTTGAGCCCGCGCAACGCGCGGTACAGCGACAAGGGCGAGGCGTTGAACGGCCGCGACATGCGCTGGCTCAAGACCACCTGCATGATGTCGCCGGCGCCGATGTAGTCCTTCGCTTTCTGCACCGCCGCCTTGAACTCGGCCTCGCCGAATTCCGACTGCGGCTCGTCCGACGAGAGCGCCGGCTCGGGCGGCAGGTGCACCGGCGACTTCAGCTTGTCGGCGAGTTCGCCCAGCCGCAGGTGCCCCTGCGCGTAGGCGTCCGTCTGCATCGGATCGGCGTGGGTGATGAGGGTGAGCTTGCCGGCCAGATTGTCGAATACCGCCAGCTCCTCGGTCAGCATCAGCAGGATGTCGGGCGTGTGCAGCACGTCTTCCTTGCGCGTGGCCGCGAGCCGCTTCTCGATGTAGCGGATGGTGTCGTAGCCGAAATAGCCCGCCAACCCGCCGGTGAAACGCGGCAGCCCCGCCACCGGCGCCGCCTTGAAGCGCGCCTGATAGTCGGCGATGAAGGCGAGCGGGTCGGGCAGGTTGTGCTCCTCGACGACCTTGCCGTCGGTTTCCAGCGTCAGCACGTGATTGCGCACGCGGATCACCGTGCGCGCCGGTAGCCCAATGAAGGAGTAGCGGCCGAAACGCTCGCCGCCGACCACCGATTCGAGCAGGTAGGCATACGGCGCGTTGGCGAGCTTGAGGAAGACGGAAAGCGGCGTCTCGAGGTCGCCGGGTATCTCGCGCACCAACGGGATGCGGTTGTAGCCCTGGCGGGCAAGGTCGAAGAATTCTTGTTCAGTCATTTTTCCAGGGGCTAGGATTTAGGAGTTAGAGGCTAGGGGTAAGACGACGCGCAGCGTCACCATCGCGCCTGCAGGGGGCGCTCCCCAGTCCCTAAATCCCAGCCCCTAGCCCCTAAGCTCACGCCTTCACCACCATCTTCGCCGCCTCGGCCAGCGTCGGCACGACGGCGTCCAGATCCAGCTCGGTGACCGGGCGGCCGCGGTTGTAGCCGTAGGGCACGCAGAACACCGGGCAGCCGGCGGCGCGCGCGGCCTGGGTGTCGTTGAGCGAATCGCCGATCAGCAGCAGCTCGGCGGGCTTCACCTTGAACACCTCGCAGGCGTGCAGCAGCGGCAGCGGGTCGGGCTTGCGCTTCGGCAGCGTGTCGCCGGCGAGAATCAGTTCGAAGTAGTCGAACAGGCCGGTGTCCTTCAAGAGCGGCACGGTGAACTGCTCGGCCTTGTTGGTGATGCAGGCGACGTGCACCCCCATCGCCTTGAAGGCGTCGAGGCCCTCGACCACGCCGGGAAACGGACGCGAATGCAGCGACACGTGTTCGCCGTAGTGCTTCTGGTAGATCGGCAGCGCACGCGCGAAGAGCTCGGGGTCGGGCTCGGCATCCATGTCGCCGGTGAGCACGCGCTTGACCAGCCGCGACACGCCATTGCCGATGTAGGTCGAGATCGTTTCCAGCGACGGGCACGGCATGCCGAGGTCGGCCATCATCAGCTCGGCCGCGTGCGCCAGGTCCGGCGCGGTATTGAGGAGCGTGCCGTCGAGATCGATGACGACGGCTTTGATCGGGAGAGGGAAGTTCATCTTTGGGATTTACGAATTAGGCGCGAGGGACTTGGGGATGTGCGGCCTGCAGCCGCGCCAATCCATTAGAGATGCGAAGGACAAAGCCCCCTAGCCCCTAAATCCTATCCCCTAGCCCCTAAAAATCAGACCTTCGCCAGCTCCGCGCGCATTTCGCCGATGATGGTGTCGTAGCGGTGCGGGTCGCTCGCATTGCGCTTGCCGAAGACGGCGGAGCCGGCGACGAAGGTGTCGACGCCGGCGCGCGCGACGTCGGCGATGTTGGCCGGACCGACGCCGCCGTCGATTTCGAGGCTGACGTCCAGCCCGCGGTCGTCGATCATCTTGCGCACCTTCCTCGCCTTGTCGAGCACGTAGGGAATGAACTTCTGGCCGCCGAAGCCGGGGTTCACGCTCATAAGCAGCACCATGTCGATTTTGTCCAGCGTGTATTCGAGCACGTCGAGCGGGGTCGCCGGGTTGAACACCAGGCCGGGCTTGCAGCCGGCTTCGCGGATGAGACCGATGGTGCGGTCGATGTGTTCGGACGCTTCCGGGTGGAAGGTGATGTAGGTCGCACCCGCCTTGGCGAAGTCGGGGATGATGCGGTCGACCGGCTTCACCATGAGATGCACGTCGATCGGCGCGGTCACGCCGTGCTTCCGGAGCGCCTCGCACACCAGCGGCCCGATGGTGAGATTGGGCACGTAGTGATTGTCCATCACGTCGAAGTGGACGATGTCGGCGCCGGAGGCGAGAACGTCGTCGACTTCTTCACCGAGCTTCGCAAAGTTGGCAGACAGGATGGACGGGGCGATGCGGTAGGTCATGGGAAGCTCCGGGACTTTGTAGGGAATCGGCGCATTTTAACAGCGCGCCATCCCCTTGCGTTACACTCAAATTTTACGTATCCCGCCGAGCAGACCCGTGGCCGAAGGCAAGAAATACCAGATCGACATCAGCGTGAACACCGCCTACCTCGTGGAACAGAGCGACCCCTCTTCCGACCGCTACGTGTTCGCGTACACGATCACGATCGCGAACAACGGCACGGTGGCGGCGCAGCTGATATCGCGCCACTGGATCATCACCGACGCCGAAAACGTGGTGCAGGAGGTCAAGGGCCTCGGCGTCGTCGGCGAGCAGCCGCTGCTGCGGCCGGGCGAACGCTTCGAGTACACGAGCGGCACCGCGCTGGCGACGCCCGTCGGCACCATGCGCGGCACCTACCAGATGGTCGCCGAGGACGGCAACAAGTTCGACGCGGAAATCCCCCCCTTCACGCTGTCGATGCCACGCGTGTTGCACTGAGCGGCGACGCGCACAAAAAGCCCCGCGCGAGGCGGGGCTTCTTCAACGGATGGACGCGACCGCTTAGTCCATGTCGTAAATGCCAGGATATTTCGGATCCTTGTAGACGAGGTTCGGCAGCAGCTTGGTCTCGTAGGGCAGAGCCTGGTGATAGCGCCAGCCGTTCTTGTCCTGATCGTCCAGAACGCCGTCGTGGTTGAGATCGACCGGCAGCGTCTTGGTCGTGCCGTCGGCCTGCTTCTTCGGCGCCGTGAGGTTGATGCCGACGAAGCCCTCCCAAATGTTGCGCACGTTGGTGTAGCCGGCGTCGGTCAGCAAGTTGCCCGCCCCGACGCTGCGAACACCCGTGCGGCACAGGGTGTAGATCGGGGTGTCCTTGTTCGGGATGAGCTTCTTCACGTATTCGACGAAGAAAGTGGGGTCTTGGTTGATCTGGCTCACGCTTTTCTTGCAGGCGCCGTCAGGATGCCGTCCGGTGGCATCGCACGCCTGGTAGATGTAGGGGTAGGGCACGTTGATCGCGTGCTGGGGATAGCCCGCCTTATATTCCGACGTGCTGCGAACGTCGAGGATCACCGGCCGTTGCTGCGGATTGCTCCAGTTGCCACGCTTGACCACGGTGTTCACGAAGGCCTCGGCCGGGCTGATCTCCGAGTGGTAGTACCCGCACAGGCCGGAACGGTTCTCGTAGAAGGGGCACGGCGGCTCTTCCGCGAAGGCAGGCGTGGCGAGGAAGGCACTGAAAACGGGCAGCGCCAGTGCGAGTCGGTTGAGGGTCGTCATGCTGTCTCCTTCTGTAGATATCGGTTGGTTGTTGTGAACCCTCGCACTCGGGATCGGCGAAAGGTCCGTGGAGTATTCGCCATATTCGTCGCCTGTTCAACGAGCATATCGCTAACTTCTAATATCTGCTGCGCGGCGCGGCCTGGCGCACTCGAACGCCCTCGCGTCCGCTTCGAAGCGTCGCCCCGTTGCTATACTCCGGCCGTTCTGTCGTCCGAGCCCCGTCCACCTGTGTCCTGGTTCCGTGCAAGCCCCTGGCTGCTCGCCTTGCTTCTCTCGGCGTGCAGCGCGCTGCCGCCCGCCCCGCCCCCTGCCTCGAAGGCGCCTCCCGTGCCGGAGCCGGTCTCACCTGCGCCGCCGCCCGCCCCACTGCCCACGCCGCCCGCCACGTTCCCCACCCTCCGGACGGTCGACTGGTCCGCCATCGCTTACTGGCAGAACGACAGCGTCAGCGAGGCGTGGCCTGCCTTCCTGCAAAGCTGTTCCACGCTGGTGAACCGCACCGCCTGGCAGGCGATCTGCCTCGATGCGATGGCAATGGCCGCGCCCGACGAAGCCACCGCACGCGCCTTCTTCGAGCAGCGTTTCCAGCCCTACCAGGCCACGCAGGAGGACGGCAGCGAAGAAGGCCTCGTCACCGGCTATTACGAGCCGCTGCTGAAAGGCGACCGCATGCGCACCGAGCGCGCGCGCTATCCGCTTTACGCCGCCCCCGACGACCTCATCACGGTCGATCTCGCCAGCGTCTACCCAGAACTGAAAGGCCTGCGGCTGCGCGGCCGCCTGGTCGGCAACAAGCTCGTGCCCTACCCCACGCGCAAGGAGATCGAGGCAGCCGCGAACGGCAACGGCGCGGCCAATGGCTTCAGGGGCAAGGCGATCGCCTGGGCTGAGGATCCGGTCGACCTCTTCTTCCTGCAGATCCAGGGCTCGGGCCGCATCGAGCTGCCGGACGGCACCCATCTGCGCGTCGGCTACGCCGATCAGAACGGCCACCCCTACCGCTCCATCGGCAAGCTGCTGGTCGAACGCGGCGAACTCACGCTGGAACAGGCGTCGATGCAGGGCATCAAGGACTGGGGGGCGAGAAACCCGGACAAGCTGCCGGAACTGCTTGCCGCCAACCCGAGCTACGTGTTCTTCCGCGAACTGCCCAACGGATTGATGGGCCCGCTCGGCGCGCTCGGCGTGCCGCTCACGGGCGGCCGCTCGATCGCGATCGATCCGCGCTTCATCCCGCTCGGTGCGCCGGTCTTCCTCGCCACCACGCAGCCGAATTCGCCCGAACCGCTCAACCGCCTCGTCATGGCGCAGGACACCGGCGGCGCCATCCGCGGCGGCGTGCGCGCCGACTTCTTCTGGGGCTTCGGCGACGCCGCCGGCGAGTTGGCCGGCCGCATGAAGCAGCGCGGCCGCATGTGGGTGCTTCTGCCGAAGGATTACCCGCTCACGACCGTACGGCGTTGATCGCGAGTCGTCTCGGGCGAACTTGTTCGCCCGGTGACCCTCCCATGTGGGGAAGGCGCACGGTGCTGTCATCGCACCGACAACGGAGTCTGCCATGCACACCCTATCCGTAGCCATCCAGGGCATGACCTGCGCCAGCTGCTCGAGGCGGCTGGAGAAAATGCTGAAGCAGTTGCCCGGCGTGACCGACGCCACGGTCAACCTCGCCACCGAGACCGCGACCGTCTCTGGAGACGCCGATTTCACCGCCATTCAGCAGGCGATCGAGCGCGCCGGCTTCAGCGTGCCGACCGAAACGCTCAAGCTCCACATCAGCGGCATGACCTGCGCGAGTTGCTCGGCGCGCGTGGAAAAGGCGCTCGCCCAGGTGCCCGGCGTGTTCGAAGCGAGCGTGAACCTCGCCACCGAGCAGGCGACGGTGAAGCTGGCGCGAGGCACGTCGCCCGCCGCGCTGATCGCCGCGGTCGAGCGAGCCGGCTACGGTGCGCAACTACCGGTGCCGACCGGCGAAGCGGCGGCGCCGTCCCGCGCCCTGCCCGACTGGTGGCCCGTGGCACTCGCCATGACGCTGTCGCTGCCGCTGGCCCTGCCCATGGCCGGCGCGCTGTTCGGCGCGCACTGGATGTTGCCCGGCTGGCTGCAATGGCTGCTCGCCACGCCGGTGCAGTTCTGGCTCGGCGCGCGCTTCTACCGCGCCGGCTGGAAGGCGCTCATCGCCGGCAGCGGCAACATGGACCTGCTGGTGGCGCTGGGCACCAGCGCGGCGTATGGCCTGTCGGTGTATCTGCTGCTGACCGATCCCGGCACGATGCATCTCTACTTCGAGGCCTCCGCGATGATCATCAGCCTGGTGCTGCTCGGCAAATGGCTGGAAGCGCGCGCCAAGCGCCAGACCACCGAGGCGATCCGCGCGCTGCAGGCACTGCGCCCAGCAACCGCGCGGGTGCGCCACGACGGCGTCGACCGCGACCTGCCGATCGACGCGATCCGCGTCGGCGACGTGGTGGTGATCCGTCCCGGCGAGCGCGTGCCGGTCGACGCCGTAGTGCTCGAAGGTGCAAGCCAGGTCGACGAGGCCCTGCTCACCGGTGAATCGCTGCCGATCGACAAGCAGCCGGGCGACGCGCTCACCGGCGGCGCGATCAACGCCCACGGCGTGCTCATCGCGCGCACCACCGCGGTCGGCACCGAGACGGTGCTCGCGCGCATCATCCGCCTGGTCGAGGACGCGCAGGCAAAGAAGGCGCCGATCCAGCGCCTGGTCGACAAGGTGAGCGCGGTGTTCGTGCCGGTGGTGGTGAGCATCGCGCTCGTCACGCTTATCGGCTGGTGGGTGGCGAACGGCGACGTCGAGGCCGCCATCCTCAACGCCGTCGCCGTGCTGGTGATCGCCTGCCCGTGCGCGCTCGGGCTCGCCACGCCGACCGCGATCATGGCCGGCACCGGCGTCGCCGCGCGCCACGGCATCCTGATCAAAGACGCCGAAGCGCTGGAACTCGCCCACCGCACCCAGACCGTGGTGTTCGACAAGACCGGCACGCTCACCGACGGCACGCCGCACGTCGCCGCGTGCGTGCCCGCGAGTGGTCACGACGAACAGGAAATCCTCGCCATCGCCGCTGGCCTGCAGGCGGGCAGCGAGCATCCGCTGGCGCGCGCCGTGCTCGCCGAGGCGGCGGCGCGCGGTGTCGCGCCGCTTCCCGCCCAAGCGCAACAGGCGCTGCCCGGGCGCGGGATTTCCGGCGAGCTTAAGGGCGCACGCTACTGGCTCGGCAACCGCCGCCTGATGCAGGAGAACGGCGTCGACGTCACCGCGCTCGACGACGCGGCGACGGAACAGGAAGCCGCCGGGCGCAGCGTGTCTTGGCTCGCGCGCGCGGACGACCGGCACGTTCTCGGCGTGCTCGCCTTCGGCGACGCGGTGAAGGCGAGCGCCGCCCGGGCCGTGGCCGGCCTCGCCGCGCAGGGCATCACCCCCGTGATGCTCTCCGGCGACAACCGCGGCGCTGCCGAGGCCGCGGCGCGCACGCTCGGCATCGACCGCGTGATCGCCGAAGTGCTGCCGGCCGACAAGGCCGCGCACGTCGCCGCGCTCAAGGCCGAGGGCAAGACCGTGGCGATGGTCGGTGACGGCGTCAACGACGCGCCCGCGCTCGCCGCTTCCGACGTCGGCATCGCCATGGCCTCCGGCAGCGACGTCGCCATGCACACCGCCGGCATCACGCTCATGCGCGGCGACCCGGCACTGGTCGCCGACGCCATCGACATCTCCCGGCGCACCTACGCCAAGATCCGGCAGAACCTGTTCTGGGCCTTCATCTACAACGTGGTGGGGATTCCGCTGGCGGCACTGGGCTTCCTGAGCCCGGTGATCGCCGGTGCGGCGATGGCGTTCTCGAGCGTGAGCGTGGTGACCAATGCGCTGACGCTCAAGCGCTGGACGCCGCCAAGCGAGCGTTAGCGTCGCGCGCCGGAACGCCCGCCTCAGCGGCGGCCTTCCCAGTCGTACTCGACCTCGATCTGAAGCAGCGCGCGCACCGGCCGGCCGCCGCGTTGCGCGGGGAGGAAGCGCGCCGCACGGAACGCCTCGACCGCCGAGGCCTCGAACACGCCTGGCGGATCGGCCTGCACGACCTCGACGTCGCTGACGCGCCCGTCGGCCTCCAGTTTGACTTGCAGCCGCACCCGGCCGGAGAGCTGCTGGCGATCCGCCGCCTCTGGATACGCCGGCTCGATCCGCCCGCGCGCACGCGGCTGGACGTCGAGTTCGCGAGCGGTGTAGTAGGTCAGGTCGACGGGCAGGCTGATCCCCGGACTCGGCGCAGACGCCTCGCTCGGCGCGGCGGCAGGGCTTGCTTCGGTCGGGATCGACGGAGGGGCCGCCGGCGGTTCGGCGGTCGCGACCGCGGGCAACACCTCGGCGATTTCCGCGGGAACGAGCGGAGTCGGCAGCGGCTCAACGGTCTCGGTTGCTTCGCGCCCGGCTGACGGGGAGGCCGCGGTCTCGGCATGGCTTGGGACCAGGCGCGCCTCGATCGCCGGCGCGGGGCCCGTCGAAGCGGGCGGCGAAACCTGAACCAGGGCGATCAGAGCGGCGTGCAAAGCGAGCGAGATCCAGATCGCCACGATCGGACGCGCCCGCGGCGGCGAAATCACCGGCGCGTCCGCCTCGAAACCGGCTTGCCCGGCCCTCATCGGAGCGCCGCGCGACCGCGGCAGTCCGCCACACGTTCAGCCAAGTACGATTTGACCGGGCGGCGCAGGGCGCACGCTGCCCTAGAATGGGGCGCACGAAACAACGCGGAGACTCCCATGAAACCGTTTGCCATCGCGAGCGCCATCTTAGCATCGGCTTTTGCCGCGTCTGCCCTCGCTAACGAGGTAACGCTCACTCGCACCTCGATCAAGTCCGCGGACGGCACCGACGTCCCGGTCGAGGTCGCCCACCCGGCCGGCAAGGGCCCCTTCCCGCCCGTGCTGTTCATCCACGCCAAGCGCGGCTACGAAGGCGATGAGCGCGCCCACGTGCGCGAACTCGCCGCACAGGGCTTCCTCGTCGTCGCGCCGGATTGGCAGACCGGACGCTTCATCGAGCGCTGGCCGTCGGCCCACAACCCGGAAACCGAGCAGGACGTCGAGGCCGGGCTCGATTACCTGAAGTCGCTGCCGAACGCCTGCAAGGGCAAGGTCGGCATCGTCGGCCTGTCGCGCGGCCCCTACTACGCGATCCGGCTCGCCGCCAAGCGCGGCGCCGACATCGCCGCCATCGTCAGCTACTACGGCCACATGCAGAACCCGAACGCGCCGGAGCCCGAGCAACTTTTCAGCGTCGCGCCGGAAATCGCCAAGCTCGACACCCCCATGCTGTTTCTCATTGGCGAGCAGGACTACGAACTGCGCCGCATGAACGGCGGCCGCGCCTTCTACGCGCTGTGGGAACGCGGCGTGCCGGTCGAGTACCAGGTCTACCCGATGGCGCGGCGCGCCTTCGACTTCCGGCCCGACCAGACGCCGGAAGAGAAGATTGCCAAGCGCCACGCGCGCGAACGCGCCAAGGCCTGGCTCGTGCAATGGATGAAGCTGACGCCGCAAATGCGTTGCCGGTAGGCCTGCGCGCGTCTCGTCACATTCCGTCACGTTCTGCGGCGGTCGCGAAATAAAGCGCGGCGTGGAGGCGCCTAGACTGCGAATTCAATCAGATTCGTCCACGTTCACAGCAGAAGGAGTCAATGATGCGCAAAAGCATGGTAGTCATTTCAGTCTTGGTTGCAGCCCTCGGCAGCGGTGTTGCGATGGCCAAGGGCAACGGCATGGGCGGCGGCCAGGGCATTGGCGGCATGGGTTCGTTTGGCGGCGGCATGCAGGCGGGCCAGGGTGGCGGCTTCGGCATGGGTGCACCGTCGGCCCACGAAGGCGCCCAGAAGCAGGTGCGTACCCAGGAGCGCACCCGCGAGCAGGTGCGGACGCAGTACGAGGGCGCGGGCGCGAGCGTGCTCCAGCATCGCAACCAGGAGCAGTGGCGTATCCAGCAGAACCTGCAGCCCTGACCTTACCATCCACGCCATGCGTCCGGTGAAGCGGGCGTGCTGGCCTGCGGTTCTCCGAAACAAGGGCGATGCGCCAGGCATCGCCCGCTTCATTTTGAGTCTCGTGCGGCGTCCGATGCACCACGAGGGCGCATGTGGAACGGCACGTCGCTTCCGGAAAAAACGCACAACCCATTGATTCGCAATGATTCGCACAGCTGGCACGGCACCTGCTAGGTGATAGGCGAGTACCCAAACCGCAAGGCCGGGTTGCTCAGGCAGTCTCCTCCGATCTTGCGGCCTCTCCGGAGGCCGCTTTTTTTGGGTGACGCCCGACGATGATATGGAAGCACCATGAAAGTACTGATCGTTGAAAACCAGCCCGAGCGGCTCGCGATGCTGGTGCCGGCGCTGGAAGCCGCCGGTTGCGTGGTCGCGGCCACGTTGAACTCCGCACGCAGCCTCGATGCGCAGGTACAGGCGCTGCGCCCCGACGTGGTCATCATCGCGCAGGACTCGCCCGACCGCGACACGCTGGAACACATCTGCGTCGCCAACCAGGATTGCCCACGCCCGATAGTGATGTTCACCGGCGACGGCAGCCCGGAGGCCATCCGCGCGGCGACGCAGGCGGGCGTCACCTCTTATGTCGTCGACGGACTCGACCCGGCGCGGCTCAAACCCATTCTCGACGTCGCGGTATCGCGCTTCGAGGCTTTCCAGGCGCTGCACGACCAGCTCGAGCAGACCCGCCTCGAACTCGCCGAGCGCAAGCTCATCGACCAAGCCAAGGCGCTGCTCATCAAGCAGACCGGCGCCTCCGAGCCCGAGGTCTACCGCGAAATGCGGCGCGCCGCGATGGACCGCGGCATGAAGCTCGTCGACATCGCGCGGCAGATCGTGCAGAAAACAGCGTGAGGCTTTGTTGTCGCGAATGGTGCGCGCCACGGCAAAGCCGCACCCCAACGGTGCATGCGCAAACGGTCCGCTTACCTTCCAGACATGACCCAACGGCCCTCAACGCCATGCCGCACAAGGGTTTCGCGTAGCTGGCACAGCGGTTGCTAAACCCTGACTGAACAGTCGCAACGATGCGGCTTTCGGATTGACCCTCGATTGACCATGCAATGGACAAAGGCGTCCGCCCTCGCAGGCGACGCCTTTTTTATTGGAGCACACCATGAGCGACACCCAGGACAAACCCCTCGTAGAGGACCCGAGCAAGCGCGATTTCATGAAGAAGACCACGGGCGTATCGGTCGCCGCCGCCCTAATGGCGATGGTGCCGCCAGGCGTGCGTCAGGGCGCCTGGGCCGCGGGTTCCGACGCGCCGGAAAAACCCAACCTCAGCATCGGCTTCATCCCGCTCACCGACTGCGCCTCGGTGGTGATGGCCTCGGTGAAGGGCTTCGACAAGAAGTACGGACTCACCATTACGCCGTCGAAAGAAGCCTCGTGGGCCGCGGTACGCGACAAGCTGGTGAACGGCGAACTCGACGCGGCGCACGTGCTGTATGGCCTGATCTACGGCGTGCAGCTCGGCATCGGCGGGCCGAAGAAAGACATGGCGGTGCTGGCCAGCATCAACCACAACGGCCAGGCGATCACGCTGTCCAACCAGCTCAAAGCCAAGGGCGCAATCGACGGTGCCTCGCTTGCCAAACTGGTGAAAGCCGAGCCGCGCGAATACACCTTTGCGCAGACCTTCCCCACCGGCACCCATGCGATGTGGCTGTATTACTGGCTCGCCGCCTACGGCACCGACCCCTTCCGTGACGTCAAGAACATCGTCGTGCCGCCGCCGCAGATGGTCGCCAACATGCGCGTCGGCAACATGGACGGCTTCTGCGTCGGCGAGCCCTGGAACGCGCGCGCGATCCGCGACAACATCGGCTTCACTGCCGTCACCACACAGGACATCTGGAAGGACCATCCGGAAAAGGTGCTCGGCACCAGCGCCGAGTTCGTGCAGCGTTATCCCAACACCGCGCGCGCCATGGTGGCGGCGATTCTCGACGCGTCGAAGTACATCGACGATATGAAGAACCGTGCCGAGGTGGCCAAGGTCATCGCCGCCAAATCCTACGTCAACACCGACTACGACTCGATCGTGGGCCGCATGCAGGGCGAGTATGACAACGGCAACGGCAAGAAGTGGAAGGACCCCGACTACATGAAGTTTTACAACGGCGGCACAGTGGGCTTCCCCTACCTGTCCGACGGCATGTGGTTCCTCACCCAGCACAAGCGCTGGGGCCTGCTGAAGGACCACCCGGACTACCTCGCCGTGGCAAAGCAGGTCAACCGCATCGACGTCTACAAGGATGCCGCGGCGATGACCAAGACGCCGCTGCCGAAGTCCGAGATGCGCAGCAGCAAGCTCATCGACGGCGTGGTGTGGGACGGCAAGGATCCGGCCAAGTACGCCGACAGCTTCAAGATCAAGGCCTGAGGATGACAGTTGCCCCAGCGACGCCGGGGCGCAAGGAGAACACGTATGAACGCAGTCACTTTGAACGACCGAAGCCTCTCGGCTGTGCTCGACGCGCCGGAGACCGAGAAGCTCGCCGCGAACGATGCCCCCGCCGCGAACGAACCCGCTCTGCCTCCACGTCGCACACCGCTGTTCGAGAAGGAGGGCGGCAAGCGCTTTCTCGAAGGCATGGTGAACGGCATCAAGGCCACCATCCCGCCCATCCTGGGCCTGGCGCTGTTCGTCGCGCTGTGGGCGCTGATCGCCAACAGCGGCGGCAAGATCCCGGGGCCGGCCGAAACCTGGGATGCGGCGGTCACGCTGTTTTCCGACCCGTTCTATGACAACGGCCCGAACGACAAGGGCATCGGCTGGAACATCCTTAACTCGCTGTACCGCGTCGGTATCGGCTTCGGCCTCGCCGCCGCCATCGGCATTCCGCTCGGCTTCATGATCGGCCGCTTCGCCTTCCTCAACCAGATGCTCTCGCCCATCATCAGCATCCTGCGTCCGGTGTCCCCGCTCGCCTGGCTGCCGATCGGCCTCCTGGTGCTGCAGAAGGCCGAGCCGGCGTCGATCTGGGTGATCTTCATCTCCAGCATTTGGCCGATGGTCTTAAACACCGCCGCCGGCGTGCAGCGCATCCCGCAGGACTACATGAACGTCGCCCGCGTGCTCAACCTGTCCGAGTTCAAGGTCTTCACCAGGATCCTCTTCCCCGCCGTGCTGCCCTACGTGCTCACCGGCGTGCGTCTGTCGATCGGCGTCGCCTGGCTCGTCATCGTCGCGGCGGAAATGCTCACCGGCGGCGTCGGCATCGGCTTCTGGGTGTGGGACGAATGGAACAACCTCAACGTCGCCCACATCATCATCGCCATCTTCGTCGTCGGCATCGTCGGCCTGCTGCTGGAGCAGGGGCTGATGCTGATCGCGAAGCGGTTCTCGTACGACTAAGGGACTAGGAGCTAGGGGCTAGGAACTAGGAACTAGGGAAATGTGGCGCGGCACAGCCGCACCGCCCCTAGCCCCTAAATCCTAGCCCCTAGATCCTCCACAAGGAGCAAAACATGCAAAGCTACGTCCAGATCGAAAACGCCGGCATGACCTTCAACACCAAGAAGGGCAAGTTCACCGCGCTCACGGGCATCGACCTTCACATCGACCAGGGACAGTTCGTCGCGCTGATCGGCCACTCGGGCTGCGGCAAGTCGACGCTGCTGAACCTGGTGGCGGGCCTGCTCGACGCCACCGACGGCGTGCTGCTGCTCGCCAACAAGGAGATCAAGGGCCCGGGGCCCGAGCGCGCCGTGGTGTTCCAGAACCATTCGCTCCTGCCCTGGCTCACCGCCTTCGAGAACGTCTACCTCGCGGTGGAAAAAGTCTTCGGCGGCAGCGAATCGAAGAAGCAGCTGAAGGCACGCACCGCCGCCGCGCTGGAACTTGTCGGCCTCACCCACGCCGCCGGCAAGCTGCCGGGGGAAATTTCCGGCGGCATGAAGCAGCGCGTCGGCATCGCTCGCGCGCTGGCGATGGAACCCAAGGTGCTGCTGATGGACGAGCCCTTCGGCGCGCTCGACGCGCTGACCCGCGCCCATCTGCAGGACGAGTTGATGAAGATCGTCGCCGCGACGAAAAGCACGGTCATCATGGTCACCCACGACGTCGACGAGGCGGTGCTTTTGTCCGACCGCATCGTGATGATGACCAACGGCCCAGCCGCGACCATCGGCGAAGTGCTGGACGTTGACCTGCCGCGCCCGCGCGACCGCCTAGCGCTCGCGCACGAACCGAAATATCACGATCTGCGCAGCCGCGTGCTCGAGTTTCTCTACAGCCGGCAGATGCGGCCGAAGGAAGCCGCTTGAGTCGAGGACGGAATACGGGCAGGATGGTGTCCGTATCCCCCTGAAACGCCCGGCCATGACTTACTGCGTCGCCATCAAGACCGACAGCGGACTAATCTTCGCTTCCGATTCGCTGACCAACGCGGGCATCGACCACGTCAGCACCTATTCCAAGATGCACACGTTCGTGCAGCCCGGGAATCGCATGTTCGTGCTGCTGGCGGCGGGCAATCTCGCCACCACGCAGGCCGTGGTCAAACGCCTGCGGGACGACTGCCAGGTGGGCAACCTGCCCTGCCTCAACAGCGTCGCGTCGATGAGCGACGCGGTCGACTACGTCGGACATCTTTCGACCGAAGTGCAGCGCCAGCAAGCCGCGCGCGACACCGCCAACACGAACTTCGAGGCCACGTTCATCTTCGGCGGCCAGATCGCCGGCCAGGTGCCCGAGATCTACATGATCTATCCGCAGGGCAACCACATCCATGAGTCGAGCGCGCACCCCTTCCTGCAGATCGGCGAGACCAAGTACGGCAAGCCCATCCTCGACCGCGTGATACGCACCGACACGCCGCTCGAGCAGGCGGCCCGCTGCGCGCTGGTGTCGATCAATTCGACCATTCGCTCCAACCTCACCGTCGGCCCGCCGGTGGAGCTGCTGATCTATTCAACCAATGCGCTCGACGGCGGCCGCCGCCTGCTGTTCACCGAGGACCACCCGTACTACCGCGCGCTCGGCGACGCCTGGAACGAGGGCCTCAAGCAGGCGCTCAACAACCTGCCGCCCTTCGAATGGGAGAACCAGCCGCAGCCGCTGCAAGTCGTGGCGTCCAGCAGCAGCGGGCAGATGCAGGGGTGAATCCCAGGGGTCAGGGGTCAGGCGCAGAGAAAGGTTCGGCCGCAGGCCGCTCGTCCTCCTGGATCCTAGCCCCTAAATCCCAAGCCCTGGCCCACCCCTTGCTTGTCACAGACAGTCTGCACACTGTCCGTGACCATGAGCATCCACGTCGCCATCCGCCACACCACGCGCTACACCTTCGACCGGCGGGTCACGCTGAGTCCGCACGTGGTGCGGCTGCGGCCGGCGCCGCATTCGCGCACGCCCATCCTCGCGTACACGATGAAGGTCACGCCGGAGACGCACTTCATCAACTGGCAGCAGGACCCCTTCGGCAACTATCTCGCCCGCCTGGTGTTCCCGGAGGCGACGCGCGAGTTCTCGGTCGACGTGGAAGTGATCGCCGACATGACGGTGATCAATCCTTTCGACTTCTTCGTCGACGACGCGTGTGAATTCTGGCCGTTCGACTACGCGCCCGCGCTGAAGAAGGAGCTCACGCCCTATCTCGAGACGGAGCCGGCGGGCCCGCTGCTCGCCGCCTGGCTGGCCGCCGTCGACCGTAGCCGCACCCGGTCGATCGGCTTCCTGGTCGACCTCAACCGCCGCCTGCACGGCGACATCGCCTACACCATCCGCATGGAACCGGGCGTGCAGACCTGCGAGGCAACGCTGGCGAAGGCGCTCGGCTCCTGCCGGGACTCCGCGTGGCTGCTGGTGCAGATCCTGCGCCATCTCGGGCTCGCCGCGCGCTTCGTGTCCGGCTACCTGGTGCAGCTCGCCGCCGACGAAAAGTCGCTCGACGGTCCCTCCGGGCCCGAGCACGATTTCACCGACCTACACGCCTGGGCCGAGGTCTACCTGCCGGGCGCGGGCTGGATCGGGCTCGACCCGACCTCCGGCCTGTTTGCCGGCGAGGGCCACATTCCGCTCGCGGCGACGCCGCACCCTTCGTCGGCGGCGCCGATCGACGGCTACACCGACCCCTGCGAAGTCGAATTCACGTTTTCCAACACCGTCACCCGCTTCCGCGAGGATCCGCGCGTCACCCTGCCCTACTCCGACGACCAGTGGGCGGCGATCGAGGCGCTCGGCCATCTTGTCGACGAGAAGCTCGTCCGCCACGACGTGCGGCTTACCCACGGCGGCGAGCCGACCTTTGTCTCGATCGACGACATGGATGCACCGGAATGGAACACCCATGCCCTCGGAAAGCACAAGCGCGAGCGTGCCAAGGTGCTGGTGCGTCGGCTCAAGGCCCGTCTACCGGCCGGCTCGCTGCTGCACACGGGCCAGGGCAAGTGGTACCCCGGCGAGCCGCTGCCGCGCTGGGCCTTGAGCCTGATCTGGCGGCGCGACGGCGTGCCGGTGTGGAAGGACGATGGACTGCTGGCCGAAGCCGGCTGGGACTACGGCTACACCACGGGCGACGCCCAGCACTTCGCCGCGACGCTCGCGCAGCACCTCGGCATCGCCGGGCGCTACGCGCAACCGGCCTACGAGGACGCGATGGTCGCGCTGCAGCAGGAAGCCGAACTGCCGGTCAACCTCAATCCCGCGCGGCTCGACATCGACGACCCGGTGCTGCGGGGCGCGCTCGCCAACAAGCTGTCGCGCGGGCTCAACGCGCCGACCGGCTACGTGCTGCCGCTCGCCTGGCGCTGGCACGAACAGCGCTGGCACAGCGCACTGTGGACCTTCCGGCGCGACCGCATCTACCTCACGCCGGGCGATTCGCCGATGGGCCTGCGCCTGCCGCTCGCCTCGCTGCCGTGGGTCGCGGAGGACGAGCGCGAGCCCTGGGTCGAGGTCGACCCCTTCGCGGCGCAGCCGCCGCTTGCGGATTTCCACGGCGAGGTCGCGGCACGCTACAGCAGCTACGTCGACGCGTCCCCCGCCCATCCCGGGATCCATCCCCAGACGCCGACCCTCCGGGAAAGCGTCGAGGTGCCGCACACCGCCCTGTGCGTCGAAGCGCGCGGCGGCTGCCTGTACGTGTTCATGCCGCCCACCGCCACGCTGGAGCAGTATCTCGACCTGCTGGCGGCAGTGGAGGCGACCGCCGCCCGGCTGAGCAAGCGGGTCGTCATCGAGGGCTACACGCTGCCGACCGACACCCGTATCGACAAGCTGATGGTCACGCCCGACCCCGGCGTGATCGAGGTCAACATCCACGCCGCCGGCAACTGGGCCGAGCTGGTCGAAACGACCACGATGCTCTACGAAGAGGCCCGCCTGTCGCGCCTCGGCACCGAGAAGTTCATGCTCGACGGCCGCCACGCCGGCACCGGCGGCGGCAATCACGTCACGCTCGGCGGCGCGACTCCGGCCGACAGCCCCTTCCTGCGCCGTCCCGACCTGCTCGCCAGCCTCATCACCTACTGGCAGCACCATCCGGCGCTGTCCTACCTGTTCGCTGGGCTTTTCATCGGCCCCACCAGCCAGGCGCCGCGCGTCGACGAGGGTCGCGCGGAACGGCTGTACGAGCTTGAAATCGCCTTCCAGCAGATGCCGGTCGGCGAAGTGCCGCAGCCCTGGCTCGTCGATCGTCTGTTGAGAAACCTGCTCACCGACCTCACCGGCAACACCCACCGTTCGGAGTTCTGCATCGACAAGCTGTACTCGCCCGATTCGCCGTCGGGACGGCTAGGACTGGTCGAGTTCCGTGCCTTCGAGATGCCGCCGCACGCGCGCATGAGCCTGGCGCAAATGCTGCTGCTGCGCGCGCTGGTCGCGCGATTCTGGGAAACCCCCTACCGCAAGCCACTGGTGCGCTGGGGCACGCTGCTGCACGACCGCTATATGCTGCCGCACTACCTGTGGGCGGACCTCCAGGACGTCATCGCCGAGCTCAACGAGGCCGGCTTCCCGTTCCAGCTCGACTGGTACCGCCCCTTCCTCGAGTTCCGCTTTCCCCGCTACGGCACGCTGCAGGTCGGCGACATCCAGATCGAGCTGCGCAGCGCGATCGAGCCCTGGCATGTGCTGGGCGAGGAATCGACCAGCCTCGGCACCGCGCGCTACGTCGACTCATCCGTCGAACGCCTGCAGGTGAAAGTGAGCGGCCTCACCGACGGCCGCTACGTCGTCGCGTGCAACGGCCGCCGCGTGCCGCTGGTGCCGACCGGCGTGCACGGCGAGTACGTCGCCGGGGTGCGCTACCGCGCCTGGCAGCCGCCTTCCGCTTTGCACCCGACCATCGGCATCCACTCGCCGCTGGTGTTCGACCTCGTCGACACCTGGAACGGACGCGCGCTCGGCGGCTGCACCTACCGCGTCGTCCACCCCGGGGGCCGCAACTACGAAAGCTTCCCGGTCAACGCCTACGAAGCGGAGGCCCGCCGCCACATCCGCTTCCAGGACTGGGGCCATACCGCCGGCAGCTTCACCCCGCCACCGTGGGTCGGCCCGCTGGCGCGCTACGCCCCCGGGGGCAGCGTTCCCGGCCCAATGGCGCCGCCGCCGGAAGAGCCGGCGGGCGAATTTCCGCATACGCTCGACCTGCGGCGGCGCCCGTTCCCCTGACCCGATGCCCGTTTCGCCAGGAGGTCCCCATGCCGAACGAATACCCCTATGGCCGCCTCGACCTGGACGACGCGCACCGCATTGCCGGCGGCGCCAACGCGCTGCTCACGGCGCTGCAGGAGCACGCTGAGGCCGGCATGGAGGCGTCGGATCCGCAAACCGCCCGCCTGGCGAAGAAAGGCGTCGATCTCGGCGACGCCCTGCTCGACATGGCGCGCCTGCTGGTCTCGCGCGGCGTGTTCTCCAAGGAGCGCCACCTCAGCGAGATTCTCATCTACAGCGCCGCGATCGCGGACGGCTGCGAGGTCTGCGCGCTCACCCACATCGACGGCGCCATCCGCGCCAAGGCGCCGGAAGCGGTGATCAAGACGGTGCAGGCGATCGCGCTCTACATCCGCGCCCAAGCCGACGACGACACCTACCTGCTGTTCGACGCCTACACCCACCATTGGCAGCGCTTCGCCGACTGGCCGCATCTGCCGCACGGCGAGCTCACCAATCTCAAGTTCTACAACCTCATCGCGCTGCTCATGAGCCTGGTCGTGCGCAAGCAGCGGCTGGTGCGCCTGCACACGCGCGAGCTCCTGACCAGGAGCGACGTCACGCCCGAGGAACTGCTCGAAGTCATCGGCATCGCCCAGGTCATGGGCGGCTTTCCGGCACGCTGGGAGGCGGTGCACATCCGCAACGTCGCCAACGAATTGCACGCCGAGGGGCGGTTGCCGACGGCGTTCGTCGCGGTGCTCGAGCGCATCCCGGTGGCGCGCAGATAGGGAAGCCCGGGCCCCTCCGTGGCGCGGCCCGGCAATGCGGGCCTGCTCGCGTCAGCTACGTGCGCCCAGCACGTATCGCGTGGGAGGAGGCGACGGCGCCGGCGGCTCGGGCGCGGCGACCGGTTCAGCCGGGCGCGCGGCGAGCAGGCCGAACTTGTCGCGGAGCGTCAGCGCCAGCAGCACCAGGCTCTCGTCGGGCAGGTTTTCCACGGCACGCAACATCTCGTCCGCATAGCGCGCGTCGCCCGCCAGCTTGACCAGATCGATGTCGGGGCCGCCCGCTTTGCGCGCACCGAACTTGAGCTTCACCATTTCGTTGAGCGTTTCGCGATCCATCATTCCCTCTCCACGAATAAGTATCTGGTCAATTGCTTATTTAACGCAGCGGCCGTGAGCACCTTGAGGGCGGGCCGTGCTCAAATTCCTTTATCGAAACCCGCCTGGTGGATTAGCCCTGCGAAGCGGCCTGCAGTGCCTTGAGGCTTTCCTCGACGCCGGCCGCATGAGTCAGCTCGGCGACGTTCTCCTTGGTGAAGAACCCCTGGAAACCGCCGAAGCGCTGAACGTATTCGATGATGAGCGACGAATACTCGGACGCGCTCGAGAAGATCTGCTTGAGGCCCGCCTCCTTGGAGCCGATGACGTCGAGCAGGAACTTCTGCCCGCAGTCGCGCAGGCGCTGCACCACGACGTCGATGTGCGGCACGCCGTCGATTTCGCCATCCTTCACCGCGACCGCGATGTGGTGCAGCCGGGGGCCGAAGTTGCGCACGAAGGCTTCGGTGGGCGACTCCGTGAGCAGATGGTTCATGAAGTAGGGGTGATTGGCGGCGGTGAACACCTTCGCCGGGCATTCCAGTTCGTTCTCGTAGTGGACGCTCTTGGTGACGTTGGTCGACGAGTTCTGGTCCGCGATGTCGTAGGAGCCCCAGTAGTAGTAGCTGGAGAGCGTGAGGTACTCGAGGATGGCCGCCTCGCGGTTCTGGCTGTAGATGCGGGTTGCCAGGTGATCGATCGGCAGCAGCAGCTCGTCGATGCCGAGCTGCTGCTGCGTCGCCTTCGCCGCCTCGTAGGCCGCCTGCATGTCGTCGCGGATGCTGCTCCAGCCCAGCGCATACACGCGAATGTCCGACTCGGGGCGCTCCCAGTAGGCGACGATGTTGTGGGTGTAGGGGCTGGGCTTGACCACCGCCATGTTGCCTGGCAGTTCGAGCTTGCGGATCTGGTCCTGGTTGAAAAAGCGGATGTCGCGCGCCTTCTGCATGGAGACCACGGCGTGCGGGTCCGTGACGCGCAGCACCTCCCCCATGTAGCGCGAGTTGGGCTTCACCGCGCCGATCGGGTAGACCTCGTTGAGGCTCCGGAAGATGCCGCGCACGTTGGGGTCCTTCACCTCGCGCACCAGGAGGTCGGGCGCGCTCATGTCGATGCGCAGGATGTGGGTGAAGTGCGATTCCGACTCGAGCGTGACGAGGTAGTGGTAAGGCGTCATCACGCACAGCTCGGCGACGTAGGCGAGCGAATGCGCCGGCTCGACCGTGATCATCAGCGCGTCGATCTGGCGGATCGCGTCGGTGAGCCCAATGCGGTCGCGCTCTTCCAGCAGCGCGCCGAGATAGTCCTCGAACTGCGCCGAATTGCGCTTGTCGCCGGTGCGCGGGAAAGCGAGCGAATCCGTCATGCCAGGCGAAACTGGCGCTGCGGCAGCACGGCCGTGTGCGCGGCGCGAAAGTAGCTGTTGCCGATGGCGTCGGACAACAGCCCGAGTCCTGCCTGCAGGCGATCGCAAAAGCCGTGCAGGCCCGTCTGCGCGAGCTTACGCGCGTCCGCCGCGTCGAGTTCGCGTATGAGCGACACGACCTGCCGCTGCGGCCCCTCGCCCGGCAGCTCGGCGAGCGCCGACTGCAGCTCGCCCAGGCAATGGCGCACGCTGCGGGGAAACAGCGGGTCGTTGAGCAAGAAGTGGATCACCTTGTGCGCCTTGGCGTGCACGCCGACGTGGCGGCGGTACATCTGGTGCGCGGACAGCGCCTGCAGCACGCTCATCCACACGAGGTCGTAGAACTGCCCCCCCTGGAACGGCAGGTTGACCGCGTAGCTGACGTCGAGCACGCGGCTGGTCATGTCGGCACGCTCGACGTTGCGGCCCAGCCGCATGAACTGGAACGCCTCGTCGCGGCTCATGGTGCCGGCGAGTAGCCCCACCACGGCCTGGCGGCGGCGGATGATCTCGGTCAGCGCCTCGATGCGCTTGCGGCGGTCGAGCGCGCTGCTCTTGTGCGTGCTGGTGTAGAGGTAGAGCTCGTTCACCCACTCCCAGGATTCGCGCGGCAGCACCTCGCGGAAGGTGCGGGTGTTCTCGCGGGCGTGGCGCACGCAGGCGAAGATCGACGACGGGTTGCGCTCGTCCTGGATGAGGAAGCTCATCACCGCGTTCTCGCTCGCCTCGTCGTAGAGGGCATAGAAGGGCTCGGACAGGCCAGCCACCTTGAGCAGGTCTTCCCAGCCGAAGCTCGCCCCGCGCGGCATGTCCATCAGCATCAGCGTCGTCGCATTGACGAGGCGCGCGGTGTCCTCGGCGCGCTCGAGGTAGCGCGCCATCCAGTAGAGGTTCTCGGCGACGCGGGCTAGCATGTCGCGCTCCCCTGCACGATCCAGGTGTCCTTGCTGCCTCCGCCCTGTGACGAATTCACCACCAGCGAACCGCGCCGCAGCGCGACGCGGGTGAGGCCGCCGCGCGTCACGTAGAAGTCCTTCGACTGCAGGATGAAGGGCCGCAAATCGACATGGCGCGGCTCGATCGCGTCCTCGCACAGCGTCGGCACGGTCGACAGCGACAGGGTCGGCTGCGCCATGTAGTTGCGCGGGTTTTCCCTGATCAGCTCGGCGAATTTCGCGCGCTCCTCCTGCGTCGACTTCGGGCCCACCAGCATGCCGTAGCCGCCGGATTCGTTGGCAGGCTTCACCACCAGCTTGTCGAGGTTCGCGAGCACGTATTCGCGGTCGTCCTCGTTCATGCACAGATAGCTCGGCACGTTGGGCAGGATCGCTTCTTCCTTCAGGTAGTACTCGATCATTTTCGGCACGTAGGCGTACACCACCTTGTCGTCGGCCACGCCCGCGCCGGGCGCGTTGGCGATGCCGACCTTGCCGGCCTTCCAGGCGCGCATCAGCCCCGGCACGCCGAGCGCCGAATCGGCGCGGAAGACCTCGGGGTCGAGAAAGTCGTCGTCGATGCGGCGGTAGATGACGTCGAGCCGCGTCAAGCCTTCGATGGTCTTCATGTACACGCAGTCGTCGTCGAGCACGACCAGGTCCGAGCCCTCCACCAGGTGGGCACCCATCTGCTGCGCGAGGTAGGAATGCTCGAAGTAGGCCGAGTTGTAGATACCCGGCGTCAACACCGCAATCTCCGGACGCTCGCCTTCGCGCGGCGAGAGCGCGGCCAGCATGTCGGAGAGCTGCGCCGGATAGTCGTCGACCGGCAGCACGTCGTAGCGGGCGAAGAGCTCCGGGAACAGCCGCTTCATCAGCTGCCGGTTCTCCAACATGTAGGACACCCCCGACGGCACGCGCAGGTTGTCCTCCAGCACGTAGAAGGTGCCGTCGGCGTCGCGCACCAGGTCGGTGCCGCAGATGTGCGCCCACACGCCGAAGGGCGGGTTGGCGCCGACGCAGGCGGGACGGAAATTCTTCGAATCGGCGAGCACCTCGGCCGGGAACACGCCGTCCTTGACGATCTTCTGCGCGTGGTAGATGTCATCGATGAAGAAGTTGAGTGCCTTGAGGCGTTGTTTGAGCCCGGCCTCGATGCGGTTCCATTCTGCCTTCTCGATCATGCGCGGCACCACGTCGAAGGGCCAGGCGCGGTCGATGTTGCCCGCCTCGGAATACACGGTGAAGGTGATGCCCGCCGCCATGATCGCGGCGTCAACCGCGCGGTGGCGCGCTTCGAGTTCTTCGGGCGGCAGTTCGGCGAAGAAGTCGCACAGGCCGCCAGCGCCGTCGCGCGGCTTGCCCGGGGCCTCGAGCAGTTCGTCGTAGCCCCCCATGAGCGGATAGTTTCCGCAGTCGATCTTCATGCCAGTCTCCGTTCCACGGGCGCAAATCCTGTCCGCACTGAGCGATTAGCATCAGCCATGCCAGGAAACGGAACGCTTTTCGAATCAGTTGCTTGTCACATCGAGCTGCGTCGACTCTCCGACACAACGCGCAACCGCAGGGCGCGCCTATGCGGCGCCGCACCACGTCGGTGCGGCCGCGCTCAGGCGAGCGGCGTCAGCCCCGGTCCGGGGCGCTGCTTGCGCGCGGTGACGACCTGGAAGCTGCGGAAGCGACGCGGCAGCAGGGCGAACGCCACCCGCGCCAGCGCGCCGCGCTTGCCGGGCCGGTAGTGGTAGTGAGCGAATTCCACGTGTTCGATCGCAAAGCCGCTCGCCTCGAGAAAGCGCCGCACCTCGGCATGGGTGTACTCGCGCACGTGGCCCATGTGGCCGAGTGTCCGCAGCTTGGAGAATTCCGCCAGGCCGTCGGTGATGCCGCGCCCGGCGAGAAAGCGCGCGATGTTCTGCGCCGAGTAGAAGTTCGGCGTGGTGAGCAGCAGCGTGCCGCCTGGCCTCAGTACCCGGTTGAGTTCGGACAGGACGAACTGCGGGTCGACGCGCAGATGCTCGAAGGTCTCGGCGAACAGCGCGGTGCCAAAGCGCGCGTCGGCGAACGGCAGCGGCTCGCGCTCGATGTCGCAGCGGCGCACGTCGAGCGAAAAGGCATCGATCAGCGCCTGCGCGCGCGCCGGGTCGAGATCGACGCCCACCACCGGCACGCCACACAGCGAAAGCAGCGCGGTCGCGTGGCAGGGCATCGCGCCGACTTCCAGCACCGTGCCGCCGCCGGCCGTCTCCAGCACGCGCAAAGCGTCGCTGCGATAGCGCGCGCGATGCGCCGCGTAGTAAGCGTACTGATCGGTGCCGCGCAGCCGCGCGTCGAGCAGGGTTAGCGCATCGTCGACGGCCTTCATGCTTGGGTCAGACGCTCACGCGGTACGTTCGACGCCGGGCCTGGCCGGCCGCAAACGCACGGCAAGGCTCGGCGCGTCCGCGTTCCACCGCGCTCAGCCGGTCTTGTAGAGCTTGCCCAGCGGCGTTCGCGTCAGCGCGCCGACTCCGCCACGAAGATCTCGACCCGGCGGTTCTTCGCCCGCCCCTCAGGCGTGCTGTTCTCGGCGATGGGTTCACGCGAGCCGCGGCCGTCGATGGCGATGCGGTTTGCCGCCACGCCACGCGCGACCAGGTAATCCCGGGTCGCCGCAGCGCGGTTCACCGACAGCGGGTTGTTGATCGCATCGGTGCCCGTGCTGTCGGTGTGGCCGATGATGGTCACCGTCGTCACCGGGTTTTCATTCAGGGTCACGGCGAAGCGGTCGAGGATGGGACGGAAGTTCGGCTTGATGTCGAAGCGGTTGGTATCGAAGGAAATGTCGCTCGGGATATCCAGCTTGAGGCGATTGTCCGCGGTCTGGCTGACCGTCACGCCGGTCCCCTGCGTGGCCTGCTCCATGTCCTTCTTCTGCTTTTCCATGTGCTTCGACCACAGGTAGCCGCCGCCCGCGCCGACCGCGGCACCGATCACCGCGCCGGTGGCGGCGCTCTTGCCGGTGTTGCCGCCGGCGGTCGCCGCGCCGATCACCGCGCCGGCCGCCGCGCCGACTGCGGCACCCGTGCCGGTGGTCTTCTGCGTTTCCGTCATGTTGGCGCAGCCGGCGACGCCGCCGAAAGCCAGCGCCGTGACGCTGAGCGAAACAAGGATTTTTTTCATGAGACGTGCCTTTTCGTTGAAAACCATTCGATTATAGGCAAGCCCGCGTTAGACCCTCGTACGCGGCGAGGCGACGGCGGCGAACGACCCCACGAACCTCCGTCGGCGTCACGCGGCCACGCGCGCCAGCGTCGACAGGTCGAGCCACACGCGCCCGCCCTCGACCTTGGCCGGAACCTCGCGCGCGCAGCCTTCGTCCGGCGCGACGGCGCAGCCGGAATCGAGCTCGATGTTCCAGGCGTGCAGGGGGCAGGTGACTTTCCTGCCGTGCACGATGCCCTGCGACAGGGGGCCGCCCTTGTGCGGGCAGCGGTCCTCCAGCGCGAAGACTTCATCGTCGGCGGTGCGGAAGACGGCGATGTCAAGGTTGCCGTGGCGCACCACGCGGGCGCCGAGCCTGGGGATGTCGGTCACATCGAGGATGTCGGTCCATTGGTTCATGTCGGCTCCTTACGCAGTGACGGTTTCGAATTCGTGCCTGAGCTTGCCTTCCTTCGCGCGCTCGACCCAGGGGTCCTTCTCGACCGACAACGCGAACAGCAGGCGCTCGTACAGTGCTCGCCGGTTGTCGGCGTCGTCGAGAATCTTTTTCTTCACGTAGTCGAGGCCGACGCGCTCGAGGTAGTGCACCGTGCGGTCGAGGTAGCGCGCCTCTTCGCGGTAAAGCTGGAGGAAGGCGCCGGAATACTCGAGCACTTCGTCCGCCGTCTTCACCTTGACCAGGAACTGCGCGACCTCGGTCTTGATGCCGCCGTTGCCGCCGACGTAGATCTCCCAGCCGGAATCGACGCCGATGACGCCGACGTCCTTGATCGCGACTTCGGCGCAGTTCCTCGGGCAGCCGGACACGGCGAGCTTGACCTTGTGCGGCGCCCACATCTTGAAGAACACCTTTTCGAGGTCGATGCCCATCTGCGTCGAATCCTGGGTGCCGAAGCGGCACCATTCGGAACCGACGCAGGTCTTCACCGTGCGCAGGGCTTTTCCGTAGGCATGGCCCGAAGGCATGTCGAGGTCGGCCCACACCTTCGGCAGGTCTTCCTTCTTCACGCCGAGCAGATCGATGCGCTGGCCGCCCGTGACCTTGACGGTGGGGATGGCGTATTTTTCCGCCACGTCGGCGATGCGCCGGAGTTCGGACGGCGTCGTCTGCCCGCCCCACATGCGGGGAATCACCGAATAGGTGCCGTCCTTCTGGATGTTGGCGTGCGCGCGCTCGTTGATGAAGCGCGACTGCGGGTCGTCCTCGGCCTCGCCCGGCCAGGTGGAGATGAGGTAATAGTTGAGCGCCGGGCGGCAGCTGGCGCAGCCGTTGGGCGTGCGCCATTCCATGAACTGCATCACCTGCGGGATCGTCAGGAGCTTGTTGTCGCGGATCGCCGCGCGCACCGCTTCGTGGGTGTGGTCGGTGCAACCGCACATCGATTTCGTCTTGGGCGTGGCGGAGTAATCGCCGCCCGCGGTGACGGCGAGGATCTGCTCGACGAGACCCGTGCACGAGCCGCACGATGAAGAAGCTTTAGTGTGCTTGCGCACATCCTCCAGCGTGAACAGGCCCTTCTCGCGGATCGCCTTGACGATATCGCCCTTGCACACCCCGTTGCAGCCGCACACTTCCATGTCGTCGGTCATCGCCGCGGCCTTGTTGATGCCCGAATGGCCGAGGTTGCCGCAGTGGTCCTGGCCGAACATCAGGTGGTCGCGCAGTTCGGACACATCCTTGCCGTCGCGCAGCAGCGAGAAATACCAGGCGCCGTCGACGGTGTCGCCGTACATCACACCGCCGACCAGCTTGTTGTCCTTGATGACGAGCTTCTTGTAGACGCCGCCGATGGGGTCGGAATAGAGAATGGCCTCGGTGCCTTCGCCGCCCATGAAGTCGCCGGCCGAGAAAAGATCGATGCCGGTGACCTTCAGCTTGGTCGACGTGACCGAGCCTTCGTAGCGGCCGATGCCGTAATGCGCGAGATGGTTGGCGCAGACCTTGGCCTGCTCGAACAGCGGCGCGACCAGGCCATACGCGATGCCGCGGTGCGCGGCGCATTCGCCGACGGCGTAGATGCGCGGATCGAAGGTCTGCAGGGTGTCGTTGACGACGATGCCGCGGTGGCAGTGCAGGCCGGCGGATTCGGCCAGTTCAGTGTTGGGGCGGATGCCAACGGCCATCACCACGAGGTCGGCGGGCACGCTGTCGCCGTCCTTGAACTTGATCGCGGCCACTCTCCCGCTCGCGCCCTTGACGAGCTCCGCGGTCTGCCTCTGCAGCAGGAACTTCATGCCTTTGGCTTCGAGGTTCTTTTGCAGCAGGCGCGCGGCGGGCTCGTCCAGCTGGCGTTCCATCAACCAGGGCGCGATGTGCACCACCGTGACATCCATGCCGCGCTTCATCAGGCCGTTGGCGGCCTCCAGGCCCAAGAGGCCGCCGCCGATGACGACGGCGTGGCGGTACTGGCTGGCGGCGCGGATCATCGCGTCGACGTCCGCGATGTCGCGGAAGCTGATGACGCCCTCGAGGTCGGCGCCCGGCACCGGCAGGATGAAGGGGTTGGAGCCGGTGGCGAGCAGCAAGCGGTCGTATTCGGCGCGCGTGCCGTCCTCGGCTTCAACAAAGCGCGCGGCGCGGTCGATCTTCACGACCTTCTTGCCGATGTGGAGCGTGATGCCGTGTTCCGCGTACCAGTCGAGCGGATTGAGGATGATGTCGTCGACGGTCTGCTCGCCGGCGAGCACCGGCGAGAGCAGGATGCGGTTGTAGTTGGGGTGCGGCTCGGCGCCGAAGACGGTGATGTCGTAGAGCTCGGGCGCGAGCTTCAGCAGCTCTTCCAGCGCGCGCACTCCGGCCATGCCGTTGCCGACCATCACCAGTTTCATTTTGGGGCCCTGCCCCAGCGGCGTACTCATATCCATCTCACCACTCCCAACAGAAATCCAAAGTGATGACCGAGATACGCCGTTGCATTCGGTCTGCTTGCCTTTCAGCAAGCAATAGCTGTACCATGCGCCTGCCGCACGCGCAAGCCCTTGTTTCTTCCACGCTTCAAGGCCAGCGGCCGCCACACGCCCGCCGCGCTCTGCACCACGGTGGTGCTGGCGCCGGCGGCATGCACCGTCTCAGGCCGCCGCCCGCCCGAAACCGTTGATCGCGGTGATCGCGCGCGCCTGGTTCAGGTCCTCGGTGTAGCCCGCCGCGTACAGGCACACCGCGAGCTGGTTGCGGATCGGCAAGGGCAGCGCCAGGTGGTCGCGCATCACCTTGTCGATCCAGGCGCCGGTGGCGCGCGCGTCGACGTCGGGCAGGTTGGTCGGCGCCGCCACGCTCGAATGCGATTCGTAGACCTGCTCGCTCTCGCCGTCGCGCACCAGCAGCATCTCGGGGCGTTGCTGCGGATCGGCGAAGGCCTCGCCTTCGCAGCCCTGCAGCAGCAGCGCGTGCCCGCCCAGGGCCTCCAGCACGGCGCGCATCGAGGCGAAGTCGGCCGCCGTCGCCACCGGCGTCACGCGCAGCGACGCGTCACCGAGCGGATCGGCCATCACCGCCAGGCGTGTCGCCAGGCTGTCGAGGCCGAGCCGCGCGCGCAGGGCCAGCAGCGCGGCGAGGCCAGGACTGAGCAACGGGACCGGCGCGAACGCCAGCCGCTCCTCCCGCAAGGCCGCGTTGACCTGCTGCACGCTGGTGCAGGGCATGACGCCCAAGTCACGCAACACGTAGGCCGCGGCGGTGCCGCCTGCGCCGTCGAGCGTGCCGTGGATCAGCACCGGAATGTCGAAGCTCTTCAGCAGCAGCGCGAGCAGCGGCGTGAGATGGGGGTGCGCGCGCACGCCATGGTAGGTCGGCAGCACGACGGTGCGGAAAGGCCCGCCGGGCGCGGCGAAATCCGGCATGCGCTCGGCGAGCGCCGCGTGCATCCCTAGCCAGCCGTCGACGCCCGGGTCGTGCTGGTGCAGCGCGACCAGCAACGCGGCCGTTTCCAGCTCCGGCACGCCGCCGTCGAGCAGCGCCGCCATCAGCGCGCGCGCATCGAGGTAGCCGAGCACCTCGCCGGCTTCGATCTGGCGGATCAGGGTCGCGTAACTCATGCCGCCACCCGGGTGCTGGCGATCAAGCGCTTGAGTTCCGGCACGCACGAGCCGCACTCGGTGCCGCATTTGAGCATAGCCTGCAGCGCCGCCAGGTCGGCGCCGCCCCCGATCGCCTCCACGATCGCCGGCTCGGTCACGTTGAGGCAATTGCAGATCACCCGCCCACGTCCGGCGCCGCCGGCAGGCGGGCGCGCCACCGGCGCCAGCATCCAGGCGCGCAGGGAGGCGGCATCCAGCTCCTCGACGATGACATCGCGCAGCCAGTCGAAGGCGGCGGTCTCGCCGGTGAGCCGCGCGGCAACGACCTTGCCGCCTTCGACGCGCACGCGCTTGGAAATGCCGCGGGGCTTGTCCTCGTAGTGCATCACCGCGAGCACGTCGTCGAGCCCAAGCGCGGCGTCGAGCGCGGCGAGCAGGGCCTCGGGCAATGGCTGCGTGTGCGCCAGACGCAAGGTCAGGACGTCGCGCTCGCGCCCGGCGAGACCCGCGGCGCCGTAGTCACAGGCGCGCAGGAGCGGCTGCACGGCGTCGAGCAGCTTCGCGCCGTCGCCCGTCGCCAGCGCGACCATGCGCCACGGCAGTTCGGCCTTCGCGACCTGCACCGCCGCGTGCTTGAGCTCGGGCTGCTTCGATACGGCGTCGAACACCGGCAGCGTCAGCGCGTTGACGCCCAGCCCGCTCATGAAGCGCCCACCCCAGTGCATGGGCAGGAAGCATTGTCCGGGGCGCACGCTCTCGCTCGCCTCGACCTCGACCACGGCTTCGCCGCGGCGGCTTTTTACGCGCACCAGGTCGCCGGCCTTCAGGCGACGCAGTTCGAGGTCGCGCACGTTCATGGCGAGACGCGGCGTGTCGGCGTGGGCGAACAGGCGCGCCACGCGGCCGGTGCGGCTCATCGCGTGCCACTGGTCGCGCAGGCGTCCGGTACCGAGATGCAGCGGGTAGCGCGCGTCGATCGGCTCGGCCACCGGCTTGTAGGGCGCGGCGTGGAAACGCGCGCGGCCGCTGGCAGTGGCATAGGCGCCGTCGGCATACAGGCGCGCGCGCCCTGCCGTCGCGCCCTCGGGATAGGGCCACTGCTTCGGCCCGGCGTCGAGCAGGGCGTAGCTGAGCCCGGTGATGTCGAGGTCGCGCCCGCGCGTGGTCTCGCGGTGTTCGTCGAAGACGGCCTCGGCGCTCGCGTAGGGAAACAGGCGCGGACCGTTCGCCGGGTCGAGCCGGCGCGCGAAGTCGCAGACGATTTCCCAGTCGGGGCGCGCCTCGCCCGGCGGCGGCACCGCCGCGTGCACGCGCGAAATGCGGCGCTCGGAATTGGTCATGGTGCCGTCCTGCTCGCCCCAGGTGGCGGCGGGCAGCAGCACGTCGGCGAAAGCGGCGGTCTCGGTGTCGGCGTAGGCGTCCTGCAGCACCACGCATTCGGCCGCCAGGAGCGCCTCGTGCACGCGGCGCTGGTCGGGCATCGACTGTGCGGGGTTGGTGCAGGCGATCCACACCGCCTTGATCTCGCCGCGCGTGATGGCCTCGAACAGTTCGACCGCGGTCTTGCCCGGCTTGCCGGGGACCGACGCCACCCCCCACAGCCGCGCCACTTCGGCGCGGTGTTCGGGATTGGCGAGATCGCGGTGCGCGGAGAGCAGGTTGGCCATGCCGCCGACCTCGCGCCCGCCCATGGCGTTGGGCTGGCCGGTGAGCGAGAGGGGCGCCGCGCCCGGCTTGCCGATCTGTCCGGTGGCGAGGTGCAGGTTGATCAGCGCGGCGTTCTTGTCGACGCCGCAGCTCGATTGATTGAGCCCCTGGCAATACAGCGACAAGGTCGGCCCCTGCGCGAACCAGCGCGCCGCCTCCACGATATCGGCGGCCGCGACGCCGCAGATCGGCGCGACCTTCTCCGGCGTATAGTCGCGCACCAGGTCGCGCAGCGCCGCCCAGCCCTCGGTATGGGCATCGATGTGCGCGCGGTCGATCAACCCCTCCCACAGCATGACGTTGAGCATGGCGTGGTAGAGCGCGACGTCGGTGCCCGGCAGGATGGCCAGATGCAGGTCGGCCTCGGCCGCGGTGTCGGTACGCCGCGGGTCGACGACGATCAGCTTGAGATCCGGGTTGGCGCGGCGCGCGTCCTCGATGCGGCGGAACAGGATGGGGTGCGCGTAAGCGGTGTTCGAGCCCGCGATGAAGATGGTTCCGGCGGCCTCGATGTCGTCGTAGCAGCCGGGCGGCGCGTCCATGCCGAGCGTCGCCTTGTAGCCCGCCACGGCCGAGGACATGCACAGGCGCGAATTGGTGTCGACGTTGTTCGTGCCGATGAGCCCCTTGGCGAGCTTGTTGAAGACGTAGTACGCCTCGGTCGTGAGCTGGCCGGAGATATAGAAAGCCACGGCGTCTGGGCCGTAGTCGCGGATCACCGAGCGGAACTTCCCGGCGACGTGGTCGAGCGCGTCGTCCCAGCCCACCCGCTCGCGCGGCACATGCCGCGACCGGCGCATCGCCGGGAACAGCGCGCGACCCGAAGCCTGCGCCGCCAGATGCAGGGTCGCGCCCTTGGTGCACAGCCTGCCGCGGTTGGCCGGGTGCGCGGGATCGCCCCGCACGCCGGTGAGGGTTCCGGCGTCAGCCTCGATAAGCACCCCGCAACCGGTGCCGCAGTAACAGCAGACAGATGACACGACAGACATGAGCACTCCTCGCCGGGGAGGCGAGCAGGCTCCGTGCCAGGGGGACTCAAGCGTTTTAATTCAACGACTTAGGCCTGCCCGGCGACGGCGTTGGGCGCACTCGCGTCACAGCGCAGTGCATGCGCGCCTGGCTCCGCTTCAAAATGGTGCGGGCACACGACGGGCGTCTTCCAAGGGGCACCGACCGCCGCGTGAACGTGGGTGGCAGCGCGGCCCTTCGCGCCGCCCGCAAACGACTGTCACACGCCGACACCCAATCGCCGCCGTGGCGACACACTGCAGGCACCGCTTCCTCCTATGCTGCAAACAGGTATGAAGGTCTCTTCGTACGCTTCGTTTCAACTTGGAAGAACAGGAGCCTGCCATGAAAAAGAACACTCTCATCGTTGTCCTTCTCGCTTCCGCGCTCGGCGCGGGCGGCGTTGCCTTTGCGAAAGGCCCTGGCGGCGGCCAGGGTGCGAGCCACATGAGCGCGCAGGGCCTCAGCAATTCCAACGCCCAGTCGGCGCCCGACGCCGTCATAGGGCAGGTGCGCGCCGCCGAGCGGGCACAGCATCAGGAGCAGGTTCGCGAGCGCGTGCAGGACGGCAGCGGCGCCCAGCATGAGCATCGGGTCCAGACGCAGAAGCAGCGCGAGATGAA
The DNA here is from genome assembly GCA_046291555.1 of Thiobacillus sp. GTDB lineage: Bacteria > Pseudomonadota > Gammaproteobacteria > Burkholderiales > Thiobacillaceae > Thiobacillus. Next base: position 46,324 of record JBKBRW010000014.1, read on the forward strand.
GACCCATAACGCGGCCAAGACCCAGCAGAAGACCCAGACCAAGGCTCAGCAGAAGTCGCAGCCCGAGGCACCGCTGCAGCCGCAGGAACAGATCCGGGAACAAAGCCGCGAGCAGCTGCGCGTCAACCCACAGTAAGCGCGACATAGCGGCGAGGGGGCGGCCGAGCCGCCCCTTTGCTTTTGAGGGGGATCTTTTGAGCGGGTGCGCGTCACGGCGAATCTCACTAGAATTCACGCCACTGTCATTTTCGGCCTCGCCCGTGCTGAAGAAGATTCCCACCAAGGACCTGCGGCTCGGCATGCACCTCCATGAACTGTGCGGCTCATGGATGGAGCATCCCTTCTGGCGCACCAAGTTCACCCTCACCGACCCCGACGACATCCGGTGCATCCGGGAGAGCGGCATCGCCGAGGCATGGATCGACGTGTCCAAGGGGCTCGACGTGCCCGGGGAGGCGCCTCCGCAGACAGAACACTCGGTGACCGAAATGCTGATGGAGGCGGAGCTCGACCGCCCGGCCCAGGCGTCGCAGGCGCCCCAGCAGGCGTCGATGGACGAGGAACTCAAGCGCGCCGCCCTGATCTGCGCCAAAGCCAAGCACGCGGTCGTCTCCATGTTCCAGGAAGTGCGCATGGGCAAGGCGGTGAGCGCGGAGTCGGCCGGCGAGCTGGTCGAGGAGATTTCGGCTTCGGTGCTGCGCAACCCGGGCGCGCTGGTCAGCCTCGCCCGGCTGAAGACCGCCGACGACTACACCTACATGCACTCGGTCGCTGTCTGCGCGCTGATGGTGTCGCTGGCGCGTCAGCTCGGCCTGCCCGAGGCCGAGGTGCGCGAGGCCGGCATGGCGGGCCTGCTGCACGACCTCGGCAAGGCGCTGATGCCGATGAAGGTGCTGAACAAGCCGGGCAAGCTCACCGACGAGGAATTCCGCGTCATCAAGAACCACCCGGTCGAAGGCCACCGCCTGCTGGTCGAGGGCGGCGGCGCGAGCGAGATCGTGCTCGACGTCTGCCTGCACCATCACGAGAAGGTCGACGGCACCGGCTACCCCGAGCGCCTGACCGACGAACAGATCACGCGCTTCGCCAAGATGGGCGCGGTGTGCGACGTCTACGACGCGATCACCTCCAACCGCCCGTACAAGGCCGGCTGGGATCCTGCCGAGTCGATCCGCAAGATGACCGAGTGGAGCCGCGGCCATTTCGACGAGCGCGTGTTCCAGGCCTTCGTCAAGAGCATCGGCATCTACCCCACCGGCTCGCTGGTACGGCTCGCCTCGGGCCGCCTTGCGGTGGTGCTCGAGCAGTCGGAGAAATCCCTGCTCAACCCGCGCGTCAAGGCCTTCTTCTCGACCAAGTCGCAGACCTACGTCGTGCCCGAAGTCATCGACCTGTCGCGTCCCGGCGTGTCGGACAAAATCGTCGGCCGCGAAGATGCGGCGACCTGGGGCCTCAAGAACCTCGACAGCCTCTGGACGGGCTGAACGGCGACTCAGAGCCGGCTGCGCCGGAGCCAGGCCTTGCGGGCCTCCTCCAGGCACAGCATGAATAGCGCCAGCCAGACCGCCGCCCCCATCGCCGTCGTGCCAAACAGCCAGTCGCCCAGCGGGGTGTAGACGATGAACACCAGTAGGGCCAGTTCCGCCACGATGCCGAAGAGGATTAGCGGGTTGCTGAGGAGCCCGAACGAAAACGCCGACCGGATCGAGTGGCGGCACAGCGGGTGGTTGACCAGCTTCAGGTTGTGGCACAACGCCGCGTTGGCGAAGAGGGCGCGGTGCTCCGCAGCGTGCTGCGGCTGCGCCACGATCTCTTCCGGGGTGAAGAAGCCACCGCCCAGCCACATCCGGCGCACCGCCAGGCGGTTCTGCGTCAGCGTGCCGGTCTTGTCGGAGAGGATCACCGCGGTCGAGCCGAGCGCCTGCCCGATGAAGAAAAAGGCGCCGCCAAGCCCGGTCGCGAGAAAAGCCACGATGCGCGACAGCCGCGCGATTTCGCGCTGCAGCGGCGAGGTCGCCGCGCCGGCCGTCTGCGTGAGATGCGCGATGCGGCCGAACTCGGTGCGCATGCCGGTGGCGTAGACCACCGCGCGCGCCTGCCCCGACACCACCGAGGTGCCGGCGAGCACGAGATTGCGCGCAGCGAGTGGCGGCACTTCCGCATGAGGTTCGGCATTGAAGGCCTTGGGCAGCGACTCGCCCGTGAGCGTGGCAGTGTTCACGCGCAGGCCGAACGCCTCGATCAGCCGGCAGTCGGCCGGAACGAAGTCGCCTTCCTCCAGCAGCACGACGTCGCCCGGCACCCACTCGCTGGCGAGGATGTCCGATACCTCACCGCCGCGCACCACGGACACCTTGTGCGGCAGCAAACGGCGCAGCGCAGCGACCGCCTGCTCGGCCCGGTATTCCTGCCAGAAAGAAAAGGCCCCGTTGACGAGGATCACGCCGACGATCGCGACGCCGAGCCGGGCCATGCCCTGGCCGGTTTCGAACATCTCGGAGCGACGAAGGCGAGCCCCGCGGCCACCACAGGATGAGGGCGAAGAAATGGGTGAACTCGCGGGCGAAGCGCAGCCACAGCGGCTCCCGCCCGACTTCCTCCACGCGGTTGGAGCCAAACTCCGCCAGCCGCCGCCGCGCTTCGGCAGCGGTCAGGCCACTCGCCGACGAATACAGGCTGGCGAGGGACTGCTCGGCAGTGAGGCTCTGGAGATCGACGGCATGAGGAGTGTCGGCGTCGGCCTTTGCAGCATAGTGCAGCGCGCCCGACGCGACGGTCCGACCATGGCACCAGCCGCCCGCTCGTCAGTTGCGCCCGCGGCGCCCTGCGCGTCGCCTCCTCGTGCGCGCTGAGGGATAGCCACGACTCCTGAAAGGGGACTTGAAGATTCGCAACGCGCCACTAAATTGAAGGTGCAACAGACAAGTCATTTCCTCAAACCCGATCGTTATTCATGGGAGATTCATCATGGCAAACATCACCCGTTACGACCCCTTCAATCTCGCCCGCTTCGACCCGTTCGGCGACATGGACGATTTCTTCAAGGGCTTCTTCGTGCGTCCCGCGCTACTGGAGGGCCAGCCGCAAATGCAGATGAAGATGGATGTCAAGGAAAACGACACGGGTTATACCGTGCACGCCGACATTCCCGGCGTGAAGAAGGAAGACATCCACGTCAGCATCGAGGGCAACCAGGTGTCGATCAGCGCCGAGACCAAGACCGAGAAGGAAGAGAAGGAAGGCGAAAAGGTTCTGCGCTCTGAGCGCTACGTCGGCAAGATCGCGCGCAGCTTCACCGTGCCGAACGACATCGACGAGTCGAAGGCGCAAGCCAGGTACAGCGACGGCGTGCTCGAGCTGACCCTGCCGAAGAAAGCGGCGAGTTCCGCTAAAAAACTTGCAGTCCAGTAAGCACGCGGTCTTGAGGAAATAGAGCGGCACCAGAGCGGGTGCCGCTTTTTTTCAATTGATTTTTCTCAGTGAAACCACGCGCTGGCCGAAGCGCTGTCGAAGCTGACTTCGGGCACGGTGACGCTGGATTCCACCGGCCGATTGGTCGTGAACGGCGCTACTATCGATTCGCCGCTGGAGAACTTGGCGCTGTACGACAAGTACATGACCACCGGTTCATTGCCGGGCGTGACCTTGCCCGCCAATTTCAACCCGGCCGCGCTCCTGGCCGCCGCGGCGGACAAGACCGGCAGCATCAGCGTCGACACCGTGGTGTACATGAACTCCATTCTGGGGATCAACAGCGGCACGACCTACTACGACTTCTCCAGCGTCAACTACGACCGCTACACGACCTGGAAAGATGCGACCGCGACGGTGCTCGTGAAGCAAACCGACGGCAGCTTCGTGCCAACCCTGGTGAACCTGTACGAGGTCGTGTTCAAGAGCACGAACTGGGTCGACCCGACTCCCACGGGCGGCGCCGACGACTTCGCGGCTGCCGCGAACGACTACCTGCAGGTGATCGAGTTCGTTCACGACAACGCGGTTCGTTGATGCACCTGCCGGGCGGCTTGCCGCCCGGCGCATGATTGAAACAGGAGGTCAGACATGAACGCATACGGCAAATGGGCAGCGATCGCGCTGCTGGCCGCCGGCCTGGCCACGGGCACTGCGGCCAGCTATGCGGGCGAGGGCCACGATGACGGTGGCCATACGTCCGGCGGACACAGTTCCGGCGGCAAGGGCAAGGGTCCGAAGTACATGGGCGGCGACCGTGGCAGCAGCCACAGCAGCAGCTCGCACAAGGGCGGTTCCTCGCACCACGACGGCGCGAAGGGCGGCAGCAAGTCGGCGGAAAACAAGATCTTCCACGGTGGCAAGAAGGGCGGCCACGAGGAAGGCGGCACCGAGCACACGCACTGAGCGCGGTTTCGACGCCGGGAAAGGGGCACACGATTCGTGTGCCCCTTTTCTTTTGTTCGTCCGAGCGGCGGTCACACATTGCCACCGGCTGAAACCTCGGGGACACCCCCTCGGTACACACGCCCCGTAGCGTGGCTTCCATCATCTGCCGGCCCGCACCATGAGGCACTCGCAGTTGTGTTCATCACATCATCTGTTCACCATCCTGGAAGGAAGCCAAGCATGAACAAACTGATCTCCGCCACCCTGCTCACTGCCCTCCTCGCCCCGCTCGCGGCGTTCGCGCACCACCCCGCCGCCGACATCGTCGATCCGGACATCTACGAGATGATCGACGAGAACGTATCGACCACCCCGCACGCGACCCTGATCTTCGACTCGATGGGGCGCTGATCTCCGCCCGGCGGGCGTGCTGCAGAACGCCCGCGTCGTGGAAATATCTCCCCTTTCCGGCAGCCCTAGTGGCCGCCGGTTCGTTCGAGGTAGGCACGGTGCAGCTTGACCGGCACCCCCATCCAGACCGCGCAGCCGGCGAGCACGCCCCAGTAATTGAGGATGAGCCGCGTGAGCACGAGGTTGGCCGCGATCGACACACCGCCCAGCACGCTGAAGAACAACGACAGCGTCGCCGTGCGCGCCTCGCGCTCCGGGTAAGTATCCTCGATGATGTGCAGGAACTAATACTCGACCAGCGGCGCGATGACCTGCGCCAGCAGCAGGGCGGCGGCGATGAGCAGGAGATAGCGGTTGCCGGCGACCACGCGCCAGCCGCCGGCCCTCACGGCCGGGGCGGCGTCGGGTGCGGCCTCGCCCGCGCGCTGCAGCATGCCGCGGCGCCCCATCGCCCAGGTGAGCAAAAAGATGAGGCCGACGAAGTCTTCCGCGACCCACATCAGGTCGGGCGTCTGCGGGGGCGTGTTCAGGATGAGCACCGCGGCGAGCACGCCGCCGACCAGACCGCCGGTACCGATGAGGCCGTACCAGCGGCGGCCTTCCTCCGAACGGTAGCTGCCGTCGGCGAGGCTCCACAACTGCTCGGCCAGCACGACGCCGAAAATGTCGACGAAGATGTAGAAGGCGACGGCCACCCAGGCCGCGTGAGTGGCCGCCAGCAGCCAGAAGACGACGAGCGCGGCGGCGAAGACGAGGCAGCTGCCGATCACCACCTGCACCCGCCCGTCGCGCATCAGCAGGCTGTGATAGGCGATGATGGTGACGAGCAGGGCGACGGCCGAGCCGATCCACACGTAAGGCAGCGAATCGGCGCCGAGCGCCTCGATCAGGAGCGAGCGGCTGGCCGGCTTAAGGTGATAGAGCGCGGTGATGATGAGAAAGAAATCGGGCGAGACCACCGGCGAACGCAGCAGCGAGCCGTACTGGAAACCGGCTCCGCATCGTCGAGCGCCGGCGACGAGACGTAGCGGTTGCGCCGCTCGGTGACATACAGCAGCCGCTTGATCTCGCGGCTCGACCACGCGTCGACCCGCCTGCCCTCCTCCAGCGCCAGGAGCCAGCGCATCAGTTCGCGCGGCTTGGCGTAGCTGGTGCACCCCGGCACGAAGCGCTTGCGGGCGTGCCCGTTGGCGTCTTGCAACAATGCGTCCAGCACTGCCGAGTAGACGAGCACGGCCCCGCGCGCAGGCGGTCGGGGCCGAAGCCACTCGCCAGCACCGCGATCCGCGCCCATGTCTTCACCACCTCACCGAAACGAAAATCGAGTTCGCGCCCGGCCCAGACGGGCACCCGCGCCAGGTTTCGAGCGGTACGCTTTGCAGGGTGAGACGTCCGATCGTCTCCTGCGCCGACACGCACTCGCCCTCGGTAATGAGGCCAGCGCGGTGCAAAGCCCCGGTGGCCATAGCGAGCAGGGCAAGCCGCTCCGCCGGGCTCTTCGGCAGCGTGCCCTGCAGCGCAAGTCCGCTGGCGAAGACCTCGGCCTCGAGGTCGAGGCTGAGCTTGCCGGCTGCACGCGTCGCGCAGACGACAGGGCCGGGCGGGCGTCGCGCAGCTGGCGCATGCGCTCGCTCCAGCGCCCGAGATGGATGGCACCGCCTCAGGGTACGCAGGCGTAGGGGGTGGGCAGCAGCACCGAGCCGTCCTTGCAGAACCATAAAATGCCGTCGCAGGGGCCGCGCGGATTCGCCTTCATCTGCTGGATCCACTCCGTCAACTGCGCCGGGCTGGCGGGGGCGTCGGCGCGCACGGGAACGCTCCACATGAGGGCGAGGACGGCCGCCAACGTCAAGATGGCGACGCGGAGAGAAAAGACTAGCGACCGCGTGTCGGCATCGACTTCAGGGCAGGCGTGTCATGGTCCGCAGCCGATGCGCCGTCTGCACTCGTCGATGCGTGGACGCTGGCGCACTTCACTCGCCGCGGTACACGCACCCGGAATCGTGCGTTTCCATCACCTTGATGCTGGCGAGTCCCGGCAAGGCGGGCTTCAGCTGCCGCCACAACCAGATCGCCAGGTTCTCGCTGGTGGGGTTCGCCAGGCCCGGAATGTCGTTGAGATAACGGTGATCGAGCGCGGCGTGGATCGGCCGCCAGGCCGCCTCGATGTCGGCGAAGTCGATCACCCAGCCGAGCACGGGGTCGACCTCGCCGCTCACCGAGACTTCGACGCGGAACGAATGGCCGTGAAGGCGCGAGCAGGGATGGCTGTCGGGCAGCGCCACGAGGCGCCGGGCACATTGCAAATGGAAGACGCGAAAAATGTCCATGCCGCATTCTCGCCCAAGTGGGGCGGCGTTGCCACGCGGCCCGGAACTTCCACGCGCTTCCGTAAACTATGGAATGTCGTCCACCGAGACCGAGGAATCTCCATGCGCCCCAACCTGCTTGCCGTCCCCATCGCCCTTGCGATGTCGCTCACTGCCTGCTCGAGCGAGGGGGGGCCGACGCTCAGCGCCCCCGAGGCTCACGCCAAGGCACAGGCCGGCCAATTGACGCTAATCGACATCCGCCGCCCCGACGAGTGGCGGCAAACCGGCGTCGCCGAGGGCGCACTGCGCATCAACATGGTTCACCCGCACGGCGTGCAGGGATTCATCCGTCAGGTCAGCGCCGAAGTCGGCGGCCGGCGCGACGCCCCGATCGGCCTCATCTGCCGGACCGGCAACCGCACGACCCACATGCAGCGCGCGTTGCAGGAAGCCGGCTTCACCAACGTCTACCAAATCCCCGAAGGCATGGTCGGCAGCCGCGCCGGCCCCGGCTGGATCGCGCGCGGCCTGCCGGTCGACCCCTGCAAGACCTGCTAGACGCCGCAACAGCCGGCCGACCTGCCCGCGCGCTGGATCGGCGGGCACGGCACCGTGCCGTAGGAGCAGAACACGCAACAGTCGCCCGGCTTGGGCTTGAGCACCGCGTGGCAGGCCTCGCATTCGTAGAACCACTGGCAGGCGTCGGTCGGCATGGTTTCAGTCTTGGCGTGGCCGCACACCGGGCAGGTCAGGGTCGATTCGAGCACCACGTCGTTCACTTGCCCGACTCCCGCAACGTCGACGGATAACCGGCTTCGGCGGTGGCGCGCGTGAGGCTCGCCACATTGGTCTTCGCGTCGTCGAAGGTGACGACGGCCTGGCGCGTGGCGTAGTCGACCTCGGCGCGGGTGACGCCGTCGACCTTGCTCAAGGCCTTTTTCACCGTGATCGGACACGCGGCGCAGCTCATGCCGGGCACGGCGAGCGTGACGGTCTGTTGTGCAGCGTAAGCCGGGATGGCAGCGGCACACAGGAGCGCCGCAAGGGTCATGCGTACAGTCATCGAAATCTCCTTCAGTAGAACAGAAACGCGTACCAGGGGAAGGCCAGCAACAGCAGCAGCGGCATCGCCACCAGCCAGAAAATGAGGCGCTGACGCCGCAGCACGGCTGCGTCCGCGCACGCCTGTCCGGGTGTGCAGACGGCGGCGCGGCGATAGAGCCGGTGCCAGGCGAGCGCCAGCAGGCCGAGCGTGACAACGATGAAAAGCGGGCGCAGCGGTTCGAGTTGGGTGAGCGTCGCGAGCCACGCGCCGCCGACGCCGAGGCTGACCAGCACCAGCGGTGCGACGCAGCACAGCGAGGCGCCGATCGCGGCGAGCGCGCTGGCCCAGAGGGTGGGTTTCGTGTCCATCGAACTTCCCGAAAACAGGCGATGGACGTACGATAAGGTCCGTACACAGATACGGAGTCAAGATGCAGACCTACACGATCTCGGGCGTCGCGCAGGCCGCGGGGGTCAACGTCGAAACCATCCGCTTCTATCAGCGCCGCGGGCTGCTCCCCGAGCCCGCCAGGCCGCCGGGCGGCATCCGCCGTTACGGCGACGCCGAGGTCGCGCGGGTGCAGTTCATCAAGTCGGCACAACGCCTGGGATTCAGTCTGGACGAGATCGCGCAGCTGCTTCAGCTCGACGACGGCGCGCATTGTTCGGACGCGCGCGCGATCGCCGAGCTGAAGCTCGCCGACGTGCGCCAGCGCCTGCAGGACCTGCAGCGCATCGAAGCGGCGCTGGCGCAGCTGGTCGACCGCTGCGCCAGCCGGCGCGGCACGGTGAGCTGCCCGCTGATCGACGCGCTGAAGCCCAGCAAGTGAAGGTCAGGCGGCGACGTCCTTCGCCAGCGCGTTGCGCCGGCCGGTTTCGCTGCCGGTGAGCGCAAAGCCGCGCAGCTCGCCCGCCTCGCCCAGGAAGAGCGCGCACACGCCGCCTTCGAAGCAGTCGACCTTCCAGCTGCCGGCGGCGCCGATGCGCGGCGGCAGCACGACGACCGGGTGCGCGGGCGTCTTCACCATCACCGGCATCGGCGGATACACCACCGGGGTGGGCGTGCCGGTGAGCGTCGCCGCGAGCGCGCGCGCCTGCAGCATCAGGGGCTGCACGTAGGGCAGGTTCTGGCCCTCGACCTCGGCGCAGTCGCCCATGGCGTACACGTCCGGCGCGCTCGTTTCGAGCAGCGCGTTGGTCTGGATGCCACGCCCGGTCTTGATGCCGGCGGCCTGCGCCAAGAGCGTGCGTGGCTTGAGACCGATCGCGGAGAGCACGACGTCCGCCGTGACGGTTTCGCCATTGTCGAGCGTGACCGTGTAGCCGCTGCCGCTGCGATCGACCTGTTTGCCGGTGCGGCCGAAATGCCAGCGCACACCGCGCACGGCGAGCGCGTCGGCGAGCCGCCGGCCGGCCTCCACCGGCAGCAGGCGCTCGAGCGGCCACTCGCCCAGGTGCACCACGTCGACCTCGAAGCCGGCGTGCACGAGGTCGTTGGCGAACTCGCAGCCGATGAGGCCGCCGCCGAGCACGGCGACGCGCTGCCTGCCCTCGACCGCATCGCGGAAGACGGCGTAGTCGGCGAGATCGTTGACCGTCAAAACATCCGTGGCGGCGTCCCCGGCAAGACCGTGCGCGAAGGGGTCGGCGCCGAGCGCGAGCACCAGCTTGCCGTAGGCCAGCTCGCCGGTCGCGGTGCGCAGGCGGTGGCCCGCGGTGTCGATCGCGGTGACGCGGGTGTGCGTCAGCACCGTCGCCTTCTGGTCGGCCGCCATCTTCTCCGCGCTGGCGCTGGCGAGCGCCGCTGCGGTGCGGTTGGTCGCGAACGCGTTCGACAGGTTGGGCTTGGAATAGAAGGCGCCGTCGTCCGCGGTGACGAGCGTGACGGGCGTGTCCGGGTCGCGCTTGCGGAATTCCTTCAGCAGGGTGTAGCCGGCGAGGCCGGAACCGACGATGACGAGGGGGTGCATGGCGTTCTCCAGGAAATCAAAAGGGGGCGCCGGGCGCCCCCGGGATCATCAGACGGCGGTGATTTCGACCATCTCGAAATCAGCCTTGGATACGCCGCAGTCGGGGCATTCCCAGTCCGCCGGCACGTCCTCCCAGCGGGTGCCGGGCGCGATGCCATGCTCCGGGTCGCCCTCGGCTTCGTCGTAGATGTAACCGCACACGATGCATTGCCAAGCTTTCATTTCGTTTCCTTTCGTTTTCAAGATTCTATCGAGGTGTTGCGCGTTCAGGCGGCGATCGCGTCTTTTTGCGCCTGGTAGTGGCGCGCGTGCTTCTCTTCCACCTTGGCCAGCGCGGCGAAGCGCTTGGCGGCCTTGTCCAGCAAGGTCCGGAACATTTCGGCGTGTTCGCGGGATTCGGCAATCTGCTCGTCGATCTCGGCGACCGCGGCGGTGTTGCCCTCGATCATCGCCTCGTGGCGGAACTTCGGGTACATCTCGGTGTACTCGTGCGTCTCGCCTTCGATCGCGTACTGCAGGCACTTGGCCGGCGTCATGGTCTCGTCGGCGAACAGCAGCTCGGCGTGGCCGAAGGCATGCAGCATCTCCTGCGCCGCGGTGTCCTCGAACACCTTGGCGGTCGCTTGGTCGCCGGCCTTGCGGCACTGGCGAGCGAACCACATGTATTTGATGTGGGCCATGGACTCGCCGGCGAAGGCGGCTTCGAGGTTCTGGATGGTCGGGGACTTCGTGTTCTGCATGATGAGCTCCTGTTCAGTTGATTTGCAATGTCAATCAAGACAGGAACGATATTAGAGATCATCGATATATCGATCCAACGGAAAGTTTGCATGAACATGATTGACGGTATCAATCGATGGCCCGACGCGGGCCGCCGTGCCAGACTTGCGCTTTTCCCGTCCTGACGTCGGTTCATGCGCCTGCCCGCCCGCCTCGCCCTCTTCGCCTGCGCCAGCCTGCCGGCCGTTGTTGCCGCCGCCACGCCGCAGCCCGGCCTCTACACCGTGACCCTGCAACTCGCGATGCCCGGCACCGCGCTCCAGCTGCCGGCGCGCCAGCACCAGAAGTGCTTCGGCGAACGCGAGATCGTCTACGGCACCGCCTACGCCGTCGCCGAAACCGGCAGCCTGTGCGCGATCACCCAGTTCCAGCAGGCCGGCGACACGGTGCGCTACAACTTCGTCTGCGAGACGGCCGGCCCTTCCCGCATGGTCGGGCGCGCGGAGGGCCGGCGCGACGCCAACGGCTACGAGATCCGTATGGTCGGCGGCTACGTGCCGCCGAGCCCCGGCATGCAGCACTTCACGCAGATCCTGCGCGCGCAGCGCATCGGCGCCTGCCCGCCACGCTGAGGGCATGGACTGGACGCTGTTCGGTTCGGCGCTCCTGTCGTCGACGCTGTTTCCCGGCGGTTCCGAGGCACTGCTGCTCTACCGTCTGCACCAGGGCGCCGACCCGCTGGCGACCGTCATGACCGCCACCGCCGGCAACGTGCTCGGCAGCCTCGTCACCTACGGCATGGGCCGCTTCGGCCGGGTGGCCGTCGCGCATCGCACCGTGAAGACCGAGGCGCGCATGGCACGCGCCGAGCGCTGGTTCGCGCGCTGGGGGCGCCCCAGCCTGCTGTTCGCCTGGCTGCCGGTGGTGGGCGATCCGCTGTGCCTGGTCGCCGGCGTGCTGCGCGTCGGCGTGCCGGTCTTCCTGCTGCTGGTGACGCTCGGCAAGCTCGGCCGCTACGCCGCGCTGGCCTGGCTGATGTAGTCGCTCAGAAACCGTATCCCTCGCCGATCCCGAGCAGCACAGCGACGCCGAGGGCGGCGAAGATCGCGGCGGCGATGCCGTGCACAAGCTTCACCGGCATGCGGTGGGCGACGCGATCGCCCAAGAGCACCGCCGGCACGTTAGCGATCAGCATGCCGAGCGTGGTGCCGGCGACGACCCAGAGGAAATCGCCATACTGCGCCGCCAGCGCGACGGTGGCGATCTGGGTCTTGTCGCCCATTTCGGCGAGAAAGAAGGCGACGAGCGTGGTGCCGAACACGCCGAGCTGCACGAGCCGCGCTTCGTCCTCGTCGAGCTTGTCGGGGATCAGGATCCACACGGCCATCGCAATGAACGACAGGCCCAGGATCCAGCGCAGCACCTCGGGCGCGAACAGCGTGGTGACCCACGCGCCGAGCGCACCGGCGAGGCCATGATTGGCGAGGGTGGCGGCGAGGATGCCGAGGATGATGGGGACGGGCTTGCGGAATTTTGCCGCCAAGAGGAAGGCGAGCAGTTGCGTCTTGTCGCCGACCTCGGCCAGCGCGACCACGCCCGTCGATATGAGAAATGCGTCCACTTGAAGCTCCAGGCCGGGTTCACGCGATGACCCGATCGCCGCGCCGGCCAGCCGGGGCAATCAGGTCAAAGGTCTTGCCAGGCCGGGCCACGTTGCGAGGCCGAAGGGCTGCATGCGCCATGGCCGCACGGCCAAGTCTGTTGACGCACACCCCGTTAGTACTACTGCGGGCGACTACTCCCCAATGACGCGACGGATTCTACTTGGGTGCCGGGGTGGCGTCCAGCCGCCGCCTGGCCTTGTGTGCCAGCCCAGTGATTTCGCGCAACACCAGGCCGTTGAGGCCTGGCCTAGCATACTCAAGCCGGCGCCACCCCGTCCGGGAGCGCGGCCTTGAGCGTCTGCGCGAGACGCTCGAAAGTCTCAGGGAAAGGCGCGCGGCGGCGCCACACCAGGCCGATGGTGCGCCCCGGCGGCGGCGACCTGAAAGGCCGGATTTCAATCGCCTTTTTGATGACGCGCGGGGCGGCGTCGACCGACAGCGCCGGCAGCAGCGTCACGCCCAAGCCCATGCCGACCATCTGGCGCAACGTCTCGAGGCTGGTCGCGCGAACCTCCTCGCGGCGGTCCTGGCGCGCGCCGCACACGTCGAGCGCCTGGTCGCGCAGGCAGTGGCCCTCGTCGAGCAGCAGCAACTTTTCCTGCATGAGCTCGGTCACCTTGAGTGTGTCGCGCTTCGCGAGCGGATGCCCAGCGGGCAGCGCGGCATAAAACGGTTCGTAGAACAGCGGCTCAACCCGCAGGGCATCGTTCGTCACGGGCAGCGCGAGCAGACCCGCGTCGAGCTTGCCTTCGAGCAGGTGCTCGAGGATCTGCGGCGTCATTTCCTCGCGCAGCAACAGGCGCAGCCCCGGATGCTTCTTGTGCACCAGCGTCAGCGCGTGCGGCAGGTAGTAGGGCCCGAGCGTGGGAATCACGCCGAGATGCAGGGTGCGTTCCATCGGGTCCTGCGCGTGCTTGGCGAGCTCGCGGATGCGCTCGGCCTCCTCGACGATGTTGCGGGCGGCCGCGAGGATTTCCTTGCCGATCGGCGTCGGCGTGACGCGCTTCAGGCTGCGGTCGAACAGCGTCACGCCGAGGAAGTCCTCGAGCTTCTTGATCTGGGTCGACAGCGTCGACTGCGTGATGAAGCAGGCTTCCGCCGCACGGCCGAAGTGGCCGTGATCCGCGAGCGCCACGAGGTACTTGAGCTCCTGCAGGGTCATGGGCGTCCGTTCGTTTTTATCAATTGTCGCATTCTAGACTATTCATGAGACAAATCTCGCGCCCTGGTCTTAAATGCAGGCATCGCGCTGGAAACAGCGTATCGAGAGGAGAGAGAGCCATGTCCGAGAGCAAATGCCCCTTCCACGTCACCGCCGCCGGCGGCGCGCCGACCGTCCACGACTGGTGGCCGAACCAGCTGAACCTGAAGATCCTGAGCCAGTTCGTGCCGCAGACCAGCCCGATGGACCCCGCCTTTGACTATGCCGAGGCCTTCGAGTCGCTGGACCTCGCCGCGGTGAAGAAGGATCTCTACGCGCTGATGACCGATTCGCAGGACTGGTGGCCCGCCGACTACGGCCACTACGGTCCGCTGTTCATCCGCATGGCCTGGCACGCGGCGGGCACCTACCGCATCGGCGACGGCCGGGGCGGCGCCGGGCTCGGGCAGCAGCGCTTCGCCCCGACCAATTCCTGGCCGGACAACGTCAACCTCGACAAAGCGCGCCGCCTGCTGTGGCCGATCAAGCAGAAATACGGCAACAAGATTTCCTGGGCCGACCTCATCGTGCTCGCCGGCAACTGCGCGCTCGAGTCGATGGGCTTCAAGACCTTCGGCTTCGGCGGCGGCCGCGCCGACGTGTACGAGTCCGACGAGTCGGTGTACTGGGGCTCGGAGAAGGACTGGCTGGCCGACGAGCGCCACGGCACCGAGCCCGACAAGTTCGAGAATCCTTTGGCGGCTGTGCAGATGGGCCTCATCTATGTCAACCCCGAAGGCCCCGGCGGCAAGCCCGACCCGCTCGCCTCGGCGCGCATGGTGCGCGAAACCTTCGCCCGCATGGCGATGAACGATTACGAGACCGTGGCGCTGACCTGCGGCGGCCACACCTTCGGCAAGGCCCACGGCGCCGGCGATCCGCGCAAGATCGGTCCGGCCCCCGCAGGCGCAGACATCGAGCACCAGGGCTTCGGCTGGATCAGCACGCATGGCAGCGGCAAAGGGGGCGACCAGATCGGCAGCGGCCTCGAAGGCTCGTGGACGCCCACACCCACGCAATGGGACATGAGCTACTTCGACATGCTGTTCAACAACGAGTGGGAACTCACCAAGAGCCCCGCCGGTGCCTGGCAATGGACGCCGAAAACGCACACCGACGCCAACATGGCGCCGGCCGCGCACGACCCGTCGAAGAAGGTGCCGATCATCATGACCGACGCCGACATGGCGATGCGCATGGACCCCGAGTACGAAAAGATCGCGCGCCACTTCCACAAGCATCCGGAAGAATTCGCCGACGCTTTCGCGCGTGCCTGGTTCAAGCTCACCCACCGCGACATGGGTCCGAAGGCACGCTACCTCGGCCCCGAAGTACCGGCCGAAGACCTGATCTGGCAGGACCCGATCCCTGCGGTGGACCATCCGCTGGTCGACGCGAAGGACGTCGCCGCGCTGAAGGCGAAGGTGCTCGGTTGCGGCCTCGGCGTGTCCGAGTTGGTCTACACCGCGTGGTCATCGGCCGCGAGCTTCCGCGGCTCGGACAAGCGCGGCGGCGCCAATGGCGCGCGCATTCGCCTGGCGCCGATGAAGGACTGGGAAGTCAACCAGCCCGCGCAGCTCGCCAAGGTGCTCGCCAAACTCGAAGCCATCCAGGCCGAGTTCAACGGTTCCGCCAATGGCGGCAAGAAAATCTCGCTCGCCGACCTCATCGTGCTGGCGGGCGGCGCCGCGGTCGAGGACGCCGCGCGCAAGGCCGGGGTCGATGTCACCGTGCCGTTCACGCCCGGCCGCATGGATGCGAGCGCCGAGCAGACCGATGCGCACTCCTTCGCGCCGCTCGAGCCGATCGCCGACGGTTTCCGCAACTACCGCAGCGGCCGCTTCCCCGAGGTGCCGACCGAGGCACTGCTCATCGACAAGGCGCAGTTGCTCACGCTCACCGCGCCCGAGATGACGGTGCTGGTCGGCGGCTTGCGCGTGCTCGACGCGAACTTCGGCGGCACCAAGCACGGCGTGTTCACCGACCGTCCGGGCGTGCTGAGCACCGACTTCTTCGTCAACCTGCTCGACATGGCGAACGCATGGCAGCCGGTGGCCGCGGACAAGAACGTGTTCGAGGTGCGCGATCGCAAGACCGGCAAGACCCGCTGGACCGCGACGCGCGCCGACCTGGTGTTCGGCTCGAACGCGCAACTGCGCGCGATCGCCGAGGTCTACGGCCAGCACGATGCGCAGGAGAAGTTCGTGCGGGACTTCGTCGCGGCCTGGACCAAGGTGATGAACCTCGACCGCTTCGATCTCGCCTGAGCCCTGCCCCGCCCACGAGGGGCGGGGCATCTTCCCCACCCGATTGAACGAAAGAGAACCCACCATGCGTGCCATCCTCATCAAGCCCGACACCCGCAGCGTCGAGACCGTCGAGATTCAGAACCGCGGCGACATCGTTCGCCTCGTCGGCTACGACACGCTCGAATCCGACGCCGTCGGCAACGCGGGCGACCAGCTGTTCTTCGACGAGGAATGCTTCCTGCGCGCCAGCGCCGGGCGCTTCCAGATCGACAAGCTGATCCCGGTGTCCGGCGTCGGCGTGATCGTCGGCGTCGACGGCGACACGCTGCACGACGCGAAGACCGACCTCGACGACCTGCGGCGACGCATCCAGTACCTCTGACGAAAGGAGACCCCCATGATCGCTCACTTCGGACAGCAACTCCTGACCGCCCTCGCCCGCTTCGGCGGCGCGTTCGAAGGACTGGACGCGGCATGAGCGCGCCCGCTGCCATGGCGAAAACCGAGCCCGCCGCCGTCCGTCTCCGCGCGATGAGCGTCGCCGACCTGCCGGCCGCCAACGGCGTGATCGAGCGTGCGGTGATGACCTGGAAGCTCGCGGAGCGGGTGAAACGCCTGAGCCTGCCAACTTACCGCTATCACCCGCACGATTTCCTGCACATGGCCGGCGTCGTCGCCGAGGATGCCGCCGGCGTGCTCGTCGGCGTCGCCGTCTGGGACACGGCCGATCCGCGCGACGGCCCCTCGGGCCAGCGCGGCCTGCTGCTGCATGGGCTCTATGTCGATCCGGCGCGCCACCGCGCGGGCATCGGCAGCCGACTTCTCGACGCCGCAACCGCCGCGGCACGCGCGGCGGGTTGCGACGGCCTGCTGGTGAAGGCACAGGCCGACGCGAACGGCTTTTTCGCCGCCCGCGGCCTCGAGCACCTGCCGGTCGTCGACCCGGCGCGCGACTACCCGCACCGCTACTGGCTGTCGCTCGCGCAGGCCACGGCGAGCTGACGCGAGGCATCGAGATGGTTCAGCGCAAGCGTGATCGTCTCCCGCCGCCGCTTGCGGGGCATGTGGCCCCGCGGCCCGGCAGATGGTGGAAAATCCTGCATGCGCTCGATCCCCGCCGCCTGGGCAGGCGTCGCCGTCAGGCGGCCGACGACGAGGAACCGCTAGGCTATTGCTGATTGACTTTCAACACCATGCAACTCGCCCACACCGACCCCGCTGCCAGCTGGCGCGCCATCTGGGCGCAGCAGGCGCAGGCGCATCCGTATACCGCGCTGGGCCTGGCGCTCGCGCTGGCGGCGGTGCTGCTGCTGCTGGCGGCGAGCGTGTGGCGCGTCGCCAGCGGAGAATCCGAAGCGGCTTTGCGCCTGGCCCTCCTCGGGGGAGGCGCGGGGTTTGCCGCGACTGCGCTCGGCGCCCTGCTGGCACTCTTCTTGCGCCACCTGTCCACGCGCACCGAGGACACCATGCTGGGGCTCGCCGCGGGCATGATGCTGGCGGCGAGTTCCTTTTCGCTCATCCTGCCCGGACTCGCCGCGGGCGAAACGCTCACCGGCAGCGCCCACGCCGGCGCGCTCACGGTCGTCGCCGGGCTTGCGCTCGGCGTGCTGCTCATGCTCGGGCTCGACCGCTTCACGCCGCACGCACATGAACATGGGGGCCCCTGCGGCGCCGGCTGCGGGCGTGTCTCGCGCGTGTGGCTGTTCGTGTTCGCCATCGCGCTGCACAATCTGCCGGAGGGCATGGCGATCGGCGTGGCGTTCTCGAAGGCCGATATCGCCGTCGGCCTGCCGCTCACCACGGCGATCGCGCTGCAGGATATCCCCGAAGGGCTCGCGGTCGCGATGGCGCTGAAGGCGGCGGGGCTCACCCCGATGCGCGCGGTGGGGATCGCCGCGCTGAGCGGCCTGATGGAGCCGCTCGGCGCGCTGCTTGGCGTCGGTCTCGCCAGCGGCCTCGCGCTCGCCTATCCGATCGGCCTGGGCCTCGCCGCCGGCGCGATGATCTTCGTGGTCAGCCACGAGGTGATTCCCGAAACCCACCGCAATGGCCACCAGACGCCGGCGACGATCGGGCTGATGGCCGGTTTCGCGGTCATGATGGTGCTGGATACGACGCTGGGCTAGGTCAGTGACTCGCCCGGCTGCGCACCGGCTTCGGACTCGGGTGCGGGCGCACCGTACAGCGCCAGGGCATAGATACGCTGCAGGTCTTCCTCGCTGACGTCGACGAAGGTGTCGATCTGGCTCAGGGCATAGACCAGACTGCTGTGCGGGATCATGTGCTTCTCGCCCGGCTCGTCGGGCATGGCGGCGCGGCGGTGCCAGGCCTGCGGATAGCGCCGCCAGGCGAAGGGATAGTTGAACGCGACCGCCACCACGAGCAGCACCGCCACGTTCAACAACACCGGGCTAAAGAGATAACCGTAGCCGAGCGCGTGCACGGCCTCGCCACCGAGCACCGCGTACAGCGCGGTGGCCCCGCCCGGCGGATGCAGGCAGCGCAGCGTGTACATGGCAGCAATCGCCAGGCTGACCGCGAGCGCCGCCGCGAGCGTGAGATCGCCGCCGAGCCAGCGCGCACAGGTGACGCCGATCAGCGCCGAGACGAGATGCCCGCCCAACACCGGCCACGGCTGCGAGAGCGCGCCATGCGGCGCGGCGAACAGCAGCACCGCCGAGGCGCCCATCGACGCGGCCGCGAGCACGCCGCCGTGGCCGTCGAGCCAGACCTGGCCGACCCACACCACGGCGAGGATGCCTGCGAGGCCCCCGAGCGCGGAAATCCAGTGCTCGCGCTCGGAAACCGAGTACGCCAGCTTGCGCATGCGCCGCACGCGCGCCCTCAACCCGTGCTCCACGCGCGCGGCCGCTTCATGCCGGCGATCTTGCACGCCTGCTTCACATAGCCGTAGGGGAAGAGCTCGAACAGCTTCTTCTGCGCGTCGCGTCCGAAGCGCTCGGACAGGTGCTTGATGACGAAGCGGGCGTCGGCGGCAATCTGGTGCTCGTCGTAGTAGTCGCGCATGAAGCGGATCGCGTCCCAGTGCGCGTCGGTCAGCGCGATCTGCTCGTCGCGGGCGAGTTCGCGGGCGATGGCCTCGTTCCAGTCGCCCGGTTCGATGAGATAGCCCTCGGCGTCGCGCGCGGGCATCACGGCTGCGGGGTCGGTCATCTGGTTCATGACGGTCTCCTCTCGTTCGGGGAAGGGATGACCGTAGTTTAGGGACCGCTAATATATCTATCCAGCGATTAATTTTCGTTTTTAATATCGGAAATCTCGATATATATGGACACCGAGCTCGCCCGTACCTTTCTCGCCGTCGCCGCCACCGGCAACTTCGTTGCCGCCGCGAGCCGCCTCCACGTCACGCAGTCGACGGTGAGCGCGCGCATCCACAATCTGGAAACCCTGCTCGGCGCCCGCCTGTTCCAGCGCGGCCGCAACGGCGCCGAACTCACCCCCGCGGGCAAACGCTTCCTGCGCCACGCCAAGCATCTGGTGCGCACGGTTGAGCAGGCGCGTCACGACGTCGGCCTGCCGCAGGGCTTCCACGACGTGCTCACGCTGTCGGGGCGCATTGCGGTGTGGGAAGGCTTCCTGCCGCACTGGGTGGCGTGGATGCGGAAGACGGCGCCGGACGTGTCACTGCGCCTGGAGATCGGCTTCGAGGCCGACATCATGCAGGGCCTCATCGAAGGCAGCGTCGACATCGGCGTGATGTATACCCCCACCTCGCGCCCCGGACTCGTCGTCGAGGCGCTGTTCGACGAGACCCTGCTCCTGGTGACCAGCGACCTGGCGAGCGGCTGGCCCGACCCCGGCTACATCCACATCGACTGGGGGCCGGAATTCCACGCGCTTTTCAGCGACCATCACCCCGAAGTCGGTCCGCCCGCGCTCGTCGCCAACATCGGCTGGCTCGGGGTGCAGCAACTGCTCACCTACGGCGGCAGCGGCTATTTCCCGCAGCGCCTGGTGCGCCAGCACCTCGAGGCCGGCCGGCTGTTCCAGGTGCCCGGCAGCCCCACGCTGCGGCTGCCGGCGTGGATGGTGTTCCCGCGCGAGAGCGACAGCGCGACGCTGGCGGTGGCGCTTGAGGGCTTGCGGGAACTCGCGCAGGAAGAGCGCGGGCTGGGCGGTTGAGGGGGCTTCCCCGCAGCCGGGCCGCCAACAGGCGTTTGCCCGCCTCCGGGCGGACCGGGCATGAATAGACTCAATTAACTATTTTTCAGCCGGGACTCGGAACGCATACTGCTCCCAGCGCATATATGAGAAGGGTGTCACCGATGCAAATGAACCGCCGCGAGTTTCTGCAACTGCTCGCCATCGCCGCCGCCTCCGGTCTGGCGATCGACAGCAAATC
>JBKBRW010000015.1:0-60598 GCA_046291555.1 Thiobacillus sp.
GGGGGTTTCGTACAGCAGCACGCACACCGACTCGCGGCTGCCGCGACCGACCCGGCCGCGCAGCTGGTGCAGTTGCGCGAGCCCCATACGCTCGGCGTGCTCGATGATCATGAGCGCGGCGTTGGGCACGTCGACGCCGACCTCGATCACCGTGGTGGCGACCAGGAGGTCGATCTCGTGGGCCTGGAACGCAGCCATCACGGCCTGCTTGGCGTCGGGCTTCATGCGGCCGTGCACCAGCCCCACGCGCAGGTCGGGCAGCTGCTCAGTCAATGCTGCAAAGGTGTCTTCGGCCGTCTGCAGCTGCAGCTTCTCCGATTCCTCGATCAGCGGGCAGACCCAGTAGGCCTGGCCACCCTCGTGGCAGGCGGCGCGCACGCGCGCCAGCACGTCGTCGCGCCGCGCGGCGCTGACGAGCTTGGTGACGATGGGCGTGCGGCCCGGCGGCAGTTCGTTGATTGTCGACACGTCGAGGTCGGCGAAGAAGCTCATCGCCAGCGTGCGCGGGATCGGCGTCGCGCTCATCATCAGCTGGTGCGGCTCTTGTCCTTTCTCGATCAGCGCGAGGCGCTGGCCGACGCCGAATCGGTGCTGCTCGTCGACGATGGCGATGCCTAGGCGCGCAAAACCGCCGCCTTCCTGGAACAGCGCGTGGGTGCCGAAGGCAAGGTCGATTTCACCCGACGCGATCGCCTGCCACGCGGCGGTGCGCTCGGTCTTGCGCAGGCTGCCCGCCACCCATGCCGTTCTCACGCCGAGCGCGGCGAGCGGGGAAGCGAGCTTGCGGTAGTGCTGTTCGGCGAGGATCTCGGTCGGCGCCATGAAGGCGGCCTGCATGCCGTTTTCGATTGCCTGCAGGCAGGCGAGCGCGGCGACGACGGTCTTGCCGCTGCCGACATCGCCCTGCAGCAGGCGGCGCATCGGATGGGGCTGTCCGAGGTCTGCACTGATTTCCTGCCAGGCACGCGCCTGCGCGTCGGTGAGCGCGAATGGCAGCGTATCCAGAAAGGCCCGGGTCAAGCGTTTGCGCGCGGGAAGCGGCTGGGTGCGCTGTTTCTGCCGCTGCGCGCGTGCGGCGGCGAGCGACAGCTGCTGGGCCAGCAGTTCGTCGAACGCCAGGCGCTGCCAGGCCGGGTGGCGGCGCGATTCAAGCTCGGCGAGCGCGGCGTCGAGCGGCGGCTGGTGCAGCAGACGGACGCTCGCTTCGAATCCGGGCAGGCCGAGTTCGGCGAGCCAGTCGGCGGGCAGGGTGTCGGCGATCGGCGCCGCGAGCGCGCGCTCGACGCACTTGCGCAGCGTCGCCTGGCCGAGACCGGCAGTGGTCGGGTAAACCGGGGTGAGTTGGTCCGGCAGCGGCGTGGCGTCGTCGGCCTTGGAAAAGCGCGGATGCACCATCTCCAGGCCGAGGAAACCGCCGCGCACTTCACCGACGAAGCGAAAAGACTGGCCCGGCTGGAATAGCTTGACGTGACTGGGATAGAAATTCAGGAAACGGATGCCGAGCACGCCGCCGCCGGCGTCTTCCACCGTCACCGTCAGCATGCGGCGCGGCCGGTAGGCGATGTTCGCTTCGCGCACTGTGGCCTGAACCTGTGCGGTCGCGCCGGGCAGGAGGTCGCGGATCGGTGTCAGCCGGGTTTCGTCCTCCCAGCGCAGCGGCAGGTGCAGGATGAGATCCGCGTCACCATGGAGGCCGAGTTTGGCGAGTTTGTCGGCGAGCGCCGGACTGACCGGAAAGGAAAACCGCGATGCCGATCGCTTCAATTGAACGGCTTAGCCGAGCACCATCACCGCGTCGGCCTCGACCTGCGCGCCGCGTGGGAGTTCGGCGACGCCGACCGCGGCGCGCGCCGGATAGGGTTGGTTGAAATAGCTTGCCATGATCTCGTTGACCTTGGGGAAGTGGGTGAGGTCGGTGAGATACATGTTGAGCTTGACCACGTCGTCGAGCGAACCGCCGGCCGCCTTGGCCACGGCCGACAGGTTCCGGAACACCTGGTGGATCTGCCCCTCGATGCCTTCGACCAGTTGCATCGAAGCCGGGTCGAGGCCGATCTGGCCGGAGAGATAAACCGTCTTATCGACGCGCACGGCCTGCGAATAGGTGCCGATCGCGGCGGGCGCGTCGGTAGTGTGGATGATGGTTTTTTTCATGCGAGGTCCTGGGAAGTCACTGGGATTGCGCGGCGCGGCCGTCCTTCTTGCCCTTGATGCGGAAGATGCGCACCACGTCGGGCAACACGCGCAAGGCGCGCATCACCCGGGCGAGGTGCATGCGGTTCTCCACCTGCACGGTGAAGAACAACACGGTGTAGGGACTGCCGTCTTCCTCTTCCATCGACACGTTGCCGATGTTCGAGCCCTGCTCGGCGATGGCCGCGGCGACCTTGGCGAGCACGCCGCGCTGGTTGCCGACGACGACCTTGATCGAGACGTCGAACATGTGGCCCGGCTCGGCCTCCCATTCGACGTCGAGCCATTTGTCCGGATCGGCGCGGAAGGCGCGTATCGACGGGCAGTCGTGGGTATGGATGATGAGGCCGCGGTCCTTGTGGATGAAGCCGAGGATGGGGTCGCCCGGGATCGGGTGACAGCATTGCGCCAGCTCGACCGCGATGCCCTTGGTGCCGCGGATGCTGATCGCGTGAGGGTGCGCGGGCTCGCCGGTTTTTTCGCCCTGGACGTGCAACAGCTGGTGGGCGACGACCAGCGGCAGCTTGCGTCCGAGCCCGATGCCGGCGAAGAGTTCCTGCTTGGTCTGCAGGCCGTAGTCCTTGATGACGCGGTCCCACACCGCTTCGTCGGGGGTGGGGGCCTCCGGGTTGAGCGCGGCGAGTGCGCTGTTGAGGAGCCGCTCGCCGAGCGCGGCGGCCTCTTCCACGCGCGCGTTGCGGAGATAGTTGCGAATGTGCGAGCGCGCCTTGCCGGTGACGACGAAATTGAGCCAAGCTGCGTTTGGCGTGGCGTTGGACGCGGTGAGGATCTCGACGTGGTCGCCGTTCCTGAGCTGGGTTCTGAGCGGCATCAGCTCGTAATTGATCTTGACGGCGATGCAGTGGTGGCCGATGTCGGTGTGCACGGCGAAGGCGAAATCGACTGCGGTGGCGCCACGCGGCAACGCCATGATCTTGCCCTTGGGCGTGAAGACGTAGACCTCGTCGGGGAAGAGATCGACCTTGATGTGCTCGAGGAATTCCGGCGAGTCGCCATGGTCGGCCTGGATGTCGAGCAGCGATTGCAGCCAGCGGTGGGTGCGCGTCTGCACGTCGTTCAGCGCGGCGTCGGCCGACTTGTACATCCAGTGCGAGGCGACGCCGGATTCCGCCAGCCGGTTCATCTCGGTGGTGCGGATCTGCACTTCGATCGGCGTGCCGTTGGGGCCGAACAGGATGGAGTGCAGCGACTGGTAGCCGTTGGCCTTGGGTATCGCGATGTAATCCTTGAACTTGCCGGGGATCGGCTTGTACAGCGAATGCAGCGCGCCGAGCGCGAGGTAGCAGGAAGGCTGGTCGCGCACGACGACGCGGAAGCCGTAGATGTCGAACACCTCGGAGAACGCCAGGTTCTTCTCCTGCATCTTGCGGTAGATGCTGTAGAGGTGCTTCTCGCGGCCGCTGATGGTGGCCTCGATGTTGCACTGCTCGAGCTTGTCCTGGATCGCCTGCTTGACCTTCTCGACCAGCTCGCGGCGGTTGCCGCGCGCGGCTTTCACCGCCTTCGCCAGCACCTGGTAGCGGTTCGGGTGCAGGTAGCGGAAACCGAGGTCCTCAAGTTCCTGGTAGACCGAGTGCAGGCCCAGGCGGTTGGCGATCGGCGCGTAGATCTCCAGCGTTTCCTTGGCGATGCGCTTGCGCTTCTCGGTGGGCATCGCGCCCATGGTGTGCATGTTGTGCAGGCGGTCGGCGAGTTTGACCAGGATCACCCGCACGTCCTGCGCCATCGCCAGCAGCATCTTGCGGAAATTCTCCGCCTGCGCGTGCTGCTCGGACGCGAAGGCCAGCTTGTCGAGCTTGGAGACGCCCTCGACCAGCAGCGCCACGGCCTTGCCGAAGCGCGCCTCGATCTCGGCGGCGGTGGCCGGCGTGTCCTCGACGACGTCGTGCAGCAGCGCCGCGCACAGCGTCTGGGCGTCGAGGTGCCAGCTCGCGAGGATGCCGGCGACTGCCAGCGGATGGGAGATATAGGGCTCGCCGCTCTTACGGAACTGGCCCTCGTGGGCCTTGCGGCTGAATTCGTAGGCGTCCTCGACGACGGCGATTTCATCCGCCGACAGGTACGAGAGCGCCGGGCGCAGGGAGTCGAAGGCGTGCGTCAAGGCCGCTGCCCGGGAGTTGGGCGCGGCGTCAGGAAGGGGCGTCGCCTCAGGCGCGGCCCCGGTTGAGGATTTCACGGCCGACCTTGCCAGCGGCGATTTCGCGCAGCGCAGTGACGATGGGCTTGTCCTTCGATTCGACCAGGGGCTGCGAGCCCTGCGCCAGCTGGCGGGCGCGGTAGGTCGCGGCGAGCGTCAGCTCGAAGCGGTTGGGGATGTGTTCAAGACAGTCATCGACGGTGATGCGGGCCATGGCTTACTCCTGCTTCAGGCAGTGTCAGATACGCTGGAATTCCTCGAACAGCGCGGCGTGCCGTTTCAGCTGGCGCGCCGTCTCGAGGCGGATGCTGCGGGTGATCGCGACCAGGTCCTGCAGGGCGTGGTCGAAATAGTCATTGACAATTATATAGTCGAAGGCCTGGGCGTGGGCGACGTCGTGGGCGGCCGCGGCCAGCCGGCGTTCGATCACGGCCTCGCTGTCCTGCCCGCGTCCGGCGAGCCGGGTGCGCAGAGCCGAAAACGACGGCGGCAGGATGAAGATCGATTCCGCCTCGGGAAAGTGGCGGCGCACCTGCTCGGCCCCCTGCCAGTCGATTTCCAACAGGACGTCGTGGCCTGCCAGCAAGTCCCGGGAAATGCTGCCCCGCGACGTGCCGTAGAAGTTGCCGTACACCTCGGCGTGCTCGAGGAATTCGCCGTCGGCGAGCATTTCCTCGAAACGGGGGCGGCTGACGAAATGGTAGTCGCGGCCGTCCGTTTCGCCCGGGCGCGGCGGGCGGGTGGTGTAGGAAATCGACAGGCGGATCGCCGGGTCGGCCTTGAGCAGCGCCTTGACCAGGCTGGTCTTGCCGGCGCCCGAGGGCGCGCTGACGATGTAGAGGACGCCTTGGCTGGGATTCGAGGTCATGGTTGTTCCGTTTCCTTCATTCGATGTTCTGCACCTGTTCGCGCATCTGCTCGATCAGGACCTTGAGCTCGAGCGAGACGCGCGAGGTTTCCACCGCCACCGATTTCGAGCCAAGGGTGTTGGCCTCGCGGTGGAGTTCCTGCATCAGGAAATCGAGCCGCTTGCCGACTGCACCTGGCTGGTCGAGCACGCGGCGGACCTCGGTGAAATGCGTGGCGAGCCGCGCGAGCTCCTCGTCGATGTCGGCCTTTTGCGCGGCCAGCGCGACTTCCTGCGCAAGACGCTCGTGGCCCGCCTCGCCGAGCGCTTCGCGCAGGCGCTCGGCGAGCTTGTCGCGCTGGGCGGCGGCTAGTGCTGGCAGCAGCGGCTTGAGGCTGGCGACTTCCGCTTCGGCGGCGGCGAGCCGGTCGAGGATGTGCTGGCGCAACTTGGCACCTTCCCGCCGGCGGGTCTCGACCAGTTCATCGAGCGCCTCGCGCACGCCCGCCAGGACGGCATCGCCAAGGGTGTCGGCGGAGACTTCGCCCGCACCCACCGCGCCGGGCCAGCGCAGCACTTCGCCCACCGAAAGCGGCGTGGCAGCCGGCAGGCGCGCCTGCACCTCGGCCTGCCACTGCGCGAGCCGCTCAAGAATCGCGACGTTTACGCCGTTACTCTGCGCGTCTGCTGCCGATGCAGTGATGCCGATCCGGCACTCGACCTTGCCGCGGGCGAGGCGCCGCTGGATCAGGTCGCGCAGCTGCGGTTCGAGCGGCCGAACCTCGTCTGCGAGGCGGAAATGGAGCTCCAGGTACCGCTGGTTGACGCTGCGAAGATCGATGCTGACGCTGACGGGCTTGACATGCAGGGTACGGGCGGCGAACCCGGTCATGCTGGCGGTCATGGATGGCCTTAATATTGGGTAAGGGAAACGACAGCCGGCCTGGCGCCGGGGCGAGCTTTACGGCCTGGCCGGATAATTGGCGAAGATAATAGACGTTCGACTATGGCGACTCAACCCAACCAGGCGCTGCCCAACGGCTATCGGCTCAACGAATACACGATCGTGCGCAAGATCGGCGGCGGCGGCTTCAGCATCGTCTATCTCGCGCGCGACGACAACAACCAGTCGGTGGCGATCAAGGAATACCTGCCCGGCGCGCTGGTGCTGCGCACCGAGGGCTCGGTCATCGTGCAGGCGAGCTCGGCCGAGAACAACAACATCTTCCGCCACGGCATGAAGTGCTTCTTCGAGGAAGGACGCGCGCTGGCGCGCATTGACCACCCGAACGTGGTGCGCGTGGTCAACTTCTTCCGCGCCAACGAAACCGTCTACATGGTGATGCGCTTCGAACGCGGCAAGACGTTGCAGCAGCACATCCAGGCCAACCGCGGCACCATCCGCGAGAGCTTCATCCGGCGCGTGTTCGCCCAGTTGCTGAACGGCCTGCGCGAGGTGCACACGCACAAGCTGCTGCACCTCGACATCAAGCCCTCGAACCTCTATATCCGTTTGGACGGCACGCCGGTGCTGATCGACTTCGGCGCCGCGCGGCAGACGCTGTCGCAGGAAGAGACCAAACTGCAGCCGATGTACACGCCGGGTTTCGCGGCGCCCGAGCAGTACCACAATCGCGAGCGCCTGGGCCCGTGGACCGACATCTACAGCATCGGCGCGAGCCTCTATGCTTGCCTGGCCGGCTACCCGCCGCAGGCGGCCGATGCGCGCCTGCTCAACGACAAGCTGGTGCCGGCGACGCAAAACTGGCGCGGCGCCTACTCGGACCAGTTGCTCGAGACCATCGACCAGTGCCTCAAGCTCAATTACATGGAGCGTCCGCAGAGCGTCTTCAGCCTGCAGAAGGTATTGATGGACCGCAGCGCGATCCCGCCGCCCCGCGCGTCGCTGCTGTCGAGCCTGAAGCGCTCGCTCAACCGGGAACTGTTCTGATTTGCCGCAAAGTTGTCTAGAGTAGGCGCATGAAATTCACCATCTATCAGGCTTCCCGCCAGGGCGGGCGCAAGAACAACCAGGACCGCGTGGCCTACTCCTACAGCCGGGAGGCGCTGCTGATGGTGGTGGCCGATGGCATGGGCGGCCACATGCACGGCGAGATCGCGGCGCAGATCGCCGTGCAGACGCTGACCGACCGGTTCCAGAAACACGCGCGGCCGCGGCTCGACAACCCGCAGGCCTTTCTCGCCGACGGCATCACCCACGCGCATTTCGCTATCAACGACTACGCGGTCGAGCAGGACCTGCTCGAGATCCCGCACACGACCGTGGTCGCGGCGGTGGTGCAGGACAACACCGCCTATTGGGCGCACGTCGGCGATTCGCGCCTGTATCTCTTCAGTGACGGCGGCCTGATCGCCCGCACCGAGGACCACACCACGGTGGCGCGCCTGGTGCGCGAAGGGCTCATCACCGAGGAGGAGGCGGCGCACCATCCCGAGCGCAACCGCGTGTCGAACTGCCTTGGCGGCTACGTGCCGCCGCAGGTCGAATGCAACGCGCCGATTCCGCTGCACGACGCCGACACCATGCTGCTGTGCACCGACGGCATCTGGGGCATGGTCAGCATCCCCGAAGTGTCGGCCCTGCTGCACGCCTACACGCTGGAAGACGCCGTGCGCCATTTGATGGACCATGCCGAATTCCGCGGCGGCGAGCACGGTGACAACCTCAGCCTCGTCGCCATGACCTGGGGCGAGGCGCGCATGCCGAGCAAGGATTCGATCTCCACGCTGGCCCTGCCGGAAGGCGGCGTCACCACGCAGATCAACGCGCTGCGCCCGCTGCCGGGCGCGACCGCGATCTCGGACGACGAGATCGAGCGCGCAATCGCCGAGATCCAGCAGGCGATCAAGAAGATCTCCAGCAAATAGCCGGCCGCCGCGCACGGTAAAATCGGGCTTTCCATTCCGGATGCCCACCATGACCGATACCGTCGTTCGACCCAGCGGCCGCGCGCCCGACGCCTTGCGCCCGCTGTCCTTCACCCGCCGCTATACCAAGCACGCCGAAGGCTCGGTGCTCGTCGCCATGGGCGACACCCGCGTGCTGTGCACCGCCAGCGTGCTGGAGAAGGTGCCGCCGCACAAGAAGGGCTCTGGCTGCGGCTGGGTGACGGCCGAATACGGCATGCTGCCGCGCTCGACTCACACCCGCACCGACCGCGAAGCCGCGCGCGGCAAGCAGTCGGGCCGCACGCAGGAAATCCAGCGCCTGATCGGCCGTAGCCTCAGAGCGGTGGTCGACCTGAAGAAGCTCGGCGAGCGCACGATCCACCTCGACTGCGACGTCCTGCAGGCCGACGGCGGCACGCGCTGCGCCAGCATCTGCGGCGCCTGGGTCGCGCTCGCCGATGCGGTGGACGGGCTCCTCGCCCGCGGTACCCTGGCCGAAACACCGATCACCGACAGCATCGCCGCTGTCTCGGTCGGCGTCTACCGCGGCGTGCCCGTGCTCGACCTCGACTACGCCGAGGATTCCGACTGCGACACCGACATGAACGTGGTGATGACGGGCAGCGGCGGCATGGTCGAAGTG
This sequence comes from Thiobacillus sp., assembly GCA_046291555.1. Classification (GTDB taxonomy): domain Bacteria; phylum Pseudomonadota; class Gammaproteobacteria; order Burkholderiales; family Thiobacillaceae; genus Thiobacillus. The sequence continues at coordinate 8,752 of JBKBRW010000015.1, forward strand.
CAGGGCACCGCCGAGGGCGCGCCCTTCTCGCGCGCCACGCTCGAGGCGCTGCTCGATCTCGCGACCGCCGGCATCGGCGAGATCACGCTGGCCCAGAAGAAGGCGCTCGCGGCATGAAGAAGATCGTCATCGCCTCCGGCAACCAGGGCAAGCTGCGCGAAATCGCCCGCATCCTCGCGCCGCTCGACATCGAGGCCGTGCCGCAGTCCGATTTCGGCGTGCCGGACTGTCCCGAGCCGCACGTCACCTTCGTTGAGAACTGCCTCGCCAAGGCGCGCCACGCCAGCGCGCACACCGGGCTGCCCGCGCTCGCGGACGATTCCGGCATCTGCGTCGACGCGCTGAACGGCGCGCCCGGCGTGTATTCCGCACGCTACGCCGGCGAGCCGAAGTCGGACGCGCGCAACAACGAGAAGCTCATCGCCGCGCTGCAGGGACAGGCCAACCGCCGCGCGCACTACTACTGCGTGATGGTGCTGGTGCGCTATCCCGACGACCCCGAGCCGCTGATCGCCGAAGGGCGCTGGCACGGCGAGATCATCGACACTCCGCGCGGCGAGGGCGGCTTCGGCTACGATCCGTACTTTCTCGTGCCGCAGTTCGGCAGGACCGGCGCCGAACTCGGCGAGGACGAGAAGAACGCGGTCAGCCACCGCGGCCAGGCGCTGCGCGAGCTCGTCGCGAAACTCAAGCAGCTTGGCTGAAGCGGTCGTCCACGTCGCCCGCGGCGGGGTCAAAGTGTCGCCGCCGCTCTCGCTTTATATCCACCTGCCGTGGTGCGTGAGGAAGTGCCCCTACTGCGACTTCAATTCGCACGCGGCGCAGGCGATCCCCGAAGACGCCTACGTCGAAGCCCTGCTCGTCGACCTCGAGCGCGCGCTGCCGGAGATCTGGGGACGCAGGATCCAGACGGTGTTCTTCGGTGGCGGCACGCCGAGCCTGTTTTCGCCCGACGCCATCGACCACTTGCTGACCGGCGTGCGCGCGCTGACGCCGCTCGTGCCGGGTGCGGAAATCACGCTGGAGGCGAATCCCGGCACGGTCGAGGTGGCGAAATTCAAAGGCTTCCGCGAGGCCGGCGTCACGCGCGTCTCGCTCGGCATTCAGAGCTTCAATCCACAACACCTCGCGGCACTCGGGCGCATTCACGACGACGCCGAAGCGCGCCGCGCCGCGGAACTGGCGGCAACGCACTTCGAGACCTTCAACCTGGACCTGATGTACGCGCTGCCACGGCAGACGCTGGCCGAGGCGCTCGCCGACGTCGAGATCGCGCTGGGTTTCAATCCCCCGCATCTTTCCGTCTACCACCTCACGCTCGAGCCCAACACGCCCTTTGGCCACACGCCGCCGCCGAATCTGCCGGACGACGATCTGGCGGCCGACATGCAGCAGGCGATCGAGGCACGGCTCGCTGACGCCGGCCTCGCGCATTACGAAACCTCGGCCTACGCAAAACCCGGCCATGCCAGCCGCCACAACCTCAACTACTGGACCTTCGGCGATTACCTCGGCATCGGTGCCGGCGCGCATTCGAAGCTGAGCTTCCACGACCGCATCGTGCGGCAGATGCGGGTCAAGCACCCGCAGCAGTATCTGCAGGCGGTGCAAACGGGGACTCACGTCGCCGACACCCGCACGCTCACGCGCGGCGACTTGCCGTTCGAGTTCATGATGAACGCGCTGCGGCTCGTGGAAGGCGTGCCGAGCGAACTGTTCGAGGCGCGCACGGGGTTGCCGCTCGCGATCGCCTCGGCGATGCTCGAACGTGCGCGATCGAAGGGCCTGCTCGACCGCGACGCGTTGCGCCTGCGCGCGACGCCGCGTGGCCAGCGCTTCCTCAACGACCTGCTGGAAGTGTTCCTGCTGGACTGACCGGTAACGCCCGATTCAGCCGTGCGGCGGGGGGCCGACCATAACTGCGATTTCGCGGTGGAGCGCCGCCTCGTCGCCGAGGTTGAGTTCGATCAGCCGGCGCAGGGTGGTGACGCTGTCGAGGTCGATGTCGCGGCATCGCAGACCCAACCGGCCCGCTTCGACGTGCGCCACGTCGCCCGCCATGCGGATCGTCGCATCGTCCGACAACTGGACGACAAGGCTGCAGGGCTCGCCGATGCGTTCGTGCCACGGGGTGAGCCGTTCCACGAGCGCCCCTTTGAGAGACAGATCGACCAGCTTGCAAGGATGCTTGCCGGACGCGGTTTGGAGCACGGCGCTGGCCTCGAAGCCGACGCGGGAGAACTGCCGGCGCGAGGGCGGGGTTGCGTCAGTCTGCTTCATGTTCCGGGTCTCCGCGGTGAGTCGTCCTCACGATGTTGAGACCTTGCTGGTCGACGCGCAAGCGGTTCGCGCAGCGCGGTTGTTCGGGCGCCGGGCGGCCGGTATGCTGTGAATTTCCCAACCCGGTCGCGGTGCGACCTCACTTCGGAGAGGCCCATGAAAGCTGCACTTGCTCTGTCGTTGTTGTTGTTCACGTCGTCCGCACTTGCCGCCATCGTCGGCAAGGACGTTTCCTACAAGGCCGGTGACATGGTGATGAAAGGCTACCTCGCCTACGACGACGCCGCGAAGGGCAAGCGTGCCGGGGTACTGGTGGTGCCGGAGTGGTGGGGGGCCAACGACTACGCGAGGAAGCGCGCCCGCATGCTGGCGCGCGAAGGCTACGTGGCGATGGTCGTCGACATGTACGGCAACGGCCAGATCGCCGACAACCCGAAGGATGCCGGCGCGCTCGCCGGCAGCGTGAATCGCAACGCGCAGGTCTCCTACGCGCGTCTCGACGCGGCGCGCGCCTTCCTCGACCGCCAGCCGAACGTGAAGAAGGGCGAGATCGCGGCGCTTGGCTACTGCTTCGGCGGCGGCGTGGTGCTCAATGCCGCGCGCGCGGGCATGCCGCTCAAGGCTGTGGTGAGCTACCACGGCGTGCTGGCGAGCGACACCTCGCCGAAGCCGGGCGAAATCAAGGCGAAGATCCGCGTCTTCCACGGCGAGGCCGACCCGCTGGTGCCGCCCGAGCAGGTCGAAGCCTTCAAGACCGAGATGGACAACGCCAAGGCCGACTACATGGTGGTGGCCTACCCCGGCGTGAAACACACCTTCACCAACCGCGAGGCCGACAGCTACGCCGCGCAGTTCGGCCTGCCGCTGAAGTACGACAACTTCGCCGACACCGACTCGTGGACACGCACGCTCGAATTCCTGCAGGTCACGCTGAAGTAATGGCCGACGCCTGCGACCACGACGACTGCCACGCGCCGCCAGGCGGCGGCAGCCTGGGCATTCCGCAGGTGGGCGCGTTCGACCCTGCGGCGTTCGAGCGGGCGGTGAACGCGCTGCTCGTCGCCTGCGGTGTGGCGCCGGATTCGGTCCACACCGGACGCACCGCCGAACGCGTGCGCGAGTTGTGGCAGCGCCGCCTGCTCGGCGGTTATGCGATCGACCCGGCCGCGGCGCTGGGCGAGGGCTTTGCCGACGATCGCGACGACATGGTGGTGGTGCGCGGCATCGCGGTGCACGGCGTGTGCCCGCACCATCTGGTGCCGTTCCGTGGCGTCGCCCATGTGGCCTACATTCCGGGCGGGCGCCTGCACGGCTTCGGGCGCATCGCGCGCATGGTCGACGCCATCGGTCACCGTTTCACCTATCAGGAATGGATGACGCGCGACATCGCCAAGGCGCTGGTGGCGCACGGCATGGCACAGGGCGCGGCGTGCATCATCGAGGCCGAGCAGCTGTGCCTGCTCCTGGGCGAGGACCGGCGCGGCGACGAGCGCGTGGTGACGCAAGCGTTCGCCGGCAGCTTTCGCGACGATCCGCAACTGCGTAACGAGTTCCTGCGCGCGGTGGCGCACCGCGCGCTCGACTGATGCAGGTCAATCTGCACGGCAAGACGCTGGACATCCGCCTCACGCCCGCGGCCGAGGCGGCGCTCGCGCGGCGCGCGACGCCGCTCATGGTCGAGATGGAGCTGCTGTTTTCCTGCCTGCACCGTAAGCGCGTGCTGTTCGACGGGCCCGCCGACGGCGCGGTCGCGGTGAACGACCGCCTCGCCATCCGCTTCCGTCCCATCATGACGCGCCGCTGCAGCGTCGCCGAAGGCGGCGCCACGCCGCCGTCGGAAGGCTTCCCGCTGGAGAATCCTCGCCCGTACGTGCCGAACTGGCTGCGCCTCGACTATCGGCGCGGCGAATGGGTCGGCGAATTCGGCTACGCCGACTGAAATCCGGCCGAACCCTTGCCGGCTGCGCCGGTCATTTGATCATTGTTCGAGTCACGTCCCCGCATGAGCCCATCACCCCACCTACGCCCGCGCACCCTGATCCTGCCGCCCGCACCCTACGCTGCGGCCCTCGTCGGTGGCTGGTGGCTCGACCGCCACGTGTACGCCTTGCCGCTCGACTGGGGCACGATGACGCAGCCACTGGGCTGGCTGCTGATCGGGGTCGGACTCGCCCTGTTCATCTGGACGCTTGTCACCTTTGCCCGCCACCGCACCACGGTCAACCCCTACAAGGCGGCGACGAGCCTGTGCACCGGCGGGCCGTTCCGCTTCAGCCGCAATCCGATCTATCTGGGCGACTGGTTCCTGCTCGGCGGCATCTCGCTGCTCATGCATACCGTGTGGCCGCTGCTGTTCGCGCCGCTGATCTGGCTGCTGTTGCGCTACGGCGTGATCCGCCACGAGGAGGCGCACCTGGAAGCGCGTTTCGGAGAGGATTACCGCGCGTACAAGGCGCGCGTGAGGCGCTGGCTGTGAGCCGCCCATTGCTCGTCGCCGCTGCGATGCTGCTGCTGGGGGGCTGCGCAGGCCTGCACGAGAACCCGTATTACGACCCGGCCAAACCGCATCACACGCCGACCGGCTTCCGCAACACTGATGCGGCCGCGCAGAAGACCGGGGGCTTCTGGCGCTGGCAGTGGGAGCGCCGCGTCGCCGGCCTGCCCAGGCCGCCCGACGCCGCGCACCGCGACTGGCGCGTGGCACCCAACCTGGCGCTGCTGCATGGGGCCGCGGGCAACCCCAGCGTCACCTGGATCGGCCACGCGACCCTGCTGGTACGGCTGGGCGGCCTCAACGTGCTGACCGATCCCCACTTTTCCGAGCGTGCCTCGCCCGTCTCCTTTGCCGGGCCGAAGCGCCATCACCCGCCGGGCGTCGCGCTCGACGATCTGCCGCCAATCGACGTCGTGGTGATCTCGCACAGCCACTACGACCATCTCGACGTCGACAGCGTGCGGCGTCTGAACGCGAAACATGGCAGCGCGCTCCGCTTCCTCGTGCCGCTGGGACTCAAGCCGTGGTTTGCCGAACTGGGCATCGACAACGTGACCGAACTCGACTGGTGGGACCACGTCGAGGTGCAGGGCGTGCGTTTCACCCTCACGCCGGCGCAGCACTGGAGCGCGCGTGGCCTCATTGACCGCAATCGGACGCTGTGGGGGGGCTGGGCGATCCGGGCGCCCGAGTTCAGCTTCTTCTTTTCGGGCGACACCGGCTATTCGCGCGATTTCGTCGCCATCCGCGATCGTCTCGGCCCCTTCGATCTCGCCGCGCTGCCGATCGGCGCCTACGCGCCGCGCTGGTTCATGCGCATGCAGCACATCGACCCGGCCGATGCGGTGCGTATCCACCGGGACCTCGGAGCAAAACAGTCGGTCGGCGTGCACTGGGGCACCTTCGAGATGTCGGACGAATCACTCGACGAGCCGCCGCGCGATCTCGCTCGCGCGCGTGACGCAGCCGGCGTGGCCGACGACGCCTTCTTCGTGATGAAGGTCGGCGAGACGCACCGGGTGGCGCATTAGCCGACCCGCCGCGGCGATTCTCAATCGCGCAGGCTGCTGAACACGTAGTCGCGATCCTTCTGTGGCGCATGGCAGGCAAAGCAGGCGGATTCGGCCTGCTTGCCGACGACCCGACGTGCCTTGTCGCCCGCGGCGAAGCCCTCGAAGCCCCAGCCGCCGGTGGCGGCGTAGCGCTTCCTGTCCTTGTGCATGACGCCGGCGACCTTGCGCGCGCCTTCGGTGATGGCATTGTCGGCGCGCGGCGCTTCGAGCAGGTCGAATACGATCACCGCGCCGTCCGGGAAGTGGCCGGAGCGGTAGCCCTGCATGGCCTTGGCGTTGGCGTAGAGGTGGTGAATGCCGCCGAAGGACGCATGGAGCGGATGGCCTTCCTCGATCACCATGCTCTTGACGTGGGTCCAGTTGCGGTAGCCCTCGGGGTAGGGCACGACAGCGTCGGCGGCTAAAGCAGGCAGGGCGGCGAGCGCGGCAAAGGTGGCCAGAATGACTTTCATGAGAATCTCCTCGAATGATGGGCAATATGCATCGACTCGATGCATAAAAATAAGGTTAGACTCGATACATGCTATTGTCAAACCATGCCTGGAAACAAACCCTTCCGTCCATGACCGCCGCCTCCATCCTGCTCGAGCGAATCGCTGCCCTGATCCAGCAAAGCGTGCGCGACGACGCCGCGCGTTTTGGCCTGCTGCCCATGCACGTGCAGGTGCTGGCCTACCTTGCGCGCGCCAATCGCTACAGCGACATGCCGATCGCCATCGCCGAGTATTTCGGCGTCACGCGCGGCACGGTCTCGCAGACGCTGGCGGTACTGGCGCGCAAGGGGTATGTGACCAAGATCGCGGATGAACACCATGGCAAGCGCGTCCACCTGGGCCTGACGCGTGCGGGGGAGGCGGTACTGGCCGACACCTGGGTGTCGCGCATCGATGCACTGCTGGCGGACCAGCCCGGGCTGGCGCAGCCGCTCGAAACCGTTCTGCGCGCCTTGCTGACCGGGCTGCAGCGGCTTAACGGCCAGCAGGCCTTTGGCGTGTGCCGCGATTGCGCCTATTTCAAAAAGATGCGGCAGGGTGGACGGTGCGGGCTGACTGGCGAGCCGCTCGACGCGCCGCAGACGCAGCGCCTGTGCCGGGAGTGGTCGGCCGCCGCCTGAAGCGGGGCGGCTCAGGCAGCCGGGGCGAGCGGGCCGAGCAGCGCGCGGGCGTTTTGCGTGGTGACACGGGCGATGGTGTCGACATCGACGCCACGCAGTTCGGCAAGCGTCTGCGCGATGCGCGGCAGTTCCGCCGGCGTGTTGCGGCCGCGGCCGATCCATACCGGCGGGATGTCGGGGCTGTCGGTCTCCAGCACGATGGCCTCGAGCGGCAGGTCGACCGCCAGCCGCCGCAGGTTGTTCGCGCGCGGCCAGGTGAAGGCGCCGCCGAAGCCGAGCTTGAAGCCCAGCTTGATGAATTCCGCCGCCTGCTGCGGGCTGCCGTTGAAGGCGTGCGCGATGCCGCCGCGCAGCCTGAACTTGCGCAGCTGCTTCAGCAGCTCGTCGTTGGCGCGGCGGCAGTGCAGCAGCACCGGCAGATCGAAGTCCTTGGCGATTTTCAGCTGCTCGACGAGAAAATATTCCTGGGCGGCGCGGTCGAGGTCGCGAACGAAGAAGTCGAGGCCGATTTCGCCGACCGCGACCGGGCGCTGTGCCTCGATCTGCGCGCGCAGCGCAGCGAGATGTTCCTGGCGGTGCACGTGCAGATACATGGGGTGCAGCCCCCACGCCGGCACGCAGCCCGGATAGCTCGCGCAGGTGGCGGCGACGGCAGGGAAATTGTCGCGGCAGACCGCTGGAACGACCTGAACGCCGACGCCGGCGGCGACAGCACGTGCGTACTCGGCGTCGCGGTCGGCGTCGAATTCGGCCGCGTCGAAGTGGCTGTGGGTGTCGATGAAGCGCGCCATGGCGGAATTAAATCACGGGCGCATGAAAAAGGCCTCCGCGCGGGAGGCCTTTTCCGGGTGCTGGCACGATCTCAATCGTTGTTCGCGAAGCCCAGAAGGTGCAGCAAGCTGGTGAACAGGTTGTAGATCGAGACATAGAGCGTCACGGTCGCCAGGACGTAGTTGGTCTCGCCGCCGTGGATGATTTCGCTGGTCTGGTACAGGATGAGACCGGACATCAGCAGGACGAACATCGCGGAGACCGCCAGCGACAGGCCCGGCATGGGGTAGCCCATGAGCGAGGCGCCGAGCGCGACGATCGCGGCCAGGAAGGCGACCAGGATGCCGACCATGAGGAAGCCGCCCATGAAGCTGAAGTCCTTGCGGGTCGTCATGACGTAGGCCGACAGGGCGAGGAAGATCGCGGCGGTGCCGCCCATCGCCATCATCACCAGCTGCGAGCCGTTGGGCAGCGCCAGGTAGTGGTTCAGCATCGGGCCGAGGCCGAAGCCGAGCAGGCCGGTGACCGCGAACACGACGAAGATGCCGGCGCTCGAATTGGCGGTGCGCGGCACGACGAACCACAGCAGGACCAGCGCGGCGATGCTGGTGCCGAGGCTGACGATGTACGGCACGTTCATCGCCATCGATACGCCCGCCATGACGGCGCTGAACGCCAGCGTCATTGACAGCAGCAGGTAGGTGTTCTTCAGGACCTTGCTGGCAGACGGCGCGAGGGTCGTGCTGCGGCCCAGGGTGGTGACTTGCGGATTCATCTGACCTCCTCTCATCATGAACAAAGCACTGTGCCCGACAGACACGGCGAGGCGGGCACAGGTTCCCGAATCGACTCGGGACGGGTCGAGGATACCGGGATGCGGCGTGCCGTGCCACCGGCGACCCCGCGTTGGAAAGGGTCTTTTCTGGGTGCTACGCGTCCGGTTTGGCGCCGCGCGTGAAGAGATTCATGAGCTCGCCCGGCATCGGGAAGACGATGGTGGAGGATTTGTCGCCGGCGATGCTGGTGAGCGTCTGCAGGTAGCGCAGCTGCATCGCCTGCGGCTTAGTGGCGAGGATCTCGGCGGCGGCGAGCAGCTTTTCCGACGCTTGCAGTTCGCCTTCCGCGTGGATCACTTTCGCGCGCCGCTCGCGCTCGGCCTCGGCCTGGCGGGCGATCGCGCGCACCATCGACTCGTCGATGTCGACGTGCTTGATCTCGACGTTGGTCACCTTGATGCCCCAGGCGCCGGTCTGCGCGTCGAGCAGTTGCTGGATGTCCTGATTCAGTTGCTCGCGCTCGGCGAGCATGTCGTCCAGCTCGTGCTTGCCGAGCACCGCGCGCAGCGTGGTCTGCGCGAGCTGGCTGGTGGCGGCGAAGAAGTCCTCCACCTGCAGGATGGCCTTGGCCGGATCGATGACGCGGAAGTACACGACGGCGTTGACTTTTACCGAGACGTTGTCGCGCGAGATTACGTCCTGGCTGGGCACGTCCAGCACGACGATGCGCAGGTCGACGCGCACCATCTGCTGGATTCCGGGGAGAACGATGATCAGGCCCGGCCCCTTCACCTTCCAGAAGCGCCCGAGCATGAAGACGACGCCGCGCTCGTATTCGCGCAGGATGCGCAGGCTCGCCGCGAGCAGCGCGACGATGATGAGGACCAAGGTCAATCCGCTGAATTCGAACATGTCAGGTCTCCTTTTCCGGTTCCACGTCGAGGGTGAGGTCGTGGCGCGCGCGTACCCGCACCCGGCTGCCGCGCTTGAGCGGCACCGCGCTGCGCACCTTCCAGCGCTCGCCGTGAATGTGGGCCCAGCCCTCGTGTTCGAGGTCGGTGGTGATTTCTCCGGTGGCGCCGATCAGTTCCTCGGCGCCGGTCACGACGGGGCGTGAACGCGCCTTGATCGCCATGCTCGCGACGAAGAAGCTGAACAGCGCGCTCACCACCGCGACCGGCAAGATCAGCATCCAGGGAATGCCGTAGCCCGGCACGTCGGTGTCGATCAGCATCACCGAGCCGATGACGAAAGCGATGATGCCGCCCAGCCCCAGCGCGCCGAAGCTGGGAATGAAGGCTTCCGAGATCATGAGCACGACGCCGAGGATCATCAACGCCAGCCCGACGTAGCTGATAGGCATGACCTGCAGCGCGAACAGCGCGAGCAAGAGGCAGATGCCGCCGACGACGCCAGGGAACAGCATGCCGGGGTTGGCGAACTCGTATATCAGCCCGTAGATGCCGAGCAGCATGAGGATGTAGGCGATGCTGGGGTCGCCGATCACGGCGAGCAGGCGGCTGCGCCAGTCGGGCTGGGCGCGCTCGATCTCGGCCTGCGCGGTGTCGAGGGTCACCGTGGCGCCGTCGACCTGAACCACCAGGCCGTGGATCTGCTTGAGGAGATCGCCGAGGTCGGCCGCGACCACGTCGATCACGTTCTGCGCCAGCGCCTCGTCGGCCGACAGGCTCACCGCCTCGCGCACGGCGCGCTCGGCCCATTCGACGTTGCGGCGGCGCAGCTCGGCCAGCCCGCGGATGTAGGCGGCGGCGTCGTGCACGACCTTGCGCGTCTTGGCGTCACCCGCCGGCGGTTCGGCCGGCTTCTGCGCGTCGGGCGAGTCGGCCGGCTTCGGCGGCGCGACGGGTTTGTCGGGCGCGCCGGGCTGGCCACCCGGCGCGAGTTCGACCGGCGTCGCCGCGCCGAGATTGGTCGCCGGCGCCATGGCAGCGATGTGGCTTGCGTAAAGGATGTAGGTGCCCGCACTCGCCGCCCGCGCGCCCTTGGGCGAGACGTAGGTCGCGACCGGCACCTCTGACGCGAGGATGGCCTTGATAATGTCGCGCATCGCGGTGTCGAGCCCGCCCGGGGTGTCCATCTCGATCACCACCAGATGCACGCGGTCCTCGTTCGCGCGGGCGAGGCCGCGCAGCAGATAGTCGGCGCTCGCCGGGCTGATCGCGCCCTCAACGGTGAGCACGCGCACCACCGACGCATGGGTGGGCGCGGCCAGTGTCAGCGCGAGGCCGGCCAGCCAGGCGAGATGTAAGAGAAAGCGAAGGGCAGGTGACATGGCTTCACTTTAGACGCAAATGGCGGGCGCGGTTTCCCGCCTGCCGCTGCCCGTGTCCGATTGCAGGCGGCGAGGCGGTCAGCCGGCGTCCGGGGGGGTGCTGCGGTCGTCCGCCGGGGTCGGCGCGAGCGACTTCAGTTTGAGGTGCAGCGCGGCCTTGGCGAGCAGGTGGGCGGAGACCGGCGCGGTGATGAAGAGGAACAGCGTGACCAGCACCTCGTGCAGGCTGACGCCCTCGTCGCGCAGGCTGAAGTAAATCGCCGAGGCGATGAGCAGGCTGCCGACGCCGAGCGTCGTCGCCTTGGTCGGGCCGTGCAGGCGGGTGTAGAAGTCGCGCAGGCGGGCAAGGCCGAGCGAACCGATGAAGGTGAAGATCGCCCCGGTGAGGATGAAGAGGGAAAGCAGGATTTCGGTCATCGCGCCGTCCTCATTCGATGATGTCGCCGCGCAGCAGGTACTTGGCGAGCGCCACTGTGCCGACGAAGCCCATCATCGCGATCAGGAGCGCCGCCTCGAAGTAGATCGCGCTGCCGAGATGGATGCCGAGCAGCACCAGGAAGGCGATGGTGTTCACGTACAGCGTGTCGAGCGCGAGGATGCGGTCGGGCGCGTCGGGGCCCGCGATCAGGCGCCAGAAGCTCATCAGGAAGGCGAGCGTGACGAGCGCGTAGGCGATGGGAATGACGGTGTCGAGCATCAGGCGTCCCCTTCTTCGAAAACCCGTTTCAGCGGCGCCTCGTAGCGCTGCTTGATTTCGGCGACCAGCGCCGCGGCGTCGTCGGTGTCGAGCGTGTGCACGACGAGCGTGCGCTTGTCCAGGGCGAGCCGCGCCGACACCGTGCCGGGCGTGAGCGAAATGGTGTTGGCGAGCAGGCTGATAGCGAGGTCGGTCTTGAGCGCGAGCGGCACTTCGACGAAGGTGGGGCGCAGGCGCGCGGGCCCCTTCAGGATCAGCCAGGCGACGTGGAAGCTGCCACGCACGATGTCGACGACGAACACGCCGAGAAAGCGCAGCAGCACGCCGGTGTGGCGGATGCGGATCCGCTCCGGCCAGAAGCGCGAGGTGGCGAAGGGGATCAGCCAGCCGAGCAGGGCGCCGAGCACGAGGGCGCCGGCCGAGAGCTCGTTGACGAGCAGCAGCCACAGCAGGGTGAGCGAGACCGTCAGGATTGGGTGCGGCAGCAGGCGTCTCATGGCCGGCCTCCCAGCACCGCGTCGATGTAGGTTTGCGGCGCCGTCAGTTGCGCCGCGGTGGCTGCCGTGAAGTTAGACACCGGCCCCGCGGCGACGACCAGCCCGACGACGAGCGCCAGCAGGCCGACGACCGGCGCGAGCGCGGCATTCGTCGGCGCGGCCAGTTCGCCATGCGGCGTGTGGGTGCGGTAGAACAGCAGGCTGCCGCTTCTGGCCAGCGCGATCACGCCGATGAGGCCGGTGGCGAGCACGACGCCCCAGACCCATGGCATCAGCGGGGACGCGAGCGCCGCCTGCAGCAGCATGAACTTGCCGAGGAAGCCCGACAGCGGCGGCAGACCGGCGACCGCGATGGCGGCGACGAAGAAGAGGCCGCCGACGAGGCGCGCACGCGGCATCGCCGGGCCGGATTCGAAGCGGTCGGCAAGCTCGCCGCGCGCGCGGGCGATGCTGTCGGCGAGCAGGAACAGCGCCGCAGTGGCGAAAGTCGAGTGCGGGAGGTAGTAGAGGCCGGCGGCGAGTGCGTTGGCGCCGCCGAGGCCGAAGGCGACGAGCAGCGTGCCGATCGAGGCGATCACCAGGTAGGCGACCTGCTGCCGCAGCGTCGTGCTGGCCAGCGCGCCGAGCATGCCGAGCACGAGCGTGGCGAGCGCCGCCGGCATCAGCCAGGCGTCGAGGAGATGGGCGAGCGGTCCGGACGCCTCGCCGGCGATGAGGCGGTAGACGCGCAGGATGCTGTAGGCACCGACCTTGGTCATGATCGCAAACAGCGCGGCGACCGGCGCGCTGGTGTGGCCGTAGGCGGCGGGTAGCCACAGGGTGAGCGGCACGAGCGCGGCCTTGAGCGCGAACACGCCGAACAGCAGCAGCGCCGCCGACTGCACCAGCGCGGCGTGCTCGGGCGGGGTAGCGGCGAGCTTCACCGCGAGGTCGGCCATGTTGAGGGTGCCGGTCACGCCGTAGAGCGTGCCGACGGCGAACAGGAACAGGGTCGAGCCGACCAGGTTGATGACGACGTAGTGCAGCCCCGCCTTCACGCGCTGGCGGCCGCCGCCGTGCAGCAAGAGGCCGTAGGAGGCGAGCAGCAGGACCTCGAAGAAGACGAAGAGGTTGAACAGGTCGCCGGTGAGGAAGGCGCCGTTCAGACCGAAGAGCTGCAGTTGGAACAGCACATGGAAGTGGCGCCCCTGGGTGTCGATGCCGTTCAGGGCATAAAGCAGCGCGAACACAGCGAGCAGCGCGGTGGTGAGCAGCATCCACGCGGCCAGCCGGTCGGCGACCAGCACGATGCCATAGGGTGCTTCCCAGTTGCCGAGCTGGTAGACGAGGTGGGTGCCGTCGCCGACGCTTTGCAGCATGGCCCAGGCGAGCGGCAGCAGCCCCAGCGTCGCCACGACGCTGACGCCGCGCTGCAGCGCCAGCGGCGCATGGCGCAAAGCGAGCAGGGCGATGCCGGCGACGAGCGGCAGCACCACCGGCAGGATGGCCAGGTGACCGAGGAGACTCATGCTTGCCGGTCCTCCTCGTGCTGCAGGCCGTCGACGTGGTCGTTACCGAGTTCGGCGCGCGCCTTCAGCGCGAGCACGATGACGAAAGCGGTCATGCCGAAGCTGATGACGATGGCGGTGAGCACCAGCGCCTGCGGCAGCGGGTCGGTATAGCCGGCGGCGGCTTCGCTGATCACCGGCGGCACGCCGATGGCGAGCCGGCCCATGACGAACAGGAACAGGTTGACGGCGTAGGACATCAGGGTGAGCCCGAGTACCACCGGGAAGGTCTGCCCGCGCAGCGCGAGGAAAACGCCGCCCGCGGTGAGCACGCCGATGACGAGGGCGATGAGCGCTTCCATCAGCGGGCCTCCTTCCGTGCGGGCTCGGCGTGGTGCAGGCTGCCGAGCTGGGTGAGGATCATCAGGGTGGCGCCGACGACGACGAGGAAGACACCAAGGTCGAAAGCCATCGCCGAGGCGAGTTCGAAGGTGCCGACCACCGGCCAGGTGAGGTAGCCGAAGGTCGAGGTGAGGAAGGGATGATCGAACGCCCAGCTGGCGAGCCCGGTGAAGGTGGCGATGCCCAGGCCCCAGGCGATGAGCGGATGGCTGTCGGAGGCCATGCGCTGGTGCGTCCACGCGGCACCGTTGGCGAGGTACTGCACGATCAGCGCGACCGCCGTGATGAGGCCGGCGATGAAGCCGCCGCCCGGCTGGTTGTGACCACGCAGCAGGATGAAGATCGCGACCAGCAGCGCCAGCGGCAGCAGGATGCGCGTGAGCGTGGCCATGATGACCGGGTGGGCGTCGGCGTCCCATAGTCGGCCGGCGGCATCGCGAATCGGCGCGGCGAGGTGCAGGTTCTGCAGCAGCGCGACGATGCCGAGCCCGGCGAGCGCGAGCACGGTGATCTCGCCCAAGGTGTCGTAGCCGCGGAAGTCGACCAGGATGACGTTGACCACGTTGGTGCCGCCGCCACCCGGCTTGCTGTTGTCGAGGAAGTAACCGGCGATGGTGTCATAGGGGCGGGTGAGCACCGCCCACGCCAGCGCTGCGGTACCGGCACCGGCGATGAGCGCGATCACCGCGTCGCGGCCGAGGCGTGCGCGATCCCGCTCCGGCGCAGCGTGCTGCGGCAGGAAATAGAGCGCGAGCAGCAGCAGGACGATGGTGACGATCTCGACCGACAACTGGGTGAGCGCGAGGTCAGGGGCGGAGAACTTGACGAAGGCGAGCGAGACGACCAGGCCGACGACGCCGATGGTGACGAGCGCGGTGAAGCGCTGGCGGTGCCACCACACGGTGGCGAAGGTCGCGCCGACGAGCGCGGCGGCGGCCGACAGGCTCACCGCGTCGAGCGGCAGACCGGCACGGCTGCCGGTGAGCGGCGACTCGCCGGCGAACCACGGCGCGACACCGAGCGCCAGCGCGGCGAGGATGAACAAGAAGACCTGGCGCTGCAGCGAGCCGGTGTCGAGGGCGCGGGTGACGAAGCTGGCCAGGGCGACGAGGCCGTTCACCAGCGCGTTGTAAGGCACGCGGGCGTCGAGCCGGGCGAGGCTGGCTTCGTGCCACGCGAACAACCGGCGGCGCAGGACGTAGATCGTCGCACCGAGCGCGAGCGCGACGAGGCTCATCATGAGCGCGGTATTGAAACCGTGCCACAGCGCAAGATGGTAGTCGGGCAGTGGCGCCTGCAACGTGCTTTGCGCCGCCACCGCCAAGAGCGGCGCGACGGTGAGCGCCGGCGCGATGCCGACGACGAGGCACAGCACGACCAGGATTTCGACCGGCACCTTCATCCAGCGCGGCGGCTCGTGCGGCGTCTTCGGCAGATCGACCGGCTCGCCGTTGAAGAAGACATCGTGGATGAAGCGGATCGAGTAGGCCACGGCGAAGGCGCCGGCCAGCGTCACCAGCACCGGCAAGAGCCAGCTGCCGTGACCTTCGGCGATGTGCACCGCCTCGGCGAAGAACATTTCCTTGGAGAGGAAGCCGTTCATCAGCGGCACGCCGGCCATCGCGGCGGCGGCCACCATCGCCAGCGTCGCGGTGTAGGGCATGTATTTCCACAGGCCATTGAGCCGCCGCATGTCGCGCGTGCCGGCCTCGTGGTCGATGATGCCGGCGGCCATGAACAGCGAGGCCTTGAACGTGGCGTGGTTGATGATGTGGAACACGCCGGCCACCGCGGCAAGCGGGGTCGAGAGGCCGAACAGCAGGGTGACGAGGCCGAGGTGGCTGATGGTCGAGTAGGCGAGCAGGCCCTTGAGGTCGTGCTTGAACAGCGCGACGTAGGCGCCGAGCAAAAGCGTGGCGAGCCCCGCGCCCGAGACCAGCCAGAACCATTCCGGCGTGCCCGACAGCGCGGGGAAGAGGCGCGCCAGCAGGAAGACGCCGGCCTTCACCATGGTCGCCGAATGCAGGTAGGCGGACACCGGCGTGGGTGCCGCCATCGCGTGCGGCAGCCAGAAATGGAAGGGGAACTGCGCCGACTTGGTGAACACGCCGAGCAGAATCAGCACCAGCGTCGGCACGTAGAGCGGGTGTTCGCGGATGAGGTCGGCCGAGGCGAAGACGTCCGACAGCTCGTAGCTGCCGACGATGTGGCCCAGCAGCAGGAAGCCGCCGAGCATGGCGAAGCCGCCCAGCCCGGTGACGGCGAGCGCCATGCGCGCGCCGTGGCGCGCCTCCTCGCGGTGCTGCCAGTAGCTGATCAAGAGGAAGGACGACAGGCTGGTGAGCTCCCAGAAAATCAGCAGCTGGATCAGGTTTTCCGACAGCACGATGCCGAGCATCGAGCCCATGAACAGCATCAGGTAGGCGTAAAAGCGGCCCATGCTGTCGCGTTCCGACAGGTAGTAGCGCGCGTACAGCACGATCAGCAGACCGATGCCGAGGATCAATCCGGAGAACAGCAGCGCGAGGCCGTCGAGGCGGAACGCGAGATTGAGCCCGAGCGCGGGCATCCAGTCCTGCTGCTGGATCAGCGTTTCGCCGGCGAAAGGCAGCGGGGCGAGCGGTGCCAGCAGCGCGATCGAGGCAAGCGTGACGCCGGCCGCCGACCACGCGGACAGCGAACGGCCGTGGCGCGACGCCAGCGCAACCAGCGCAGCGCCGGCAAAGGGAATCAGGACGGCGAAGAGCAGCGTCATGGGTTCAGGATGGGGAAAGATTGCCGGCACGCAGCCGGCGGGCAGCCCAATTCTAGCCTGACTCGGCGAGGCCTTGAACGCGTCGCCGGCGGGGATTTTGTACCGGGTGGCCTCAGCCGAGGCTGGGATGCGCGGCCGCCGGCCGGTCGAGGTGGTAGCCCTGCGCCATGTCGACGCCGAAGCTCGCGAGCATCGCGAGCGTCGCGGCGTCCTCGACGAACTCGGCGACGGTGACCTTGCCCAGCCCGCGCGCAACATCGATCATCGCCTTGACGAAGGCCTGGTTGTCGCGATTGTTCGGCAGGTCGCGGATGAACATGCCGTCGATCTTGAGGATCTGCACGCCAAGGTACTTGAGGTAGGCGAAGGTGGAGAAGCCGGAACCGAAATCATCGAGGCAGATCAGGCAGCCGGCCTGCTGCAGCGCCTCGATGAAGCGCTGCGCGTCCTGCATTTCCGAGACGGCGGCGGTCTCGGTGAGCTCGATGATGAGCCGTTTGGGCGCGACACCGCGGCGCTGCAGCTGCTCCTGTATGTAATGCGGCAGCGTCGGCTCGTCGAAGCTGCGTCCCGACACGTTGACCGCGAGCGCGGCGAGCTCGGGGTGGCGCGCCAGCGTTTCGATGCTCTGGCGGATCACCCAGCGGTCGATCTCGAGGATCTGGCCGTTTTTCTCGGCGACCGGGATGAACTGCGCGGGCATGATCAGGCGTTCCCGGTCGAGCGGGTCGCGCATGCGCACCAGCGCCTCGAGGTGCGAGAGGCTGCGGTCGCGGGTGTGGTAAATGCCCTGGAAATGCAGCTCCAGGCCCTCATGCGCGAGCGCCTGGGCGATGCGGCTGCTCCAGGTCATGCGTTCGAGCATGGCCTCGGCGATGTTGCGGCTTGCGTCGTACACCGCCCAGGTGTTCTTGCCGCTGTCCTTGGCCTGGTACATGGCGGTGTCGGCGTGCGCGACCAGGTCCTCGGCGTTGTCGCCGTGCTCGGGAAAGCGGGCGATGCCGACGCTGGCGGTGAGGCGAATGTTGCTGCCGCGGAAGCGGAACGGGATCGACGAGATCGCGTGCACCACGCGCTCGGCGAGCTGCATGGGTTCGTCGCCGCGCTGCACGCCGATGAGGATGGCGAATTCGTCGCCGCCGAGGCGCGCGAACATCTCGCCGCCGCGCACCAGGCTGGCGATTTCGCCGGCGGCGCGCACCAGCACGGTGTCGCCGGCGCGGTGGCCGAAGCTGTCGTTGATGCTCTTGAATTCGTCGAGGTCGAAATACAAGAGCGCGAAGCGGCCGCCGCTGCGCGCCGACGCGCTGATGGTGCGCTCGAGGTGATCCTGGAAGCGGTGGCGGTTGTAGAGGCCGGTGAGCGCATCGTGTTCGGCGAGGTAGATCAACTGCTGCGCGGTCTGGCGCTCGTGCGTGATGTCTTCGTAGATCCAGAGCCGGCCGATTACCCGGCCGTCGGGGTCGGACACCGGATAGGAGAGTTGCGTGAGGATGCGGCCGTCGTACAGGTCGACCTCGAAGCGCTCGCTGATCTCGTGGGTGTCGAGCACGTGCAGGATGTGCTTGGAGGCATGGTCGGGACGTGCGAAGCGGTGGGTCGAGTGGGTCAGCACATCCTGCGTGGGACGGCCGATGAGCTCGATATGCTCGGCGATCGCCCACATGTGGCGGAACGCCGGGTTGACGTATTCGACGCGGCCGTCTCGGTCCTCGAACAGGATGCCGATGCTCATGCCCGACAGCAGTGCGGTCATGCGGCCCTGCTCGTGCTGGGCGAGCAGGGTGAGTTCACGCTGTTTCCGCTCGGAGGCGCGCAGTTCGTCCAGGCTTCGCGCCAGGGCGATCTCGGTGCGCTTCTGTTCGGTGATGTCGAAATTCGCGCCGTGCCAGAGCGTCGAGCCATCGGGCAGGCGCTCCGGCGTGGCGCGGCCCTCTATCCAGATTTCACCTTTCTCGGGATGCATGACGCGGAATTGTTCGTGCCACGGGGTGAGCTCGCGTGCGGACACCGCGATGCTCTCGACGACGCGCGCGAGGTCGTCCGGATGGCCGACCGTGAAGACCTTGGCGGCGTCGTCGACGACTTCGTCCGGCGCGAAGCCAAAAATGTCGCGGATGCCCTCGCTGGTGTAGGGAAAGCACGAGGTGCCGTCGGTCCGCACGTGATACTGGAAGATCATGCCCGGCGCGTTGCGGCCGATCTTGTCGAGCCGCGCCAGCAGTTCGGCACGCGCGGTGATGTCGGTGGCGATGCCGAGATAGCCGGTGATGGCGCCCGCGTCATCCCGCAGAGGGGTCACCGCGAGACTGACGGTGAGGCGGCGGCCGTCGGCGCGGATGTACGTCCATTCGCGCGGTGCGGTGTCCCCGCGGCGGGCGGGCTCGAGGAACACGTCCATGCCCTGAATGGGTACGCCCAGTTCGCGGCTGAGCGTCTGGGCACGGGCAGTCATCTCGCCCGCATCATGGAGGATCGCAAGGGTGCGCTGGCCGACCAGATCCGTGGCGTCGTAGCCGAGCATCGTCTCGGCGCCGCGGTTGAAAAGGGTGATCGTGCCTCTGGCATCGGTGGCGATGATCGAGACCTCGGTCGCAGCGTCGATCACCGCCTGCAAGCGCCGCTCGGCGTCGCGCGCGACGCGTTCGGCGCGGCGGTGCTCGGTGATGTCGAGGTTCATTCCGACCATGCGTGCGGGCTGGCCGTCCTCGCCCCGTTCAACCTCGCCCTGCGCCGCGACGACGCGTTCCCCGCCGTCCGCGCGTACGATGCGGAATTCGGTCTCGTAGCGGGCGCGTCCCGCGATCGTATCCTGCAGGAGGGCACACACCCGATCCCGGTCGTCCGGGTGAACGGCCTGCAGGAACGTGTCGTAGGTCGGCGTCAGCGTGCCAGGTGCATGGCCGTAGAGACGGAACATCTCGTCCGACCAGGTCAGCGCGCCACTGGCGATGTCCCACTCCCAGCTTCCCACGTGCGCCATCGCTTGGCTGAGATTGAGGACGCGGGCGCTCTTGGCAAGCTGCTGTTCCGACCGCACGCGCTCGCTGATGTCGAGAAACGACGCCATCATGCATAGCGGCCTGCCGGCGTCGTCACGCACCAGATTGGCGGAAAGTTCGACGTCGAACGTGCTGCCGTCGCCCCGTCGCGCACGCAGCGCACCCTGCCAGGCGCCTCGGGTGAGCGGGGCTTCCATGACCTGCCACACGTCGTCGGGGGATTCCCAGAATTCGGCTGGAGAACGGCCGAGCGCCTGCTCTGCCGCGGCAAGGCCCCACATTCGGACGAACGCCGGGTTCACGTAGATCAGCGCGCCGTTCATGTCGGCCATCGCGATCGCATTGATCGACGATTCGATCGCCGCATGCTTGATGCGCAGCGCCTCGTTGGCCTCGACCAGCGCACTTGCGTCGAAGATGTGCCCCTGCAGGTAGCGCAGGCGGCCGTCTGCGCCGAACACGCCCTGGCCACGCTCGTGCACCCAGCGTGCGCAGCCGTCGCGCCGGACGATGCGGTAGGACAGCGCGTAGGGGCGATGCTCGCGCAGCGCCGCCTGGACGTTGTCCCATACCTGGGCGGCGTCTTCAGGATGAATCCAGCTGCCGAGGCTCACCGTGCGGCTCTCGAGGAAATCCCGGGTCGTGTAGCCGCTGAGCTCCTCGACATTGCCGTCGAGATAACGGATCGACCAATCGCGGTCGTTGTCGCAGCGGTAGACGATGCCGCTGATCGTGCCGAGCACGCGCAAGAGGTCGGCGCTGCGGCCGACGCCCGCCTGGCGTACCAGCACGATTAGGGCCAAGGCCGCGACCAGGGCGCAGGCGGCGCGCGCCAGCTGGATCGGCAAGCCGGTCGTGGCGAGAAAATCAACGGTCACCGGCAGCCAGCCGGCGAGCGACGATTCAGTGGGCGACAGGAAAGGGGTCAGCAGGCCATAGCCGAGCAGGGCGGCGGCGAGCACCACCAGCCAGTAGGGTTGACCCCCGTTGCCCGCGTCATCGTGGAATGCACGGTTGCGGCTGCGCAGCGCGAAAAGTGCCCAGGCCGTCATCAGCGCGCCCGGCAGGCCGACGAAGTAGCGGGCGCCGGCAGCGAGCCCGGCCAGTGGCGGCTGCACGCTGGCCGTCATCACCGCCACGCCGAGCCCCGCCAAGCCAAGCACCCAGACCGCGGGCAGGTGGATGCCCGCGCGCGCGAGCGTGCGCCTGCCGAATTCGAGCAGCGGGACGTAGGAGACCGCGAGCAATACCGGACTGAATTGCGCCAGCCACGAGTGAGGCTGCGTGAGGCGCTCCCATTCGACGAATTCGAGCGCGCCGTGCAGCACGCCGAACATTGCGAGGAGCTGAAGGTCGGGCGCAAACCGCAACTGCGTGTCCTGCCGGGGCAGTAGATACGCCACCACGCCGAGGGTGAAAAAGGCGAGGCCGTAGATCTGATAGATCAGCCCGAGATGATCGACGGCCCAGTCGCTCATGCCCTGTACGACCCTTTCGATACACTGGCAGAAAGGAAACGCGCCGTGGCTCGCGGCGTGGTTTCTTGGCGGTTGCGCGGTTTAATGACCCGCTCTCTCATGGGCAGTGACCCGTCTAGCGTTGCATCGACGTTACTCTGCGCGATCATGGGGGTCAAGGCCGCGGGAGGCGGCGATGAACCCTGCGCGGGGGGCGGGGTCATTCTTTGAAACGCAACCGGCGCAGTGCGTACGCGCTCGAAACGCGGACGTATCCGCATACCCTGTTGGACCTGGGTGTGCCGAGCCTGGAGTGCATGAACTTGACCTCTGTGTGAATGGACCTGCGCAGGCTGACCCGGCGCCGGCAGAAAGGAGCTTTATGGATTTCCTCAACGCGATGCAGGCCGCTCTGGCCGAGTGGCGCGGTGTCATGACGACGACGCTGCACATCGCCATCATTCTCGTCCTCTCGTGGCTGGCGCTGCAGGTGTCGCACAAGGCGCTGGCGCGCCTGCGCCAGCGCATGCAGGCCGACCTCGATGACCCCGAGCGCATCAAGCGCCTGAACACGCTCGAGCAGGTGTTCCACTATGTTATCAGCGTGTTCATCATCCTCGTCACCGGCATGCTGGTGCTGTCAGAGCTCGGCATCTCGATTGCGCCGATCCTCGCTGCCGCCGGCGTGCTCGGCATCGCCATCGGCTTCGGCGCGCAGAGCTTGGTCAAGGACTACTTCAACGGCCTCTTCCTGCTGCTGGAAAACCAGGTGCGCCAGGGCGACTTGGTGCAGGTGGCGGACAAGACCGGCCTGGTCGAGGAAATGACGCTGCGCTACATCCGCCTGCGCGACGCCGAGGGCAGCGTGCACTACGTGCCCAACGGCACGATCACCACCGTCACCAACCGCAGCCGCGGCTTTGCCTACGCGCTGATCGAGGTCGGTGTCGCGTATCGCGAGGACATCGACGAGGTGTTCGCGGTGATGCGCGAAGTCGGCGCGGCGATGCGCGCCGACCCGGAGCTCGCCGACAAGATCGAGGAGGACATCGAGATCAACGGCGTCGACCGCTGGGCAGATTCCTCCGTGATCGTGCGTTGCCGCTTCAAGGTCAAGCCGCTGGAGCAATGGGGCGTGCGGCGCGCCTTCCTCTACCGCCTGAAGCAGGCTTTCGACGCCGCCGGCATCGAGATTCCCTATCCCCACCTCACCGTCTACGCGGGACAGGGCAAGCGCGGCGACGCGCCCGCCCTGCCGCTCCGTCTAGAGACGAGCGCCGGCCCTGTGCGATAGTGCCGCCGCTTGACCGACCTCGGCGACTGCGACCCGTGTAATCCGCTTTTCTTCGTCTTGTTCGGCCGCCCGCATTCGCAGCGCGGCAGCCTTTTCTTTCGTCTTTGTTCACGCGCCTGCGCGCTGCCTCGTCACGGCGGCGCGCGGACGCCATTTCATTTAGGTGATTCGCATGAAATTTCCGTCCTGTCCCGACCTCAGTGTCTCGCGCGTCAGGCTCTGCGTGCTGAGTGGACTCACGGTCGCGCTCGCCCTGGTGCCCGAAGCCATCGCCTTCGCCTTCGTCGCCCATGTGCACCCGCTGGTGGGCCTTTACGCTGCCTTCATCGTCGGCCTCATCACGGCCATCTTCGGCGGCCGTCCTGGCATGATCTCGGGCGCCACTGGCGCGCTCGCGGTGGTGGTGGTCGCGCTGGTCGTCACCCACGGCGTCGAATACCTGTTCGCCACCGTGGTGCTGATGGGCGTGTTGCAGATTGCTTTCGGGCTGCTGAAGCTCGGCAAGTTCATCCGCATGGTGCCCTTCCCGGTCATGGTCGGCTTCGTCAACGGGCTGGCCATCGTCATCTTCCTGGCGCAGCTGACGCACTTCAAGACACCCGAGGGCGAGTGGATCGGCGGCATGCCGCTCGCAACCATGCTCGGGCTCATCGTGCTGACCATGGCGACATCTACCTGCTGCCGCGGCTTACCAAGGCCGTGCCCGCGACGCTCGCCGGCATTGTCGTCGTCACCCTGCTGGTGATCGTTGCCGGCATCGACACCAAGACCGTGGGCGACATGGCCAATATTGAGGGCGGGCTGCCGCAGTTCCATATTCCGCAGGTGCCGCTGACCTGGGAGACGCTGAAGATCATCTTCCCCTACAGCCTCATCCTGGCCGCTATCGGCCTCATCGAGTCGCTGCTGACGCTCAACCTCATCGACGAGATGACCGACACCCGCGGCAAGCCGAACCGCGAATGCGTCGCGCAGGGCTCCGCCAACCTGGTGACCGGCTTCTTCGGCGGCATGGGCGGCTGCGCGATGATCGGGCAGAGCATGATCAACGTCAACAATGGCGCCACCCAGCGCCTCTCAGCATCGCCGCCGCGCTGTTCCTGCTCTCCTTCATCCTGTTCCTCTCCGACCTGATTGCGATGATTCCCATCGCCGCGCTGGTGGGACTCATGTTCGTCGTGTCGGAAAAGACCTTCGAATGGGGTAGCCTCGCCACGCTGCGCCGGGTGCCGAGAAGCGACGCCTTCGTCGTGGTCGCGGTGACGGTGATCACGGTGCTCACCGACCTGGCGATCGCGGTGGTCACCGGCGTGATCATGTCGGCGCTGGTGTTCGCCTGGCAGCACGCCAAGCACATCGACGTCAGCGTCAGCGTCGAGGACCACGGCTGGAAGGTGTACAAGCTCTATGGCTCGCTGTTCTTCGCCTCCACCGCCGACTTCCTGTCCAAGTTCACCCCCGCCGAAGACACCGACGAGGTGGTGATCGACTTCGCCCACGCCAAGGTCATGGACCATTCGGCGGTCGAAGCCATCGACAGCCTCGCCGAGCACTACAGGAAGGCGGGCAAGCGCCTGCACCTGCGCCACTTGAGCCCCGACTGCCTGGAACTGCTGACCAAGGCCAAGGACATGGTCGAGATCGACGTGCGCGAAGACCCGCACTACCACATCGCCGACAACAAGCTGGGCTGAGCGGCTCTGCCGGGCGTGGATGAAAAAGCCGCGCCCGAGAACGCGGCCTGACCTGCCATCCGGCGCGGTCAGTTGTGCCGCACCGGCATCGCCAGCGGCTCGTCGGCATAGCGGTAGATGTTGACGTCGCGGCCCTGCTCGCGGATGTGCTCGGTGACGCCGGCGAGATAACGCTGGAAGCTCGGCTCCTTCTCATAATCCTTGCTGCTCACGTAGTCGAACATGCCCATGGTGTGGAACACGCGGAACGACGACTCCCAGCGGATGACTTCCTTGCCGGCGGGATTGAACAGCACGATGCCGGGCGCGTAGTTCACGCCGAGCTCCCGCACCCAGTCGCGCACCGCCATGCGCTTGCCGTCGGGGGTGGTGATCCTGTCGCGCGACCACATGTCGAAGCGCACGTTGTCGAATTTAGCCAGCGCCCGCTTCACGTCCGGGTCGGCGATCACGCGGCGGTGCAGTACCTCGCAGTCGGGGCAGTCTTTTTGCTCGAAAAACACGGCGAGCGGCCTGGCGGCCTTGCCCTTGCGCCGCAGGTCGGTGACGTTCTTCAGAAAGAAGGGCTGCGCGATCATCTCGCCGGAGGATCCAGCGGGGGCGACCTTTTCGCGTTCGGCGACGAAGTCGCGGAACGCAATCTTGTTCTCCATGCGGTTGCCGACCCAGTCGAGCGCGGCCTGCATGCGTGCCGGCGGAACGTAGCCGTTGAGCCGCAGCACGATCTCGCCCTGCTCGTTCAAGAACATCAGGCTGGGGGTGAACTGCACCTTCATCGCCGCGGCAAAGCTCTTCTCGGTGTAGGTCTTGCCGTCCAGCCCGACGACTTCGCGGTCGCCCCACAGGTTCAAGGCAATGACGTCGAATTTCTCGCGCATCGTCGTCTCGATCTCCCGCTGCGAGAGATTGCGCTCGACCAGCGCCGCGCAATAAGGGCAGTTGTCCTGGTTGAACAGCAGCATGACCCGCTTGTTGGCCTTGGCGGCATCCTTCACGTCCTCGCGCAGGACCAGGAAGCTCTCCTTGAACCACGCGGGATAGTCGGTCGCCTGGGCGCCGTAATAGGTGCCGGTGCGGGCAGGCGCCTGGCCGGGGGTGGCGGCCTGCGCCACGAACGCGGCGAGCAGACCAGTCAAGGCAAAAACGTAGCGAATCGTCATGGTCATGAGCGTCTCCATCCGTTATCGATATTTGCTGCGAGCCATGTTAGCAGGCGGGGCCCGACGCAACGCCGTTTTGGTAGGAATCTACGGTTCGACCCTAACACGCAGGACTCCATCCGGGTCCCGACAGTTCCTGGATCGTTTTCAGCGGGCCAGCAGGAGCGCGAAGCCTGCGAGCAGGACGAGCCACCAAGCGCCGATCCAGTGGGTCGCCAGCACGTCGCGGGACCTGCGCGGCAACCCGGAGGGGTGTGGCGTCCAGTCCGCCGGCTGCGGAAACCGCCAGCGGGGGTGTGCACCGCGTAGCCACTGGAATCCGCGCGCGAGCGGATGCACGAGATCGCCCGGCGGCAGCGCGGGCGCGTTCACCCGCAGCAATACGGCGGCAACGCCCAGCGCTGCCGCCGCGAGCAGCGGCCAGGTGGCGGCGCCCAGCGCGCCAACCTGGAACGCGTCCTGCCGGGCCGCATCGGACGCCAGCATCCAGGGCAGCAGGGCGGCGGCGAACACGGCCGCGAGCCAGGTTCGCTGCAGGCCGTGCGGCGGTGCTGCGGCGGCCGGCGCGGGCAGGCGCCAGGCCAGCCACAGCAGCCGCGCCATCAGCAGCGCAGTACCCAACGCCGCGAGCGGCAGCAGGACGGCGACGAGGTCGGGCCAGTGGCCGGGCAGGGCGGCCAGCGCCTGTTTCAGCCCGTCTTTCGCCAGGACGCCGCTCGTCAGCGGCGCGCCGGCGAGCGCCAGTGCCGGCAGGGCGAGCGCGGCGCGGCGCAGCACGTTGGCGCCGTGTGTGCGGATCAGGCCCGCGCCGAGAAACAGTGCGCTCTTCGCCAGTGCGTGGTGCAGCGCGTAGAAGGTCAGGGCGGGTAGCAGAAGCGGCCACGCCGCGGGCGCAACGAGGCCTGCGCCGACGCCGAGGCTGAGATACCCCATCTGGCTCACGCTCGAATACGCGAGCAGGACTTTGGGATTGCGCTGCATCAGCCCGGCGGCCACGCCGAGGAACATTGCGACCAATCCAGCCAGCATCAGCGTCGCGCCGGCTTCCGGCAGCGCCTGGGTGCCGAGCGGCAGGCAACGTAGCCAGCCGAGCAGGCCGGCCTTCAGCATCACGCCGGATAGCACCGTGCTCGCGGGCACCGGGGCGACCGGGTGGGCGAGCGGCAGCCACATGTGCAGCAGGGGCATGCCGAGCTTGACGCCGAAACCCGCGATCATGAGCGCGGCAGCGGCATTCGACAGGGGGGCCGCGGCGAGGTCGTCGAAATGATGCGTGCCGGCGCCAGCGGCTGCGAGCATCAGGCCGGCCACCAGCAGCGTTTCGCCCAGCACCGCCATCGCCAGGTAGACGCGCCCCGCGCGCAGGGCGTCCTCGCTGCCTTTGTGGACGACGAGCCCATACGCGGCGAAGCTCATCAGGGCGAAGAGGACATAGAAGCTCGCTGCGTCGAGCGCGAGGCAGAGTCCGAGATTGTCCGCCTGCGTGGCGAGGAAGAAGCCCCAGAAGCGTAGCCGGCGTGTGTCGTCGGCGAGCCAGCCGCGCGCGAACAGGCCGGCGAGCAGCCACACCAGCGCGGTGAAGAAAAGGAACAGCCGGCCCGTCGCATCGAGGCCGAGTCGGACGCCGACCAGCACGCCGGGCAGGTCGAGGGTCCAGCCGTGCGGCGCGACGACGGCGAAGAGCAGCGCAGGCAGCGGCGCCCACGCGGCCAGCCGCAGCGCCACCGACCGTGTCGACGGCACGAGCAGGCCGATCAGTAGGACCAGCGGCAACAGGAAGAGGGCAGGTGCGAAGAGCGCCATCATGCGGGTAATCTTACGCGGGCACTGCGGCGGCGTACCGCCCTGTGCGGCGGTGCGTTGATCTACACTGAGTGACGAGCACGATCAGGCGCAGCACGGGGCGGCAGGAATGGAAAAAGAACGGTCGATCGACATTGCGGACTACCGGGTCAAGCCCGGCAGCAAGGTACATCTGGACAAGTGGCCGACCCGCGTCGAACCCTTCTACGCGTCGAAGGCGTCGTACGCCGAACGGCTCAAGGCCGGCACGCAGCGCCTGAGCGCACTGCAAGACATGCTCTACGCACACGACCGCTACGCGATACTGCTGATCTTCCAGGCCATGGACGCGGCGGGCAAGGACGGTGCCATCCGCCATGTCATGTCCGGCGTCAATCCGCAAGGCTGCCAGGTGTTCAGCTTCAAGCATCCCAGCGCGGAGGACCTCGACCACGACTTCCTGTGGCGCACCCAACGCGCGCTGCCCGAGCGCGGGCGCATCGGGATCTTCAACCGCTCCTACTACGAGGAGGTGCTGATCGTTCGCGTGCGCCCCGACGTCTTGCAGGCCCAGCGGCTTCCCGATTTCAAGCATGCCGACGAGGCGTTCTGGGACGCGCGTTTCCGTTCGATCGTCGAGTCGGAGCTGCATCTGCATCGCAACGGCACGCGCATCGTCAAGTTCTTTCTGCATGTCTCCAAGGCCGAGCAGCGCGAACGTTTGATCGCTCGCATCGATGACCCCGACAAGAACTGGAAGTTCAGCGAGGACGACCTCACCCAGCGCCGCCACTGGGACGACTACATGCGCGCGTACGAAGATTGTCTGGCCAAGACCAGCACCGACGAGGCGCCGTGGTACGTGGTGCCGGCCGACGACAAGAAGAACGCCCGCCTGATCGTCTCGCAGGTCATCGTCGACACCCTGTCCGCACTCGACCTCGCGTACCCGCAGCCGAGCGCCGAGCGCATCAAGGAGCTTCAAGGCATCCGTCGCGTGCTCGAGAACGGCGGCTGACGCCCGCCACGCGGCGCGCACCGCTCAGGCCGTGAGCAGCCGCATCAGCAGCGCAAACAGCACGAGCCACAGCGCACCGGCGAGGGGCCAGGCGCGCAGGCGCGACTCCAGGCGCGGGGGGCGTCGGGCGCCGCCCGATGGCAGGCTTGGCAGCGCGGGCGGATGCAGCCGCGCGACCCAGCGCGCGAGTCCAGCGAGCAGACGTTCGACTGGCACGACGAGGTCGCCCGCGGGAATCGGCGGTGCGCGCAGGCGCAATCTTGCCGCGCCAACCGCCAGCGCGAGCGCGGCGAGGAGCGGCCCTACCGATGCCACGAGCGCGCTCGGCAGCAGCGTCGCCGTCCAGGTGGCTGGCGGTGCAAGGCCGGCGGTGAGCCCGGCGACACCGGCAAGCATGAGCAGCCAAGGTGCCCACAACGTGGCCGAGGCCTCGCCGGCGACCGGCGCGTCGCGGATCACCCAGAACAATCTGGCCATCAGGAGTGCGGTGCCGAGCGCGCCGGCGGCGAGCAGCAGCGGCAGCGCGTCGGCCCACGGCGCGGGCAGCGCGGCGAGCGCGTCCTTGAGGCCGAGCTTGGCGAGCATGCCGCTCGTGAAGGGGGCGCCGGCGAGCGCGAGCGCGGGCAGCGCGAGGCCGGCGAGATGCGCGCCGGAGGCGCCATGGCGCGCGACGACGCCAAGCCCCAGGAAGAGCGCGGCCTTGGCGAGCGCGTGGTGGGCGGCGTAGACGACGAGTGCAGCGGCGACGAGCGGCCACAGCTCGGGCGCGACGAGCGCGGCGCCGACGCCGAGTGCGAAGTGGCCCATCTGGGCGAAGCTCGAATAGGCAAGGATCGCGCCGGGCTGGCGCTGCGCGACGCCGATCACGCTGCCGCCGACGATGGCGACGCCGCCCGCCAGCATCAAGAGTTGGCCGAATTCTGGCAACGCCGCGTCGCCGAGCGGGAGGAAGCGCAGCCAGCCGAGCACGCCTGCCTTGATCATGGCGCCGGCGAGCACGGCGGCCGCGGGTGGCGGTGCGGCGGCGTAAGCGAGCGGCAGCGACACGTGCATGAGCGGCAGCCCGACCTTCACGCCGAAGCCGAGGATGAGGCACGCGACCGCCCACGGATGCTCGGGCGCAAGTGCGAGCGCGACGAGCAGGCCGGAGAGGATGAGCATCTCGCCTGCCACGGCGAGCACCAGATAGATGCGCCCGGCGCGCCGCGCGGCCGTGTCGCCCTCATGCGCGACGAGACCGTAGGCGGCGAAGCTCATCAGCGCGTAGAGGGCATAGAAGCCCGCGGCGTCGAGCGCGAGGCAGGCGCCGAGGTTGCCGGCCTGGGTCAGCAGAAAGAACACGGCGAAGCGCGCGCGGCGCGCATCGTTCATGAACCAGGCGCGCGCAAACCAGCCAGCGGCCAGCCAGATCAGCGAGGTGAACAGCAGGAACACGCGGCCGGTATCGTCCACGCCGAGTTGCAGGCCGGTGAGGACCTCGGGCAGTTCGAGGAATTGGGATTCGCGCGCGACAAGCGCGAGCCCGAGCGCCGGCAGCGGCGCCCACGGCGCGAGCGTCCATGCCAGCGTGCGGCTGCGCGGCAGCGCGAACAGCACCGCAAGCAGCAGCGGCACGCCGAGGCTGGCGACGATCAGGGTGTCCATTGCAGGTATTCGCGGTCGGCGATGAGCGTCGCCCAGTCGAGCGGGCTCAACGCACTGGCGGCGAACAACCCCACCAGCAGCGTTGCCGTCGCAGTGACGAGCGGCGGCACCAGCAGCAGCGGCATGGTCTCCCAGCCGCGCCGTGCTGGTATGTGCTCGTCCGGCCAGCTGGCTGGCGGTTCGCGGAACCAGGCGCGGTGCAGGATAGGCAGGAAGTAGGCGGCGTTCAACAGGCTCGACGCGGCGAGCACGGCGAGCACCCAGGGCATGCCGGCCTCGAGCGCGCCCAGCCCCAGGTACCATTTGCTGATGAAGCCGGCGAGCGGCGGCACGCCGATCATGCCGAAGGCGCCGATCGTGAAGGCGAGCGTGGTCCACGGCATGCGGCGGCCGACGCCGTCCATTTCGCTCACCTTGTGGATGCCCAGGGTTTCTGCGTAATTTCCGGCACAGAAGAAGAGCGTGATCTTCATGATGCCCTGGTGCACCAGGTGAACGATGCCGCCGATGGTGCCGATGGGGCCGAACAGCGTGACGCCGAGCGCGATGTAGGACACCTGGCTCACGGTCGAATACGCGAGGCGCTTCTTCAGGTCGTCCTGGAACAGTGCGCGCAGGCTGCCCCACACGATGGTGATCGCGGCGGCGATCGCGAGCGGCATCAGGAGGTCGAGCGATTGCGCGAACTCGATGCCGTAGACCTCGTAGACGATGCGCACGATGCCGAAGGCTCCGGCCTTCACCACCGCCACGGCGTGCAGCAGCGCGGAGACCGGCGCCGGCGCCACCATCGCCAGCGGCAGCCAGCCGTGCAGCGGCACCAGCGCGGCTTTGACGCCGACGCCGGCGATCAGCAGCAGGAAAATGATCTGCAGTTGGCTGGACATCTCCGGCGGCAGCGCGGCGAGCGAGCCGCCCTGGACGAAGTCGACCTGGCCCGCGAGGCCGTACAGCCACACCGTGCCGATTAGCAGCAGCGCGCCACCGCCGAGCGTGTAGGCGAGGTAGATGTGGCCGGCGCGCAGCGCCTTGTCGGTGCCGCGGTGCACCACCAGCGGGTAGGTCGCGAGCGTGAGCAGCTCGTAAAACACGAAGAAGGTGAAGAGGTTGCCTGCCATCGCGACGCCGACGGTGGCGGTGACGCACAGGCTGAAGAAGCCAAAGAAACGGCTGCGGTGCGGCGCGCCTTCCAGATAGCCAATCGCATAGAGGGTGGTGAACAGCCACAGCACCGCGGACAGGGTGACGAACAGCATCGCCAGTGCGTCGGCTTTGAGCACGAGGTCGAGGCCGGGGAGCACGGTGTAGGCGAACACGTATTCGTGATCGTTGACCACGCCCCACAGCATCACGCCGATCAACGCGAGCTTGACGAACGCGCCGACGAGGTTGAGCGTGGTGCGCAGCCGCACGCGCGACTCGGCGAGGAAGAAAATGAACAGCCCCGGCACCAGGGAGCTCAGCACCACCGCGACCGGCAGCCAGGTGTCGGCGATCATGCGCCCCTCCCGACCGCGAGCAGCTCCATCAGCGGCGCGCCGAACAACCCCAGCAGGATAGACGCTAGCGCCAGTGCGAAGGCGCTGAATTCGAGCACGCGCGGCACTGGCGTGACGCTGTCGCCCTCCGCCACCGGCAGGAAGGCGCGGCGCAGCACCTTGAACACGTAGGCCGCGGTGAAGAGGCCGCCGACGACCATTACCGCCACCCACCACCATTGGCCGGATTCCAGCGCGGCCTGCAGCAGCAGCCACTTGGCGGAAAAGCCGCCCGACGGCGGCAGGCCCATCAGCGTGACGCCGGCCAGGCCGAAGGTAAAGAGGGTGAGCGGCAGGCGCGCGCCGACGCCGCCGAGGCGGTTGATGTCGTCGCGCCCGGTGGCGACGATCATGCTGCCGGCGGCGGCGAACATCGCCGCCTTGGCGAGCCCGTGCGCCAGCGCCTGCATCACGCCGCCCTGCAGGGCGCTCTCTGTCGCAGAAAGTGGCGTCAGCGTGGCGAGCGGAAACAGCAGGAACAGGTAGCCGATCTGCGCCACGGTCGAATAGGCGACCAGCATTTTGAGGCGCGTCTGCGTCAACGCCAGCAGCGACCCCCAGATGATCGCGGCGGCGCCCAGCGCGCCAATCAGTTGCGCCGCGTCGACGGTGATCAGCGGCTCGAAGAAATCGAGCCACAAGCGCACGACGAGATAGAACGAGGCCTTGACGACGAGCGCCGAGAGCAGCGCGGAGACCGGCGCCGGCGCGCCGCCGTGCGCGGGCGGCAGCCAGAAGTGGAAGGGGAAGAGCGCGGTCTTCAGCATCAGGCCCAGCAGCATCAGGGCCGTCGCCAGCACCACGGCGCGCGGCGCCGCATCGTTTATCAGCGGCGCCAGCACGTCGAGCGACACGCTGCCGTATACCCCATAGATCAGCGCCACGCCGAGCAGGTAGGCGCCGGAGCCGAGCAGCGTCGCCAAGAGGTAGCGCAGCGCCGCGGTCACCGGCGCGGTGCCGCCGGCGATCGCGACCAGGCCCACTGCGGCCAGCCCCAGCAGTTCCAGCGTGACGTAAATATTGAACAGGTCGGCCGACACGAACAGCGCGTTGAGCGCGGCGAGCATGAGCCCGGTGATCGGCCAGAACAATTCGCGCCCTTTGGGGGTCGCCGCGAAGTAGCCGCGTGCATAGACCGCGAGCGGCAGCGCGACCGCTTGGGTTAGCAGCAGCATCACACCGGCGAGCCCGTCGACGTAGAGGTCGATGCCGAGCGGCGCGCCCCAGCCGCCGACCGCGTAGGCGCGCGCGCCGCCGTCGACGCGTTGCGCCGCGAGCTGCAGCGCGAGCAGGGTTTGCACAAGCAGCGCGGCGATGGCGAGGCGCGCGCCGCGCCCCGGGCCGAGCACGAACGCGAGCGTGCCCCACGCCAGCGGCAGCACGATCAGCCAGGGCAGGGGGTCGAGCCAGTCTGTCATCGAATACCTGCCATACTGAACCGAAGCTGCACCCTGTTCGTTTCACCCCGTCCCGAGGAGCACACCATGTCCGAACCGAATGATTTTTCCACCAACCCGTCCACCTCCACCGGCGTCATGGGCAAGCTCACCGCCATCAAGCTGCCGCTGTGGGTGAGCCTCGCGCTCGTGATCCTGTGGGCGATCAGTTTCGGCTGGCAGAGCCTGGCGCAAAAACGGCTGGTGGCGAAACTGGAAACCGACCGCGCGGCGATGACGGCGCAGGCCGACAATGACCGCCAGGCGCTGCTCGGCGAGTTGCGTAGCCGCGCGGGCGCGGCGTCCGAGGCGTCGCTGCGCGAGTTCGGCATGGCGCTGGCGTGGGCGGTGCGCGGCGAGATGATCCGCAACAACCTCGACCAGATCGACCAGTTCTTCACCGAGATCGTCAAGCTGCCCGGCATCGAACGCGCGCTGCTGGCGGGCGCCGACGGCAAGGTCGTGGTGTCGAGCGACCGCCGCCATCTGGGCGTCGAGGCGAGCACGGTGGTGCCACCGGAAGCGCTGGCGCTGCCGCAGGTGACGGTTCGGCGCGAGGCCGACGGCTCGATGCTGCTGGTGGTGCCGGTGATGGGGCTGAACGACCGGCTCGGCACGGTGTTCGTCACGCGCCGCCCGGCCGACGCCTTCGCAGGCCTGTAAACCGTTTCACGCATCGTCGGTTTCCGCGTCGGGCCGGTCTTCCGGCAGTTGCATGCGGCCGGTGAGTTCGAGCAGCTGGCGCGCCAGCGCCAGCGCCAGCGCGGTCGCGGCGATGGCGACGACGATGCCGGTGAGCACCATCGCCTGCGGCACCGCATCGACGCTGCCGTCGCGCTGGCCGAGGCCGACCAGGATCAGGAACGCGCCGCTGCCGAGGACGTTGAAGGCGAGGATTTTCCGCAACAGATGCGGCAGCGCGAGCAGGCCCGCAAGGCCGATCGCGAACAGCGCCGCCCCCGCCAGCGCGTAGAGCAGGCCGACGCTCATGGCCGTACCTCGGTGCTGGCGAGGTAGAGCGCGGCGAGCGTGAGGCCGATCGACAGTGTGAGGCTCGCCTCGATCATTAGGATCAGGCCGCCGGCTAGCATCGGCGGATATTCGAGCAGCGTGCCGTGCCCGAGCACCGCGGCGGCGACGCCCACGAAGACCAGCAAGCCAAGTGCGAGCCCTGCGCGCAGCAGCCACCCCGGCGTCGCCCAGCCTGGCAGCAGCCCGGCCAGCCGCAGCAGCACGCCGGCGGCGGCGAGCACCGCGCCGGCCTGGAACGCGCCGCCCGGCGCGCTCGCGCCGACCCACAGCAGATAGCCCGCGACCAGCACCATCAAGGGCGCGAGCAGGCGCGCCAGCGTCTGCAGCATCGGGTGCGCGGGGTGGCCGGCGATGGCCGCGTGCGGCTTCACCAGTGCCAGCACGCCGAACAGCGCCAGCAGCAGCACGGCGATTTCGAGCAGGGTGTCGTAGCCGCGGAAATTCAGCAGCACCGCGGTGATCGGGTGCGTCACGCCGCTCGCTGCAATGTTTGCCGCAACGTCGTCGGGCAGGCGCACCGCGTGCGGCGGCAGCTCCAGCATCGCTGCGGCGAGCGCCACGCCGAGGAGCGCCGCGAGCACGACGATGACAACCGGCAGCGCGCGTCTCATGGCTCGGACTCCCGTTTCGCGCGCAGGTGGCCGACGGCATCGAGCAGCAGCGCGCCGGTCAGCCCGGCGCCGATCGCGGCTTCGGCGAGCGCGATGTCGGGCGCGCCGAGTCGCGCCCACGCCAGCGCCATCAAGAGGCCAAACACGATGAACAGCACCACGCCGCGAAACAGGTCGGCGACGGTGAGCGCGCGCGCCGCGCTCCACACCAGGGCGGCGATGATCAGCAGATCAAAGGTGAGCGCCGCGCTCACTTTCCGTCTCCGGCACGCCAGGGCGCGATGCCATGCCGGCGCGCGCGGCGGGCGATCAGGAAGCCGACCGCCGCGCTGGCGGCGAGCGCCAGCAGCCAGATCAGCACCAGCTGGATCCCGGTCGCCCAGCCCGGTGCGTGCAACAGGAGACCGAGCACGACGAGGCCGAGGCCGAGGTTGTCGGCCTTGGCGAGCGCGTGGAGCCGCGTGTAGACGTCGGGGAAGCGCAACAGGCCGACGGTGCCGGCGAAGAAGAAGGCCGCGCCGGCGACGAGCAGTCCGTTGCCGAGCCACTCAGCCGCGGTCATTTTGATCTCCCTCCTCGCGCCAGGCGCGGCGCGCGAAGGCCGCGCCGGTAATCGCCGCCAGCAGCGCGAATACCAGCGCGGCGTCGACGAAGGCGGGTTGCGCCATCGCCTCGGCGAGCAGCAAGAGGATCGCGACGCCGGTGGTGCCGAACAGCAGCGCGGCGAGCAGGCGGTCGGCCGGCGTGGGGCCGCGCGCGACGCGCACCAGCGCGACGACCAGGTTAAGCAGCAGAAAAATGGCGATGGCGAACGTCAGCGTCATGGTGTCGTTGTCAGGTCCAGGTCGAGCATGCGGGCGATGTGGGCTTCCACCACCCGCACCTCGTCTTCGGTCGGCGCCGTTTCGTCGAGTACATGGAGACACAGGCGGTCGTCGTCCAGTTCCACGCTCAAGGTGCCCGGCAGCAGGCTCAGCGTGTACGCCAGCAGCGTGCGGCCGAGGCCCTCGGGCAGGCGCAGCGCGAGCTCGTGGAAACCCGGACGGAGGCCGAGCCGGGGGCGCAGCGCGAAAGCAGCGACCTGCACGCCGCCGCGCAGCGACTGCACGGCGAAGAAGACGAAAAAACGCGCGAGGCCGATGCGCGACACATAGGTCTCGACCGGCGGCAGCAGAAACAGGCTGGCGGCGGTGGCGAGCGCGACGCTGACGCCGCCGAGGCCCCAGCTGCCCGGGCGGCCGTCGGTCAGCGCCCACCACAGCAGGGCGAACAGCGCGCCGCGCCACAGCACCGCCCGCACGCTGGCAAGCCTGCTCATCGGACCGGTGCCTCGACCACCGCGTGCGGCGGGTTGTTGAAGCGGACCGTCTCCGGCGCGTTGGTGCCGCCGGTCATGACGAAGCTCATCGCTTCCTCCATCGTCCAGTCGGTCATCACCACGTCGGCAAGCGGCAGGATTTCGATGTAACCCGAGGTCGGGTTGGGCGAGGTCGGCACGTAGACGACCGCGAGTTCCTGGCCGTTGTCGGCGTCCGACATCACCTTGGTGATGAGGCCGACCGCCTTCATTTCAGGCGAGGGAAAGCTGATCAGCACCACGCGCTGGCCCTGAACCGGCGGCTTGCTCACGGTCTGCAGGAAGCGCTGGGTCGCGCGGTACACCGTCTGCACGCCCGGCACGCGGGTGACCAGCGCTTCGGCCAGTCCGATCAGCTTCTTACCGACGACGAAGGAGGCGAATACCCCGACGCCGTATAGCAGGACCAGGGTGAACAGCGCGGCGAGACCCGCCTGCACACCGCTGTCGAGCAGCCAGTGGGCGAGCGTGTCAGACGCCGGACGCAGCAGCGCGGCGAGCCCCTTGAGGAAGGGCTCGCCGGTGCTGGCGAGCAGGCCGAAAATGAAATTGAACACCAGCCAGGTCACCCACAGCGGAGCGACGGTGAAGAAGCCGATCAACAGGTACCGCAGCAGGTGCGGGTTACGCGGCGTGGGCGTGGCAGGGCGCATGATGGCCTTTACTGGGTGTGGCTGGCGAGGAAGATGTCCACGCTGGCATGCGCCAGCACGTGTTTGGTCACGCTGCCGAGCAACAGTTCCTCCATCATCGACTGGCCGCGCTTGCCCATGACGATGAGGTCGGCATCGAGCGACTGCTCGTGCTCGATGATGCGCAGCGTGGCGGCGCCGTGGACGAACTGGCGGCGCAGCTGCGCGGCGGGAACGTGCAGCGTGTCGACGAACGCGTCCATCTTGGCGATCGCCGCCTCGCGCGCCTGGGCGCGGTAGGCATGGATCGTGTCGTCGTCGAGACCGGCGAGCCGGAAGGTCGATTCGAGCTCGACCGCGAACACGTGCAGCAGCACGAACTCGGCGTCCGGCAGCCAGCTGTGCGCGGCGTTGATCGCCGCGGCGCAATGCTCGGAGAAGTCGACCGGCGCAAGTACTCGGCGGTAGGGCGCCTGCGCGCGCTGCTTGACGGCGAGCAGCGGACGGCGCGTCTTGCGCAGCAGGCGCTCGGTGGTCGAGCCGATCAGGAGTTCGCGCACGAAATGCGCGCCGCGCGCGCCCATCACCAGCAGCTCGACGTTGCGGGCATCGGCGAGTTCGGCGAGCGCCGTCAGCGGATTGCCCGTCGTCACCACGGTGTCGATG
This sequence comes from Thiobacillus sp., assembly GCA_046291555.1. Taxonomy (GTDB): domain Bacteria; phylum Pseudomonadota; class Gammaproteobacteria; order Burkholderiales; family Thiobacillaceae; genus Thiobacillus. The sequence continues at coordinate 45,714 of JBKBRW010000015.1, forward strand.
TTGCCGTAGTGGCGTGCACTCAAGGTCGCGGCGAGGTCGGCGAGATTCTTTTCGGCGCGGGCCAGCAGCGTGGCCTGCATGCTCCCGGCTTCGGCCGACAGCAACTGGCGCAGCGTGTCGAGCGCGCTGGCGCTGACGACGTGCGCGAGCGTGAGCCGGGCGCCAGGCGTGGCCTCGGCGAGTTGCGCGGCGCGCTCCAGTGCGTGGCGTGCGGGCGCGGAGAAATCGGTGGCGGCGAGCAGGGTGCGGGTCATGTCGGCTCCTTGGCAGGGGACAGTTCGGCCGACGCGATACGCGCGGCCAGGTCGAGCGCGGCAAAGTCGGCCGCCTGGTTGAAGGGGTGCAGCACTTCGACGCCGCCCAGCGCGTTGAGGCGCGCCGCCTCGTCTTCGTCGCGCGCGACCACCGCGATGTGGCCGCTGAAGTGCTGTTCGCGCAGCGCGTGCAGCAGCGCTCGGTTGGTCGCATAGTCAGGCAGCGTGCTGATGATCCAGGGCACCTCGGCGAGCGGCAGGCTCTCCACGTAATCCGGTGCCTCGCCGTCGCCGAAGCGCGCGTCGAGTCCATGGTTCTGCTGTGCGCGCACCACCTCGGGGTCGAAATCGACGCCCACCACCTGGATCCCCTGCTGCCTCAGGGTGTGTGCGAGCCGAGCCCCGTAGCGGCCAAGGCCGAACACGAGGATGTCCGGGCGCACGCCGGTCTCGTGCGTGTGCTCGACAGCGAGTTCGCGGAAGGGATGCTTGCGCTCGAATAGCCCGAGCCAGGGCGCGACCCAGGCGTAGAGACGATGGGAGTAGATGATCATGTAGGACGAAAGCGCGATGGTAATGAGGCCGACCAGGGTGGTGAGGCCGAGCGCGCTGTTGCCGACGTGGCCGAGGCTGATGCCCATGGCGACGAAGATGATGGAGAACTCGGAGATCTGCGCGACGGTGAGGCCGGCGAGAAAGCCGGTGCGCTTGCGGTAGCCCATGTAGCCCATGATCGCCATGACGATGAGCGGGTTGCCGATGAGCACGAACAACGACAGCACGATCGACGTGCCGATTTCGTCACCGAGGGTGGAAAAGTCGAGCTTGGCGCCGAGGTCGAGGAAGAAGAACAGCAGCAGGAAGTCGCGGATGCTGGCCAGCCGCGCGCTGATCGCTTCCCGGTAAGCCGTGGAGGCGAGCGAAAAGCCGGCGAGGAAGGCGCCGGCCTCCTTGCTGAAGCCGACGTATTCGCCGGCGGCGGCGAGCGCGGTGCCCCAGGCGATGGCGAAGATCAGCAGCAGTTCCTGCGAGCGGGCCAGCGTGTCAACAATGCGGGGCAGCACGTAGCGCATCAGGATGAAAAGCAGCAATGCCGCGCCAAGCAGGCGCGCCAGCAGCGTAGCCATCAGGGTGAGGCCGCCGGCGGCCCCTTCCTCCATGCCGCCCAGGCCGCTCATCACCATCATGGCGATGACCACGGCCAGGTCCTGCACGATGAGGAAGCCGACGGCGATGCGGCCGTGCAGCGAGTCGAGCTCGCGCTTGTCGGAGAGCAGCTTGACGATGATGATCGTGCTCGAGAAAGTCAGCGCCACTGCCACGTAGAGCGCCTCCATCCAGCCCTTGCCGAGCGCGAGGATGATGACGAAGCCGAACAGGATGGTGAAGGTGAGCTGACCGAGGCCCGTGGCGAGCGCCACCGGGCCGATGTGGCGGATGTGCTTGAGGTCGAGCTTGAGGCCGACGACGAACAGCAGCACGGTGATGCCGATCTGCGCCAGAAGGTCGATCTGCTCGTGCGCGGTGACGAGTCTGAGCACCGACGGCCCGACCAGGATGCCGACCGCGATGTAGGCGATCAGCACCGGCTGGCGCAGGCGGACGGCAATCGCGCTGACCGCGGCGGCGATGATCAGCAGCAGGGCGAATTCGGCATAGGGCTCGTGCATGAAAATGGGCGTGTCCTGTCGTCCGTTCCCCTAGGGTACCCCATTCGGCGCCGCGCGCGGCGGCACTGGTCAGTGCACGTCGTCGAGATGGGTCGGGATGCGCAGGCCCACCTGGGTGATGCGGCCATCGGAGACGGCGCGCACCACGAATTCGAGCTTGCCAAGGCGGGCGCGGTCGCCCACGACCGGACGGCCGTACAATTTGTGCGTGAGGAATTGTTCCAGCGTCTGATCGGCGAGCGCCTCGGGCAGCGGCAGGTCGTATTGCGCGGCGACGAGCGCGAGCGGGGCGTCGCCCTTCAGCACGAAATCGCCGTAGAACTGTCGCTTTTCCAGGTAGGCCGGCGTCGCTGGCATGACCAGCAGGTCACTCAGCGTTGCGGCGTCGGCGGCAGGCGCCATCAGATACAGTGTATCGCCCGGCATGAGCTTGCCGGCGGCTTCCGGTGTCAGCGCCTCGCCCTTCCTCAATACGGTGACCGCGCGCGCCGTGCCCGGCAGGCGCAGCGTGTCCAGCGCCGCGCCGATATGCGGCGCGTTCGCGGTGAGGCGGAAGCCGAGCAGGGCGTGCTTGGCTTCCGGCTCGGCGACCAGGTCGTAGCGCTCGGTCGGCTCGGGCGCTGGCGGCACCTGCAGGCGCAGCTGCTTCGCCAGCAAGGGGATGGTCCAGCCCTGCACGGTGAGCGAGATCAGCACGACGAAGAAGGCGACGTCAAGGATCAGCGGCGCCTCGGGCACGCCGGCGAGGAGCGGAAACAGGGCGAGGATGATGGGCACCGCGCCGCGCAGGCCGACCCACGAGATGAACACCTGCTCGCGCCAGGGGAAGTGGAAGGGCAGCAGGCATAGCCACACCGCGAGCGGTCGCGCGACGAACATCAGCACCAGGGCGATGGCGAGCGCGGCTGGCGCGTGCTGGATCAGGTCGCTCGGCGTGGCGAGCAGGCCCAGCATCAGGAACATGCCGATCTGTGCCAGCCACGAGAGGCCATTGTGCACCTGCAGGATCTGCATCGATTCGCGCGGGCCGCGACTGACGATCACCACGCCGGCGAGGTAGACGGCGAGGAAGCCGCTGCCGCCGAGCACGGTGGCGAGGCCATAGAGCGTGAGGCCGCCGGCGAGGATGAGCATGGGGTACATGCCGCGCTCCAGCGTCAGCCGGTTCGCCAGCCAAACCAGCAGCGCGCCGCCGCCGACCCCGGCGACGAGGCCGATCCCCATCTGCTGCACCAGCAGCAGCAGGGTCTCCCAGCCCGGCACGCGCTGGCCGGAAAGGATCAGCTCGATCAGCGCGATCGTGAGCAGCGCCGCCATCGGGTCGTTGCTGCCGGACTCGATTTCCAGCGTGGCCGAGACGCGCTCCTTCAGCGCGAGGCCCTTGGCATGCAGGAGTGCAAACACCGCCGCGGCGTCGGTGGAACCGACCACCGCGCCAACCAGCATTCCCTCCAGGAGGCCGAAGCCCAGTACCCAAGCGGCGAAGAGGCCGGTGACCACGCAGGTGATGAGGACGCCGAGGGTGGCGAGCACCGAGGCGGGCTTCAAGCTGGCGCGGAAGCTCTCGGTGCGGGTATTGAGGCCGCCGTCGAGCAGGATGATGGCGAGCGCGACGCTGCCGACGGTGTAGGCGATGCCGCTGTCGTCGAAGCGGATGCCGCCGGGCCCGTCCTCGCCCGCCAGCATGCCGACACCGAGGAAGACCAGCAGCAGCGGCATGCCGATGCGGTACGAGAGCGAGCTCGCCAGAATGGCGAGCAGGAGCAGCACCGCCCCCGCGAGGACGAATTGATTGATGACTTCCATGCGTCAGCGTTTCGGTGCTTTTTCGGAGGCGCGGCGGCGGAACAGCGCCTTCTCGACTTCGACCACACTGTAAACGATGAGCCCGAATGCGAAAATCTTCAGCCAGGTCGCGCCCTGGATCGGCGCGGTGCCGAACAGGGTCTGCAGCAGCGGACCGAAAGTGAAAAGCGCCTGCAGCGCGAGCAGGATCGCGATCGTGACGAGCACTGCCCGGTTACCGGCGAAGCCCGACCAGCCCACGACCGGGGCGGTGAGCCGTCGGCAGTTGAAGAGGTAGAAGATCTCGCCCATCACCAGCGCGTTGATCGCTGCGGTGCGCGCCACCTCGACCGGCATGCCGCGCTCGAGCTCCCACAGGAAAATCCCCAGCGCGCCGGCCACGAGCAGCGCCGTGACGAAACCGATGCGCCACAGCATGAAGTGATCGATCAGCGGGCCGCGGGGGTCGCGCGGCGGCTGGCGCATCACGTCGGGTTCCGGACGCTCGAAGGCGAGCGCCAGCGCCAGCGTGACCGCGGTGACCATGTTCACCCACAGGATCTGCACCGGCGTCACCGGCAGCGTGAGCCCGAGCACGATGGCGATGAGCAACATGCCGGCCTGCGCACCGTTGGTGGGCAGGATGAAGATGAGGGCTTTCCTAAGGTTGCCGTAGACGGTGCGGCCTTCCTCGACCGCGTGCGCGATCGACGCGAAGTTGTCGTCGGCGAGCACCATCTCGGCTGCCTCCTTGGCGGCTTCCGTGCCTTTCCTCCCCATCGCCACGCCGATATCGGCGCGGCGCAGCGCCGGCGCGTCGTTGACGCCGTCGCCGGTCATCGCGGTGACCGCGCCGCGCGCCTGCAACGCCTCGACCAGGCGCAATTTATGTTCCGGACTGGCGCGCGCGAACACGTCAACCTCGTCGACCACCTCGCGCAGGCGAGCGTCGTCGATCGCCTCGATCTCGGCGCCGGTCATCGCCTGCACCGTGTCGTCGAGGCCGAGCTGCTTGCCGATCGCCTGCGCGGTGGCGGCGTGGTCGCCGGTGATCATCTTCACCTTGATGCCGGCGGCGCGGCAGGCGGCAACCGCGCGGATCGCCTCTTCACGCGGCGGGTCGGCGAGCCCCAGCACCGCGAGCAGGGTGAAGCCGCCGTCCTCGATGTCGGCGAAGTTGAGGTCGGTCTCGGCGTCGCCGTTGCGCACCGCGAGCGCCAGGAGGCGCATGCCTTCGGCCGCCGCGGCGTCCATGCGGGCGTGCCAGACATCGGCGTCGAGCGGCACGTCGCCCTGGGCGCTGCGGGCGTGGGTGCACAGGGCGAGCACGCGCTCGGGCGCGCCCTTGAGATAGATGTAGCCGTGGCCGGCATGGTCGTGGTTGAGCGTCGCCATGAAGCGATGCTCGGACTCGAACGGGATGACGTCGGTACGCCGAAAATCCGCGCGCATCTGCCGCAGGTCGAGCCCCGCTTTCATCGCCAGGGTGAGCAGCGCGCCCTCGGTGGGGTCGCCCGCCAGCTGCCAGCCGGCGTCGGTCTGGCGCAGGTCGGCGTCGTTGCACAGCAACGCGGCGCGCGCCAGTTCCTGCAGCAGCGGGTCGTCATCCGGGTCGATGGACGCGCCGTCGCGGGCGAAGCCGCCTTCGGGCGCGTAGCTGCTGCCGCTGACCGTGACCGTGGCGTCGGCGGTGATCACGGTCTGCACCGTCATCTCGTTCCTGGTGAGCGTGCCGGTCTTGTCCGAACAGATGACGCTCACGGCGCCGAGCGTCTCGACCGCGGGCAGGCGGCGGATGATGGCGTGGCGGTGCGCCATGCGCGTGACGCCGATGGCGAGCGTGATAGTCATGATCGCCGGCAGGCCCTCGGGGATCGCCGCGACCGCGAGGCCCACGGCAGCGAGGAACATCTCGTTCGCCGCGTAATCACGAATCCAAACGCCGAACACGAACACGCCGGCGGACACCGCGAGGATCACTGCGGCGAGCCAGCGGCCGAAGTGCGCCATCTGATTCAGAAGCGGCGTGGTGAGCTGCTCCACCGTGGCGAGCAGGGTGCTGATGCGGCCGAGTTCGGTGGCGGTACCGGTGGCGACGACCACCCCGGTGGCCTGGCCGTAGGTGACGAGCGTGCCGGACCACGCCATGCTGGCGCGGTCGCCGAGCGCGGCGTCGGGGCCGACCGGTTCGACTTGCTTGTCGACCGCGAGCGATTCGCCGGTGAGCGCGGCCTCCATCACGCGCAGGCTCTTGACGTCGATCAGGCGCAGGTCGGCCGGCACGCGGTCGCCCGAGGCGAGGTGAACGATGTCGCCCGGCACCAGGTCCTCGGCGTCGATCTCGTGCCGTTCGCCGCCGCGGGTGACGATGGCGTGGGGCGAGAGCAGGTTGCGGATGGCGTCGAGCGCCTGTTCGGCTCGACCTTCCTGGATGTGGCCGATGATCGCGTTGATCACCACCACGCCGAAGATCACGACCGAGTCGAGCGTGTGGCCAAGCAGTGCGGTGATGACGCCGGCCGCCAGCAGCACGTAGATGAGCACGTTGTGGAACTGCAGCAGGAAGCGCTTCCATGCCGGCGTGCGCGGCGGTGGCGGCAGGCGGTTGGCGCCGTGGCGCGCGCGGCGCGTCTCGACTTCGTCGGGTGCGAGGCCGCTGCGGGTGACATCGAGGCGGGCGAGGGTGTCGTCGATGCCCAGGCTGTGCCAGGCGGCGTGCGCGTCGGGGTGTTCCATCGGGGTCTCCATGGGGCCGCGTACAATTTTCATTCTTGCATAGTCAATGGCCTGACTCGTTTACATGATGTCCGTTCCCTTGATCGCCGGTGGCCTGGCCGGCGGCGTCGGCCTGTTCCTGCTCGGCATGTGGCTGATGACCGACGGCCTCAAGCTCGCCGCCGGTCCCGCGCTCGAGCGCATCCTCGCGCGCTCGACCGGCACGCGCCTGCGGGGCCTGGCCTCGGGCATGCTGATCACGGCGGTGGTGCAGTCGTCTTCGGCGGTGACGATCGCCACCATCGGCTTCGTCAACGCCGGCCTGCTCACGCTGGTGCAGGCGCTGTGGGTGCTGTTCGGCACCAACGTCGGCACCACCATGACCGGCTGGCTGGTCGCGGTCGCCGGCGTCGATTTCAAGATCGAGGCCTTCGCCTTGCCGATGGTCGGCCTGGGCATGGTGCTGCATCTCACCGGGCAGGGGGCGCGGCGCGGCGCGCTCGGCATGACGCTCGCCGGCTTCGGCGTGCTGTTCCTCGGCATCGACATTCTCAAGGACACCTTCGCCGACCTCGGCAGCCAGATGGCGCTGCCCGGCGGGGAAGGCGCGCTCGGCGTGCTTGCGCACGTCGGCGCGGGCGCCGTGCTCACGGTGCTGATGCAGTCGTCGAGCGCAGCGCTGGCGGTGGCGCTCACCGCGGCGCAGGGTGGCCTAGTGACGCTGAACGACGCCGCCGCGGTGGTGATCGGCGCCAACATCGGCACCACGGTGAAGGCGATGCTGGCGGCGCTCGGCGCCACCCCCAACGCGCGCCGCGCCGCCGCAGCACACGTGCTGTTCAACCTCCTCACCGGCGCGGTGGCGTTGCTGCTTCTGCCCTGGCTGGTGGACTTCATCGAGCACGTGCGCGACTGGCTGGAACTGGAAGCGGCGCCGGCGGTGACGCTGGCGCTGTTCCACACCGCGTTCAACGTGCTCGGTGTGCTGCTCATGTGGCCGCTGGCTGACCGCCTCGCGGCTTTTCTCGCCGGGCGTTTCCGTACCGCCGAGGAAGACGAGGCGCGGCCGCGCCACCTCGACCGCACCGTGCTCTCGGTGCCGGCCCTGGCGCTCGACGCGCTGGTGCAGGAAGTACGGCGCACGGGCGCGATCGCGCTGCGCGGCGCGCGCCGCGTGTGGGGTCTGCAGTCGCCCGGTGCGCCCGCCACGCTGCCCGAGCAGGCGGTGGTGGCCCAGCTGAACGTCGCGATCGCCGGCTTCATCGCCGACCTGCATCGCGTCAGCATGGCGGCGGAGAGCGCGCAAAAGCTGCCCGAAGTGCTGCGCGCGGCGCGCTACTACGATACCGTCGCCGAGCTTGCCGCGGAGCTTGCCGCCATGCCCTACCCGGCAACGCTCGGTTCGGGCCGCCTGCAAGAGCAGATGCGCGATTTCCTTGCGCAGTCGCAGGGGCTGCTCGAGGTTGACTACGGTGCGGGCGCCGTCGAACTCGAGGTGCGCCTTGCCGAGATGCAGCGCAGCTACCGCGCGTTGAAGGCGGCGATCCTTGCCGAGGGCGCGAGCGGCGCCTACGATATCCACGACATGGAACTGTGCCTGCGGCGCCTCAGCCGCATGCGCCGGCTGACCGAGCAGGCGGTCAAGGCGGCGTCGACGCTGCAGGCGCTCAACCTTTCCCCTGCGCAGACCGTCATAGAGCCTGACACGCCCGCGCCCACGACGCCCCCGGATGTTTGAACGATTCCGCCGCCTCATGCCCGACCCGCACACCCTGCGCCAGCACCGTGCGCTGCGCTGGCTCGCGCCGTGGCTGCACCATCCTCGCCTGTGGCACGTGAACCGGCGCGGAATTGCCATGGGCATCGCGGTCGGCATTTTCTTCGGCTTGCTGATTCCCGTCGCGCAGATCCTGTTCGCCGCACTCGCCGCGCTGTTCTTCCGCGCCAACATTCCGGCTGCCGTCGCGAGCACGCTCGTCACCAACCCCGTCACCTTCGCGCCGGTGTACTACGCGGCCTATCACCTCGGGGAATGGATGCTCCGTACCGCCAACGTGCCGGTGGCCGAAGTCGATCTTCAGCACGTCGCGTCCGAGACCGCGACCGGCCTCGCGTTGTGGATGGACCGCCTGGCGACGGTCGGCGCGCCGCTGGCGCTCGGCTTGCTGACGATGGCGGTGACGCTGTCGGTGCTGACCTATTTCGCCGTGCACTGGGCCTGGCGGCTGCGCATCGTGCGCGCCTGGCAGCGGCGCAAGGCGCGCCGGCGCGGCCGCTGAGGGGTCAGAGCTCCGACAGGGGCTTGTGCGCGTCGCGCACGTTCGCCGCGCCCATGTGCCCGATGAGCTCGGCGAGATCGGCGTTCAGGCGGCACAGGGCCTCGTCGCTGAGCTGCGCGAGGGCGTGGGTGAGGAGGCCGGTAAGCGGCTGCGGCGCTTTCTTCAAGGCCTCGCGGCCGTTGTCCGTGAGGTGCAGCGTCACGACGCGCTGGTCGGCGCTGGTGCGCTCGCGGCGCACGAAGCCGGCGTGCGCGAGCTTGTCGAGCAGGTTGCTGGCGGTGGAGGCGTGGATCGACATCGCCTGCGCCAGTTCGGACACCCGCATGCCGGGATTCTGATATAGCACGGCCATGGCCCAGACCTGCGCGCCGCTGATCCCGCAGGCTTTTTCGACGGCATGGAAATGCTGTCGCACCGCGCCGAAAATGACGCGGAACTGACGCAGGGCTTCATTGGCCGAGCAGGCGGGGGCAGTCAAGATGGGGGCTTCGGCAATGTGGCGCGTATCTTCGCAGAAAATTCAGCCCGGCACATTCATGACCTTCGCCCAGAGGGCGAGCACTGCGTCGCGTGCCGCGGCGATCTCGGCCGGCGGCACGCGTGCGAACTCGGCGCCCGCCAGCTTGACGGCATGCTGCTGGCGGCGAAGTTCGCGGTAGGCTTCGGCCGCTGCCTCGGCAAAGTCGGGCGGCAGCAGGCCCGCGGCGCCGGCGCGCTTCAGGAGCGCGATGTTGCCGACGTTGTCGGCGAGTTCCGGGTGCGCGGCGCTGTGCCGCAGCACCAGGTACTGCACGCAGAACTCGACGTCGACGATGCCGCCCGGGTCGTGCTTGAGGTCGAACAGCGCGCTGTCGTTGAAGTGGCCGGCGCGCATCTTGTCGCGCATCGCCAGCACCTCTTCGCGCAGTTTCGCGGCGTCGCGCGGCAGCGTGAGGATCTCGCGGCGCAGGGCCTCGAAGGTCTGGCCGATGTCGGCGTCGCCGCAGACGAAGCGTGCCCGCGTCAGCGCCTGATGCTCCCAGGTCCAGGCATGATGCAACTGGTAGTTGCGGAAGGCGTCGGTCGAACTCACCAGCAGGCCCGACGCGCCGTCGGGGCGCAGGCGCAGGTCGGTTTCGTAGAGGATGCCGGCCGGCGTCAGCGTGCCGAGCCAAGTGTTGATGCGCTGCGCCAACCGCGCGTACACCTCCTGCGCGCGCGGGGCGTCGTCCTCGTAGAGGAAGACGAGGTCGAGGTCGGACGCGTAGCCGAGCTCCTTGCCGCCGAGCTTGCCGTAGCCGATGACGGCAAAACGTGGCGTGTCGCGATGGCGGGTCTTCAGCCCGGCCCAGCAACGTGCCAGCGTCTCGGCGAGCAGGGTGTCGGCAAGGTAGGAGAGGTGGTCCGAGAGGGCCTCCACGGTGAGCCGACCGGCCACGTCCTGCGCCAGGAGGCGCAGCGTGCGCACCTGCTTGAACCGCCGCAGTGCGTCCATCTGCGCTTCGGTGTCGCCATCGTGGGCGTCAAGCTCGGCGTGCAGCTGGGCGGCGAGCTGGGGCCAGTCGGGTTCGGCGAGGAGCGCGTGCGGCGAGATCAGTTCGTCCAAGAGCTGCGGCTGGCGGGTGATGAGTTGCGCGGCCCACGGGCTCGCCGCCAACAGGCGCACCAGCTGGCGCAGCGCGGCGGGGTACTCGGCGAGCAGCGCGAGGTAGGTGGCCCGCTTGGCAATCGCCTGGACGAGCGCGACGAACCGCTCCAGCGTGACCAACGGCGCGCGCTGGCCGCCGATGATCTCGAGCGCCGGCGGCAGCAGCGCGTTGAGCCTCAGCTGAGTCGACTCGGGCAGCCGCGCGGTGTGCTGGCGCAGCGCGTCGAGCGTGGCGAGCACCTGGTCGGGGTCGTCGTAGCCCGCGTTCTCCAGCAGCGCGCGGGTGCTTGCCGCGTCCACGCTGCCGCAGCACACCGCGGCGAGCGGATGGCTCATCTGGTCGGTCTGGGGCGCGGCGAACACCTGCTCGAAATGGCGCGTCACCTTGTTCCGGTGCCGGTCGAGCGCGGCGATCAGCGCGGCGTAATCGGAAAAGCCCATCGCCTCGGCGAGCATGCCCTGCGACTCCGCGTCGTCCGGCAGCAGCTGGGTCTGAGCGTCGTCGAGGTACTGGATGCGGTGTTCCAGCCGGCGCAGGAAGTCGTAGGCCGCCGCGAGCTCGTGCTGGGCTTCCACGGTCATCAAGCCCGCTTGGGCTAATTCGGCCAGCACGGCGAGCGTCGGGCGCTGCTGCAGGCTCGCGATCTGGCCCCCGCGGATGAGCTGGAACACCTGCGTGGTGAATTCGATTTCGCGGATGCCGCCCGGACCGAGCTTGACGTTGTCGGCCATTTCGCGCCTGGCGACCTCGCGGCGGATCTGCACGTGCAGGTCACGGATCGCGGCGAAGGCGCCGAAGTCGAGGTATTTGCGGAACACGAAGGGGCGCACGATCGCGGCGAGCTCGTCGTGGCGGGCGCCGGTGAGCGGCCGCGCCTTGATCCAAGCGTAGCGTTCCCACGGCCGCCCCTGTCCTACCAGATAGTCCTCCAGCATGTCGTAGCCCATCGCCAGCGGCCCCGAATCGCCCCACGGACGCAGGCGCAGGTCGACGCGGAACACGTAGCCGTCTGCAGTGGTCTCGCCGAGCGCACCGGTGAGCTTGCGGGCGAGGCGAACGAAGAACTCGTGGTTGCTGAGCGAACGCACCGAAACGGTCGGGTCGTCGGGCGCGGTGTCGCCTTCATCGGGGTAAAGATAGATCAGGTCGATGTCGGACGAGACGTTGAGCTCGCCGCCGCCGAGCTTGCCCATGCCGACGACGACGAGGTGCTGCGGCCGTCCGGCGCTGTCGCGCGGCTCGCCGTGGCGCGCGGCGAGCGCCGCGTGGTGGAGGTCGAGCGCGGCTTGGATGCTCACTTCGGCGAGCGCACTCCAGGTCGCCGTCACCTCGGCGAGATCGGCCGTGCCGGCGAGATCGCGCGCGGTCGTGACGAGCCACACCCGTTGGCGCAGCTGGCGCAGCCGACGGTTCAGCGCGTCCTCGTCGGTGCATGGCGGCTTAGCCAGAAAGGCGGTCATCTCGGCCCGTGTGAATGGCTGGTCGAGACGATCGGCGAGCGCCTGGGCGAGCTGCGGCTGCGCGGCGAGCAGGCGGCGTGCGTAACGCGAACAGCGGGCGACACGGTCGAAGGTGGGCGGGCTCATGGGTCGAACAGGCGGGTTTGATTTAGAATCGTGGGCTTACCGAACACTCTATCAGCGGAGAGACTGTATGGCAGCCATCGAGTCGATTCTGACCGAAACCCGTGTGTTTCCCCCTTCGGAAGCCTTCGTCAAGCAGGCCAACGTCCCCGGCATGGAGGCCTACCAGGCGCTGTGCAAGGAAGCGGCGTCCGACTACGAGGGCTTCTGGGCCAGGCTCGCACGCCAGACCATCGACTGGAAAACGCCATTCACCCGCACCCTCGACGAACGGCAGGCGCCGTTCTACAAATGGTTCGACGACGGCGAGCTCAACGTCTCGCACAACTGCCTCGACCGTCATCTCGCGAGCCGTGGCGACAGGACCGCGCTGATCTTTGAAGCCGACGATGGCGCGGTGACGAAGGTCACCTACAAGGAGCTGCACGCCCGCGTGTGCCAGTTCGCCAATGGTCTCAAATCGCTCGGCGTCGAAAAGGGCGACCGCGTCATCGTCTACATGCCGATGAGCATCGAGGCAGTCGTCGCGATGCAGGCGTGTGCCCGCATCGGCGCCATCCATTCGGTGGTATTTGGCGGTTTCTCGGCCAAGAGCCTGTTCGAGCGCATCGAGGATGCCAAGGCCAAGCTCGTCGTCACCGCCGACGAATCGCTGCGAGGCGGCAAGGCCGTGCCCCTGAAGCGCGCGGTCGACGAGGCGCTGGCGATGGGCGACACCTCCTGCGTGGAAAAGGTGGTCGTCTACCGCCGCTCCGGCGGCGACATCGGCTGGACCCCCCGCGACGTCTGGTGGCACGAACTCACCCAGACCCAGGCCGAGACCTGCGAGCCGGTGTGGGTCAACGCCGAGCATCCGCTCTTCATCCTGTACACCTCGGGGTCGACCGGCAAGCCCAAGGGCGTGCAGCACTCCACCGGCGGCTACCTGCTCGGCGCGATCCTCTCGATGCAGTGGGTGTTCGACGCCAAGCCGGACACTGACGTCTATTGGTGCACCGCCGACGTCGGCTGGATCACCGGTCACACCTACGTCGCCTACGGCCCGCTCGCGCTCGGCATGACCGAGGTGATTTTCGAGGGTATTCCGACCTACCCGCACGCCGGCCGCTTCTGGGAAACCGTCGCCAAGCACAAGGTCACGACCTTCTACACCGCGCCGACCGCGATCCGGAGCTTGATCAAGCTTGGCGCCGACCTGCCGGCGCAGCATGACCTCTCGTCGCTGCGCCTCTTGGGCACGGTCGGCGAGCCGATCAACCCCGAGGCCTGGATGTGGTACCACCAGGTCATCGGCGGCGGCCGCTGCCCCATCGTCGACACCTGGTGGCAGACCGAGACCGGCTCCAACATGATCGCGCCCCTGCCCGGCGCGGTGCCGACCAAGCCCGGCTCGTGCACGCTGCCGTTGCCCGGCATCATGGCCGCGATCACCGACGAGCACGGCCACCCGGTCGAGAAGGGGCAGGGCGGCTACCTCGTCATCCAGCGGCCCTTCCCGTCGCAGCTGCGCACGCTTTGGGGCGACCCCGACCGCTTCAGGAAGACCTATTTCCCCGAGGAACTCGGAGGCAAGACGTATCTCGCAGGCGACTCGGCGCACCGCGACGACGACGGCTATTTCTGGATCATGGGCCGCATCGACGACGTGCTGAACGTGTCCGGCCACCGGCTGGGCACGATGGAAATCGAATCCGCGCTCGTCGCCAACCCCCGCGTCGCCGAGGCGGCGGTCGTCGGCCGCCCGCACGAGATCAAGGGCGAGGCGGTCGTTGCCTACGTGGTGCTGAAGGGCAGCCGCGCGGTGGGCGAGGAGGCAAAGAAAATCGCCGCCGAACTGCGCGAATGGGTCGGCAAGGAGATCGGCCCCATCGCCAAGCCCGACGAAATCCGCTTCGGCGACAACCTGCCGAAGACGCGCTCGGGCAAGATCATGCGTCGCCTCTTGCGCGCGCTCGCCAAGGGCGAGGAAATCACCCAGGACGTCTCCACCCTGGAGAACCCGGCCATCCTCGACCAGTTGAAGGAAGCGGTGAAATAAGGCCGCGACAGAACGGGGCCGGCGGCCCCGTTTTTTTCGGTACAATATTCGGAGTTCTTAGTCCTGTTTGATCGAGAGGAAATCATGTCGCACTACCATGCCGTCGTCTGGCTCGACCACAACGAAGCCCGTGTCATGCACATCAGCCCGGACGACGTCGAAAAATCGGTGGTCCATCCCGCCAACCCGCCGCGCCACCTGCAGCGCAAGCGCGGCTCGGTGAGCGGCAGCCGCCAGCCCGAAGACCAGCACTACTACCACGAGATCGTCGAGGCGCTCGCCGGCGCCCAGGAGATCCTGATCGTGGGCCCGGGCCACGCCAAGCTCGAGCTAATCAAGCACATCCACGCCCACGACCACGACATCGTGAAGAAGGTGGTGGGCGTCGAGACCGTCGACCATCCCGGCGACGGCCAACTCGTGGCCTACGCGCGCAAGTACTTCGTCGCCAAGGACCGGATGCTGCCGCAACAGTAGGCCGCGTCATGCGCCGACTGGAAGGCCTCCCGCGGGAGGCCTTTTTGTTGGCTTCGTTCAAGTCTCTGAAATTGCGGCACATTAATTTTGGACGCCGAGACGGATCGGCCTAAAGTCCGTCGAAAAATCGTCGTAACTGCTGACAATCCTGCAAAAAGGGCAAACCCGTCGTGAGGCGGGGACGCAAAGCCACCGGTCTTGGCGACAAGACGGCGGGGCTGCCAAGGAAAGCCTTCCGGCTGACGCGTCGGGCCCTGATTCAGGCAGTTTTTTGAACCGAGGAGCCCAACATGTCGCATCAGTGTCCGTTTCCCGTTTTTTCCACCGACAGTCGCCGCTCGTATCACGTAGGCGCGGCGCCGGGCTTCGCCTTGACCCTGGCGCTCGTTGCCGCGTTGGGCGGCTTCGCTGGGCTGGCCGAGGCGGCGCCGGCTGCGCCCTCGACGCTCAAGAATG
>JBKBRW010000016.1:0-54873 GCA_046291555.1 Thiobacillus sp.
AGGCCGGCGACACCGTCGCCGTCAACTGGGTCGACAACAAGGGCGACAAGAACAGCGCCGAAGCCAAGATCGGCTGACGTACCCAGCCGGGCGGGAACACGCTGCAGCCCGGCTTCACCGATTCTGGGTTCAGGGGGACAGCATGAAACGAACAACAATGACGAAACTGCTGGCAGGGATGGCAAGCCTGGGGATCGCCCTTGGTGCGGTTGACGTCCACGCCTCGCCGGAACAGGACCGGCAGGAATTCGTCAAGTACTACACGAGCAAATATCCCAACATCAAGATCGAGAACTACGTGCATGGCGCCCTCGCCTTCGAGCCGGACGCGAAGGCGCAGTACGACGCGATCATGGAGTTTCCGCCCTTCGACGCGGTGATCGAGCAAGGCCGCAAGATGTTCGAAACGCCGCTGAAAAGCGGCAAGAAGTACTCGGATTGCCTGCCCAACGGCGGCAAGATGATCGCCGGCAACTATCCGATGTTCGACGAGGCAAAGGGCAAGGTCGTCACGCTCAACGATGTCATCAACGACTGCCGCGTCGCCAACGGTGAGGAGGCGTACAAGGTCGACGACGTGCGCACCATGGGCACGCTCAACGCCTACCTGCGCACGCTGTCCGACGGCATGCTGATGAACATCAAGGTCGAGGGGCCGCGCGCGATCGCCGCCTACGAGGACGGCAAGAAGAGTTTCTTCACCCGCAAGGGGCAGCTCAATTTCGCCTGCTCGACCTGCCACGTGCAGAACGCGGGTGTGAAGCTGCGCTCCGAGCTCATTTCGCCGGCGATCGGCCACGCCGTCCACTGGCCGGTGTTCCGCGGCGGCGACACCCTGGTGCAGTTGCAGCAACGCTACGTCGGCTGCTACCGGTCGGTGCGCGCGATTTCGCCGCCGGCCGGCAGCGCGATGATGAACAACCTCGAGTACTTCCACGCATCACTGTCCAACGGCCTGCCGATGAAGGCCTCGGTGTTCCGTAAGTGAAGTGAAACTTACCGGGAAGAGCCCGCCTTGCCGGGCTCCTCCCGTTTTTGCCGGGCGCGAAATGACCGCGCGGGCTGGGCCCAAGCTACTACTTACCGGCCTCTCCGGGCGATCGACAATTCGACCATCCCTAATTCCACTGCACTCCGAGGAGCCTCCCCATGCAAATGAACCGCCGCGAGTTTCTGCAACTGCTCGCCATCGCCGCCGCCTCCGGTCTGGCGATCGACAGCAAATCCGCCCTGGCGGGTAATCATTCCGCCCTGTACAAGGTCCCGCGGCACGGCAACGTCTCGTTCCTGCACTTCACCGATTGCCACGCGCAACTGCTGCCCATCTGGTTCCGCGAGCCCAACGTCAACATCGGCGTGGGCCCCGCGAACGGCAAGGTGCCCCACCTCGTCGGCGAGCACCTGCTGAAGCATTCCGGCATCAAGCGCGGCACCGCCGAGGCGCATGCGTTCACCTACCTCGATTTCGCCGAAGCCGCCAAGGTCTACGGCAAGGTCGGCGGCTTCGCCCACCTCAAGACCCTGGTCGACATGATGCGCGCGCAGCGTCCGGGTGCCCTCCTGCTCGACGGCGGCGATACCTGGCAGGGCTCGGCCACCTCGCTGTGGACCAACGCCCAGGACATGGTCGACGGCTGCATCAAGCTCGGCGTCGACATCATGACCCCGCACTGGGAAGCCACCTTCGGCGCCGACCGCATGATGGAAATCGTCAACAAGGACTTCAAGAAGGCCAACCTCGACTTCGTCGCGCAGAACATCCTCACCAACGACTTCGGCGACCAGGTCTTCAAGCCTTACACCCTCCGCGAACAGAACGGCGTCAAGGTCGCGGTCGTCGGCCAGGCCTTCCCCTACACCCCGATCGCCAACCCGGCGCACATGATCCCCGACTGGACCTACGGCATCCGCGACGACAGCCTGCAGAAGTGGGTCAACGAGGCGCGCGCCAAGGGCGCGCAGGTCGTCGTCGTGCTGTCGCACAACGGCATGGACGTGGACCTCAAAATGGCATCGCGCATCTACGGCGTCGACGCGATCTTCGGCGGCCACACCCACGACGGCGTGCCCAAGCCCGTGCCGGTCAAGAACGCGCGCGGCGGCACGACCCTGGTCACCAACGCGGGTTCGAACGGCAAGTTCCTCGGCGTCATGGACTTCGACGTGCGCGGCGGCAAGGTGCAGAGCTTCAAGTACCGCCTGCTGCCGGTGTTTTCCAACCTGCTGCCGGCCGACCCGGGCATGGAGGCCTTCATCAAGAAGGTTCGCGCGCCGTACGAGGAAAAGCTCGCCAAGCCGCTGGCGGTCACGGAGGAGCTGCTGTATCGCCGCGGCAACTTCAACGGCACCTGGGACCAGCTGATCTGCGATGCGCTGATGGAAGTGCGCGGCGCCGACGCCGCCTTCTCGCCGGGCGTGCGCTGGGGCACCAGCATCCTGCCGGGCGAGACCATCACCTACGAGCGCATGATGGACCAGATGGCGCTGACTTACCCCGCGACGACGCTGAACGAGTTCACCGGCGCCCAGATCAAGGAGATCATGGAGGACGTCGCCGACAACATCTTCAACTTCGACCCCTATTACCAGCAGGGCGGCGACATGGTGCGCGTCGGCGGCATCCAGTACACGATCAACCCCAACGCCAAGATCGGCAACCGCATCAGCCATATGACGCTGAAGGGCAAGCCGATGGACCCGAACAAGAAATACAAGGTCGCCGGCTGGGCCTCGGTGCAGCCGAACGTCACCGGCACGCCGATCTGGGACGTGGTCGAGCAGTATCTGACCTCGAAGAAGGTGATCAAGAACGTCGTCCTCAACGAGCCCAAGATCGTCGGCATCGGTACCCGGAACCCGGGCATTGCCGACTACCGCGGCGGCTTGTCCTGAACGGTCTCGGTTTCCGGCAAAAAAAGCGGCCGCGGCCGTTTTTTTGTTGCCGAACGATTCTGTAACGAGCCCGCGTTGGCGACCGGCTAGCTACGGCGCCACAGCGCCCGCCAACCCGCCTCCCCCAGCCGCCGCATCGTCTCTATGTTGCGCTCGTAGATCCGTTCGACCTCGGGAAACGCGGCGACCGCCCGCTCGATGCTCGCCTCGCGCAGGAGATGCAGGGTGGGAAACGGCGCGCGGTTGGTGAAGTTGCCCAGATCATCCGGCGCGGTGCCCTCGAACTGGTATTGCGGGTGGAAGCTCGCGATCTGGATCACCCCTTCCAGCCCATGCTCCGCCACCGCCGACTCAGCCAGTCGCAAGAAGTCGTTGAAATCGAGGAAATCCGGCAGCAGCGTCGGGTGGATCAGCAGCGTCGTATCGACTTCGGCCGGGTCGGCGACGGCCAGGAAGTCGAGCTCGCGGTCGAGGTCTTCCAGAAAGCCGTCGAGATGCGGCGCCCGGCTGACGACGAAGCGCACCTGGTTCCTGACGTAGACCGCCTTGGCGAACGGGCAGAGATTCAGCCCGATCACCGCCTTCTCGATCCATTCGCGCATCGCCGCGACGACCTCCGCCTCGTCCATTTGCCCCCTCCGGACCGCCTGTGAGGGCGGAACTTTAACGGATACAATCGCTTAATTGTCCGCCGTCCGTGCACAAACCGCTCAAAACCATGAAAAGCAGTGCGATCCGCCAGAGTTTCCTCGACTTTTTCGCCTCCAAGGGCCATACCATCGTGCCCTCGAGCCCGCTGGTCCCGGCCAACGACCCGACGCTCCTGTTCACCAACGCCGGGATGGTGCAGTTCAAGGACGTTTTCCTCGGCCTCGACAAGCGCCCCTACACCCGGGCCGTGTCGTCGCAGCGCTGCGTGCGCGCCGGCGGCAAGCACAACGACCTCGAGAACGTCGGCTACACCGCGCGCCACCACACCTTCTTCGAGATGCTTGGCAACTTCAGCTTCGGCGACTATTTCAAGCGCGAGGCGATCAAGTATGCGTGGGAGTTTCTCACGGAGGTACTGAAGCTGCCGAGCGAGAAGCTCTGGGTGACCGTTTACGCCGAGGACGACGAGGCGTACGACATCTGGGCCAACGAGGTCGGCGTGCCGACGACGCGCATCGTGCGCATCGGCGACAACAAGGGCGCGCGCTACGCCAGCGACAACTTCTGGGCGATGGGCGACACCGGCCCCTGCGGCCCCTGCACCGAGATCTTCTACGACCACGGTCCCGAGGTCGCCGGCGGCCCACCCGGCTCGCCGGACGAGGACGGCGACCGCTACATCGAGATCTGGAACAACGTCTTCATGCAGTTCAACCGCGACGAGGCCGGCGTGATGCATCCCCTGCCCAAGCCTTCGGTCGACACCGGCATGGGGCTGGAGCGCATCTCCGCGGTGATGCAGCACGTGCACTCAAACTACGAGATCGATCTCTTCCAGACGCTGATTGCCGCGGCCGCGCGCGAAACGGCCACCGCCGACCTCGCGAACAACTCGCTCAAGGTCATCGCCGACCACATCCGCGCCTGCGCCTTCCTCATCGTCGACGGCGTCATTCCCGGCAACGAGGGCCGCGGCTACGTGCTGCGCCGCATCATCCGCCGCGCGATCCGTCACGGCTACAAGCTGGGCGCGCGCACGGCCTTCTTCCACCGCATCGTGCCCGACCTCGCCGCCGCCATGGGTGAAGCCTATCCGGAACTCGTCAGGGCGCAGGCACGCGTGATGGACATCCTCAAACAGGAAGAGGAGCGCTTCTTCGAGACCATCGAGCACGGCATGGGCATCCTCGAATCGCAGTTGAAGGCGCTGCCGGCGGGCGGCACGCTCGACGGCGAACTCGCGTTCAAGCTGCACGACACCTACGGCTTTCCGCTCGACCTCACCGCCGACATCTGCCGCGAGGCCGGCGTCAGCGTCGACACCGTGGCGTTCGACGCCGCGATGGCGCGGCAGAAGGCGCAGGCGCGCGCCGCCGGCAAGTTCAAGCTCGGCGCCGCGCTCGAATACCAGGGCGAGGCGACGACCTTCCACGGCTACGACACGTTGACGCACGACGCCACCGTGCTGGCGCTCTACAAGGACGGCGCGCCGGTCAGCGCACTCAAGGAAGGCGAGCTCGGCGTGGTGGTCCTCGACCACACGCCCTTCTACGCCGAATCCGGCGGCCAGGTCGGCGACCGCGGCGTGCTGCAGGGCGCGCAGGGCGTGTTTGCGGTCGAGGACACGCAGAAGATCCAGGCGCAGGTGTTCGGCCATCACGGCATCGTCAAAACGGGCTCGCTCGCAGTGGGCGACGCGGTACTCGCGCGCGTCGACGAAGACGCGCGCGCGCGCACCATGCGCAACCACTCGGTGACCCACCTCATGCACAAGGCGCTGCGCGAGGTGCTCGGCGCGCACGTGCAGCAGCGGGGCTCGCTGGTCGACGCCGACAAGACCCGTTTCGACTTCGTGCAGCCCACCCCGATGACGCCGGCGCAGATCCGCGAAGTGGAAGCGCGCGTCAACGCCGAGATTCTCGCCAACACGCCGACGCAGGCGCGCGTGATGCCGATCGAGGAAGCGCAGAAGTCCGGCGCGATGATGCTGTTCGGCGAAAAATACGGCGACGAGGTGCGCGTGCTCGACATCGGAAGCAGCCGCGAGCTGTGCGGCGGCACCCACGTCGCCCGCACCGGCGACATCGGCGCATTCAAGATTCTCACGGAAACCGGCGTCGCCGCTGGCATCCGCCGCGTCGAGGCGACCACCGGCACCGGCGTGCTCGCCTACGTGGACGAAACCGAGAAGCATCTCGGCGCCATCGCGCAACTGGTGAAGGCCACCCCGGCCGAGGCTGCCGAACGCGTGGCGCAGCTGATGGAACACAGCCGCGCGCTCGAGAAGGAGCTCGAGCGGCTGAAATCCAAGCTCGCCTCGAGCCAGGGCGACGAACTGGTCCAGCAGGCGGTCGACGTTAAAGGCGTGCGCGTGCTGGCGGCACAGCTGGACGGGGTCGACGCCAAGGCCCTGCGCGAAACCGCCGACAAGCTGCGCGACAAGCTGAAGTCGTGCGCGCTGGTGCTCGGCACCGTGGCCGACGGCAAGGTGAGCCTGATCGCCGCGGTGACGCCCGACGTCACCGGCCGCATCAAGGCCGGTGAACTGGTGAATCACGTCGCTTCGCAGGTTGGCGGCAAGGGCGGCGGCAAGCCCGACATGGCGATGGCGGGCGGCAGCGACCCGGCGAAGCTGCCAGCGGCGCTCGCGTCGGTCGCCAAGTGGGTGGAGGGCAAGCTCGCCTGATGGCGGGCACGCAATTTGCTGAGTGAGTTGCATCTAACGCACATCCGATCACTTTACGGTCTGTCTCATGAGCCCTCTGTCCGACCTCGTCTCCAAGCTTGCCCACCTTTCCCCCTTCGGCAAGTCGGCCGATGATCCGCTCGTCTCGCTGAAGGCCGCAAACCGCTGGCTGGAGAACCTGCCTCTCGCCGACACGCTGAAGAGTCAACAGGCGATCCACGAGCAGCTGAAGCGCTTCGAGGGCGGGGCCGAGCAGTTCACGCGCGAGCGCCTGGCGATCTTCATGTGCCTCGACGAGAAGACGCGGGACCTGCAGGACACGCTCACCCACCAGTACCTGCGCAATCCACGCATGTCGCGCCAGGTGGAAAGCCAGCTCTGGCATGCGATCTACGGCTTCTACTGGGATCTCGCCCGCGGCTACAGCGCGTTCGCGCTTGCCCTCGCCCGCGAGCCCCGCAAACCGCCGCAGGACACGGTTCTGCCGGTCGTGACGCTGCGCGCGATGCGTGCCTTCGGCCAGCTGCTGAAGTGGCGGGCGATCCGCTACCTGCCAGTGACCGACAAGCTGTGGCAGCGCCTGCACAAGTTCTATCGCTCGGCCGAAGAGGGCGGTTTCCACCGCGCGCCGCTGCGCGCCTACCCCGACGACCCGACCGACTGCACGTGCGAGACGGCGTACCTGCACATCCTCATGCTCAATCTCGCCAACTCCGGCTCGCTCTACCCCCGGCAAATCGACCAGATCGACCGCTGGCTGATGGGCTGGCACGGTCGCCTTGCCCTCAGCACGACATTCCAAAGCGACGTCCACGCCTTCGTGGTCGATCTCTCGGCCGACCACGGCCCCCGACGCGTCCGCAAGACCGAGTCCGACAAGCCTTTGCGCTTCTGGTCGACCGCGACCCTGTTGGCAAAACTCGAAGAAACCCGCGAGCGCCTGCGCGCCGGCACGGACCTCGACCCCGACGACCTGCCGGCCATCCCGCGCACCGCCGACAACATCGAGCTGCTCGAATACCTGCAGCACCAATGGGATTCGCTGGAGAAGCGCGAACAGCGGCGCGCACCGCGCGCGGCAGTGAAGCTCCTGATCGACGTCACCCATGGCCTCACCGCCATCGTGCAACAGATCAAGGCGGTGAACACGCCACCCGAGGCCTCGCCCTACGGCATCGGGCTCGATTCCAGGCAGGCCGACGAAGTGCTGATCTACGGCTTCGTCACGGACCGCACGCGTGGGCATCCCAGCACGCACAGGGCACCGTCGGGCGGCCACGCCGACGTCGAGCGCTGGGTGATGGAGGATGAAAGCAAGTTCGGCTTCGGCGCCACGGTCGAGTCGCGCGACCGCGACTGGCTGCGCGTCGGCGCGCTGATCGGCCTGCGGGTGCAGGAAACCGAGGAATGGCGCCTCGGCGTGATTCGCCGCCTGACCCGCGTGACCGACGACACCACCCGCATCGGCATCGAGGCGCTGGCCGAAACGCCGACCTTAGCGATGCTCTACGACACCACCACGCCGAGCTACACCGTGAACGGCATCGACAACAGCGGCGCCACCCTGCCGCATGCCAGCCTGTGGCTGGCTGGCGAGCCCGCCTCGGTCATCATCGACCCCGTGCTGTATGCCCCGGGCAAGGTCTTCGAGGTTCGCGGCCTCGCTGAGCACCGCCACCTCGCGCTCGCCCAGCCGCTTGAGCACTGCGAAGGCTGGATGCGGGTGCGCGTCGAGCCGGTCAAGCGCTGACCGGATTGCCCGAATTGACGGGGCTTCTCGTGCCTTTTTCGGTTTAACTTTCATCTCCGCTCTGGCACAATCGACGAAAATCCGACAGCGGCGCCGCACGGCGTACGCTGTTCCGGCGCCGATCGACCAGGAGGAGACGTGGCCCACACCGAAAAACCGAGCTTGCTGATCGTCGACGACGACCCGCTGATTTCCGACACCCTCAGCTACGTCCTCGGCAAGAATTTCGACATTTCCGCCGCGGAGTCGCGCGCTCAGGTGAAAAGCCTGCTGATGCAGCTCGACGAACCGCCTCAGCTCGCGCTGGTCGACCTCGGCCTGCCGCCACAGCCCCACAAGCCGGACGAGGGCTTTGCGCTGATCGCCGACCTCCTCGGCGTCTCGCCCAGCATCAAGATCCTCGTGCTCTCCGGTCAGAGCGACGAGGCCAACGCACGTCACGCGCGTGCGCTCGGCGCGATCGACTTCGTCGCCAAGCCCTGCGAGCCGGAGCGGCTCAAATCCCTGCTGTTCAACGCGCTGCTGGTTCAGGACGCCGAACGCAGCGCGGATAAAGCATCGGTGCCGGTAAAAGATTCGGGCATCATCGGCACCAGCCCGGCGATGGACAAGCTGCGCGAACAGATCAAGCAGTACGCCGCCGCGCCTTTCCCGGTCCTGATCGAGGGCGAATCCGGCAGCGGCAAAGAAAAGGTCGCCTCCAGCCTGCATCAGCTCTCGCCGCGCGCGAATAAACCCTACCTTGCGCTCAACTGTGCTGCCATTTCGCCGACGCTGGTCGAGCCTACTCTGTTCGGCTACGCCAAGGGCGCGTTCACCGGCGCCACCACCGCGCGCGCCGGCTACTTCGAGGAAGCCGAGAACGGCACCCTGTTCCTTGACGAGATCGGCGAGTTGCCACTGGAACTGCAGGCCAAACTCCTGCGCGTGCTGGAAAACGGGGAGTACCAGCGCGTCGGCGAGACCCAGCCGCGCTTCTCGAACGCCCGTGTCGTTGCCGCGACCAACCGCGACCTGCGCGCCGAGATCAAGGCCGGCCGCTTTCGTGCCGACCTCTACCACCGCCTGTCGGTGTTTTCGATCGCGGTGCCGCCGCTGCGCGAGATGGGCGAGGACAAACTCAACCTGCTCAATTACTTCCGCGACTTCTACGCGCGCGAGGCCAAGTGCCAGCCGTTCACGCTCGACCCCCGCGCGCAGCAGATGTGGACCGACTACCACTTCCCCGGCAACGTGCGCGAACTGCGCAACATCGCAATCCGTCTGACGACGAAGTATCCAGGCTTGACGGTGAATCCGCAGCAGCTGGAGGCGGAGCTCGACACGGACCAGGCCTATCCGCAGGAGATTCCGCTCGCCAACGACAGCCAGGCGCTGATCGACATGGCGCGCAAGCAATTGCAGACGCTGGCCAACTTCAACCTCGACTTTACCCTGCGGCAATGGGAAAAGGCCTACGTCGAGGCGGCGCTCAACATGACGCACGGCAACCTGTCGCAGGCGGCGAGGCTGCTCGGCATCAACCGCACCACGCTCTACAGCCGCATGCAGACCTACGGCAACGACTGACCCCGTTCATCACGCCCCCGTGTACGTCGACTTTTTCGGCCTGAAAGAAGCACCGTTCCGGATCACACCGAATACCGACTACTGGTACGCCGGCGGCCAGCGCGGGGAAATCCTCACCGCCCTGCTCTACGCGATCGACCAGGGCGAAGGCATCATCAAGGTGGTCGGCGAAGTCGGCAGCGGCAAGACCATGCTGTGCCGCAAGCTCGCCGCGCAGTTGCCCGGACATATCGACAGCGTCTATCTCGGCAACCCCAGTCTGTCGCCGGACGATATGCTGGCGGCGATTCTTGCCGACCTCGGCATAGACACCCCCGAGCCGACCCGCCAGGCGCGGCTCGCGCAGCTCAATGCCATTTTGCTCGCGCGGCATGAAACCGGACGCCGGGTCGTCGTGTTCGTCGAGGAAGCCCAGGGCATCGCGCTCGACAACCTCGAATTTCTGCGCCTGTTGACCAACCTCGAGACGGCCACCGACAAGCTCCTGCAGATCGTGCTGTTCGGCCAGCCCGAGCTCGACGTCCAGCTCGCCGACCCGCGCATCCGCCAGTTGAAAGACCGTATCACCCTCAGCCTGCGGCTGGCCCCGCTCACCGAATCCGAAGTCGCCGATTACCTGCGCGCCCGGCTTGCCGTCGCCGGCTACCGCGGCCCCGATCTCTTCCCGGCACCCCTCATCAGCCGCATGACGGCGCTGTCCGGCGGCCTGTCGCGCCGCATCAACGTGCTCGCCGACAAAACCCTGCTCGCCGCCTACGCCGGCCAGACGCACAACCTTACGCCGGAACATCTTGCGGCGGCGGCGAACGACGCCGAAATAGCCCCCCCGGCGCCGCGGGGGGCAGGCAAGCAAGGCGACCGCCGTACCTGGATCGCCCTCGCCCTGGCGACGGCCCTCGGGGTGCTGGGTCTCGCCGCATGGTGGCTGCTGGCGCGCACGCCCCCGGCCGTCGTGGCCGCCTCGTTGCCCCCTTCTGAAGCGGTCGCCCCCGCGCCCGTGACCCCGCCTCCCGATGTCGCCGGCCTCGCGCGCCAGACCGGTCGATGGCTCGCCAGCGCGCCGCCGGACACCCACGTCATCCAAATCGGCGCGGCTAAAGATGCCGCCGGCGCGGCCGTTTTATTAGAAGGCCTTGGTGCCGGGACGCCGCAACCTGTGCGCGTGTTGCATGGATTCAGCCGGGGCGCCCCGGCTTGGATGATCCTCGCAGGCGAATATCCGGATCGTGAGGCAGCGCTGGCGGCCTTGCAGGCGCTGCCGGCGACGCCCGCCTATGAGCCGTTTCTGCGCACGGTCGGCAAAATGCGCAGCGTAGTGTTGGCGACTGGATCTCAATGAACGCTCTGCCGAATCTCCCGCGACCGACCTGGCTGGCCCTGGCCGGCGCGGTGCTGCTGGCCGGCTGCGTGCCGCCACCTGCCTTCGACACCTCGCCGGGCCACATCACCCAGCCCACCGCGCCGGCGGTACCGCCGCCCCCCGCGCCCGTGCGTGCGGCGCCGGCCTTGCCGCCCCCTGCCCCCACGCCGCCGGTGCCGACCTACACCGTCGTCGTCAACGACGTGCCGGTGAAGGACCTGCTGTTCTCGATCGCGCGCGACACCCAGTACAACATCGACCTACATCCCGGCATCGCCGGCAACGTCTCGCTCAACGCGGTGCAGGAACCCTTGCCCGCCATCCTCGACCGCATCGCACGCCAGGCCAACCTGCGCTACGAAATGCACGGCCGCACCGTGTCGGTCATGCCCGACACGCCTTACGTGAAGACCTATACCGTCAACTACGTCAACGTCGCGCGCAATACCACTTCGACCGTCGGCGTGGCCGCTCAGATCGCGAGCACCGGCGGGGCCGCCGCGACGGGCGGCACGACGGCGACGACCAACACGGGCGCCGGCGGCAACTCCTCGACCACCACCGTCACCAGCCAGTCGAACAACGACCTGTGGACGGTGCTCGCCGACAACATCCGCACCATGCTCGCCGGCACCCGCGCGGTGACGCAAAGCAGCGAGGAACGTGCGGCACGCCTGGAGGCCGAGCGCGCCGCACGTGCCGAACGGGTGTCGCAGGCCGAGGCCGCCAGCCGCGCCGGCCAGGGGGCCGCGCAACTCTTCAGCACGGCATTCGCCAGCCAGCCCACCGCCGACGCGCGCAACGACGTCGCGGTCAACCCGGTTGCGGGGACCGTCACGGTGCTCGGCACTTCGCGCCAGCATGCGCTGGTGCAGGAGTATCTCGACAGCGTGATGAAATCGGCTCAGCGCCAGGTACTGATCGAGGCCACCATCGTCGAGGTCACGCTCAAGGATCAGTATCGCGCAGGCATCGACTGGTCGAAGACGCTGGCAGCGGGTGCGAGCGGCTGGCGCATCACTACGACGCCGACCAGCGCGCTTGCGAGCTCGCTCACGCCTTTCATCACCGCTACCTACACCAACACCGGCAGTAACGGCTTCAACGCTGCAATCAATCTGCTGGAATCCTTCGGCAATACCCGGGTGCTCTCGAGCCCGAAGCTGATGGCGCTGAACAACCAGACCGCGCTGCTCAAGGTCGTGAACAACCTCGTCTATTTCTCGATCGAGGTTCAGGCTGGCACCCTCTCCTCCACGGGGCAGCCCCTGACGCTGCCGACCTACACGACCACCGCGCACACCGTGCCGGTCGGCATCGTCATGAGCGTCACGCCGCAGATCGGTGAACACGGCCAGGTCTCGCTGACGGTGCGCCCCACCATCACCCGGAAGGTCGGCGAGGCGCCAGACCCCAATCCCGCGCTCGGCACCGGGAGCAGCCGAATCAACAACGCGGTGCCGTTGATCCAGGTGCGCGAAATGGAATCGCTGCTACAGGTGCAGAGCGGCCAGACGGTGATCCTCGGCGGCCTGATCCAGGACGACAGCAACAACGCGCGCGACGGCCTGCCGCTCCTGTCGCGGCCCGATGGGGTCGGCGCGGTGTTCGGCCAGCATGAGCGCGTCGCCAGCCAGACCGAGCTGGTGATCTTCCTGCGCCCCATCGTCGTCAACAATCCCAGCCTGGAGAACGATGAACTGCGCCAGTTCCAGCGTCTGCTGCCCACCGCGCGGAGCGCGCCATGACGCCCAGCAGAAATCGGGAGGGGTGGTGAGCCTGCTGCTCAAAGCCCTGAAGCAGGCCGAGGCGGCGCAGGCGGGACGACACCCGGAACGTGGCGCTGCGACCGACACGTCCGGGCTCGCGCTGGAGGACGTGCCGCCGGCTGCGCGCGCGCGCGAATGGGTCGAGCCGCCGCCACTCGTGTTCGGCCAGGGCGGCGGACGCGAGGAGACGCCGCGTCGGCCGACGTTTCACTGGCCACGGCTGTCTCTCGTCCCGCTGACCCTGCTGCTCGCAGCGCTGGTCGCCATCGGCTACGGCGTCTACCTCTACCACGCACTGCAACCGCCGGCCTCCTTCGCCCCGCAGGCAGCCCCGGCGACACCCGATGAACCGCCGCGCGAGCCCATCGTGGCGGCAGCGGCCCCACCGGCTCCCGCCCCGCCCGCCGCGCTGCCGTTCGCGCCCGCTCCGGTGGCGACGGCCCTGCCTGCCCCGGACGCGAAGCTCGCCACCCCCGAGCCCGTCGCCGCCCCGCGCCAGCCCCCGGCGGCGGCCCTGGCTCGCCCGCGCCCGGCCCGGCACCAGGTACGCCTGCACTCCCCCGCTTCCAGCCCGACGCCCAGGCTGCGCTGCTTGCCAAGGCCTACGCCGCCTACCAGCGCGGCGCGCTCACCGAAGCGCAGCAGCTGTA
Source organism: Thiobacillus sp. (assembly GCA_046291555.1). GTDB lineage: Bacteria > Pseudomonadota > Gammaproteobacteria > Burkholderiales > Thiobacillaceae > Thiobacillus. The sequence goes on from JBKBRW010000016.1 coordinate 13,328, forward strand.
CGGCGAGGTCACGGCACGCAGCCGCAGCGTCGACGCCCTGCTGGGTCTCGCCGCGATTGCCAGCCTGCAGGGCCGCGATGGCGACGCCCAGCGCCTGTACCGCGAAGTGCTCGATCTCGACCCCCGCAATGCGACCGCGCAGGGGGCTCTGCTCGACCTGCTCGGCAATACCGACAACCAGGCCGCCGAGAGCCGCCTGAAGCTGTTGATCGACCGCGAACCTAGCCCGCATCTCTATCAGACGCTCGGCAACCTCTACGCCGACCAGGGACGCTGGCCGGAAGCGCAGGCCGCATACTTCGAAGCCTTCCGCAGCGCGCCGGGCAACGCCGACTACGCGTTCAATCTCGCCGTCAGCCTCGACCAGCTGCGCCAGTACCCGGCGGCGCTCAGCTACTACGAAAAGGCGCTGGCGCTCGGCGGCGCGCACCGCTTCGACCGCGAGCAGGCGCTGGCGCGCGTGCAGCAGTTGAAGTCGATCCGCTAGGCCTTACCGTCATGGAACGCCGCAAGAAACTCCGCATGGGCGAAACCCTGGTTTCGCAGGGTCTCATCACCCTCGACCAGCTGCGCATCGGCCTCAAGGAACAGAAGACCACGGGGCTTCCGATCGGCCGCCAGCTCGTCGCGCTCGGCTTCATGACCGAGGCGGTGCTGCGCGACCAGCTCGCCAACGCGCTCGGCAGCCAGGGCGTCGATCTCATCCAGGTAGTCGCCGACCCCGAGGCGCTGCAGCTGGTGCCGGAGGAGTTCGCGCGCCGTCACCATCTGCTGCCGATCGCGTACGACGCCGCGCGCAACGTGCTCACGCTCGCGACCACCGACATGTTCAACGTGGTCGCACTCGACCAGCTGCGCGCCGCGCTGGGCGGCCAGATCGAAATCGACACGCTCTTGGCAAGCGAGGCGCAGCTGCTCGAGTACATCGACAAGTTCTACGGCTTCGACCTCTCGCTCGACGGCATCCTGCGCGAGATCGAGACCGGCGAAGTCGACTACGCCAGCCTCAACCCCGAGACCGACGAATACACCCAGCCGGTGGTGCGGCTGGTCGGCGCGCTGCTCACCGACGCGGTGAAGCGCGAGGCGTCCGACATCCACTTCGAGCCCGAGCACGCCTTCCTGCGCATCCGCTACCGCATCGACGGCGTGCTGGAGCAGATCCGCAGCCTGCACAAGACCTACTGGCCTGGCATCCTGGTGCGGTTGAAAGTGCTCTCGGGCATGAACATCGCCGAGACGCGCGCGCCGCAGGACGGCCGCATGTCGCTGACACTCAACGGCCGTCCAATCGATTTCCGCGTCTCCAGCCAACCCGGCATCCACGGCGAGAACGTGGTGCTGCGCATCCTCGACCGCGAGAAGTCGATCATGCCGCTGGAGCAGATGGGCTTCACCGACGACGCGCTGCGCGAACTGCAGCTGATGATGGCGCGGCCGGAAGGCATCCTCGTCGTCACCGGCCCCACCGGCTCGGGCAAGACCACCACGCTGTACTCGATGCTCTCGCATCTCAACGACGAGACGGTCAACATCATGACGCTGGAAGACCCGGTCGAATACCCGGTCACGCTGATGCGCCAGAGCTCGGTCAACGAAACGCTCAAGCTCGACTTCGCCAACGGCATCCGCTCGATCATGCGGCAGGACCCGGACATCATCCTGGTCGGCGAGATCCGCGACCGCGACACCGCCGAGATGGCCTTCCGCGCCGCCATGACCGGCCACCAGGTGTTCACGACGCTCCACACCAACTCCGCGCTCGGGGTGTTCCCACGGCTGATGGACATCGGCATTCAGCCCGGCATTCTCGCCGGCAACATCATCGGCGTCATCGCCCAGCGCCTGGTGAGGAAGCTCTGCCCGCACTGCAAGGAAGCCTACACGCCGGACGAGCATGAGGCACGCATCCTCCGCACCGACCCCGCGAGCGCGCCGCGCATCTACCGGCCCGCCGGCTGTCCGGCCTGCAACCACAAGGGCTACCGCGGGCGGCTCGCGCTGATCGAACTGCTGCGCATGGATCCCGCGCTCGACGAACTCGTCGCCAACCACGCCCCGCTGCACGAGATCCGCCGCGCCGCGCTCGAACACGGCTACCGGCCGCTGGCGGAGGACGGCGTACAGCGCGTGCTCGACGGCGTGACCTCGCTGGTGGAAGTGGCACGCGTGGTCGATTTGACCGGACGGGTGTGAGACCGGCCTGAGCCATGCCCTTCTTCGACTACCGCGCCATCGACCAGACCGGACGCACCGTCCGCGGCACGCTGTCGGCGGTCAACGATGTCGACCTCGAACTGCGCTTGAAGCGCATGGGGCTCGACCTCGTCACGCTGTCGGAGTTGTCGCGCCAGTATGCGCCCAGCGGCCGCGAGCGCGTCACGCGGCGCGACCTCGTCACCTTCTGCATCCACATGCGCTACATCACGCGCGCCGGCATCCCCCTGCTCGACGGCCTGCGCGACCTGCGCGACAGCATGGACAAGCGCGGCTTCCGCGACATCCTCACCGCGCTGCTGGAGGATCTGGAAGGCGGCAAGATGCTGTCGCAGGCGCTCGCCGCGCACCCCTCGGTGTTCGGAGCGGTGTTCGTCCACACCATCCGCGCCGGGGAGCAGACCGGGCTGCTCGACGCCGTGTTCGAACGCCTCGCCGAATCGCTCAAGTGGCAGGAGGAAGTCGCCGCCAAGGCCAAGCGCCTCCTCATCTATCCGACGATCGTGCTCGCCGTCGTCGGGGCCGCCATCCTGTTCCTGATGGTCTACCTGGTGCCGCAGGTGTTGGCGCTCATCAAGACGATGGGCGTGACGCTACCGCTGCCGACGCTGATTCTGATGGCGGTGTCGAACGCGATGCAGTCTTACTGGCTCATCGGCCTCGTCGCGCTGCTGGCGGTGGGCATCAGCGTGCCGCTCTGGGTGCGCAAGTCCGAGGCCGGCCGCGACTGGTGGGACCGCACGCAACTGCGCCTGCCGCTCGTCGGCCCCATCCTGCAGAAGATCGTGCTGGCGCGCTTCGCCAACACGCTGGCGATGATGTACCGCTCGGGCGTCACCGTGCTCGATGCGCTCAAGGCGGGCGAAATGATCGCGGGCAACCGCGTCATCGCCAGCGGCATCCGCCGCGCCGCACAGCAGATCGCCGACGGCCAGGGGCTTTCCGAGAGCTTCCAGTCGCTCGCGCTGTTTCCGCCGCTGGTGATCCGCATGCTGCGCGTCGGTGAGACCACCGGCGCGCTCGACGAGGCGCTCGAGAATGTCACCTATTTCTACAACCGCGAGGTGCTCGACTCGATCGAGAACGGCCTGCGCGTGATGGAGCCGATGCTCACTGCCATCCTCGGCCTGCTGCTGGGCGGCATCCTGGTCTCGGTGCTGTTGCCGGTGTACGACCTGATCGGAAACCTGCCGCTGTGATGCTCGACCATCGCCTGATCCTGCTCGCCACGCCGCGCCAGGTCGGCGTGCTCGACTGGCGCCCCGGCCACCTGCACTGGCTGGGCGACTTCAGCCCGACCGAGAAGGGGATGGCGGCATTTCGCGAGGTCATCGCCAAGCACTCGCGCCTGCCGACGCTGGTGGTCGTCGATACCGTCGACGAGGACTATCGCAGCGAAACCCTCCCACACGTGAAGGGTCATGCCCAGGTCGAACTGCTGAACCGCAAACTCAAGCAGGTATTCCGCAATGCCCGCTTCATCGGCGCCTGGCGGCAGGCGCGGGAAACCACCGGCCGCCGCGACGACCGCTACCTGTTTGCCGCGTTGACAGACGCCGACTGGCTGACGCCGTGGCTCGCCTTAATATATGGCGAACGCGTGCCGCTCTACGGCATCACGCCGCTGGCGCTGGCGAGCCAGCACCTGCTGAGTCGCCTGCGGCCGCAGGAGCCGCACACGCTGTTGGCCTATCGTCTCAACAACCGCCTGCGGCTGTCCTACTACCACGACGGCCAGCTGCGGTTTTCGCGCCTGGTGAGCGGCGACACCCCCACGCAGCTGCCTGGCAACGCCGCCGACGAGATCGCCAAGACCCAGCTCTACCTCACGGGCCAGCGCATCCTGCCCCGCGAAGCGCGGCTGCACGTGCTGCTGTGCGACTCCAGCGGCCAGTTGGACGCCGCACAAGCCCAGCTCAATGCCGACCCCGCGTTCAGCGCCCGCGTCATCGACGTCGAAAGCCTCGGCCGCGCGCTTCGGATCCCCGAGAATTTCCTCGCTGCGACGCCAGACGTCGTGCCACTCGCTGCGATCGCCGGTGAAACGCCCGAACTCAATCTAGCGCCCGCGGAGCTGCTGCAACACTACACCGAATTCCGCTGGCGCCGAGGCTTGCGCACCCTCGCAGCAGCCATCGCCGGTGCCGGGTTGATCGTCACGGCGAGCGACTGGTTCCACGCGCAGGATCTCCTCAACGAGGCCGACGCACTGGCGCGGCAGACGCAGCAGATCGACGCCCGCTACGCAGCGATCGCCCGGAGTTTTCCCCCGCATCTCCCCCCTCCCGAGCAGTTGGCGAAGACCGTTGAGACCGCACGCACGCTGGCCGCCGACCCGATCGACGTTCACGCCCTGTACGCTGCGATCGGGCAGGTGCTTGCCGCCTATCCCGACATCCGCCTCGACGCATTGGCCTGGAGCGAGGCCGCGCCGCTCCCGGCCAACGCAGGTGCCGTCGTCCGGGTGGACGGGTCGCTCACCGGCTTCGACGGCAACTACCGGCGCGCGCTGCAGCGCATCGAATCACTCATGCAGCACCTCTCCGCCGTGCCGACCCTGCACGACGTCCGCCTTCGCACCAGCCCAGTCAACGCCGACTCGAGCGCCACCCTGACCGGCCAAACGCGAAACGGCGGGGATCCCGCTCTGGTCGCGGCCTTCAGCGTCGAACTCACCTATCGTCCGGGGGCGGCGCCATGAGCCGCCCGCCGTTTCCCGCCATCAAGCTGTCCATCGTGCTGGTGCTCGTGGCGCTGGCACTCGCCGGCCTCGGCATCGCCTGGAGCCAGGGGGCCGCCCGCGACGCGCGGGCGACGCTCGAACGGCAACAGGCGGCGCATGAGGCGGCGCAGGAGAGGCTTGCCCGCAGCCGCGAACAGCAGCGCCTCATCGAGGACCATCTGGCAGACTACCAGGGCTTGGTCAGCAGCGGTTTCGTCGGGGCGGAAGACCGCCTCGCCTGGATCGAAGCCGTCCAGCTCGCCAGCCGCGCCACTGGACTCTCCGGACTCGAATACCGGCTCTCCCCCCGCGCACGCGCCGCCCCGACACTTGCGCAGGGCCTGCCGCTCGGCCAGACGTCGATGACGCTCAGCATACCGATCCTGGTCGAGACCGACCTGCCGCGCTTTCTCGAAGCATTGCGCACGCGCACACGGGGCATCTATCGCGTACAGAGCTGTCGCCTCAGCCGTACCGGCAATGAGGCGTTCGAAGCGATCAACCAGCCGCGGCTGAAAGCAGAATGCGAACTGGTCTGGTACTCGGTCGCGCCATCCCCTGGGGGTTCCGCATCATGAAAACGCACTGGCTGTCTCGCGCATCGAGGTCGGCGCTGCCTTGGATTACGCTGCTGGCCGCCATCGGCGGCGCGCGCGCCGAAGCGCAGCCCGACCCAGGGTCTCTCTTTTACACGCCGGCGCAGCGCGCCTTGCTGGAGCAGGCACGCGCCCGCAACATCACCCAGCACCCAACGGGCAAGACCGGAGAGCATGCGGCCGAAGCGAATGCACCCTTGCGCTACGACGGTGTGGTGATCCGCTCGGACGGCCGGGCCACGCACTGGGTCGACGGCCGGCCCCAGACCAGTCCGGGCAGTGCGGCCGGCCTCAAGCCGGGGCAGGTGCGTGCCGAGGGCCGGACTTACGAGCCCTACCAGATCCTGCGCCCGGCGCCGGCCACACCGTCGGCCGACAAAGCCGCCGCGGCCCAGCCAACCCCGGCGCGGCGCGAAACGGCAGAGCCCGCGCCCTGAAGCGTCACTTACGGGAACCTGGGGTTGCCCCTCCCAGCCCGAGTGCCCGACGCGCGCCGCCCCTCTGATCGGCGAGCTCGCTAAGTTTTGGGGGCTTCGGTGGCCTGCAACCGGAACGATACCCGCCCCGGCAAATTGCTCGGAAGTTCCAGACGGTAGCCCGAGCGCGCCGCCTGCCGAGCGGCCTGATAAAGCCCCACGCCCAGGCCGAAATCCGACGCCACCGGGCTCAGGAACAGGTTGCGCGCCACGTGATCCGGGGCCGGCGCGCCGCTGTCGGTGACTGTGAAGTTCACTAATGGCTCAAGTTCAAGGCGCGCTTCGACGACGATGCCTGGCTCGCGCTGCCGCTTGCGCAGCGCATTGGTCAGAAGGTTGTCCGCCACGCTGTCGAACAGATCCTGCGGCAGCGGCGTGTCGTCGACCGCCTCGGCGACGAAGGTCACGTTGTCGTGCTCGTAGCGCGTCTGCAGCGCCGCCCACCACGCTTGCGCCGGAATGTGCGCCGCATTCATCTCCGCCGGCTGCTTGAGCTTGTCGACCGTCTGCGACAGCCGGTTGGCGAGCTGCGGCAGCTGCCGCTTCATCAGCGCGAGCAGGCGCTCGCTGTCCTCGGGCGTGCTGACGTCGGCCGCAGCCAGCAGGGTTTTCATGGACTGCAGGATGTTCTTGACGTCGTGGGTGAGGCGCGCGCCGGTGTCGTGGATCGCCTGACTGTAGGCCTGCTCGCGCAGCGTCTGCTCGCGCACCTTGGCGGCATAGAAATAGCCCAGCAGCTGCGACAGCAACCGCACGTGCAGCGCCAGCGCCGGTGTCAGCGGCCGCGCCGAATACCAAGTCAAAGTCAGCCCGTGGAAGGCATGGTCGACCCGGTGCGGCGCCGGCTCGCCGAAGCTGCCCTCGCCGCGCGCCGCGACCCAGTGGCCGCCGCGGATCCAGTCGAGCTCGTGCAAGTCGGACAGCGCGTCGCGCACGAAGGATTCCGGGTCACGCTCGCGTTCCGCCTGCGTCGCCAGCCGCTGCGCCCATTTCTCGAACGGCAGCCCCACCGAAAGCAGGTAGCGCGACGTCACCTGCCCCAGCCCGGCAAACCCGGCACGCGGGTTCCACAGCCACGCCAGTATCAGCAGCAGCGCCGCCATGCCGAGCAGCGTCTGCACCAGCGCCCAGGCGTAGCTCACCCGCGCCACCGCCACGACGGCAAAGGCACCGAGCGCCACCACCATGATGAGGAGCGACAACATCAGTCCGTAGACAAAATCCAGCGCGGACGAAGCGCCGCGCAGGCGATGCGCCGGCAGGAACAGGATCGCCAGCGGCAGCAGCGGCAGGCCGTAGCGCACGGCGTCCTTCAGGACGGCGGGAAGCGAGGCATCGTTGAGGCTCTGCGGCAGCACCCAGGCCAGCAACAGCGCGACGAGATACGCGAGCGCAAGCAGGTAACCCAGTCGCTGCGACGGCTCGTTCTGGGAGGCCGCCACCGCCCCCACCAGGCCGGCGAGGATCGCCAGCCACAGCGCCGTCACCCAGGTGCTGTCGGCCAGCACCAGCAGCGCCGCCATCGCGAAAACCGGCAGGGCCAGACGAGGCTCGATGCGGGTCTCGCTGCGCACCAGCGGCTGCCACAGCAGGAACAGGCCGTAATGCGCCAGCAGGAAGGCGGCCGACACCGCCGCATCGGCATCGAAGAGCACCGCCGCGTGCAGCGCGAGCAGCATCAGCCCCAGCCAGCGGCCGGAACGCACCTGCGTCAGGCGCCGGGAAAACGCAGTCAGGCGAGCCTGCGGCGGCCGCAGCTCGGTGGATTCAGTCATCGGAAAGGCAGGCGATCGACGCGGACGGACAGGTCATGGCCTTGCTATCGGCAGTGGAGCGGAGAAATGGAGGTGAGGCGGGCGGCCCCGCCCACCGCCTGACGGAAAGCCGGCAGGGCTGTTGGTTTTTCATCACTTCTTGCGTGGATGCGAGCGACAGAAGCGCGGAAAAGCCTTGTCAGCCGTGGTCTTGAACAGCAAACGAGTATGGCACGCATTTTGCAAAGTTCGCCCCAGGCACACAACAAGCGGAGATCCCCATCATGCCTCGCTCCTCCCGTTCGTCCCGCCAGTCGGGCTTCACCCTGATTGAGATCGCCATCGTACTGGTGATCATCGGTCTGCTCCTCGGCGGCATCCTGAAGGGGCAGGAACTGATCACCCAGGGTCGCATTCGCAACGTCGTCAACGACTTCCAGTCGATGACGGCGGCGATCAACCTTTATCAAGACCGCTACCGCGCGCTGCCCGGTGACGACAAGGAAGCCGCGACGCGCTGGGGCATCACCGCGCCCACGCCCAGCACAGGCACGCTCGGCGATGGAATCATCGCAGGTGCTTACAACACCACCAACAGTGCCGATGAGTCGCGTCAGTTCTGGTTGCATCTTCGTCGGGCCGGTTTGGTCGGCGGCGCCGTCACTGACAATACCAACCCGCCCAACGCGGCGTCCGGTATAACCGGCGTGCAAAACGGTGCGTTCGGCATTCAAGGCATCGTCATTTGCTCCAACAACCTCTCCGCCAAGATCGCCCAGGCCATCGACACGCAGTTCGACGACGGGCAATCGAACACGGGAAGCGTGCGCGCGGCAATCAGCCCGACCGCAGGGAATACAGCCGCCGCCAATTACCTGGACGACGGCACCAGCGTCTACGTCGTCTGCAAAACCCCCTAACCCTGCAATAGCCTGAACTCCGCCGCCGCCAGCCCGTCCGCGGCACCGCGCAGCACCAGCACGTCGCCGGCCCGGATCACCGTATCGGGTTGCGGATCGACGCCCTTGATGCCCTGGCGGCGGATCGCCGCCACTTCCACCAGCAGTTCGTCCAGCGCGATCGCTTCGAGAGTGCGGCCGACGGCGGCCGCGCCCTCGGTGATGAGCACCGTGTGCAGGCGCGGCTGCGCGTCCTGGTCGAGTTCGTCGGCGTCGCTCGTGCCGCGGAAGAAGCCGCGCATCATCGCGTAGCGCGTCTCGCGCACCTCGCGAATTCGCTTCAGTACTTGTGACAGCGGCACGCCCAGCAGCATCAACGCGTGCGAGGCGAGCATGAGCGAGCCTTCCATCACCTCCGACACGACCTCGGCCGCGCCCGCGGCCTTCAAGGCATCGATATGGGTGTCGTCGATGGTGCGCACGACCACGGGTAGCTCCGGCCTAAGCTCGCGCACGTGGCGCAGGATGGCCATGCTCGAATGCACGTCGGCGTAGGTGACGACCACCGCCTGCGCGCGCGAGAGGCCGGCCGCCACCAGCACCTCGCGCCGGCTCGCGTCGCCGTAGACGACCGACGCCCCCGACGCCGCCACGGCGCGAATGCGCTCGGGGTCGGAATCGAGCGCGACGAAGGAGATCCCCTCCGCTTCGAGCAGGCGCGCAAGGTTCTGCCCGCTGCGGCCGTAACCGCACACGATCACGTGCTGCGTCTTGCCGAAAGTCTTGACAGCAATGTCGTGCACCTCCTTCGCCCGCCCCGCCCATTCGCTGCCCGCGACGAGCCGGGTGATCGCGTCCATGCGGTTGATCAGGATGGGCGCGATCAGCATCGAGACCACCAGTGCCGCCAGCACCGGTTGCGCCACCTCGGCACCGAATAGCCTCAAGTCGGCCGCCTGCGCCAGGAGCACGAAGCCGAACTCGCCCGCCTGTGCCAAGCCCAGCGCGGTGCGCACGGCGGTCGGGCGCGTGCTGCCGAAGGCCAAGGCGAGCCCGGCGACCAGCGCGCCCTTGCCGACGATGATGGCGCCGACCAGCAGCAGCACGTCGCCCAAGTTCTGTAGCACCTGCGCGATGTCGAGGCGCATGCCGATGGTGACGAAAAACAGGCCCAGCAGCACGTCGCGGAATGGCTTGATGTCGTCCTCGACCTGATAGCGGTACTCGGTCTCGGACACCAGCATGCCGGCGAGAAAAGCGCCCAGTGCCAGCGACAGGCCCGCGCTCTCGGTGAGGAAGGCGAGCCCCAGCGTGAACAACAGCAGATTGAGCGTGAAGAGCTCCGGCGACTTGTACCCAGCCACCCACTGGAACCACGGCCGCATGACACGTTGACCGACGAACAGCAGGAAACCGAGCACGGCGACGGCTTTGAGCGTCGCGATGCCGAGCACCAGCCCCATGTCGTCGGCGTCCTTGGCGAAGGCAGGAATCAGGATCAGGAGCGGCACCACCGCCAGGTCCTGGAACAGCAGCGCGCCGAAGATCTGCCGCCCGTGCGGCGTCTGAATCTCCATGCGCTCGGCGAGCAGCTTCGACACGATGGCGGTAGACGACATCGCCATGATGCCGCCCAGCGCGATCGCCGCGAGCAGCGGCAATTCCAGCAGCCATGCAACCAGCGCGGTGAGAACGATGGTGAAGACGACCTGCGCGCCGCCGAAGCCGAACACGGTCGCGCGCATGGTCATCAGCCGCGGCAAGCTGAATTCGAGGCCGATCGAGAACATCAGGAACACCACGCCGAATTCGGCGAGATAGCGCGCCTCTTCGAGGTCCGGAATCCAGCCCAGGGCATAGGGGCCGATGACGATGCCGGTGATTAGATAGCCGAGCATGGTCGGCAGGCGAAGCGCCCGCGCCGCCGCGGCGACGAGCACGGCCACCGCAAGCAGAATCAGGACGAGCTCTAGACTGGAATGCATCAATGGATCGCGGCGGGCATGGCGGCTTTAGTATACTTGCCGCCCATGCATCCCCAAGCGCCCGCCAACGAAGAATTGCTCGCCCATGCGCGCCGCGTGCTCGACATCGAGGCCGCGGCCTTGCGTACCGCGGCGGCGCGTCTCGATCAGGGCTTCTGCGACGCGGTGCGGCTGATCCTGGCGTGCACTGGCCGGGTCGTCGTCTCCGGCATGGGCAAATCCGGGCATGTCGGCAGCAAGATCGCGGCGACGCTTGCGTCGACCGGTACCCCCGCCTTCTTCATGCATCCCGGCGAAGCGAGCCACGGCGACCTCGGCATGATCACCCATGACGACGTCGTGCTCGCGCTTTCCAATTCCGGCGAGAGCAACGAGCTGGTCAGCATCGTGCCGCTGATCAAGCGCCGCGGCGCCAAGCTGGTGGCGATGACGGGCAATCCTGCGTCGACCCTGGCGCGGCAGGCCGACGCGCACATCAACGCCGGCGTCGAGAAGGAAGCCTGCCCGCTCAACCTCGCGCCGACCGCCAGCACCACCGCGGCGCTCGCGCTCGGCGACGCGCTCGCGGTTGCGCTGCTCGACGCGCGCGGCTTCTCGGCCGACGATTTCGCGCGCACCCACCCCGGTGGCAGCCTGGGCCGGCGCCTGCTCGTCCATGTGCGCGACGTCATGCACAGTGGCGACGCGCTGCCGCAGGTCGGCCTCGACGCGACGCTCAAGGCCGCGCTGTTCGAAATGACGCGGAAAGGCCTCGGCATGACCGCGGTGGTCGACGACGCCGGCCGCGTCGCCGGGCTCTTCACCGACGGCGATCTCCGCCGCGCGCTCGAGCGCCCCCTCGACCTGCAACAGGCGAAGATCGCCGACCTGATGACGAAGAACCCGAAGACGATCCGCGCCGACGAGCTCGCCGTCGCCGCGGTGGAAAAAATGGACTCGCTGAAGATCAACGGCCTGCTCGTAGTCGATGGGGACAACGTGCTGGTCGGTGCGCTCAACATGCATGACCTCTTGAAAGCCGGAGTGGTGTGATGACGAATGAACTACTCGAACGCGCGCGCAAGATCCGGCTCATTGCCTTTGACGTCGACGGCGTGATGACGGATGGTACGCTGTTCCTCGCCGATGACGGGCAAGAGTACAAAGGCTTCAATTCGCTCGATGGTCACGGCCTGAAAATGCTCAGCGGAACCGGTATCACGCTCGCCATCATTACCGGCCGCAGTTCACGCGTCGTGGAGCACCGTGCGAAGAACCTCGGCATCGACATCGTCCACCAAGGTGCTCACGACAAGCTGGCGGTGTACGATGCGCTGTGCCGCGACCTCGGCATCGCCCCCGACACCACCGCCTACATGGGTGATGACGTCGTCGACCTGCCTGTGATGCGACGCGCCGGCCTCGCGATCACCGTGCCCGGCGCGCCCGAGCTGGTGAAGGCCTACAGCCACTACACCACCCACCGTGAGGCGGGACGCGGCGCGGTGCGCGAGGTCTGCGAATTCCTGATGCGCGCGCAGGGAACGCTCGACGCCGCGCTCGCGCCCTATCTCAAATGATGCCGGCGGCAATCTTGCGGCCGAGCGGGACCGCGCCATGATCGCGCGCGGGCCGCTGTGGCTCCCCCTCGTCATTCTGCTGGCGCTCGCGGCCTTGAGCTTCTGGATCGAACAGTCGGTGCGGTTCGCCGGCAACGGCGGCGCCGGGGCGCGCACCGAGCCGGAGGGCATCATGGAGAACTTCGACGCCATGCGTACCGATGCCGAGGGCAACCCCCACTACCGCCTCACTGCCGCGCGGCTCAAACATTACGCCGGCAGCCGCCGCACCGAGCTCGATTCGCCGCGCTTCGCCCAGTTCGACGCCAAGGCGGGCGAGGTGCGTGCCCGTGCGCGCGAGGCGACCGTGTCGGCCGACGGCAGCGAGGTCGATCTGCGCGGTGACGTCGTCATCGAGCGTGCCGCGCACGCGGGCCAGGCGGCGATGACGCTGCGCACCGCGCGGCTGCTCGTCTACCCAGACCGCGACCTGCTACGCGCGCCGGGCATGGTCGACATCAGCGACGCCACCGTCAACGTGCGGGCCGGCGCGATGGAATACGACGCCAAGCGGCGCCTGATCACTCTCACTGGACGGGTCCAGGCCCGTTACACCACGGGAAGAAGCTAGCGACATGGACATTCTGAAAACGGCCTGCCGCGGGGCACTCTGCGTCGCCCTCCTGGCGGGCCCCGCCCACGCGGAGAAGACCGACCGCGACAAGCCGGTCAACCTCGAGGCCGACACCGTCACCCTCGACGACATTCGCAAGGTCAGCGTCTACCAGGGAAACGTCATCCTGAGCCAGGGCACGCTGATGCTGCGCGCCGACCGCGTGCAGGTGACCCAGAACGACGCCGGGCTCGAGCGCGTCGTCGCCACCGGCCGGCCGGTCGCCTTCCGCCAGAAGCTCGACGGCCGCGACGAGTACATCGAGGGCTTCGCCGACCGCATCGAATACAACGGCGTGACGAGCCAGCTCGACCTCATCGGCCAGGCTCGGCTGCGGCGCGGCAGCGACGAGCTGCGCGGCGCGCGCATCTCCTACAACGCGAACACCGAATTCTACGAGGTGGTCGGCCGCACCGACGCCAGCGCCCCCCCTGGCCGCGTGCGCGCGGTCATCCGGCCGAAGCCGCGGGCGGAGCAGCCCGCCAGCCAGCCATGAGCCGCATCGTCGCGCAGAACCTGAAGAAGACCTACGGCAAGCGCAACGTCGTCCACGACGTCTCGTTCGAGGTCGGTAGCGGCGAGGTGGTGGGCCTGCTCGGCCCGAACGGCGCCGGCAAGACCACCTGCTTCTACATGGTCGTGGGCCTGGTGCCCGCCGACGGCGGCAGCGTGCGCATGGACACGCACGACCTCACCCACATGGCGATCCACCAGCGCGCCCGCCTGGGGCTTTCCTACCTGCCGCAGGAACCGTCGATCTTCCGCAAGATGACGGTGGAGGAGAACATCCGCGCCATCCTCGAGCTCAAACCCTACAGCGAAACGGAGCGCCGCGAGCATCTAGACAACCTGCTCGAGGATCTGCACATCGCCCACCTGCGCGACGCTGCTGCGGTGAGCCTGTCAGGCGGCGAGCGGCGCCGCGTCGAAATCGCCCGCGCGCTGGCGATCAACCCGCGCTTCATCCTGCTCGACGAGCCCTTCGCCGGCGTCGACCCGATTGCAGTGCTCGACATCCAGAAGCTCGTGCATTTCCTCGTCGAACGCAACATCGGCGTGCTCATCACCGACCACAACGTCCGCGAGACGCTGGGCATCTGCAACCGCGCCTACATCATCAACGAAGGGCGCGTCCTCACCGCCGGCACCCCCGACGCGATCATCCAGGACGACAACGCCCGCAAGGTCTACCTCGGCGAAAATTTCCGCCTGTAAAGCCTGACCTGGCGCGCCGATCGCGCTACACTGGGCACCGTTCAAGTCGGCACGATTTTTGCCGTAAAGCAGTTTCATGAAGCACAGCCTGCAACTCAAGCTCGGCCAGCACCTGACCCTCACGCCCCAACTGCAGCAGTCGATCCGGCTGCTGCAGCTGTCGACGCTCGAGCTCAACCAGGAGCTGGAGCAGATCCTGCAGGAAAACCCGCTGCTCGAACGCGAGGATGACGAGGAAGGCGGGACGTCCGCTGCCGAGGGAGGCACGGCGGGGTCGGATTCGGAAGCGCCGGCCACCGAGACGGTCCAGGCAGAGGCCGCCGAGGGCGAAGCGTCGAGCACGCTCGATGATGCCGACTGGAACGACTACAGCGCCGCCGGCGCCGACGACGAGGACAACGACTATGCGCAGGGCACGGTGTCGGGTTCGACCCTGCGCGAGCATCTCCTCAACCAGCTCATCGTCAGCCCGCTCACGCCGCGCGACCGCACCATCGTCGCTGCGCTGATCGACGACCTCGACGAGGCCGGCTTCCTCACCCAGCCGCTCGAGGACATCACTGCGGGACTCGCCCAGGAACTCGAGGAGCTCGAACCGGAAGAGGTCGAAACCGCGCTCAAGCACCTGCAGAACATGGACCCCACGGGCGTCGGCGCGCGCAACCTCGCCGAATGCCTGTCGCTCCAGCTGCGCGCCCTGCCGGCCGACACGCCGGGACGCGACGCCGCCTTGCGCCTCGCCGAGCACCATCTCGACCTGCTCGCCGCGCGTGACGTCGGCAAACTGAAGAAACTGCTCGGGATCGACGACGCCGCGCTGCGCACCGCGCGCGCGCTGATCCTGTCGCTCAACCCGCGCCCCGGCGCAGCCTTCAGCGCCGACGACACCCACTACGTCATCCCTGATGTGTACGTGCGCAAGGTCAAGGGCATGTGGATCGCCAGCCTCAACGCCGACGCCATTCCCAAGCTCAGGGTCAACCGCGTGTATGCGGACATCCTCGCGCGCCACCGCGAGTCGGGCGGCAGCCAGCTCGCGAGCCAGCTGCAGGAGGCGCGCTGGCTGATCAAGAACGTGCAGCAGCGCTTCGACACCATCCTGCGGGTGTCGCAGGCGATCGTCGACCGCCAGAAGCATTTCTTCGAACACGGCGAGGTGGCGATGCGGCCGCTGGTGCTGCGCGAGATCGCCGAAGCCGTCGACCTCCACGAGTCCACCATCTCGCGCGTCACCACGCAGAAATACATGATGACGCCGCGCGGGCTCTACGAGCTCAAGTACTTTTTCGGCAGCCACGTGTCGACCGACAACGGCGGTGCCTGCTCGTCGACCGCGATCCGTGCGCTCATCAAGCAGCTCGTTGCCGCGGAGAACCCCAAGAAGCCCCTGTCCGACGGCCAGCTTGCCGAGGTGCTCGGCCAGCAGGGCATCGTCGTCGCACGCCGCACCGTCGCGAAATACCGCGAATCGCTGCAAATCCCGCCTGCCAACATGCGACGGGCGCTTTGATCGGCAAGGGTTTTGCGCGTCGGCGCCGGCGCCCGGCTTGAAACGGCCCTGCTTTCGTCCCACAATGCAAATGAGCGACGCAGATCGCTGCTGAGAGCCGCAACACCGCAGACTTTCAGATTTTTGCAGACCTAGGAGGCTCTATGAACCTGACCATATCCGGTCACCATCTCGAGGTGACCCCGGCCATTCGCGACTACGTTTCCGAGAAGCTCGACCGTGTGAAGCGTCATTTCGACCACGTCATCAACGTCAACGTGATCATGCAGGTGGACAAGCTCGTCCACAAGGTGGAGGCCAACCTGCACGTCAAGGGCCACGATTTCCACGCGCACAGCGAGGATGCCAACATGTACGCCGCCATCGACCTCTTGGCGGACAAGCTCGATCGCCAGATCGTCAAGTTCAAGGAAAAAACCTCGGATGTCCACCAGGCGAGCGGCGGCGTGAAGCGCCAGTCGGCCTGACCCCGAGACGGCAATTCGTACCGGGGGCCCGCGCGGCCTCCGGGCGTATAATCCTGGGCAAACCGGAAGAACATCCGGAGAACCCGCGCGACATGAACCTGATCGCCCCCCTCATCACGCCCGACACCGCCTTGCTGGACCAGAGCTTCTCCAGCAAGAAGAAACTCTTTGAACATGCAGCCGACGTTTTCGCCCGCGTGCATGGTCTGAAGGCCAGCGAAGTCTTCACGAGCCTGTTCGAACGCGAGCGCCTCGGCTCGACGGCACTCGGCCACGGCATCGCGATTCCGCACGGCCGCATCAAGGGCCTTGCCGACGCCAGCGGCGCCTTCTACCGGCTCGCTACCCCGCTCGAATTCGACGCCCCCGACAACCAGCCGGTGCGCATGGCCTTCATCCTGCTGGTGCCGAAAGACGCGAACGAGCGCCACTTGCAGATCCTCGGCGAACTGGCGCAGCTCTTCGGTGACGACGCCATGCGCGCGAGACTGCTCGGGGCGCCGAACGTCGACGATCTCATCGCCCTGCTGCGAGGCTGGTCGGGCTAGACGGCGTCCCGGCGCATGGACGACGACCACTCCAGCCACGTTTCGGTCGACGCGCTGTTCCGCGACATGGCGAAGCGGCTCGACCTCCACTGGATCGCGGGCCGCACCGGCGGTGCCCGCGTGCTCTCGTCGGAAACGATACAGAAGCCGACGCTCGCCCTCATTGGCCACCTGAATTTCGTCCACCCCAACCGCGTGCAGGTGCTCGGTTGTGCCGAAATGGATTATCTGCGCGGCCTGTCCGCGCCGGCGCTTGCCGAGGCGATCGACCACCTGTTCTCGACCGAGCTCGCCGCCATCGTCATCGCCAACAACGAGGCGGTGCCGCCGGTCCTGCTCGAGAATGCCGAGCGCACCGACACGCCGCTGTTCACCTCGTCGCTCGCGAGCCCGGTCCTGATGTCCTTCCTCGGACACTACCTCACCCAGCAGCTTGCCGAGACGACGTCGGTGCACGGGGTGTTTCTCGAGGTGCTCGGTCTCGGCATCCTGTTGAAGGGCGAGGCCGGGGTAGGCAAGAGCGAGCTCGCGCTCGAACTCATCACCCGCGGCCACCGACTGGTCGCCGACGATGTCGTCGACCTCAAGCGCGTCGCCCCCGAGACCCTTGAGGGCACCTGCCCGCCGATGCTGCGCGATTTCCTCGAAGTGCGCGGGCTCGGCATCCTCAACATCCGCGCACTGTTCGGCGAAACCTCGGTGAAGCCGCAGAAGAACCTCAAGCTCATCGTCGAGCTGGTGCATCCCGAGGAAATCGGCGAGGTGGGTCTGAACCGGCTCGACATGGTCGCGTCGAACGAGACCGTCCTTGGCGTCGGCATCCCCAAGGTGCGCATCCCGGTGGCCGCAGGCCGCAACCTCGCGGTGCTGGTCGAGGTCGCGGTGCGCAACCATATCCTCAAGAGCCGCGGCATCAACCCGCTTGAGCAGTTCATCGAGCGCCAGCGCTCGGCAATCGACGGGGCCGACTGATGCAGATCGTCTTGGTATCCGGCTTGTCGGGCTCGGGCAAGAGCATCGCGATCGCGGTGCTCGAGGACGTCGGCTACTACTGCGTCGACAACCTACCGCTGGCCATGCTGCAGCCACTGGTCGATTGCCTCAAAAGCGAGGGCCATCAGCACGTCGCCATCGCCATCGATGCGCGCAGCAGCGCGAGCCTTGCGCAACTGCCCAGGCTGGTCGAACAGCTGCGCGCGCAGGGTGCCGACCTGCGCGTGATCTTCCTCGAGGCCAAGACGCTCTCGCTGGTAAAGCGTTTTTCCGAAACGCGGCGGCGTCATCCGCTGTCGAGCGAGACGGTGTCGCTGCAGGAGGCAATCCAGCTTGAGCGCGAGATGCTCGCCGACGTCGCGCCGCTGGCGCACCGCATCGACACCAGCGACTTGTCGGTCTCGGCGCTGCGCATGTGGATCAAGGACCTGATCGGACAGGATCGCTCGCGCATCACGCTGCTGTTCCAGTCGTTCGGCTTCAAGCATGGCATCCCGCTCGACGCCGACCTGGTCTTCGACGTGCGTTGCCTGCCCAACCCGCATTACGTCGCCGAGCTGCGCCCGCTCACCGGATGTGACCAGCCGGTGAAGGACTACATCGAAGCGAGCCCCAATGCGATGGCGATGCTCACCGACATTCGCGCCTACGTGGAAAACTGGCTGCCCTGCTTCATCCAGGACCACCGAGCCTACCTCACCGTCGCGATCGGCTGCACCGGCGGCCAGCACCGCAGCGTGTACTTCGCCGAAACGCTCGCCGCCGCCTTCCGCGAGCGCGAGCAGGTGCTGGTGCGGCACCGCGAGCTCGCCTAATGCTGCGCGCAGGTGACGCAGGCGTGCTGTTGGCCGGCGGCGCCGCGGTCGTCGCGCTGGCGTGGTGGTCGTGGCTCGCGCCGGCGGGCGACACCGCGGTGATCCGTGCCGGCGGCGAGGTCGTCGAGACCGTTCCCCTCAGCCATGCGCGAACCGTTGCCGTGGCGGGTCCGCTCGGCACCACCCGCATCGAGATCGAGCCGGGCCGCGCGCGCGTCGCCGCCGACCCCTCGCCGCGTCAGCTGTGCGTGAAGCAAGGCTGGCTCACGCAGTCCGGCCAGGCCGCGCTGTGCCTGCCGAACGAGGTCAGCCTCGAAATCCGCGGCCAACGCGCGCCCCATGACACGCTCGGTTATTGAGCTTCCGGTCACCGCCGAGGACCGCCGCCTCGCGCGCCTGGCGGCGCTCGCAATCGGGCTCACGCTCGCCGAGGCAGCGCTGCCGAGCCCACTACCCGGCGTGAAGCCAGGGCTCGCCAACGTCGTCATTCTGCTGGTGCTGCTGCAATACGGCTGGCGCGCCGCCGCGTGGGTTTCCGTGTTGCGGGTGCTGGGCGGCGGCCTGCTGCTCGGCAGCCTGTTCGCGCCCGGGTTCTGGCTGTCGGCCGCAGGCGCCTCGGCGAGCCTCATGGTCCTCGCGCTGGCGCAGCATCTGCCACAGCGTTACTTCGGGCCGGTGAGCCTGTCGGTGCTGGCGGCGTTCGGCCACGTCGGCGGGCAAGTCATACTCGCCGCTTTCTGGCTGCTGCCGGGTGTCGCGATCGTCAAGTTGCTGCCGGTTTTCGCCGCCGCCGCGCTCGTGTTCGGCGCGGTGAACGGCGTGATCGTCGCGCGCTTGCTTGCCGCGCCGGCGGCATCCGGGCGACAATCGGCGCCATGTACGCCCCCTTGAACACCGTCACGCTGGCCTTGTCCGGCGCCTCCGGCATGGCCTACGGCCTGCGCCTGCTCGAATGCCTGCTTGCCGCCGACGTGCGGGTCTACCTGCTCGTCTCGCAGGCCGCGCACATCGTCGCCAAGCAGGAACTCGGCGTCACCCTGCCGGCGCGCGCCAACGACCTGCAAAGACAGCTGTCCGAGGGGCTCGGCGTTCGCGATGGCCAGCTGCGCGTATTCGGCCGGGAAGACTGGAATGCCCCGGTCGCCTCGGGTTCCAACCCGGCCGACGCCATGGTGGTGTGCCCGTGCTCGATGGGCACGCTTGCCGCCATCGCGCACGGCCTGTCGGACAACCTCATCGAGCGCGCAGCCGACGTGATGCTGAAGGAAAACCGGAAACTCATCCTGGTGCCCCGCGAGACGCCTTTCTCGGCCCTGCATCTGGAAAACATGCTCGCGCTCGCGCGCATGAACGCCGTGATCCTGCCGGCCAACCCCGGCTTCTATCACCGGCCGCAAACGGTCGAGGCCGTGGTCGACTTCATTGTTGCGCGCGTGCTCGACCAGCTCGGCATTCGCCACGAACTGATGGCGCGCTGGGGGGAGATGAAATGAGCGTCCACGCGAGGCGGGCGCTGCCGCTGTTCCCGTTGCAGACCGTGGTGTTTCCCGGCGGCCACCTGCCGTTGCGCGTGTTCGAGCAGCGCTACATCGACATGGTGAAGCAGGCGATCGCGGACAACACGCCGTTCGGCATTTGCGCGATCCGCGAAGGCCGCGAGGTCGGCACCCCGGCCGTGCCCTACGACGTTGGGACTCAGGTGCGCATCACGGACTGGGACATGCCGGAAACGGGCATTCTCCATATCGACACCCGCGCCGAGGAGCGCTTCGTCATCCGCAGCCTGGAAACGAAGCCCAACGGGCTGCTGGTGGGCACGGTCAACGACGTCAGCGCGGAGGCGGCGAGCAGCGTCCCGGAAGAGCTCGAGCTCGCCGTACAGATCCTGCGCCATATCGTCGGCGAGTTCGGCGCGGCGCGCTTCCCGGCGCCGCTCGCGTTCGACGACGCGACCTGGGTCGGCTTCCGCCTGTCCGAGGTGCTGCCACTGAAACTCAGCATCAAGCAGAACCTGCTGGAGATGAACGACAGCGTGACGCGGCTGCGCATCCTCGTCGAGTTCCTCAAGCAGCACGTCAATTGATGGCTCGCTTCTATCCCGCGCTCGAGGCGAAGCACCGTGCTTTCATTGCCGCGCAGAGGATTTTCTTCACCGCGACCGGCACCGCGACGAGCCGGATCAACCTCTCGCCCAAGGGCATGGACAGCCTGCGCGTGCTGGCCGACACCCGTGTCGCCTACCTCGACCTCACCGGCAGCGGCAACGAGACCGCCGCCCACCTCAAGCACGACGGCCGCATGACGCTGATGTGGTGCAGCTTCGCCGCCGAGCCGCTGATCCTGCGCGCCTACGGCTGCGGCCGCGCGGTGCGCCGGCAGGACGCCGAATGGGCCGCGCTGCGCGCGCACTTCCCCGCGCTGCCCGGTGAGCGCCAGCTCATCGTACTCGACATCGACTCGGTGCAGACCTCGTGCGGCTATGCCGTGCCGACCTTCGACTACACCGGCGAGCGCAACACGTTGGCGCGCTGGGCCGAGAAGAAGGGCGCCGTCGGCCTCGTCGACTACTGGCGCGAGAGGAATCAGACGAGCATCGACGGCCTGCCAACCGGCCTGCTGGAGACCCCATGATGAAACGCCTCCTCGTCCCTATCTGCCTCGCCCTGGCCGCCTGCGAGCCGACCCCGCCGCCGCAGCCCGAAGTCGAGCGCCAGCCGAATCCGCTGTTCGAAACCCAGATGCGCGCCATGGACAAGGCGCGCGACACCGGCGCCGTATTGCAGGAAAGCGAGGATGCGCGCCGCAAACAGCTCGAGGAAGCCATGCGTTAGCCATGCTGAAGTGGCTGGTCACCGTCATCGCCGCGCTCCTGGTACTGGGCCTGCTCACGCCCTGGCTCAACCGCCTCGGCTTGGGGCGCCTGCCGGGCGACGTCCGCATCCGCGGCAAGCGCGGCGAGTTCTATTTCCCCTTCACCAGCGTCGTGCTCGCGTCACTGGCGCTTTCCCTGCTCGTTTACCTGCTCGGCCGCTGAACGCGCGGCCGGATGCCCTGTCGTATCTGCCATGAACAAAGCCTTCGTCAAGGAATCCGACGCGCCCGAAGCCGACGAGGACGACGTCGCCGCGCCGGCGCTGCCCGTCGGCGCGAAAAACTACATGACGCCCGCCGGCTACGCGCGCCTCAACGCCGAATTCAACGAGCTGTGGACGGTCGAGCGGCCGAAGCTGGTGGAAACGATCGCCTGGGCGGCGAGCAACGGCGACCGCTCGGAAAACGGCGACTACATCTACGGTAAGAAGCGCCTGCGCGAGGTCGACCGTCGCATCCGCTTCCTGTCCAAGCGGCTCGAGCATGCCGAGGTCGTCGACCCGGCCAGCCGCGAAGCCACCGACCAGGTCTTCTTCGGCGCCACGGTCACGGTGGCCCATCCAGACGGCACCGAGGCGACCTACAGCATCGTCGGCATTGACGAAGCCGACGCCGCGCGCGGCCGGATTGCGTGGATCTCACCGATGGCGCGCGCACTGCTGAAGGCGCGCGAGGGCGACACCGTCACCGTGCAGACACCGGAAGGTCGGCGCGAAGTGGAGATCGTCGAGGTGCGCTACGTGGCGCTGGATTAGGGGAAAGGATCTAGGGGCTAGGATTTAGGGATTAGGGGGTCTTGTGCGGCTTCGCCGCATTGCATGAATTCATCAGGCGCGGCGAAGCCGCTCATTCCCTAGATCCTAACCCCTGATTCCCTGCCCCTGCCATCAATCAATTGAGCGCGCTCGCCAGCAGCCTGCGATAGCGCCCGACCAGCTCGCCGCCCCCCAGCAGGTTGAACACCGATAACAAGGTCTTGCGGCCGATGTCGTCCTGGAAGCTGCGGTCGCGCCGCACGATTTCCAGCAGCTGGTCCATGCCGGGTTCGTAGTGGCCCGCCGCGATCAGCAGGTTGGCCAGCGCGAGCCGCGCCTCCAGATCGTTCCCGTTCGCCTCGATGCGCGCCCGCAAGGCGGCTTCGTCGGCGCCCGCCGCCCCCATGAACTGCAGCCGCGCCTTCAGTTGCGGCACGCGCGGATCGGCGTCGTCCGGCAGGCTGTCGAGAAGGCGGCGCGCCTCGTCGGCCTCGCCGAGGTCGAGCATGATCTCGCTCGCGTCGAGCCGCACGCCGACGTGCAGGGGATCGAGCTTGGACGCCTCGGCCAGCAGCTTCAACGCGCCCGCGAGATCGCCTGCCGCGCGTGCCGCGGCGGCCTGCTGGCGCACGCTCTCCGCGGGGCTCGGAATCAGCGAATCGAGAAAGGCGCGCACCTCGCCTTCCGGCAAGGCCCCTGAAAACTCGTCGACGATCTGCCCATCGACAAAGGCCTTGACGCTGGGGATGCCGCGCACGCCGTAGCGCGCGGCGAGCTCCTGGTTTTCGTCCGAGTTGATCTTGGCGAGCAGGAATTTGCCACCGTACTCGGCGGCGAGCTTTTCCAGGATGGGTTTCAACGATTTGCACGGGCCGCACCACGGTGCCCAGAAGTCGACCACCACGGGCCGACGCTTCGATTCTTCGAGTACGTTCCGGTTGAAGTCGGCCAGGCCGACGTCGAGCGCGTGTTCCGCCATGCAAGCCTCCGATCAGATCTGGCGCGCGAGTTCCGCCGCCATACCGGTATATGAGGCGGGCGTCATCGTTTTCAAGCGCGCCTTCTCGGCGTCCGGAATCGCCAGCCCGTCGATGAAGGCGTGCAGGGTTTCGCGGTTGATGCCGCCCTTGCCGCGCGTGAGCGCCTTCAGCTGCTCGTAGGGGTTGGCGACACCGTAGCGGCGCATCACGGTCTGGATCGGCTCGGCGAGCACTTCCCAGTTGGCGTCGAGGTCCGCCGCGAGCGCGGCCGGGTTGGCCTCGAGCTTGCCCAGACCGCGCAGGCAGGATTCATAGGCGAGCAGGCTGTAGCCGAAGCCGACGCCCATGTTGCGCAGCACGGTGGAGTCGGTGAGGTCGCGCTGCCAGCGCGAGACCGGCAGTTTCTCGGCCAGATGGCGCAGCACCGCGTTGGCGATGCCGAGGTTGCCCTCGCTGTTCTCGAAATCGATGGGATTGACCTTGTGCGGCATGGTACTGGAACCCACTTCCCCTGCCTTCACCTTCTGCTTGAAATAGCCAAGCGAGATATAGCCCCAGATGTCGCGGTCGAGGTCGATGAGGATGGTGTTGGTGCGCGCGATCGCGTCGTAGAGCTCGGCCATCGCATCGTGCGGCTCGATCTGGATGGTGTAGGGGTTGAAGGTGAGGCCGAGCTCGCTGACGAAGCGGCGCGCAAAGTCTTCCCAGTCGACATCCGGATAGGCGGAGAGGTGCGCGTTGTAGTTGCCGACCGCGCCGTTGATCTTGCCCAAGAGCTCGATGCCGCCGAGCGTGTCCCAGGCACGGCGCAGGCGGTAGACGACGTTGGCGAGCTCCTTGCCGACCGTGGTCGGCGACGCCGGCTGGCCATGGGTGCGCGACAGCATCGGCAGGTCGGCGAGTTCGTGCGCGAGCTCGGTCAGGCGCGCAATCAGCTTTTCCAGTGCCGGCAGCAGCACCCCGTCCCGCGCGCCCTTCAGCATCAGCGCGTGCGAGAGGTTGTTGATGTCTTCCGAGGTGCAGGCGAAATGGAAGAACTCCGACACCGCGGCAATCTCGGCGTTGTCCTTCGTCCTTTCCTTGAGGAAGTACTCGACCGCCTTGACGTCGTGGTTGGTCGTCGCCTCGATCGCCTTCACCCGCTCGGCGTCCGCCACCGAGAAATGGTCGGCGATGCCGTCGAGCAGTTCGATCGCCGCCTTCGAGAAGGCCGGCACCTCGGCGATCGCCGGCTCGGCGGCGAGCGCTTTCAGCCATTCGATCTCGACGATGACACGGTACTTGATGAGCGCGTATTCGCTGAAGAAACCGCGCAAGGATGCGGTCTTGCTGCCGTAGCGGCCGTCGAGCGGGGAGAGGGCAGTGAGGGCGGTGAGTTCCATGTTTGTTGTCCGTTATTTCGTCATTCGAATGAGTTAAGCAGTCCACCGGCGCGCTGCATCAGACAGTACACCCGTCGCGCCGCATCACACGGCACGCCTGTCGCGGACGGCCTGCGCCAGCGTGCCGCTGTCGACATATTCGAGTTCGCCGCCGACCGGCACGCCGCGCGCCAGCCGGCTCACCTGGATGCCGCGCGCCTTCAGCAGCTCGCCGATGGTGTGCGCGGTGGCTTCGCCTTCCGGCGTGAAGTTGGTCGCAAGAATGACCTCCTCGACCACGCCGTCGAGCGCTCGGCTGATGAGGCGGTCGAGATGGATCTCTCGCGGCCCGATGCCGTCGAGCGGCGAGAGCCGCCCCATCAGCACGAAGTACAGGCCGCTGTAGCTGTGCGTGGCCTCCATCATGTTGAAGTCGGCCGGCATCTCGACCACCGCGAGCTGGCGCTTGTCGCGGCTGGGACTCGCGCACACCTCGCACAGCTCCGCCTCGGAAAAGTTGTTGCACAGGCGGCAGTGCACCAGATGCGTCAGCGCATGTTGCAAGGCGCCGGCCAACTGCTCGGCGCCCACGCGGTCGCGCTGCAGCAGGTGGTAGGCCATGCGCGCCGCCGACTTGGGGCCGACGCCGGGCAGCACGCGCAGCGCGGCGATCAGGTGGTCGAGCGCGGCAGGTTGCACAGCGTCAGAACGGCAGCTTCATTCCGGGCGGGATGGGCAGGCCGGCGGTGACGCTGGCCATCTTCTCCTGCACCGTCGCGTCGACCTTGCGCACCGCGTCGTTCATTGCCGCAGCGACCAGGTCTTCGAGCATTTCCTTGTCGTCGCTCATCAGGCTCGGATCGATCTCCACGCGCCGCACGTCGTGCTTGCAGGTCATCACGACCTTGACCATGCCGGCGCCGCTCACGCCCTCGACTTCGGTCTCGGCGAGCTTGGCCTGCATCTTGGCCATGTTCTCCTGCATCTGCTGGACTTGCTTCATCATGTTGCCGATGCCGCCCTTCATCATTTCGCTTCTCCCAAGGGTTGTATGGTTGCGGCGTCGATGCGGCCGCCGAACTGGTCGACCAATTCGCGCACGAACGGGTCGGATTCGATCGCGGCGACCGCCTCGGCCTGCCGGGTTTCCTTGATGCGCGTGCGCACCTGCTGCGGCGTCTGCTCGGCCGCGGCGCCGATCTCGAAGCAGACCTCGAGCGCCTCGCCGTACTTGTCGCGCAGCGCTGCGATCAGCTTGTCCTGGTAAGCGTGATCGAGGAGGTGCTTGTGCGCTTGGCCGACGCGTAACGTGACGGCGTCGCCATCCTGCGCAACGAGCTCGCAGTGGTCGGCGAGCATTTTCGCCATGCCGCCCAAGCGCAGGCCGGCGACAACGGCCAGCCAATCCCAAGCCTCGCCCGACGTCGCAGAAATGGACGGCGTGGCCGCTGCCGGCGGCTCGGGGCGGCTTGCGTTGGCGGCCGGCGCAAGCACCGGCTCGGACGCGGTGGCCCGATGCGCTTCGGCGCGCGGCGCCGCGTAGGCCTGCGGCGCGGGATCGCTGCCCGTCACCGCCGCGCTGACACGCGGCGCGGCCTCGGCGCGTACGGATGCGGGGCGTACCGCTTGGGCGGGACGCGCCGCGCGGTCGCCCGCGCCCGGCGTGAACGCCAGCATGCGCAACAGCGTCATGCCGAAGCCGGACAGTTCGTCCGGTGCGTACGGCAGGTCGCGGCGGCCGTTCAACGCAATCTGGTAGTAAAGCTGGACGGTTTCGGGGTCGAGCCGCGCCGCAGCAGCTTGCAGCCGCTCGGCGTCGACGCCGGCTTCGACCGCGGCTGGCGCGTGCAGCACCAGCGCGATCTGCGCGAGCAGGCTGCCGAGGTCCTGCAGCGCGGCGTCGAACGCGATGCCGCGCTCGGCGAGGCTGCGCGCCTGCGTCATCAGCGCGTCGGCGTCGTGCGCCGCCAGCGCGTCGAGCAGGTCGAAGAGATAATCGCGCTTGACCGTACCGAGCATGGCCTCGACCGCCGCCGCTTCGACCCGGCCGCCGCCGTAGGCGATCGCCTGGTCGGTGAGCGAGAGCGCATCGCGCATGCTGCCGGCGGCGGCGCGCGCGAGCAGGTTCAGCGCCGCCGGCTCGCAATCGACGCGCTCCTGCGCCAGCACCTCGCCCAGATGCTGCGCGACGAGCGCGGGCGTCATCGGCTTGAGGTTGAACTGCAAGCAGCGCGAGAGCACCGTCACCGGGATCTTCTGCGGGTCGGTGGTGGCGAGGATGAACTTCACGTGCGCCGGTGGCTCCTCCAGCGTCTTCAGCATGGAGTTGAACGCTGGCTTCGACAGCATGTGCACTTCGTCGATGATGTAGACCTTGTAGCGGCCCACGGTCGGCGCGTACTGCGCGTTGTCGAGCACTTCGCGCATGTTGTCGACGCCGGTGTTCGAGGCGGCGTCGAGCTCGAGCAGGTCGACGAAGCGGCCAGCGTCGATCTGCGTGCACGCCGAGCACGTCCCGCACGGCTCGGCGGTGACGCCGGTCTCGCAGTTGAGGCACTTGGCGAGGATGCGCGCCAGCGTGGTCTTGCCGACGCCGCGCGTGCCGGTGAGGAGATAGGCGTGGTGCAGACGGCCCTGCGTGAGCGCGTTGGACAGCGCGCGCACCACGTGCTCCTGCCCCTTGAGGTCAGCGAACGCCCGCGGCCGCCACTTGCGCGCCAGCGCAACGGTGGGGGTATCGGAATCGCCGAAGAGGTCAGTCATGTGGTCAGGGGCGAGAATCTAGGGGCTAGGATCTCGGGGATGCGGTGCCAGCGTCCGCGGATCACGCCCGCAAACCCTAGCCCCTGGAAAAATAAGTGGCGAGCCTTGACCCCGGCACTGGTAACGATCCGCTGTGGCTGCTTCCTTCCGGACCTGACCAGGTTCACGGGGCTGCCATGCGGGGAGGCCCGCCGCCGATATTTTACCCCGGAAGCGGCTTATTCCTCATCCGCCGGCGCGGTGAGCCGGCGCTTTTTCACGGCGTCGGCCAACAGGCGCAGCAGCGGCACCGTGTCGTCCCAGCCGATGCAGGCGTCGGTGATCGATTTCGCGTATTCCAGCGGCTGGCCGGGCACCAAGTCCTGGCGGCCAGGATTGAGGTGGCTCTCGATCATGGCACCGATGATGCGCGTGTCGCCGCCCGCGACCTGCGCGGCGACGTCGGCGCCGACGTCGAGCTGGCGCTGGTACTGCTTGCTCGAATTGGCGTGCGAGAAATCGATCATCAACTGCTGTCTGAGACCCGCCGCCGCCAGTTCGCCGCAGGCGAGGTTCACGCTCGCTGCGTCGTAGTTGGGCTTCTTGCCGCCGCGCAGGATCACGTGGGTGTCTTCGTTGCCCGAAGTGCTGAACACGCCGACGTGGCCCGATTTGGTGATGGAAATGAAATGATGGCGCGCCGCCGCGGCCTTGATCGCGTCGACGGCGATGCGGAGACTGCCGTCGGTGCCGTTCTTGAAGCCGACCGGGCACGACAAGCCCGAGGCCAACTGGCGGTGCGACTGCGATTCGGTGGTGCGCGCGCCGATCGCGCCCCAGCTCACCAGGTCCGCGATGTACTGTGGCGAGATGAGGTCGAGGAACTCGGTGGCGCAGGGCAGGCCGATTTCGTTGATTTCCAGCAAGAGCTTACGGGCCAGGCGCAGCCCCTCGTTGATGTCGAAGCTCTCGTCGAGATGCGGGTCGTTGATCAGGCCCTTCCAGCCCACGGTGGTGCGCGGTTTCTCGAAATACACCCGCATCACCACGATCAGCTCGTGCGCGAGCTCGTCTGCCAGCGGCTTGAGATGGTGCGCATAATCGAGCGCCGCGACCGGATCATGGATCGAGCACGGACCGACGACGACGAACATGCGGTCGTCTGCGCCGCGCAGCACGTCGTGGATCGCCCTGCGGGCGTGCGCCACGTGGGTGTGCACGGCGTCGTTGGCGCGCAGCTCGCGCATGATCTGCATCGGGGCGAGCAATTCGCCGCTTTGCTCGATGCGGGTGTCGTCGGTTCGAAGGGCAGTCATAGTCGGGGCTCCGGTGAGTATTGCCGGTTCTGCCGCGGCCGAAACAAAAAACCGCCAGCAGGCTGGCGGTTTCGTCAGGGCGTGTGCTGTTCGCTTCAGCGCCTCCCGACCGCCCGGGGCGTGGGATCAAAGCAGCTGAAGTAAAAGCGGGCAGCCAGGTTCATGCGCGCCAGTCTAGCAAAACCGCCCTGTTCACGCCAATAGCGCTGAAATACAATGGGTTTCGCGGCGCACGCGGCGCGCCCCTGCGAAAATAAACGCCGCCCCCTCTTCAGGCAGGAAACCACATGACGGAGCGCACCGAACCCCCCCACGTCGGCCGGGAAGCCCGCCGCGACAAGCGCTTTGCGGTCGCGCACAAGGCCTTGATCGCGCAGCCGGGCTACAGTGACATCGCCTGCGAAATCCGCGATTTCTGCATGGGCGGCCTGTTTCTGCAATTCGCCAATCCGCAGACCGCGCTGGCTTCATTGACCCAGCGTACCGACGCCGACGTGGAGATCCTGTTCTCGCCTGCCATCGCCGAAGTCCGGCAGACACTGCGCATTCCCGCCAAGCTGCGCCGGCTCACGCCCAACGGCGTGGGCGTCGCCTTCCTCTACACGCCGACCGAGGCGTTGCAGGCCCTGCAGCGCCTGCGGCTGGCGAGCCAGCGGCAGGCGCTCGGCGCGCAGCCCGAGGCCGCCGGCGCGCCGCGCTTGCGCGAGGCCACGGCCACCCTGCTCGCCGACACCCTGCACCTGGTCCAGGATGAGCTCACGCGGGCGCTGGATCAACGCCTGGAGCAGGCGGCGCTGAGCGCGCCCAGCATCGCCGAGCGTCAGGAGCTGTTCGACGCGAAGCAGGAATTCCAGCGTTCGGCGCGCGCCATCCAAACGAGCTTCGTGCAGCAGGTGCTCGATGCCCTCACGCAGGCGCGGCCGGTCCAGACGCAGGCGACGGCCGATACCGCCAGCGCATCCCTTTCCCTCGTCGACGAGCACGATTTCGAGGACTGGCTCGCAACCTCGGCCGAGGTCAATCGCCTGGAGGAGCAGTTCCGCACCCAGCTTTTCGTGCTCGAACCCCGCATCGGCCAGCTCTTCGACTTCAACTGCGACGACACCAACAACCCCGCGGGCCCCGCGGTGATCAGCCACGCCTACCGAATTGCCTTGCAAGCGTTGCCGCTGGGCCCCCGAGCGCGCCAGGTCGCCTACTCGCTGCTTCGCGAGATCCTGGGCAAGCAACTCGACCTGCTCTACGCGGAGCTTCTGGCCTTGCTGCCGATGTCCCGGGCGGAGCAGGAGCCGCAGACCGGGATTTTTCCCGCGCCGGCGCCCGCCGCGGCCTACGCCGCACCGACCGCGCAGCAGCCGGCCACGCCAGAGTCCGCCGCAGACGCGGCCTACACAGGCTCCACGGCTTATGGCGCGCCCTCAGCCCCTGCCGCGCAACAGGGCGCGCTGAGCCGGATCGCGCAATCGCTGCTCGGCTTCCTGCGTGGCCAGCCCACGGTGGCGCCCGCTGGCGCGGCCCCCGCGGGTGCCGCGGCCGGCGGCCCCGCGAGCGTCGGCGCCGCCGGAGGCGTAACGGGTGAAAGCGGCATTCCCGTCGGGGGCGGCGCAGGCACCCCGCCCCCTGGCCTCCGTGTCGCGCAGTCGCGGGTGCTCTCGCGCCTCGCGCAAGCGGGCGCGCTGCCGGCCAACATGAATCCGGCGATGCAGCAGTCGGTCGACATGTTCGGCGCACTGTTCGACAGCGTGCATGCACAGAAGTCAGTCGGCGACGTGACGCGGCCCTTCTTCCAGCAGCTCGAAACCAGCCTGATCAAGCTCGCGCTGTCGGACCCGCAGTTCCTGGTTTCGCCGGTGCATCCCGCGCACAAGGTGCTCAACACCCTCGACCGCATCAGCATGGCCGCGAGCGACGACGGCAAGATCACGGACCAGCGCCTGCTGCGGCTGATGAACCGCTGGACCGAGCGCATCCACGCCGAAGCCGACAAGAACCCGGGCGTGTTCGAGGAAGCGCGCACCCAGCTCGAACGCGTCGTCAAACCGCTGCTCGCCGAGCGCACCGCACGCGTGTCGCGGTTGCAGGAAATGTGCGAAGGCCGCCAGCGCGCCGAGGTCACCAAGCAGCGCATCCTGCGCGACCTGCTCGGGCGTCTGGCCGACCGGCCCGTGCCGAATGCCGTGATCGAGCTCCTCAACGGCGGCTGGCGCAATGTGCTCCTCATGGCCGAGATGCGCCACGGCAGCGACAGCGATCCCGCCCACGAGGCCTGGCAGGTGCTCGAGCGCCTGTGCGCCTGGCTCGACCCTGAGCTCGCCGAGCCGCCCCCTGCGGCCGAGGTCCAGACGCTCTTGCAGCGCATCGACCAGGCTCTCACCCAGGTGTGCGCCGACAAGTCGGCGCAGGACCGCATCGTCGACCAGCTGGCGACGACGCTCTTCGATCGCGACAAGTCCCAATACCAGTACACGCCGGTCGCGGCGCGCCTCAACGACACCGAACAGGAGGCTCTCTCGGAGGCCGACGCCAACCTCACCGATCACCTGCGCGTCGGCGACTGGCTGCAGTTCAAGCACGTCGACACGCCGCTCAACCTGGTCTGGATCGGCGATCAGCCGCCGGTCTACGTGTTCGCCAACTACCGCGGCATCAAGAAGCTCGACCTCAAGCGCCAGGATCTGCTGCAGGCCTTGAGGCGCGGCGACGCCGAATGGACCGAGGACCAGGAACTGCCGCTGATGGATCGCTCCTACAGCGCCATGATCCAGAAGATGCAGCGCGACCTGATGTGGCAGGCCGCCCACGACCCGGGCACCGGCCTGTCGAACCGCCGCAGCTTCCTGCGCACGATCCGCCGCAACTGGCTGCGCGGCCCGGCGGGCGAGGACGGCTACGTCATCGGCGTGCTCAACTTCGATTTGCAGACGCTCGGCGGCACGCCCGCCGACGAGGCGACGCGCAACGCGATCCTACGCACGCTGGCGCAGCGCCTGACCGAACTGCTCCCGGCGGAGACCTTGCTGGCACGGTCCGGCGAGTCGGGGCTCGCGTACTGGACGCGCGTGGCCGACAGCGCCACCGCGGAAACGCAGGCCAAGTCGGTGCTGACGGGCCTCTTCGCCACCCCGGTGGAGGTCGACGGCGCGCGCTTCCGCACCCAGGCGTTCACCGGTCTCATGTGGTCGAGCGACTGCCTGCACCCCGAGACCTATTACGACAACGCCAACGCGGCCTGCGCCCGCGCCCGCGAATCCGGCGTGCCAGTCGTCGCGTACAGCAGCGAGGCGCCCGACAGCGGTGTGCTCGCGCTGGCGGAATGGGCGCACACCCTCACCGCGATCGTCGCCAACAACCAGCTCCGCCTCAATTGCCAGCCAGTCGTTGCGACCGCCGACCCAACGCGCACGCCGCTCTACTACGAGGTGTTGCTGCATCCGCACACCGGCGAACGCAGCATCGCCACGCGCGACCTCATCGACGTCGCCGAGCGCCTGGGGCGCATCGCCGAGATCGACCGCTGGGTGCTGAAGACGGTGCTGCAGTGGATGCGCAGCCATCCTGCCGACCTCGCTCGCCTCGGCGGCCTCTCGGTCAACCTCTCGGGTCAGTCGGTCACCAATCCGCTGCTCCTCAAATACCTGCTCGGCGAACTCGCGCGCGGCGACATCCCGGGCGACACGCTCATTCTCGAGATCAGCGAGGCCGACGCCGTCGGCACCCACGCGCAGGCACAGGTCTTCATGCGCCAACTGCAACGCTACGGCTGCCGCTTCACGCTCGACGAATTCGGCGCCGGCACCAGCTCGTACACCAGTCTGAAGAGCATGCGGCTGAGCTACCTCAAGATCGACCGCGCTCTGGTGCGCGAACTGGGCACCAGCCTGATCGACGAGGCACTGGTGCGCTCCATCCTCGAAACCGGCCAGTTCCTCGGCATCAAGACCGTGGCTGGCTTCGTCGAAAACGAGGAACTGCTCGCCAAGCTCGCCGAGCTGGGGGTGGATTGCGTGCAGGGCTACCTGATCGGGGCGCCGCAGCCGCTGGAGAGCCTGGGCTGAGCGAGCGGTCCGTGCGGCCGGTTCGTCGGCAGGCGACCGTTCAGGCCGTGCCGCCGACCGTGAGGCCGTCGATCCTGAGCGTCGGCTGCCCCACGCCGACCGGCACGCTCTGGCCTTCCTTGCCGCAGGTGCCCACGCCCGAATCCATCTCCATGTCGTTGCCGATCATCGAGACGCGGGTGAGCGCGTCGGGACCGTTGCCGATGAGGGTGGCGCCTTTCACCGGGTAGGTGATTTTGCCGTTTTCGATCATGTAGGCCTCGGCCGCGGAGAAGACGAACTTGCCGCTGGTGATGTCGACCTGGCCGCCGCCAAAGTTGACGGCGTAGAGGCCGTTCTTCACCGAGGCGATGATTTCGTGCGGGGGCTTGTCGCCGCCGAGCATAAGGGTGTTGGTCATGCGCGGCATGGTGAGATGCGCGAAGGATTCGCGGCGCGCATTGCCCGTCGTCGCCATGCCCATCAGACGCGCGTTCATCATGTCCTGCATGTAGCCGGTGAGGATGCCGTCCTCGATCAGCACCGTGCGCTGGGTCGGGTTGCCTTCGTCGTCGACGTTGAGCGAGCCACGGCGCAGCGGAATGGTGCCGTCGTCGACGACGGTGACGCCGGGGGCGGCGACCCGCTCGCCGATGCGGCCGGAGAACGCCGAGCTGCCCTTGCGGTTAAAGTCGCCCTCGAGGCCGTGGCCGATCGCTTCGTGGAGCAGGATGCCCGGCCAGCCCGACCCGAGCACGACGGTCATGGTGCCGGCGGGCGCGGGGCGCGCGTCGAGGTTGATGATGGCTTGGTGCACGGCCTGGCGCGCGTATTTTTCGAGGACGTCGTCGGTGAAGTAGCCATAGTCGAAGCGCCCGCCGCCGCCGCCCGAACCCTGCTCGCGGCGGCCATCCTGCTCGGCGATGACCTGCAGCGACAGGCGTACCAGCGGGCGCACGTCGGCGGCTAGATGGCCGTCGGAGCGGGCGATGAAAATGACTTCGTATTCGGAGGCGAGACTCGCCATCACCTGGATCACGCGCGGATCCATCGCGCGCGCTTTCTTTTCCAGCCGCTCCAGCAGCGCGACCTTGGCGGGGTCGTCAAGGCTCGCGAGCGGATCGACCGCGTTGTACAAGCGACGCCCCTCGCCACGCCTGGCGATGGCCGCGCTGCGCGCCTGGCCCGCGCGGGCAATGGCGCGGGTGGCGTCGGCCGCAGCGCCCAGCGCGTCGAGGCTGATATCGTCGGAATACGCGAAGGCGGTCTTTTCACCGGAGATGGCGCGCACGCCGACGCCCTGGTCGATGTTGAAGCTGCCAGATTTCACTTGCCCTTCCTCCAGGCTCCAGCTTTCGGAGCGGCTGTACTGAAAATACAGGTCGGCATAATCGACGTCGTGCGTGAGCAAGCGGCCGAACACCGGCGCGAGCTTGTCGACGTCAAGGCCGTTCGGCGCGAGCAGCATGGCCTCGGCCGACTGGAACAGCTGTTCTGCGGTCTGGATGGGAACGAGGGCGTCGGTGGGGTTCATGTCGGTTTCCTGGGTTTACTTGGCGACCGGCTCGCGCTTCGCGACGGCGCGGCGCTCGATCACTTCGACCTTGATCTGGCTGCAGGTGACGAAGCGGTGCTTCAGGGCCGGCAGGCTCGTGCGCAGACTGGCCTGGTAGGCGGGGTTGATGTTCGCGGTGACGATACCGGAACCGCGCGGCAGGCGATCGAGCACCACGCCCCAGGGATCGACGATCATGCTGTCGCCATGGGTTTCGCGCCCCGACAGGTGATAGCCGCCCTGCGCCGGGGCGATGACGTAGGCCAGGTTCTCGATCGCGCGGGCGCGGATGAGCGTCTCGAAGTGCGCGCGGCCGGTGGTCGCGGTGAACGCCGACGGCACCACGATGAGGTCGACGTCCGGCATAGCGCGGTAAAGCTCGGGGAAGCGCAAGTCATAGCAGATCGACAGGCCGATGCGGCCAAACGGGCTGCTGACGACCACCACCTTGTCGCCGGGTTCGATGAGCTTCGATTCCTGGTAGTGCTCGTTGCCGAGGTCGAGGCCGAATAGGTGGATCTTGTCGTAGCGCGCGACCAGCTTGCCGCGCTCGTCGTAGACGAGGCAGCTGTTGCGCACCTTGTTCGCGGCGTTCGCCTCGAGCGGCACGGAGCCGCCGATGAGCCAGATCTTGTGCTTCTTCGCCATGCGCGAGAGGAAGACCTGGATCGGCCCGTCGCCCTCGGGCTCGCGCGCCTTCACCACGTCGGCGTCCTTCATGCCCATGATGCAGAAAAATTCGGGCAGCACGACCAGGCGGGCGCCGGCGTCGACCGCAAGCTCGATGAGCTGCTCGGTCTCGGCTAGGTTGGACGCCACGTTCGGCCCCGAGGCCATTTGGATTGCGGCGACGCGCACGGTACCGGCGGGCGCTGCCGGCTTCTTGAGCGCGGGGCTGCGGGAGCGGCTGGCGGCGGGACGGGCGGGTTTTTTCGTTGTCATTGCTCACACTTCACAGTCAGGGTTCGGTCATCTGCGGGCCGGGCGCCGTCTCGGCGCGCAGCCTCGGCAGTCTTTTCACGTCGGGCGCCTGCCAGGGCCCGCTGACCAGGTAGTCCTGGCCGACGATCTGTTCGATCGGGTCACGCAACAGCTTCTGCGCCGCCAAAGCGCCGACGCCGGCGATCGGCCCGCCGAGCAGCGCACCGGCCACCGCCACGCCTTCCGACAGCTTGGGCAGCACCCTCACCCGCAGCTGCACGCTTTCCTGCTCCAGATTCGCCAGCCCCGACATGTTCACCTTGGCGGCGGGGCCGCGCATCTGGAAGTCGTCGCTGTAGACGACCCCGCGCGCGATACGCAGCGTGGCGGTCGCGTCGTCGAACGCATAGCCCTGATTGAAGATATCACGGAAATCGAAGCTCAGCCGGCGCGGCAGCGACTGCAGGCTCAGTACGCCGAGCAGCTTGCCGACGCCGGGCTCTACCTTGAGGAACTGCCCGCCCCTCGCCTTGAACGCGATCTGCCCGGCGAGCGTGTCGAAGTTGAAGTCCGCGGGCGAACCGGCCCAGCTGGCCGTGCCCTGGAAGTCGGCCGTCCCGCGGGCAAGCACATCGGGATGGCCGAATCGGGCGAGGAATTTGCCCGCGTCGAGCACGTTGAGCTTCAACTCCGCGCGCGTCTCCGCCGGCTGGCCGTCCCGCCAGAGTCCGCTCATGTGGAACACGCTGTCGGCGTGAGCCAGTTGCAGGCTGTCGATCACCATGCCCTGCGGCGTGCCGCGTGCGACCGCGTCGAGGCGGCCAAGCGGCCTGCCCTCAAGGCGGAAGTCCTCGACGGTAAGGTCGAGCACGGGGAAGCGTTCGGCCTCCAGCGTCCGCCCGCCTGCGGCTGCGGGTTGCGCCGAGCGCATCGGGATGAGCAGCCGGCTGAACTGCGCGGAGACCCGCGCCGGCTGGGTACCGTCCTGCCGGTAGGTCAGCACGCCGCTGACCTCGCGCCCGCTCACCTGGCCACGCAGCACGCCGTTGCGCAAGCGCGCCTGCAGTTGCATCGTCTGGAAGCGGCGCCCCATCAATTCCAGCGCGTCGAGGCTGAGATCGAGCGCGGTGAGTGGCAGCCCCGCTCCCTCGCCGCCTTCGGGCAGGAGCGCCATCCAGCCGGTCACGTCGATCGCGCCGGCATTGCCCGCCACGCGCAAGCCCGGTTCCTGCGGCAGCACCGCCGGCCCGCCGAAGCGGACTTCGCCCCGCGTCCACGCTCCGGCCCGGTTCATCAGCGCCGTCGCCGACACGATCGCGCCGAGCTGCGCGGTCAACCTGCGCTCGTCGCCCACCGGTTCGAGCTCGACCTGCGTGGGCAGCGGCACGGCGGCGAGCTTGCCCAGCGGCGCGGGCAGGCTGGAGGCGAGCCCGATGAGGTCCGATTCGACCCGCAGGCGATCGCCCGCCGGGGTGAGGTCGAATTGCCCCCGCCACGTCGTGCGGCCCGCCAGGCGCTGGCCCCATGCCGGCCCGAGCCAAGTGGCGAGGCCCGCCGCGGTCGCGCTGCCCTGCGCCTGGATCACCACCGCGTCAGCGCGGGTCGCCGCGCCGAGCCGCAGCGGGCCGCCGAGGAACTGCGCCGAGAGTGTCTTGGCCGAGAGGCTGTCCTGGGTGAAGTCGATGTCGCCGCGCACCTGCTCGATCCGGGGCATCGTCGGCGGCGTGACGGTGTTGCCGAGAAAGGACAAGCGCCCCTGCAGCGTGGTGTCGTGGCTGTGCCGCAACGGCACGGTCATGTTGAGCGCCAGCCGTATCGGGCCGCTGCCGCCCAGACCCTCGGTGAAACCACGCAAGCGGGCGCCGACCGGGCTTTCGTGGGTGAAGCGGATGAAGTCCTGGATCGGGCCGTTGGCTACGCCGTCGATCAGCAGCAATTCCTCGTGGTGGATGAGGTCCGGAATCACAGCCTTGACCGGCGCGAGGGTGACGCCGAAGATCGTTCCCGCCTGCGCCTGCACCTCCATGCGCTTGCCCTCGAACAGGAGGCGCGCCCGGATGCCGTCGATGCGCGGCCAGCCCGGCGCGTAATCGATCACGGCGTCGCGCACCTGGGCCTCGGCCCGGAACTCGCCATCGCCTTCGGCAAACGGGAAGTGCCGCAGATCGCCCTTCACCCGTACCTGCACGGCTTCCAACTCGCCGGCGAGCACGCCGCGGCGCACCCAATTGACGGTGTCGTCGCCAACCACCTTGGGGAAATAGCGGTGCACCGCGGTACCGGTGACACGGCGCAGCTGGGCCTTGAAATCGGCCAGCCCGGCCGCGCCGGGACGAAGCGCGTACTCGCCCGAGAGGGTGCCCGCCAGGTCGGCATTGGCGAAAACGCTCTCGTCGATGCGCAGGTGCTGGCCCTCGGCCGTCTTCTGCCAGCCCCCGCGTGCGCTCAGGCGATCGAACACAAGCACCGGCTCGCGGAACACGGCCGGCAGGCGCACCTCGGCGTTGCGCGCGTCGAGCTCGAAGCTACCCGCCTTGGCATCGCCCGCGATGCGGCCCGCGAGGTTGTTCCAGCCCGGCTGCGTGTCGACGGCACGCACCCCGACGCCGCTGAACTGGGCCTCTACGCTGAAGTTGTCGAGCGCCGGCGCCTCGCCCTGCCAGGCGAATCGCAGCGAATCGAAACGCCCCTGCGGCTGCAGCGCTTGCAGGCGCGCGCGCAAGGCGTCGTCCATCGGCAGCGCTGGCAGCAACGCCTCCCACGCGTCGAGCTGCAGCGCGCGCGCAGTGAGCTCGCGGCGGTCCCGTCCCCAACTGATGCCGACGTCGAACGGTGCGCTGGCGTTGCCACCGGCCTGGGTCACGCGCAAATTCTCGAAGGCGAGGTGCCGCCGCCCGTCCGCGTCGACCTTCCAGGTCGCCCGTCCGCGGGCCTGCGCGAACCGCAGCGTCGGGAGTTCCTCCGCGAGACGCGTTTCGAGGTCGCGCACGTCCATTGCCGCGCTGACTCGGGTCAGCCGCCCCGCGTCAAAAGTGGCGTCGAGGCTCACCGCGCCCCAGCCGCGTTCGACCGCCACCGGCAAGGGCACCCAGGCCGAAAGATCGGACAGGGTGACGCCGGCGACGCTGGTCTCGAGCGTGCCGCGCCAAGTCCTCAGGTCCTCGATCTCGCGCGCGTGCCAGCGAGCCGCCACCGTAAGCGGTCGCGCCAGCGTCTCCGGCGGCACCGCGCGCAGCGTCAGCGAATAGTCCCGGCGCACATGGCCGAGTGTGAGGTCGACCTCGCGCAGAACGATCGCCGGCGCGCCCCGCACCTCGTCCTGCCAGGTGAGGGTGGCGTCGCCAACGTGCACCCTGCCCTGGCGCAGCAGCCAGTTGACAAAGCCGCTGTCGGGCGCCGCGGGATTCACCCGAATGCCGCCGACGTAGAGGTGTCCGTCTTGCGCCCGCCGCACCGCCAGCGCGAGCCGCTCGAGTTCGATGTGGCTGAACCGCGGCTCGAGGAAGAGCAACGAGCGCCAAGCGAAGCCGGCCTGCAGCGCCGGCAGCTCCAGCGCCACCCGGCCCTCGCGGTCGTACAGACGCACCCCCAGCAGGCGAAACTCAGGCCGCGCCTGCTGCCAGCTGCCTGACACCGCCTCCAGGGTGACCCGCTGGTCCAGCGCGCGCGACATCAGCGCAGCCACGCTGTCCCGGTGATCGTCAATGTTCGGCAACACCCAGAAATACATCCCCCCGGCGACGGCCGCGACGAGCGCCAGCAGCGCCGCCGCGACGGTCGTCAGCATGCAGACGGCGCGATGAGTACACCGCAACAGGAAATGGGGGCGCCTCATCGGATGCGGCCCTTGAGGGTTCCGATGGCTCGTAGGGGGCTCAACACGCTTGGATCATCCCTCGCTCATTCGCCGGTAAAGCGGCGGATCTGCCGCCGGTCGCGCTTGGTGGGCCTGCCCTTGAGCGTCGACTGTGGCGGCGCCGCCAGCTTGCGCTCGAGCAGCTGGCGCTGCCGCCGCACTACGCTCTCGGCGTCCTCTTCGTACAGCGTCTGCGCGACCGGCGCCGGACCGCGCTGCATCGACAACGCGCGCACCGTCAGCGACCAGTCGCTGTCTCCCATGTGGACCTCGAGGCGGTCGCCGGGTTTCACCTCGCGCGCCGGCTTCACCCGCTCGCCGTTCAGTTTCACCCGGCCGTTTTCGGTCGCCTGGGTCGCGAGGCTGCGCGTCTTGAAGAAGCGCGCCGCCCACAGCCACTTGTCGAGCCGCATGCGGTCGAGGGGGCGTTTTTCGTCGGGCATGGCACTTCCTGAAAACGGGGCGATCGAGCGGGATTGTGCCGGTTTTGCGGCGGGGCGGCCATGCCCTGCGGCGCGAAGCGGCTAGAATCACAGGCTTTCGCACCGAGGGACCCGTCATGCCCAAGATCCTCGCCTTCGCCGGCAGCCTGCGCCGCGACTCCTGGAACCGCAAGCTCATCCACGTCGCGACCGAGGCAGCGCGCGCCGCCGGCGCCGAAGTCACCCTGATCGACCTCGCCGACTATCCGCTGCCGCTGATGGACGAGGACCTCGAAGCGCGCGACGGCCTGCCGGCGAACGCCCAGCGCCTGAAGGCATTGTTCAAAGCCCACGACGCGCTGCTCATCGCCAGCCCCGAGTACAACAGTTCGGTGCCGCCGCTCGTCAAGAACACGCTCGACTGGGTGTCGCGCGAATGGCAGGGCGAATCGGGCCTCGTGCCCTACCAGGGCAAGGTCGCCGCGCTGCTCGCCGCCTCGCCCGGCGCCTTTGGCGGCATGCGCATGCTGCCCCACCTGCGGCAGATCATGAACGCGCTGGGCGTGCTGGTGCTGCCGGGCCAATTCTCGCTGGCCAACGCGGACAAAGCGTTCGACGACGCCGACGGCACGCCGATGCTCAAGTCGCCGGCGCGGCTGCACACGCTGGTAGCCGAACTCGTCGACACCACGCAGCGGCTGGCACGACTCAAATGACACCCGGAATGAAGCGATACTTCACCTTGTGGCAGTAGGCATCGTATTCGCCATCGACACTGCGCAGATGGTCCTCTTCGGTCAGCGCACGCATGTAATAGATCACCGACCACCCAAGCATCGAGCCGACGGTCATGAGCGTGGCCGCGATCGAAGTTTCGAGGGCCACGAACAGCGCCGGCAACAACCCGATCCACCAGGCGAGATTCTTGCAGGTATAGGCAGGGTGGCGGATGTAACGGTAGGGGCCGTGGGAAATGATCCCGCGGTGGGTCAAATTGCTCGCCTTGAAGTTCAGCGCAATCGAGGCAGACGTGTAGACCGCCATCAGCGCCAGCAGGAGTCCGTTGGCCGTCAGGTGCAACCATGCCTGCTCAAACTGTGGGAACTCGGCTGAATAGCCGCCACCAAACACCATTGCGGTCATGCCGTTGAATGGCGGGTAACACGCGAGCGCAACCGTCCAGCCGAGGAGCGTGGGATCGACCGAGCGGATCTCGTTCTTCAGCGACGGCAGTTCCACCATGTAGCCGATCGTGAAAAAGAACACGTCGAGGAACAGGATCACCTTGAACATGAACCAGAACCCGTGGGCGTCGAACAACGCCAACGCAGTCTGCCCCGGCTCGTCCCAGCGGTCGAGAATCGCCAGGCCATGGGCGATCATGGATGCCGTGTGATCGAACAGCCAAACGATCATCAAGGGGATGAAAAACGCCTTCAGCAACACGCTCAGCAGCCCTACACGCTCGTCTGCCGGCAATTGTCCGCTCCACGCGACCGCCGGCGACATCACAATGCGCCGCAGGGCGCGCAAGCAGAGTATCGATTTGGACGTGCGTGGCGCGCGCTCGAAAAGATAAAAAAGGACCAGTAGTCCGGCGTAGGCGAGCGCGGTCGTCAGTAACACGTGCCCCCAAATATAGTCGTCACCAAGAAAAGGTGTACGCTGTGAAAAATAGCTGCGAAAGTAGGGAATCGACGCGTACAGCGCACCGAACGCCGCCATGAGCAGCAGCGATGCCGATAAATTCTTGAGCCGTTGTGTCAGCTGCGGAGAGCCTTGAGCAAGCACGGTGGGACAGATCGAACTGAAGCCCGATATTCACAAAATCGGGTTAGGGGCAGTCAGGATACCTGACCGAGCCCCGCCCACGCCACCCGGCGGGCGGGTCCGCACCGGGCGATTTTAGAAGTCGAGGTCAGATTAGCCCGATACGCCGGGGTTCGTCGAAGCAAGCCATGGTCATTACACGCTCGACGTCGCCATCGCTGTGCCTCCACCAAGCTGTTCCTCCACCCACAGCGGGCCTTGCCTGCCACGCGCTTGGCCACATGGTCGGCTACGCCCACGGCGGTCGGTTCCCGGTAAATCGGGCCAGCACGCTCGCGGTGCTTGAGCTGGATTGCCCGGAGCCGGTGCCGCAACGATTCGTCGAGCGACCGCCAGACGCGGGGCGTTTGCGCCAGCCCGAAGCAGACTTTCCGAAACCTCTGCCTAACCCCGCGAATTCCGCGCCATGCGTTTTTCTGGCCTGAATCTCATGCCGAACGCCCGGCAGCCCTGCCTCGCCGGCCATTCCGCGGGCAGGTTTTCGTCACTTTCTGC
>JBKBRW010000017.1:0-51665 GCA_046291555.1 Thiobacillus sp.
CGCGTGTACTCCATAACAGAAATGATAAGCGTCAATCTGGACTTTGTCTAATATCCGGAATCGGTATGGAAAGCACGTCTAAGGGCCTGAGCAATCGCGGAATTTGTGGAAAAAACGGTACAATTCAGATCATTCTTTAGCCTCATGTCGCTCAGACTTCCTCCCGTGCCGACCCTGACCCGCCTTGACAGCGCGCAGCCTGATTTTCAGGCGCGCCTCGCCCGCCTGCTGCAGTTCGACGACGCCACCGACGCCGCGATCGAGCAGACCGTCGCCGCCATCCTCGCCGACGTGAAGACGCGTGGTGACGCTGCGGTACTCGAATACACGGCGCGTTTCGACCGCCTGCCGGCCACTTCCGTGGCCAGCCTCGAACTGGGCCGCGCCGAACTCGAGGCCGCGCTCGCGGCGTTGCCGGCCGACACCCGCGCCGCGCTCGAGGCCGCAGCCGAGCGCGTGCGTCGTTACCACGAGCGACAGGTTCAGCAGTCCTGGACCTACACCGAGGACGACGGCACCGTGCTGGGCCAGAAGGTCACGCCGCTCGACCGCGTCGGCCTCTACGTGCCGGGCGGCAAGGCGGCGTATCCCTCGTCGGTGCTGATGAACGCCATCCCGGCCAAGGTCGCCGGGGTCGGCGAACTCATCATGGTGGTGCCGACGCCGGGCGGCGAAAAGAACCAGCTCGTGCTCGCCGCCGCGGCGATTGCCGGTGTCGACCGGGTGTTCACCCTCGGCGGCGCGCAGGCGGTGGCGGCGCTCGCCTACGGCACCGAAACCGTGCCGCAGGTCGACAAGATCGTCGGCCCCGGCAACGCCTACGTCGCCGCAGCCAAGCGCCGTGTGTTCGGCACCGTCGGTATCGACATGATCGCCGGGCCGTCGGAAATCCTCGTGATCGCCGACGGCACGACGCCGGCTGAATGGGTGGCGATGGATCTCTTCTCGCAGGCCGAGCACGACGAACTCGCGCAGTCGATCCTGCTCTCCCCGGATGCGGCCTACCTCGACGCGGTCGCCGTGGCGATCGACACGCTCATCGAAGAAATGCCGCGCAGCGACGTCATCCGCACCTCGCTCACCAACCGTGGCGCGCTGATCAAGACGCGCGACCTCGACGACGCGGCGGCGATCTGCAACACCATCGCGCCCGAGCACCTCGAAGTTTCGGTCGCCGATCCCGATGCGCTCCTTCCCAAATTGCGTCACGCCGGCGCGATCTTCATGGGCAAGCACACCTGCGAGGCGCTCGGAGACTACTGCGCGGGCCCCAACCACGTGCTGCCGACCTCGCGCACCGCGCGCTTCTCGTCGCCGCTCGGCGTGTACGACTTCCAGAAGCGCACGAGCCTGATCCACGTGTCGCCCGCCGGTGCGCAGACGCTCGGCAAGATCGCCGCGACCCTGGCGTACGGCGAAGGCCTGCAGGCGCACGCGCGTTCCGCCGAATACCGCCTGACCCACCGGTGACGTCGCGATGAGCCGCTACTGGAGCGCCGTGGTTCACGGCCTCACGCCCTACGTGCCGGGCGAGCAGCCTAAGCTCGCCAACCTGGTCAAGCTCAACACCAACGAGAATCCCTACGGGCCGAGCCCAAAGGTGATCGAGGCGGTGCGCGCGGAAGCGGCGGATACGCTGCGGCTGTACCCGGACCCTAACTCGGACCGCCTGCGCGTCGGCATCGCCGCGTATCACGGCGTGACGCCCGATCAAGTCTTCGTCGGCAACGGCTCGGACGAGGTGCTGGCGCATGCCTTCCTGGCCTTGCTCAAGCACGACCAGCCCATCCTGTTCCCGGACATCACCTATAGCTTCTACCCGGTGTACTGCGGGCTGTACGGCATCGCGCATCGTGCGATCCCCTTGACCGAAACGTTCGAGATCCGCGTCGACGATTACCGCGTGCCCAACGGCGGCATCATCTTCCCCAATCCCAATGCGCCGACCGGTCGCCTGCTGGCGCTTGGCGAGATCGAGCGTCTGCTCGCCGGCAACCCGGATTCGGTGGTGGTGATCGACGAGGCCTATATCGACTTCGGCGGCGAGTCGGCGGTGGCGCTGGTCGCGCGTTACCCGCAGCTGCTGGTGACGCGCACGCTGTCGAAATCGCACGCGCTCGCAGGGCTGCGCGTCGGCTACGCGATTGGCCAACCGCCCCTCGTCGAGGCGCTCAACCGCGTGAAAGACAGCTTCAACTCGTACCCGCTCGACCGCTTCGCCCAGGCCGGCGCGCTGGCGTCGATCGAGGACAGCGCCTACTTCGAATCGATCTGTGCGAAAGTGGTGGCGACGCGCACCCGGCTTGTCGCCGACATGCAGGCGCTCGGCTTCGCGGTGCTGCCGTCGGCGGCCAATTTCATCTTCGCCCGCCATCCCGAGCATGAAGGTGCCGCGCTCGCCGCGGGTTTGCGCGAACGCAGCATCATCGTGCGCCACTTCAAGCAACCGGCCCGCATTGCGCCCTTCCTGCGCATCACGGTCGGTACGGACGACCAATGCAGGGCGCTGGTCGACGCCTTGAAAGACCTGACGGCCTGCTAGAATCCCGCTAAAGCTCCCTCGTCTTACGCCATGCGCACCGCACAAGTCACTCGCAACACCCTCGAGACCCAGATCACGGTCGCACTCGATCTCGATGGGACGGGTAAATCCCGGCTCGCCACCGGTGTGCCCTTCCTCGACCACATGCTCGACCAGATCGCGCG
This sequence comes from Thiobacillus sp., assembly GCA_046291555.1. GTDB lineage: Bacteria > Pseudomonadota > Gammaproteobacteria > Burkholderiales > Thiobacillaceae > Thiobacillus. The sequence goes on from JBKBRW010000017.1 coordinate 2,707, forward strand.
TCATGGCCTGATCGACCTCGACATTGAGGCCCGCGGCGACCTGCACATCGACGCCCACCACACGGTTGAAGACACGGGCATTACGCTGGGCCAAGCGTTCGCCAAGGCGCTCGGCGACAAGAAGGGCATCCGCCGCTACGGCCACGCCTACGTGCCGCTCGACGAGGCGCTGTCCCGCGTGGTGATCGACCTCTCCGGGCGCCCCGGTCTCGAATACCACGTCGACTACACCCGTGCGCGCATCGGCGAGTTCGACGTCGACCTTTTCCTCGAATTCTTCCGCGGCTTCGTCAACCACGCCGCGGTGACGCTGCACATCGACAACCTGCGCGGCATCAATGCGCACCACCAGGCCGAGACCATCTTCAAGGCCTTTGGCCGAGCGTTGGGCATGGCGGTGGAAGCCGACCCGCGCATGGGCGACGTGCTGCCGTCCACCAAAGGTGCCTTGTGAAAGCTGACATCGCCGTCATCGACTACGGCATGGGCAATCTGCGCTCGGTGTCCAAGGCCATCGAGCATGTCGCACCAGCGGCGAGCGTGGTCGTGACCTCTGACCCCGCGGTGATCGCCGAAGCCGGCCGCGTGGTGTTCCCGGGCCAGGGCGCCGCGCGCGACTGCATGCGCGAGATCGATGCGCGCGGCCTGCGCCAGGTCATCGTCGACGCCGCACGCAGCAAGCCCTTCCTCGGCATTTGCATGGGCATGCAGGTGCTGTTCGAGCACAGCGAGGAGGGCGACACCGCCTGCCTGGGGATCCTGCCCGGCACGGTGCTACGCTTTCCCCACGAGGCGATGCACGACATCAAGGGCAACAAGCTCAAGGTGCCGCACATGGGCTGGAACAATGTGCACCAGGCGATGCCGCATCCGCTGTGGGTGGGCATCGAAGAGGGCGAGCGCTTCTACTTCGTGCACAGCTACTTCGTGCAGCCGACCGCGCCTGACGTGATCGCCGGCTTTTCGCACTATCCGTTTCCGTTCACCTGCGCGGTGGCCTCCGGCAACATCTTCGCCGTGCAGTTCCATCCGGAAAAGAGCCAGAACGCGGGCCTCGCGCTCCTGGGCAACTTCGTCACCTGGAATCCGGGCGAGCACGCCTCCGCCTGCGATGTGTCCGGCGCAACCTGCGCCTAACCCTGCTTTCGTACGACCATGCTGATCATTCCCGCGATCGACCTCAAAGACGGCCACTGCGTGCGCCTGGAACAGGGCGAAATGGCCAAGGCCACGGTATTTTCGGAGGACCCGGCAGCCATGGCGCGGCACTGGAAGGATCAGGGCGCGCGCCGGCTGCATCTGGTCGATCTCAACGGCGCCTTCGCCGGCAAGCCCGTCAATGACGTGGCGATCCAATCCATCGTCGACGCCGTCGGCGACGAGATGCCCGTGCAACTCGGCGGCGGCATCCGCGACCTCGCGACCATCGAGCGCTACCTCGACGACGGCGTGCGCTACGTCATCATTGGCACCGCCGCGGTGAAAAACCCCGGCTTCCTGCACGAGGCCTGCGACGCATTCCCGGGCCATATCATGGTCGGGCTCGACGCCCGGGACGGCAAGGTCGCGGTCGAAGGCTGGTCCAAGCTCACCGGCCACGACGTGATCGATCTGGCGAGGCGCTTCGAAGGCTACGGTGTCGAGGCCGTCATCTACACCGACATCGGCCGCGACGGCATGCTCACCGGCGTCAACATCGAGGCGACGCAGAAGCTCGCGCAGGCGCTGTCGATCCCGGTCATCGCCAGCGGCGGCGTCACCAACCTCGACGACGTGCGCGCGCTCTCCACCGTCGCCAAGGACGGCATCATCGGCGCCATCACCGGGCGCGCGATCTACCAGGGCACGCTCGATTTCGCCGAAGCGCAGAAGCTCGCCGACGAACTCGCCGGCGGCGTGTTCGGCGTCTGATCCGATGCTCGCCAAGCGCATCATTCCCTGCCTCGATGTTACCCACGGCCGCGTGGTCAAGGGCGTCAACTTCGTCGAACTCAAGGATGCGGGCGACCCGGTCGAAATCGCGCGCCGCTACAACGAGGCGGGCGCCGACGAACTGACCTTTCTCGACATCACGGCGTCGTCCGACGACCGCGACCTCATCCTCCACATCATCGAGGACGTCGCCGCCGAAGTGTTCATCCCGCTGACGGTGGGCGGCGGCGTGCGCGCGGTCGGTGACGTGCAGCGCCTGCTCAACGCCGGCGCCGACAAGGTGAGCATCAACACCTCGGCGGTGATGAATCCGCAGCTCGTCAAGGACGCGTCCGACCGCTATGGCAGCCAGTGCATCGTCGTGGCGATCGACGCCAAGCGCGCCGGCGACCACTGGGAGGTGTTCACCCACGGCGGCCGCCACGCGACCGGGCTCGACGCCATCGAATGGGCGAAGAAAATGGAAAGCCTCGGTGCGGGCGAGTTGCTGCTCACCTCGATGGACCGCGACGGCACCAAGAGCGGCTTCGACCTCGAACTTACACGCGCGATTTCGGACGCGGTCGACATTCCGATCATCGCCAGCGGTGGCGTCGGCACGCTGCAGCACCTGGTCGACGGCGTGCGCGAAGGGCACGCCGACGCGGTGTTGGCGGCGAGCATTTTCCATTTCGGCGAGTACGGTATCGACGAGGCGAAGCGGTACATGAAACAGCACGGCATCGAGGTCAGACTATGAGCGACTGGCTGGACGCCGTGAAGTGGGACGCCAACGGCCTGGTGCCGGCGATCGCGCAGGATGCGGCGACGGGCGAGATCCTGATGGTCGCATGGATGAATCGCGAGGCGCTGGCGGAGACCGCGCGCACCCTGCGCGGCGTCTATTTTTCGCGCTCGCGCAACCGCCTCTGGCGCAAGGGCGAGGAGTCCGGCCACGTGCAGCACGTGAGCGAGATCCGGCTCGACTGCGACAACGACGTCATACTGCTCAAGATCGAGCAGGTCGGCGGCATCGCCTGCCACACCGGCCGGCGCTCTTGTTTCTTCCAGAAACTCGAGAACGGCAACTGGGTGACGACCGCGCCGGTGATGAAAAACCCCGACGAGATCTACAAATGAGCGACATTCTCGACCGCCTCGCCGAGACGCTGGAAGCCCGCAAGCAGGCTTCGCCTGACAGCTCCTACGTCGCGAAGCTCTACGCCAAGGGGACCGACGCGATCCTGAAGAAAATCGGCGAAGAGGCGACCGAAACGGTGATGGCGGCGAAGGACGGCCAGCCCGAAAAGATCATCTACGAAGTCGCCGATTTATGGTTTCATACCTGCGTGCTGCTGGTGCACGCGGGGCTTAAGCCCGCTGACGTGCTGAACGAACTGGCGCGCCGCGAGGGCTTGTCTGGACTGGTCGAAAAGGCGAATCGGCAGGACGAAGCGAAATGAGTGACTGTATTTTCTGCAAGATTGTCGATGGACAATTGCCGAGCAGCAAGGTCTACGAGGACGACGACGTGCTGGCGTTCCACGACATCCATCCGTTCGCGCGGGTGCACTTCCTCATCATCCCGAAGATGCATATCGCGACGCTGGCGGACTGTGCGCCGGCGGACGAGGGCCTTCTGGGCAAGATGTTGCTGCTGGCGCCGCAGCTGGCGAAAGCGCAGGGTCTCGACGCGGGCTTCAAGACCCTGATCAACACGGGTCGGGCGGGCGGCCAGGAAGTGTTTCACCTGCACGTACACGTTTTTGGCGGGGGCGACCCGGTCAAGCGCACTTAAACGCAAAGGAGAGAGAGATGGGTACCTTTAGTATTTGGCACTGGCTGATCGTTCTGCTGGTCGTGCTGCTGATTTTCGGCACCAAGAAGCTGCGCAACATCGGCAGTGACCTCGGTGGGGCCGTCAAGGGCTTCAAGGAGGGCATGAAGGAGGACGTACCCAAGATCAGCGAAAAGGCGGAAGAGGGCGGTCGTACCGCCGATGTCGAGGTCAAGGACAAGCAGAACTCCTGAGATTGAGGGGCTAGGATCGAGGGGCTAGGGGGCGCGGTGCGCACTCCAGCCCCCTAATCCCTGAATCCGAGCCCCTAGATCCTAGCCCCTAAATGTTCGACATCGGTTTCAGCGAACTCCTGTTGATCGGCGTCGTCGCGTTGATCGTGATCGGGCCGGAGCGCCTGCCCAAGGTGGCGCGCACGGCGGGGCATCTGTTCGGCCGCATGCAGCGGTACGTCTCGACGGTGAAAGCCGACATCAGCCGCGAGATCGAGCTGGAGGAGTTGCGCAAGGCCGGCCAGAGCTTCAAGGAATCGGTCGAATCGATGAGCGCCAGCGTGCAGCAGGAAGCGACCCGCATCGACGATTATTTCCGTGACGAAACCGAGCGCATCGCGAAGGTTACCGACGCGATGACGGCGATCGAAGGAGAACGCCCGGTGACCGAAGCCGCACTCAAAGCGTCATCGGGCGATGCGGTGCAGCGGAGCCTGCCGCTCGATGAGCCCGATCAACTGGCACCTCCTCCCTCGGCTGTCATCGAGGTCGCGCGTCCACCCGCTGACAGACACGCATGAGCGACGTTCAGGACACCTTCATTTCGCACCTCATCGAGATGCGTGACCGGCTGTTGCGGGCGGTCATCGCCGTAGTCGTACTGTTCGTGCTGCTGTTCCCGTGGGCGCAGGATCTCTACCACCTGCTTGCCAAGCCGATGCTGGAATCGCTGCCGCAAGGCGGCCAGATGATCGCGACGGAGGTGACCACGCCGTTCTTCGTGCCGGTCAAGGTCACGCTGATGACGGCTTTCCTGCTGGCCTTGCCGTGGATCTTCTACCAGGCGTGGGCGTTTGTCGCGCCGGGCCTGTACCAGCACGAAAAGCGCATTGCCGTGCCGCTCGTCATCAGCAGCGTCGTGCTTTTCCTGTTGGGCATGGCCTTCGCCTATTTTTTCGTGTTTCCCGTGGTCTTCGGCTTCATCGTCGGCATTGCGCCCGAGGGCGTGGCGGTGATGACCGACATCGGCAAGTACCTCGACTTCGTTCTCACCCTTTTCCTCGCTTTCGGCATCACCTTCGAGGTTCCCGTCGCGGTGGTGCTGCTGGTGAAGATGGGCATGGTGTCAGTCGAGAAGCTGCGGGAGATCCGCCCCTACGTCATCGTCGGTGCCTTCGTCCTCGGCGCGATCTTCACGCCGCCCGATGTGATCTCGCAGTTCATGCTCGCCATTCCCATGTGGCTGCTGTACGAGCTGGGTATCCTCGTCTCCAAGTTCGTCTCGCGCCCCCAAACCGAGGATGCGGCGGCCTACCGCCCGATGAGCGATGACGAGATGGACGCCGAACTCGACCGCATCGAACGGGAATCGCGCGAGCAGAAGTGACGCACCTGCATGGTGCGGGAATCGCCCTGACGCACGTTTGTGGTGCGTTTTGAGAGGCGACCCCGAACTAATTCCTTTTTGGATTAACCATTTAGCGTTCAGGCACGACGCTTGCTTCGATGTGCCGGATCGTTTCGAGAGGCCAGCCCATGGACGCATTGAAGTCAGGCAGTGACGTATTGTTCGTTTTGCTCGGCGGCATCATGGTGCTCGCCATGCACGCGGGGTTCGCCTTTCTCGAGGTGGGCACGGTGCGCAAGAAGAACCAGGTCAACGCCCTGGTCAAGATCCTCACCGACTTCTCGGTGTCGACCATCGCCTATTTCTTCATCGGCTACAGCGTCGCATACGGCGTGAGCTTCTTCTCCGATGCCGGCGCGCTGTCGGCACACCATGGCTATGAACTGGTCAAGTTCTTTTTCCTCCTTACCTTCGCCGCGGCGATTCCCGCCATTGTGTCGGGCGGCATCGCCGAGCGCGCGCGCTTCAGCCCGCAACTCGCCGCGACCTTCGCACTGGTGGGGCTGGTCTATCCCTTTTTCGAGGGAGTGGTTTGGAATGGCAACTTCGGCCTGCAGGCCTGGCTGGAAGCGGCTTTCGGCGCCGCCTTTCACGACTTCGCCGGCTCGGTGGTGGTGCATGCGGTAGGCGGTTGGATCGCGTTGCCCGCAGTGCTGCTGCTGGGCGCGCGCCGCGGCCGCTATACCAAGGAGGGCATGATTTCAGCGCATCCGCCGTCGAACATTCCTTTCCTCGCGCTCGGCGCGTGGATCCTCACCGTCGGCTGGTTCGGCTTCAACGTGATGTCGGCGCAGCGGCTGGAAGCGATCTCCGGTCTGGTGGCGGTGAACTCACTGATGGCCATGGTGGGCGGCACGCTCGCCGCGCTGGTGATCGGTCGCAACGACCCGGGCTTCATCCACAACGGCCCGCTCGCCGGTCTGGTCGCGGTGTGCGCGGGCTCCGACTTGATGCATCCGCTGGGCGCGCTCGCCACCGGCGTGATCGCCGGCGCGCTTTTCGTGTGGATGTTCATGGTGACGCAGAACCGCTGGAAGATCGACGACGTGCTCGGCGTGTGGCCGCTGCACGGCCTGTGCGGCGCCTGGGGCGGTATCGCGGCAGGCATCTTTGGGGCTAAGCTTTTGGGCGGTATCGGCGGCGTCAGCTTCGCGTCGCAGCTGATCGGCACAGTGGGCGGCATCACGGTCGCGCTGGCAGGCAGCTTCGTCGTTTACGGCAGCCTCAAGGCCGCGGTCGGCCTACGGCTGGATGCAGAAGCCGAGTTCAATGGTGCCGACCTCAGCATCCACAAGGTATCAGCGACTGCCGAGCGGGAAACCAACTGGTAGGCCGTGTCAGCGGCTGCCGTCCCGTCTGAGCTGGCGTAGGTAGCGCTGACGCTCGGCGCGCAGTTGTTCGAGCTGTCGGTCGATTTGCACCACGTCGGGGTGTTTGTCGGTGTAGGTGAGCAGCAGCTCGGTGCGTCGCAAACGCAGCTCCACCTGCTTGCGATCGAGCCCGGCAAGATACGGGTCGGGCGCGACCGCGGGCGCTTTCTCGGGAGGCGCTGGCTTGCTCGCCGCCTCGGTGGCCGCGCCGCCGGAAGGTTCCGTTTCGGGCGGGCGCGCTTCGGTGGGCGCGGGCACCAACGGAGGGGACTCGGTGGCGGACGCGGCGCCCGGTGCCGGTTCGCGAACGTAGTGAATCACCAGGCCACTCAGGCCAATCATGAGCAGGAGGCCGAGCGCGACCGCGGCGGCGCCGGGCCGTAAGGGGCGGGGCGCGCCGGCGGCGGTATTCCCTGCGGCTGGCGGCACGACCGGGGCCGCGCCGTGCAACGCGGCGGCGACGGTCTGCGCGTCGGGCCGGCTTTCCGGTGCCTTGCTCAGCATGGTCCCCAGCAGTTGCACCAGCGTCTCGGGCAGGCCCGGCCGCAGGTTTTGCGGCGACACCGGCATGTCGTTGACGACGCGATAGATGATGGTGGCGAGACTGTCTCCATCAAAGGCGTACTGGCCCGTCAGCATCTCGTAGAGCACTGCACCGAGCGAAAAAATGTCGGAACGGCCGTCGATTTCCCGTCCCGTCGCCTGTTCGGGCGACATGTAGCGCGGTGAGCCAAGCATCTGGCCGGCCTGGGTTGCGTCGCTGTTGGCGAGGTGGGCGATGCCGAAGTCGGTCAGCTTGATCTGCCCGCGCTGGCCGGTGATGACGACGTTGGAGGGCTTCACGTCCCGGTGCGTCACGCCGTGCGCGTGGGCGAACGCGAGCGCCTCGGCCATCTGCCGGGCCGTGTCCAGCGCGAGGTCGAGCGGCATGCGGCCGCGATCCATGACGTCGCGCAGGGTGGGGCCCGCGAGATATTCCATCGCGATGTAGGCAAGGCCGTCGGCTTCGCCCACGTCGTAGATGGTGACAATGTTGGGATGGGAGAGACGGCCGGCGCTTTGGGCTTCTCGCAGAAAGCGGGCTTCCGCGTCCGTGCCTTCCCTGCGCAGCTGGTCGATGGCGACGGTCTTGATCGCGACCGTGCGCTCGATCAGCGGATCGCGCGCGCGATAGACCGTGCCCATCGCCCCCTGGCCGATCTCGTCGAGAATCTCGTAACGGCCGATTTTCATCCGCTGGGGGATATCAGGGCTGGCACTCGACGACCTGGCCGCGCACGCCGCGGCCGTCCTCGCCCATGAGGTAGAGGTACCAGGGCAGGATGTCGTCGGGTCGCGGCAGCGACTCGGCCGGGATGCCGGGGTGGGTCTTGGCGCGCAGCGTCGTGGCGACCTGTCCCGGGATCAGCGTGTTGATGCGCAGGTTGGGCTCGCCGTCGAGCTCCTCGGACCAGATGCGCGTCAGCGTTTCCAGTCCGGCCTTCGCCACCGCGTAGCCGCCCCAGTAGGCGGCTGGGCGGTGACCGTGGGTTTCGCCGGTGAACACCACCGAGGCATCCGGGGCCTGACGCAACAACGGCAGGCAGGCGCGGGTGAGGGCGAACGGCGCGATCAGGTTCACCCGCATCAGCGCCTGCCATTGCTCCAGGGTCTGCAGCGCCAGAGGCGTGAGGCTGAAGAACTGGTGGGCACTGTGCAGGATGCCGTCGAGCCGTTTCAGGTGATGCGCGATGGTCCCGGCCAGCGTCTCGAGGCTGCGGTCGTCGGCGGCGGCGAGATCGTAAGGGAACATCGCCGGCTCCGGGCAGCCGGCAGCGAGGATCTCATCGTAAACCGCCTCGAGCCGGGCCTCGTCGCGCGCCAGCAGCGCCACGGTCGCGCCGTGGTGGGCGAAGGCGAGGCTGGCCGCGCGGCCGAGGCCGGAACTGGCGCCGGTGACGAGGATGACGCGACCGGCGAGCAGGTCGGGGCGGGGCGTGTAGTCTTTCATAGCGATTCCAGCAGCGAGGCGGCCGATTGTACTCCGCTCGCCGTGGCACTCTCGAGCGTGGCCGGGTAGGGGCCGTCGGTGTAGTCGCCGGCGAGGAATACCCGAGCGTGCGGCGTGCGGACGCTCGGGCGCGCCATGTCTGGGACGCAGGCGTAGGTCGCCTGTTTTTCGACGATGCGGCGGCGCCAGCGCAGCGGGCCGGGCTCAGCGATGTGACGCAGCTGCGCCTCGGCGTCGTCGACCCAGTGTTCGCCGAGTTCGGCGGCCGCGCTCGCAACGAGCGCGACCAGGCCGGGCTGGCCGTGGCTCTGGCCACGGTCGAACGCGAACTGGGCGGGGCCGTCGGCGAGCGCATAGAGTGGCGCGCCGAGGCGGAAGGCTGGATCGAACTGCAGGTAGGCCGTGGCGATCGGCTGGTAGGCAAAACGCTCGACGGCCTCGCGAACCCCGGCCAGCTCCTGCAAGCCGAGGCTCAACGCGCCGAGGTGTTGGGGCGCGACTGCGAGGATCACGTAGCCGTGGCGCAGCGTGCGGTCTCCTGTGGTGACCGACAGCGCGCCCTCGGCCTCGGTCACGGCCGTGACGCGCTGACCCAGCCGCACGTCGCCGCCGAGCTCGATAACCCGTGCGGCGGCCGGTACGGGAAACAGGGCGCCGAGATCGCGTTTGGGCAACAGCAGGTCGCTGTCGGCGGTGCGGCCGCCGAAGGCGGCGCGCAGCACGTCGCGAAACACCTGTGCGCTCGCCTCCTGCGGGGGGGTGTTGAGCGCGGAAACGCACAGCGGGTGCCACAAGAGGCGCCTGAGCTTCTCTGGCTGAGCTTGCGTGAGTTCGCTGACGGTTCCCGTAACCGGCGCGTTGCCGCCGTGGATCTGACGATGGGCCCAGCGTGCGGCCGACCATTTCTCCGGCCAAGTCAGTCCGTCTGCAGCGAGCAGGCCCGTAACGAGATGTAGCGGTGCGGGCAGGCGCGGGCAGGCGAGGCGGAATTCTCCGGGTTGCTCGAGCGTGAGCGGCAGCCGCCACAGGACGTCCGACGCGGCTTGCAGGCGCTCGATGAGCGTGAGCGTCTGTGCGTACGCGCCGAGCAGAATGTGCTGGCCGTTGTCGAGCGCCAGCCCCTCGAGTTCGACCGCGCGGGCGCGGCCGCCGAGGCTACGCGCCGCCTCGTAGAGCGTGACGCGCACCCCCGCCTCGGCGAGCGTGAGGGCGGCCGCGCAGCCGGCCCAGCCGCCGCCGATCACGGCGACGTCCGGCGTCAGGGAAACAGCCATGTCCTGGTGGCGAGCCAGAGCTTGCGCAGCGGGGTGAGCGAGACGCGCGCGCGCAGCACGGGAAACCGGTCGCGGCGGATTTCCTCGAGCAGCGTCCGGTAAATCGCGGCCATCACCAGGCCTGGCCGCTGCGCGCGTCTTTCCGACTCGGGCAGCGCGGCGCGGGCGCGCTCGTAGTGCGAGACGGCGCGCTGGTACTGGACGTCCATCAAGGCCTGAAACGCGGGGCTGTCGCGACCGGCGAGGAGGTCGGCTTCCGACACGCCGAAGCGTGCGAGCTCGTCCTGCGGTAGGTAGATGCGGCCGCGCCGCGCGTCTTCGCCGACGTCGCGGATGATGTTGGTCAGTTGGAAGGCGAGCCCGAGCTCGTGGGCGTAGCGCCGAACTTCGCGCTCCCGGGGTCCGCGGCTGCCCCCGGCGAAAATCGCGGCGGCAATCTCGCCGACGACGCCGGCGACGCGGTAGCAGTACAGGTGCAGCGACTTGAAATCCGGGTAGCGCAGATGGTCGAGGTCCATCGCCATGCCGTCGACGATCTCGAGCAGCAACGCAGCCGGGATAGCCCGGCCCTGCTGCGTTTCGGCGAGCGCGCGGGTGGCCGGGTGCTCCGGCGCCCCGGCGGCGAAACGGCCGATTTCACCGCGCCACCAGTCGAGCTTGGCCTCGGCGACCGAGCGTTCACGGCACTCGTCGACGACATCGTCGAGCTCGCGGCACAGCGCGTAGAACGCGGTGATCGCGCGGCGCGTCTCCGGCGGCAGGAAGACGAAGCTGTAGTAGAAGCTCGAACCACTCGCCGCGGCGCGGTCCTGACAGTACTGGTGGACGTCCATTCAGTAGAGGCTCCGGGCGAGCATGACGAGCCAGTCTTTCTTGGTGAGCACGGGCCGCCGGTGGAATACGCATGCCGGATCGGCGTGCAGTTTGCGCAGGATGGTCTCGCCACCGCGGATCGTCAGCCGCAGTTCCAGGCCGATCCGGCCCTTGAGCGCCCGGCCGAGCGGCGCGCCCGCCTGCAGCAGCTTGCGCGCGCGCTCGATCTGTTTCTGCATCAACGCGTACCACAGTCCGCGACTGTCGCCGGCGGCGATCTGGCCCTCGCTCACGTGATAAGCGGCGAGCTCGTCCTGCGGCAGGTAGATACGCCCCTTGCGGTAGTCGACCGCGATGTCCTGCAGGAAGTTGATCAGCTGCAGGCTGCTGCAGAGGGCATCCGAGTAGGCCTGGTGGCGTGGGTCGTGATCGCCGTAGAGATGCAGCATCAGGCGGCCGACGGGGTTCGCGGACCGCCGGCAGTAATCCATCAGCTCGCCGAAGGTCGCGTAGCGCGTCTTTTCGACGTCCTGCATGAAGGCCGAGAGCAGGTCGCGAAATGGCGCGATCGGCAGGGCGTGCGCCCGGATGGCGCGGGCGAGCGGGCCGAACACGGGGTCGTCCGGCATCTCGCCGCGCTCGATGCGGTCGAGTTCGCGCGCGTAGGCCGCGAGCTGCGCCATGCGCTCGGCAGCAGGGGCGTCGCCTTCGTCCGCAATGTCGTCGGCGCTGCGCGCGAAGCGGTAGATGGCCTCGGTCGGTCGGCGCAGACGCTTGGGCAGCAGCAGCGACGCGACTGGAAAGTTTTCGTAGTGATCGACTGGCACCGGCGGTGAAAAAACTGGAATGGGAATAATGACTTAGGCGGAACGCCGGGCAGGGCCGGGTGACAGCATCGTATTGATTATATTACACTTATTGATTGTTGATTTTGCGGCCCGGCCGCGAGAGTGGCGGAATTGGTAGACGCACTGGATTTAGGTTCCAGCGCCGCAAGGCGTGGGGGTTCGAGTCCCCCCTTTCGCACCATCGTTGTCCCCTTCACCCAACCTTTTACCTCAGCCAGGAAGTATCCCGATGCAAGCAAATCTTGAAGTTCTCGAAGGACTGGCCCGTCGCCTCGACATCCATGTGCCCAGGGACCAGTTTGAAAACGAAGTGCAGAACCGCCTCAAGCGGCTAGCCCGCAACGTCAAGATGGCTGGCTTCCGCCCCGGCAAGGCGCCGATGAGCGCCGTCGAGCGCCAGCACGGCGCGGGCATTCGCAAGGAAGTGCTGGGCGACACGCTGCAGGCCCGCTTCGGCGAGGCGGTCCAGGCGCACCAGCTCCGCATCGCGGGCTACCCGCGGTTCGAGCCCAAGTCGGGCGAGTCCGCGTCGACGGAAATGGTGTTCAGCGCAAGCTTCGAGGTCTATCCCGAAGTGAAGATCGGCGATCTCGCCTCGGGCAAGATCACCCGCCCGAACGTCACGGTGGGCGAGGCCGATGTCGACCGGACCCTCGAAATCCTGCAGAAGCAGCGCCGCACCTTCGAACCCGTCGACCGCCCTGCGGCAGAAGGTGACCTCGTCAAGTTCGACTTCCAGGGTACGGTCGACGGCGTGCCCTTCGAAGGGGGCAAGGGCGAGGACTTCTCCGCGGTGGTCGGCGAAGGCCGCTTGCTCAAGGACTTCGAACAGAACCTCGTGGGGGTCAAGGCCGGCGACGCCAAGGGCTTCGACGTGACTTTTCCGGCCGAGTACGGGGCTCGCGAACTCGCGGGCAAGACCGCCCATTTCGAAATTCAGGTGAAGCAGGTGCAGGCGCCGGTGCTGCCGCCGATCGACGCCGAGTTCGCTAAGGCGCTCGGGGTTGCCGACGGCGACGTGGACAAGCTCCGCGCCGAGGTGAAGCAGAACCTGGAGCGCGAAGTGAAGCGCCGGGTGCAGGCCAAGCTCAAGGAGCAGGCGATGGAACTCCTGCTTCAGAAGAGCGCGCTCGATCTGCCGAAGAGCCTGGTCGAAATGGAGGCCGAGCGACTGCTGAAAATGACCGAGGCGGACATGCAGCAGCGCGGGGTTCAGACCGCCAAGCTTTCGACCGATATGTTCACTGGGCAGGCCGAGCGCCGCGTACGGCTGGGCCTGATCCTCGCCGAGATCGTGCAGGCCAACAAGCTCGTCGCGCAGCCGGAGCAGGTGCGGGCCCTCATCGCCGAGCAGGCGCAGAGCTACGAGGACCCCGATCAAGTGGTGCAGTGGTACTACCAAAGCCCTGATCGCATGGGGGAAATCGAGTCCCTGGCGCTGGAGGAGAATGTGGTAGCATGGGTCTCAGGTCAGGCTCAGGTTGAAGACGTCGAGACCTCGTTTGAAGAACTGATGGGACGTGCCTGATGCACATGGATTTTGAACGCAAAGTTTTCGAGCCCCAGGGACTGGGGCTGGTGCCCATGGTCGTCGAGCAGAGCGGCCGGGGCGAGCGCGCCTACGATATCTATTCGCGCCTGCTCAAGGAGCGGGTGATCTTCCTGGTCGGCCCGGTCAACGACGCCACCGCCAACCTGGTGGTGGCGCAAATGCTGTTCCTCGAATCGGAAAACCCCGACAAGGACATCTACTTCTACATCAACTCGCCCGGCGGCTCGGTGTCCGCGGGGCTGGCGATCTACGACACCATGCAGTTCATCAAGCCGGACGTGTCGACGCTGTGCATCGGCCAGGCCGCGAGCATGGGCGCGTTCCTGCTCACCGCAGGCGCGAAGGGCAAGCGCTACTGCCTGCCCAATTCGCGGGTGATGATCCATCAGCCGCTGGGCGGCTTCCAGGGGCAGGCGTCGGACATCGAGATCCACGCCAAGGAAATCCTATATTTGAAAGCGCGCTTGAACGAGATGCTCGCCAAGCACACCGGGCAGAGCATCGAAACGATCGAGCGCGACACCGACCGCGACAACTTCATGAGCGCGGACGAATCGGTGAAGTACGGGCTGGTCGACAAGGTGCTGACCAGTCGCGTCGACGCGGGCAACTGAGTAACAGGCAACAAGGAACGGGCATGGCGGACAAAGGTACGGGCGACAAACTTCTTTACTGCTCCTTCTGCGGCAAGAGCCAGCACGAGGTGCGCAAGCTCATCGCCGGTCCGTCGGTGTTCATCTGCGACGAGTGCGTCGAGCTGTGCAACGACATCATCCGCGAGGAGATCCAGCAGGCCGACGCGCACAAGGGCAGCAGCACCGACCTGCCGACGCCTCACGAGATCGCAGGCATCCTCGACCAGTACGTGATCGGCCAGGGCCAGGCGAAGAAGGCGCTGGCGGTGGCGGTGTACAACCACTACAAGCGCCTGCGCAGCAACACCAGTCCCAACGGCGACGTCGAGCTGGCGAAGAGCAACATCCTGCTGATCGGCCCGACCGGTTCCGGCAAGACGCTGCTGGCCCAGACGCTGGCCCGACTGCTCAACGTGCCCTTCGTGATCGCCGACGCGACGACGCTGACCGAGGCGGGCTACGTCGGCGAGGACGTCGAGAACATCATCCAGAAGCTCCTGCAGAAATGCGACTACGACGTCGACAAGGCCAAGCAGGGCATCGTCTACATCGACGAGATCGACAAGATTTCGCGCAAGTCCGACAACCCGTCGATCACGCGTGACGTTTCCGGCGAGGGCGTGCAGCAGGCGCTGCTCAAGCTGATCGAAGGCACGACCGCGTCGGTGCCGCCGCAGGGCGGCCGCAAGCACCCGAACCAGGAGTTCGTGCAGGTCGACACCAGCAACATCCTGTTCATCTGTGGAGGCGCTTTCAGCGGGCTGGAAAAGGTCATCCGCAACCGCACCGAAAAGGGCGGCATCGGCTTCGGCGCGCAGGTGAAGAATGTCGACGAGACCAAGCGCGACGCCGAGCTCTTGCACCAGGTCGAGCCGGAGGATCTCATCAAGTACGGCCTGATTCCCGAATTCGTCGGGCGTTTGCCGGTCGTTGCGACGCTGGACGAGCTCGACGAGGCCGCGCTGATCCAGATCCTCACCGAACCGAAGAATGCGCTGACCAAGCAGTTCGCCAAGCTGTTCAAGATGGAAGGCGTCGAGCTCGAATTCCGTGAGGACGCCCTGCACGCCATCGCCAAGCGCGCGCTGGCGCGCCGCACCGGCGCCCGCGGCCTGCGCTCCATCATCGAGCACGCGCTGCTCGACACCATGTACGACCTGCCCTCGCTCAAGGGGGTCAGCAAGGTCGTGGTCGACGAAAACCTCATCAAGGGCGAAGGCAAGCCACTGCTCATCTACTCGGAGCAAGGCGACCAACCGCTCGCGGCCGGGGCGTGACCGGCGATGGCTGCCAGGGAACCTTGCAGCCATCTTGAATTCCTAACTATGCCCCCCATTTCGGTCGAGCGTGGTTAACTTCCGCGCATCCCTTTCCACCCACGACAGGAAATCATGATGAGCGACAACACCCCCAAGGAACAGGTTGATCTGCCGCTGTTGCCGCTTCGCGACGTGGTGGTCTTTCCCCACATGGTCATCCCGCTGTTCGTCGGCCGTCCCAAGTCGATCAAGGCGCTTGAGACCTCGATGGAATCCGGCAAGAGCATCCTCCTGGTGGCGCAAAAAACCGCGGCCCAGGACGATCCGACGCCGCAGGATCTGTTTGGCACCGGCAGCGTGGCGACCGTGTTGCAGATGCTGAAACTGCCCGACGGTACCGTGAAGGTGCTCGTCGAGGGCAACCAGCGTGCGCGTGTGCTGGAGGTCGTTGACGCGGGCACGCACCTTGCCGCCCGCGCCGAGATCCTCCTCGCCGAGGGCGAGGATCTGGTCGAAGTCGAGGCGATGCGGCGCGCGCTGCTCTCGCAGTTCGACCAGTACGTCAAGCTGAACAAGAAGATTCCGCCCGAGATCCTCACCTCGCTCTCGGGCATCGACGAAGGCGGGCGGCTTGCGGACACCATCGTTGCGCACCTGCCGCTCAAGCTCGAGCAGAAGCAGGAAGTGCTCGAGATGATTCCGGTCAACAAGCGTCTCGAACACCTCCTGGGGTTGCTGGAAGGGGAACTCGACATCCTGCAGGTGGAAAAGCGCATCCGTGGTCGCGTCAAGCGGCAGATGGAGAAGAGCCAGCGCGAGTACTACCTCAACGAGCAGGTCAAGGCGATCCAGAAGGAGCTCGGCGACATCGAGGAGGGTGCCGAGCTCGAGGAACTCGAAAATCGCATCAAGCGGGCTCACATGTCCAAGGAGGCTGAAGCCAAGGCGCTTGGCGAGCTGAAGAAGCTGCGCATGATGTCGCCGATGTCGGCCGAAGCCACGGTGATCCGCAGCTATATCGAGGCGATGGTCAGCCTGCCGTGGAAGAAGAAAACCAAGATCAGCAAGGATCTGGCGAAGGCGCAGCGCGTGCTCGACGAGGACCATTACGGCCTCGACAAGGTCAAGGAGCGCATCCTCGAATACCTCGCGGTGCAGCAGCGCGTCGACAAGGTCAAGGCGCCCATCCTGTGCCTCGTCGGCCCGCCCGGCGTGGGCAAGACTTCGCTCGGACAGTCGATCGCCCGTGCAACCAACCGCAAGTTCGTGCGCATGGCGCTCGGCGGCGTGCGCGACGAGTCCGAGATTCGCGGCCACCGCCGCACTTACATCGGTTCGATGCCGGGCAAGATCCTGCAGAGCCTGACCAAGGTTGGCGTGAAGAATCCCCTGTTCCTGCTCGACGAAGTCGACAAGATGGGGCAGGACTTCCGAGGCGATCCCGCGGCGGCGCTGCTCGAGGTGCTCGACCCGGAGCAGAACCACACCTTCCAGGACCACTACATCGAGGTCGAGTACGACCTGTCCGACGTGATGTTCGTCGCGACGGCCAACTCGCTCAACCTGCCCGCGCCGCTGCTCGACCGGATGGAAGTGATCCGGCTGTCGGGCTACACGGAAGACGAGAAGGTCAGCATCGCCGAGCGCTACCTGGTGCCGAAGCAGCTGAAGGTGAACGGGATCAAGGACACCGAACTTGCGATCGCCGAATCCGCGATTCGCGACATTGTGCGCTATTACACGCGGGAAGCCGGCGTGCGCAGCCTCGAACGGGAGATTTCCAAGATTTGCCGCAAGGCGGTGAAGGCGCTGCTGCTGAAGAAGCAGAAGACCAAGATCACCGTGACCTCGCGTAATCTCGACAAATACCTTGGCGTGCGACGCTTCATCTTCGGCATTGCCGAGAAGAACAATCAGGTCGGGCAGGTGACGGGGCTTGCGTGGACCGAGGTCGGCGGCGAACTGCTGACGATCGAAGCCGTATCCCTGCCCGGTCGCGGCAAGATGACGACGACCGGCAAGCTCGGCGAGGTCATGCAGGAGTCGATCCAGGCGGCGCTGTCGGTTGTGCGGTCACGCTCGCGCAAGCTCGGTATCGCGGAGGATTTCTACCAGAAGCGCGACATCCATATTCACCTGCCCGAGGGCGCGACGCCCAAGGATGGCCCGTCGGCCGGCATCGCGATCTGTACCGCGATGGTGTCGATTCTCACCGGCATTCCGGTGCGTGCCGATGTGGCAATGACGGGTGAGATCACGCTGCGCGGGGAAGTGCTGCCGATCGGCGGTCTGAAGGAGAAACTGCTCGCGGCCCACCGCGGCGGCATCAAGACCGTGCTGATCCCGCAGGAGAACGTGAAGGACCTGACGGAGATTCCGGACAACATCAAGAACAAGCTTGATATCCATCCGGTCAAGTGGATCGATCAGGTGCTCGAGCTTGCGCTGGAACGGCTGCCCGAGCCCTTGCCTGAAGAGGCAGAGTCCGAATCGTCGGCGATCGCGGTTCCCGAGGAAGAGGACACGACGAGCGTGGCGATCAAGCATTGACGCGGCATCGCTGATCGTCGCAGATCCCGCGCACGGCGCGGGATTTTTTGTCCATCGCCCGGAAACCCGCTTGACACAAGGATTTCCGCGTTGCTATAAAACTCGGCACAGGGTTTTCCTGTGGCAACTGAGTGAAGGGGACAACACGTGAACAAATCCGAACTGATCGATGCGATTGCCGTCTCGGCGGACATCTCCAAGGCAGCAGCCGGTCGCGCGCTCGACGCCGCGGTCGAGGCTGTGAAGAAAGCCCTGAAGAAGGGCGACATGGTGACCCTGGTGGGGTTCGGTAGCTTCTACGTCGGCAAGCGTGCGGCGCGCACCGGTCGCAACCCGCGGACTGGTGCCTCGATCAAGATCAAAGCAGCGAAAGTGCCGAAGTTCCGCGCCGGCAAAGGGCTCAAGGACGCCATCAACTAAAAAACTTGAAACGGCATTTGGCAAGTCCGAAAAAACTGTTGTAGAATTTCAGTCTTTGTCGGGTGCTTAGCTCAGCTGGTAGAGCGTCGCCCTTACAAGGCGAATGTCGGGGGTTCGATCCCCTCAGCACCCACCAGCAGGGTCAGCAACATCGAGTTTCGCGCAGTGCCGAATGAGGCAGTGCGAAGGAGTGGTAGTTCAGTTGGTTAGAATACCGGCCTGTCACGCCGGGGGTCGCGGGTTCGAGTCCCGTCCACTCCGCCAACACCAAGAAAGGCGAACTTCGGTTCGCCTTTTTTATTCTGCTCCCGGCGTGCAGTCAGCGTTGGCGCTGTTTTCTCGGCGGCGAGGGGAGACGGGCGGGCCAAAGTGCGCGAAAATCGCGGCTCGCCAAAAAATCCGGAGTAGAACTGTGCTCGAAGCAATCCGCAGCCGTGCCCAAGGCTGGCTCACCAAGGTCATCCTGGGCCTGATCGCCCTCACCTTCGCCCTGTTCGGGATCGACTCCTACATGTCGGGCGATCGCAGCGGCGGGATCGTGGCCGAGGTCGGCGACGTGGGCGTTTCGCGTGAG
This sequence comes from Thiobacillus sp., assembly GCA_046291555.1. GTDB lineage: Bacteria > Pseudomonadota > Gammaproteobacteria > Burkholderiales > Thiobacillaceae > Thiobacillus. The sequence continues at coordinate 21,321 of JBKBRW010000017.1, forward strand.
GAATTCACCCGGGAGATCCAGGCGCAAAGCGACCGCATGCGCGAGATGCTGGGCCCCAGCTTCGATCCCGCGATCACCACATCGGCGGAGTTCCGCAAGCAGGTGCTCGACAGCCTGGTGGAGCGCAAGGTGATGCTGCTCGAGGCGCAGAAACTCAAGCTGATGGCGCCGGACACCTACATCACGTCGGTGCTCGCGCAAATTCCCGCCTTCCAGCAGGACGGTCGGTTCTCCCAGCAGCGATACGAGGCGGTGCTGCGCCAGAACGGGCGCACGCCGGCGCAATTCGAGAACGAGTTGCGCCAGGCATTCATGCTCGAGACGATCGGCAGCCCGGTGGCGCTGGGAACCTTCGCGTCCCAGACCTCGCTCGCGCAGATCGCGCGCCTGGTGGCCCAGCAGCGCGAGATTTCCTGGTTTGATCTGGCACCGTCGACGGTGGCGCAGGACGTGAAGGTGACGCCCGCTGACATCGAGCGCTATTACGCGGCCAATCGGCCCGAATTCACGGAGCCGGAGCAGATTCGCGCCGAGTACCTCGTGCTCGACATTGCGTCGATCGCAGCCGGCATCACCGTCAGCGACCAGGCGGTTGCTGACTACTATGCGTCGAACTCCGCCCAGTTCGGTCAGCCTGAACTGCGCAGCGCAAGTCACATCCTGATCGCGGTGGACAAGAACGCCGACGCCGCAACGCGCGAGAAGGCCAAGGCCAAGGCGAACCAGATCTTCGCGACGCTGCAGAAGGAGCCGTCTCGCTTTGGCGAACTGGCGCGCTCGGCGTCGCAGGATCCCGGTTCGGCCACCCAGGGCGGCAATCTTGGCAGCTTCGGTCGCGGCATGATGGTCAAGCCGTTCGAGGACGCGGTGTTCAGCATGAAGGTGAACGAGATCCGTGGCCCGGTCGAGAGCGATTTTGGCTACCACATCATCCGGCTCGACGGAATCGAACCGGCCAAGACCGCGCCGCTCGCCGAGGTGAAGCCGATGCTGGTCGAGGAACTGAAGAAACAGCAGGCGCAAAGCCGCTTTGCCGATCTCGCCGATCAGTTCGGCAATCTCGTCTATGAGAATGCCGATTCCCTGCAGCCCGCCGCCGCGGCGACGAAACTCACCGTGCGGCAGAGCGACTGGATGAGCGTCCGTCAGGCGCCGCCACCCTTCAATCACGCGGGGTTGTCCGCCGCGCTGTTCAGCGCCGACTCGATCAAGTCCCGGCAGAACACCGAGGCCATCGAGGTGCAGCCGGGGACGCTCGTCGCCGCGCGCGTGATCGACCATCGGCCGGAGCGCCTGCGCCCGCTCGCTGACGTGGCCGCGGGCATCGAGGCGAAGTTGCGCGCCGAGCAGACCGCGCGCCTGTTGGCGCAGAAGGGCGAGGCGATGATCGCGGCCCTGAGGAAGGGAGAAGAGGCGGGCGCCGCCTGGTCGGACTTCCGTGTCGTGAATCGACAGCCGTCGGCCGAATTCGACCAGGCCGCCTTGAGGGCAGTGTTCCGCGCGAATACCAGCACGCTGCCTGCCTATACCGGGTTTGCGCGTCCCGACGGCAGCTATCGCGTGGTGCGGGTCACGCGCGTCGTTGAAGCCACGACCCTCGATCCGATGCTCACGGCGTCGATCGAGAACAGTGTCACCCAGGCGCTGCAGCGCGCCGATCTGCAAGCGATGACCGAGCTGATGAAGGCCGGGCAGCGGCTGAAGATCAAGCCGAACGCGATCGAAGAGCGCTGAGGCGACTCCTTATCGACATGCAAAGAAAAACGCGCCTCGAGGCGCGTTTTTCTTGGGGGCTTGGTGAACGTTCAGTCGGAGCCGCCGGCGGTGGTGTTGAAGCCGGCGTCGACGTAGGTGATTTCGCCTGTGATGCCGGACGCCAGGTCGGAGAGCAGGAAGGCGGCGGCATTGCCGACCTCCTCGATGGTGACGTTGCGGCGCAGCGGCGCGTTCTTCGCGACGAGGTCGAGCTTCTCGCCGAAGTTGGCGATGCCGCTGGCGGCGAGCGTCTTGATCGGGCCGGCCGACACCGCGTTGACGCGGATGCCCTTGGGGCCAAGGCTTTGCGCCATGTAGTAGACGTTCGATTCGAGACTGGCCTTGGCGAGCCCCATCACGTTGTAGTTGGGGGCCGAGCGGATCGCGCCGAGGTAGGACAGCGTCAATAGCGCGGCCTTGCGTCCTTCCATCAGGGGCAACGCGGCCTTGGCGAGTGCGGCGAAGCTGTAGGAACTGATTTCGTGCGCGATGCGGAAGTTCTCCCGCGTGACCGAGGCGAGGTAGTCGCCGGAGAGCGCGGACTTGGGCGCGAAGGCGATCGAGTGGACGAAACCGTCGAAACCGTCCCAGTGCTTGCCGAGGTCGGCGAACAAGGTGTCGATTTCCTCGTCGCTCGCGACATCGCAGGGAAATACCAGTTCGGAGCCGAACTCCTTGGCGAATTCGACAACGCGGTCCCTGATGCGCTCGTTCTGGTAGGTGAAGGCGAGTTCGGCGCCCTCCCGCTTGCATGCACCGGCAATGCCGTACGCAATCGAGCGGTTGGAAATGACGCCGGTGATGAGCAAACGCTTGCCTGTCAGGAATCCCATGGTGGTCTCGGAGTATGAAGCAGGGGCGGATTATACCGGCTGACGCTGGCGCCGGGCTTGGGTACACTGACGCCATGACGCTGAAAGGCTTTCTCATCCTCGGGCTGGGCGTGCTGGCAGGCTGTTCCGACGCCTGGAACAATCCCTACCCGGGGCACGAGCCGAACGCCAACGTGCTCTACAGCGCGTTTGCCGAGCGTCCGAAGCACCTGGACCCGGCGCGCTCCTACAGTTCCAACGAGATCGAGTTCACCGGCCAGATCTACGAACCGCCGTTGCAGTACCACTTCCTCAAGCGTCCCTACGAACTCATCCCGCTCACCGCCGAGGCAGTACCCAAACCGCGCTTTTTCGACGCCTCCGGCCGCGCGCTGCCCGACGACGCGCCGTCGGCCGTGATTGCCGAGAGCCACTACGAAATCCGCATCCGCCCAGGCATCCGTTACCAGCCGCATCCCGCCTTCGCGCAGGACGAGGCGGGGCGCTACCGCTACCACGCGCTGACCGAGGCGGATCTCGCCGGCAAGCGTCGCATCGGCGACTTCGAACACACCGGCACGCGCGAGCTCGTTGCCGCCGACTACGTCTACCAGATCAAGCGCCTCGCCAATCCGCGGCTCAGCTCGCCGATCTATGGCTTGATGAGCCAGCACATCGTTGGGTTGAGAGAGCTGGGCGAGGCACTGCAGCAGGCGGCCAAGGACAAGCCCGGCGCCATACTGAACCTTGATGACTTTCCGCTCTCCGGCGCCGAGGTCGTCGACCGCTACACCTACCGCATCCGCATCCGGGGCAGGTACCCGCAGTTCATCTACTGGCTGGCGATGCCCTTCTTCGCGCCGGTGCCGTGGGAGGCGGAGGCGTTCTACGGGCGGCCCGGCATGGCCGACCGCAACCTCACCCTCGACTGGCAGCCGGTCGGCACCGGGCCGTTCTATCTCGCCGAGAACGACCCCAACCGCCGCATGGTGCTGAAGAAGAATCCGTACTTCCACGGCGAGACCTACCCGACCGACGGCAACGACCAGGACCGCGCGGCCGGTCTGCTGAACGACGCGGGCAAGCCGCTGCCTTTCATCGACGCGGCGGTGTTCAGCCTTGAGAAGGAGACGATTCCCTACTGGAGCAAATTCTTGCAGGGCTACTACGACAGTTCGGGCATCAGTTCGGACAGCTTCGACCAGGCGATCCAGTTCGGCTCGAGTGGTGACCCTCAACTCACCGACCAGATGCGGGAAAAGGACATCCGCCTCATCACCGTGGCTGCATCGTCGCTGTGGTACGTCGGCTTCAACATGCTCGACCCGGTGGTCGGAGGATTGGGCGAGGACCGCCAGAAGCTGCGCCAGGCGCTGTCGATCGCCTTCGACTACGACGAGTTCATTTCGATCTTCCTCAACGGCCGCGGCAGTCCGGCACAGGGGCCGATCCCGCCTGGCATCTTCGGCCACGTCGAGGGCGAGGCCGGCATCAACCGGTACGTCTACGAGGTGCGCGATGGCCAGATCCGGCGCAAGCCCATCGAGGTCGCGCGGCGGCTGCTCGCCGAGGCGGGCTACCCGAACGGTCGCAACGCCAAGACCGGCGAGCCGCTGGTGCTGTACTTCGACACCATGGCGAGTGGGCCGGACGCCAAGGCCCGGCTCGACTGGATCAAAAAGCAGCTCGACAAGCTCAACGTGCAGCTGGTTGTGCGCGGCACCGACTACAACCGCTTCCAGGACAAGATCCGCAAGGGCAATGCGCAGATGTTCGAATGGGGCTGGAATGCCGACTATCCGGACCCGGAGAATTTCCTCTTCCTGCTCTACGGCCCGCATAAGAAGGTGGGCGCGGGCGGGGAGAACGCGGCCAACTACGACAACCCCGAATTCAACCTCCTGTTCGAACGCGTGAAGGACATGGAAAACGGCCCCGAGCGGCAGGTGGTGATCAATCAGATGCTGGAGATCGTGCGGCGCGACGCGCCGTGGATCTTCGCCTACAACCCGAAATCCTTCGGTCTGCGCCACGGCTGGGTGCACAACGTGAAGCCCAACCTGATGGCGAACAACACCCTGAAGTACCGCCGCATCGACCCCGAGCTGCGTGCGGAACGCCGCGCGGCGTGGAACGAACCGGTGCTGTGGCCGCTGGGCTTGATGGTGTTGGCGGTGGTCGCGGTGATCGCGCCTGCGGTGATCGCCTGGCGGCGCCATGAAAGGAAAGCGGCCTGATGGGTGCCTACATCCTGCGCCGCCTGCTGTACGCGATCCCGATCCTGATCGGGGTGAACCTGCTCACCTTCACGCTGTTCTTCGTCGTCAACACGCCGGACGACATGGCGCGCCTGCAGCTCGGCGCCAAGCACGTGACGCCGGAGGCGATCGAGCGCTGGAAGACCGAGCATGGGTACGACAAACCCTTGTTGCTCAACCGCGACGCCGAGGGTGCGGCACGGTTCACAGACACCATCTTCTTCCAGCACTCGGCGGCGATGTTCGCATTCGAGTTCGGCAAGGGCGACGACGGCCGCGACATCGGTACCGAGATCAGGACGCGCATGGGGCCGAGCCTCGCGATCGCGCTGCCGGTGTTCGTCATCGGGCTGCTGGTCAACATCACCTTCGCGTTGCTGATGGTGTTCTTCCGCTCGACCTACCTCGATCTGTGGGGCGTCGTGCTGTGCGTGGTGCTGATGTCGATTTCTGGGCTGTTCTATATCATCGCGGGGCAGTACTTCATCGCCAAGCTGTGGAACCTGCTGCCGATCTCCGGTTTCGCCGACGGCCTCGACGCCTGGAAATTCATCGTGCTGCCGGTGGTGGTCGGTGTGGTCGCCGGCATCGGCAGCGGCTCGCGCTGGTACCGCACCATCTTCCTCGAGGAAATCGGCAAGGACTACGTGCGCACCGCGCGTGCCAAAGGGCTCTCCGAGGTACGCGTGCTGTTCCGCCATGTGCTGAAGAACGGCATGATCCCCATCCTCACCGGCGCGGTGGTGGTGCTGCCGCTGCTCTTCATGGGCAGCCTCATCACCGAGTCCTTCTTCGGCATCCCGGGCCTGGGAAGCTACACCATCGACGCGATCCAGGCGCAGGATTTTGCGGTGGTGCGGGCGATGGTCTTCCTCGGCTCCTTCCTCTATATCATCGGCCTCATCCTCACCGACATTTCGTATTCGTGGGTCGATCCGCGGGTAAGGCTGCAATGAGCGCCGCATCGATCAACTTCATGCCGGTGATTCTCTGGACCGACGCGCTGGTCTTCCTCCTGCTGGCGACGATCGCCGGGCTGGTGTGGGCGATCCGCCGCCAGGAGCACCTGCGCGCGCCCTGGCGCAGCGTCGCCCAGCGGCCGATGGCGATGGGCGCCGCGCTGGTGCTCGGCGCCTTCGTCGTCATCGGCCTGCTCGACTCGCTGCACTACCGGGAGCAATTGCCTGACAGCCCGCCCGACACACCGCAGTATTCGGTCGAGGTGCTGTCGGTGTTCGACGCGCTGGTCGGCGACCTGCGCACGCAGAAGGAGAAGACCTATTCGGCGCCGTTGGCGATGCAGCTCTATGCCAAGGAATTCATCGAGCGCGACGGCGAGACGGTGCGCGACCACCCGCGCCTGCAATACGGTGGCGCACATCTCGCCCACCCGGACGAGCGCCTGCCCGACATCGCGCAGCGTGCGCTCACCGGCGCAGGTCAGGGCGTGGCGGCGAGCGTGATCGTGCTGGGGGCGTTCGCCGCGTGGCGTGCGCGCCGGCGGCAGGTCCCGCTGCCGGCCTGGCTCGCCGACTGGCGCCGCGGAAACCTCGGCTGGCCTGCGCGCACGGTGTTCGTCGTGCTGACGCTGCTCGCGGTGCTGGCCGCGATCCTCATGCAGCTGGCGGCGGGCTACCACGTGCTCGGCACCGACAAGGTCGGGCAGGACGTGCTCTACATCACCCTAAAGAGCATCCGCACCGGGCTCGTGATCGGCACGCTCACCACGCTGGTCACGCTGCCGCTGGCGATTGGCTTCGGTATCGCGGCGGGCTATTTCCGCGGATGGGTCGACGACGTCATCCAGTACGTTTACACCGTGTTGAATTCCATCCCCGGCGTGCTGCTCATCGCCGCCGCGGTGCTGATCGTGCAGGTGTATATCGAATCCAATCCCGAGCTGTTCGACACCGCTGCCGCGCGCGCTGACATCCGGCTCCTCGCGCTGTGCCTCATCATGGGCGTGACGAGTTGGACCGGCCTCGCGCGCCTGCTGCGCGGCGAGACGCTCAAGCTGCGCACGCTCGACTACGTCGAGGCCGCGCGTGCCTTCGGCGTGTCGCACACGCGCATCCTTGGCCGCCACATCTTTCCCAACGTGTTCCACCTGGTGCTGATCGCGATCGTGCTCGACTTCTCCGGGCTGGTGCTGGCCGAGGCGGTGCTGTCCTACGTCGGCGTCGGCGTCGACCCCTCGATGTACAGCTGGGGCAACATGATCAACGGCGCGCGGCTCGAGCTCGCGCGCGAGCCCATCGTGTGGTGGCAACTCGGCGCCGCCTTCGTCTTCATGTTCACGCTGGTGCTCGCCGCCAACCTCTTCGCCGACGGCGTGCGCGATGCCTTCGATCCGCGCCTGGGAGGCCGCCCGTGAAGCCGCTGCTGCAGGTCGAAGGTCTCGTCACCACCATCGGCGGCGCGCGCGTGGTCGACGGCGTAAGTTTTGAAATCGCTGCGGGCGAAACCTACGCGCTGCTCGGCGAATCCGGCTGCGGCAAGTCGATGACGGCGCTCTCCCTGATGCGCCTCTTGCCCGACGGGGGGCAGGTGAGCGCGGGTCGCGTGACGCTGGGCGACACCGATGTGCGGGCACTGCCCGAGCGCGCCATGCGCGACGTGCGCGGCGGCGGCATGGCGATGATCTTCCAGGAACCGATGCTGGCGCTGAACCCGGTGATCACTGTGGGCCACCAGATCCTCGAAGTGCTCGCGCGCCATCGCGGCCTGGCCGGACAGCCGGCGCGCGACGCCGCGCGTGCGCTGCTCGACGCAGTCGGCGTGCCCGACGCCGCGCGCCGGCTCGACAGCTATCCGTTCGAGCTCTCCGGCGGCCTGCGCCAGCGCGCGATGATCGCGATGGCGCTCGCGGGCGAACCGAAGCTCCTGATCGCCGACGAGCCGACGACGGCGCTCGACGTCACCATCCAGGCGCAGGTGCTCGAGGTCCTGCGCCAGTTGAAGACCGACAGGCGGATGGGCATGCTGCTGATCACGCACGATCTGGGCGTGGTCGCCGAGAACGCCGACCGCGTCGGGGTCATGTACGCGGGCGAACTGGTCGAGGCGGGGACGCGTGACGCGTTCTTCGCGTCGCCGCAGCATCCCTACAGCCGCATGCTGTTCGAAGCACTGCCCCGGCCCGGCGACGGCGGCCGCCTGACGACGATTCCCGGCCAGGTGCCCCGGTTCGACTCGGCATTCACCGGCTGCCGCTTCGCGCCGCGCTGCCCGCATGCGCAGGACCGCTGCCGGGCCGAGTCGCCCGATTGGCAGACGCTCGGCGCGCAGCGCGTGCGCTGCCACTTCGCCGGCAGCCTGCCGGCGGCTGCAGTGCGCAATGCAGGCGAGCAGCGTGCGTCCCGGGCGGCCGAGCCGCTGTTGCAGGTCGACGGCCTCAAGGTGCATTTCCCCATCCGCCGTGGCCTGATCCAGCGCACCGTCGGTCACGTGCGCGCGGTCGACGACGTCTCGCTCACGATCGAAGCCGGGCGCACGCTCGCGCTGGTGGGCGAGTCGGGCTGCGGCAAGACCACGGTGGGCAAGGCGCTGTTGCGCCTGATCGAGCCGACCGCGGGTTCGGTCGCACTCGCGGGTGAGGCGATCACTGCCGCGAACCTGGCGAGGCTGCGGCGGCAGGCGCAGATGGTGTTCCAGGACCCGTTCAGCTCGCTCAACCCGCGCATGCGCGTGGCCGACATCCTGCTCGAAGGCATGGACGCGTTGAATGTCGGCACGCCGGGCGAGCGCCGCGACGCCGTCACGCACCTGCTGCATCAGGTGGGTCTGCCGGACGACGCCGGCAGCCGCTACCCGCACGCTTTCTCTGGCGGCCAGCGCCAGCGCATTGCCATCGCGCGCGCGCTCGCCGTGTCACCGCGGCTGGTGATCTGCGACGAGCCCACCAGCGCGCTCGACGTCTCGGTGCAGGCGCAGATCCTCAACCTGCTGCGCGACTTGCAGGACGAACTCGGGCTCGCGTATCTCTTCATCACGCACAACCTCGCCGTGGTCGAGTACCTCGCGCACGAAGTCGCGGTGATGTACCTCGGCCGCATCGTCGAGCACGGCGCCGCCGCCGACGTGCTGCGCGCGTCGCGCCATCCCTACACGCAGGCGCTGGTGAGCGCGGTGCCGCGTATCGAGCCCGGCGCGGGGGCGGGCATCATCCGTCTCGCGGGCGACCAGCCGTCGCCGCTCAATCCCCCGGCCGGCTGCCATTTCCATCCGCGCTGCCCGCATGCGAGCGCCGTGTGCCGCGAAACCTACCCGGCGCAGACCGATTTGGGCGGTGGACATTGGGTGCGCTGCCATTGGGTGGCGGCGCAGTCGCAATAATCAAGCAAGGAAACGAACAGTGAATCCGGGCAAACGTAGTCGCAATTTCTGGATCGGCAACGGCATCCTCGGTGTGGCCATGGTGACACTGCTCTTCATGGGACCGCTGTCCGAAGCCCTCGGCATCTGGGCGGTGGTGCTGTGGATGGTGCTCGCCGCCATCGGAATGACGCTGGTGATGTCGGACAAGGGCGACGAGCCGCCGCCGGGTTGAATCAGGGGAGGCCGACGACGAGCGCTTGGCCGGGCCGCAGGGCGGCACCGTCGACACCCGGATTCCACGCCTGCAGGTCGGCCACCTGGATGCCATGACGGCGGGCGATGCCGAACAGGGTGTCGCCCGGCTGGACCGTGTAGGCGGCGGGCGCGGGGCGCTCGCTGCGCAGGCTTGCGCGCTGGATCGGTGAGGGTTGCGGCGCTTGCGCCAGGCGCAGCGTTTGACCGGGACGCAGCGTGCCGTCGAGGCCCGGGTTGGCGGCGGTCAATTGCTCCACCGTGAGCCCGTGCCGGCGTGCGATGCTGAAGAGCGTATCGCCGCGCGCGACCACGTGCTCGGACGCTGGCAAAGCGGCCGACAGGGCGACCTGGTGGCGACGCGACGGCACCAGGATGGTCTGGGCCTGCTCGAGCTTGCCGCGTTTGAGTTGCACCGGGTTGTGTTCGAGCAGCCGCGCGACGCTGATGCCGAAGCGCTTCGCGATGTCTTCCGGACGTTCGCCTTTCTGCGCCGCGTACGGTTCCCAGGAGTCCCACTGCCCCGCCTCGAGGTTGCGCTGGAAGGTGTCGACCTTGTCCACCGGCACCAGAAGGTTCACCGGCGTGTCGGAACGGATCAGCTTGCGGGGGAAGGCCGCGTTGAGTGCGTAGAAGTCGTCACTGCTCATGTTCGCGAGACGCGCCGCCGAGTGCAGGTCGAGACTCGCGTGGACCGTGACCTGGCTGAAATACGGCTCGTTCGGCAGCGGCTGGATGGCGATGTTGTGCGCCGCCGGATTACGCATCACGTTGCGCAACGCGAGCAGTCGGGGAACGTAGTTACGCGTCTCCTCCGGTAGGTTGAGGCTCGCGTAGTCGGTCGGGAGCCCCTGCTGGGCGTTGCGCTGCATGGCGCGGCCAACGCAGCCTTCGCCGCAGTTGTAAGCGGCGAGCGCGAGCTGCCAGTCGCCGAAGTCGAGGAAGAGCTTGGCGAGATAATCGAGCGCAGCATTGGTGGCGGCGGTGAAGTCGCGGCGGCCGTCGTACCAGTGATCCTGCCGCAAGCCATAGAGGCGCCCAGTCGAGGGAATGAACTGCCAGATGCCGGACGCCGCGGAGCGGGACAGCGCGGTCGGCACGAAGGCGCTCTCGATCATTGGCAGCAGCGCGATTTCCATCGGCATGCCGCGCCGTTCGACTTCCTCGACGATGTGATAGAGGTAGGGCCGCGCGCGCTCGGCGAGGCGGGCAACGTTGTGCGGCCGGCTGACGAACCAGGCCTCGTGCTCCGCGGTGAGGGGGTTGGGCCGTGCCGAGTCGTCGATACGGAAGCCCTCGCGCACGCGCTGCCAGACGTCGTTGCTTTGCGAGTAGGGCGTGTAGGCCGACGCGTCGCTCTCGCTGCCCCACTCCATCTGGATGAAGCCGGACGGAGCATCCGCCAGCGCTGGCGGGCACAGGGCCAGCGCCAGCGCGGCTGCGAGCAAGCGGGGAATCATGCGGGGCGTCGGCTGCGGCATGCCCGAATCCTAAGCGGGGGGTGGCGGATCGGTCAACCGTCCCAGGCGTCCTTGGCGGCGCGGATCGCGCCGAACACCTCGGCCGGCGTCGGCGCCGGGCGCTTGAGGTATTGCGCGGCGAACGCGGTCATGTCGGCGTCATGGAACCGCAGGAAGGGGTTCGTCGCGCGTTCCAGCCCCAGCGTCGAGGGCAGGGTCGGGCGGTTCTGCGCGCGCAGCGCGCGGTCGGCGCGCTCGCGCTCAAGCAGCGCAGGGTTATCGCCGTCGATGGTCTTGGCGAACGCGATGTTGGCGAGCGTGTATTCGTGGGCGCAACAGACCCGGGTTTCGGGCGGCAGGGCTAAAATGGCGTCGAGGCTTGCCGCCATCATCGCCGGGGTGCCCTCGAAAAGTTTGCCGCACCCGCAGCCGAACACGGTGTCGCCGCAGAAAATGCAGCCATGGCCGATATAGCTGACGTGGTCGAGGGTGTGGCCGGGCGTGGCGAGCACGTCGAAGCGCAGGGTGGGCGCGGGGATGTCGACCACGTCGCCGCCTCGCACCTCGTGGGTGACGGCGAGAATGCGCGGATTGTCCGGAGCGTAGATGCTGCAGGCGAAGCGCTCCCGCAGGAGGGTGTTGCCGCCCGTGTGGTCGCGGTGGTGGTGCGTGATGAGAATCGCGGTCAGTTCGAGGCCGTTGGTCTCGAGAAAACGGATCAGAGGGTCGGGGTCGCCCGGATCGACGGCGACGGCATGGCGACCGTCGTGCCACACCCAGATGTAGTTGTCGTCGAACGCGGGCAGGGGCACGAGGGTCAACATGGCAGCGCAGATTTAGGGAAAGAGGGTGAGGCTATGTTATCCAAGCTGAATACCGAATGGTTCGAGTCGCCGCTGGGGCAGCATCTGCTGTTCCGGGAGCGGCGCTATTTCGACGACGCCGTCTCCGACGTCTTCGGCTTCAACGCGGTGCAAGTCGGACTGCCGCAGATCGATTTCCTGCGCAACAGTCGCATTCCGTTGCGGGTGACCTGCGCGGTCGAGGCGCCGGCGGCAGTGCGGGCCGACCCCATGTTCCTGCCGTTCGAAAGCCAGTCGCTCGACCTCTTGCTGCTGCCGCACGTGCTCGAATTCAGTGCCAACCCGCACCAGGTGTTGCGCGAGGCGGAGCGCGTGTTACGTCCGGAAGGGCGGCTGGTGCTGTCAGGCTTCAACCCGCGCAGCCTCTGGGGTTTGGCGCGCATGCTGCAGGGCGGCGAGCGCGGCTATCCCTGGAATGGCAATTTCCTCAACATCTCGCGGGTGAAGGACTGGATGGTGCTGCTGGGCCTGGAGGTCGCGGCGGGCAGCATGTGCTGCTATCGGCCGCCGATCAATCGCGAATCCTGGCTGCGCCGGTTGCGCTTCATGGAACCGGCGGGCGATCGCTGGTGGGCGATGGGCGGGGGGGTGTACTTCCTGCAGGCGGTGAAGCGCGTGCACGGCATGCACGTGATCCTGCCGGAGTGGAAGACGCCCGTGACGCAGCGCCTGCTGTCGCCGGCGGCCAAGGTCGTCAACCTCAGCCAGTACCGGATCCGGCGTGAGCGCTGATACCATCCTCATCTACACCGACGGTGCCTGCAAGGGGAATCCAGGCGCCGGCGGCTGGGGCGCGCTCCTGGTGTCGGGCGCGCACCGCAAGGAAATCAGCGGCGGCGAGGCGAACACCACCAACAACCGCATGGAGATGACCGCGGTCATCCGTGCGCTGGAGGCGCTCAAGCGGCCGTCGAAGGTCGAGGTGCACACCGACTCGCAGTACGTGCAGAAGGGCGTGAGCGAATGGATGGCGGGCTGGAAGCGGCGCAACTGGCGTACCGCCGACGGCAAGCCAGTGAAGAACCAGGACCTGTGGCTGCAGCTCGATGCACTGTCGCAGCTACACCAGATCGAATGGAAGTGGGTGCGCGGCCACGCCGGCCATCCGGAAAACGAGCGCGCCGACCAACTCGCCAACCAGGGCGTGCTGCAGGCACAACAACATTGAAGCGGAACATGCGGCAAATCATTCTCGACACCGAGACCACGGGTCTCGACCCCAACCAGGGCCATCGCGTCATCGAGGTGGCGGCGGTGGAAATGGTCAACCGCCGGCTCACTGGCAATCACCTGCATCGGTACGTGAACCCGGAGCGCGACATCGACGCCGGCGCGATGCAGGTGCACGGTATCACCCCAGAATTCCTTGCCGACAAGCCGCGCTTCGCCGACATCGCGCAGGAGTTCGTCGACTTCATCCAAGGCGCCGAGCTCGTCATTCACAACGCGCCGTTCGACGTCGGTTTCCTCGACATGGAACTGCGGCTGCTCGACATGCCACCGCTCGGCCACTGGTGCAGCGGCGTGACCGATACCCTGGCGATGGCGAAGGCCCTGCACCCCGGACAGCGCAACAACCTCGACGCACTGTGCAAGCGCTACGGGGTCGACAACGCCGCGCGCACGCTGCACGGGGCCCTGCTCGACTGCGAGCTGCTGGCAGCCGTCTATCTGGCGCTGACGCGCGGCCAGGAGAGCCTGTCGATCGGGCTGGATGCCGAGCGTTCGCCGGAGGAACGCGGCGGGGCGCGCGCGCGGCCGCGTCCCATCGTGCTTGCGGCGAGCACCGAGGAGCTCGCTGCGCATGCGGCGCTCATCGAGGCGATCGGCAAGGAAAGCAAGGGCGCCTGCCTGTGGGCCGCGCAGCAGGTGCCCGGTTGACACCTTCAATTGCGCCGAAGGCTTGGCTGGCGCCTGCCCTCGCTGCTCGGCTCCTTGTGGCCCTGCTCGCGTGGTTCGTCCTTGCGCCGCCGGCGCTTGCCGCGCGCGTTGCGGTGGTGTTGAGCGAGGACAGCGCGGCCTACCAGGAAGCGTATCAGGCGATTCGCGCCGAGCTCGAGGCAAACCAGCACGAAGCCCATCCTGTCTACGCCGACGGGCTGTCCGCCCCGATGATCGCGGGCGCGCAGCTCGTGCTTACCGTCGGGGTGCGTGCGGCCGAGGCGGTCGCGACGTTGCCGATGCGGACCGCGGTACTTGCCGCGCTGGTGCCTCGGCAGTGGTACCTCAAGACCGGGAAGGCGCTGCTGTCGGAAGGCGGGCGTCGCGAGCTCTCAGCCGTCTTCGTCGACCAGCCCTTCGAGCGCCAGGCGACGCTGATTCGCCTGGCGTTCCCCGAGGTGCGGCGGGTGGGCGTGTTGGTGAGCGCAGAGCAGGCGGCCATCCTGCCGGAGCTCGAAGCAGCCATGCAGTCGAATCGGTTGAGCCTGATGTCGGCCGTGCTGCCGAGCGAGGGCAGGGTGCTCCCGGCCGCCGAGGCCATGCTGCCGACGGTGGACATTTTGCTCGCCGTCGCCGACCCGATGGTGTTCAACCGCAGCACCGCGCAAAGCCTGTTTCTGACCTCCTACCGCTACCGCACGCCGGTGCTGGGCTATTCGCGCTCGATGACGCGGGCCGGCGCGCTGCTGTCCCTTTATTCCAGCCCCGCGCAGATCGGGCAACAGGCGGCGGAGATCGCCGTCACCGCGCTGCATGGCGGCGTGCTGCGGCTGCCGGCACCGGCCCATCCTGCCTATTTCAGCCTGTCCGTCAATGAAAAAGTCGGCCGCTCGCTTGGCGTTCCGCTTGCGCCGGAAGCCGAGCTCGCGGCCCGAATGGGAGTGCGTCCATGAGGGCGTTTTCTGTCGGAATCCGCGGCCGCGTGGTCGGCCTCGCCCTCGTGCCGGTGGCCATCATCGGCGTCTTGCTGCTGTTCCAGCTCATCAGCGGCAAGATCGACGATCTGGACGAGGCGCTGCGCGACCGTGTCGCCGCCATCACCCGCCAACTCGCGCCGGCAACCGAATATGGCGTGGCGTCGAACAATCTCGAGGTGCTGCAGACGCTGCTCGACAAGGCCGCGGCCGAGCCCGACGTCCTTGGAGTAGCCGTGTTCGACGAGTTCGGCGCGAAGCTCGCGCAGGTGGGCGCCGGCGACTGGCGCGACGCCGCGCCTCCGAACCTGCCGCCAGACCGCCTGCATCGGATCGAATACGCCGAGCGCCTCGTCTACTTCGCGCCGATCACCCGCACCGAGGTCGTCGTCGACGACTACGGGCTCGATCGTGGGGCAGCGCCCAGCGCGGCGTCGACTTTGCTCGGCTGGGTCGGCGTCAACGTCTCACGTGAGGCCACGCTGGAAAATCAGCGCGAGGCGATTCGCGATAATCTGCTGATCCTGTTCGCCGGGCTCGCGGTGAGCGTGTTCCTCGCCTGGCGCATCGGCCGCCAGATCACCGGTCCGATCCTCGGCCTCAGCCAGACGGTGAACCGCATCGGCGCGGGCCATCTCAACGAGCGCGTCCCGGTGAACGGCCGCAGCGAACTGGGTCGGCTGCAGCAGGGCGTCAACGACATGGCGGCGCGCCTGCAGGCAATGCAGGATCAGATGCAGGGAAAGATCGACCAGGCGACGGCGCGGCTGACTTACCAGGCGAGCCACGACGTCCTCACCGGCCTCATCAACCGCCGCGAGTTCGAGAACCGCCTCGAGCGTCTCCTGCAGTCGGCGCTGCAGCAAGGGCGCGAGCATGTGTTGTGCTACATGGATTTAGACCAGTTCAAGGTGATCAACGACACCTGCGGTCATGCCGCCGGCGACGAACTGCTGCGCCAGCTGGCGCTCCTGCTGCGCGCCAACCTGCGCGAGCGCGACACCCTGGCGCGGCTGGGTGGCGACGAATTCGCCCTATTGCTGGAAAACTGCAGCGTGAACGATGCGCTCGAGGTGGTCGATGCGTTCCGCGCCGACGTGCAGCGCTTCCGCTTCAAGTGGGGCGACCGGGTGTTCGGTGTGGGCATGAGCGTCGGGCTGGTGGTGGTGACCCGTGACAGCGGCTCGACGGCGAGCCTGCTGTCGGCGGCCGACTCAGCCTGCTACCTGGCCAAGGATCATGGCCGCAACCAGATCCACATCTACGAAAGTCGGGACACCGATCTGGCGCGCCATCGGGGGGAGATGCAGTGGATGGCGCGCATCCAGCGCGCCCTCGAGGAGAACAGCCTGCGCCTGTCGTGGCAGGAGATTCGACGCGCTGACGGGGTGGCGCAGGAGGACCGTCACGTCGAGCTGCTGCTGCGCATGCTCGACGACGACGGCAGCGAGATCCTGCCCATGGCCTTCATCCCTGCGGCCGAGCGCTTCGCGATCATGCCGGCGCTCGACAGCTGGGTCATCGAGGAGACCCTGCGCGTCTGCGCCCGCTACGTGGCGAGCGGGGCGCAGCAGTTCTGCCAGTTTGCGGTCAACCTGTCCGGTGCCTCGCTCAAGGACCCGACCTTCCGCCGCATGCTGCTCGAGCACCTCAAGCGCACCCCCGCGCTGGGGCCGCACCTGTGCTTCGAAATTACCGAGACGGCGGCGATCGGCAACCTCGCGGTGGTCAACGAGTTCATCGCCGCGATGCGCAGCTTCGGCTGCCGTTTCGCGCTCGACGATTTCGGCAGCGGCCTGTCTTCATTCGGCTATCTGCGCAATCTCGACGTCGACTACCTCAAGATCGACGGTGCGTTCGTGCGCGACATCGCCACCAATCCGATCGACCGCTACATGGTCGAGGCGATCCACCGCATTGGCCATCAGATGGGGCTGAAGACGGTCGGCGAGTATGTCGAATCGGACGCGGCGCTGGCGGTGCTGCGGCAAATCGGCGTCGACTACGTGCAGGGCAACGCGATCCACCGGCCGGCGCCGCTGGAGACCCTGTGCGAGGGCGCCTGAGTCGCGCTCAGGCGACGACGCCGAAGCCGGCAGCGACGACGGCCTGTTCGAGCACGGCGCGGTCGGTGAGGGCGGGGTCGAACACCACGCGGGCCTGACCCGGGGTGAGGGAGACTTCGACGCTCTCGACGCCGGGCACCGCGGCAAGCACGCGCTGGACGCTGGCCACGCAGCCGCCGCAGGTCATGCCGGTCACGGTAAGGATGATTTCTTTCATGCGCGTGTACTCCAGCTCAGAGAAAGCGTCATTCTATGCCGGCCCAAAGCAAAAGCCCGCCGAGTGGCGGGCTCTCTGCGCGGCGCGCATTACTTTTTTCGCGGCCGCTTGCGCAGGGTTTCCTTGGTGTGGTCGATCAGGCGGTCGGCGACGATTTCCGCATCGACCGTAAAGCTGCCGTCGGCCAGCGCCGCCTTGACCGACTCGACCTTGCCGACGTCGGTGACGTCGACGGATGCCAGCTGCGCTTCAAGCGCACGCACCTGACTGCTCGATTCGCTCACGCTGACCGAATCGCCGCCGGTCGCCTGCGCGGTCGCTTTGCCGGCGCCCTTGCCCTTGACAGAGGAAACTTTCGAGGCGGCAGGAGGGGTGATGCGCTTGTCGATTTTCACGAGGCAATCCTGGTCAGTCGGTTGTTGTAATTGACGGGGTAAACGCTAGAAGGTTTAACGGCCGCCGAGGTATTTTCTTTAACCCGGCAGTCGGGTCAGCCGAGCAACGGAACGACGCCCTCCAGTCCCACGTGGTTGAGCGCGTAGGTCGCCTGGGCGCGCACCACCGGCTTTGCATGATAGGCGATGCTGACGCCGGCCTCGGCCATCATCTTCAGGTCGTTGGCGCCATCACCCATGGCGACGACCTGGTCTTTCGTGAGGCCGAGTTCACTGCGGACGCGGTTCAACCAGTCGGCCTTGCCTTGGGCGTCGACGATGTCGCCGAGCACGCGGCCGGTCAGCTTGCCGCCGACGACTTCGAGCGTGTTTGCGCCGGTGTAGTCGAGCCCGAGGCGGGGTTTCAGGCGCTCGGTGAAGAAGGTGAAGCCCCCGGAGACGAGCAGGGTCTTGATGCCGGCGGCGCGCGCGGCGGCGAGCAGGGTCTCGGCGCCGGGCGAGAGCTGCAGGCGCTCGTCGTAGACGCGCTGCAGCGCCGACTGGTCCAGCCCTTCCAGCAACGAGACGCGGCGGCGCAGGCTCTCGGCGAAGTCGATCTCGCCGCGCATGGCCGATTCGGTGATCACGGAAACCTGCGGCTTGAGGCCCTGCATGTCGGCGATCTCGTCGATGCACTCGATGGTGATGAGCGTCGAGTCCATGTCCATCACCAGCAGGCCGAAGTCGGTGATGCGCCGCCCGGCCGGCACCCATCCGTGGTCGAGCGCGTTTGCCTCGCAGAAGGCGGTGACGGCCTCGCGCTGGACGGGGTCGGCCGCCACCAGTCGGAAGGCGGTCGGCGTCACCGCCTCGATCGCCGTGGCACTGACGAGTTTGGCGAGCTGCTTGAGGTCGGGGGTGGGGACATCGGGTCCCTGCACGATCAGGTTCATGGCGGAAGGTTATTTCAGCAGGTTGAAGAAGGTGACGACGTTGGCGGCACGCACCTCGGGCGCGGCGGACGCCACGGTCCAGCGCAGGCGGTTCTCGCCCGCGAGCTTGATGTCGCGCCGGGTCTGGATGAGCTGGATGATACGGCCGGGATCGATCGGCGGCTGCGGCACGAACTGCAGCAGGATGCCGTCGCCGCTGGCGTCCACCTTGACGATGCCAAGCGGCTTCGCGGCGAGCCGCAGGCGATGCGTGACGAGCAGGGCGCGCGCCGGGTCGGGCAGGGGGCCGAAGCGGTCGATCAGCTCCTCCTGTAGCGCGGTGAGGTCCTCGGCGTGCTGTGCGCTCGCCAGCCGCTTGTACAACACCAAGCGCTCGTGCACGTCGGGGCAGTAGTCCTCCGGCAGCAGCGCTGGCGTGTGGAGATTGATTTCGGACACGACGCCGAGCGGCTGGCTCATGTCGGGTTCCTTTCCCGCCTTGAGGCTCGCCACCGCGCTCGCCAGCATGTCGTTGTAAAGCGAGAAACCGACCTCGAGGATTTCGCCGCTCTGCTTTTCGCCCAGCACCTCGCCGGCGCCGCGGATCTCGAGGTCGTGCTGCGCGAGGTGGAAGCCCGAGCCGAGCTCCTCCATCAGCTGGATCGCCTCGAGGCGCTTCTTCGCCTGCGGGGTCAGGGTGCGGCCCTCCTCGACCAGCAGATAGGCGAAGGCTTGGTGATGCGAGCGGCCGACGCGGCCGCGCAGCTGGTGCAGCTGGGCGAGGCCGAACTTGTCGGCGCGGTTGATGAGGATGGTGTTTGCGGTCGGGATGTCGATGCCGGTCTCGATGATGGTGGTGCACAAGAGGATGTCGAAGCGCTGCTGGTAGAAGTCGCGCATGACCTGCTCCAGTTCGCGTTCGCTCATCTGGCCGTGGCCGACGCGGATGCGCGCTTCCGGAAGCAGCTTTTCCAGGCGCTCGCGCATGTTTTCTATCGTGCTGACCTCGTTGTGCAGGAAGTACACCTGGCCGCCGCGCTTGAGTTCGCGCAGCACGGCCTCGCGGATCAGCCCGCCGGAAAAGGGCTGGACGAAGGTCTTCACCGCCAGCCGCTTCTGCGGCGCCGTGGCGATCACCGAGAAATCGCGGATGCCTTCGAGCGACATCGCCAGCGTGCGCGGGATCGGCGTGGCGGTCAGCGTCAGCACGTCGACCTCGGCGCGCAGCGCTTTGAGCTGCTCTTTCTGGCGCACGCCGAAGCGGTGTTCCTCGTCGAGGATGACCAGCCCCAGACGGGCGAATTTCACGTCTTTCTGGATCAGCCGGTGGGTGCCGATGACGATGTCGATCTTGCCTTCCTTGAGTGCTTCGAGCGCGGCGGCCTGTTCTTTCGGCGTGCGGAAGCGCGACAACTCGGCGAGTTTCACCGGCCAGGCCGAAAAACGGTCGGAAAAATTCTGGAAATGCTGTTCGGCGAGCAGTGTCGTCGGCACCAGCACGGCAACCTGTTTGCCGCCCATCACCGCCATGAAGGCGGCGCGCAAGGCGACCTCGGTCTTGCCGAAGCCGACGTCGCCGCATACCAGCCGGTCCATCGGCTTGCCGGACTGCATGTCGGCCATGACGGCGGCAATGGCGGCGGCCTGGTCGGGGGTTTCCTCGTAGCCGAAGCCCTCGGCGAAGGCCTCGTAGTCGTGCGGCGAAAACTTGAACGCGTGGCCTTCGCGCGCCGCGCGCAGCGCGTACAGGTTGAGGAGCTCCGCCGCGGTGTCGCGCGCCGCCTGCATCGCGCGCCGGCGCGCCTTCTCCCACTGGTCGGTGCCCAGCTTGTGCAGCGGCACCTCGCCCTCGCCCGCGCCGGAATAGCGCGAGATGAGGTGCAGGTTCGCCACCGGCACATAGAGCTTGTCGCCCTTGGCGTATTCGAGCTGCAGGAATTCGGTGTCGCCGTCGCCGAGGTCCATGCTGACGAGGCCGAGGTACTGGCCGACGCCGTACTGCGCGTGCACCACCGGGTCGCCCGGCTTCAACTCGGAGAGGTCGCGCAGCAGGCTGTCGATCTGCGTTGCGCGCGCCTCGCGCGCACGGCGCGTCTTGGGCGGGATCGCGTAGAGTTCGGTCTCGGTGACGACTGCGAACGCACCGTCGACGGTGACGAAACCCTCGGCGAGCGGGCCGTGCGTCAGCAGGATGCGCTTGTCGCTTTGCAGCGCGTCGGCCCAGCTGTCGACGAGCGTCGCGGCGAGGCCGTGCTCGGCAAGGTACTCGTGCAGCGTCTCGCGGCGCCCGGCCGAGGGCGCGACGATCAGGATCCTGCCGGCAAAGCCGTCGACGAAGCCCTGCAGCTTGGCGACCGGATGTGCCTCGCGGCGGTCGACCGCGATCGGCGGCACCGGGCGGGCGAGGCCCTCGCCAGCCTGTTCGACGTCGAGCCGATCGTAGCCCTTGGCGAGTACGAAGAAGGTCTCGGTTGAGAGAAACAGCTCGGCCGGCGGCAGCAGCGGCCGGTCCTTGTCGCCCGAGAGCAGGCGATACCGGCCCTGCGTGTCCGCCCAGAACGCCTGGCCGGCGGGGTCGAGTTCACCATGGAACACCAGGCGTGCGGCCTTGGGCAGGTAGTCGAACAGGGTGGCCGTCTGCTCGAAGAAAAGCGGCAGGTAGTACTCGATGCCCGCGGGGGCCAGCCCGTTGCTCACGTCCTTGTATAGCTTGGACTTTGACGGGTCGCCCTCGAAGCGCTCGCGGAAGGCCTGGCGGAAGCGGGTGATGCCAGCCTCGTCGAGCGGGAACTCGCGCGCGGGCAGCAGGCGCACGTCGTTCACCGGGTAGATGCTGCGCTGGGTGTCGACGTCGAAGGCGCGGATCGTCTCGATCTCGTTGTCGAACAGGTCGATGCGGTAGGGCACCGCGCTGCCCATGGGGAAGAGGTCGATGAGCCCGCCGCGGAAGCTGAATTCACCCGGGGCGTACACCTGGTTGACGTGGGTATAGCCGCCGAGCGCCATCTGCGCACGGAAGGCGGCTTCGTCGAGCGTGTCCTTCTGCTTGAGGAAGAAAGTATGGGCGGCGAGGAAGGCGGGCGGCGCCAGCCGATACAGCGCGGTCGAGAGTGCGACCACGGCGATGTCGAATTCGCCGCGTGAGATCTGGTATAGCGTCGCCAGCCGCTCCGAAATCAGGTCCGGGTGCGGCGAAAACGCGTCGTAGGGCAGGGTTTCCCAGTCGGGAAAGGCGCACACCCGCAATGCCGGGTCGAACCAGCGCAGCTCTTCCGTCAGCCGGTTGGCGTCCCATGCGTTGGCGCATACCACCACCAACGGTGCAGCATGGCGCGCGCGTTCGGCGAGGTAGAGCGCGTCGGCGGCGCCGGCGAGGCCCGACTGGCGATGGCCGGAGGAGGGGGCGGCGGGAGAAAACAGCATGCAAAAAGCCGAATTATACGGGCGAGCGAAGGCAGGCGGCGGGCGGGTATAATGCTGGGTTTTCGTTTTCACCTTAGACCTTCATGAGCCTCGACCGCGTCAGCCCCGGCCGCAACCTGCCGGACGACTTCAACGTCATCATCGAAATCCCCGCCCACGGCGAACCCATCAAGTACGAGGTCGACAAGGAGTCCGGCGCGATGTTCGTCGACCGCTTCATGTCGACCGCCATGCACTATCCGTGCAACTACGGCTACATCCCGCACACCCTCTCGGAGGACGGCGACCCCGTCGACGTGCTGGTGGTGACGCCGATTCCGCTCATCACGGGCGTGGTCGTGCGCTGCCGCCCGATCGGCATGCTGAAAATGACCGACGAGGCCGGCGTGGACGCGAAATTGCTGGCCGTTCCGGTCGACAAGCTGTGCGGCCTGTACAAAGGCGTCGAGAAGCCGGAGGACCTGCAACCGTTGTTGCTGGCGCAGATCGCGCACTTCTTCGAGCATTACAAGGACCTTGAGAAGGGCAAGTGGGTCAAGGTTGAGGGCTGGACCGGTGTCGACGACGCGCGCGCCGAGATCCTCGCGGGCGTCGAGCGCTATCGAAACGCGAAGGACAAGCCTGCTTTCTAGGATCGAGGGGCCAGGAATAGGGACTAGGATTTAGGGGTTAGGGAATGAGCGGCTTCGCCGCGCCTCATGAATTCATAAAAAATGCGGCGAAGCCGCACAAGGCCCCCTAATCCCTAGCTCCTAGCCCCTTGCAAACACATGAAGATCTGCATCCTCTCCGACTCCCACGACAATCGCCGCCTCCTCGGCGCGGCGGTCGAACACGCCAAGGCGCACGGGGCGGAGGCGGTGCTGCACTGTGGCGACGTCGTCGCGCCGACGACGCTGCGCGTGCTGCAGAAGTACGAGCTGCCAGTGCACGTCATCCACGGCAACAATACCGGTGACCTCTACAACATGACGCGGCTCGCTGCCGAGCCCAACAGCGTCATCCGTTACCACGGCCAGGACGCCGCGATCACGCTGGCCGACCGTAACCTCTTCCTGGTGCACTACCCCCATTACGCGCATGCGCTCGCCTGCACCGGCGACTACGATCTCGTCTGCTGCGGCCACGACCATAAGTCGAGCATCGTGCGTGTGGACAACGTCAAAGGGGGCCAGAGTTGGCTCGTCAACCCCGGGACGGTCGGGGGTGTGGGCAACCCGCCCACCTACATCATGGCCGATCTCGCGACGATGCAGTTCGACATCGTCGCCGTCGAGGCCGCGCCGGCATCCATCCTGCCGCCGGTCACACCGCACGTCTGACGCGGCTGTCAACACTTCGTTTATTCCCGCATAGAAAACTTCGATTGAGATTGCCGGTGCGCCCGTGGCGGCGGGCGGGGGCTTGGGAGTACCATTTCACCGATTAAGAATCGGGCCTGTCCCCCGGCTGTTCAGCGGGGTTTTCCGGGCAGCGTCGAACTAATTTGGCATCCATCGGATGGAGGACACAACGATGACGGAGCATGTTGCGACCAACGAGACCATACTCGTGGTGGGCGGCGGGATTTCCGGCATGACGGCCGCGCTCGAGGCGGCGGAAACTGGCAAGAACGTCGTCCTGGTCGAGAAAAACCCCGCGCTGGGCGGACGGACCTCCCAGCTCTACCGCTACTTTCCGAAGCTGTGTCATCCGACCTGCGGCCTCGAAATCAACCTGCGCCGCCTGAAGAACAATCCGCGCGTGCGCGTGCTGACGCTGTCCGAAGTCACTGGCATCACCGGTAGCGCGGGCAACTACACGGCGACCGTCAAGATCAAGCCCCGCTACGTGAACGAGAACTGCACCGCGTGCGGCGACTGCGAACGCGCGGTCGAGATGACGGTTGCCGACCCGTTCAACTACAATCTCGGGCAGCACAAGGCCGCCTACCTGCCGAGCGCGATGGCTTACCCGCAGCGCTATGTGCTCGACCCCGCCATCCTCGGCACCCCGGACGCCGAGAAGGCCAAGGCGGCGTGCAAGTACGGCGCGATCGACCTTGACATGAGGGAGGAGACGATCCAGATCAAGGCGGGCGCGGTGGTCTGGGCGACCGGCTGGAAGCCTTACGACGCCGCGAAGATCCAGCCTTACGGTTACGGTCGCTTCAAGAACGTCATCACCAGCGTCGAGTTCGAGCGCCTGGCCGATCCGCATGGCCCCACCGGCGGCAAGCTCCTCCGTCCGTCCGACGGCAAGGAAGCGAAGAACGTCGCCTTCATCCAGTGCGCCGGCTCGCGCGACGAGAACCACCTGCGCCACTGCTCGCGGATCTGCTGCATGGCGTCCTTGAAGCAGACGCACTACGTGCGCGAGAAGTATCCGGAAGACGGCAAGTCGACCATCTACTACATCGATATTCGCGCGATCGACCGCTTCGAGGATTTCTACCAGAAGGTGCAGGCCGACCCCTCGGTGACTTTCATCAAGTCCAAGGTCGCGCGCATCTCCGAAGACGAGCACGGCAACCCGGTGTGTTGGGGCGTCAACACCGAAGGCTACAAGCGCTACACGACGCCGCATGACCTGGTCGTGCTGGCGATCGGCATGGAGCCGTCGGTCAAGGGCGTCGATATCCCGGGGCATATCGTCGCCGACTCGAGCGGCTTCATCGAGGCTGATCCGGCGAACGGTGCGGTGTTTGGCGCCGGCTGCGCGTCGAACGCGCTCGACGTGAACCGTGCCGTGCAATCGGCTACCGCGGCGGCGCTGCGCGCCATCCAGGTGGTCAACAAAGTAGCGAAGGCGGAGGCTTAAACCATGGCGGACATGAAAGTCGCAGCGTACATCTGCAAGGGCTGCGGGCTGGGTGAGCGTCTCGATACGGACGCGCTGGTCAAGATCGCGCAGAAGGACGGCAAGGTGCCGCTGGCGAAATCACACGATTTCCTGTGTAACGCCGACGGCGTCGCGATGATCAAGCGGGACATCGAAACCGAGGGGGTCACCCACATCATGATCGGCGCCTGTTCGCGCCGCGCCAAAACCGAGGCCTTCTACTTTCCGAATCATGCGGTCGCGCGCGCCAACCTGCGCGAGGGCGTGATCTGGATCCGCCCCGACACCGAGGAAGCGCGCGAGACCACGCAGGAGATGGCGGAAGACTACATCCGCATGGGCTGCGCCGAGGTGAAGGCGATGACCGCGCCCGGCGGCAACACCAACACCGGCAGCAGCAAGACCCTGCTCGTCGTCGGCGGCGGCGTGACCGGCATGACGACCGCGATCGAAGCCTCGAAGACCGGCTACCCGGTGGTGCTGGTCGAGAAGACCGGCGAACTGGGCGGCATGGCGGCCAAGCTCTACAAGCGCGTGCCGGTTCATGAACCCTACAAGTCGCCTGCCGACACCGGCGTCGCCGACCTCGTGTCGCAGGTGCTGGCCGACGTCAACATCAAGGTGTATCTCAACGCGACCATCGCCAAGACCGAGGGTGCGCCGGGGCGCTTCGTCGTCGAAATCGCCACCGAGTCGGGCGCGACGCACACCGAGGACATCGGCGCGATCGTGCAGGCGACCGGCTTCACGCCCTACGACATGAACAAGCTGCCGGAACTTGGCGGCGGCAAGTCGCCCAACGTCGTCGACCAGCTGGGCCTCGAGGCACTCGCCAAGCAGGCCGCGGCGGGCGACGGTGTGATCCGCCGGCCCAGCGACGGCCAGCCGGTGAAGTCGGTGGTGTTCGTGCAGTGCGCGGGGCAGCGCGACCCATCGGGGACGCACCTGTCGTACTGCTCCGGCTACTGCTGCAACGCCAGCATCAAGCAGGCGATGTATTTCAAGGACGCCAACCCCGACGTCGACACCACGATCATCTTCAGCGACCTGCGCACGCCCGGCAACGGCGAGGACTTCTACCGCAGCGCGCAGGAAAAGGGCGTGATTTTCACCAAGGGCAGGGTCGCGCAGGTGGTGCCCAACGGCAACACCAGTACGGTGAAGTTCCACGACCTCATCCTCGACGACACCAACGCTGCGGTGGAGGACGTCGACCTCGTCGTGCTCGCCACCGGTCAGGTGCCGAATTCCGGCGTCAACATCGACGCGTTGACCAAGCCGCAGGTCGCGGGCGAGGAAGGCGAGGCAGCGACCGGAGGCGCGGTCGAGGTCAAGCCGATCTCCATCCTCAACCTGACCTACCGGCAGGGGCCGGACGTGCCGCAGCTCAAGTATGGCTTCACCGACTCGCACTTCATCTGCTTTCCCTACGAGACCCGCCGCACGGGCATCTATACCGCCGGTCCGGTGCGCCGCCCGATGGACATCGCGCAGGCACGCGAGGACGCCACCGGCGCCGCGCTGAAGGCGATCCAGGCGCTGGAGAACGCCGAGCTCGGCCGTGCGGCGCATCCGCGCTCCGGCGACCTGTCGTTCCCGAAAGTGCGTCTCGAGGGGTGCACCCAGTGCAAGCGCTGCACGGTGGAGTGCCCGTTCGGTGCGATCGACGAGGATGAAAAACGCTTCCCGGTGTTCAACGAATCGCGCTGCCGGCGTTGCGGCACCTGCATGGGCGCCTGCCCGGTGCGCGTGATCTCGTTCGAGAACTACTCGGTCAACACCGTCGGCGCGCAGATCAAGGCGGTCGACATCCCCGACGAATTCAGCGAGAAGCCGCGCATCCTCATCCTCGCCTGCGAGAACGATGCCTATCCCGCGCTCGACATGGCGGGCATGAACCGCATCGAGTACTCGGCCTTCGTTCGCACGATCCCGGTGCGCTGCCTCGGTTCGGTCAACACCATCTGGGTGACCGACGCGCTCAACGCGGGCTATGACGGCGTGATGCTGATGGGCTGCAAGCATGGCGACGAGTACCAGTGCCACTTCGTCAAGGGTTCCGAGCTCGGCCGCGTGCGCCTGTCGAAGATCGACGACACGCTGAAGACGCTCAACCTCGAGAAGGAGCGGGTGCGTGATCTCGAGGTGGCGATCACCGACATCGAGCGCCTGGCCGCGATGATCAACAAGTACGCCGAGGAACTGGCGGCCGTCGGCCCCAGCCCGTTCAAAGGCTTCTAACCGGGAGACCCACCATGAGCGCCAATACCGCAATGGCGGCGAAATACCGCAACAACTTCCTCAAGGAAGTCGAAGAACAGGTCGAAATGGGCGACTGGGTGAAGATGTGCATGCAGTGCGGCGTCTGCTCCGGATCCTGCCCGACCAACTTCCAGAGCGCGTGGAAACACCCGCCGCAGGAAATCTTCATGATGATCCGCGCCGGCAAGCGCGAAGAAGTGCTGACCTCGAGCTCGATGTGGAACTGCACGTCCTGCTACAACTGCATCGTCCGTTGTCCGCGCAAGCTACCGATCACCCACATCATGCACGGGCTGGCGGAATATGCGCACCGCCTCGGCGTCGCGCCGAAGATGCAGCCGACGCGTTTCTTCTCGGGCCTGTTCTGGAAGAACGCGACCCAGACCGGCCGGGTCAATGAACTCAAGCTCTCGATGGGCCTGTATTTCAAAAACGGCTTCGCCGCAGGCATCAAGGAAGGCCTGAAAATGAAGGACGTCGCCCTCGGCATGCTGAAGGCCAAGCGGCTCAATCCCTTCGAGCTTTTCGGCGGCCACAAGTGCAAGGACCAGAAGGGCATCCAGGCGATGCTGAAGAAAGCCTACGAAATCGAGCGCGCCCGCAAGGCCGCCAAGATGGCGGGTTGACCCAACGGCTGGCTGAGGAGACACACACATGGCCAAGAAAGAATACGCGTTCTACCCCGGCTGCTCGTCGCAGAAGGGGGCCTCCGCGTCCAACTACCTGACCTCGGTCGAGTCGATGTGCAAGACACTCGACATCAAGCTGACCGAGATCCCCGACTGGAACTGCTGCGGTGCCTCGATCGGCTACGCCGAGGCGGGCGAGCTGCCGCGCCACGTGATGAACGCGCGCAACTTCGCGCTGTCGGAGCAGCACCTGCCGGGGCAGGAGATCGTCGCCACCTGCGCCGCCTGCTGGCTGGGCGCGCGCGAGACGCGCGAGCGGTTGTCGCATTCCGAGACGCTGCTCGCCGACACGCGCGAGGCGCTGAAGGAAGCGGGCCTCACCATCAACGAAATGCCCGAGATCCGCCACATGGTCGAGGTGCTGATCGAGGACATCGGCTTCGACGAGATGAAAAAGCACGTGAAGAAGCCGCTCGAGGGCGTTAAAATCGCGGGCTACGTCGGCTGCCAGACCAACCGGCCCTTCGGCGTCGCGGGCGAATCGTTCGAGAATCCGATGTACCTCGACAAGATGGTCGAGATGGTCGGTGCCGAATCGATCCCCGAATATGACATGAAAGTCACCTGCTGCGGCGGCGCGCTCGCGTTCTCCGAGCCGGAAAAGGCGCAGGCGCAGATAAAGGACATCATCGAGTCGGCGTACGACCACGGCGCCGAGATGATCGTCACGCCGTGCCCCTTGTGCCAAGCCAACGTCGAGATCTACCAGGGCCAGATCAACCAGCGCTACGGCACCAAGTTCAACATTCCGGTGATGTATTACAGCCAACTGATGGTCGTCGCCTACGGCGGCAGCGCCAAGGAGGCCGGCCTCGACGGCCAGGTCATCCGCGCGCGCCGGCTGGAGGAAATCGCCGCCAAGTGAGGTTCCCGCGCATCCGAACGACAGGGGCGCACGCCCCTGTTTTTCGTTGGGTGATGCGCGCCGCGCGAGGCGGTATGCTGAGGTTTTTGAGGGACGAACGAACATGAAACGAGCCAAGGACATGAACGCGTTGATTGATCTGGTGCACGAAGCCGTTTACGAGGTCGACGAACTGCGCGCCTGCCTCGAGCACGACGACGATGAGGCATCGACCTATACCCCCTACCTCGACCAGCTCGACGGCATGCTGCGCGCTTTGCACGAATCGATGATCTCTGGACGCTACACAGGGCTGGGGCAGGGCGAGGATCTGGAGTTCATGACGCTGTTCAAGAAGTACGAGCGCGACATTCCCTTTCGCGAACTGCTGCGCATCATCAACGCCACGCACCGCGAGGGCTTCGAGCCCTGATCGCTAGCGTGCCGTGCCCTACTGGCGAAGCACGCATTTCTGGTACAGATCCTTCGCCTTTCCCTCGGGGTCGAACGTCGCTTCGAGCGCGCGGTAGTCCTTCTCGCCGTATTGCCGCCAGAAGCTCGCCTCGACGTAATAGGCATCGGAATACAGTGACTCGATGCCGCCCAATTCCGCCACCTTGGCCGCGATCAGCGGGTTGTGGTGGCCGTGCCCGAATGTCTGCCGTCACCGTACCACGTCCCAGAAGCCGAAATTGACGTAAGGCGCGTCCCGCAGGGGGAACAGTGTGAAACGGGGGTTCGCCCGATACGGGCGCACCGGGCAGACCCAGTTCGGCAGGATGCCGATCTTTCGACGGAAAAAAATCGAGGAAGTCCGCTGCCGTGATGGGCGGAATGTCGATGATCACCATTCGCGGGGCCGGCCGAGCAGGGCGTCGAGCGGCGCGGTTAGGCCCCAGGGGCTGTTCCAGCGCATGACCTTCGTGTAAAAGACCGAATTGAGCCGCTCGCGCCCGAGCAGGCGGCGCACCCGTGGATTTTGCGCGCCGAGGTTCTTCAAGCACCAGAACCAGTCGGTGTCCCATCGCCATAGATAGTCGCGCGTGGTGAGGCAGTCGGTGTCGCGCTCGCGCAGGCTGCGGTGGTAAAGGCGCTCGTACGTGCAATCGCTGGGGTACGGCGCCGTGTCGACGAAGCGCGTCTGGCTCAGCACGAGGTCGTGCGGCACGATCACCGCGTCGTCGCAGGCGCTGCCACTGGCGTAGACGATGCGGAAGCAGGCGCCGGCGCGCTGTATGCCCATGACCGGCAAGCGGCGGGTCGAACAGATCATCTCGCGTGACGGGTGGCGAGCAGCGGTGTGTCGTCGTGCTCGTTGCACGCGTCGCTCCGCAAAAGCCGAACGGGCTTGCCGGTCAGAGCCGTCATGCCTTCAGTCTAGTCGAACGCCGCATCGGGAGGCGGTGCCTCGCGGTAACATTCGGCCATGCCTGCGCCCATCGTTCCCGCTCGCCTGGAATTCCGAGACGGCGTGCCGTATTCGGCCGCCTACGGCGACATCTACCATCCCGCCGACGGCGGCATGGGTCAGGCGCGCCACGTCTTTCTCGAGGGCTGCGGCCTGCCCGCGGCGTGGGGCGGACGCGAAACCTTTGTCGTGCTGGAAACCGGGTTTGGCACCGGGCTCAATTTTTTGGTCACCTGGGCCGCCTGGCGTGCCGATCTGGCGCGCTGCGGGCGGTTGCACTTCATCTCGGCCGAAAAGCACCCGTTCGGTGCCGAGGACCTGGCGCGGCTGCACGCGCGCTTGCCCGAGCTGGCATCGCTTGGGGAAGAACTGCGCGGCGCCTGGCCGACGCTGATGCCGGGCTTCCATCGCCTGGCGTTCGACGGCGGCCGCGTGCTCCTCACCTTGATGCTGGGCGACGCGGCAGAGACCGTGCCGCAGCTGGAAGCGCGCGTCGATGCCTTCTACCTCGACGGGTTCGCCCCGGACCGTAATCCTGAGCTGTGGCAGTTGGAACTCATCGCTGCGCTTGGGGAGCGTGCCCAACCCGGCGCGCGCGCGGCAACCTATACCGTGGCCGCCGGGGTGCGCAACGCCCTCGCAGCGGCGGGATTCGAGACGGAGAAACGGCCCGGCTTCGGGCGCAAGCGTCATTGCCTCGCTGCCACCTTCACCGGCCGCCGGCCCGCCGACGGCGGC
>JBKBRW010000018.1:0-47727 GCA_046291555.1 Thiobacillus sp.
GACGCAGGCGCGGCGCCCGAGTTTGCCGGACGGACGATGCGGGTGGCCGACTGGTACGTGCGGATCGAGGCAGGCGAGCCTGTGTCGGTGGTCAACGAGGCTCACGGGCTGATCACGTTCAATGCCGAGGGCAGTGCGGACTCGCGCGCCACACCCGCCTTCCATCCGCATCGCGATGATGAGCGGCTCGTTTCCCAGTCGGCCGCGCTGCCGAGCCCGGACGAGCGCGAGCGCATGCGCTACTTCATATTTGGCAAAGGTGCAGGCGAATGACGTCCTGCACCACGCCGCCGCCGGGCGGCCCCGTCATCCACCTCACTTTGGTCGGCACGGGCGAGCCCTTGCTGCGGATGGAAAAACGCCTTGCCTGCGCCGCGGCCGGCGCAGGGTTCGCGCTACAACTCGATATTCTCAAAGACGCCGACGCCCTAGGTATTTCATTCGAGCAGACACCGGCGGTGCTGCAAGCCGGGTCGGTGGTGCTGAGCGGCCTGCCGCGTACCGAAGAAATCGAGGCGTGGCTGCACCAGCAGTTCCTGACGGGAAGCTGAGCGTGCCGGCGAAGCAATTCGGGTGCCACAGGCAGCGCGCTGTCGGCGACCCGCCTGAATCCGATTGGCTCGCTACAATAAGCAGCACATGACGGCAGAAAAGCTCGACCTCGCGATTGTCGGTGCCGGTCCCATCGGCATCGAGGCGGCCCTTTACGCGCAGCGCCTCGGCCTGTCGGTCCGCCTGCTTGAACAGACGCCGTCGAACGGATGGCCGAAGCGGGCCTGGGCGCAGGCGAACATGTTTTCGCCCTGGACTTACAACTACTCGCCTTTGGGCATTGAACTGCTGCGTGACCACGGCGGCTTCGATCCACCGTCTGATTTCGGGCGCTGGGGCGACTATCTGGACGGCTACCTCACGCGCATCGCGCGCACAGCCACACTCGACATTCGCTACGGCGCCCGCGTCATCGGCATCGGCCGCGCCGGCATCGCACGCAACGATCTCATCGGAAAGAATCGCACTGCATTTCCTTTCCGCCTGCTGATTGCAGGCGCCGACGGCGAGGAAGAGGTGTTGCTCGCCGACCGCGTCATCGACGCGTCGGGCGTGGGCGATGCGCCGCTGTGGATGGGCGAGGGACGCCTGCCGGCGATCAACGAACGTGCGCTGCGTTCGCGCATCCTGCCCGGCGACTGCGATCTCGAAGCACGTGTCGATGGTGCCATCGGCAAGACCTGGCTGGTGATCGGCG
The DNA here is from genome assembly GCA_046291555.1 of Thiobacillus sp. Lineage (GTDB taxonomy): Bacteria > Pseudomonadota > Gammaproteobacteria > Burkholderiales > Thiobacillaceae > Thiobacillus. The sequence continues at coordinate 1,250 of JBKBRW010000018.1, forward strand.
ACGGCTACGAGGCGGCGATGGCCGTGACGCAGATTCGCGGTTTTCTCGAAGCCGACGCCAAAGCACGGCTCGTCTTTATCGACGAGCGGGGCCGCCAGCCCCGGATCAAAAGCCTGAAGAACGATCTGTTTTTGCAGCGGGTCGAGTTGCTGAGGCAGGCGAACGAATTCCTCGATTCCGGCCATCCCCGCGTGGACGTGCACGCCGAAACCCGCATCCACCGGATCGATGCATTCGGCGCGGGATTCCGGGTGGAGCTTCGGGGCGCTCGCGGCTGCTACGGCGTGTACCTCGACCATCTCGTCAATGCGACCGGCTACGGCGCCGATGACGCGCTCTGGCGCGAACTGCAGATCCACCAGTGCTACGGGACCGGCGCGCCCATGAACACGGCAGGCGCGATGTACGACGACATCCTTGACGGCCGCCATACCCCGCACGCCATGGGCTGCGACAGCCTGCGTAACCCCGAGCCAGGCTTCTACGTGCTGGGGTCGAAGAGCTACGGCCGCACCCCGGGCTTTTCGCTCCACATCGGGCTGGGCCAGATCGTCGGCGCCTTCCGCGGCATCACCGGTGACGCCACGCTCGACCTGTACGCGGCGGTGAAGGATTCGCCGATTCCCTCCGGTGTGGTTTACCTGCAAGCCTGCGACACGCCGAGACCGGTCGAGGAGATGCAGCTCAGCGACAGCGAGCAAACCTACAAGACCATCGCCGACAACCTGCAGGAAGTCGTGTTCCAGACCGATCTGCGGCAGTTCATCACCTATCTCAGCCCTTCGTGGGAAAAACTGAGCGGCAAGGACCCCGCAAGCTTCATCGGCCTGCACTGGCAGGATCTGCTTGCCAGCGACATGCGTGAGCAGGGCCTTTCCGCCTGCAACGCGTTCATGTCCAATCGAACGAGCGACTACCGCGAGGAACTGGTGGTCGAGCACGCGGACGGCAGCCGCCGCTGGGTCGAGGTGCGCGCGAAGCTTCTCGTCGATCTGAACGGTGTCGCCTACGGCACCATCGGGACGATGGTCGACATCACCGCGCGCGTCGAGGCGCAGGCCGAGTTGGAAAGGAAGAACCGCCTGCTCGACGAACTGGCCATCACCGATCCGCTCACCGGCATCCACAACCGCCGCCACTTCGACCGCATGCTCGAACGCGAAATCAGACATGCGCTGCGCGATGGCATGCCGCTGACACTCGCGATGATCGACATCGATCATTTCAAACCCTACAACGATACCTATGGCCATCAGCTCGGCGACGATGCCCTGACGCGCGTGGCCGATGTCCTGCGCAGCTTCTGCCAGCGGAAAACCGATCTCGTTGCCCGCTACGGCGGCGAGGAATTCGTCGTGCTGCTGCCTGGTACCGGCTCGACGGAGGCCGCCGCCTTGCTGGAGTCCATGCGCGAACGGGTGATGCAGCTGAAAATCCAGCATCGTGCCTCACCGGTGCACGCTTACATTACGGTCACGATCGGTGCAGCGACACTGGGTGGCGACCCGTCTTGTCCGTCGGCCTCACCAGAATCCCTGCTCAAGCATGCCGATCGTGCGCTCTACGAGGGCAAGCGTCAGGGCCGCAACTGCACGTGCTTTCATGGACCCGGCGCGGGCATGCGTCGTGTGATGGTCGGCAGCTCGGGCCCTGAGGACGGCGGGCTTATGCAATAACCGACACGCGCCGGGACCATTTTTGAGGGAGGCATCGCATGAAAAAAGTACTGCTGATTTGCCTGTTTTTCCTGACGTCGCCGGTTTTAGCCGTGGCGTCGAGCGACGACAATCCGGACTGGTATTACCCCCAATGGCTCGCCGAAGCGCCCTATGCTCCGGTCTTTAGGGTGCGCGATACGGTGAACAAGTACGGCCGCTACGCCAGCGAGACCAAGATCATCACCGTCAAGGACCTGATCAAGTTCCACGGTCACTTCTGCGGTGGGCTCGTCGAAGGCGCCACGGCGCTCAAGGTGGCGTTCGACCGGCTGTTCCCGGACGGCATCGTCGACCGCACCGATCTTGTGATCGCCTCCAACAACTCCGCCTGCGGTGGCGACGTTGCGGCCTATCTGACGGGCGCGCGCACGCGCTTCGGCAGCCACTTGATCGACGCGAAACTCAAGGAGAGCGATTTCGTGGTCAAACGCATGTCCACTGGCAAGTCTGTGCGGGTGGTCATCAACGCCGCCACCTATCCGCACGACGTGCGCACCCAGATGAGAAAGATCGAGTCGGGCACATTCGAACCGGCCGACATCGACCTGTTCCAGGACGTCCAATGGGCCTACGCGAAGAAACTGGTGAGTAGGCCGGCCATCGAATCGGTGGACCTGACCGACAACCCGGACTATGCCTGGCCCGAGCCGCCTTGCCGCGACATGGGCAAGCGGCGGGACAATGACTTCAAGAACGTGCCGGAGGCGCGCTGACAGGGGGATGGCATGAAATCGATCAACGAAGCCGGGCTTGTCGTCAGTCGCCGGGCTTTCCTCAAGTTCTGCTCGGTGACCGCTTCGCTGCTGGCGCTGCCGCCGGGCGCGGCCGCCCTGATGGGAAAAGCCCTGCCTCATGCGCCGCGCCTGCCGGTGGTGTGGCTGTCGTTCCAGGAATGCACCGGCTGCACCGAATCGCTCACCCGCTCGTCCGCACCGACGATGGAGCAGCTCCTGTTCGACCTGCTTTCGCTCGATTACCACCATACCCTGCAGGCCGCCTCGGGCGAGGCGGCCGAAGCCGCGCGCGAGGCAACGTTGAAGGCCCATGCCGGCAAGCTCGTCGTGGTGGTCGACGGTTCCGTGCCCACCGCGCTCGATGGCGTTTTTTCGACCATCGCGGGCGAGACCAACCTGAGCCTGCTCAGGCGCTGCATCGCTGTGGCCGAATCGGTGATCGCGGTCGGCACCTGCGCCGGATTCGGCGGACTGCCCGCCGCCGCGCCCAACCCCACCGGCGCGATGGGCATCGGCGAACTGATGGACCGCGGCCTGGTGCCGCGCCGGCCCCTCGTCAACCTGCCCGGCTGCCCGCCGATTCCCGAGGTGATGAGCGCGGTGCTGGCGCACCGCGTGGCGTTCGGCAGCTTCCCGCCGCTCGACGAACTGGGCCGTCCGCTCGCCTTCTACGGCGAAACCGTGCACGACCGCTGTTCGCGCCGTGGCCATTACGAGGCGGGACGTTTCGCCAAGACCTTCGACGACGCCGGCGCGCGCGCCGGCTGGTGCCTGCTGGAACTGGGTTGCAAGGGGCCGGCCACGCGCAATGCCTGCTCCACCGTGCGCTGGAACGGTGTCGGCAACCCGGTCGAGTCCGGGCATCCCTGCCTCGACTGCAGCGAGCCGGGCTTCTGGGATCGTGGGTCGTTCTATGCGCGGCTCGGCGCTGCGACCGCCCCGCCGCCCGCCGCCGACAGTGAGCTGCGCCGCGGCGAGGCGGTCTATGCGCAACGCTGTGCCGACTGCCACGGCAGTCAGCCGAGCAAACTTCAGACGGCGCCCGAGCAGATTCCCGAGCTGCTGCGCGCGGGCACCGTGCGCGCGCATCGCTTCAGCCTCGACGAAGCCGACCTGCAGTCCCTCGTCGACTATCTGAAAACCACGCGATGACGCATGCGCTGCTGGAAGCGGCCGGCCTCACGCTCACCCTCGGCTGGCGTCGCCTCCTCGACGGCGTCAACCTTGCCGTGGCGGAGGGCGAACTGCACGTGCTGCTCGGCGCCAACGGCGCCGGCAAATCCAGCCTCGCCCACGCGCTGATGGGCTGCGCCGGCTACCGGCCGCAGGCCGGGCGCATCATGTTCGACGGCGAAGACATCACCGAGCTGCCCCTGCACGAGCGGGCGCAGCGGGGGCTGGCGCTCGCCTGGCAGGAGCCGGTCCGCTTCGAGGGCCTTGCCGTGGCGGATTTTCTCGCCATCGGCGGCAAGCGCGAGCCGGCCGACTGCTTGCGCGCAGTCGGGCTCGCCCCCGAGGATTACCTCGCCCGGCCGCTCGACAAGACGCTGTCCGGCGGCGAACGCAAGCGCATCGAGCTCGCCGGCGTGATCGCGCTCGCGCCGCGGCTCGCCATCCTGGACGAGCCCACGGCAGGCATCGATTTTCTTTCCCAGGGCGAGATCGAGCGGGTGATCGACACCCTGCGCCGCCAGGGCGCGGTCCTGCTCATCACCCATCAGGAACAGCTCGCCGCCGGCGCCGACCGCGCCACCCAGCTCTGCGGCGGGCGCATCGTGTGCGCGGGCGATGCAGCGACGGTGATCGAGAACTTCAAGGCGCGGCGCTGCCGGCGCTGCGACGGAACCACTTGCCATGGCTGAATTGAACGATCTTTACGAGGCCTTCCGCCAGATCGGCGAAGACCCCGCCGCCATCCTCACCCCGGAGACCTCGTACCTGGTGGCCTACGGCCATCACGTCGCCGGCATGCAGGCGCAGCCGGGCATCGTGATCGAGCCGCGCGAGCGCAAGCAGGGCGTCCACGCCAAAGTGACCGTGCTCGAAGGCTGGGAACTGGCGGAGCCGGTGCACCTGTGCTTCAGCCTCTTCGAGAAGTACGGCGGGCAGAACATCGAACTCGAACTCACCCTGCAGCCGGGCAGCCGCGCCACCTTCTGGTCGCACTGCATCTTTACGATGCCCGAAATCGCGCGACACACGATGACCGCCACGGTGGACATCCAGGACGGCGCGCGCCTCACCTACAACGAGGTGCACTACCACGGCACCTCCGGCGGCATCGAGGTGATTCCGCGCGCGAAGGTGGCCGTCGGCCGAAAGGCGCTGTATCTGGCCGACTTCAGCCTGGTGCAGGGCCGTGTCGGCCTGCTCGACATCGACTATGCCGTGAGCGTGGCCGAAGAAGGCGTCGCCGAACTGACCAGCAAGGTCTACGCGCGCGCGACCGACATCGTGCGCATCCGCGAGGTGGTGAGTCTGGACGGCGACAATGCCCGCGGCCTGGTGAAGACCCGCGTCGCGCTAGACGACCACGCCAGCGCCGCAGTCACCGGCGCCACCTACGGCAACGCCGCCGGCGCGCGCGGACACGTCGACTGCCTGGAAATTGTGCGCGGCAAGGCCACGGCCAGCGCCGTGCCGGAAGTACGCGTCACCCATCCCCAGGCCAAGGTCACCCACGAGGCCGCCATCGGCAGCGTGGACGAGCGCCAAATCGAGGCGCTGATGGCGCGCGGCCTCGAGCCCGAGGCGGCGGTAGACCGCATCATTCTGGGCATGCTGGGCTGAGGAGACGCGCTTGACACCCACTTTCTGGACCGCGCTCGCCGCCAGCAGCCTCGCGGCGCTGGTCACCACCCTCGGCATTTTCGCCGTGCGCCGTTTCGAGACCTGGGCGCGGGCGAAGATCGTGTACTTCATCAGCTACGCCGCCGGCGTACTGATCGCCGCCTCGTTCCTGCACCTCGTGCCCGAGTCCTTCGAGATGAACCCGCACGCCGCAGCGCTGCTGCTCGCCGGCTTCGCCGGCATGCACTTCCTGCACCGCTTCCTGTGCGCCTTCGTGTGCGAGCGCCACCACCTCATCCAGCCCGGCATCGGCATCGTGCCGGTGCTCGGCATCGGCTTTCATTCCTTCATCGACGGCATCGTCTACGCCGTCACCTACCAGGTGAGCTTGTTCACCGGCACCCTCGCGGCGGTGGGCATGGTGCTGCACGAGTTCCCCGAGGGCATCGTCACCTACCTGCTGCTCATCCACGGCGGTTTCAGGCCGCGCGCCGCGTTGTGGACGGCGCTGGCCGCCGCCGCCTTCACCACGCCGCTCGGCATGCTCGCCGCCTATCCCTTCATCAGCCGCATCGACGCGCCGCTGCTCGGCGCGCTGTTGTCACTCTCCGCCGGCATGCTGGTGTACGTGGGCGCCACCCACCTGCTGCCCGAGGCCGAGCACCAGCGCAAACCCTGGGCCTGGCTCGCGTTTGGCGCGGGGGTGGTGACGGCGATCGGTATCGTGCTGAGCGAATGAGGCGCCCCGCTTCGCGTCGATCAAAAAAAATGGGGCCGCATCGCGGCCCCGCCGTACTCCACCTGCCTTTTACGATCAGAGCTTCGGCACGCCCTTCAGGTAGCCGATCGGCGCCTCGAACTTGTTGACGAGGGGTTCGATCTGGCTCTTGAGCGTCGGGTCGATGTTCTTGCTGAAATCGCCGATGTGCTGCGCGTTGGCGAGGACATAGGTATGGCCGTGCAGTTCATACACCTTGAGACCCGTGGACTCGGCGCCCGCCGGCAGCGACAGGATGCGTGACAGTTGCTTGGTGTCGACGTTGTATGCCCACAGGAAGTTGTTGATGTGCAGCGTAGAGCTGTCCTCGCCGATGAACAGCGTGCGCATCTTCTCGTCGAAGAACAGGTTGTCGGGGTTGGCGATCTTGTTTTCGTTCGCGGTGTTGCCGGCCGCATCCTTGACGATGTCTTCGCCGAGCAGGCCTTCCGGAACCGACAAGCTCAGGCCGACGTAGTCGCTCTTGATCGGGTTGCCGTCGGTGTCCTTCTGCTTCTTGCCCATGGCCATGGCGTAGGTGGCGCCGGCGCGGAGCTTGGCCAGACGGATGTGGTCGCCCGCAGTACCCGTGCCCTTGCCGGTTTCCATGCCGTTGGCGATGTCGGTGATGGCGAGGTAGGCGATGTTGTCGCGCGCGTTGTAGGCCAGTCCCTCCAGCTTGTTGAACTCGGTGGTCGCGCCCTTGTAGCCGGCGTAGCGCAAGGTTTCCAGGGCGGCAGCGGCCAGCTCGATATCCTTCGCGCTGAAGCGGCGGTTGCCATTCTTCAGGCGCAGATACTCGGGCGTGGTCTTGCCGGCGGCGACGGCGATGTAGCTGGGGTCACCGGGATTGGCGTCGCTGACGTCGAAGATGTCGCTGAACTGGATGCCGGCATCCACCAGCGCCTTCACGCGCTCGTTGTCGGTGCGGCCGAGCTTGACCCACTGCACCTCGAACCGGCCGCCGTCGGTGGCGTTGTCGGGGCTCAACTGCACCAGTTTCGCGGCGTAGATCGTGCCCTTGGACAGGTCGCGCGGCTTGTCGGCGACGAACATCGTGAGCGGCTTGTTGTCGCCGTCATGACCGAAGATGACGGTGCGCTGATCGGGGAACACATAACCCATCTCGAACGTGCCGCGGCCCATGGCGAAGTGCTTGACCACCTCGGTCTTGCCGCCCTTCTTGATCGTCACCTCCGGCGTGATGCCGCGGTAATACGGATTCGCGAGTTGGGTGTTGTTGAAATAGAGCTTGGTGAAGCCGGTCATGGCGTCGTTCATGCCGGTGGGGTCGATGGCGCGGCTCGCCTCCACGGCGCGGGCGTCGATGGAGTAGTTCTCCTCGGAACCGAGGTGGGTGTTCCAGGGCGTGTGCGTGCCATTGCACAGCCAGCCGAGGCCCTGCCACTCGGAGAAGTCGATGGGCTTCTGGTCGACGGCGGTAAGCACCCCGGTGTGCTTGTCCTGCTCGACGCGGGTCAGAATCATCGAGGTCGGCGTGTTCCAGCGCCAGTTGTCGGGCGTGCCGTTGGCCTGGGTGAAGGCGCTGTCGGGCGAGCTGAACGCCGTCTTGCCGTTGGACAGCAGCCAGTCATATTCGAAGTGGCTGACCAGGTAAAGCTCGTCGCCGACCTTGATGAGGCTGTTGGCGTCCGGCGTTTCCGAGACCAGCACCTTGCTGGGATCGACGGGATCGGGGATCGGCTGGCCGTTGACATCGTAGAGCGTGCCGGCCGGATACGGGTTGCTGCCGATGGTGTCGGTGTTCTTGAAGAGCGTGACGTACTCGAGCGGCTGCTCGATCACCTTGCCGTTGGGGTAGGTGACCTTGACGCGGGCGCTGGTCAGGAACGCGGCGCGCTCCTCGGGCGTGGCGGGGGCCGGCATGCCGATGAATTCGACCGTGGGCTGGCCATGGTGCTTGCCCTTGTTTGCGTGATGGGCGTCGGCCTGGACGCCGAGGCTCGCGAAACCGAGCGCGGCAGCGACCGCCATCGCGAGTGGCCGCTGACGATAGGAATTAGAGTGCATCAAAGAAGTGGAACGCATCATGGATACCTCTTAACAGGTTGTTGAGCGGGGAAACAGCCCGGCCACTGTGGCACGGCGCCGAATCAGTCTGGTGGATGCCGGTAACGCCGCAATGACGGATGCATGAATCTTTGGCGAATCGGACCGGCGCAAGCTTCGCGCGGCATGATTCAGCGATGGTTCGGGAGAGTGAGGTGTGGTTTGGGCTCCGGCCGGGGTGGATCGCGACCATATCGGATACGCTTGACTTGAAGGAGTGAAATCATGTCTGAAACGATGATCATGGCGATCGGGCTATCGATGCTGTCCGTCGCCTCCGGCATGCTGGGGCTGGGCGTCGCCTTCGCGGCGGTACCCTTCCTCGGCTTCTTCATGACTGATCTGGTTCACGAAGTGCAGCCGCTGTCGCTGTTCCTCAATGGCATCACGGCCTTGTTCTCGCTGTTCGGCTTCGCCCGAAGCGGGCTGGTGCAGTGGCGCCCGGCGATCGGGCTCGCCATCGTCACCACCGTGACCGCGCCGCTGGGGGCGTGGCTCGCCCAGCATGTGGATGCGCGCTACCTATGGGCCTTCTATTTCACAGCGGTGGCCTTTCTCGCCTGGCGCATGTTCCTGCCGGACAAGCCGGGGCAGGCGGCGCGGGCCGAGCCCAATCTGAAACTCGCGCTGATCCTCGCCGCACCGATCTCGGTGGCCGCCGGGATGCTCGGGGTGGGGCCGGGCTTCCTGCTGCTGCCGACGCTGATCCTGCTGGGCTACGAGCCCAAGCACGCCGCCGCCATCAACGCGCTCGCCGTCACGCCGCCCTCGTTCTCGGCGCTCATCCCCCACATCGAAACGGCCAAGGTCGATCTCGCGCTCGGCGCGCTGCTGGTGGTGGTGGGCGCGATCGGGTCTTTCATCGGCGCGCGCATCACCAGCTTGTATGTTCCCGGCAAGCGCCTGAAGCAGGCCTTCGGCGTGCTGATCGTGGTGATGACCGCGTACAAGCTCTACCAGATACTCACTCACTGAGGGAAGCCCAGAACAAGTTGTCACCCCGGCGAAAGCCGGGGCCCAGATGCTTGATTTAACTGGATTCCGGCTTTCGCCGGAATGACGAATAAGGACTTGTTCAGGGTCTCCCTAGGCGCTTTACGCAGCGCGCTGCGCCGATTGACATGGCACTTAGCCAACTTAGCTCAAGAGGCAGTCCGAGCGGATTCCCGAGGTGCTGCGAGCAGCCTAGGTGAGGGTCCATCGTTGCGTGCTCGACGAGCCGGAGTTGCAGGCGATCGCCGAGTGCGTAACGGGAGTGCGGAGGCGGCCGACGCTTGCGCGCAATCGCCACAGCCCTATAAGGTCGGCCCGCGCACCTGCAACGGCTTCAGGTCCGGAAAGGCCGGCATCACGGGAAGCGAGATCGCGGCAGGACACCCGTGCCCGACCGTTGAATTGTGCCACGCTATTGCAAAGTGCAAGAGTCATGCTGCGTCGGTCGAGGCGAAAACTGCAATCGAATCATGGGTCTTTCGGTATTCTGTGTTTGGCACGGAGCCTGCTAATATGGGATAGGTTCAAATTCGCGAACCATCGAGAGGAGATTCCAATGACCCAAAACCTAACGCTCAAAAGCGTGACGACGCTCGCCATGGTGCTTGCAGCACCCCTGGCGCTGGCGGAAGCCAGTGTGGAGGAGTACCGCGCCATGCTGGCCGACAAAGACGCCAACCCTGCCTACCTCGTGATCGATCAGGGCGAGACCCTGTTCAAGACCAAGCGCGGTCCGAAGAACGCCAGCCTGGAAAAATGCGATTTCGGCCTCGGCCCCGGCAAGCTGAAGGGCGCCTACGCCCAGCTGCCCCGCTATTTCAAGGACACCAAGCGTGTGCAGGATCTGGAGTCGCGCCTCGTCACCTGCATGACGACGCTGCAGGGCTTCAGCGAGGACGAGGTGAAGGAGAAGCTCTACGCCGACCAGCGCAAGAACGAGACCAACACCGACCTCGAGGCGCTGACGGCGTATGTGGCGTATCAGAGCAACGGCATGAAGATCAATCCGCCGTTGAAGCACCCGGCGGAGAAGGAAATGCTGAAAGTCGGCGAGGCCTATTTCTGGCATCGGCACGGTCCGATGGATTTTGCCTGTGCCACCTGCCATGCCGAGGAGGGCAAGCGGATCCGCCTCCAGGGCTTGGCAAGTGCGTACAGTCCCAAGGAGATCCAGGCGACGATGTCGACCTGGCCGACGTATCGGGTTTCGCACGGCGTGGTGCGCACCATGCAGCACCGGATGTGGGACTGCCACTGGCAGATGCGTACGCCGGACATCGACTACGGGTCGCCGGCGACCGTCGCGTTGATCTCGTTCCTCACCCATCAGGCCAAGGGTGCGAAGTTCGACATTCCCGGCATCAAGCGCTAATCGGAGGACCACCATGCAAGCAAACAAACTGATTCTCTGCGCGCTGCTCGCTGGCGCATTCGGCGCCGCCCAGGCGGCCGAGGACATGAGCGCCAAGGTCGCCAAACTGGTGGCCGACAGCTTCAAGCCGGGTGAAGGCCAGGACATGTCGCGCCTGGTGCAGGACGAAACCCAGAAAGTGTGCTCGGTCACGCGCAACAACCCCTCGCCCGCGCAGGCCGCCGCGATCAACGCCCGCGAACAGGCCAACATCAAGTACCCAGAGGGCGGCCAGCTGATGGGCGATTGGAAGAAGGGCGAAAAGCTCGTCGGTGGCGGCTTCGGCATGCGCATCGGGCGCATCGAGCCTGATGCACCGGCACGCCAGAAGGGCGGCAACGGCGGCAACTGCTACGCCTGCCACGCACTCGACCCGAAGGAAGTGGCCGCTGGCAACATCGGCCCCAGCCTGACCGGCTATGGCGCGTTGCGCGGAACCAGCGACGAGATCGTCAAGTACACCTACGACAAGATCTACAACACCCAGGCGACGGTGGCATGCTCCAGCATGCCGCGCATTGGGCACAACGGCATCCTGACCCCCGAACAGGTCGCGGACATCACCGCCTACCTGGTCTCACCGGAATCGCCCATCAACAAGCGCTAACCTCCTCCCCCGGCGTTCCCTGCGCCGGGTGAACCCTTCGCCGCCCCAATGTCCCCGGGGCGGTTTTTTTTTGCAGCCGGATCTTCTGATTGCCGCCGGTTCTCCGGCGTGGCATTGGTATCATGGTCCCCTTAGAAGTCTCATCGACCGGCTTGTCGGGCTTCGGCAAGCAATTGAACAGCCAGCGATGCCCATTGCTTCGGATCCGAGCCGCCGCCACTTCCTCGCCCTCTTCGCGTTGGTACCCTTGGCAGCCCGGGGGGCGACGCGCAACGCGGTGTTCGTCGTCCATCCCTACGACACGCCGAGCCGCATCTACGCGAGGTTTCGCCCGTTGACGCTCTATCTGGGCGGGGCGCTCGGCCGACCGGTGCAGTTGGTGATCGCCAGTACCTACGACGCGCAGATCGAGATGCTCGCGAGCGGCCGCGCCGACTACGCCTATATAGGCCCCACGCCCTACGTGCGCGCGCGCGAGCGAGGCGCGGTGACCCTCCTGGTCGGCGAAGCGGAGGGCGGGCAGGCGTTCTACCAAAGTGCGCTGGTCGTCCGGGCCGACAGCCCCTGCCAACGGGTGACCGACCTGATCGGCAAGCGGGTCGCCTTCGGCGCGGAGATCTCCATGTCGAGTGCCGTTGCGCCGAAGCTGATCCTCTCGCAGGCCGGGGTGCGTCGTACCGACCTCGCGGAGATTGCCCATCTCGATCGCCACGAGCGCGTGGCCCTGGCGGTCCTGCATGGAGACTTCGATGCCGGCGGGCTGCGCCTCGACATCGCCAAGACCTACTTGCCCCGCGGCCTGAGGGTGCTGGCGATCTCCCAGCCTTTGCCGCCGCACGTGATCGCGGCGTCGCCCAAGGTCACGCCCGACGAGTCGAGCAAGGCCCGCCTTGCGCTCCTGTATCCGGACGTAGCGGGGCAGGAGGCCCTGCGTGCACTCGGGGCCGGCGTACGATTCGTCGAACTCGACGACACGCAATTCGCGGCGGTGCGGCGCATGTTGCGCGCACTGGAGGCGTGGTGAAACGCCGCTCGCTGGCTTTCAGCCTGACCGTGATCCTGGGCGGTGTCTGGCTCGTGCTCGTTCTGGCGGTGGGCGCGGCTATCTGGCATACCACCCTGCGGTTGGTCCAAGAGGCTCAGTCGGAAAAGGCCCGCGCGCTCGCGACCCAGCTCGCGACCATCTCACTCGACGCCACGTTGCTGCGCGATTACGGCGTCATCGAACGCTACGTTGCCGACCTGTCAGGGGCGGTCGCCTATGTGGAAATCCGGCGTACCGACGGCCAGGTGCTCGGCAGGAGCGGCCAGCGCGTCGCCGGCGTCGAACTCGTGCGCGTGCCGATGCGTGCTGCCGGAGAGGAAATCGGGGAAGTGCTCGCCCAATACGATCCCAGGCCGGCCCGTCGGGCGGGCTGGCAACTCGCCGCCCTCATGGCGCTGGCGTTGGCGACGTTCACTGCGCTGAGCTTCTGGGCGCTGCGCCGGTTGCTGTTGGGCCGCCTGGTTGCGCCGGTCACGGCGCTGATTGAACAGGCCGACCCCGAACGCCCGGCGCAGACGATGCCGACCAACGCGCCGGCCGAAGTCGCCGACCTCGCCTCGTCGATCAACGGATTGCGCGCGCGGATCGGCCATCATTTGGCCGAGGCGGAGGAAGCCGCCCACGTCAGAAACGAAGCGTTGCGGCGGCTCTGTTCCGAGCAGCGTCTGGCCGCGGTGGGGCAGCTGGCGGGTGAGGTGGCGCATGAACTCAACACCCCGCTGTCGAACATACTCGGCTACGCACAGAGCGCGCTGCCGGCTGCGCACGACCCCGCATTGCGCGAGTCGCTCGAGACAATCGAAGCGCAAGCTAGACGAGCGGCCCAGATCGTGCGCGACATGCTCAGCGCCGCGCGGGCGCCGGCGCCTGCGCTGCAGAAGGTCGACCTTAAGGCGGTGTGCGCTGCCTTCGTGCGCCTGGTCACCCCGCTCGCGCGCAAGCAGGGCGTCGGCCTCACGCTGGAGGCCTCCGGTCCGGTGCCCGTGCGCGCCGATGCCTCGCGGGTCGAGCAGATACTGTTCAACCTCGTGTCGAATGCGATGCAGGCGGGTGCCCGCACCATCCGTCTCACGCTTCTAAATGGCAGCGCGCCGGCCGTCGCGGTGAGCGACGATGGGCCCGGCTTGCCCGAAAGCGTTCGGATGCGGCTGTTCGAGCCCTTCGTCACCACCAAGCCGGCGGGCCAGGGGACCGGCCTGGGGCTCGCGATCAGCCAGCGCCTGGCGCGCGAGATGCACGCGCAACTCGTGCTCGAGCCTTCAGCGCAAGGCACCTGCTTCCGTCTGGTTTTTTCGCCGCTTGCCGAGGGCTCTCCATGAGTTTCACGCTACTGATCGCCGAAGACGACGCGACCCAGGCAAAGCTCCTGTCAAGGATCGCCAGCGAGGCAGGCTTCGAGACGACCACCGTGCACGATGGCAGCGCCGCCTTGGTCGAGCTGCGCCGCGCGCTGCCCGACGCGCTTTTCACCGATCTGCGCCTGCCCGGCAGCGACGGCCTTGCGCTGATCGCGGCGGCACGAGAGCTCGACGCGGCGATGCCGGTGATCCTCGCCACTGGTTTTGCCACGGCGCACAACACCGTCGAGGCGTTTCACCTTGGTGTAACCGACGTGCTGCTCAAACCGCTGGAGCTCGGCGCCCTGCGGCTGACGCTCAAGCGCCTGCACGAGAGCCTGGCCCAGCGCCGCCGGATCGAGCAATTGTCGGCACAGCTCGCGGCGCAGATGTCGCCCCCCCTGCTCGACAGCCGCGCCCCCGCGATGCGCCAATGCCTGCAGCTGGTGGCGCAGGTTGCGCCGACCGACCTGCCCGTTCTGCTGGAAGGGGAGACTGGGGCAGGCAAGGGGGTGCTCGCCGCGCACCTGCACGGGCTGTCGGCGCGCGCGAGCGGCCCCTTCCTCACGCTCAATTGCGGCGCGCTGCCGCCGAGCCTGCTCGAGTCGGAGCTGTTCGGCTTCGAGAAGGGCGCGTTCTCCGGCGCCAACGCGCGCAAGCCCGGCCTCCTCGAACTGGCGCACGGCGGCACGCTCTTTCTCGACGAGATCAACAGCACGACGCTCGACGCCCAGACGCGCCTGCTGCAGTTCATCCAGGACAAGCAGTTGATGCGGCTGGGCGGGGTCAAGCCGATCCGGGTCGACGTGCGGCTGGTGCTGGCGGCCAACCGGCCGCTCAAGGACGAGGTCGCGGCCGGGCGTTTCCGGCAGGACCTCTATTTTCGTGTCAACGTTTTCCCGATCCCGGTGCCGCCGCTGCGTGCTCGCCGGGAAGACATCCCGACGCTGGCCGAATACTTTCTTGCCCGCCATCGCCGCGCGCTCAACCCGGCGGTCCGTGGGCTCGCCCCGGGAACGCTCGCGCGCCTGCAAGCCTACGATTGGCCGGGCAACGTGCGCGAACTGGAGGGGGTGATCCAGCGCGCGCTGGTGCTCGCCAGTGGGGAACTGATCCAGTCCTCGGACTTGCCGGCGGAGTTGCGTCCGGTCGTGGCCGACGCCGAGGCCGCGCCGTGGCCACCGGACGCCACGCTGGAGGTCGTCGAGCGGTTCTGGATCCGGCACGTGCTCGCGCGCTGTGGCGGGAACCGAACCCAAGCCGCGCGTCAGCTGGGCATCGACCCCTCCACCCTGTGGCGCAAGCTGAAGGAAGCGGAGGCCTGACCCCGCCGTCTGTCTGGACTGTCAACCGGCTGCAGCCGGCCGGGGGCTATGATGAAAGTGTCTCCGTCCGCCCATCGAGGTCCGCCATGCCCGTGCCGCATCGCATCCTGGTCGCCACCGATTTCTCCACTGCCGCCGAGCGCGCCGTCGCGCGTGCCGGCTTGCTTGCCAGGGCGCATGGTGCGGCCTTGCACCTGCTGCACGTGGTGCCCCCCCTTGATCTCTACCCCGCTTTGACCCTGGGACCAGAAGTCGGTGGAAATGACGAGGCGGTGAGACAGGCCGAGCAGACGCGACTCGACGCCGCCGCTGTGGCGATTGCATCGTCGCTAGGTATTCGGGTCGAGGCGGCCACGCGCATCGGCCGCGTTCAGGTGGAGATCGCCGAGTACGCCAAGGCGATCGACGCGGACTTGGTACTGGTCGGCGCGCGCGGGGAAAACACGCTGCTCGACCTGTTGATGGGGGCGACCGCCTCCCGCCTGCTGCGCCTGCTCACGCGGCCGGTGCTGGTGGTTCGGCAGCCGGCGTCGGCGCCTTACCAGCGCGTGCTGGCGGCGCTCGACCTGTCTCCGGGCTCGGCCGAGGTGTTGAAGCATGCGCGGGCACTGGCGGGCGACGCATCGCTGCAGGCCTTGCACGTGCTGGGCAGCGAAGTGGAGGCACGTCTGCGCCGGGCGCGGCTCGCCCAGGTCGACATCTCCGACTGGCTGGCGCGTCTACACGCAGACGCGGAGCGCAGGCTCGAAGCGGTGCTCGCCGAGGCCGGCGAGGCGGGGGTCGCGCGACAGATCCGCCACGGCCTGCCATCCGCCGTCATCTGTCAGGTCATCGAGGAGGCGAATGTCGATCTGGTCGCGCTTGGCCGTCATGGGCAGGGCGGCGCCCTGCACGACTGGATGCTCGGCAGTGTCAGCAAGGACGTCGCCTTCGCGACCCACTGCGACGTGCTGCTGTTCGGCCTGCCGGGGCAGTAGCCGGCCCGGGCGAGGGGCGGCCGACTTGCAACTTGGTCCCGGACATGGCTAAGTAGCGTCGAGACCCTCAGCGAAAAGAACATGAATCAGTCCCTCGGTCCGGACGGGAGAGAGAAACGCCGCTATCCGCGCAAGCCGACCCAGTTGGCGGCGCAGCTTCGCTTCGCCGATGGCACGACGCTCGCCGGCGAGGTGCGGGATTACTGCCAGGCAGGCCTGTTCGCAGCCCTGGCGGGCCGGCATGTGCCGGAACTCGCTGTTGCCGCGCAAATCGGCTCGACTGTGAGCGTCGTCTTTGCCGCGGAGCCGTCGGCAGGGCGGCCGCTACAACTCAACGGCTGGATCGCGCGGGTCGCGCCCGACGGGGTCGGCGTCTTCGTTCCCAGCCTGCCCGAGGTCGCCCTGGAAGCGCTGCGCCGCGCGAGCGCGCGGGTCGCCGCGCCGGCGGGCGGGCTGCCGAACGGCGCGCCGAGCCTGCAACAGGCCCAGGCGCTGCAGCAGGAATGCACGAGCCAGTTCCGTAGCTTTCTCGACGCCGTGATGCAGGAATTCTTCCTGCAGGGGATGGAGCGCCTCGCGCGGGCCGGTGCCGAGGAGGACAGTTTCCTCGAGCGGTCGCGCTACGAGTATGGCGCGCAGGAATTGATGCAGCGCCGCGCCCAGATCGAGGAAGCGTTTTTCAATGCGATTCGCGAGCGCATCCACAGCGTGGGTCCGGATGCCGGCACGGATACGCAGAAACGGGGCTCGCAGGGACTGAGCCTGGTCGACGAGGCGGAATTCGAGGACTGGCTGAACCTGTCGGCAGTGATCAAGGAGATCGAGTCGGACCTTGCGCCGCAGCTCGACGAGTTCGAGCAGCGGTACAGCCGGCTCGTCGGCAGGACCATCGAACGCAAGAACAACCCCTTCGGACCCGAGATCATCGGCCGCACCTTCCAAGGGGCGATCCAGGGGCTGGATTTCACCAACCGGATGCGAACGGTCCTGTACAAGGCCCTTGGCCGCGCCGTGTCGAGCCATGGCCCCGCGCTCTACCGACAGCTCAACCAGACGCTGGCGCCCCTGCAGCCGATGACGCCAGCCGTCGCGCCGGCCCGGTCTGCAGCGCGGAGCGAGCCGCCCGCGACGCCCCCGAGCGAGTCGCGTGCCAAACCCGACCTGGCGCAGATTGCCGACACCCTCAATCGTCTTTACGCGGAGGGGCAGGGCGGGGTCGCAGCCGCACCGGACGACGGTGGCTACAGCCTCGAGCGGATTCTCGCGACGCTCGACCAGTCGCTGCGCGCGCGGCCTGCGGCGGCGCCCCAGCCGGCGCGCGCGGTGCCCGCCGAAGCGCCGTCGGAGTTGCTGCGCGTCGTCGACCGCCTGCAGCAAACCCAGCGCGCGCTCACGACGGGTACGGCGGCCGTGGCGGCGGCGCCAGGTGCGGCAGGCACTGCGGCGCCGGCAGCGAGCTTGCAGGAGGTGATGGCGGCGCTCGACGCGTTGCCGCTATCAGGCATGGGGGGCGGCGCCGTGCCGGCGCCCTCGCTCGTCGAGCAAGTCGATGCCCGCGTCTCTGCAGCGGGCGCGGGGCACCCGCTGGCGCCCCTGCACCGCCAGATCCTCGACACGACCTCCCAGCTGTTCAGCCGCGCCCGGGCCGACGTCGTCCCCGATTCCGAGGTCGAGTCCCTGATCAAGCGGCTGGAGCGCCCGCTGCTCAAGCTGGCGCTGCGCGACACACGCTTTCCCGCGACCACCGACCATCCGGCACGGCAGGTGCTGAACCTGATCGAGCAGTTCGCCGTCGCGGCGGACGACAAGGGCAAGTTCTTCGACCCGAAACTGCAGCGTTTTCTGTACTTGCTGGTCGACCGCGTTTGCAGCCGGGCGGAGGAGGATCCGGGCGTCTACGACATGGTGCGCGACAGCCTCGCGAAGGTGCTGCGGCCCATCCTGCAGACGCGCCGGAGCCGGGTCGCCCGCGTGCAGGAGGCGAGCGAAGGTCGCGAACGCATTCGTCAGGCGCGCAATCGGGTGAACCAGGCGCTCGAGGCGCGGCTGGGCGGCCATGAGGTGCCGGGCGTCTTGCTGCGCCTGCTCGACGCAGGGTGGCGCCAGCACCTGGTGCTGCTCGAGATGCGCGAGGGGGCGGGCAGCGCGAGGTGGCAGGCCGCGCTCGCGGTCGTCGACCGGCTGTCCGACCGTCTCGCGGCGTCGCCGTCACCCGTCGACGTGCCTGCGCTCTTGAGCGAGATCGAACGCGGGCTGTCGGCGGTGAACGTCGACGTCGACCTGTTGGCCGCCTTCCTCGACGAAATCGGCGCGAAGCTCGAGCGCGGCGTCACCGCGTCGCCGCCGGTGTACGTTCCGCCCGGGCGCCTCGCCGCGCCGCAGCACGACACCGCCGAGATCCACGCCCGGCTGATCGCGCAGCTGCGCCTGGGCGACTGGTGGGAAATCCCTCTCGACGGAATGACCGTGCCGATGCAGCTCGTCTGGCTGAGCGAGCCCCCCTTCAGTTGTACCTTCGCCAACCGCTCGGCGACGCGCAAACTCGATTTCACCCTCGACGAACTGGCGCAACGGATCCGCGAGGGCCGCGCGCGCCTAGGCAAGGACCGCGACGTGCCGCTGCTCGACCGTTCCGAGCATGCGCTGTTTGACGACAGCTACGCCGAACTCATGCAGCTGGCGCAGCACGACCCCTTGACCGGGCTGCCCAACCGCAAGGGCTTCATGCAGCGGCTGGCCCAGCAGCGACCCGCGGAAGAGGCGGGCAAGACCCATGTGGTGGGCGTGCTCGAGTTCGACCAGTTCCGCCTGATCCGCAACAGCTGTGGCGAACAGGCCATCGAGACGCTGGCGCGCACGCTCGCCAATCGCATTCGGGTGCTCGTCGGCGCGAATGCGGTCGTGGCGGCGTTCGGCGAGGACACGCTCGCGCTGCTGCTGCCGGATTGCAAGCGCGAGGGCGGCTGCGCGTCGGTCAAGGCCCTGCTCGACCAACTCAAGGACGTTCCGTTCAAGCACGGCGAGCACAGCTACCGGATCGGCTTCAATCTCGGGCTGAGCGAGTTCGACCCGGCGCGGTTTTCCGCGGCGGAGGCCGTGCGGCGCGCCGATTCGGCGTGCCTTACCGCGAAGTCGCTCGGCCGCAACCAGGTCCAGGTCTACGAGGAGGACACCCCGCAGCTGCAGACTCTCGAGTCGTTCATGGACTGGGCCGGACGGCTGGACGGCTACCTGCAGGGCGAGGGCCTGTTCCTGCGCTGCCAGAAGGTCATGCCGCTCGCAGCGTCGCCGACGCGCCTGCCGTATTACGAGATTCTGCTCGGGGTGAGCGACGGCAACGGCGGGGTCATCGGCCCGGCCGACTTCTTCCCCATCGTCGAGCACCTCAAGCGGGCGCACGACCTCGATCTGTGGGTGATCCGCGAGGTCTTCAGCTGGATTCGCGGCAATCGCGCAACCTTCGACACCCTCGGCGGGCTCGCCATCAATCTCTCGGCCAACTCGCTGCGCAACCGCGAACTTCAGGCGGCGTTGCGCGCGCTGCTGACGGATGCTGATTTTCCGTTGGCGAAGATCATGTTCGAGATCACCGAAACGGCAGCGATCGAGAGTTACGGCGCCGTGCAGGACTTCATCCGCGACCTGCGGCGCTATGGCTGCAAGTTCGCGCTCGACGACTTCGGCAGCGGGTTCACGTCCTATGCGCATCTCAAGAACCTGCGCACCGACACGCTGAAAATCGACGGCAGCTTCGTGAAGGACATGCTGCGCAGCGAGGCCGACTACGCCATGGTCAAGTCGATGAACGACATCGCCCACTCGCTCGGCCTCGCCACGGTGGCGGAATTCGTCGAGTCGGCGCAGCTCATCGAGGCGCTCAAGACGCTCGGCGTGGATTACGTGCAGGGGTACGCGATCCACAAGCCCTGCCGGATCGACGAACTCGCGCTGAGCTTCGCACAATGAAAAACGCCGCTCGAAGAGCGGCGTTTGAAAGGTGGTGCCGGCGATCGGATTCGAACTGACGACCTTCGCATTACGAATGCGCTGCTCTACCAACTGAGCTACGCCGGCGTGAGGCAGCGCGCATTATAGCCGAATCGCCGCGGGCTTCCACACGCGTTTAAAGCGCTGCCTGGAGGCGCGCCAAAACCTTTTCCCTGCCGATGAGTTCGAGCGTCGCGTCGATCGCCGGCGTCTGTGGCTCGCCGGTCACCAGCACGCGCACCGGCATCGCCAGCTTGGGCATCTTGAGGCCGTGGGCGGCGAGCGTCTCCTTGAACGCAGCGCTGATCGCGGTGCGTTCCCAGTCGATAGATTCGAAGCGGCCGGCAAGCTCCTTCAGCGCCGGCACGACGTCGGGCGTGACGTGCTGCGCGAGCAGCTCGGGCGTCGGATTCAGCGTGCGGTAGAACAGCGTGGCGGCGTCGGCGAGTTCCTCGATGGTCGCGGCGCGATCCTTCACCAATGCGACGACGGCCGCGAGGTCGGGGCCGTCATCGAGATTGGCGCCATTGCGTGCGAGGAAAGGCCGCGCGAGATCGGCGAGGCGTGCGTCGTCGGCCGCCTTGATGTACTGCTGGTTGAGCCAGCGCAGCTTTTCGGTGTTGAACTGTGCCGCCGACGGCGTGATGTGGTCGAGGTCGAACCACTGGACGAACTGTTCGCGGCTGAAGAGCTCGTCGTCGCCGTGCGACCAGCCCAGACGCGCCAAGTAGTTGATGACTGCTTCCGGCAGATAGCCGTCCTCTGCGTACTGCATCACCGACACGGCGCCATGGCGTTTCGAGAGCTTGGTGCCGTCGTCGCCGAGGATCATCGACAGGTGGGCGTATTGCGGCACCGTCGCGCCAAGCGCCCGGAGGATGTTGATCTGGCGCGGCGTGTTGTTGACGTGGTCGTCGCCGCGGATGACGTGGGTGATCTGCATATCCCAGTCGTCGACGACCACGCAGAAGTTGTAGGTCGGCGTGCCGTCGGCACGCGCGATGATGAGGTCGTCGAGCTCGGCGTTGGAAAACTCGATTGTGCCCTTGACCAGATCCTTCCACGCCACCGTGCCCTCGAGCGGATTCCGGAAGCGCACCACCGGCTGCACGCCCGATGGCGGCACCGGCAGCTGCTTGCCGGGTTCGGGCCGCCAGGTGCCGTCGTAGCGCGGCTTCTCGCCGCGCGCGCGCTGGGCCTCGCGCATTGCGTCGAGTTCTTCCGGGCTGCAGTAGCAGTAGTAGGCGTCGCCCTTGGCGAGCATCTGCTCGATCACTTCCTTGTAGCGGTACAGGCGCTTGGTCTGGTAATACGGACCTTCGTCGTGGTCGAGCTCGAGCCAGGCCATGCCGTCGAGGATCGCCTGCACCGCCTCGGGGGTCGAGCGTGCGATGTCGGTGTCCTCGATCCTGAGAATGAACTGGCCGCCGTGATGCCGTGCGAACGCCCACGAGAACAGCGCGGTGCGGGCGCCGCCGATGTGCAGGTAGCCGGTGGGGGAGGGGGCGAAGCGGGTGCGAATCATGGCGCGGGCCGGGTCGGAAAAAAGCCGCCATTTTACCGGATCGAGGCGCCCGAAATTGACCGGGCACGGGCGGATATGGTTTAATGCGCGCCGCTGTCCATACCGCACAGCCCCCGGGGGCAGTTAGCTCAGCGGTAGAGCACTGCCTTCACACGGCAGGGGTCACAAGTTCGAACCTTGTACTGCCCACCACCCGAATCTCCTGCCTGGTCGACCCAGGCTCCCGTGTCTGCCAATCGACCCGGGTTTTGCAGCGATCTCCCGATCACATTCGTCTGCCTCGATTGGTGTTGCCGCAAGCGCAACAGGCCGTCGCAGGAACCCCTTACATGACTGTTGAAACACCCTCGGCCAGCCCGGCCTTCGTCGAGCTCGGCCTCGCCGAACCCATTTTGCGTGCCGTCGCCGACACCGGCTACACCACGCCCACCCCGATCCAGGCGCAGGCGATTCCGCAGGTGCTCGCTGGCGGCGACCTCCTCGCCGCCGCGCAAACTGGAACAGGAAAAACCGCCGGCTTCACCCTGCCGATCCTGCATCTGCTTTCCACGCGCCCTGCGCAAACCAAGCCCGGCCGTCCGCGCTGCCTGATCCTGGTGCCGACGCGCGAACTCGCCGCGCAGGTCGAGGAGTCGGTGAAGACCTACGGCAAGCACCTGCCGCTCACCTCGATGGTGATGTTCGGCGGCGTCAACATCAACCCGCAGCTCAAGGCGCTGAAATCGCGCGTCGATATCCTCGTCGCCACGCCGGGTCGACTGCTCGACCACGTCGGGCAGAAGACGGTCGATCTGTCAGGCGTCGAAATCCTCGTTCTCGACGAAGCCGACCGGATGTTGGATATGGGCTTCATCCGCGACATCAAGAAAGTGCTCGCGGTGCTGCCGAGAGAGCGCCAGAACCTGCTGTTCTCCGCGACTTTCTCCGACGAGATCCGCGCACTCGCCAACGGCCTGCTGCACAATCCGAAGAGCGTCGAAGTCGCGCGCCGCAACACCACGGTGGAAGTCGTCGAACAGTCGATGCACCGCGTGCCGCAGGCGCACAAGCGTGATTTGCTGGCGCATCTCATCAAGCACCACGACTGGCAGCAGGTGCTGGTCTTCACCCGCACCAAGCACGGCGCCAACAAGCTCGCCGAGAAGCTCAACAAGGACGGCATCACCGCCGCCGCGATCCACGGCAACAAGAGCCAGTCGGCGCGCACCAAGGCGCTGGCGAGCTTCAAGGATGGTAGCGTGCGCGTGCTCGTTGCCACCGACATCGCCGCGCGCGGCATCGACATCGACCAGCTGCCGCAGGTGGTCAACTTCGAACTGCCCAACGTGCCGGAAGACTACGTGCACCGCATCGGCCGCACCGGCCGCGCCGGCGCCACCGGCTCGGCGCTCTCCTTGGTCGACGACGAGGAACTGGGCTATCTGCGCGACATCGAGAAACTGATCAAGCGCGCCATCGTGCGCGTCGAGGTCGACCCCGGCTTCGTGCCGCCTGCCAAACACGAACTGATGTCGGACGAGCGTCCGCCGCGCCCGCCGCACGGCCGTGGCGGTCAGCGCCCGGGACAGGGACAACGGCAGGGCCAGGGCGCACGCCAGGGACAAGGGCAGGGCCATCCTGGCCGCAGCGGTTCCGGCCGCGCGCCGCAGGCTCAGCCCGCGCGTGCCGCCGCGCCCAAGCAGGCGCCCAAGCCCGGTCCGCAGCCCGCCTCGCATCCGAAGAAGCCGCGTCCGCAGGCCGCGCTGTTCTCGTCCAAGCCCGGCACGCGCGGGCACTAAGCCGGCTCAGCGGCGCGTCAACCGCGCCGCGAGCCAGGTGAGGCCGACCGCCACCGCGATCAGCGCGAAGGCGACGCCAAGCCGGTTGAGCGCATCGGGGGCGATCACCAGGAGCGCGCCCAACTGCAGCATCATCAGCCCCGACAGCAGTTTCAGCAGCCGCCCTTCGCGCTCGCTGAGCTTGCGCGCGCCGAGGGTGAAGGCGAACACGCCGACGATGATGGCGAGCGGGATCACGTAGACGACGTTGTAGAGCGCCAGGTACAGGTAATGCTGCGCGGCGCCCAGCTCCTGCAGCGTCAACAGGCGCGTGTACACCATGGGAAAGCCCGCGGTGCACAGAAGCTCGTAGAAGTTGACCGCCACTGCGAGCAACACGGTGGCGGCGAGCATGGCCGGCACACTGCCGGCGGCGAGGATGGCGCGGGCGCGCTGGTAGATGTCAGGCTTGCGGCTTTCCGGGATCGACAGCGACACGCCGCGCCCGAACACGAAGAAATCCTTCACGTTGATCAGCCCCACCAGAAGCGCCAGACCGCCTGCGGCGAGCGTCACCCACGCCAGATGGCCAAGCAACTGGAACAGGTTGAGCCAGGCCGCCATGAAGGCGAAATACATCACCCCCGAGGTCAGCACAAACACGCCGCCGATCGCCAGCATGCGCGCGCGGCTGTGCTGGTGTGCCATCATCGACAGCAGGAACAGCAGCACGAAGAACGCGCAGGGATTGAAGGCGTCGAGGCCGGCGATCAGCACCGTCAGCAGCGGCAGCGAATAGCCGTCCAGCGCGATGTCGCCGAGGACCGGCACGCTGAAAGCCGGTGCGGGCATGGCGCGCGCAATGTCTAGCGCGCTGCCGGTTTTCGCCGCGGCGCGACAGGCGTCGAGGTCGGCGAGCAGCGCCTCGCCGCTCGTCGCGGCATCATCCCAGCCCGTCTGCATGCGGCCGCAATACAGCAGCCCTGGCACGTATTGCGCAGTCTCGCCCACCTGCTCGGCAAGCGCGACGTAGTGGCGCACGTTTTCCGGGTGGCGGGTGAGTTCCAGGCTGTGCAGCTTCACCCACGGCCGTTCGGCCGGGATGGCCTCGATGAAGGGGCGCGCTTCCAGGCAATGCGGGCAGGCGAGCGACCAGAAGAAATACAGGTGCACTACCGGCGCGCCGTCGGGTCCGGGCTCGATCCAGGTCGTGTCGGCGCGCGCGGCGGGCGCCAGCAGCATCAGCGCGAACAGGGCTGCAAAAAGTTGCCGCAACGGGTTCATCCGGAAGATACGTGTCATAGGCGGAAGTATCGCCGACGCTACAATCTTCTGCATGGATACCCTCATCACCTACGACGAACTCCCCTACGACAGCCTGCCGCTGCCCGAGACGCAGCCGGATTTTCTCGCGGCGGTGGCTAAACTGCACGGCTTCGACGCGCCCGATCCTGCCCGCGCGCGCATTCTTGAACTCGGCTGCGCGCAGGGCGGCAACCTCATCCCGCTGGCGTGGCGTTGGCCCGAAAGCCAGTGTGTTGGCGTCGAACTGTCTCGGGTGCAGGCGCAGGCCGGTGCCGATTTCGTCGCGCAGCTGGGCTTGAAGAACGCGCGCATTCTGCACGGCGACCTCGCCGCGCTGCCGGGCGATCTGGGCGAATTCGACTACATCGTCGCCCACGGCGTGTACTCCTGGATCCCGCCCAAGATCCAGCAGGCGCTGCTCGACGTGTGCCGCCGGCATCTGAGTCCGAACGGCGTTGCCTACGTCAGTTTCAACGTCGCCGCCGGCTGGCAGAAGCTGCTGCCGTTGCGCGAAGCGCTGATCGCGCGCACCGACCCGAACGCCGGTGCACCCGAACGGCTGCGCCAGGCGCGCGGCGTGCTCGACGCGCTGGCCGCCGAGTGGGACGACCCCGCGCTGCAAAAGGAAATCGCCTACCTGAAGACGGCGCTGCCCTCGTACCTCTTCCACGAATACCTTGCGGACTGCAACGCGCCGATGACGTTTGCCGACTTCGCGGCGCGGCTCGACGCGCACGGCCTGCGCTATGTCGGCGAAGCCGGCCCGCGTCGCGCGGTGGTCGAGCTCGAGGACGCCTGGGGCCTGGTGCCGGAAAGCATGGCGGGACGCTGGCTCGACGCCGAGGCCGCGCTCGACGACGCGCTCGACACGCGCTTCCGCCGCGCGCTGATCGCACGCGACGACGCGCCCTGCGCGCAGCCGCCGCTGCCCGATGCGCTCGAAAGCCTGATGTTCCATGCGGATCTCACGAGCGACGAAGAGATCGATCTCGACAGCGAGGCCGCGCAACGCTTCGTCAATCCCGCGCGCAACGGCTACGAGGTCGCCGAGCCGGCGATGAAGGCGGCGGTGATGGCGCTGTCGTCGGTCTATCCTGCCGCGCTCGACTATGCTGAACTGCTGAACGCCGCACGGCAGACCCTCGCCACCTACAGTGCCCAGCCTGCCGTCGACGAGGCCGCGTTCCGCGACGCATTGTTCCGCCTGGTCGTCATGCATGGCGTGATGCCCACGCTGTGGCGCGGGCCGGCATCGCGGGAACCGGGCGAGCGGCCCCGGGCGAACGCGCTGGCGCGCGCCCAGGCTGCCACGCCCGGCTGGGTGGTGAGCGGCGCTCGCCATGTCGCGATGGACCTCGATGCCCATGGCCGCGCGCTCTTGGTCCTGCTCGACGGCACGCACACGTTCGACGAACTCGTGGACCTGATGCAGGCACAGCTGGCGGGGGCCGGCGTGGACCTGCCGGCCGACCGCGTGAACGCCCTCACGCAGCAGCAGCTGTGGCTGTTTGCGCGCCAGGGCCTGCTTGATTGAAGGAGTGTCACCATGCCTGCGCTGCTCGATGCCATCGAAAAACGATTCGCCTGCCGCCACTTCGTCGCCGGGCAAGCGCCGACGGCAGCGGAACTGGCCTTGCTGCGCGAAGCCGGGCGGCTCGCGCCGTCGGCGTTCGGGCTCGAGCCGTGGCGCTTCCTCACCGTGACCGACCCCGCGGAACGCGCGGCGATCGCGCAGGCCTGTTTCGACCAGCCGGCCGCCGCGACCGCGCCGGCCTTCATCGCCGTCGTCGCGCTGGTCGATGATCTGGCGCCGGACAGCGACTACGTGCGCCGCCAGTTCGAGGCCGAGGTACGCGGCGCCGACACGGCGACGATCTACGCGCAGTACCGCGCGTTCTACCGGCCCGACACCATCGCCGCGTGGGCCTGCGCCCAGTGCAACTTCGCCGCCGCGCACATCCTGCTGCAAGCCGCGCACCTCGGGCTCGGTAGCTGCCCCATCGGCGGCTACGACGAAGCCGCGCTGCGTGCCGCGCTTAAGCTCGCCACGGGCGAAATGCCCGCGCTGGTGATCGCGCTCGGCCGCTGCGCCGAGGCGCAGCCGGCGCGCCTGCGCAAGCCGATCATCTAATACTTCAGTCGTTGTGCACGTCTGCCGGCAGGCGGTCGGCGAGCCGCAGCGCGCGCAGCATCGCGCGCTTTTTCGCCTGGTGCGCGTGCATGCGCCGCAGGATGTCGTCGAGCGTGCGCACGGCGTTCACGATGTAAGGCCCCTTGTTGAGCATCACGCACTCGGCGCGCAGGCCCATCGCGGCGTCGGAGATTTCCGCGCGCGAGGGGCGGCCTTCGCGCGCGAGCGTCTCCAGCACCTGGGTGGCCCAGATGACCGGCACGTGTGCCGCCTCGCACAGCCAGAGAATTTCCTCCTGCACCTCGGCGAGGCGCTCGAAGCCGCATTCCACCGCGAGGTCGCCGCGCGCGATCATCACCCCGCACTGTGGCGCGCGTAGCGCAGCCAGCAGCATTTCCGGCAGCGCCTCGAAGCCGCGCCGGGTTTCGACCTTGAGCACGATCGCCGGCGCGCGCCCGCCCAGGTCGGCCAACTGAGCCTGTAGCGCGGTCACGTCTTCGGCGCGGTTGGCGAAGGAGAGGGCGACGATGTCGGCATGGCGGGCGACGAAGGCGAGGTCCTCGATGTCCTTGGGGGTGAGCGCTGCGATGCGCAGGTCGGTTTCCGGCAGGTTGATGCCCTTGTCGGCACGCAGCTTCAGCGGCTTGATATGGTCCTGCGTGATGCGCACCCGAACCTGTGAAGCGTCGACCGCTTCGATGACGCCGCCGATCTTGCCGTCGTCGAACCAGATCGGCTCGCCGGGCTGCGCACGGTCGAAGGCTTCCGGCAGGGTGCAGCCGATCCGAGCCGGGGTCAGCAACTGTCCCGCGCTGTCATGGGTCGCCGGGTGGCCGGGCTGGTGGTCGCGCGTCACGATAAGCACGTCGCCTTTCTGCAGGACGAGCGTGCCCTCCTTGGGGGGGAGGGGACCAACGGTGCAGCGGTGCGTCGCCCGCGGGGAACCCGCCGGGCGATGGCGCAGCGTCAGGCCTTCCGTCAGATAGGCGGTCTCGCGACCTTCGGCCCACGCGCCCGCGGGTCCGGCCTCCACCACGTCGAGCGTGCGTCGGGCGCCGCGCGCGTCGTCGAAGGCAATGCGGTCTCCGCACTTAAGCCGCGCGAGCCACTCGCCCGCAACGGGAATCACGGCCCCGGCGGGAGAGGGAGCAGGGTGTGGGGCGTTCCTGTCGGTGAGCCAGACGCGCGCAGGCGCGGTGACGCGGCCGTAGGCATCGCGCATCGGACGCACCCGTGCGACGGCGGGGCCGGATGCAAGCGGACCGGTGCGCAGCTTGGGGCCGCCCAGGTCCATGAAGATCCGGCAGCGCCGGCCGAGCTTGCGCTCGGTGTCACGCAGATGGCCGATCATGCGTGCCCACGCGTTGGCGTCATCGTGCGCGCAGTTGATGCGGGCGCAATCCATGCCTTGCTCGAGTAGGGCATGGATGAGGCGGCCGTCGTCGGCCGCTTCGCTCGGCAGCGTGACCATGATGCGGACGTCGCGTCCAGCCGTTGCCGGCCCCAGCAACGCCTCGGCGTGCCCAGCCAACAGGCGGGGCCCCTCGGCGAAGTCGATGCCGGCCGAATGGGTGAGCTCAGGCGGAAGCGCGCGTTGTGCGAGGCTGTGCAGCACGCGCAGGACAGCGTCGACCGTCGCGAGGACATTTGCCTCCGCGCGCCCCAGCGAAGAGAGGCCCAGGGCGGCGAGCCGCAATTGCAAGGGGCGCAGGTCGCGCCGTCGCAGTGCAAGATAGTGCTGGAGATTGCGAACGCTGTCGCGGTGCGAGGGGTGCACCGCGTCCAGCTGCGCCCGGGCGGCGTCGGCACAGGCGATGAGCTCGGCGCGGATGGCGAGAAGCTCGTCGAGCAGCGCCTCGCTCTCTGCCCGCAAGGACTCCGCCACGTCTCTGTCCATGCGCCGTGCCCGGGGCGTGTGCGGCCGACGCGTCGGCTCCGGTAAAGTCAGTGGGCCGCCCGCAGGTCGGGGAGGCGCGCCGAGGCATCGATTCGGCGCACCAGCACGACGACGTTGTGGGCGTCGAGCCGGTTGATGAACAGCTCGGTCAGGAAGCGCCGGCCGTCGCGGTGATGGGCGTTGAAGGCGATCCCGCAATGGCACAGGTAGGCGATTTGCGGATTGATGCGGCCGTCCAGTACGAGGCCGGTTTCAGGCAGCTGCGGCAGGAGGTGGGACACGTGGCTGCCGACCAGTTCGTCGGGGCGGTAGCCGAAGAGGTCGTGACAGGCTTGGCTGCAGTCGTGGATGATGCCGATGTCGTCGAGCGTGAGCACCGCCAAGTCGTTCCCCTTCCGCCCGTGCAGGGCGGCAGAGGCCGGAACGCTCGAAGCGTAAGAAGCTGGTTTGGCAGGGTGTGCAAGTGCCATGCGATCCTCCGTGCGTGGGTCTGGAAATCGCTTCCAGGATCGAGTAGTGTGCCGCCCCAAGATGAAGCGCGCGTTACAGACAAGTGAACCTTGCAGAAGGCCGAACGTTCCCATCGCCACGAAAGCTTCATTCTTCTGTCACAAACCGAGGTGGATCGGTCGCGCCGAAAAGGTGTAGGGTTCGCCACATCAATAAGCCACAGAGGATGCGTTGCGATGAGAAAACCGAACGAGGCTTATCTCGAGAAAGCCAAGAAACTCAAGAAGGATGACATCGAGCGGCTGCTTGCGCGGACGCGCAGGAAATTCATGCGCCGGATCGAGGACCAGGAAATGAGCGCGCTGGAAGTGGCCGCGATCCAGATGGAGATCGAGGACGAGGAACTCGCCGAATGGCGCGAGCGCTGGGCCGAGATCCAGGCCAACACCAAGTCGAAGTAAACCCCCGCTAAACTCGCGTTGTCTCATTCTTCGCCTGCGGTCGGGGCCTCGCCCCTGCCGTCGGGCCCGTCCTGTATGTCGGAACCGGAAAACACGACCCAACCCTACACGCGCAAGCACCGCATCGCCTATTTCTCGATGGAGATTGCGCTCGAGAGCGACATTCCGACCTACAGCGGCGGTTTGGGCGTGCTGGCGGGCGACAGCGTTCGGGCCGCGGCCGACATCGGCGTGCCGATGGTCGCCGTCACACTGGTTTTCCGCGGCGGCCACTTCCGCCAGGAACTCGACGAGGCGGGCCGACAGTCCGAGCACCCCGACGAGTGGGATCCGGCGCGCTACGCGACGCCTCTGCAGGCGACAGTCGCGCTCGAAATCGAGGGGCGACAGGTGTGGGTGGGCGGTTGGCTCTACACCGTGAGCACGCGCCTCGACGGCGGCGTCCCGGTGCTGCTGCTCGATACCGACCTGCCCGTGAACGATCCGCGTGATCGTGATATCACCCATACCCTCTACGGTGGCGACGAGGCCTACCGGATGAAGCAGGAAATCGTGCTCGGCCTCGGCGGCATCGCGATGCTGCAGGCGCTCGGCTTCAAGCTGATGGGCTATCACATGAACGAGGGGCACTCGGCCTTCCTCACGCTCGCGCTGCTGCGGCGGTTCGCGCACGCGCCGGAGGACCTGCGTCCGGGCGAGAGTCCCTACAACCTGCCGCGCGTGCGGGAACTGTGTATCTTTACGACCCACACCCCGGTCGAGGCGGCGCACGACAAGTACGACTATGAGCTGGTTCGGCGCATTTACGGCGACGTGCTGGATCTCGGCACGATCAAGCTGCTGGCCGGCGAAGACAAGCTCAACATGACGCGGCTCGCGCTCAACCTATCCGACTACGTCAACGGGGTCGCCAAGCGCCACGCGGAGGTGTCGCGTCAGATGTACCCCGGCTACGCCGTGCACGCGGTAACCAACGGCGTGCACGCCTCGACCTGGACCAGCCTGCCCTTTGCGACGCTGTACGACCAGCAGGTGCCCGGCTGGTGCCACGAGCCCGAGTTGCTCGTCCGCGCCGACCGCATTCCCGACGAGGCGCTGTGGAGCGCGCACGTGGCGGCCAAGCAGGCGCTGCTCGACCGCGTCGCCGAGCTCACCGGCGTGCGACTGGATCTTAACCGGCCTATCCTCGGCTTCGCGCGGCGCATGACCGCCTACAAGCGCCCGGACCTGCTGTTCAGCGACCTCGAGCGTCTGCGGGCCATCGCGCGCGAGCATCCCTTTCAGGTGGTCATGGCGGGCAAGGCGCACCCCAGGGACCTGGCAGGCAAGGCGCTCATCGAAACGCTGCACGCCCACATGCGCGAGCTGGCCGGGGAGATCCCGATGGCCTTCCTGCCCGATTACGACATGGATCTCGCGCTCGCTCTGGTGTCCGGATCGGATGTCTGGCTCAACACGCCGCTGCGGCCGCTCGAAGCCTCGGGCACCAGTGGCATGAAGGCCGCCTTCAACGGCGTCCCGCAACTCTCGGTGCTCGATGGCTGGTGGGTCGAGGGGTGCCTGGAGGGTGTGACCGGCTGGGCGGTCGGCGCCGATTCCTTGAGCGCCAACGGTGACGATGCCAAGGCGATCTACGACAAGCTGGAGCAGGTCGTGCTGCCGCTGTGGTTCGGCGACCGCGCCGGCTGGGTCGCGGTGATGAAGGGCGCGATCAGCAAGAACGCCAGCTTCTTCAACAGCCACCGCATGATGCGGCGCTACGCGACCGAGGCTTATCTGGGCTGAGCCGGCGGCTCGTCAGCGGGTCCTTCTAGCCCATGACGAGCATGTAGCCCGCGACGAGCACGAGCAGGGCGGCGACCCAGCGTTCGAACCGCTGTTGAGGCATCCGCTCGATCACCCGCTTGGCCGACCAGGTTCCGAGCACCATCGCGACGCCCATCAGGGCGGCGAGTATCCAGAAGTCCCGGTCGAGCGCGATGAAATGCTGGTAGATGACCGCCTTCAGGCCATGCATCGCGAGGGCGGTCGTCGCCTCGCTCGCCACGTAGGCGACCGGCGGCAGCCCGAGAGACAGGAAAACGGCCGCGCCCAGCGGCCCGGCGCTGCCGACGAGGCCGGACAGGAAGCCCACGACGCCGCCGCCGACGATCAGCGTCGCAGGCCCGGCTTTGAGCTGCAGTACGCCGGTCAGTTTCAGGATGACGAAGATCAGAAGCGAGGCGCCGATCACGCGCGTCACCCAGGCCTTGGGCAGTTCCACGAAGGACAGCGCGCCCAGCACGCTCAGCGGCGCCGCGCCCAGCAGGAACAGCCCGACCGGCTTCCAGCGGATCTCGGAAAAACCTAGACCCGCCCGCGAGAAGTTGCCGATCAGCTGCGCGAGGGTGAGCAGCGGGACCGCGTGCATGACGCCGACCGTGGCGACCAATAGCGGCAGCAGCAGGAGCGCACCGCCGAATCCGGCCGCGCCGGACACGGCGGCGGCGACAAAGGCGCCGACAAAGAGGAGAGCGTAATCGAGCATGGCAAGCGCGCGTAGAAACCGAAATCCATTATCCACCGGCCGGGCGCGCGTGGCAGAATTTGGGCATGACATCTTCCCCCAGCGCCGCCCCCCCATGGACCGTCTGACCCTCGAACGTCGCCAGGTCGGCCTCTATCTCGCCGCCATAGTCCTTGGATTGGTCCTGGGGTCCGCGTGGCCGGCCGCGGGCCCCTGGCTGGAGGCGCTGCTGTGGCCGGTGCTGGTCGTGCTGCTCTACACCACCTTCGTGCAGGTGCCGCTGCTGCACTTGCGCGAGGCGTTCGCCGATCACCGTTTCGTCGCAGCCCTCCTGATCGGCAATTTCGTGATCGTGCCGCTCGCCGTGTGGGGCCTGGCCGCCTGGCTGCCGGAGGATCCGGTGTTGCGACTAGGCGTGCTGCTGGTGCTGCTCGTCCCCTGCACCGACTGGTTCATCACCTTTACCCAGCTCGGTCGCGGCGACGTGCCGCGCGCGATCGCGGTGACGCCCGCCAATCTGATGCTGCAACTGCTGTTGCTGCCGGCCTACCTGTGGCTGATGGCCGACGGCGCCCACCCGGACGGGCTGGGCCTGGAAAACGTCTGGCCCGCGCTGCTCATTGTGCTGTTGCCGCTGGGGCTGGCGGCGTTGACGGAGCGCTGGATCGAGGCGCGGCCCGAGCGTCAGGTGTGGCGCGAGCAACTGGCGTGGTGGCCCGTTCCCCTGCTCACGGTCGTGGTGTTTCTGATCGCGGGCGCGCAGGTCGGCGCAGTCGTCGAGGCGGTCCGCCTGCTGCCGATTCTGGTGCCGGTGTTCGTCGTGTTTCTGCTGTTCGCCGCGCTGCTCGCCAAGGCCATGGCGATGGCGCTGCGCCTGCCTGCCGCACAGGGGCGCACGCTCGCCTTCAGTTTCGGCACCCGCAATTCCTTCGTCGTGCTGCCGTTCGCCCTCACCCTGCCTGCCGGCTGGGAGCTGGCTGCCGTGGTGATCGTGGTGCAGTCCCTGGTCGAGCTGTTCGGGATGGTGTTCTACCTGTGGTGGCTGCCGGGGCGCCTGTTCAGGTAGGCGCGGGCTTCAGCGCGGCGCCTGCCAGCAGGTGTTGCTGATCTGCCAGGTCATGGTGAGCTGCTCGCTGGTCGGCTGCAGCAGGTATTTCACGCCCATGAAGTCGCTGCCGCGGCGCCAGAACATGGCGAGCAGGTTCTTTTCGCCACTGGCGACGACGCTGGTGTAAGGGATGACCTTGAACGGGTCGCCGTGCAGGTTGGCGTAGTTCGACGCGATGATGACGAAGTGGCGGAAGGCGGGGGCGACTTCCTGCTCGAGCGCGACGAGACGGTCATTGCAGAACGTGAACAGGAAGCGCCGGGCGGCCGGGTTGCCGAGACTGTCGTAGACGAACAGGCTGTCCGGCCCGACCGGCATGCTGCGGTCGAAATTCCAGCTCTTGAGTGCGCTCTCGACCTCCGCGCGCGTCATGCCATGGCGGAATTCGCCGACTTCCCAGGCCTGCGCCGGGGCGACGAGAAACGCGGCCGCGAGGAGGGCGAGCGAGGCTGGCTTCATCCGCTGTGCTTACTTGCCGGTGACGGCGCCGAACACTTTCTTCAGCAGATCGCTGCCGGCCTGCAGCGGGTTGGCGCGGATCGCGGCTTCCTTCTCGCCGATCAGGGTGTACAGTCGGTCGAGCGCCTGCTGGGTGACGTAGTCCTCGACCCGGGCCTGCTGCTTGTCGATGAGGTTGAACCGCGCGGCGGTGCCGGCGTAGCGGTTGTACTGCTGGGCGAGGCCGACCTTGTCGGTCGTCGCCTTGACGGGGGGCAGGAAGCGCTCGGTCAGCTTCGCCTCGGTCTTCCTGCGAAAGAACTCGGTCGCCGAGGTTTGCCCGCCAGTGAGGATGCCGCGGGCGTCCTCGAGCGTCATGGTTTTCACGGCGTCGACCAGCAGCACCTTGGCTTCGGGCACGGCGGCCTCGGCGGCACGGTTCATCGAGAGGATCAATTCGTCGGCCTGCTTGCCCATGCCCATCAGGCGCATCGCCTGCTCGGCCTTTTGCAGGCTGGGCGGCAGCGGGATTCGCATTTTGTCATTGCCGAAAAAGCCGTCCTTCTGGCCGAGCTGGGCGACGGCCGCCTCGGCGCCGCGGGTCAGCGCTTCCTTGAGCCCGGCGTTGATCTCGTTCTGGGACAGGGCGTCGACGTCGCTTGCGGCCGGTTTCTGCTCAGCCGGCGGCGTGACGACGCCGCGCAGCACGTCGCGCCAGTCGGCCGCCTGGGCGGGCAGCGCCAAAAGCAGAGTGAGGGCACACGCGAGAGCGGTTTTCATGGGGATCTCCTTGAAGACGGGCTAGAGCACGTCTGCAGCATAGTCTGCCAGACGCGAA
This sequence comes from Thiobacillus sp., assembly GCA_046291555.1. Classification (GTDB taxonomy): domain Bacteria; phylum Pseudomonadota; class Gammaproteobacteria; order Burkholderiales; family Thiobacillaceae; genus Thiobacillus. The sequence goes on from JBKBRW010000018.1 coordinate 35,417, forward strand.
CGTTCACCTCGTTGCAGGGTGACGTGACCGTTGTGCCGCCAGCCCTTGAAGTGGTCGACCACGTAGGTGAGGCCGGAACTGCCTTCGGTGAGGTAGGGCGTGTCGATCTGCGAGATGTTGCCGAGGCACACGACCTTGGTGCCGGGACCGGCGCGGGTGATGAGGGTCTTCATCTGCTTGGGCGTGAGGTTCTGCGCCTCGTCGATGATGAGGAACTTGTTGAGGAAGGTGCGGCCGCGCATGAAGTTGAGCGACTTCACTTTGATCCGGCTGCGGATGAGGTCCTGCGTCGCCGCGCGACCCCAGTCGCCGGCCTCGTCGTCGCTCTTGTTCAGCACGTCCAGGTTGTCCTCGAGCGCGCCCATCCAGGGGGTCATCTTTTCCTCTTCGGTGCCCGGCAGGAAACCGATGTCCTCGCCGACCGGGACGGTGACGCGGGTCATGATGATCTCGTTATAGAGCTTCTTGTCGAGTACCTGCGCCAGCGCAGCCGCGAGCGTGAGCAGGGTCTTGCCGGTACCGGCCTGGCCGAGCAGCGTGACGAAGTCGATCTCGGGGTCCATCAGCACGTTGAGCGCAAAGTTCTGTTCGCGGTTACGCGCGGTGATCCCCCACACGTTGTTCTTGTGGTGGCTGTAGTCGCGCACCGTGATCAGCTCGGCCTGCTTGCCTTCTACCGACAAAACCTTGGCATAGAGGGGATTCGGGCCTTCCTGGAACACGAACTCGTTGGGCAGCAGGCTCGGCACCAGCGGACCCTTGATGCGGTAGTGGGTATGGCCGTTCGCCTGCCAGGATTCCATGCCCTTGCCGTGCGTGTCCCAGAAGTCCGCTGGCAGCTCGCGTACCCCGGAGTAGAGGAGATCGGTGTCCTCGAGCACCTTGTCGTTGAAGTAGTCCTCGGCGGGCAGGCCCAGCGCACGCGCCTTGATGCGCATGTTGATGTCCTTCGACACCAGGATCACCTGCCGGCCGGGGTGGTGGCGCGACAGGAACAGCACGACGCCGAGGATCTGGTTGTCGACCTTGGAGGTCGGCAGGCTCATCGGCACGTCGTCGTGGATCGCCTGTGTCTGCAGGAACAGGCGTCCGGTGGCGGCGTTGTGGCTATGGGGGGCGAGCGGGACACCGTCCTCGATGCTGTCGAGCTTGCTCACGATATCGTCGATGAAGCGGCTGGCCTGGCGGGCGTTGCGCGAGACTTCGTTCATGCCTTTCTTGTGCATGTCGAGCTCTTCCAGCGTCGCGATCGGCACGTAGATATCGTGCTCCTCGAAGCGGAACAGGCTGGTGGGGTCGTGCATCAGCACGTTGGTATCCAGCACGAAGAGCTTGGTCCGGGGAGCGGCTTTCTTGGGCATGTCGGTGAGGCAACGCGAGATTGAAGGCGAATTCATCCTACCTCAAGCGCGAGGCGCCATGTCGAATGCAAAAACTTAATCCGGCGATCAGGAAAAGAGGCGTTTGCGCCGTTGCGTTTGTCAGTAGAATGGCCCGTTCAAACCGTGCAAACGGAGCCTCCACATGAAGCGCTGGCAGGGAGTGCTGTGGCTGCTGTGGGCGTGGGCGACGCCGCTTCACGCCGAGGTCGCTGCGCACGTCGTGCTGCAGGATTCGCCGCTCGCGGGCTTTCAGTACCACGCGGGCAAGGCCGTGTGGCCGCAGCTCAAGGTGGGCGATGCGCTCACCCTGGTGCGCGAGCCAGACAACCCCCACGACCCGCGCGCGGTGCGGGTCGAGTGGCAGGGCCGCAAGCTCGGCTACGTGCCGCGCCGCGAAAACGCCGACGTCGCCCGCCTGATGGACCGTGGGCAGGCGCTGTCCGCGCGGATCACCCGCCTCGCCGAGGTGCGCGATCCCTGGTTGCGTGTGCGTTTCGAGATCGTGATGCCGCTCAAGCCCGACTGAGGCGGACGACCATGCCGGCGCGATTTACCGCGTCGTCTACAGGGGCAAACGCTTGCGCAAAGGGTCGGGCCGGCCGGCAACCGGTAAAATCGCGCCGATGAAGTTGCTGGTCCTCGATACCTCCACCGAATACTGCTCGGCCGCGCTCTCGCTGGACGGCCGCGTGCTTGCCTTCCGCGTGCTCGCCGAGCAGCGTCACAGTACGCTGCTGCTGCCGATGATCGAGGAACTGCTGCGCGACGGCGGCGTCACGCTGCGCCAGCTCGACGGCATCGCCTACGGCGCTGGTCCCGGCTCCTTCACCGGCCTCCGGATCGCGTGCGCGGTGACGCAGGGTCTGGCCTTTGGCGCCGACCTGCCGGTGGTCGGCGTTTCCACACTGGAGGCGATCGCCGAGCAGGCGGGCGCCAACCGGGTGCTCACGGTGCTCGATGCGCGCATGGCCGAGATCTATTGGGCCGCCTACGAACGCGACGGGATACGCTGGCGCGCGGTGAGCACCCCGCAGCTCGCGCTGCCGGAATCGGTGACGGTACCGCCGGGCGAGGGCTGGGTCGGCGCCGGCAACGGCTTTGCCGTCCTCGGCGAGGTGCTGCGGCCGCGGCTCGCGGCGCAGCTCGTGCACATCGACGAAACCCTGATGCCCGACGCGGCGGCGATGGCGCCGCTCGCCGCGGCTGCGTTCGAGCGCGGCGAGGGCATGGACGCCGCGCTCGCTGCGCCGATCTACCTGCGCGACAAGGTGGCGCTGACAGTGGACGAGCGCCGCGCGAGGGCGTCCGCATGAGCGCCGTGTTCGAGATCGCGCATCGCCTGCGGCCGATGACCGAGGCCGACTTACCGCGCATCCATAGAATTGAATTGGCGAGCTACGAGTATCCGTGGACGCCCGGCAACTTCGCCGACTCGCTCAAGGCCGGCTACAGCATGTGGGTGCGCGAGGCTGCAGGCGAGGTGATCGGCTATTACGCGATGATGGTCGCGGCGGGCGAGGCGCATCTCCTCAACCTCACCATCGCGCCGATGTGGCGCGGCCACGGCCTGGGGCGCGACCTGCTCGAGCATTGCCTCGCAGGTGCCTGCGACCACAAGGCCGACAGCGTCTTTCTCGAGGTGCGCGTGTCGAATACGGCGGCGATCGCGCTCTACCGCAGCAGCGGTTTCGTCGATCTCGCCGTGCGCCGCGGCTACTACCCGGCGCGCGAGGGCCGCGAGGACGCGCTCATCATGAAAAAGACGCTCGCATGCTGACGCGCGACGACATCGTCGAGGAACTCGGCATCGGCCCGGTGTGGCGCCTGCGCCAGACGCCGGTTGCCGAAGCTGAGGCGACCACGCCCTACACATGGGAGCAGCTCGCCGACGCCGTCGCGCACTGCACCAAGTGCAAGCTGCATGCGACGCGCACCCAGGGCGTGCTTGGCGTCGGCGACCGCAACGCCGACTGGCTCATCGTCGGCGAGGCGCCGGGGGCCGACGAGGATGCGCAGGGCGAACCCTTCGTCGGCCAGGCCGGCAAGCTGCTCGACGCCATGCTCGCTTCAATCGGCCTTGCGCGCGGGGAGAACGTCTACATCGCCAACGTGCTGAAATCGCGCCCCCCCGGCAACCGCAACCCCGAGCCGGACGAGATCGCCGCGTGCCTGCCCTATCTGCGGGCGCAGATCGAGCTCATCCGCCCCAAACTCATCGTCGCCCTGGGACGCTTCGCTGCGCAGACGCTGCTCGCGACCGACGAGACCATCGGACGCCTGCGCGGCCGCGTCCACCAGTATCAGGGCGTGCCGCTCATCGTGACCTACCACCCCGCCTACCTGCTGCGCAACCTGCCTGATAAGGCGCGCGCCTGGGAAGACCTCTGCCTGGCCCGCCGAACGTATGCGGCCCTGAATCCTGAATCCTGACCCCTAGAAACTGCGATGAACCTGCTCCACTCCGCCCTTCGCTTTCGCGTCAACTACTTCTCCGACCTCGGCCGTCACCAGGTCGTGATCTGGATGCCCGGCGACACGCCGCCGGTCGACGCGCAGATGGACGTCGGGCCGAAGATCGAACACGAAGTGCCGAACGAGGCGTTCCGTCACGACATCGCGCCGCTGCGCTTCGGCCGCTTCTATCCCGCCCAGCTGATTAACGCCGACGATGCGCCGGGGCCGATGTTCCGCGTGACCAAGCTCAACGAAGCCAGCTTCGTAGCCAACTTCAGTCATCCGCTGCAGGGGCGCATCTTCAGCATCGACAGCGGCAAGGCCGACGTCTCGACCGAGCCCATCGGCAAGGTCACCCAGTTGCTCGAGTGGAGCGGCATGGAAACGCAGATGCAGACGCCGACCGATTTCTCCGCCCCGGACGCCTTCAGGCGTGACGATGAAACGCCGGATACCGAGTTCTATGCCCAGCCGAGGAAGGTTACCCACGTCGATTCGGTGTGCGCGCGCCGCATTCAGGCGCTGTACCGCACCGTGCTGCCGGAGGGCGCGCGCGTGCTCGACCTCATGGCGGGCTGGCGTTCGCACCTGCCCGACACCGTGCCGCCGGCAGTCGGCCTCGGCATGAACGCCGAGGAGATGGCCGACAACCCGCAGCTCGCCGAACGCATCGTGCACGACCTCAACGCCAAGCCGAAGCTGCCGTTTGCCGACGCGAGCTTCGACGCCGTCGTGTGCACCGTGTCGTTCGAATACCTCACGCAGCCGGAGACCGTCGTTGCCGAGGCGAAGCGCGTGCTGAAGCCGGGCGGCATGTTCGTCGTGACGCTGTCCCACCGCTATTTCCCGCCCAAGGTCATCAAGCTGTGGACCCAGCTGCACCCGATGGAGCGCATGGCCTGGGTTGGCACGCTCATCAAGCAGGCCGGGTTCAAGCGGGTCGAGACCTACGTCGAGCGCGGCCTCAAGCGGCCGAAGGACGACCGCTACGCCGACCGCCTGGCCGAGTCCGACCCGCTCTTCGCCACCTGGGGCGTGAAGCCCTGAACCCCGCGCCATGCCGCGCACGCCGATCGGGCTGATCGCCGACACCCACGGCCTGTTGCGGCCCGAGGCGGTCGCGGCGCTGACGGGCTGCGCGCACATCGTCCACGCCGGCGACATCGGCTCGCGCTCGGGCGAGTCGCGCGGAATCCTGGAGGCGCTTGCGCGCATCGCTCCCGTCACCGTCGTGCGCGGCAACAACGACCGCGCCGCCTGGGCCGAGGCTATTCCCTGCACGGCCGAGCTCGAAATTGACGGCGTGCGCATCCACGTGCTGCACATCCTCGGCGAACTGGCGATCGATCCCGCCTCGACGGGCGTGCACGTCGTCGTATCGGGCCACTCGCATAAACCCTGCGTCGAGACGCGCGACGGCGTGCTCTTCGACAATCCGGGCAGCGCGGGGCCGCGCCGTTTCAAACTGCCGGTGAGCGTGGCGCGCCTATGGGTGGCAGGCGGCCGCGCCGAGGCGGAACTCGTCACGCTCATGCAGTAAGCTTGTCAGTGCGACGACCACGCATTGCATATACGAGGAGAACGACATGCTGAGATGGCTGATGGTGACGTTGATGGCGCTGGCCCTGTCGGGCTGCGGCTACAACACCCTGCAATCGACCGACGAGGAGATCAAGGCGACCTGGGCCGAGGTGCTCAACCAGTACCAGCGCCGGGCGGACCTCGTGCCCAACCTCGTCAACGTGGTGAAGGGCTACGCGGCGCACGAGGTGCAGGTGTTCACCGAAGTCACCGAGGCGCGCGCCCGCGTCGGTGCGATCCAGGCGACGCCGGAGCTGATCAACGACGAGGCGGCGTTCCAGCGCTTCATTGCCGCGCAGGGTCAGCTCACCGGCGCGATCTCGCGTCTGTTGCTGGTCGCCGAAAACTACCCGCAATTGAAGGCCGACGGCCTGTTCCGCGACCTGCAGGCGCAGCTGGAAGGCACCGAAAACCGTATCACCGTCGCGCGCAATCGCTACATCGAGGCGGTCAAGACCTACAACGTCACGGTGCGTTCGTTCCCCTCCAACCTCACCGCGATGGTCTTCGGCTACAAGACCAAGCCGAGCTTCACGGTCGAGAACGAGGCGGCGATCTCCACGCCGCCCCGGGTCGACTTCGGTGCGCCACCGGCGCCGGCCGCGCCTGCGACGCCCGCTGCACCCACCGCACCGACCGGCGCGGACGGCGGTAGTCTCTCGCACGGCTACTGACCGGCGCATGGTCGCGCGGCTCCGCGGCGCCTGGCTGGCCGGCGTCTTGCTGGCTGGACTGGCGTTCGTCGTCTGGGCGCAGATCGCGGTGCCGGAGCTCAGCCGCCGCGTCACCGACCTCACGGCCACGCTGAGCGCCGAGCAGGTCGCGGCGCTGGAGGACAAGCTCGCCGCCTTCGAGGCGCAGCGTGGCAGCCAGATCGCAGTGCTGATCGTGCCGACGCTCGCCGGCGAGGACATCGCGGCCTTCGGCATCCGCGTCGCCGACCGCTGGAAGATCGGTCGCGAGAAAGTCGACGACGGCGTCATCCTCATCGTCGCCAAGGACGATCGCCAGATGCGCATCGAAGTCGGCTACGGCCTCGAAGGCGCGATTCCCGACGCGATCGCCCGGCGGGTGATCGCCGAGGTGATCGCACCGCGGTTCCAGGCGGGTGACTTTGCCGGCGGACTGGATGCCGGGGTGACGCAATTGATGAAGCTGATCGAAGGCGAGGGCTTGCCGCCCCCTGCGCCCGGCAGCGCGGAAGGCGACGATGCGCTGTTCGGCTTTCTGGTCATGGGCGGCGTGATCGGCGGCTGGCTGCTGTCCACGCTGATGAGCCGGCCTGCCGCCGCCGGCCTTGCCGCAGCGGGCAGCGTGGCCGCCGGCGCCGTGATGATGGGCTTCAATATTCTGCTGCTGTTCATCGCCGTGTTCGTGTTCGCCGCGGTGGCGTCTGGCTCTCGCGGCGGCAACGGCTGGTCGAGCGGCGGCCGCGGCGGTGGTTTCGGTGGTGGCTATGGCGGCGGCTCGTGGGGCGGCGGGGGTGGTGGTTTCGGCGGCGGAGGCGCGTCGGGTAGATGGTAAAGCTCACGCGTTTCCTGCGTCATCTGTTCGCGCCCCCATGGGCATGGCGGCGTGCGTTTCCACCTGCCGTGCTCGACGCCGTCGAGGCGGCGATCCGCGCATCGGAGTCGACGCACACCGGCGAAATCGCCTTCGCCATCGAGAACGCGCTGGCGCCGGGCCAGGTATGGCGCGGCGTGACCGACCGCGAACGTGCGCTGCAGGTGTTTTCCGACCTGCGCGTGTGGGACACGGAAGCGAACAACGGCGTGCTGATCTACGTGCTGCTCGCCGACCGCGACATCGAGATCGTCGCTGACCGCGGCGTCGCGACGCGGGTGGCGCCCGACGAATGGGAGGCGGTGGCGCAGGCGATGCAGGCCGAATTCCGTGCCGGGCGCTTCGAGGCGGGCGCGCGCCTTGGCATCGCGCGCGTCGGTGCGATCCTGGCGCGGCTTTTTCCCGCGGGCGGCCCGGCGTCGCCTTTGGGCGATAATCCCAACGAATTGTCGAACCGGCCGGTGATCGTCTCCGGCCGACCCCGGTGAGGAGACGCGATGCAGGCATATGTGTGGTGGTGGATTCTGGCGGCGGTGCTGGTGGGCGTGGAACTCACCAGCGGGACCTTCTATCTGCTGGTGTACGGCCTCGCCGCGGCGGGGGCGGGGTTCGCCGCGTGGCTCGGCGGCGGCTTCATCGTGCAGCTGCTGGTGGCGGGCGTGATCGCGGTCGTTGGCACGCTCGCGCTGCGCCACTGGAAGCGCAGCACCGAGCATCCCGAGGCCCTGGTGCAGGACATGGACATCGGCCAGTCGGTGAAGATCGAATCCTGGCAGGGCGGCCGCGGCCAGGTGAAATACCGCGGCGCGCTGTGGGACGCCGAGGCCGAGTCGGCCGAGGTCGACGCCGCGCGCCCGCTGGTGATTCGCGCGGTGCGCGGCAACACGCTGGTGCTCGGCAACTGATTTTTCTGAACTGACACAACGAGAGGAGCGCAACACATGGACGTCGTCGCACTGGTCATCTTGGCCGTTATCCTGATCGTCGTCGCCAAGGGCATCCGCGTGGTGCCGCAGCAGAACGCCTGGGTGGTCGAGCGCCTGGGCAAATTCCACGCCGTGCTCGCGCCGGGACTGAATCTCGTCATTCCCTTCATCGACAACGTCGCCTATAAGCATTCGCTGAAGGAAATCCCGCTCGACGTTCCGAGCCAGGTCTGCATCACGCGTGACAACACCCAGCTCGCGGTCGACGGCATTCTCTACTTCCAGGTGACCGATCCCAAGATGGCGTCGTACGGTTCGAGCGACTACATTTCCGCGGTGTCGCAGCTGGCGCAGACCACGCTGCGCTCGCTGATCGGCCGCATGGAACTCGACCGCACCTTCGAGGAGCGCGAGGAGATCAACCGCGGCGTAGTGATGGCGCTGAACGAGGCGTCGACCAACTGGGGCGTGAAAGTGCTGCGCTACGAGATCAAGGATCTCACCCCGCCAAAAGAAATCCTGCATGCGATGCAGCGGCAGATCACCGCCGAGCGCGAGAAGCGCGCGCTCATCGCGTCCTCCGAAGGCCGCATGCAGGAGCAAATCAACCTCGCCACCGGCGAGCGCGAGGCGGCGATCCAGGCCTCCGAAGGCGAGCGCCAGGCGGCGATCAACCGCGCCCAGGGCGAGGCCGAAGCGATCAAGGCCATCGCCGCCGCCAACGCCGAGGCGATCGCGCGCGTGGCGATGGCGATCGAGAAGCCGGGTGGCCTGCAGGCGGTCAACCTCAAGGTTGCCGAGCAGTACGTGCAGGCCTTCTCCGGCATCGCCAAGACCGGCAACACCCTCATCGTGCCGTCCAACATGGCGGATCTCAGCGCGCTCATCGCGAGCGCGATGACGGTGGTGAAGCAGCAAAACGCCGCGGCCTAATGCACCACGTCGTGGCGATGGCGCACCCAGATCGCCGTCATCACGACGCTGATGAAAAGCCCGAATACCCAGATGATGGCATGGATGTGCCATTCGGCACGCATCATGAGCGCGTAGGCGCCGGACAGCACCAGGATGCTGAGGTTCTCGTTGAAGTTCTGCTGCGCGATCGAGTGCCCTGCGCCCATTAGCAGGTGGCCGCGGTGCTGCAGCAGCGCGTTCATCGGCACCACGAAGTAGCCGGCGAGCACGCCGGCTAGCGTGAGCAGCAGCAGGGCCGGCCAGAGTGTTTCGACCCAGATCAGCGCGATCGGCACGAAGCCGAGAATGATGCCGGCCGGTAGCACGCGCACCGCCCCCCTGAGCGGCACGAAACGACCGGCGAGCACCGAGCCGATGGCGATGCCGATCGCGGTCGCGGCGGTGAGCTGGGTCGCCTGGTCGAGACCGTACTTCAAATTGAGTGCGGCCCACGCGATGATGAGCAGGCGCAGCGTCGCACCGACCCCCCAGAACAGCGTGGTGACCGCGAGCGACACCTGGCCCAGCGGGTCGCGCCACAAGAGAACGAAGCTGTGCCAGAAGTCATGCAGGATGAAAAGCGGCGACTTGTTCGGCAGTGCGTGGTCGATCGGCAGCCGCGGGATGAAGAGGTTGGCGATGGCGGCGGCAAGGTACAGGCTGGTAATGGCGATGATCGCGAACTTGGGCGCGATCACGAATCCCGTGAGCCCCGCGCCCGCGAGCACGCTCGCGGCGAGTTCGGGATTGATGAGCGCGCCGCCGATGATGGCGCCGAGCACGATCGCGCCGACGGTCGTGCCTTCCATCCAGCTGTTGGCGACGACGAGCCTCTCCGGCGGCAGCAGCTCGGTGAGGATGCCGTATTTCGCCGGGGAGTACATCGCCGCGCCGACGCCGACGATGGCGTAGGCGACGAGCGGATGCAGGCCGGCGAGCATGGTGAGGCAGCCGACGAATTTCACCGAGTTGGCGATGAGCATGACCCGGCCCTTCGGCAGCGCGTCGGCGAATGGGCCGACCAGCGGCGCCAGCACGATGTACGCAATGACGAATACCGTCTGCAGCAGCGGGGAGTGCCAATCGGGCGCTGCAAGGAATACCAGCAGCCCGATCGCCGCGAACAGCAGGGCGTTGTCCGCCAGCGCGGACAGGAACTGCGCCAGCAGGATGGTGTAGAAGGCGCGATTCACGGCGTGGGCGGTCAGAGTCGGCGGCGCGCGTTCGGGCGCGGGGTCGCCGGCGTCAGCACTGCCCGTTGAAAAACCTGGGCTTGCACGGGCGAATGTTTCATCACGGTCGGGTTTGTGGTTGAATAAAAATCTTTTCTGACCCAGGGGCGGAGTTTTATGGCCGACCGCAGACTACAAGTATTCTACACCGTCGCTCGACAGCTCAGTTTCACCAAGGCCGCGGACATCCTGTACATGACGCAGCCCGCCGTCACCTTTCAGGTCAAGCAGCTCGAGGAGCATTTCAATACACGTTTGTTCGAGCGCAGCCACGGCAAGATTTCGCTCACCCCAGTGGGCGAGCTGGTGCTCGGTTACGCCGAACGTATCCTCGCGCTGACCGGCGAAATGGAAGCCCGCGTTGGCGAGATGACCGGCCAGGTCACCGGCCCCCTCATGATCGGGGCCTCGACCACGATCGCGGAATACCAGTTGCCGCGCATCCTCGGGGAGTTCAAGGAGCGCTTCCCCCAGGTGCAGGCGCGCCTCACGGTCGCCAATTCGGAAACGGTGGCCTCCAAGGTCGCTGATCATTCGCTCGACGTCGGCCTGATCGAGGCGCCTTCGCATCATGGTAACCTCAAGACGCTGGCCTGCTGCGAGGACGAGCTGGTGATGATCTGCTCACCCGGCCATCCGCTCGCCTCGCGCTCCAGCGTCGATGCGAAGGAGATCGCCGAGCAGCCCTACGTGTCCCGCGAGCACGGCTCCGGCACGCGCGAAGTGGTCGATGACTTCTTCAAGCACAACGGCGTCAACCCGGACGACCTGCATATCGAGATGGAGCTTGGCAGCCGCGAGGCGATCAAGGGCGCCGTTGAAGCCGGCCTCGGCGTCGCGATCATGTCGGCCTCCACGGTCACCAAGGAAATCCAGCTCGGCACCCTGGTCGCAGTGCCGTTGAGCCCGCGGCTGACACGCGAGCTGTCGATGGTTTACGCGCCGGAGAAATTCCGCAGCAAGCTGCTCGACGCCTTCATCAGCTTCGTCGAAAACAAGTTCCAGCAATGCAACATGGACGTGGTACCCATGAAGCGCCCGGTCAAGGGGCGCGGACGCTGAAATGCCCGGCAGCAAGCGGCTCCTGTCGATCTTCCGCGGCTTGTCGGAGACGCGTCAGCAGGCCCTGTTGGAGTATGCCGAGTTCCTGATGGCGAAGCAGGGCGGCGAGGCGGCCGCCGAGCTTCCTGCGGAGCCGCTGCCGATTCCTCGCCCCGCTGAAGAGAACGTGGTCAAGGCGATCCAGCGGCTGATGCAGACCTACCCGATGCTGGAGCGCAACCGGCTGTTCCACGAAGCGTCGGCGCAGATGACGCGGCACCTCATCCACGGCGTCGCAGCGAAGGAGGCGATCGACGAACTCGAGCGCATCTTCGCGCGCCACTACCGCTTGCACGTCGAGGCCCGGAGCCAGGATCAGCAGGGCTGATCGGGCAGCGCGCTGCCGCACTGCCAGCAACTGAGGAAATTTCCCGGATTCATCTCGCCGCAGCGTGCGCAGGTCTTGTCGCCGCACGCTGGGGCGTCGCGCAGACCGGCCAGCGCGTCGCGCGCGCGGTCGGCTTGCGCATCGTCGTCGACCCAGACTTCAGGCTGAGCCTGAAGGAAAGGCACCTCGCCGAGCGCGCCGGAGAGATTGGCGTTGAAGATGTGTGCGGTGATGCCGAGACCGGCGAGTGCATCGACCGCCAGTTGCGCGTCGAGCAGCGTCGGGGCGATCAGGACCCGCTTCACCGGACGCCGGCTTACTGCGCGCGGCGGACGCGGACGATCAGGTCGATGCCTTCGGTCACCATGCCCTCGGGCAGAGCCGGCAGGCCGGAGATATGCACGTTGGTCGCGTCGATATCGGACAACTTGCCGGTGTCGACTTCGTAGAGGTGATGGTGCGGGCCGGTATTGGGGTCGTAGAACACCTTACTGGGGTCGACGATCACCTCGCGCACCAGGCCTTTTTCGAGGAAGAGCTTGAGCGTGTTGTAGACGGTGGCCTTGGAGGTTTCGGAGTGGCGCGTGTTGACGATGGCCATCACCTGGTCGGCAGAGAGGTGCTCCTGGCGCGAAAACAGCGCGTGTGCGATCTCGATCCGCTGATGCGTCGGATTGATGTCGTGGCTGCGCAGAAGGGTCGCCATGTTGTCGCGCGTGTACTCCATAACAGAAATGATAAGCGTCAATCTGGACTTTGTCTAATATCCGGAATCGGTATGGAAAGCACG
>JBKBRW010000019.1:0-252 GCA_046291555.1 Thiobacillus sp.
GTCGAGGCCGCACGCGCCGGTGAGCAGGGGCGCGGCTTCGCTGTCGTCGCCTCCGAAGTACGGAACCTCGCCCAGCGCTCCGCCAGTGCGGCCAAGGAGATCAAGGCGCTCATCGAAGACTCCGTTGCCAAGGTCGACGCGGGCGGTCATCTGGTCGATGAGGCGGGGAAGACCATGGAAGAGATCGTCTCCTCCGTGAAGCGCGTCACCGACATCATGAGCGAGATCGCCGCGGCGAGCGCCGAGCAGAGC
>JBKBRW010000019.1:262-46251 GCA_046291555.1 Thiobacillus sp.
CGCCCTGGTCGAAGAGGCGGCGGCTGCGGCCGAGAGCCTGCAGGACCAGGCGGCGAAGCTTGCCGAGGCGGTGAGCGTGTTCCGGCTGGAGGCGGGTGCGTACCAGGCGGCGTCGCGGCCGGCGCCGGCCAAGCCGAGGCTGGTTGCCTCGCAGGCTTCGCCGAGCCGGACGGCACCGCGCCCCGTGGCTGCGCCGAAGAAGCTCGCGGTCGCCGGCGGCAACAACGACGAGTGGGAAGAGTTCTGACGACCCGCTGTGTCCTCGACCCATGACATCGGCTGGCGCACGGTGCGCCAGCCTATTCAGTAGATGATTTCTCAAGGCATCCGACCATGCGCACCAACTTGCCGATCACCAATGTCGAATACATCCTGAAGGATGACGAGGCGCCGACCTCGAAGACCGATGTCCACGGCAACATTACCTTCGTCAACCAGGATTTCGTGAACGTCAGCGGCTTCTCCGAGGCCGAGCTGCTCGGCCAGCCGCAGAACATCGTGCGCCATCCGGACATGCCGCCGGAGGCGTTCGCCGACATGTGGCGAACGCTGAAATCGGGCAAGGCGTGGACCGGGCTGGTGAAGAACCGCTGCAAGAACGGCGATCACTACTGGGTGCAGGCCAATGCCGCGCCGATCATGGAGAACGGCAGAATCACCGGCTATACCTCGGTGCGCATCAAGCCGGCGCGCGACCAAGTGCAGGCGGCGGAGGCGGCCTACCGGGCGATCAGGGCGGGCGATACCTCGATCGAACTCCGCGAGGGCAGGGCGGTGAAGCGCTCCCGCCTGGCCCGCGTCTACGAATGGATGACCTTGAAGTCGCTGCTGACCGCGGCGGTCGTCTCGATGGCGATCCTCTTCGCCGGCGTGGCGGCGCTCGCGCCGACGTCTTCGGCAGGCGGCTGGCTGTGGGCGATCGGCGGCTTCGGCGTCGTGATGGCGGGCGTGTTCGGCTTTGCCGTGCACCGCTTGGTGATGATTCCGCTGGATCGGACCCGCCGCGAGATCGAGCGCGTCTCGACCGGCGACCTGACGTCGCAGATCGACGCCCAGGGCCTGCCGGATGTCGTCGCGCCGCTGGAGTCGCTTCGCGTGCTGCAGGTCAACCTGCGCTGGCTGCTCGGACAGATCCGCGAGGTGGCTAACGAGGTCAACGCGAGCGCCGCTGAAATCGCATCCGGAAGCCACGACTTGTCCGGGCGCACCGAGGCGCAGGCCTCGAGCCTGCAGGAGACGGCGAGCGCGATGGAAGAGCTCACCAGCACCGTCAAGCAGAATGCCGAGAGCGCGGTCCAGGCGAGCAAACTGGTGGTGAACTCCGCCACCATCGCGGAGGACGGCGGCAAGGTCGTGAGCCAGGTCGTGAAGACCATGGATTCGATCGAGGAGAGCTCGCGCAAGATCGCCGATATCATCGGCGTCATTGACGGCATCGCTTTTCAGACCAACATCCTCGCGCTCAACGCCGCGGTCGAGGCGGCGCGGGCGGGCGAGCAGGGCCGCGGCTTCGCGGTGGTCGCCGCAGAGGTGAGGAACCTCGCCCAGCGTTCCGCCGCAGCGGCCAAAGAGATCAAAGCGCTGATCGAAGATTCGGTCGGCAGGGTCGAGGCCGGCGGTAGGCTCGTCAACCAGGCGGGCGAGACCATGGACGACATTGTGACCTCGTTCCAGCTCGTCACCGACATCGTCGGCGAAATCTCGAACGCGAGTCGCGAGCAGAGCGACGGCATCGAGCAGGTCAATCAGGCGATCGCGCAGATGGACGACATCACCCAGCAGAATGCCGCGCTGGTCGAGGAGGCTGCGGCCTCGTGGGAAGCCTTGCAGGCGCAGGCGTTGAAGTTGGCCGAGGTGGTCGATGCATTCCGCCTGGTGGAGGGCGCGACGGGGCGGCGTCAGTCGGCGGTCACCCCGCCAGGCACCCAAACGCGGCCGGGGCTCCCAGGCGCAAAGCGCTTGCGGCTGGCGTCGAGCTGATTCGTGCCCGCGGCCCGCGTCATGGCGCGGGTCGTCAAGAAATGCCCTGACGGACCGATAACGTCTTCATGACGGGGACGCATGGCATGTGCGCGTAATTCGGGAACCCCGGACCAGGTACCCAGGCAACGTCGGCATGAGACCCGCACCCATCACGCAGCAGGACAATACCAACAAGGTGTTCGCGTTCACCCCGCGGGATTTCGCCCGCGTGCGCGAGCTTATCTACCGGCAGGCCGGCATTTCGCTATCGGACAGCAAGCAGGAGATGGTCTACAGCCGGCTCGCGCGGCGCCTGCGCGCGCGCAACATGGATTCGTTCGAGGTGTATTTGGATTTTCTTGAGCGCAGCGGCAATGCCGATGAATGGCAGGCGTTCACCAATGCGCTCACGACCAACCTCACCGCTTTCTTTCGCGAGGCGCACCACTTTCCCATCCTTGCGGAGCATATCCGCAAGGCCAAGGCGCCGGTGTCGATCTGGTGTTCGGCGGCGTCCACCGGCGAGGAACCCTATACGATCGCGATGACGGTGTGCGAGGCCTTCGACAGCCTGACGCCGCCCGTCAGCATCGTCGCGACTGACATCGACACCAATGTGCTCGAGACCGCGGCCAACGGCGTCTATCCGTTCGAGCGGGTCGACAAGATGCCGCAGGACCGGCTCAAGCGCTTCTTCCTGCGCGGCAAGGGCGATCGCGCGGGCTATGTACGCGTCCGCCCCGAACTGCGCCAGCTCATCAGCTTCAAGCCGCTCAACCTGCTGGCGCCGAGCTGGCCGGTGAGTGGCCCCTTCGACGCGATTTTCTGCCGCAACGTGATGATTTATTTCGACAAGCCGACGCAGGCACGGATCCTCGAGCGCTTCGTCCCGCTGATGAAGCCGGAAGCGTTGCTGTTCGCCGGACATTCGGAAAACTTCATGTACGCCAGCAACGCGTTCCGTCTCAGGGGAAAAACGGTGTACGAGCTCGCCTCGGGCACAAGGGATAAGCCTGCATGAACCCAGCCATCGAAGAACAGCTCGCGACCAATATTTATTACGATCGCTCGTTCGAGTGCGAGGCGGCCAAGATCCTGCCGGGCGAGTATTACTGCACCACCAAGCCGATGCTGATCGTGACGGTGCTCGGCTCGTGCGTGGCTGCATGCATCCGCGACCGCGTCTCCGGCATCGGCGGGATGAACCACTTCATGCTGCCCGATGGCGGCGGCGACCCGGGCAACCCGGCATCGACCTCGATGCGCTACGGCGCCTACGCGATGGAGGTGCTGATCAACCAGATCCTTAAGGCGGGCGGCAGGCGGGAAAACCTCGAGGCCAAGGTGTTCGGTGGCGGCAACGTGCTGCAAGGGATCATCCACCTCAATGTCGGCGAGCGCAACGCCCAGTTTGTGCGCACCTTCCTGCACAACGAGAACATCCGCATCGTTGCCGAGGATCTCAACGACATTTATCCACGCAAGGTGTACTTCTTCCCCGAGACCGGGCGGGTACTGGTGAAAAAGCTGAAGAAGCTCAACAACTACACGCTGGTGAAGCGTGAGCAGGATTACGCCACGCGCCTGCGCGTCAACGACGTGGTCGGCGACGTGGATTTGTTTTGATCGCCCCCGGGCGATGGACGGAAAGCAGCGAACATGAAAATCAAGGTATTCATCGTCGACGACTCCGCGCTCATCCGCAGTGTGATGAAGGAGATCGTCAACAGCCAGCCCGACATGGAAGTGGTCGGCGTCGCGCCCGACCCGCTCGTCGCGCGCGATCTCATCAAGCAGACCAACCCGGACGTGCTCACGCTCGACGTCGAGATGCCGAAGATGGACGGCCTCGACTTCCTCGAGCGCCTGATGCGCCTGCGGCCGATGCCGGTGGTGATGGTGTCCTCGCTCACCGAGCGCGGTTCCGAGATCACCATGCGTGCGCTCGAGCTGGGGGCCGTGGATTTCGTCACCAAGCCCAAGCTCGACATCCAGAGCGGCATGCGCGAATACGCCGACCTCATCGCCGACAAAATCCGGGCCGCGTCGCTCGCCAACGTTCGCGCCCGCGCGCCGACCCCGGCGCAGGCTGCGACCCGCCTCGACGCCGTGCGCAACACCTTCTCCACCAGCGAGAAGCTCATCATTATCGGCGCCTCGACCGGCGGCACCGAGGCGATCAAGGACTTCCTCGTCCAGCTACCGCCCGACAGCCCCGGCGTGCTCATCACCCAGCACATGCCGCCCGGCTTTACCCGCTCCTTTGCCAACCGGCTCGACAAGCTGTGCCGGATATCGGTCAAGGAGTCCGAAGGGGACGAGCGGGTGCTGCCGGGCCATGCCTACCTGGCACCTGGGCATTCGCACCTGCTGCTGGTGAGGAGCGGCGCCAACTACATGACCCGGCTCGACCAGGGGCCGCCGGTGAACCGCCATCGCCCGTCGGTCGACGTGCTGTTCCGCTCCGCTGCGACCGCGGCAGGGAGGAATGCCGTCGGCGTGATCCTCACCGGCATGGGCCGTGACGGCGCGGCCGGCATGCTGGAAATGAAGAATGCCGGCGCCCACAACCTGGCGCAGGACGAGGCGAGCTGCGTGGTGTTCGGCATGCCGAAGGAGGCGATCGCGATCGGCGCCACCCACGAGGTCGCCCCCTTGCATGAATTGCCCAAGCGCGTGATGGACTATTTCGCCTCGCAGGGGCGGGCGATGCGGGTCTAGACCATGCATCCCTCACACCTTAGGAACGAAGGCATCCTCATCATCGATGACGAGCCGGCGAATCTGAAGCTGCTCGAACGCATGCTCAATCTGCAGGGCTACAACAAACTGCGTCTGGTACAGGATCCGCGCGAAGCGGAAGCGGCCTATCAGGCCATGCGCCCGTCGCTCATCTTGCTTGACATCAAAATGCCCCACCTCGATGGCTACCAGGTGATCGGACACCTGCGCGGGCTCAACGATCCCCTGCTGCCGCCCATCGTCATCCTGACCGCGCAGTACGACAGGGAGCATCTGCTGAAAGCGCTGGAGGCGGGCGCGCGCGACATGATCGCCAAGCCATTCGACCGCAACGAGCTGCTGATGCGGGTACGCAACCTGCTCGACGCGCAGCTGGCGCATCGCATGACGTACGATCAGAAGGCCGTGCTGGAAGAAATGGTGCGCGTACGCACCGAGGAAATTCATCGCACCCGCCTGCAGATCGTGCAGCGTCTCGGCATGGCGGCGGAATACCGCGACGAGGAAACCGGCAACCACATCCTGCGCATGAGCCACACCTGCGCGCTGCTGGCTCGGGCGGTCGGCTGGAGCGAGGCCGACTGCGACCTTATCCTCAACGCCAGCCCGATGCACGATATCGGCAAAATCGGCATCCCCGACGCGATTCTGCTGAAACCCGGCAAGTTCGAACCGCACGAGTGGGCAATCATGAAAACCCACGCCACCATCGGCGGCAAGCTGCTCGAAGGCGACGAGTCTGACCTGCTGCGCATGGCGCGCGAGATCGCGCTTACCCACCACGAGAAATGGGACGGCAGCGGTTATCCCAACGGGCTTGCTGGGGAGGCCATCCCGATAGCTGGCCGTATCGCGGCCCTTGCCGATGTGTTCGATGCACTGACCTCGGCACGCCCGTACAAGACAGCGTGGAGCGTGGACGCGGCACTGGACTATCTGCGCGAGCAAAGCGGGCGGCATTTCGATCCCGCCCTCGTATCGGTATTCCTGCGCGAGCTGCCGGGCATTCTGGCCATCCGCGAGCGTTTCGCGGAGCCTGCCTGAACGCTTTGGCGGCTTAAGTTTGGCGGCTGTCTGCCGTTTATTTCCCTAGCAATTGAACCGCCTCTCTGGAGCTTGGCATGGCAGATCCAAACACGAAATTCCTGGTCGTCGACGACTTTTCCACGATGCGGCGCATCGTGCGCAACCTTCTCAAAGAACTCGGCTACTCCAACGTCGAGGAGGCCGAGGACGGCGTCGACGGGCTCGCCAAGCTGCGGGCCGGCAATTTCGACTTCGTCGTGTCCGACTGGAACATGCCGAACATGGACGGCCTCACCATGCTGCAGAACATTCGCGCCGACGCGGCGCTGTCGAAGCTGCCGGTGCTGATGGTCACGGCCGAAGCCAAGAAGGAGAACATCATCGCCGCGGCGCAGGCCGGCGCCAACGGCTACGTCGTCAAGCCCTTCACCGCGGCCACCCTGGACGAGAAGCTCACCAAGATCTTCGAAAAGCTCGAGAAAGGGGGTTGATGTGGAATCCCAATTTTCGAGCAGGGCCATCGGCATCCCCTCCGAGACGGTCGCTGTCTCTGCGGGAGACGCCTGCGACCAGGACGCGATGCTCGCCCGGATCGGGCAGATCACCCGCACCCTGCATGAGAGCCTGCGAGAGCTCGGGCTCGACAAGGTCGTGCAGCAGGCGACGCAGGAGATACCCGACGTGCGCGAGCGGCTCAATTACGTCGCGCGCATGACCGAGCAGGCCGCGCAGCGCGTACTCAATGCCACCGACGCGGCGATCCCGTTGCAGGAGCGCATCGACGCCGGCGCCGAGGAAGTGCTGGGCGGCTGGCAGGCGGCGCTCACGGCGCCCTTCTCGGAGGAACGCTATCGCGACATGGCCACGCTCACGATGCAGTGCCTCGTCGACATGCGCAGCGACACCAGCGCGACCAAGCAGCAGCTGCTCGACATCATGATGGCGCAGGATTTCCAGGATCTCACCGGTCAGGTCATCCGCAAGGTGACCGAGCTTGCCCACAACCTCGAGCAACAGCTGGTGCAGCTCCTCATCGATTACGCACCGAGCGAGATCCGGCGCGAGTCGAACAGCGGCCTTCTCAACGGGCCGCAGATCGACCCCAACAAGAGCGACGTCGTCTCCAGCCAGAGCCAGGTGGACGACCTGCTGGACAGCCTGGGCTTCTAGGCTTCACGCGGGCAGGATCGAAGAGGGTGCGGGTGATGCCTGCACCCTTTTTGTTTGGCCGGTCAGGGCCGCAGCGTGCCGATGACGCGCCCGATCGTCTCGAAACCCTGCCGGAACATGATCTCGAACTGCGGCAGGAAGTAGGGCAGGGTGAAGGCGAGCATGACGAGGCCGACCGTCAGGGTGATGGGGAAACCGATGGCGAAGATGTTGAGCTGGGGCGCGGAACGCGTGAGGATGCCGAGCGCGAGGTTGACCACCAGCAGGATCGCGATCAGCGGCAAGGCGAGCTTGAGACCGATGGCGAAGATCGACGCGCCGAAACCGGCGAGGGTGTAGAAGCCCGCTGCGGCCACCGGCTGAACGGCGATCGGCAGGGCGCGGAAGCTCTCGACCAGTATGCCGATCAGCAGCAGATGGGCGTTGACCGCGAGGAATACCAGCAGCGTCAGGATGTTGAGGAAGCGGCCGATCACCAGCGTCTGGCCCGCGCTTTGCGGATCGAAGAAGGCAGCGAATCCCAGCCCCATCTGCAGGCCGATGATTTCGCCGGCCATGTCGGCCGCTGCGATCGCGATGCGCATGACGAAGCCGATGCCGACGCCGATGAGGAACTGCTGGACGAGGATGGACAGGCCGAACCAGGAGCCGAGGCCGACGTCGGGCATGGGCGGCAGCGTCGGCGCGACGATGAGCGTGATGCCGATGCCGAGGCCGATCTTGACCCGCGCCGGCACCGAGCGGTGCCCGAACATCGGCGCCACCATCAGCAGGCCGAGGATGCGCGTGAGCGGCCAAATGAAGCTGATCAGCCAGGCGTTGAGCTGCGCATCGGTGAAGCTGACCATGTCGCGGGGGCGGGGAAGAGGCTGCCGGAGCCGGTCGACGGCCTGCGGCCGGGCGCGTTCAGCCGATCACGCCGGGCAGGCCCGTCAATACCCGCCGCATGTAGTCGGTCATCACCGTCAACATCCAGGGGCCGGCGAGCGCGAAGGTGACGAACACCGCGAGCACCTTCGGAATGAACGAAAGGCTGGCGTCGTTGATCTGGGTCGCCGCCTGGAACACGGCGACGACGAGGCCGACCGCGAGGGTGGCGAGCAGCACGGGTGCGGAGACGAGGAAGGTGATCTCGAGGGCCACGCGGCCGATTGCCATGACGCTTTCGGGGGACATTCTTGCACTCCTAGTAAAAGCTCTGGGCGAGCGAGCCCAAGAGCAGGTTCCAGCCGTCGACCAGCACGAACAGGATGATCTTGAACGGCAGCGCGACGATCGCGGGGGACACCATCATCATGCCCATCGACATCAGGATGCTCGCCACCACCATGTCGATGATGAGAAAGGGGATGAACACCGCGAAGCCGATCTGGAAGGCGGTCTTGAGTTCGCTCGTGATGTGGGCGGGAATCAGCACGCGCAGCGGAATGTCGGCGGCGGTCGCGGGCGGCGCGGTGCCCGACATCTTGATGAACAGGGCGAGGTCGGATTCGCGCGTCTGCTTGAGCATGAAGGCGCGCAGCGGTTCGACGCCCATGTCGAGCGCCTCCTGCATCGCGATCTGGTTGTCGGCGAGCGGCTTGTACGCGTCGGCATAGATGCGGTCGAAGGTCGGGCCCATCACGAACAGCGTCAAGAAGAGCGCCAGCCCGATCAGAACCTGGTTGGGCGGAGTACCCTGTGTGCCGAGCGCCATGCGGAGCAGGGACAGCACGATGATGATGCGGGTGAAGCTCGTCATCATCAGCAGGGCCGCCGGGAGGAAGGTCAGCGAGGTGAGCAGCAGCAGCGTTTGCAGGCTGAGCGTGTAGGTCTGGCTGCCGCCGGGTCCCGGGGTGCTGGTGAAAGCTGGGAGGCCCACCTGGGCGAAAGCCAGCGACGGCAAGACAAGCGCCGCGACGCAAACCAGCGGGAGGAGCAGCTTGTTTGTCACGGCTTTCTCTTGTCGAGCATCTGCTGCAGGCGTTCCCTGAACGGTGTCAGGGCGCCGAGGCCCGCGTGGGGCGAGGCCACCGACGCGACAGCCTCGCCCTTCGGCAGGCTTGCGAGCGCGTTGACGCTGCCGGGCGCGACGCCGACCACCAGCCAGGTCTCGCCAATCTCGACCACCACGACCCGCTCGCGGGTGCCGACCGCGGCGCTGCTGACGACATTCAAGAGGTTGCCGGAAGCGGGGCGACCGATGCCGAAGCGGCGCGTTACCCAGCCGGTGGCGACGATCAGCAGCAGGACGAAGGCAAGCCCGACGAAGACCTGCACCAGGCTGCCGACCGGGGAGATCGCCGGTTCCATCGGCGGTGCGGCCTGCGCGAGCGCGAACGCCGGCGTGCCGGCCAATGCGGCGAGCGCAAGGCGAACGGCAGTCATCGATTGAGCTTCCGGATGCGCTCGGCCGGCGTGATGATGTCGGTGAGGCGAACGCCGAACTTGTCGTTCACCACCACGACCTCTCCCTGCGCGATCAGGCAGCCGTTGACGAGCACGTCCATCGGTTCGCCCGCGAGGCCGTCGAGCTCGACGACCGAGCCCTGCGCAAGCTGCAGCAGGTTCTTGATCGTGATCTTGGTGCGACCGAGCTCGACCGTCAGTTGGACGGGGATGTCGAGGATGAAATCGAGATCCTTCGACAGGGTGTTGTCAGAATCGGATCCCGATAGCTCGGGGAAGATCTCGGCGCGAGCCGGCGTCGCCGTCGCGGCCTGCTCGGCCATCGCGGCAGCCCAGTCGTCTTCCATGACAGTCGTTGCGTCGTTAGGCATTTTTCTCTCCTGCTTTGGCGTCGAACCCGGCGTTCGACAGCAACTTCTCCACGCGCAGCGTGTACTGCCCGTTGTACTTACCGTAGGAACATTCCATCACCGGCACGCCGTCGACCTTGGCCTCGACGGTTTTCGGAATGTCGATGGGGATGATGTCGCCGACCTTCATGTGGAGGATGTCGCGCAGGCTCAGCTGCGCGGTGCCGAGGTCCGCGACCAGCTCGACTTCGGCCATCTGGATCTGCTGGCGCAGCATGCGCACCCAGCGCTTGTCGACTTCGAGGTTCTCGGCCTGCAGGCTGCTGGTGAGCTGGTCCTTGATCGGCTCGATCATCGAATAGGGCATGCAGATGTGCATTTCGCCGCTCACCTGGCCGAGCTCGATCGCGAACGTGATCGCGACGACCACCTCGTTCGGGGTGGCGATGTTGGCGAACTGGGTGTTCATTTCCGAGCGCACGTACTCGAACTGGATGGGATACACCGGCTCCCAGGATTTCGAATAGTTCTCGAACACGATGTTGAGCACGCGCTGGATGATGCGGTGCTCGGTCTGCGTGAAGTCGCGTCCCTCGACCCGGGTGTGGAAGCGCCCGTCGCCGCCGAACAGGTTGTCGACCATGAGGAAGACGAGGTCGGGGTTGAGGATGATGAGCGCGGTACCGCGCAGCGGCTTGAACTGAACCAGGTTGAGGTTGGTGGGCACGACCAGGTTGCGGATGAATTCGCTGTATTTCGACACCCGCACCGGCCCGACCGAGATTTCCACGCTGCGCCGCAGGAAGTTGTACAGGCCGATGCGCAGCAGCCGTGCGAAGCGCTCGTTGATGATCTCGAGCGTCGGCATGCGGCCGCGCACGATGCGTTCCTGCGTCGCCAGGTTGTAGGGGCGAACGCCATTGGGGTCGTCCTGCTCGGCCGGCGCCTCGTCGACCTCGCCGGTCACGCCCTTCAGGAGCGCGTCGACTTCGTCTTGGGAGAGAAAGTTGTCGGCCATGGCGCAGCGGTCACTGGATCACGAACGAGGTGAACAGCACGTCGTCGACCTTGACCGCCGGAGCGGAGGCGTGCAGCGGTTGCATGATCTGCGCCTTGATTTCGTTGGCGAGCTGGGCCTTGCCTTCCGGCGTGAAGAGATCCTCCGCGTGTTTGCTCGACAGCAGCGCCAGCAGGCGGCTGCGCACGCGGGGCATGTGCTGCTTGATCGTGTCGACCATGGCCACGTCCGGTAGCTGCAGCGTCATGTCGACCTGAAGGTACTGTTCGCTGTCCTGCAGATTGACGGTGAAGGTTTCCAGCGCGAGAAACTGCGGCGGTACGACCTTTTCCGGCTTGGACTCGCCGGCCGTGTGCTTGCTGCCGCCGAGGAAATACCAGGCCGCGCCACCGCCGCCGCCGAGGAGGACGACGAGGGCGCCGAGAATGATGAACAGCTTGGCCTTCGATTTCTTGGGCGGTGGGGCGTTGTTTGCTTCGTCGTGCTCGGCCATCGTTGCGGGTCCTTAAGCTGAATGGGCGTGTCTGGGATGAATTATCGAAAGCGGCACGTGCTTCCGATGCCTCAAATAGCGGGCGAAAAGGGCCCCAAATTGAGTGTTAGGCGCAGTGGTGCGCCCAAAAAGACGTTCGGGCGTGGCGCGCCAGCGGCTGGCGGGACGCCCGGACTGGGTGAGATAGGCGCGAGGCGGGGTCAGGCGAAGGTATCGACGAGCCCACGACCCGCGCGCAACGGCACGCTCGCGGTCGCTGCGACCGGCTCGGCGGCCTCGGCGGCGCCGAAGCGGGTCGTGTGGGCCTGGGTAGAGCGGCCCGGCGCCTGGTCCTGCTGCCGGGGGGAGGTGTCCGCGCTCACCGTCGCCTGCTGGAGCTGGATGCCGGCGTCCTGCATCATGTCCTTGAGTCTCGGCATCGCCGACTCGATGGCGTGCCTGACCTCGGGCTGGGCGGCGAAGAAGTTGGCGACGGCCTGGTCGTTCGAGACGTTCAGCACGATCTGCAGGGGGCCCAGGTTGGGCGGGTTGAGCGTGAGCGTGGCGGTCTGCTGTGCCGCGCCGGCCATCCAGACGATTCGGTCGGCGAGCGCCTGACCCCAGGCCGCGCTGCCGACGGCGGGCGCGAGGCGCGGCGGGCCCGACTCGAGCGAGCGCAGTGCCTCGGCCGGGGTCTCGACAGCTTGCGCCGCGGCACGCAGCGCGGGGTGCAGGATCTGTTCGAAGCGGGTGTCGGCTGGCTGGGTGTCCGGAGCCGAAACCCCCGGCGCCTGTGACGCTTGCGCGGCGGTAGGCGCGACCTGCGGACTGCCCTTGCCGGGTACCGTGAGCGGGGCCACATTGGCGGCGTCGGCGGCCTCCCTGCCAGGGGCCGCGGCCGTCGCACGCGCGTCCGGCAGCGGGGCCGATCCCCCGATACGGCCCTTGCGTGCGCCGGGGTCGAGCATCGCCGCCAAACCGTCCGCGGCATCGGTCGATTCGCCTTCTGCCGACGTGCCATCGACGCCGACAGCGGTCGGGGCAACAGGCGGCAATGCCGTCGGCGTCGCGGCAAGGGCGAGCAGCGTCGCGGCATCGGCCGTCACCGTCTCCAGCGGCACCCCGTCCGCGTCTGGCGTCGCCGCCTCCGATTGCACCTGCGCGGCGGCATCGGTGCCCGCCGGCGCGTTGGTCGCCTCGGCCCCCGATGCGGGACTCGGCGAGTGACCGGCGTCGGTGTCTTCGCGTGCGGCGCGCGCACTGCGCTGATTCGCCAGCTCGTTGGAGAGCACCTGGCCGAAAGGGGTGCCGGCGCTGCCGGCGTCGAGGGGCTTGGCACCGGTGGCGTCCGGCGCGCTGGCCGGCTGCGGGGCAATGGGCAGGGTGTTCATGGCGGGTTCCTCTTCAGCGCGGCGTGCGTTTGGGTTGGGTGCGGCGGTTGGCGAATTCGTCGTTCTGCTTCTGCTCGCGGACGGCGTCGATGCGCAGCTGTTTCTTGCAGGCGCGGTCGTTGAGCGTGGCGAAGGAGAGCTTCTTCTGCTCCGCCGCGCACCATGCGGCGCGGGCCTGGTCGACGCGCTTGAGCGCATCGACGACCACCTTGTCCTGGCCGGCGATCGCCTGGTCGAGCTTCTGCATGAACGCCCGGTAGTTGCTGAACTGGACGGCACCCATGCCGGTGGCGAGGCTGGCCTGGCAGCGCTCGGCGTAGTCCCTCTGGTAGCCGAGCAGGAGCTCGAGCTTCTGCCTGGCGTCTTCGTGGGCGTGCAGGGCGGCGGCGAGCCGCTTCGCGGCTTCGTCGGATTCCTTCGTCGCAAGCTCGATCAGGGTGGGGAGGGCGGAGGGCGTGGCCATGGTTCAGTCGGAGCGTCTCACTGGAACAGCGCCTCGAGTGCAGCCAGGCTGCCCTCGACGTCGGCGCGTTCGTTGATGTTCTGCTGCAGGAAGGCTTCGATCGCGCCCTGCAGGCGGATGGCTTCGTCGAGCAGGGGGTCGCTGCCGGGGGCGTAGGCGCCGACGTTGATGAGGTCGCGGCTGCGCGCATAGCGCGAGTACAGCTTCTTCAGCCGGCGCGCCTGCTCCTGGTGCGCCGGCGAGGTGATCACGTGCATCGCGCGGCTGATCGACTGCTCGATGTCGATCGCGGGATAGTGGCCCGACTCGGCGAGCGCGCGGTCAAGCACGATGTGGCCGTCGAGGATGGCCCGCGCCGAGTCGGCGATCGGGTCCTGCTGGTCGTCGCCTTCGGTCAGCACGGTGTAGAAGGCGGTGATCGAGCCGCCGCCCGGCTTGCCGTTGCCGGCGCGCTCGACCAACGCCGGTAGCTTGGCGAACACCGACGGCGGATAGCCCTTGGTCGCGGGTGGCTCACCGATGGCGAGCGCGATCTCGCGCTGCGCCATGGCGTAGCGGGTGAGCGAATCCATGATGAGCAGCACGTTCATGCCCTGGTCGCGGAAATGCTCGGCAATCGCGGTCGCGTAGGACGCGCCCTGCAATCTCATGAGTGGCGGCGTGTCCGCCGGCGCGGCGACGACCACGGCGCGTGCGAGGCCCTCTTCGCCGAGGATCTGTTCGATGAATTCCTTGACCTCGCGGCCGCGCTCGCCAATCAGGCCGACGACGATGACGTCGGCCGAGGTGTAGCGCGCCATCATCCCGAGGAGCACGCTCTTGCCGACACCGGAGCCGGCGAAAAGCCCCATGCGCTGGCCACGGCCGACCGTGAGCATGCTGTTGATCGCGCGCACGCCGACGTCGAGGATGTCGGTGATCGGCGCCCGCCCGAGCGGGTTGGCGGCGCGCTTGGTGAGTGGGGCGGACGCCGAGGTTTCGATCGGACCCAGGCTGTCGAGCGGGCGGCCGCTGCTGTCGACCACGCGGCCGAGCAGCGCCTCGCCGACCGGCAGGTGGCGGGTGCGGTCGCTGGGGCGGCGGCGCGGATGCCTGACCTGACCGATGCCCGGCAGGGTGGTGGTGACTTCGACCGGGAACACGCGCGAGCCAGGGACGATGCCCTCGACCTCGCTTTGCGGCATGAGGAACAGGCGGTCGCCCTCGAAGCCGACCACTTCGGCTTCGAGCTGCGCGCCGTTCGGCAGCGGCACGGTACAGGCGCTGCCGACCGCGAGCTTGAGGCCCACCGCCTCCATCACCAGGCCGGCGACGCGGGTCACGCGGCCCGACACCTGCATCGGCTCGACGATTGATGCGAGCTCGCTGCAGTCGCTGAGGTAGGCTTTCCAGCGGGTGCTGTGGTGGGCGCCGTGCATCAGTCCTCCAGCCAGTCGGATGGCTTGCCCAATGCAGCGGTGAGGCGCTGCCAGCGGGTCGGCAGGCTGGCGTCGATCTGGTTGCTTGCCGTCTCGACACGGCAGCCGCCGCGTTCGAGCTCGGCGTCGTGGGCGATCTGCCAGCCGGTCTTTACGAGCTCGCTGCCCATTTTCTCGGTCACCAGCGCGGCGTCATCCGGGTGCAGGTAGAGCAGGGCGGGCTGTTGCAGCGATGGCAGGTAGCGTACCGCTTCGCGCACGATCGGCAGCACCAGCTCGGGCCGCGCCGGCAGCGCGGTTTTCAGCATTGCCCGTGCGAGATCGAGGGCGAGGTCGAGCACCTGCCGCGAAATCAGCGTGTCCGCCTGGTTGATCTCGGCCGCCAGCGCGCTCACCAGGCCATGCAGGCGCTGCGCTTCCTGTTCGGCTTTTTGCTGGCCCAGCGCATAGCCTTCGGCGTGCCCGGCCTGGAAGCCTTCCTCGCGTGCCTGCTCCTGGATCGCCGTGATCTCCTCGATAGTCGGCAGCTTCACGCCCGCAGGCGCGGCGGCTTTCGCCGTCCGGGGTTCGCCGTCGAAGCTGGTGAAATCCCAGGGCTTGCAGGCTTGGGCATCGACGCTGGAGAGAACGCTGGACATGGTTATCGGCCGCTCGTTGTGGATGCTACGTTAAACAAACTTCTCCTCGGCGCCGCCGCCGAGGATGATCTGCCCCTCGTCGGCCAGGCGACGCACGATGACGAGAATCTCCTTCTGCTGCGCCTCGACTTCGGAAAGCCGGACCGGGCCCTTGGATTCGAGGTCCTCGCGCATCATTTCAGCGGCACGCTGCGACATGTTCTTGAAGATCTTCTCGCGCATCTCTTCGGAGGCGCCCTTCAGCGCGATGATGAGCTGCTCGGACTGGACCTCGCGCAGCAAGAGCTGCACGCCGCGGTCGTCGATTTCGAGAATGTCCTCGAAGACGAACATCTCGTCCATGATCTTCTGCGCCATCTCCGGATCGTAGCTCTTCAGGTACTCCATCGCGGATTGCTCGTTGTCGCCGCTCATGAAGTTGAGGATGTCGGCCGCCGCGCGCGTGCCACCGAGCGCCTGCTTCTTCAGCACGTCGCTGCCCGACAGCAGCTTGGTGAGCACGTCGTTGAGCTCGCGCAGCGCGGCGGGCTGCACGCCACCCAGCGTGGCGATGCGCAGCAGCACGTCGTTGCGCAGGCGCTCGGTGAAGCAGTTGAGGATCTCGCAAGCCTGGTCGCGCTCGAGGTGGACGAGGATGGTGGCGATGGTCTGTGGGTGCTCGTTGTGCACCAGCTCGGCGACCGATTCGGCATCCATCCATTTCAGGCTCTCGATGCCGCTGGCGTCGCCGCCGCCGCCGAGGATGCGGTTGAGCAGCGAATTGGCCTTGTCGTCGCCGAGCGCCTTCACCAGCACGCTGCGGATGTAGTCGTCGGAATCCACACCGAGGCTGGAATTCTGGTCCATCACCGCGTTGAATTCGTCCAGCACGGTTTCGACCTCGACCTGCGGGATCGACTTCATGGCGGTCATCGCTTCGCCGAGCTTTTGCACTTCGCGCGGGCTGAGATACTTCATGACCTCGGCGGCCCCTTCCTCGCCGAGGGCCAGCATCAGGATCGCGCCCTTGGTGACGCCGTTCGCCTCACTCATTGCCGCCTACCCAGGTCTTGACGATGTTGGCGACCGCGCGGGGATCCTGGCTCGCCAGGCTCTGCGCCCGCGCGAGGTTCTCCTGGTAGCTGCGCTGTCCGGCCGGTCCCGCCAGCGCGGCGACGCCGCCTTCCTGCAGTTGCGGGTTCGGCGCCGCGGAGGGCGGGGGCGCGTTGGCGGCCTCACCCAGCTTCTTCATCAGGGGCTTGACGGCCTTGAGGTACACCAGCAGCAGCACCACCGCCATCAAGAGGTAGCGCCCGGCGGTCTGCGCGATCTCGAAATACTCGGCGTAGGCGGGGTTCTTCCAGATCGGCGGCTCGGGCAGCGGCTCGGTGGCGGGGACGGCGAAGGGCGTGTTGACCACGTTGACCGAATCGCCGCGCTCGGCGTTGAAGCCCATCGCCTCCTTCACGAGGTTGGTGATCTGGGTGAGTTCCGCCTCGCTCAGGGGCGTCATGGTGACCTTGCCCGCGGCGTCGACTGTGCGCTTGTGGTTCACCACCACCGCGACCGACAGCCGCTTGAGACCCCCCATGCCCTGCTGCACGTACTGGATCGTCTTGTCGACCTCGTAATTGACCGTGGCGTCCTTGCGCACGTTGGTCTGCGGCGTGCCATTGCCGGCGGCGTTCGCTGCCGTGCCGTCGGCGACGATGGGGGCGCTGGCGGGGGCGGGCGGCTGGTTGCTGAGCGCGCCTGGCACGCCGCCGGCGGTGCCGGCGCCATTGATCGCCTCGCTCGTCTGCTGGCTGCGGATGACCATGGCCTCGGGCGTCTGGTTCGGCTTGTACGACTCGACCGCCTGCTCGCTGCGCGAGAAATCGACGTCGGCGGTGGCCTCGGCACGCACGTTGTTGGGGCCGACGATGGGCGTGATGATCGACTCGATACGGCGAACGACGCTCTGCTGCAGCTCCTGCACGTATTTGATCTGGGTCGCGTCGAGGCCCGTCGGGGCCGGACCCTTGCCGGCGTCCGACAGCAGGTTGCCGTTCTGGTCGACCACGGTGACGTTCTTGGTGGTGAGCTCGGGCACGCTGCTGGCGACGAGATGCACGATGGCGCTGACCTGCTGCGGGTCGAGGGCGCGGCCGGGGTGCAGGTTGAGCAGGACCGACGCGGTCGGTGCCTTCTGTTCGGCGACGAACACCGTGTCCTTCGGCATGGCGAGATGCACGCGCGCCGATTGCACCGAGGCGACCGATTCGATCGAGCGCGCCAGCTCACCCTCCAGCGCGCGCTGGAAGTTGACCCGTTCGAGGAACTGCGACGAGCCGAGGCGCTGGTTCTCCATCAGCTCGAAGCCGACGTTGCCGCCCTTGGGTAGGCCCATCGACGCCAGCTTCAAGCGGGCGTCGTGCACGCGGTCGGCGGGCACCAGTACGGCGCCGCCGCCTTCCGAATATTTGTAGGGAACACCCATCTGTTCGAGCTGGGCCACGATGGCGCCGCCATCACGGTCGCTGAAGTTGGAGAACAGCACCCGGTATTCCGGCTGCTGGCCCCACATCCAGACCGCGCCCATGACCGCGATCGCCGCCGCCACGCCGAGCGCGAGCACGAGCTTGCGGCCGCCGGTCGAGCGCGTGTAGTCGATGATGTTGCCCGGGACGACACGGTTTCCGGGCACCACGAGTTCGCCTGCTGGTTCTGCCATATCAGTTCGTCCTTGCCGCGGGGGCGTCATGGGCCGCCTTGCCGTCGAATGCCGTATCCAATGTGTCTCCTCCCATGGGAATCCTGCCGTGTGATCGAATTATCGGCAGCGCGCCGCTTTTCAATCGGGTGAATAAGGCCGGGTTTGCGGCGCTTATCGCGCTTAAGGCTTGCCCGGCGCGGGGTTAAGGTGCGTGCGTGGAAAACCGCCCGGGCCGCAGGCCGGGTTAGAGGAGAACGCGATGAGCATCGGAGGAATCGACACCAGCAGGATCGAGGCGATGGTCGCCCAGCTGAAGGCGACCGCTGCGCGCGCCACGCCGAACGCCGCGCCGCTTGACGATGCACTGCCGAAGACCCGCGAGGGCGCGGCGCCCGGCGAATTCACCCGCATCTTGAAAACCTCGCTCGACGGGGTCAACCGCACCCAGCAGCACGCGACGCAGCTCGCCCAGCGGTTCGAGATGGGGGACAGCAACGTGAGCTTGGCCGACGCCATGATCGCGCTGCAGAAGTCCAGCATCGCGATGCAGGCCACCATCCAGGTGCGCAACCGGATGGTCTCGGCCTACCAGGAAATCATGAGCATGAGCATCTGACGATGCGCCAGGAGGCGACGCGCGTCGCCCGAAGCGCGGCGCGAGCGACGCGTCAGCGTCCCTGCAGGGCGCTCGCCAGCGCCGCGGCGAGTTCTTCCGCGGCGAACTTCGCCACGTAGCCGTCCGCGCCGACCTTGCGCACATGCGCCTCGTTGGTCGCGCCGCTGAGGGAGGAGTGGATCACCACTGGGATGGCGCTGAAGCGCGGATCCTGCTTGATGTTGCGGGTGAGGGTGAAGCCGTCCATTTCGGGCATCTCGAGGTCGGTCAGCATCAAGGCGACGCGGTCCTGTACCGACTTGCCCTCGGCTTCCGCCTTTGCCGCGATCGATTGCAGCTGGTCCCAGGCTTCCCTGCCGTTCTTGCACATCAGGTAGGGCAGGCCCATCGCCTCGAGCCCCTGTTCGATCATGGTGCGCGCGATCAGGGAATCGTCGGCGGCGAGGATCACCGTGCCGGGGCGCAGCTCGACGCGGGTCTGCAGGTCAACCGCCTCGGTGGGCGCCTCGGTCGGTGGCATCACCTGTTGCAGGATGGTCTCGACGTCGAGCACCTGGGCGAGACGGTCGCTGTTCTCCTCGTCCAGGCGGGCGATGCTGGTGACGATGCCGCCCGCCGAATTGCCCTCCGCTGACATCACCTGGCGCCAGTCGAGGCGCACGATGTCTTCCACCGACTCCACCGCGAAGGCCTGGGTGGTGCGCGCGTACTCGGTGATGAGCAGGATGTTCAGGCCGGTCTTGGGCGTGCAGCCGGCCACGCCGGCGAGGTCGATCACCGGGATGATCTGGCCGCGCAGGTCGACCACACCCATCTTGTGGGGCGTGCTGCCCGCCATGGCGGTGATCGTCGGCATCGGGATGATCTCGCGGATCTTGAAGACGTTGATCCCGAACAGTTCGCTGCGGCCGAGCACGGGGTCCTCGCCGAGGCGGAACAGCAGCAGCTCGAGCTTGTTCGAGCTGGTGAGGTTGGTCCGTTCGTCGATTTCCTGCTGGATGGTTTTCATGGCGGTGGAACCTTGTGAAATTTGTCGCACCCGGCGCCCGGGACTTCGCTATTGACGGTCAAAGGGCAGGGTTTCTTGAATCGCCACCTTGCCCCTATAGATTCGCACGGCGCGCGCGCTCGACCTCGGTCACGAAGCGCTGCAGGCGATTGGCCGATTCGTTGGGCAGGTTGACGAAACGGCAGCCGACGCGGGTCTGGAAACTGCCGTTGGGGCGGCGCACCTGTGCCGAGTTGCGCACCTCGAGGGTGGTGAACACCGCATCCTGGCCGGGCAGCAGCAGGCGGCAGTTTTCCAGCAGCGTGCCGGTCTCGGTGGCGAGGCGGCCGCTGGCGTCGATCAGGGCCACCCCGCCGCAACTGATGTCGACGATGTGGGTCGTGATCGGATCGGGCTGGCCGTCGGTGTACGCGGGCACGATGCATTTCACCGGGTTGGCGATCGGCATCGGCACCCGGAAGTGCTCGCGGCGCTGCAGGCGGATCATCGACTTCGGCACGGCGATTTTCAGCGCCGGCAGCTTGTCGTAGGTGCACAGCGTGACCGGCCCGGTCATGAAAGAGATCGACACGCCGTCGAGCTGGGTGATGAATTCCGCGTCCTTGCCCGAGAGCAGGTTCTGGTTCAGCGCGTCGCCGCGGGCGGAATCGAGGATCACGCTGTTGGTCGCCTCGTTCACGGCGAGCACTGAGGTCACGACGATCTGCCGCGTGCTCTGGATGTCCAGGTTCACCAGCAGCTTGCGTTTCTGGATCGCGCGCAGCTGGAACAGGATCTCGGCGCGGGAATGCAGCGTGCAGCGGGCGATCAGTTCGTCGTAGTTGTCTGCGGCGTGTTCGTTCTTGGCGGATGGAAGCATCGTTTACGGGCTGGTGGTCGTCGGGCCCCGCCGCTCAGCTTCCTCGAGGTGATGCAGCCAAGCCAGCAGTTCCGCCACGGCGACGTACAACTGCGGTGGAATATGGCTGTCCAGATCGATCTGCATCAGCAGGGCCAGCAATTCGCGCGATTCATGGACGTACACGCCGGAGGCGCGCGCCCGTTCGATGATATTGTCGGCAATAATGCCGCGACCTTTAGCGACCACGCGCGGCGCGCTGTCGCCTTCGCGGTAGGCCAGCGCCGCCGCGGCGCGCTGGGCGTCAGGTATCGGCTTCGTCGGCATCGCTGCGTTCCACCGTGAACGACTGCAGGGCGCAGCCCGCCTCGACCATCTGCGCGGCGAATTCGCCCTGGTGCTGGCGCAGCACGGGCTCGGTGGCGGCTTCGTCTGGCACCACCCGGATGCTGAACGCGCCGGCTGGGTCGAGCCGGATGTGCGCGGTCACCGTGCCGAGTCGCGGCAGCGTGAGCCGGAGCTGCGAGGTCCAGCCGCCTCCTGCGGTTGCGCCCCCCGCCGCGTTGCCGGCGTGCTCCGGGTCCACCTCCTGCCGCATCAGCCATTCCATCGGCTGGCCGGGCCACAGTTCACCGCGCCAGAGAAACTGCGGGCTCTCCAGCACCTGCAGTTGCTGCGACAACAGCACGTGCAGCGGGCTTGCGGTGGCGCGGCCGGGTTCGGCAGCGTTAGCCGGGGCGGGGAGTGCGACCAGACGGTTCTGCGGCTCTTCCAGCAGGCCCTCGAGGCTGTCGAGTCCGACCGTCCAGTTCGCGAGGTGCGACTCGTAGAAGAGCCCGCTGCGCACCAGCGCGGTGCGCAAAGCGAGCGCGAGTTCGGGCGCCTGGCTGGGCGGCTGTGACAGCAGCGGCGCCGGCGGCGCCACGGTCGGCGGCCCGCTGCGCTGGGGAACCTGCTGCAGGATGTCGGCGAGCAGGCGGGCAGTCGGGCTCAGCGTCGGCGCCGACGGCGTCTCCGACGCCGGCGGTTCGAGCATGAACACGGCCTGCGGGGCGTGGCCGGCGAAGCGCAGCATGAGGGTGTCGCCGACCGCCGCCTGGCGCGGCAGCTGCATCGCCACCGTCTGCCCGGCGACTTCGACCAGGGTGAGGCCCTTTTCCAGCGCGACGACGCGGCCGACGAGGCGCTGGCCGACGCTGAGCTGCTCGAAGGCGGCGCGTGGCGACGCCTCGTCGCGCTTGGTGCTGTTGGCGACCGGCTGGACCGCCGTGAGCCCGGTCAGCGGCGCGTCCGGGCCGCCAAGTTTAGGCGGGACGTCGAGGATCCGGGCGAGGACCTGTACCGGAATCATGCATCGGGCGCGGCATCAGGCCCGCTGCGCCCCGTAGGCGTCGAGGCCATGGCGGGTGGTGCGCATCATGGCGAGGTTCTGCTGCAGCTCGTGCATGCGCGGCTCGGTCAGGGCGCGGATCTGCGCGTCGTGCTGCAGGATCGTGCGGATGATCGCGACCTTGGCGCGCATCTCCGCTGCCGAAAGCTGCATCGGTTCGGCCTGCATCAGGCTGCCGACGTAGCCCTGGCAGCGCGCCTCGAGCGCTACCAGCCGGTCCCAGTCGCCGCCGCGCGCGGCGGCCAGCATGGTGCCGGTGAGCTCGGAGAGCGACTCGTAGGTGGCGAGCATTTCGTGGCTGGTCATGACGATCTCCGGGTCAGGCGGCGATGGGATGGGCGAGCGAGCGGGCCGGTGCGGCGCCCTGCGCGCCGATTTGCGTCCAGGCGTCGTGCAGTTCCCGCAGAAGGGCGAGCACTTCCTCCAGCGGTGCGGTCTCGTTCTTCGCGTGCGCTTCCATGATGCGCTTCACCATGTAGTCGTACAGGGATTCCAGCTGCGCAACGAGTTCGGGGTTGTGGCGCGCATCGAGACCGGCGCGAAGCCCTTCGAGAATGATGCTGGTTGCCTTGCCGATCGCGGCAGATTTCCGGTCGATGTCGTGCTCCTGGGTGTGGCGGATCGCCATACGCACGGCGAGCTCCGCGCCCTCGAAAAGCAGCGCGATGAGCTGGTAGGGGCTGGCGCCCATGACGCCCGACTCCAGACCGACACGGGCGTAGGCTTTGGCGGCGACGTTCGATGATGTGTACACGGTCTCGTCCTCTTAGTTAGTCGTTTTTCTGGCTGGTTGCCAGTTGCTGGGTCAGGAAGGTGCTCGTCGTGTTCATGCGACCGAGCAGCAGGTTCAGATTGGTGTATTCCGTCTTGTAGCGCTTCTCGATCGCGGCCAGGCGCAGTTCGAGGCGGTCGATTTCGGCATTGCGATCCTTGACGTAGTCGTTCAGGCTCTTGGTGCGGGACTGGATCGGGCCATCGGCCGAAAGCGTGGCGCTGCCCCACTGCTCGAGCCGGGTGGCGAAACCGGAGGGCGAGCCAATCAGGTTGGCGACGTCGGCGAAATCGGTCGTCATGGCGCTGGCGAACTTGGCGCTGTCGAAGGCGAGGACGCCTTCGCGCTGGAACGCGATGCCGATCTGCGACAAAGAATTCAGCGTGCCACCCGTCGCAGGGGTGAGGAAGATGTTGCGAAGCTGCTCCTGCATCAGGCGCAGGGCGCTGTCGCCGGCGAGCACGCCGGCCGCCTTGCCGTCGGTGGCGTATGCCGAGCGAGATTTCAGTTGGCTGTAAAGCGCATTGTAGGCATCGACGAAGCTCGTCGCCGCGGTCGTCATTGCCGCGGTGTCGCGGGCGACGTTCAAGGTGGCGGGCGTCGCAGTCGTGCTTCTGAGCGTGAGCGTCACCCCCTGGATCGCATCCTTCACGGTATTCGATGCGCTGGTGATCCCGATGCCATTGACTGTCAGGCTCGCGTTCTGCGCCGCCTGCGTCTGGGTCAGGTTCTGGGCGCCAGCGGGGTCATAGGCCAGCAGGTTGGCGAGCGTGCCATCGCCACCGGCCACGCTGATGCGCATGCTGCTGGTTTCGCCGGTGTTGGTCGAGGTCAGCGCAAGGCGGAAGGGCGTGCCGCTGCCGTCGTTCACGATCGTCGCGGTGACGCCGATCTTGGCGGCGTTGATCGCGTCGCGGATGCCCTGCAGCGAATTGTTGCTGCCGTCGATGGTGACGCTGGCGGAGCCGCCGCTGCCCGGGGTGAAGCTCGCTCCGGCGTAGATTCCGTTGCTGAGCGTGCCGCCGCTGATCGTGCCGAAGTCGAAGGTGAGCGTCGTCGGCGAGCCGTCGCCAATGGCGGCGGTGCTGCTCGCCTGTCCGGCAGCCACCAGGTTCTGCGCCCGGGCGAGCTGGTTGACCTGGACGGCGTAGCTACCGGGAACCGCCGCAATGCCCGCGGAGGCGACCATCGCGTTGGTGTCGGAGGCGGTCGCCGTGAGCTTTTCCATGCTCATCCTAAGGCCGAACGCTGCGCCTTGGAAGGTCGAAACCAGGCTGCTGAGCGTGCCCAGCGAGGAAATCTTGGCTTGCGTGTCGCTGATGAGCGTATTCAGGCGTTCAATGGGGCGACGCTCGACCGCCATCAGTTGCGACACCAAGGTCGTGACGTCGAACGCGGTATTGGTCGAAGCAGTGATCGCCATGTCCGTGCCCTCTCGCTCAGGCCTGTTGCTTCACGAGCAGGCCTTGCGGCGACAGCTCGAGGCTGCGTGAAAGCGCCAGGGTGGCCTCGGACGGGAACTGCCGAATCAATTGGCCGGTGCTGGTGTCGACCAGTTTCACGACTGTCTGGTTGGCGTCGGTGTCGATGCTGAACTCGAGGTTGCGGTTGGCCTGCTGTAACGCCAGATTGATCTTGCTCACCACGCTCTTCAGTTCTTCCGCCGTCGGCTGCGGTTCGCCGGCTGTGGCCGTACCCGTGGCGGTGCCGCTTCCCGGCGTGCGGGCAACAGCAGGCGCAAAAACGCGCGTATCAGGCGCGGGGGCCTGATTCACGAGGGGGGATGGCGGGATAATCATGACGACCTCCTTCGGAGCCCGTCCCGGGCCGGCGCGCTGGCCGGGGACGGCTCCCTACCGGATTTAGCGCAGCAGCGTCAGCACGGTGTTGGGGTTCTGGTTGGCTTGTGCCAGAACGGCGGTGCCGGCCTGTTGGAGGATATTGTTGCGGGCCTGGGCGGCGGTTTCTGCAGCGTAGTCGGTGTCCATGATGCGGCTGAAGGAAGCCGAGAGGTTGACCGACGTGATCTGCATCGTCGCGACCGCGGAGCCGAAGCGCACCATGTCCGCACCGTAGTTGGCACGCGCAGTGGTCACGTTGGCGATGTCGGTGAGGATGCCGGCGGTCGAGGTTGCGGACGGAGCGGTGATCGCAGCGCTGACGCCGCTAGCCGTGTTGGCGTTGCCGTCCACGGTCACGCTGCCAATGGCGCCAGTGAGGGCCGCGATGCGCGCATTCTCCGCGATCAGGGCAGTCGCCTCCGGACCGCTGGCGGTGCCGCCCAGCTGCACGGCGATTTCGTACAGGCGCTTGAGGTTTTCGTGGATCTGCGCGGCGTAGCCGTCGTAGGTCTGCGCCTTCGAAATGGCGTCCTGGGCGTTGCGGACGGCGACATTGGTGCCGCGGATCTGGGCGTCGTAGTTGGTCGCGATGCCGAGGCCGGTGGCGTCGTCTTTGGCGCTGTTGATGCGCAGGCCGGACGACAGGCGCTCCTGGGCGACCTGCAGGCCGATGGCCGACTTGTTCAGGGCCGCGCCGGCGAACAGGGCGGCGACGTTGGTATTGATGACTTGTGCCATGATGTTTCTCCTGTGTGGGTGGTGGGTTCCGGCGTTGCCGCCTTCAACTTCGGTTGCCTTAGCAAGGCCATGTGAACCGTCGTTGAGGGAGGAATCGTCGGGGGTCGGAGAAAGTTAAGGGCATGGTCAAAAAATCCTGCAGGGCCTTCAGAGACGCGAATTCGTTCCGATAGGCGCGGCGCGGCCGCTACCGGCACGCACGGAATCGGGTCGGATCGCGGTCATGCGCGGGGGGCGCCGCTCGCCGGCGGCGGGGCCTTCACGACGCGGTTCTTGCCCTGCCGCTTGGCTTCGTACATGGCCGCGTCGGCGCGGGCGATGATGGCTTCCTGCGCCTCGCCGGGTACGCGCTCGGCGACGCCGGCGCTGAAGGTGATGAGCACCCTCTCGTTGCCGGCGAGGAAGTATTTCTTGGTG
This sequence comes from Thiobacillus sp., assembly GCA_046291555.1. Taxonomy (GTDB): domain Bacteria; phylum Pseudomonadota; class Gammaproteobacteria; order Burkholderiales; family Thiobacillaceae; genus Thiobacillus. The sequence goes on from JBKBRW010000019.1 coordinate 25,596, forward strand.
AGCTGGCGCTGCAGTCGCGCCATGATCTTGGCCGCCTCGTCGAGCGGCGTGTTGGGCATCATGACCAGGAATTCCTCGCCGCCCAGGCGCGCGACGTGGTCGGTGAGCCGCAATTGCTCCTTGGCGACCTTGACCAGATGGACGAGCGCGTCATCGCCGGCCTGATGGCCGCGCTGGTCGTTCAGCGCCTTGAAGTTGTCGAGGTCGAGCACGGCGACGCAGAACGGCGCCTGATAGCGATCGGCGCGCGCCGTTTCGCGCGCGAATTCCTCGTCAAGCCCGCGCCGGTTGAGACTGCGGGTGAGGGGGTCTTCGCGCACCAGCGCGCTCATTTGCGCGAGCTCGGTCTCCAGCTGGCGGATGCGCGCGTCGGCAGCCATCGCGGTGTCGCGCTGCTCGACGAGTTGTCGTTGCGCGCGTTGGCTTTCCGCCTGCGCGGCGTAGGTGTCGGCGACCAGCTGCTTGAAAATGCGGTTGAGCTCGATCACGTCCTCGGTCTCGCGGATGCGCTCGGCGTGGCCGATGACCTTTTTCTGATAGTCCTCGTTGACGGCGACGGCGTTCGCCATGCTGTCGACAAAAGTGGTCATGGTCGCCTTCAAGGTCGCGGTGGCTTCCTTGAGGCTGTGCTTGACCAGGCTCTGCTTGTAAATGACTTCCTTCAGGCGCTTTTCGGCTTCCTGCAGGCTCACCACGCGCAACGGCCCCGCGAGCAGCTCCTCGACCATGTCGAGCTGGCCGCGCAGCCAGGTGTCGTCGTCGAGCAGCTCGCCGATGTTTTCCACCACCAGCAGCAGCACGCGCTTGAGCACGTCCCGCAGGTCGCGGGCGTCGGAGGCCTGCAGCTCGACGCTCACCCACAGCGACTTCAGCGCGGCGGCGGCGGCGCGCAGCTTGGCGGGGGTGTCGGCCGCGCGCAGCCCTTCGGCGAGCTTGAGGGTCTTTTCCTCCAGCCGGGGATCGTGCGCGAGCTGGGACGCGACGCCGAATTCCAGCGTCTTGGCGAGCAGATCACGCAGCAGCGCAGCGTCGGTGTCGCCCGGCTCGTCGACCAGCGACGCGGGGCGGGCCGGCTGCGGCTTGAGCTGCTGGGCGATTTCGGCGAGCTGCCAACTGCACTGGCGCCAGTCGCCCTTTTCCACCGCCTTGCCGAGGCTGGCAAGCCGGGTGGAAAGCGCGGGGTGGTGCGTGGAGAGGTCCTTGACCAGGTCGGCCAGTACGCTCGCGGCGCTGGGGCCGCTGGATTTGCCGACGATCTCGTCGTAAAGGGTCTGGTAATTGTCCGGTGTGGGCGCGATCCGTCGCATGGCGAGCCGGCGCAGGGCTTCGCGCGCGACTTCGGTCGGGTTGGCGGTGTTGAGCTTGTTGTCGGTGGGTTCGGCCATGGCGCGGGACAGCCCGGTTTTTCGGATGCCTGCATGGTAGGCCCGCGCGGCGCGCCGCGGTACCCGGATTAGGGCCGGTAATGCCCGGCAATTCTGGAATGAGCGGGTGAATTCGGGCGCCTGGGCATGAGCGCCCGAAGGTCGCGGAACCCAGGGCGCTCCCGACGCCTAATCCAGCAAACCCTGCTTGATCGCGTAGTGCGTCAGCTCGGCGTTGTTCTTCAGCTGCATCTTTTTGAGCAGGCGGGCGCGGTACATGCTAATGGTCTTGACCGACAGTGAGAGCTTCTCGGCGATGGCGGAGACCGGCATGCCGGAGGCGATCAGGCACAGGGTCTGGTATTCGCGGTTGGAGAGGGTCTCGTGTGGCGCGACGTCGCGCTCGCCGCTGACCTGGCTGGCAAGCTCCTGCGCGACTTCGGCGCTGATGTATTTCTTGCCGGCGGCGACCATGCGGATCGCATCGATGAGCTGGGCGGGCGCGCTCTGCTTGTTGAGATAGCCGGCGGCGCCGGTCTTGAGCGCGCGCACGGCGTACTGCGTCTCGCGGTGCATGGAGAGCATCAGCACCGGCAGGGCGGGGTGCTCCTTTTTCAGCAATTCCAGGGTTTCCAGGCCGCTGCGGTCGGGCATGGAAATGTCCATCAGCACGATGTCGTAGGGCTGCTGGCGGGCCAGGCGCAGCGCGGCGCTGGCGCAGTCGGCCTCGCCGGCCACCTCGATGTCGTCCACCTCGGCGAGGATCTGCTTGAGGCCCTCGCGCACGATGGCGTGGTCGTCGACGATGAGGATGCGGTGGGGGCGGGCGGCGGGCACGGCGGTTGCGGCAGTTGCGTCGCGCAGATTATGCCGTCATTTGCGCGCGGCGGGCAGCGGTAGGCGCAGGCTCACCCGGGTACCGCGCCGGCCGGCGGGGCCGATCACCAGTTCGCCGCCGAGCGCGGTGGCGCGCTCGATCATGCCGAGCACGCCGAAGCCGTCGCCCCCCTTTTTTTCCGCGCCGGGCGGGATGCCGCGGCCGTTGTCGGTGACGGTGAGCGTGAGCGCGGTGCGCGTGACCGAGAGCGCGACCTTTACCTCGCTGGCTTGGGCGTGCTTGGCGATGTTCGTCAGTGCCTCCTGCACGATACGGAACACGGCGATGTCGACGTCGGGGCCGAGCTGGACCTTTTCCTCCGGCGCCTTCAGCGCGCAGCGGATGTCGGTGTACGACTGGAAACGCTTCAGCATCCATTCGACCGCCGGAACGATGCCGAAGTCGAGCGCCGGTGGCCTGAGGCTGGTGGCGATGCGGTGGGTCGCCTCGATGGTCTGGTCAACGACGTTGTCGAGATAGGCGGTGCGCTTGGCGAGTTCCGGCGCGTTGGCCGGCAGGTGGCGCGTCAACCAGGCGAGGCCGATCTTGATCGCGGTGAGGTTGCCGCCCAGGTCGTCGTGGACCTCGCGGGCGAGGTGCAGGCGCTCGCGCTCGCGCACGGTCTCGACGTGGGCGGCGAGCGCCGACAGCTGCGCCCGGGATTCGCGGATCTGCGCCTCGGCTTCCTTGCTGTGGGTGACGTTGAGCATGATGCCGTCCCAGATCGGGCCCGCCGGGGTGTCGCGCCGGCTCACCCGCAGGTTGACCCACTTCACGTCCTTCCAGGCCTCCATCCAGATGCGCCCGACCCAGTTGAAGGTCAGGTGCACGCCGCCGGCCTCCGCCAGCCGTGCCTCGTAGTCGGGTTTGTCGGCGTCGAGGATGATGCGGTGGAAGAAGTCGGGGTCGGTGCGCAGCGCGGCGGGCTTGATGCCGAGCAGCTGCGCTGACTGCGCGCTGACGTAGCGCAGTACGGTGCCGCCGTCCGGCGCGCGCTGCACCTGATAGGCCATGCCCGGAATGTGCGCGACGATGGCGCGCAGGTCGGGGGTGGCGCGGGCCTCGCGACCCGACTCGCGCCGGCTCTCGTCGCGGCCGAGCCAGACGAACACGGGCCGGCCGTCGACCGAGGCGCGGAACACACGGACGTCCGCCGGGTAGAGGCTGCCGTCGCGGCGGCGGCATTGCAGCCGCAGGCGCGCGCGTTGGCGGGGGCTGCGGTCGAGCGCCGCCAGTTGGGCCCCGAGCCCCTCGGCGTCGGCGGCCGCCAGGCAATCACGCGCGGTGAGCGCCTTGAGGGCGCGCAGCGGGTGCTGGAGGTTGCGACGGGCCGCCCCGTTGGCGTTGACGATACGCAGGGTCTCGGCGTCGAACACCAGCACTTCGTCGGAGGATTCCTGCAGTAGAGCTTTCAAGAGCGCGCCTGCGTCACTCGCTTGCCTCGACAACACCATCAGACTCCCATGATCGCTGATGGCCGAATCTTACCGGCGGACGAAGGAATCCGCGCGGAAAGCGAGGCGGGGAAACTTGAATGCGAGGAATCGCCCCGCATTGACTAAGCTGAACATTGAAAGGACGCTGCCATGACGATTACCCGCCCGCCCGCCGTTGCCGGGCTCTTCTATCCGGACGATCCCGTGGTGCTCGCGCGCACGCTCAAGCAGCTGCTGGACGAGGCGAGGCCGGCCGTGGCTCGGCTGCCGAAAGCCGTGATCGTGCCGCACGCCGGCTACGTCTACTCGGGTCCGGTCGCCGCCAGCGCCTACGCGCAGCTCGCGGCCTTGTGCGGCCGCATCCGGCGCGTCGTGCTGCTCGGGCCCACCCACCGGGTGTACGTGCGCGGGCTGGCGCTGCCCGGTGCCGACCGCTTCGCGACGCCGCTTGGTGAGATTCCGCTCGACCGTGCCGGCATGCAGGCGCTCGCCGGCCTGCCGCAGGTGGTGACGAGCGCCGCGGCGCACCAGATGGAGCATTCGCTCGAGGTGCAGCTGCCTTTCCTGCAGCAGGTTCTGGGCGAGTTCAGCCTGCTGCCGCTGGCGGTGGGCGAGGCGACCACCGCCGAGGTGGCCGAGGTGCTGGAAGCGGTGTGGGGCGGCGACGAGACGCTGATCGTGATCAGCTCGGACCTGTCGCACTTCCTGCCGTCGAACCTGGCGCGGCAGGTCGACCGCGGCACCGCGAACGCGATCCTGGCGATGAATCCGCACCTCAACCACGAGCAGGCCTGCGGCGCGACGCCGGTGAACGGGCTGCTGCTCGCCGCCAAGCGGCATGGCCTGCGCCCGGTCGAGCTGGATCTGCGCAACTCCAGCGACACCGCGGGCGACCCGGATCGGGTGGTCGGCTACGCGGCCTTCGCCTTCGTGCCCGAGGCCGACGCCGACCAGCTGGACGACGAGGAGAAGGGCGAGACCCTGCTCGGGCTGGCGCGCTCGGAAATCGCCGCCAAGCTCGGCCAGCCGGCGCAGCGGCCCGCCGACAAGCCCTGGCTCGCCGAACCCGGCGCGACCTTCGTCACGCTGACGCGCTTCGGCGATCTGCGCGGCTGCATCGGGTCGCTGGAAGCCCATCGCCCGGTGGGCGTCGACGTGCGCGAGAACGCGGTGGCGGCGGCGTTCCGCGACCCGCGCTTCTGGCCGCTCACACCCGAGGAATACGACGCGATTCGCGTCGAGGTTTCCTTGCTGTCGCCGATGCAGCCGATCGACGTCAAGGGCGAGGCCGAGGCGCTCGCGGCGTTGCGGCCGCATGTGGACGGGGTGGTGTTCGAATACGGCCACCACCGCAGCACTTTCCTGCCGCAGGTCTGGGAACAGCTGCCCGATCCTGCCGAATTCCTCGCGCATCTCAAACGCAAGGCGGGTCTGCCGGCCGACTTCTGGGACGGCGAGGTGCGACTGTCGCGCTACACCGTGAGCAAATGGAAAGAAAAGGAGCCGGCGCATGTCCATTCCTGAATCGCATTACCCGGCACGCTGGTGGCACGCGCTGCCGGATGGCCGCATCCAGTGCGACCTCTGCCCGCGCTACTGCAAGCTGCACGAGGGCCAGCGCGGCCTGTGCTTCGTGCGCAAGATGGAAGCAGGCAAGCTGGTGCTGACCACCTACGGCCGCTCGTCGGGGTTCTGCGTCGACCCCATCGAGAAGAAGCCGCTCAACCATTTCTATCCCGGCAGTTCGGTGTTCTCCTTCGGCACCGCGGGCTGCAACCTCGCGTGCAAGTTCTGCCAGAACTGGGACATTTCCAAGTCGCGCGAGACCGACACCATGGTCGACCGCGCCATGCCCGACGAGATCGCGAAGGCGGCCGAGCAGGCCGGCTGCAAGAGCGTCGCCTTCACCTATAACGATCCGGTGATCTTCGCCGAGTACGCGATGGACGTCGCCGACGCCTGCCATGCGCGCGGCATCCAGACCGTGGCGGTGACCGCCGGCTACATGACCGACGAGCCGCGCCGCGCGTTCTACGCCAAGATGGACGCCGCCAACGTCGACCTCAAGGGCTTCACCGAGGACTTCTACGTCAAGCTCACCGGCGGCCACCTCCAGCCGGTGCTCGACACGCTCGTCTATCTCAAGCACGAGACCGACGTGTGGTTCGAGATCACCACGCTCTTGATTCCCGGCCACAACGATTCCGACGCCGAGATCGAAGCACTCTCTGCGTGGGTGATGAAAGAACTTGGTCCTGACGTGCCGCTGCACTTTTCCGCCTTCCACCCCGACTGGAAGATGATGGACGTGCCCCCGACGCCGGCATCTACGCTGACGCGCGCGCGCGAGATCGCGATGCGGGCAGGCCTTCACTACGTTTACACCGGCAATGTGCACGACACGACCGGCGGCACCACCTTTTGCCCGAGCTGTCATGAGGCGCTGATCGTGCGCGACTGGTACCGCATCGACGACTACCGGCTCACGCCAGACGGCCATTGCCCGCACTGCGGCACGGCGATCGCCGGACGCTTCGGCGCCTTCTCGCATCCCTTCGGCAACCGCCGGATTCCCATTGCCTTGCACCGGGAGCGCCGCGCGTGACGCGTTCGACGCTGGTTCACATCCCTGCCGGCCGTGCCACCATCGAGGGCATGCTGCAGCTTCCCGATGGCGCCATCGGCCTGGTGCTGTTCGCGCACGGCAGCGGTTCGTCCCGGCATTCGCCGCGCAACAACTACGTTGCCGGTGTGTTGCGCGCGGCGCGAGTCGGCACCTTGCTGATGGATCTGCTCACGCCCGAGGAAGACACAGACTATGCGCGTCGCTTCGACATCGGGCTCTTGACGCGGCGTCTGCTCGACGCCGCCCGCTGGGTAGGCGAACAGGACGACACCCAGGCGTTGCCGCTCGGTTTCTTCGGCGCCAGCACGGGTGCCGCGGCGGCGCTGGAGGCCGCCGCCGCGCTGGGCCCGCAGGCGCGTGCAGTGGTGTCGCGCGGCGGCCGGCCCGATCTCGCGAGCGCCAAGGCGCTGGCGAAAGTGACCGCGCCGACGCTGCTTCTGGTCGGCGGCTACGACGACGGCGTGATCGACCTCAACCAGCAGGCGTACGATGCGCTGCGCTGCAAGAAGGAGTTGGTCATCGTGCCGGGCGCGACGCATCTGTTCGAGGAGCCCGGCACGCTCGAAGCGGTGGCTGCGCGCGCGGCGGGGTGGTTCGCGGAGCATCTGCCGGTGCGCTGAGCGGCTGGCCGCTCGCCAGGCGGCGTGGCATCATCCCCGGCATGCCTGCCGACACTTCGCAACCCGTCTTCGTCGCCCGCGGCCTCACCAAGGTCTACCGCATGGGCGAGGTCGAGGTGCACGCGCTGCGCGGCATCGATCTCACGCTTTACCGAGGCGAACTGGTCGTGCTGCTTGGCCCCTCCGGCAGCGGCAAATCGACGCTCTTGAACATCCTCGGCGGCCTCGACGCGCCGACCGGCGGCGAGGTGCGCTACCTCGACCATACGCTCACCGGCGCTTCGGAATCCGAGCTCACGCGCTTTCGCCGCGAACACGTCGGCTTCGTGTTCCAGTTCTACAATCTCATTCCTAGCCTCACCGCACGCGAAAATGTCGCCGCGGTGACCGAGATCGCCCCGTCGCCGATGCGCGCCGAGGACGCGCTCGCGCTGGTGGGGCTGGGCGATCGCCTGAATCACTTCCCGGCGCAGCTCTCCGGCGGCGAGCAGCAACGGGTGGCGATCGCCCGCGCCGTTGCCAAGAACCCGGCGGTGCTGCTGTGCGACGAACCGACGGGCGCGCTCGATTCGGCGACCGGCGTGGTGGTGCTCGAGGTGCTGGAAAAGGTGAACCGCGAGCTGGGCACGCTCACCGTGCTCATCACCCACAACGCCGGCATCGCCGCCATGGCCGACCGCGTGATCCGGCTCTCGGACGGGCGCATCGCCGACATCCACGCCAACGCCGCGAAGAAGGCGGCAAACGAACTGTCCTGGTGACATGCCGCCGGCCACGACGCCTCTCTCCGAGTTCTGGCAGTCGCCGCTCGCGGCGCTACAGGCGGAACTGGCGGCGGGACCCGATGGCCTGGGCGGGGTGGACGCCGCCGCGCGTCTCGATTCGGTCGGTCCCAATCTGCTGCGTCCCCGCAGCGAGCGCGCCTGGATCGTGCAGCTCGCCCGGCATTTCTGGAATCCCCTGGTGCTGGTGCTGCTGGCGGCGAGCGCGATCGCCGGCGTGCTCGGCGACGTCATGAGTTTCGCCGTGATCACCGCCATCGTGCTGATGAGCGTGGTGCTCGATTTCTTTCAAGAGTACCGCGCCGGCCGCGCCGTCGACAAGCTGCGGCAGACGGTGGCGCTGCGGGCGTCGGTGCTGCGCGACGGCCTGGCGCGCGAGGTGCCGGTCGCCGAGATCGTGCCGGGCGACGTGGTGCTGCTCGCGGCGGGCGACCTCGCGCCGGCGGACGGGCGCGTGCTGGCGGCGCGCGACCTGTTCGTCAACCAGGCCATGCTCACCGGCGAATCCTATCCGGTGGAAAAGCATGCGGCGGAGGCGCTGCCCGGCGCGGATCTTGCCGGCGCGACCAATGCGCTCTTCCTCGGCACCTCGGTCATCAGCGGCAGCGGCCGCATGCTCGTCGTGCGCACCGGCGCGCGCACGCAGCTCGGCCAGATCGCGGATACGCTCGCGCAGCGCCCGCAGGCCACCGCGTTCGAGCGCGGCACCCAGGCCTTCGGTGCGCTCATCCTGCGGCTCACCGTGGTCCTGGTGCTGGCGGTGCTGCTGATCAACGCGGTGTTCGAGCGCCCGCTGCTCGAGTCCTTCCTGTTCGCGGTGGCGCTGGCGGTCGGCCTCACGCCGGAGCTGCTGCCGATGGTGCTCTCGGTGACGCTGTCGCAGGGCGCGATGCGGCTGGCGCGGCGCAAGGTGATCGTGAAACGGCTTTCGGCGGTGCAGGAACTCGGCGGCATCGACGTGCTGTGCACGGACAAGACCGGCACACTGACCGAAGGCCGCATCCGGCTGGAGCGCCATGTCGATGCGCTCGGGCGGGAGAGCGAGCGCGTGCTCGAATTCGCCTACCTCAACAGCCAGTTCGAGACCGGCATCAAGAGCCCGCTCGACGAGGCCATCCTCGCGCACACCCACATCGACGTCGCCGTGTGGCGCAAGATCGACGAAGTGCCGTTCGACTTCGAGCGCCGCCGCGTGTCGGTGCTGCTGGAGCGGGAAGGCGAACGCCGCCTGTTCGTGAAGGGCTCGCCCGAGGACGTGCTGCGGCTGTGCACCCGCTTCGAGGACGGCGACGTCACGCAGCCGCTCGACGATGAGGCGCGTGCGCGCATCGGCGCGGTGTTCGAGTCGCTCGGCCGCGACGGCTTCCGCGTGCTCGGCGTCGCCTGGCGCGAGACGCCGCCGCAGCAGGACCACGCCGTCGTCACCGACGAGAGCGAACTGGTGTTCAGCGGCTTCGCGGCGTTTCTCGACCCGCCGAAGGCGAGCGCGGCGCCGGCGCTGGCGGCACTGGCGGCCGGCGGCGTGGCAGTGAAGATCGTGAGTGGCGACAACGAACTCGTCGCGCGCTACATCTGCGAGCAGTTGAACGTGCCGGTCACGGGCGTGCTCAACGGTGCCGACCTGCAGGCGATGGACGATCCCGCGCTGCAGGCGCAGGTCGAGCAGGCGAACCTGTTCTGCCGCGTCACGCCGGCGCAGAAGACGCGCATCCTCAATGCGCTGAGGGCGCGCGGCCACGTGGTCGGCTTTCTCGGCGACGGCATCAACGACGCGCCGGCGCTGCACGCGGCCAACGTCGGCATCTCGGTCGACAGCGCGGTGGACGTGGCGAAAGAAGCGGCGGATCTGGTGCTGCTGGAGCATGATCTGAACGTGCTTCAGGAGGGCGTGCGCGAAGGCCGGCGCACCTTCGGCAACGTCACCAAGTACATCATGATGGGCACCAGCTCCAACTTCGGAAACATGTTCAGCATGGTCGGCGGCACGCTGTTCCTGCCCTTCCTGCCGATGCTGCCGATCCAGATTCTGCTCAACAATTTTCTCTACGACCTGTCGGAGATCGCCATCCCGCTCGACCGGGTGGACGAGGACACGCTGGCGCGTCCGCGAGTATGGGACATGGACTTCATCCGCAGCTTCATGCTGGCCCTGGGACCGGTGAGTTCGCTGTTCGACTTCCTGACCTTCTACGTGCTCCTGAAGGTGTTCGAGGCCAGCGAGGCGCTGTTCCATACCGGCTGGTTCATCGAATCCATCACCACCCAGGTGCTGGTCATCTTCATCATCCGCACCCGCGGCAGCCCCTTCGCCAGCCGGCCCAATGTCTGGCTGGTTGTGCTCTCGCTCGGCGTGGTCGCCTTCGCCATGCTCCTGCCCTGGCTGCCGTACGCGCAGCATCTCGGCTTCGTTGCGCCGCCGCCGAGCTTCTATGCGGCGCTGGCCGGCATCGTTGCTGCCTACCTCGCGATCATGCTGTGGGCCAAGCAGCTGTTCTACCGCCGCTGGGAACGGCGGCATCCACAATGAAGGCGCTCGACCGCAAGCTCTTCCGCGACCTCTGGCACCTGCGCGGGCAGGTGCTGGCGATCGCGGCGGTGATCATGGGCGGGGTGGCGACCATGGTGATGTCGCTCTCGACCTACGATTCGTTGGCGGCGACGCGCGACCGCTTCTACGCCGAGTACCGCTTCGCCGAGGTGTTTGTGGCCTTGAAGCGCGCGCCCGAGCCGGTGGCCGAGCGGCTCGCCGAGATTCCCGGGGTCGAGCAGTTGGAGACGCGGGTGAAGGCGGGGGTGAAGCTGGAGGTCGAGGGCTTCTCCGACCCCATCACCGGTCAGCTGCTGTCGCTGCCCGACGTCAGCGAGCCGCTGCTGAACGGCCTGCACCTCAAGCGCGGCCGCAGCGTGCAGCCCTGGAGCACGGACGAGGTGGTGCTCTCCGACACCTTTGCCGACGCCCACGGCTTTCAGCCCGGCGACAAACTCGCCGCGATCATCCACGGCAAGCGCAAGCAGCTGATGGTCGTCGGCGTCGCGGTGTCGCCAGAATACGTCTACCAGATCGCGCCAGGGTCGATGTTCCCGGACTTCAAGCGCTACGGCGTGCTGTGGATGGGACGCAGCGCGCTCGCTGCGGCCTTCGACATGGAGGGCGGGTTCAACCACGTGAGTCTCACGCTCGCGCGCGGCGCCAACCTGCAGGACGTGATCGACCGCGTCGACGCGGTGTTGGCCCCCTACGGCGGCACCGGCGCCTACGGCCGCAAGGACCAGTTCTCCAACCGTTTCCTCACCGAGGAAATGAAGCAGCTGCGGACGATGGCGACGATCTTCCCGGCCATTTTCCTCGGCGTCGCTGCCTTTCTGCTGAACGTCGTGCTGAGCCGGCTGATCGCGCTGCAGCGCGACCAAATCGCGATCCTCAAGGCCTTCGGCTACACGTACTGGGCGATCGGCCTGCACTACGTGAAGCTCGTGCTGCTGATGGCGGCCCTCGGGGTGGCCGCGGGGGTCGCGCTCGGGGCGTGGTTTGGCCAGGGGCTGGCCAACGTGTACAGGGAGACGACGTTCCGTTTTCCCTACCTCGACTACCTGCTGCCGCCGGGGGTGATCGCGATCGCCTTTCTGGTCGGCGCGGCGGCGGCGGTCGGCGGCACCGTGGTGTCGGTCGCGCGCGCGGTGCGGCTGCCGCCGGCCGAGGGCATGCGGCCGGACACGCCCGAGGTGTACCGGGCCACGCTCGCCGAGCGCATCGGCCTGCAACGCTGGTTCGCCGCGCCGACGCGCATGATCCTGCGCCACATCGAGCGCCGGCCGCTGAAGGCGCTGCTCTCCGTGCTCGGCATCGCCTGCGCCGGCGGGCTGATGATGGTCGGCAACTATCAGCGCGGCGCAATCGACTTCATCGTCGACGTGCAGTTCAAGTACGCCGCGCGCGAGGACCTGGCGCTCTCGTTCATCGAGCCAACCTCGGGCCGCGCGCTGCACGAGCTGGCCGCGCTGCCAGGGGTCGATCATGTGGAAGGTTTCCGCGACGTGCCGGCGATCCTGCGCTTCGGGCAGTACCGCCACCGCGGCGCGATCTTCGGCATCCAGCCGGACGGGCAGCTGCACCGCTCGCTCGACAGCAATCTCGCGCCCGTTTCGGTGCCGCCGGGCGGCGTGGTGCTCACCGACCACCTGGCGAACGAAATCCTGCACGTGAAGCCCGGCGACTTTCTCACCGTGGAAGTGCTCGAAGGCAGCCGACCGGTGCGGCAGGTGCCGGTGCTCGGCATCACCAAACAATTTCTGGGTGTGTCGGCCTACATGCAGCAGGAATCCCTCAACGAACTGATGCGGGAGGGGCCGACGATCTCGGGCGCCTATCTCGCGCTGCAACCGGGCAGCGAGGACGCGGTCTACGCCAAGCTGCACCAGCGGCCACGCGTGCTCGGCATGGTCGCCAACAAGTCGGCGATCCAGAGCTTTTACGCCACGATCGGCGAGTTCATCCTGTTCTACAACCTAGTCGCGACCCTGCTCGCGGGCGCCATCGGCTTCGGCGTCGTCTACAACGCGGCGCGCATCAGCCTGTCGGAACGCGGCCGCGAACTCGCCAGCCTGCGCGTGCTGGGCTTCACCCGTGGCGAGATCGCTTATATCCTGCTGGGAGAGCTGGCCTTGCTGACGCTGGCTGCGATTCCGGTCGGCTTCCTCGTCGGCATCGGGCTGGTCAGTATTCTGGTGGCGGCGTTCCAGAACGAACTCTACCGGCTGCCGCTGCTGTTGACGCCGCAGAACTACGCCATGGGCGCGAGCGTCATCCTGGCGTCGGCGCTGCTCTCGGGGCTGCTGCTATGGCGGCGCCTGGGGCGGCTCGATCTGGTGGCAGTATTGAAGACACGAGAATAGGGTAAGCATGCAAGCTCGCGGAAAAATCGGAATCCTGATCACGGTCGCGCTGGTCGCGGCCGGACTGGTCTACGGCTTCCTGCCGCGCGCGGTGCCGGTCGACGTGGCCGAGGCGACGCGCGCGCCGCTGGCGGTGACGGTGGAGGAGGAGGGCAAGACGCGCGTGCGCGAACGCTACGTGGTGTCGGCGCCGGTGGCGGGCTTCGTGCGCCGCAGCGCGCTCAAGGCCGGCGATGCGGTGACCGCGGGCCAGGTGGTCGCGCTGATCGAGCCGGCGCGCTCGGTCGCGCTCGACCCGCGTTCCCGGCTGCAGGCGCAGGCGCAGGTGAACGCCGCACAGGCCGCGCTCGCTGCGGCGCAGGAAAACGCGCGTGCCGCCGCGGCCGCCGCCGAACTCGCACAGCAGGAGCGGGCGCGCGCCGAGTCGCTCAGGCATTCCAATTTCATTTCGGCGCAGGCGCTCGATGCCGCGCGCACCGGCGAGACGCGTGCGCGCGCCGCCGAGGCCGCGGCGCAGCATGGCGTGCGGGTGGCACGCTTCGAGCTGGAGACGGCGCGGGCGGCGCTCGCCAGCACCGCGCAACTGCATAATGGGGGTGCAGCGAGCCGGGTCGAGGTGCGGGCGCCGGCCGACGCCCACGTGCTGAGGCTGGTGCACGAGAGCGAAGGCCCCGTCGCCGCGGGCCAGCCGCTGCTGGAAATCGGTGACCCCGCGAGCCTCGAAGTCGAGGTCGAGGTGCTGTCCACCCACGCGGTGAAGATCGCGCCCGGCTCGAAAGTCATCCTCGACCGCTGGGGCGGTCCGCAGGCGGTGGAGGGGACGGTGCGCGTGGTCGAGCCCAGCGGCTTTACCAAGGTTTCGGCGCTCGGTGTCGAGGAGCAGCGGGTGCGCGTGATCGTCGACTTTGCCGCGCCGCGCGAGGCGTGGGCGCGGCTCGGCGACGGCTACCGGGTCGAGGCGCGCTTCGTGCTGTGGGAAGCCGACGACGTGCTGCAGCTGCCGACCAGCGCGCTGTTCCGCCAGGGCGAGGGCTGGGCGGTGTTCAAGATCGAAGGCAAGCGGGCGCGACTCACGCCGGTCCAGATCGGCCAGCGCGCGGGCCTCGCGACGCAGGTGCTGTCAGGTATCGACGCGGGCGCCCGCGTGGTTTCGCATCCGGACGAGGCGATTCGCGACGGCGGGCGGGTGAAGCCGCGCTGAGTTTGTCGTATGGGCCGGGCGCCGCAGGCGATGCGGCTCAGGGGCGGCTGCCGGCCCAGGTGTCGTCGACGCTCTGTGCGGGGTCCGAGAACTCGGTGCCTACGTCGTTGCCAGCCTTGAGGAATGCGCGCGTCGCCTCGACCTGGGCGCGCGAGAAGCGGGTGTCCGACGGGAACATGTCGGGCGCACGCATCATTGCCATGACCCGATCGCGGCGTTCCTGCTCGTCGCCGACATCGAGCCGCGCGACGATCGCGGCGGCCTTCTGCACGTGCATCCAGACCAGCGTGCGTTGCAGCATCTCCACCATCGGCTTCACCTGCTGCGGATCCTCGCGCACGAGCGCGCCGCGCGTAGCCAGCACGGCACGCAGGTGCGCCGCGCCGGGGATGCTCGCGCGCCGTTGCGGGTCGCGCAGGTCGGCCAGCACAAAGCCGGCGCCACGATTGACCAGCATGGTGGGGAAGGGCTCCTCGCAGAACACGGCATCGACCATCTTGCCCAGCAGCGCTCCCGTTTGCCCGTCGATATTCTGGCCGGTGCCCACCCAGCGGACCTGGTTCCGTTGCACACCGCCGCTTGCCAGCATCAGTTCGGCCATGCGCTGGGTGTGTGTCTTGGATTTGGCGCTCCCGATTGGAACGCCGATGCTGCGGCCGCGAAGGTCGGCCAGCGTGCGCACCTTGTCGCGCAGGGTGGCGTCCACGACGACGGCAAGTGGTGGCGTCGATCCGCTCAGCGGGGCGATCGCGACCACGTCCTGCCCCTTCGCGCGCATGGTCGGCAGCACCGAAAAACCCAGTCCGGCGAAATCCGCATTGCCTGCCAGCATGTCTTCCAGGCCCTGGACGCCGCTGGGGAAATGGCGGATATGAAGCTTTGCCTTCAGCACCCTGTCGAAGCCAAGCTTGGGGATGAGTTCGAGCGGCGTGAACGGCAGCGCGCCGGGCCCCGGGATGTTGACCCGGATGGTGTGCACCGGCCGCGCCCGGGCGATGCCGGGCAGGGCCAGCAGCGGCAGGCCGACCAGGCTGCCGAGGAAATCCCGTCTCGATCTATCCATGGGGTACTTTTCGATGACGCTGCGCGTGTGGTCGTGCGCTGCAGACACTATCGGACTCGAAGCAGTGGGACTTGATCCCGTCATGGGACTCAACACGGAAAGCCGGCCGAGGTGGTTCGAAGCGAGCTGCCCCAAGCCGGGTCAGCCGTGTGTCGACGCCGGCGGCCCGGCCGCGTCGGCGCGCCCCCGCGCCGCCGCTCGCAGGATCTCGATCACCTCGTAATCCTCCACCTGCGGGAAATCCGCGTAGAACTGCCCCACCGCCTGGAAGAACGCCGGCGTCGACAGGCAGACCACCTCGTCGGCGTAGGGGCGGATCTTCTCGAGCGTGTCGGGCGGCGCCACCGGCACGGCGCAGATGAGGCGTGCGGGCTTTCGGGCGCGCAGGGCATGCAGGGCGGAGATCATCGTCGCGCCGGTCGCCAGCCCGTCGTCGACCACGATGACGATGCGCCCCGCGGGGTCGATCGGTGGCCTGAGAGGCGTGTACTGGGCGCGACGCTGGCGGATGGTGGCCAGTTGGGTGGCCTTTTCCTGTTCCAGATACGCAGGCGTTCCACCGGCCGACTCGGCGTAGTCGGCGATGTAGCACCAGCCCGACTCGTCGATCGAGCCGAGGGCGAATTCGGGATTGAATGGCGCGCGCAGCTTGCGCACCAGTACGACGTCGAGCTCGCCGCCGAGCGCCTGCGCCAGGCGCTGGCCCATCGGCACGGCGCCGCGCGGAATGGCGAGGATCAGCGGGTTCTTGCCCTTGTAGGCTTGGAGCGCGACGGCGAGGCGGTCGGCGGCGTGGTTGCGATTCTGGAACATCGGATTCCCCCTCTGTCTGAACATAGCAGAGCGCGGGGCACGGGCGAAGCGGAAGCGCTCAGCCGAGGATGTCTTCCTGGAACTGTGCCTGGATTTCCTCGATGCGGGCCCGGTTGTCGATGAGCGCCTGGACGCAATGAGGATCCAGCTTGGAACCGGCCAGCTGGCGCAGCAGGGCGAACGCGTCGTCGTTGCTCCAAGCCGGTTTGTAGGGACGCCGGCTGGTCAGTGCATCGAAGATGTCCGCCACCGCGACGATACGGGCTTCGATGGGGATGTCGGATCCGGCCAGGCCCCGAGGATAGCCGGTGCCATCGACCGCCTCGTGGTGGAACAGCGCGATGTTGCGCAGGATGTCGCCGCCCTGCACGGTGCCGACCTGAAAGTTTTCCAGCATATTGTCGATGACCTCGCGGCCGCGCAGGGTGTGGGTTCGCATCAGCGCGGTTTCTTCGTCGTCGAGCTGGCCGGGTTTCAGCAGCACACGGTCGGGAATCGCGATCTTGCCGATGTCGTGCAGCGGGCTGAAGATGAAAATCCTCTCGATCATCTCGTCCGTGAGGTCGTAGCGGTCGGCGACCGCCTGTGCTACCACGCGGGCGAAGCGCGACATGCGGTCGAGGTGCGAGCCCGTCTCGCTGTCGCGGGCATGGGCGAAATCGCGCGCGGTCTTTACCGAGGCCAGAAGGGTGTGCAGGATGGAGAGGTCGTTGATGATGGTGAGCGCGATCAGGTGGCCGAACGGGTCGATCTGCCGCAGCACCTCCTCCGTGAAGCAGTTCGCCTCGTAGGCATTGAAGAACAAAAAGCCGAACAGCCGGCCCTGGTGGTACATCGGCATCGTGTAGCTGGCGCGATAGCCGCGCGCGCCGATACGCTGGGCATGCTCGTTGCTGCTGTGCGCGAAGACGGCGAGGTCATTGACAACGCGCGGGCGCCCCTGGGCGAGGATCTCCCGCAGCGACGGTGCGTCGGCCAGTCGCGTCGAGTAGTGGGTCAGCGGACTGTCGGCTTCGCCGACGTAAAGAAAAGTCTTGAGGGTGTCGGTCGAAGCGTCATGCACCGCAGCCGCGATCCGCTGAATGAACGGAAAGCGCTCGTGCAGCGCGGCATGGATGGCGGCTACCTTCTCCACGAGGCCGACGTTTCCGTCGAGGGGCTGGAGTTGATCCTCATGGGCGAAAAACGTCGTGTCGGGCATGGCTTCGCGCGATAGGCAAGGGGGTTGACCAAGCGGCCGTACTCGGCGCGGCGACGAGCGCAGCCGCTTGTCCAGTTAACGGCGACAGGCACGGCAAGCTTAATGGTCGCGGTGCCAGATCCGCTCGCCGTCGCGATAGACGTCCTTCACTCGATGAAAGGGTACTTCGTGGGTGAAACCGTCCGGATCGGTGACCTCGAGCGCGAAATGGTCGCCTGGCACCAGCGTCACCCGGCTGATCGGCACGCGGATCACCGAATCGTCCTCACGATCGTAGTAGCCGAGCTCGAAGCGGCCTTGGGCGAACACCGGATCCCAACGTATGCGGTTCAGCACTTCATGGATCGGTATCACGGCACTACCCAGCTCAAGCGAAAAAGCCCCGCATCGCTGCGAGGCTTCTGGATTTTGGCTCCCCGACCTGGGCTCGAACCAGGGACCTGCGGAATAACAGGCAAGCATGGGCCTCTGCTACTCGCATTTATACACTTTTAGACGCGCAACCGGAAGCACAAAAAACCCGGCACGTGGCCGGGCTGGAAGGCAACAGAGGAGCAGCGCTGGTTCTATTTGACGAACTCCATGAACCTTTGGAAGTCGGCGTCGGCATGAGCCGCATCGGCGGCGCGCACTGTGTCGGCGATGCATGCCGGTGTACATGCATCGCGCAGCGTCTGGTCCATGACGATGCTTCCCGTCTCGAACAGCGCTCGCAGCTCGGCGAGTAAGGCTTTGGCTTGTTTCATTGAAACTTCATCGAATCGCCAGCCGCCCATCGCGCCGCTACAGAAAACATTGGTGAGCATGTTCGATCCATAGTCGAAGGCAACGGCGACGTCTGCACGGTACGCATCAGCCGACCTCGGCCACATCGCGACCGCACGCTGCGCGTCTTTGATTTCGCGCCGCCGCTCCACGTCCCTCTCGTACGCGACCCGCTCATCCGGCGACAAATCTCGAAGCACTTTGAACTGATGCGTGCTCATGCGATAAACCTTGATCGTGCGGCCGGCGGGGTCGGTGGTAGTGTGCCGCCATTTCCTCGGCGCGCCGGCATCTCCTGGGAGAAGATCGTCTTTTCGAACAAATTCTTGACGGACGAGTTCGTCGCGGGTGCCCTTGGCGATGACTTCCCACTCCGTGAAGATCAGCTGCACCCCGCGCCTGCGGGTAGAATTGGTTCTAGCCATGTCGTTTCCTTCGTAAACGGTTTGGTCAGGGACGGCTTTGTGCTCCAACACTCGGCCGTCCCGCTTCCGACACTGCGCCGGTGCGGCAAATGCTACGCCGAGCATTCCAGAAAGAAAACACCCCCTCCAAAATCGGCCAGGACGCGCGCGAAACGCCCGGTATAGGTATCGATGCCGGCCGCGCCAAAAAAACCCGGCACGGCGCGATATGCACGGCCTTGGCCGCGTCATACGCGGGCAGCCCCAAGGCCAACGCAGCAATGATGTGCCCGGCTTCGTGCACGGCTACATCTAAAGCGCAAGTCGGCGGCCAGGGCTCGCTCGAAAAAATCCGCCTTTTGATGGCGGCGATGGGTGCGGCTTCAACGGATGGGATCATTGCGGCGGTAGTGTTCTGGATGTGCGCCGTGCTCCAGTTTTTCACGCTGGGGGAGACGCGCCCGGCTGGTAGCGATTCAGCCGCCTGTCGCGCCCATGGTTCAGGAGGATTGCCGCCGTGAGCTATGGGCTGCGACTCTCTCGCCCGGGCGGCTGGCGCTTTCGCGCCCGAAGGTCAGGTTTTACGGCGCGGCATTCGCCAGCCCGGTTGATGCGCGAAAATCTCGACCTCGGCGCGTTCGAGCGTGGCCGAGTCGGGAAACTCCAGCGGCACGTCTGCAACCGCAGGCACGAATGGCGCGTCGGAGCTGGAGGCGATCAGCGCGTTTTCAATTGCGGCACGCGCCGGATGCGGCGTGAGGCTGCCGGCCAGTCGATGCAGTGCGTCCACCTCTGCGGCGAGCGGCGCTACGGCTTCGGCCAGTCTGCACTCGGCGGCCTGCGCCTGTGCCCGCCAATGCGCCCTGAACGCCTGGAAGGCCACCTCGTAGAGCGCCTCGGCCTCGCGCGCGGCGTCCTGCGCACGCAGGCGCGCGCGTCACGCGTTCGGGATCCCCGGCCGCGCGGGCTGCGGCAAGTCGATCGAGCGCATCGGCCAGCGCAACCTCGGATTTGGCGAATGCCTTGGCCGCTCTCAAGTAATCGTCGGGCATCATGCGCCACCCCGCACGGCACCGACGCGGCCCACCGCGGCTGCGCCCACGTCGAAACGGACACCGAGCAGCACGCCATCGGTGACGGCGCTATCTCTCCTGCTGACAGGCCCAACGAGCACGCCGGCGCTGCTGCCCTCGAGGCGCAGCAACGCGATGACAGGCGCTTGCGCCGGATCGGCAAGCAAATACCAGCGGCCGGGCGGCACGGCGGCGCTGGCGATCACTGAAATTTCTGCGATGCCAGCACTGTGCAGCAGCTTACGCGCAAGCCCTTCGATGCCGGACGCGACCACCAAAAAACGCGCGTCGAGGTCGGCGGCGATGCCGGCAGGCGTGCGCTGGTCGCGCAGCGCGGCCAGTGCGGCAAAGAAGTTAGCTTCGTCGAGCGCGCCGTTGACCACGTTGCCGTGGTCGGTGTGAAAAAGGGTTTCGCCATCGCCAAGGACGGGGTTGCTTTCGAGAAGTTCATAGCACAAGCTCGCTTCGAGCCGCGCGGCACTAGCCCCGGCATTCGCTGCGAGCGAAACGAGGAGACCGACGTCGTCATTCAAAACGACCTCGCGGGAAACATTGACGTCGCGGCCCCACGTGCGGATACGCGCGCTGAGCCCGGCGCTGTCGCGCACCTCGATCGAAGGGGCTTCGCCACCCTCGGCAAGTTCCACCAGCGAAATGTCTATGTCGGCGCTCGGGAAGTCGTGCGGCATGAAGGATTTCAGCCTGCGCACGTCGCAGAATGCGCGGTGGCGCGCCTGCGCGGTCAACTTGCCGACGGTGGCGCTGCGCAGCACGTCGGACAGCACATTTTTAAAATCGTCGCTGCCAAGGCCTCGGCCGAACGCACCGGCGGGGTTGGCGGCGCGCACGTCGCTGGATACGCAGGCGATGGCGAGCTGCCGCAAAAGGTTGCTGTCGCTGGTCGCCAGAACGCTAGCGTCAGGGTGCGCGACCCTGTGGTCGATCAGGCCGGCGCGCAGGGCCACGGCGTCGCGGAGGGCTTCGACGCTGTCAAGGCGGTTTTTCATGGATACTCCTTGTTGAGTTGATAGGGAGCCTTCATTTTCGGCAAGCTGCACTTTCAATTCTCGACGCGCTTGCAAGTACGAAAAAAATTCGGTGCTGACTGCGCAGCGGCACGGCACCCGATGCAAAGGCATCGTGCAAGGCCGCGTCCAGCGGCGTCAGCACACCCGCATCGCCACGCTGGATGCGCGGCGCGATCACGCTTTCGAAGCGCGCGACCGCCTGGCGCACCAGCTCGGCCAGGTGCCAGGCTGACAGGCCACGTCCCGCGTCAAGTATCTGTGCAGCACGCACCAGGCAAGCATTGCGTGCGGCGGCGCGATTGCCAACGGTGAGCCTCAAGGACACGTGGAGCGGCGCGTCACCATGTAGAAACTTTTCGAAGCCCGCGCGCAGCCACGCCAGCGTCGCGGCGTCTGGCGCTGCGCCGGCCGCCAGCCGCACCGCCAGCAGGATCGGCGGCAAGTCTTCGCCATCGTCTGCGCAATCGACGCGGTCGCCCGGGCAGTGTGTGTCAGGCTTCATCCCCACCC
>JBKBRW010000001.1:0-47297 GCA_046291555.1 Thiobacillus sp.
AGGCGATGGGCGCGAAAAAATGCCTGTTTTATGGGCATGAGGCCGGAGGCATGCATGCGTTTTTCAACACCCTGTTAATTGCTTAGAGTTGCTCTTATTTTATTGTTCAGATGCAAAAACATTGCCTGATTCGCTCCCACTTTCAGCACCAAGCATCGCAACAAGCCTCCCATGAGCCTCTTGCAAACCCCGATTCTGAGCCTGCATTTTACTCTCCCGCCCGCCTATTGCCAACCACAACCTCCTGCCCGGAAACCCGCATGGTTACGAGGGGTGACCTCGCGCACGCTCGCGAGGCGACTAGATAAAAACGGAGAACAGAGAGGCCGCGCAGGGCCAAAACTGTGGGAATGGGAGGGGTGCCGCTCGCGAGGCAAACCCGCGAAGGCCCGCCAGTTCTGGCGTTGCGGGTGGGCGTAAAAAAGCCCGAAACGGGTTCGGGCTTTTGGAATTGGTGGCCAGGGGCAGAATCGAACTGCCGACACGCGGATTTTCAATCCGCTGCTCTACCAACTGAGCTACCTGGCCGCTTGAAACAGGGGGCGTATTGCACGCGCTTGGCTCTGGCGGGGTGAGTCGCCTCACGCGATGCGGGCGGACGCCTCCGCGCAAAGAGGCGGCAATTTAACCGGTTAGGGCTGTTCGCGTCAAGCTACAACGGTAGTTCAGCAGGCCAGACCGTGCAACGCGCACAGGTGGCGCTTAGCGATGGCCAGCGCGATCCAGAGCCAGAACAGCAGGAAGAACGTGAGCATGGGCACGTGGGCGTCGAGGATGAAGCGCGGCGTGACGAAGCGCACGGCACGCACGGCGGGGCTCGCGATGAGTCGCAGCAGGCGGTAAAAGAGATTCTGTTCGCGGGTCTTGCCTGCCAGCAGCGCGACGGCGCCTTGTCCGAGCAGGGCGAAGCCCGCCACTTCCACCAGCGTGCGAGCGATCGAGACGAGCAGGATATCGAGGGGCATGATCGGTTTCCGGTTGCGTCGCCGGATTCTAGCGCAGCTTGTCAGGCTGCCGCTGCGCCGGGACAATGCGGGCTGTTTTCGCTGCGTTGCGCTCCCATGAATCGATTTGACCGTGTGCGGCACGGCCTGCGCGGCATGTTGCTTAACATGCTGGGCAAGCAGGATGCCGCGATCCAGGCCTACCGCGACAGTCTCGCCGCCGACCCCGGCCACGTGCCGACGCTGCGCATGCTTGGCTGGCTGGAAGCGCGGAGGGAGCGCTGGAGCGCGGCCGAGTCGTGGCTTGCGCTCGCAGTCGAACTCGAGCCGGGCGATGCGCACACCTGGTACAACCTCGCCTATGTGCGCGACAAGGGCGGGATGGACGATGCGGCGTTCGCGGCCTTCCGGCGTGCGACCGAGCTCGATCCGAATAACGATCGGGCATGGTATGGACTGGGCATGCTGCACGCGAGGCATGGGCGTCACCGCGAGGCCGCGGCGGCACTGACCGAAGCCGGGCGCCTGCAGCCGATGAACGGCGTTGCCTGGTACGCGCTGGGCATGGCCTGGCACCACTGCAATGAGCCGGACAAGGTGACCGAAGTCATCGAACACACCTTGCGGCACGATCCACAGACCGCGAGGCGGCTGATTCGCGACGCCGAGCGCAGCGACTACGCGCATCACCTGAGCTAACACGTCAGGACGAAAAAGCCGGCCATACAGGCCGGCTTTTTCGTATGCGCGCCTCGCGGCGCGCACGGCGCGATCATCAGGTCGCGCGGGTTTCGATGTCGCCTTCCAAGCTCGGGTAACGAACGTGGTCGACCAGTTGCTGGATCTCGGTGCTGGGTGCACGCGTGAGCAGCGAACCGATGATCACGCCGAGGAAGCCCACCGGCATACCGAACACGCCGGCGGCGATCGGCTTGATCGCGAACCATTCGTTGGCGGGCACGCCGCCGAAGAACGGATAGGTCATGTACATGTAGTACATGCACACGCCCAGACCGGCGAGCATGCCGATGACCGCGCCGGTGTAGTTGGCGCGCTTCCAGAACACGCCGAGCACCAGCGCCGGGAAGAACGCCGAGGCTGCGAGCGAGAACGCCGCGCCGACCAGGAACAGGATGTCACCCGGTTTCAGCGAGGCGGTGTATGCAGCCAGCACGGCCACCAGCAGCAGCAGGCCCTTGGACACGGCCAGACGGCGCACGGTCGAAGCCTTGGGGTCGATCATCTTGTAGTAGACGTCGTGCGACAGCGCGTTGGCGATGGTCAGCAGCAGGCCGTCCGCAGTGGAGAGCGCCGCCGCCAAACCACCGGCGGCTACCATACCCGAGATCACGTAGGGCAGGCCCGCGATCTCCGGCGTCGCCAGAACGATGAGGTCGCCACCGATGGTGATTTCGGCGAGCTGCACGATGCCGTCCCCATTGACGTCGACGATCTTCATCAGCGTGGCGTCCACCGCTGCCCAGTTGGCGACCCAGGCGGGCAGCGCGGCGAACGAGGTGCCTACGAGGTTGTTGTACACCTCGAACTTGACCAGCACCGCCAGCGCCGGCGCAGTGAAGTACAGCAGGAAGATGAAGAACAGCGACCAGAACACCGACTTGCGCGCTTCCCGCACCGAGGGGGTGGTGTAGTAGCGCATCAGGATGTGCGGCAGCGAGGCGGTGCCGACCATCAGGCAGAGCACCAGGGCGATGAAGTTGCGGCGCTTCTCGTCGGAGGCCTTCTGGTCCTCGGCCTTCGCGGCGGCGATTTCTTCCGCGGTGGCGTTGGGATTCTCCTTCATCAGCTTGGCTTCGGCGCCCTTGCCCGAGAAAGCGGTGGCGTGGGAGGACACCGGTCCGGCGGCTTTCTTCGCGCCCTCCGCGCCTTTCTTCCACTGCTCCTTGAGAGCGTCGATATTGGGGGGGAAGTCGGCGGGGTTGCCGGCCTCGGCACGCTGCGCCTCGTAGAACGCGGCGCCGTTGCCGGCGGCGACTGCTTCCTCCAGCGCGGCGATCTTGGCTTCGAGCGCATCGGCCTTTGCCTTGTGCGCCGCACGCGCAGAAGCTTCGGCCGCACCCTTGGTGGTCTCGGGATTGTTGAGATCCTTCTCCAGCGCGGTCACCTTCTGCAGTACTTGGCCGTAGGCGATCTGCGGGACCGGGTTGCCGGTCTGCGACACCGACAGCCACACCACCGGGATCATGTAGGCGATGATGAGAATGATGTACTGCGCGACCTGGGTCCAGGTCACTGCGCGCATGCCGCCGAGGAAGGAGCACACCAGGATGCCGGCGAGACCGACGTACACGCCGATCGCGAACTCGATGCCGGTGAGGCGGGCGGTGATGAGGCCGACGCCGTAGATCTGCGCGACCACGTACACGAACGAGCAGATGATAGCGGCGATGACACCGATGGTGCGGGGCAGGTTGCCGCCGTAGCGCGTGCCGAGGAAGTCGGGGATGGTGAACTGCCCGAACTTCCGGAGGTAGGGCGCGAGGAAAAGTGCCACCAGCACGTAGCCGCCGGTCCATCCCATGACGAAGGCCAGTCCGTCATAGCCGGCGAGGTACAGGGTGCCCGCCATGCCGATGAAGGACGCGGCCGACATCCAGTCGGCGCCGGTCGCCATGCCGTTGAACACGGCTGGCACGCGGCGTCCCGCGACGTAGTACTCCGACACGTCGGCGGTCTTCGACATGATGCCGATGCCGGCGTACAGCGCGATGGTTGCGCCGAGGAAGATGAAGCCGATCCACTTCGGCGGCAGGCCCATCTGCTCAAGAATCGCGAGCACGATCACGAAAAGGATGAAGCCGCCGGTGTAGAAGCTGTAGTACTTCTTGAGCTGCTGGAAGAACTGGCTTTGGGTGAGTGCGGTCATGTTATTCGTCCCCCTCGTGCACGCCATACTCCTTGTCCAGCTCGTTCATGCGGCGGGCGTAATACCAGATGATGATCACGTAAATGATCAAGGCGCCCTGTGCACCCATGTAGAACGCGAACGGGAAGCCCGCGATCACGATGTTGTTGAGCTGGGGCGCGAAGTAGATGACCACGAAGGTCACAACGAACCAGATGGCGAGCAGCACTGCGGTGAGCCGCAGGTTTTTTCGCCAGTACTCCTGATGCTTCTCTGTCAACTGCATGGCAAGTCCTCCTTGAGAAGGGTTATGAATCACGCGTTGTGTTGAGATTTCGCGTGTGCGCGGAGTGTAGGGGCTCGCGCGCGCGCCGACAAACAGATTAGAGAGCCCTAATATGCCGACAGCCAGCGGCGCGCCTGTAGCAGCTTATGCAGCTGCCGGCCGGTGGTGAGCCGCTGGCGCTGCATGGCGTCGAGCAGCACCAGCCAGAGCTCGGCCGTGGCGTAGGCGTCCGCCAGCGCGCCGTGGCGCGCGTACACCTCGATGCCGAAATGCGCGAGCCAGTCGTCAAGATGGCGGCGCTGGCCGGCCCCCTCGGGGAACAACAGCGGTGCGACGACCGCGGCGTCGAACCAGGGCGCGGCGAGCTTGAGTCCGAGTTGGGCGCGCGCCTCGCGTGCGAGCACGGTCTGGTCGAAGCCGGCGTGAAAAGCCACGCGCGGCGCGGTGCCGGCGAATTCCAGCCAGTCGAGGAGCGCGCTGTGGGCGGCGACGCCGGCGCGCTGCACGCTGCCGCTGATGCCATGAATGAGGATGTTCTCCGCTGCGGTCGACTGCGCCTGCGCCAGCCCGATTTCGAAGCTCGATTCGAGTGCGATGCGCCCTCCGGCGACGTGGACCGCGCCGATCGCCAGCAGCGGGTCCCGCACCGGGTTGAGGCCGCCGGTCTCCACGTCGACCACGCACCAGCAGAGCTCGGCCAGCGGCCGGTCGAGCTCGAACCGCAGGCGGGACAGGCGGTCTCGCCGTGCCGCGCTCGCCGCATCCAGCGCGGGGCGCGGGGCGCGGGCGAACGGCCAGATCACAGGTGGTAGTCCATCGCCAGCCGCGCCTGCACCTTGCGCGCCTGGCGCAGCGCTTCCTTGAGGATGCGGCGGTCGAGCGGGGCGAGCGTGTCCGGGTCGAGATGGTTGTCGGGCGTCTGGCCGGCGCGCTGCCGCGCGTGTTGATGGCGCAGGCGCAGCAATTGCAGGAAGTGGAAGGCGCGGTTCCAGTCAGCGAGCTCGTTGTCCGGGATCTTCAGCGCGGGGGCGGCGGCGCGCAGCCGCTTGGCGGTGTTGGTCTGCGGGCTGCCCGCAGCGAGCGCGAAAATGCGCGCGGCGTCGACGAAGGGCGTCGTCCCGTTGAGCTTGAGGTCGATCGTGTGCGGGTGGGCCGCGTCCTCCGAAAGGACGAAGTCGCGCACCACGCCGAGCGGCGGCCGGTTGCGCAGGGCGTTGCCGGCCATCTGGTGGAGGAAGCGCGGGTTCTTCTGGGCCGCGCCGTTGAGCCAGGCGCGCAGGTCGAGCGCGAGTCCCGCGTCGCCGGCGAGAGGGCGGAAATCGAAGAAGATGCTCGCATGCAGCAGCGCCTCCGGGTCGCCGAGGTCGATCCACTGCGCGAATTGCCGCTGCCACTCGGCGGACGACAGGCACCACTGCGGATTGCCAGCCATGATGCCGCCGCGGCACAAGGGAAAGCCGCAGGCGTCGAGGCGGGCGTTGACGCGCTGGGCGAAGGCGACGAGCGCCGCGCGCTGGGCGTCGTCGGCCGCGTCGAAGATGAGCGCGTTGTCCTGGTCGGTGGCGAGCGTCTGCTCCATGCGGCCTTCTGAGCCGAGTGCCATCCAGCACCAGCGCACGCCGGCGATCTTCGGGTCGTGCTCGCCCTCGAGCGCAATGATGCGCTCGGTGATGCGGTCGTTGAGACTGGAAATGATCGCGGTGAGGTTCTCCGCGTCCATGCCCTGCGCCAGCAGGCTGTGGGCGAGGTCGCCGATGTCGCGTGCGAGCGCCGGCAGCCGTGCCGGATCGTCGGTGCGCATCAGCGCCGAGGTGATGCCTTCGACCGACAGGCGGCGCAGGGCAAAGACATCCTTTTCCGAAATCACGCCGACGAGCTTGCCGTCCTGCACCAGCGGCAGGTGGTGGATGCCCTGGCGCGCCATCAGCACCAGCGCGTCGGCCACCGGCGCGTCGTCCGGTAGCGTCGCGGGGTCCGGCGTCATCACCGCCGAGATCGGCGTGGTGAGCGGCACGCCGGCGAGCGTCACACGCGCCAGCACGTCCTTCAGGGTGAGGATGCCGAGCGGCTTGCCGACGCCGTCGGCGACGACCACCGAGCCGATGCGCGCCTTTTCCATCGCCCCGAGCGCGGTGGCGAGCGGGGTGTCGGGGGGCACGCTGAACGGCGCGCGGCGGACCAGCGTGGCGAGCGGCCGCGCGAAGCGCTGCTCGTCGTCGAGTGCCAGCGCGTACTCGGCCTGCACGGCGCGCTGCGACTCGACCAGCAGGCTGGCGATGCGGCGGGTGCAGAAGTCCTTGAACTCGGCGCTCTTCGCCAGCAGCGCGTGGAAATCTGCCGCCGGCAGCAGGTAGCAGAAGGTGTCGGTGTCGG
The DNA here is from genome assembly GCA_046291555.1 of Thiobacillus sp. GTDB lineage: Bacteria > Pseudomonadota > Gammaproteobacteria > Burkholderiales > Thiobacillaceae > Thiobacillus. The sequence goes on from JBKBRW010000001.1 coordinate 6,470, forward strand.
CGAGGTAGCGGTTGGTCACGCCGCGCCCGGCGAGCAGCGCGCCGAGCGGGAACATCTCGCCCGCGGCGAGCTGCAGCACGGTCTGCCCGTCAGCCGTGGCGCCGCCGACCGTGCCCTGCTTGATGATGAAGAGCGTGGCCGGCGTGGTGTCGGCAGGTTCGAGCAGCACGTCGCCGGCGGCGTAGTAAGCGACCGACAGGCGCTGCACCAGCCACAGCACTTCGTCGTCGGACATCGCGGAAAACGGCGCCTGCCGCCGCAGGGCTTCGACGGTCGCGCGGTACAGGCTGTTGGCGAGGGGAAGGGTGGTGGTCATGGCAGGCCCGTCGGTCAGTGCCGGCGATAGGAACTCTGCTCGAACGCCTCGATGAAGGCTTCGAGGTCTTCCCGCAGCAGCGGGCCGATCTTGCGGGCGATGATGCGGCCCAGGGGGTCGTAAATATAGTGCGTGGGCGTGCCGACGAACTCGCCGCCGCCGAATTTGGCGAGCACGTCGGCGTCGGGTTCGACGACGAGATTGACGAAGGGCAGTCGGTGGCGGGCAGCGAACGCGCGCGCCTTGTCGAGGTTCGCCGCGCCGTCGATCGACACGCCGAGGACCTGCGCATTGCGGTCGCGATGGGCGGCGTGGAAGGCGGCCATCTGGCCGATCTCGCGATCGCACACGCCGCACGCGTGCGCCCAGACGACGACGATCGTCCAGCGTCCCGTGCCGATGTATTCGTTGACGTTGCGCGGCGCGTTGTCGAAGTCGCGCAGGTCGATGCTCGGCGCCTGGGCGTGCGCGGCAAGGGCGAGGAGCCCCATCGCCAGGCCCAGCAGGATGCGTTGCGGTGTCATGGTCGTCTCTGTCCGCCCGGTGCGGTTCTGCGCCGGCTTTTTTCGGCATTATGGTACCGGCGGCCGGAAACGAAAAAGCCCCGCCGAAGCGGGGCCTTACGAACGACCGGCGCGAACCAGGCTTACATCATGCCCATGCCGCCCATGTCGCCCATGCCGCCGCCAATCGGCGCGGCCGGCTTGTCTTCCGGCAGGTCGGCGACCATGCAGTCGGTGGTCAGCATCAGGCCGGCGATCGACGCGGCGTTCTGCAGCGCGGTGCGGGTCACCTTGGTGGGGTCGAGCACGCCCATCGCGACCATGTCGCCGTACTCACCGGTGCCGGCGTTGTAGCCGAAGTTGCCCTGACCTTCGAGCACCTTGTTGACGACGACCGAGGGCTCTTCGCCGCAGTTCTTGACGATCTGGCGCAACGGCTCCTCGATCGCGCGCAGCACGATCTTCACGCCGGCGTCCTGGTCGTGGTTGTCGCCCTTGACCGAGGCGGCCGCGGTCTTGGCGCGCAAGAGCGCGACGCCGCCGCCGGGGACGATGCCTTCTTCAACGGCGGCACGGGTGGCGTGCAGCGCGTCCTCGACGCGGGCCTTCTTCTCCTTCATTTCGACTTCGGTCGCGGCGCCGACCTTGATCACCGCCACGCCGCCGGCGAGCTTGGCCTTGCGCTCCTGCAGCTTCTCGCGGTCGTAGTCGCTGGTCGCTTCCTCGATCTGCTTGTTGATCTGGGCGATACGGCCCTTGATCGCGTCGGCGTTGCCGGCGCCGTCGATGATGGTCGAGTTTTCCTTGCCGACTTCGACGCGCTTGGCGCGGCCGAGGTCTTGCAGGGTCGCCTTTTCGAGCGTCAAGCCAACTTCCTCGGCGATCACGGTGCCGCCGGTGAGGATGGCCATGTCTTCGAGCATCGCCTTGCGACGGTCGCCGAAGCCCGGGGCCTTGACGGCGCAGGTCTTGAGGATGCCGCGAATGTTGTTGACCACCAGGGTGGCGAGCGCTTCGCCGTCGACGTCTTCGGCGACGATCATCAGCGGCTTGCCGGCCTTGGCGACCTGCTCGAGCACGGGCAGCAGGTCACGGATGTTGGAGATCTTCTTGTCGAACAGCAGGATGAAGGGGTCGTCGAGCACCGCCATCTGCTTGTCGGCGTTGTTGATGAAGTAGGGCGACAGGTAGCCGCGGTCGAACTGCATGCCCTCGACGACGTCGAGCTCGTTCTCCAGGCCCGAGCCGTCTTCGACGGTGATCACGCCTTCCTTGCCGACCTTGTCCATCGCGTCGGCGATGATCTGGCCGATGGGGGCGTCGGAGTTGGCCGAGATCGCGCCGACCTGGGCGATTTCCTTGCTGGTGGTGCAGGGCTTGGAGATCTTCTTCAGCTCTTCGGTGATGGCGACGACGGCCTTGTCGATGCCGCGCTTGAGGTCCATCGGGTTCATGCCGGCGGCGACGAACTTCATGCCTTCGTTGACGATGGCCTGGGCCAGCACGGTCGCGGTGGTGGTGCCGTCACCGGCGACGTCGGAGGTCTTGGAGGCGACTTCCTTCACCATCTGCGCGCCCATGTTCTCGAGCTTGTCCTTCAGTTCGATTTCTTTCGCGACCGACACGCCGTCCTTGGTCACGGTGGGGGCGCCAAAGGAACGGTCGAGCACCACGTTGCGGCCCTTCGGGCCCAGGGTCACCTTGACGGCGTCAGCCAGGATGTTGACGCCTGCCACCATGCGGTGACGCGCGGAATCGCCAAAACGTACGTCTTTTGCAGCCATGTTTAACTCCTAGTCTTTGGATTCGGTTGGATAGCGTATGCGCGCGGGTTACTTCTCGATCACGCCCATGATGTCTTCTTCGCGCATCACCAGGAGCTCTTCGCCCTCGACTTTGACGGTCTGGCCGGCATACTTGCCGAACAGCACGCGGTCGCCGACTTTCACGTCCATCGGGATCAGTTTGCCCTGGTCGTCTTTCTTGCCCGCGCCGACGGCGATGATCTCGCCCTGGTCGGGTTTCTCGGCGGCGGTGTCGGGAATAACGATGCCGGAAGCGGTCTTGCGCTCTTCTTCCAGGCGCTTGACAATCACGCGGTCGTGCAGAGGACGGATTTTCATTGCAAAGTCTCCATTGCGGTTCGATACAAGGTTGATGGCCGGCAGGCCGGCTGCCCGATAAAACAGGAAGCGGCGAAGCTCTTTTGTTAGCACTCGCCGCTATTGAGTGCTAATAATAGTGGTGCACGATGACAATTTCAAGTCTTGGGATCTCCTGACCCGCACCCGCGCGGCGGTCTGGCACCCTTGCACCCAGATGAAGCAGTTGGACGCCGACCCGCCGCTGGCGGTCGCGCGCGGCGAAGGGCCGTGGCTCATCGGCGTCGACGGGCGCCTGTATCTGGACGCGATTTCCAGCTGGTGGGTCAACCTCTTCGGCCACTGCAACCCCCGCATCAACGCCGCACTCGTCGACCAGCTGAACAGGCTCGAACACGTGATGCTCGCCGGTGCGACCCATGCCCCGGTGGTCGAGCTGTCCGAGCGGCTGGCGACGCTCACGGGCCTGGGCCACGCCTTCTATGGGTCGGACGGCGCCTCGGCCACCGAGATCGCGTTGAAAATGAGCGCGCACTACTGGCGTAACCAAGGTCAATCAAGGAAGAACGGTTTCGTCAGCCTCAAGAATGGCTACCATGGCGAAACCGTCGGCGCGCTCTCGGTGACCGACATCCCGCTGTTCAAGACCACCTACGAGCCGCTCGTGCGCCCCACGGTGCAGGTGCCCACCCCCGACGCGCGGCTGGCGGAGGCGGGCGAATCCGCCGAAGCCTACGCGCTGCGCTGCGCCGACGCACTCGAAGCGCATCTTGCCGAGCACGCCGACACGACCGCCGCCTTCATCGTCGAGCCGCTGGTGCAGGGCGCGGCCGGCATGGCGATGTATCACCCGATCTATCTCACCCGGGCACGCGAAGTGTGCACCCGCTATCAGGTGCACCTGATCGCCGACGAGATCGCTGTGGGTTTCGGCCGCACCGGCACGATGTTCGCATTCGAGCAGGCAGCCCTGACTCGGCAACCGGATTTGCCAGCCGAAACCGCGCCCCCTTCCCGCCCCCGGCGCTCCGCGCCCGCCGAGTCCGGGGGCAGCGCTTCTTGCCGCACTGGCACGCTGTTCGCCGACGAGCAGGCCGGCATCCGGCCCGATTTCATCTGTCTGTCCAAGGGGCTGACCGGCGGCTACCTGCCGCTGTCAGCGGTGCTCACCACCGACGCCGTTTACGCGGCCTTCTACGACGACGCCACCGCGCGCGGCTTCCTGCATTCGCATTCCTATACCGGCAATCCGCTCGCTTGCCGCGCCGCGCTGGCGGTGCTCGACATTTTCGAACAGGACGGGGTGATCGCCGCCAACCGGGTGAAGGCTCAAGCGTTCACCGGGATCCTGTCCGAAGTGGTCGCTCACCCACGGGTGCGCCATTTCCGCCATCTGGGCATGATCTGGGCCTTCGACGTCGCCGGGGCGGCACCGGGTTTCGCCGCCCGCTTCCATCGCGCCGCCCTCGCCAAAGGCGTGTTCATCCGGCCGATCGGCGCCACCGTGTACGTGATGCCGCCCTATGTCGTCGACGCCGACGCCATGCGTGAGCTGGCGGCTGTGCTCTACGCCTGTCTCGACGATCCGGCCGTCTGAACCACCACGGGCTTGACGACCGGCGGATCCCCCCACTAAGGTAGTAATCAATCACTATCCAAAAGGCGGGACCATGGCCGAGGCCACCCCACGCAAGCGGCTCGACGCCGACGCGCGACGCGAGGAAATCGTCCGCGTCACGCTTGATCTTGCCGCGAAACAAGGCGTCGACGCTGTCACTACCCAGGACATGGCCCAGGCGATGGGCTTGACCCAGGGCGCGGTGTTCCGCCACTTCGAGAGCAAGGACGCGATCTGGCTCGCCGTCATGCACTGGGTGCGCGACCGGCTGATGGCCGTGCTCGGGCACGCGGCCAAGCAGGGCCGCGATCCACTCGATGCGCTCGCCCGTATGTTCGCGGCGCACATCGACTTCATCGCCGCGCATCCGGCGATTCCGCGCGTGCTCACGTCCGAATACCTGCACACGCGCAGCGAGGCGCTGCGGCAACTCGTCACCGAAATCATGCTAGGCTACGAAGCCCGCATTGCCGCCCTCCTCGAGGCGGCGAAAGCCGAGGGCCTCGTGCGTGTCGACCTCGATGCCGACGCGGCGGCAACGCTCTATATTGGCATGATCCAGGGCTTGGTCCTGCGGGCCTCGCTGGTGCGCGGCCAACGCACGCTCAAGGACGAGGCGGCGCGCACCTTCCCGGTTTTTCTGCAGGCGGTCCGGCCGCCCATCCATCAAGGAGTCTCCCGATGAAGCCACGCCTTCTGGCCCTGCTCGCGCTCGTCGCGTTCGTCCAACCCCTAGCCGCCGCGCAAGCCGCCGAGCCTGCCCACGCATTCGATCGACGCGTGGCCCTCGCGCTCACGCCTGCCGAACGCGGCATCCTGCTGGAGGAAATGCACGCCTTCCTCGCCGGCATTCAAAAACTCACCAATGCGCTCGGGCGCCAGGATTTCCCCGCCGCCGCCCAGGCCGCCCGCATGCTGGGACCGGCGATGGCGCACGAGGTGCCCGCAGCAATGCGCGCCAAGCTGCCGGCCGAATTCCGCCAGCTCGGCGCGTCGACCCACCAGGACTTCGCCCAGATCGCGATGGACGCGGAGAGCCTGGGCGACGTCAGCCACAGCCTCGGCCAGCTGTCGGCCACGCTACAGAAGTGCGTCGCCTGCCACGCCACCTATCAGGTTCGCGCCGCCCCCGCGGCCGCGCGCCGCTGAGCGCCGGCCATGACATCGGGTCGCCTGATCCCCAGCCGGCGTGGTTTCGCCCTCGCGCTCGGGGTGCTCGCCTTCCTCGCGGCGTTCGCCTGGCTTCTCGCCACGCGCGGGCCGCTCGCCCCGGTCGGCGTGCAAACGGCCGTCGTCGAGCGCGCTGACCTCACCCCCGAGGTCTACGGCATCGGCACGGTCGAGGCGCGCCACGTCTATGCCGTCGGCCCGATCCAGGCCGGGCGGGTGCTGCGTGTGTCAGTCGACCAGGGCGACCGCGTCGCAGCCGGCCAGGTGCTGGCCGAGCTCGATCCGGTTGACCTTGCCGAGCGCGCGGCGGCGGCGGGCAACGCCGCCGCGCGCGCCCGGCAGGCGGCGCAGGCGGCGCAGGCGCAGGTAGCGGAAGCGGACAGCCGCGCCAGGCTGGCGCAGGCCAATAGCGCGCGCTATCAGGCGCTCACCCAGCAAAACTTCGTCGCCAAAGAAATGGCCGACAGCCGCCGGCACGAGGCGTCTGCCGCCGAAGCGGCGCTGGCGGCGGCGCGCGCCAATGCCATCGCGGCGCAGCGTGAGATCGGTCGCGCCGAAGCCGAATTGCAGGCGATCGGTCAACTGCGCAACAGCCTCAAGCTGCGGAGCCCGGTCGACGGCGTGGTGACCGCGCGCGAAGCCGAGCCCGGCACCACCGTGGTCGCCGGCCAGGCGGTTTTGCGGCTGATCGACCCGAGGCAATTGTGGGTGCGCGCCCGCGTCGACCAGGCCCGCGCCGAAGGAGTCGTCGTGGGACAGACGGCGGGGATCGTGCTGCGTTCCGCGCCAGGATCAGCGTTGCCCGGCAAGGTCGTGCGGATCGAGCTGCAAAGCGATGCGGTGACCGAAGAGCGCATCGTCAATGTGGCCTTCGATGCCGCGCCGGCGCAGCTGTATCTGGGCGAGCTGGCGGAAGTCACCATTCGCCTGCCCGGCGCGCGCGCGGTGCTGACGGTGCCACGCGCGGCGCTGGCGCAGTACAAGGGCCAGGTGGGCGTGTGGCGGATCGATGCGGGTCGCGCGCGCTTCCAGCCGGTGCGGCCCGGCGTGCAGACTGCGGATCGGGTGCAGATCGTGTCCGGTCTGCAAGCCGGCGACAGCGTCATCGTCTACAGCGCAAAACAGCTCGATGACGGCGTGCGGGTACGCGAACAGAAGCTGACGCCGCGCTGAAGCCGCATGATCAACCTCGCGCGGCGCGACATCGCGCATCACCTCAAAAGCTACCTGCTGACCGGCCTGGGGCTGGGGCTGCTGATCGGCGTGACGCTGACCATGGCCGGCGTCTATCGAGGCATGGTCGACGACGCCAAAGTGCTGCTGCGCGCGGTCGATGCCGATGTCTGGGTGGTGCAGCAGAACACCCTGGGGCCGTTCGCCGAGCCGTCCTCGGTGCCGGACGATCTTTACCGGGCGCTACTGGGGCTCGAAGGCGTGGAAGAAACCGGCAACGTCGCCTACCTCACCATGCAGGTGTCGCACCAGGGCAAAACCCAGCGCGTGATGGTGGCGGGTTACGAGGCGGGCAAACCCGGCGGGCCGTCTTTTCTGGTGGCGGGGCGTCCCATCGCCCGCGCGCACTACGAGGCGGTGGCCGACGCCAAGACCGGCTTCGCGGTGGGCGACGTGGTGCGCATCCGCCGCAACGACTACACGGTTGTCGGACTCACCCGGCGCATGGTGTCCTCCGGCGGCGACCCGATGCTGTTCATCCCGCTGAAGGACGCGCAGGAAGCGCAGTTCCTCAAGGGCAACGACGCCATCGTCGAGGACCGCAAGCGGCTCGCAGCCAACCCGGCGGTCAACCGCCCCGGCCAGCCCGGCGTGCTCGAAGCGGTGCAGGCGATCCAGGCCTCCAGCCACAAGGTCAACGCCGTGCTGCTGCGGCTTGCGCCCGGCGCGGACGCGCGGGACGTTGCCGACACCATCGCGCGCTGGCAGCGGTTCACTGCCTATACGCGCGACGACATGGAAGACATCCTGGTGGCCAAGCTGATCGCCACCGCCGCCAAGCAGATCGGGCTGTTCCTGATGATCCTGGCGGTGGTGAGCGCGGCCATCGTCGCCTTCATCATCTACACGATGACGCTCGGCAAGATCAAGGAAATCGCCGTGCTGAAGCTGATCGGCACCCGCGACCGCACCATCGCCGCGATGATCATGCAGGAGGCGCTGGGGCTCGGCGTGATCGGATTCTTCGTCGGCAAGTTTGCCGCCACGCTGTGGGCGCCGGCCTTTCCCAAATACGTGCTGCTGGAAAACGGCGACGCGGTGCGCGCCCTCGTGCTGACGCTGGTGGTGTGCGCGCTGGCCTCGGTACTGGCGATCCGCGCTGCGCTGAAAATCGACCCCGCGGAGGCAATCGGTGGCTGACGCAGCTTCAATCCAACCGGCGATCCTGATCGAAGGCATCACCAAGCGCTACGGCCGCGGCAGCGCCGCGGTCGACGCCTTGAAGGGCGTCGACATGACGGTGTATCCGGGCGAAGTGGTCGGGCTGATCGGGCCGTCAGGTTCCGGCAAGACCACGCTGCTGAAATGCCTGGGCGCCGTGATCGAACCCACGGCAGGGAAATTCACACTCGGCGGCGAAGTGATCTACGAGAACGGCTGGAAGACGGGCGATCTGCGCGCCCTGCGCCGCGACCGCATCGGTTTCGTGTTCCAGGCGCCCTACCTGATTCCGTTTCTCGATGCCACCGACAACGTCGCGCTGCTGCCGATGCTGGCCGGCGTGCCGAATGCCGAGGCGCGCGCCATCGCATTGGAAATGCTCACCGCGCTCGACGTGCAGCACCGCGCCCAGGCGCGCATTCCCGAGCTCTCGGGCGGCGAGCAGCAGCGTGTGGCCATCGCGCGCGCGCTGGCCAACAAACCGCCGATCGTCCTCGCCGACGAACCGACCGCGCCGCTCGACAGCGAACGTGCGCTCACGGTGGTGAAAATTCTCAACCGTCTGGCGCAGGAATTCCAGACCGCGATCATCGTCGTCACCCACGATGAAAAGATCATCCCCACCTTCAAGCGCATCTACCATATCCGCGACGGCAAGACCTACGAAGAGGCGGGCGAAGGACGCCCCCTATGAAAATCACATTCCTAGGCGCGGCGCGCGAAGTCACCGGCTCGAGCTATCTGGTCGAGGCCGACGGGGTGCGCTTTCTGGTCGACTGCGGCCTGTTCCAGGGCGGGCGCGAGACGCGCGCCAAGAACCAGCGCGCGTTTGCATTCGATCCGCGCAGCCTCGCTTTCGTGATCCTGACCCACGCCCACATCGACCACTCCGGCCTGCTGCCGCGACTGGTCGCGCTGGGCTTCAAGGGCGCGGTCCACGCGACGCGAGCCACCTGTGATCTTTTGGGCGTGATGCTGCCAGACTCGGCGCACATCCAGGAAAAGGAAGCGGAATACGCCAACCTCGACCGCTTCCGTCGCGGCAGGGAAAAAGGCGGCGTCCCGCACGACATTGCGCCGCTGTATACCGTGGCGCAGGCGCAGGCTTCGCTCAAGCGCCTCAACCCGGTCGACTATGACCTCGAGATCGCGCCGCACCCCCAGGTGCGCTGCACTTTCCGCGACGCCGGCCACATCCTCGGCTCGGCGATCGTCGAGGTCTGGGTGGGCGAAGGTCCGCGCCGGCGCAAGATCGTGTTTTCCGGCGACCTCGGCATGCCGGCGCGGCCACTGCTGCGCGACCCTACGCCCATCCACGACGCAGACTGTCTGCTGGTCGAATCGACCTACGGCGACCGCAATCACAAGAGCCTGGAGGCCACGCAGGACGAACTGGTCGAGGTGATCAACGACACCCTCGAACGCAAGGGCGGCAACGTCATCATTCCCGCCTTCGCGGTGGGGCGCACCCAGGACATGCTCTACCTGCTGGCCGACCTGACCCGGCAGGGGCGTATTCCCAAGCTGACCGTGTTCGTCGATTCGCCGATGGCGACCGCCGCCACCGAAATCACCTACAAGCACATGGCGCTGCTCGATGCCGAAACCCACGAACTGATGGGCCGCCACGGCGGCGCGGCGCACTTCCGCAAGCTCAATTTCGTCGAGGACGTCGAGGAATCGAAGTCGCTCGACCGCATCAAGGGTGGTGCCGTCATCATCTCGGCCAGCGGCATGTGCGAGGCCGGGCGCATCAAGTTCCACCTGCGTGCCAACCTGCCGCGGCGCGAATCGACCGTGCTCATCACAGGCTTCCAGGCCGCCGGCACCCTCGGCCGCCGCCTGGTCGACGGCGCCAGGCGCGTGCGCCTCTTCGGCGAGGACATCCCGGTGCGCGCCGATCTCTATACCCTGGGCGGCCTGTCGGCACACGCCGACCGCAGCGCGCTGCTCGCGTGGCTTAGCCATTTGCGCAGCAGGCCGCGCGGCGTGTTCGTGGTGCACGGCGAGGAGACGGTAGCGCAGGGCTTCGCCGCCGACCTGCAGCAGCAGTTCGGGTGGGATGCGCAGGCACCCATGCCGGGACAAAGCGTGGTGCTTGACTGACATGCGCGTGCCTCGGGCGCTCCTCGTATCGGTGCTGACGGCCGCGCCGGTCGCGCCCGGCCACGCCGCGTCGGTGGCGGAGTGGGAAGCATGCAGCGCGATCCTCGTCGACGTCGACCGCCTGGCGTGCTACGACCGCGTGGCCGGGCGCGCGCAGCCGGAGGTTGCGCCACCCCCGGCCGCCGACGTCCCGCAGACCGGCGCCTTCCAGGTCGCGTCACCTCAGGCCGCGCAGCCAGACGCGCTGCTCTCCGCGCTGTCGCGCCACTGGGAGCTCGACGACGAAGCCAAGCAGGGCGCCTTCCTGTTCCGCCCTCACCGTTCGAACTACTTCATGCCGTTGAAGTACAGCACCCGGCCCAACAACACGCCTTTCCAGGACGCCATCCCGCAGCCCGACCTCGGCCTCGATCGACTGGAGACCGAGCTGCAGCTCAGTTTCAAGATCAAGGCGATCGAGGGCGTACTGGGCCATGACGACCTCGACCTGTGGTTCGGGTATACCGTGACCTCGTTCTGGCAGGCCTACAACGGGGACATCTCGTCGCCCTTCCGCGAAACCAACTACGAGCCCGAGGCGATGCTGGTCATGCGCACCGACGGCGAACTGGCCGGGTTCCGCTGGCGCTTCCTCAACCTGGGTTTCGTGCACCAGTCGAACGGCCGCGGCGCCACGCTGTCGCGCAGCTGGAACCGCGCCTACGCGCAGTTGGGCTTCGAGCGCGGCCCCCTCGCCGTGCTGGTGCGTCCCTGGTACCGGCTGCCCGAAGCCGACGGCATCGACGACAACCCCGACATCGAGGACTACCTCGGCCGCGGCGACCTGCAGTTCATCTACCGCAAGGGACGCAACGCCTACTCCCTGCTCGTGCGCAACAACCTGAAGTCCGACAGTCGCGGCGCGGTCAAGCTCAACTGGAGTTTTCCGCTCTACGGGCGGCTCAAGGGCTACCTGCAGTATTTCAACGGCTACGGCGAGTCGCTCATCGACTACAACCACAGGCAGCAGTCGTTCGGCCTGGGCGTGAGCCTGACCGAGGGGATGTGAGTCAGGGTGCCGCCGCGCGTGCGCGTTCCAGCAACTGGTGGACGTACTTCACCGGGATGGCGTAACTGATGCCGCTCGGGTTCGACAGCGCGGCTTCCTTCGCGCCCTTCACGAACACGGAATTCACCACGCCCAGCACCTCGCCGGTATCGGGATGCCATACTGGGCTGCCACTGTTGCCGGGGTAGGCGATGGCGTCCAGCCCGAAGACTTCGAAAGCATCCTGCGCCTGACGCAGGGTGCGCGGCGTCAGCTGCGCGGCGCTGGGAACCGGCGTGAAGATGGGGATGATCGAGGCGAGTCCGGCCCGGTGGGTCGACGGATTGAGGCCAAGCACCGAGCCGATCGGGTAGCCGGTGAAATACAGCTGCCAGCCTTCGCGCGCCTGGCTCGAGTCGCCGAGCCTGAGCGCGGGCAGCGGCTCACCGGAAATTTTCAGCAGGGCGAGGTCGCGCTCGCGGTCGGTGGCGACGAGCCTGGCCTCGCGCACTGCCATCTGGCGGTCGCGGCCGACGAACACGGCGTGGGTTTCCTTCTTCTCGGTGTCGAGCGGCTTGGCGAAGATGTGCGCGCACGACACGATCCAGGTGCCGTCGCGCACGGCGAAGCCGGTGCCCTGCAGCTGCGCCCGCGGATTCGCAGTCGGATTGAATATCCCGACGCCGACCACGCCCGGCCGCACCTGCAGGAGCGTGTCGGCGACGTCGGCGTATGCCGGCGGCGCGAGCGCGACCAGCCAGATGGCCCATCTGGTATGCGCCTTGCTCGCCCACACCCTCGCCAGCCTGTGCGCGCATCCGAGCAGGGCAACGCAGATTCGATACAATCCGGGCGGCACGAAAGACTTTCTATTCATAGGGGAATCCAAGCATGAGCGTTGTTGCGGTTGTCGGGCTGGGCTACGTGGGTCTGCCGCTAGCGGTGGAATTCGGCAAGAAAATGACCACCATCGGCTACGACCTCTCGGTTGAAAAGATCGACAACTACCGTCGATTCTGCGACCCCACCGGCGAAGTGTCGACGGACGACCTTAAGGCCGCCACCCAGCTGACGGTGACCACCGACCCGTCCGAGCTGGCGAAGGCCGACTTCATCATCATCGCCGTGCCGACCCCGGTCGACGAGGCGCACATCCCGGATTTCTCGCCGCTGGTCGGCTCCTCGACGACGGTCGGCAAGCACATGAAGCGTGGTGCCATCGTCGTCTACGAATCCACAGTCTACCCCGGCGCCACCGAGGAAGTCTGCATCCCGATCCTGGAAAAACAGTCCGGCCTGAAATGGCTGCAGGATTTCCACGTCGGCTACTCGCCCGAGCGCGTCAACCCCGGCGACAAGGAACGTACCATCACCAAGATCGTGAAGGTGGTGTCGGGCGACGACGCCGACACGCTCGACAAGGTGGCCGCGCTATACGGCAGCGTCATCACCGCTGGCGTGCACCGCGCAAGCAGTATCAAGGTGGCCGAAGCCGCCAAGGTGATCGAGAACACCCAGCGCGACCTCAACATCGCGCTGATGAACGAGCTCGCCCTGATCTTCCACCGCATCGGCATCGACACGCTCGAGGTGCTGAAGGCGGCCGGCACCAAGTGGAATTTCCTGCCGTTCCGTCCGGGTCTGGTCGGCGGCCATTGCATTGGCGTCGACCCCTACTACCTCACCCACAAGGCCGGCATGCTGGGCTATCACCCGCAGGTGATCCTCGCCGGCCGCCGCATCAACGACGGCATGGGCGCCTACGTGGCGCAGGAAACGGTGAAGAACATGATCGCCAACGGCGTGCAGGTGAAGGGTGCCAAGGTCAACGTGCTCGGCCTGACCTTCAAGGAAAACTGCCCCGACCTCCGGAACTCCAAGGTCGTCGACGTCATCCGCGAGCTCCAATCCTTCGGCTGCGAGGTGTGCGTGCATGACCCCTTGGGCGAGCCGCGCGAGGCCGAGCACGAGTACGGCATCACGCTCACGAAATGGGACGAGCTGCCGGCGTGCGACGCGCTCGTCGCCGCGGTCTCGCACAAGGCCTACCTCGACAAGTCCCTGGCCGAACTGACCGCCAGCCTGAAGCAGGGCGGCGTCTTCACCGACGTCAAGTCGGCCTACGACCCGGACGCGGTGAAGGCCGCGGGCTTCAAGCTCTGGAGGCTGTGATGTCGGCGTTCGACGCGCTGCAAGCGGAGCTTCAGGCCACGCCGAAAACCTGGCTCGTCACGGGCGCTGCCGGTTTCATCGGCAGCAACCTGGTCGAGGCCCTGCTCTTGCTCGACCAGCACGTGGTCGGCCTCGACAACTTCGCCACTGGGCGCGAGAAGAATCTCGCCCAGGTGCAGCAGAGCGTCGGCCCCGAGCGTTGGAACCGCTTCAAATTCAAGCGCGGCGACATCCGCGACCTCATCACTTGCCATACCGCCTGCGCCGGCGTCGACTACGTGCTGCACCAGGCCGCGCTCGGCTCGGTGCCCCGCTCGCTCGAGGACCCGATTTCAACGCACGCCGCCAATGCCACGGGCTTCCTCAACATGCTGGTCGCGGCGCGCGATGCGAAGGTGAAACGCTTCGTCTACGCCGCCTCGTCCTCGACCTATGGCGATCACCCCGGCCTGCCGAAGGTCGAGGACGTGATCGGCAAGCCGCTGTCGCCCTATGCCGTGACCAAGCTGGTGAACGAGTTGTATGCGGACGTGTTCGGCCGCTGCTACGGCACGGAGTCGATCGGCTTGCGCTACTTCAACATCTTCGGCCGCCGCCAGGACCCCAACGGTGCCTACGCCGCGGTGGTGCCGAAGTGGGTCGCGAGCATGATCCACAACGAACCCGTCTACATAAACGGCGACGGCGAGACCAGCCGCGACTTCTGCTACATCGACAACGTCATCCAGGCCAACGTGCTCGCCGCGACCACCACCAATCCGGACGCCGTGAACCAGGTCTACAACGTCGCCGTCGGCGACCGCACCAGCCTCAACGAGTTGTTCGAGGCGATCCGCGCGCTGCTCGCGCAGAAGTTTCCGCACCTCGCCGACTTCAAGCCGGTCTACCGCGACTTCCGTCCCGGCGACGTGCGCCATTCGCTCGCCGATATTTCGAAAGCGCGCGAGCGGCTCGGCTATTCACCGACGCATCGCATCGGCGAGGGGCTGGCCGAAGCGATGGACTGGTACGTCAAGGACCTCAGCTGAACGGCCCCGCCGACACCCTGCCTGCCACCGGGCGCACCCATGCGCTGGAGGGGCTGCTGCGGCGCATGCGAAGCGAGAGCGATTTCCCCGCCTTGTCGGAGGCGATCGGCGAAATCAATCGCATCGCCGCCTCGGAGCGCGAGGGGGTCAGTGCGCTGTCCAACACGGTGCTCAAGGACGTGGCGCTCACGAGCAAGCTGCTCAAGCTTGCCAACGTCGCCTATTACGGCCAGGTCGGCGGCGGCTCCATCAGCACGATCTCGCGCGCGGTGGTCGTGCTGGGCTTCGACGCCGTGCGCTCCATCGCGCTGAGCCTGATCCTTTTCGACAACCTTGAGAACAAGGCGCATGCCCGGCTGCTGAAGGAGGCGTTCGTCAAGGTGCTCTACGCCGGAACGCTCGCGCGCGAACTCGCGGCGCGCCTGCGGCGGCGCGAGGGGGAGGAGGCGTTCATCGCTGCGATGCTGCACCCGCTCGGGCGCCTGGCCGCGCTGTTCTACTTCCCCGCCGAGTCCGCCGAGATCGCGCAGCGCGTGCACGACGCCAAACAAAGCGCCGCGCAGGCCGAGGTGGAGGTGCTGGGTGTCTCCTTCGAGACACTCGGCATGGCGATCGCGCGCAGCTGGGGCTTTCCCGAATCGCTGGTGGCGAGCATGCGGCAGCTGCCGGCGGGGCGCGTGCGCAAGCCTGGCAGCGCGGTGGAGCGGCTCGGCACGCTGGCGAGCTTTGCCAACGAACTGTGCGACCTGGTACTCAGCACCCCCGAGTCCGAACGCGGCAAGGCGCTCGCCGCGCTGAGCGCGCGTCACCACGACAGCGTCGCGGTGCCGGCCGAGCAGATCGCCGGGCTCATGGAGAAGGCGATGCGCGACATCGCGCCTTTCGCGGCCACCGTGGGGGTGAACCTGCGCCAGAGCGACTTCGCCCAGCGCGCCTCGAAATGGGCGGGCATGGGTCATGCGCCCGGCATGTCGGGCGCGGCGGACGCAAGCGACCCAGAGCGCCTGCAGGAAACTCTCGCGGGCGCCCGCGTGCTGCAAGGCCGCGCGGCAGGCGGCGACGCACCCACCCCCGACGCGCCACGCAGCAGCGAGGCGATCCAGGCCGCACTCGCTTCGGGCCTGCAGGACGTCAGCAATTCACTGGTCGACGACTCGGTGCCGGTCAACGACATCCTGCGCATGATCCTCGAGGCGATGTACCGCGGCATGGGCTTCGCGCGCGTGGTGCTGTGCATCAAGGACGCGCGGCGCAACGTCATGCAGGGGAAGTTCGGCTTCGGCGCGGACGTGCAGGCGCTCATCCCGAAGTTCGAGTTTCCGCTCGCGGCGCCACCCGATGTCTTCCTCGTCGCGCTCGAGAACAATGCCGACATCCTCATCACCGACATCGACGATCCCAAGATCGCGACGCGCATTCCCGGCTGGTATCGCCAGGCCGTCGCCGCGGGCACCTTCGTGCTGTTCCCCATCGTCGTCAAGGGCAAGCCGGTCGGCCTCATCTACGCCGACCGTCCTGCCGCCGGCGACATCTTCATCCCCGAGAAGGAACTCTCGTTGCTGAAGTCGCTGCGCAACCAGGCGGTGCTGGCGATCCGGCAGTCGGCCTAGGCAGCCCGTCTCGGCAAGCGAATTCGGCATAATGGCCGAATGCCACGCGTATCCGCCATTCTCCGCCTGCTGTGCGTCGCGCTGATTTTCGCGCCGGGCCCGCGCGCCGTGGCCGAGGCGCTACCCGACGACTTCACCGCCGCGCTGCAGGGCGCCGGAATCCCGCTCTCGCGCGTCGCGGTGGTGGTGCAGGCGCTCGACGCTGCGGTTCCCATTCTCAGCCACAACGCGGACGCGGCGCTGAATCCGGCGTCGGTGATGAAGCTCGTCACCAGCTTCGCCGCGCTCGAACGGCTTGGCCCGGATTACGTCTGGACCACCCGGGTATGGGCCGACGGCCCGGTGGTCGACGGCGTGCTGCAGGGCAACCTCGTCATCGCGGGGCGCGGCGACCCGACGCTGACGCTGGAACGGATATGGCTGTTGCAGCGGTCGCTGCGCGCGCAGGGGATTCGCCACATTGCCGGCGGACTGGTGCTCGACACGACGTATTTCGACGTGCCGCAAGCCGACCCCGGCGCCTTCGACGACGAGCGCTTCGCCCTCTACAACGCGCCGGCCGGCGCGCTGGTCGCCAATTTCAATGCGGTGACGCTGCGGGTGAAACCGGGGGCCGACGAGGTGCTCATCGTGCCCGACGTCGCCATGCCCGGCGTGTCGATTCGTTCGCGCGTCGCGCCGAGCGACGCCGCCGAATGCAATGGCATGCGGGGCGCGCTGGTGCCGGCGCTGACAGGGGAGCGCGGCACCGAGCTGGTGATCACCGGGCGTTACCCGCGGGCGTGCGGCGAACGCTCCTTGAGCCTGAGCCTGTTCGAGCCGGCGGCGACCTTCGACCGGATCTTCCGGGGCCTGTGGGCGGAGACGGGCGGCACGCTCGCCGGCGCGACCGTCGCCGGCACCGCGCCGCCGACCGAGCCGCTCCTGGTGTTCGCCTCCGAGCCCCTGCCCGCGGCGCTCACGCGGCAGAACAAGTTTTCCAACAACCTCATGACGCGCAATCTTTTCCTCACGCTCGGCGCCGAGGCCTACGGCCCGCCCGCCACGCTGGAGAAGGGCGCGCGCGCGGTGCGCGAAGCGCTCGAGCGGCGCGGCATCCCGACGCAGAAGCTGGTGCTGGAGAACGGCGCGGGCCTGTCGCGCATCGAGCGAATCAGTGCGCAGGCGCTGACCGAACTCTTGCGCGCGGCGCATCGCAGCTCGTGGTTTCCCGAATTCGCGGCCTCGCTGCCCGTCGTCGGCATCGACGGGACGCTCAAGCGGCGCTTCAACGGCAGCGCGCTCGCCGGGCAGGCGCATCTCAAGACCGGCACGCTGCGCGACGTCAGCGCGCTGGCCGGCTACGTGCACGGTGCGGACGGCCGCCGCATGAGCCTCGTGCTCATGGTCTACCACACCAACGCGCGCCAGGCCGAAGCGGCACAGCGGGCGCTGCTCGAATGGGTTTCCCGGTACAAGGGCCATACGGAATGAACCCGGCGTGCCGCGTCATGGGGCTGTTTCTCGTGCTGCTCGCGCTGTTCCAGTCGCTGCCGGTGGCGGTCGAGGCCTGGCAGGCGCGGCAATGGCCGGACACCGTCGCCGAATGGATACGGCTCGCGCTGCTGCCCGGCGCGCTGTGGCTCTACCTGCGCTACTTCAGCATCCTCGGCTGTCGCAACTGCGGAGGCGACGATGACCCCCGCTGAGGTGCCGGCGTGGGTGGCGTGGCTCGCCCAGGACGCCGACGGCGCCTGGTGGGGCTACGAGGCCGCCCCGAACAAGCAGGACCACGGCTGGTACGAGAACGAAGCAGGTCGCATCGTGCGTCTCGGGCGCGCCGCGCCGCCCGCCGATTGGGAGGCGATGCTGCTGCGGGCCGATGCCGCGCAGGTGGCCGCCGTGCTGGCCGCTATCCGGGCTGCAGCAGGTCGATCCTGAAGCGCTCCTCATACGGCGGGACGTTGCACTCGATGATGTCCGACGGCGCGACGTCGAGGCGCACGCCGGCGATGTCGGTGCGCACCGGCAGTTTCGCCACGCCGCGGTCGACCAGCACCACGGTGCGCAGCTCGGCCGGCTGCTTGCCGGCGAGGTATTGCACCGCGCGCAGCATCGAGTGGCCGTGGTACATCACGTCGTCGACGACCAGCACGGTCAGCCCCGTCAGGTCGAGCGACGCGTGCGCCGGGTTTTCGGTGAGTTGCGTGTCGGGGTGGATGAGCGTGAGGTCGTCGGCGTAGCGCTTGATCTTGAGGTCGAGCCGCAGGCAGTCGGCCAAGCCCCATTGCGTGCGCAGGCGCTCGTGGAGCCGGTCGGCGAGCGGCGCGCCGCGGCGCAGGATGCCGACGATGGCGACGCGCGTGCGCCCGGTCAAAAGGCCCGCGGCGCGGCGCGCCATGTCGTCGACGATGGCGTCGAGCTGTTCGGTCGAGTAGAGGCAGGTGCGGCGGCCGGCGGGCTTGTCGCTCATGGCGCGCCTACAGTCCGAGGTCCTGCCACATCGCGTCGACGCGCGCCTTCACGCCGGCGTCCATCACGATCGGCGTGCCCCATTCGCGCGTCGTCTCGCCCGGCCACTTGTTGGTGGCGTCGATGCCCATCTTGCTGCCCAGCCCCGAGACCGGGCTCGCGAAATCGAGGTAGTCGATCGGCGTGTTCTCAACCAGCAGCGTATCCCGCGCGGGGTCGACCCGCGTCGTGAGTGCCCAGATCACTTCCTTCCAGTCGCGCACGTTGACGTCGTCGTCGGTGACGAGGATGAACTTGGTGTACATGAACTGGCGCAGGAAGGACCACACGCCGAACATCACGCGCTTGGCGTGGCCCGGGTAGGCCTTCTTCATCGACACCACGGCCATGCGGTACGAGCAGCCCTCGGGCGGCAGGTAGAAGTCGGTGATCTCGGGGAACTGCTTTTGCAGCAGCGGCACGAACACCTCGTTCAATGCCACGCCGAGGATCGCGGGCTCGTCCGGCGGCTTGCCGGTATAGGTGCTGTGGTAGATCGGGTCGCGCCGCATGGTCATGCGCTCGACCGTGAACACGGGGAAGGTTTCCTGCTCGTTGTAGTAGCCGGTGTGATCGCCGTAAGGCCCTTCCAGTGCCGTTTCGCCCGGATGGATCACGCCTTCGAGCACGATCTCGCTGGAGGCCGGCACCTGCAGGTCGCTGCCTACGCACTGTGTCACCTCGGTCTTGGCGCCGCGCAAGAGGCCCGCGAACTGGTATTCGGAGAGCGTGTCCGGCACCGGCGTCACCGCACCAAGAATGGTCGCCGGGTCCGCGCCGAGCGCGACCGCGATCGGGAAAGGCTGGCCCGGGTTCGCCTGCTGGAATTCGCGGAAGTCGAGCGCCCCGCCGCGATGCGCAAGCCAGCGCATGATGAGCTTGTTGCGGCCGATGACCTGCTGGCGGTAGATGCCGAGGTTCTGCCGCTTCTTGTGCGGGCCGCGCGTGACCGTGAGTCCCCAGGTGACGAGCGGCGCGACGTCGCCCGGCCAGCAGTGCTGGACCGGCAGGCGCGCAAGATCCACGTCGGCGCCTTCCCGCACGACCTCCTGACACGGCGCGCTCTTCACTTCCTTCGGCGCCATGTTGAGCACCTGCTTCAGCACCGGCCACTTTTCCCAGGCGTCGCGCAGCCCCTTCGGCGGTTCGGGCTCCTTGAGGTAGGCGAGCAGCTTGCCGATCTCGCGCAGCCGCGCCGGATCGTCCTCGCCCATGCCGAGCGCCACGCGCTTAACTGTGCCGAACAGGTTCGCGAGCACCGGGATGCGGTGGCCCTTGGGCTTCTCGAACAGCAGCGCGGGGCCGCCGGCGCGCAGTACGCGGTCGGCGATTTCGGTCATTTCCAGCCTGGGATCGACCTCGACCCGAATGCGCTTCAGCTCGCCCATGGCTTCGAGTTGGGCGACGAAGTCGCGCAGGTCGCGGTAGATCATGGGCGGCGGCGACTCAGTTGAGGTATTCGAACAGGGTCACGACGCGGGTGACGCCCGACGTCGTGCGCGCGATCTCCGTCGCGACCTCGGCCTCGCTGTTGGTCACCAGCCCCATGAGGTAGACCACGCCGGCTTCGGTCTTGACCTTGATCTTGGTGCCGGGCACGCGCTCGTCGCGCAGCAGGCGCGTCTTCACGCTGGCGGTGATGCCGGTGTCGTTGGCGGTGGAGGTGAGCGAGGTGACGCCGGAGACGGTCAACTCATTGAATACCGTGCGCACGTCGGGCACGCCGCGCACGATCTCGGTCGCGCGGGCACGCGACGCCTCGTCCGGCACCTGGCCGGTGAGCAGCACCTGGCGGTTGAAGCTGGTGACGGCGACGCTTGCGCTCCGGTCGGGCAGCGCTTCGCGCAGGCGGTTCATCGAGCGCAATTCGATTTCCTGGTCGCCGACGAAGACGCCGGCAGTGCGGCGATCCGTCGCCACCGCGGCGCCGGTGGCGGCACCGCCGACGACAACCGCTGCGCAGCCGGCCAGTTGCGATACGGCGAGGCCGGCGAGTGCGAGAGCAAGCAGTTTGTTCATTCTTCGACTCCTAACAAGACGCTGTCGACCGCATCGCACAGGCAATGGACGATCAGCTGGTGGACTTCCTGGATGCGCGCCGCGGATTCGGCAGGCACGCACAGGAAGACGTCATCCTCCTGCATTTGTTCCGCGAGGCCGCCGCCGCTGCGGCCGGTGAGCGCGATCACCGGCATGCCGCGGGCGTGCGCCGCACCCACCGCGTGCAGCACGCTCGCCGAATGGCCGCTGGCCGAAATCACCATCAGGATGTCGCCGGGCTGGCCGAGCGCTTTCACCTGGCGCGCGAAGATCTGGTCGAAGTGATGGGCGTTGGCGATCGCCGTCATGGTGGAGGCGTCGGCAGCGAGCGCGATCGCGGCGAGCCCCGGGCGCTCCTGCTCAAAGCGGTTCACCATTGCGACGGCGAAGTGCTGGGCATTGGTCGCCGAGCCGCCGATGCCGCAGGCGAGGATCTTGTTGCCCTGCGCGAGACTGTGCACCAGCAGGCGCGCCGCCTGCTCGATCGCCGGGGCGAGCAGCGACGCGGCGTTGAGCTTGGTCTGCGCGGAGGTCTGGAAGTGTTCGAGGATGCGGTCGTGCAGCGGCATGGTCGGGCGGGATTATCCCATATCGTCGATCGCGTTCCGGATCCACTCGGGTTCGCCGCTGCCGTCGAGCGCGACGACGTCGAAGCGGCAAGCGGGCAGGGTTTTCAGGCCCGCGAGATACTGGCGCGCGGCGGCGACGAGCTTGTGCTGCTTGGCCGGCGTCACGCTTGCGGCGGCGCCGCCGAAGTCGCTGCGGCTGCGCTGGCGCACCTCGACGAACACCAGCGTCGCGCCGTCCCGCATGATCAGATCGATCTCGCCGAAGCGGCAGCGCCAGTTGCGCGTGACGGGCGCGAGGCCCTGCGAGACGAGCCAGGCCTCGGCGCGCGCTTCGGCGGATCGGCCGAGCAGGGATTTCAACATCTGCGACAATGCCTGGATGAGTGAAAGTCCGCATCATACGCGCCTGCCGGCCGCGCTTTATGTCGTCGCCACGCCAATCGGCAACCTCGGCGACATCACCCTGCGCGCGCTCGACACGCTGAAGCAGGTCGAGCGCGTGGCCGCCGAGGACACCCGTGTGTCGGGCCAGCTGCTCGCGCATTTCGGGATCGACAAGCCGCTGGTCTCGATCCGCGAGCACAACGAGCGCGAAGCGGCCGACAGGGTGATCGCGTGGATCGCCGCAGGCGAGGCGGTCGCCTATGTGTCGGACGCGGGCACGCCGGCGGTGTCCGACCCCGGCGCGCGGCTGGTCGCGGCGGTGCGCGCGGCGGGCCATACGGTGGTGCCGATCCCCGGCGCGTCCGCGGTGACCGCGGCGCTTTCCGCCGCCGGCGTCGAATCCGGCGACTGGCTGTTCCATGGCTTCCTGCCGCCCAAGTCGGGCGCGCGCCGCGCGCAGCTGCAGGCGTTGGCGATGCTGGCGTGTGCGCTGGTGTTCTACGAGGCGCCGCACCGCATCGAGGAGACGGTCGCCGACATGGTGGCGGTGTTCGACCCGCAACGCCGGGTGACGCTGGCGCGCGAACTCACCAAGAAGTTCGAGAGCATCGTCACCCTGCCGCTCGCCGAGGTGCCCGCGTGGCTCGCCGCCGACCCCAACCACGCGCGCGGCGAATTCGTCGTCATCGTGCACGCGCCGCTCGCGGCGCCGGCTGCCACCGATACGGAAGCGCTGCGCGTGCTCGCCATCCTGGCGGCGGAACTGCCGCCGCCGCTTGCCGCCAAACTCGCGGCTAAAATTACTGGACGCACCAAGGCCGAGCTCTATCAGATGACGCTCGCACACAAATGACCGATACGCTCACGATCACCCGCCCCGACGACTGGCATGTCCATTTTCGCGACGACGCAGCGATGCGGAGCGTGGTGCCCGACACCGCACGCGTGTTCGGGCGCGCGATTGCCATGCCCAACCTCAAGCCGCCGGTGGTGACGGTGGCGGACGCCGCCGCCTACCGTGAGCGCCTGCTGGCCGCCGCGGCGGGCACGCGCTTCGAGCCCCTGATGACGCTGTATCTCACTGACAATACGGCACCCGACGAAATCCGCCGCGCCAAGGCGAGCGGCTTCGTCCACGCGGTGAAGTACTACCCGGCGGGCGCCACCACCAATTCGGATTCCGGCGTCACCGAACTCACGCGCGCCTATCCTGCGATCGCGGCGATGGAGGAAGTCGGGCTGCCGCTGCTGCTGCACGGCGAGGTGACCGACGCCGACGTCGACGTGTTCGACCGCGAGGCGGTGTTCATCGACCGCCACCTCACCCGGCTGCTGAAGGATTTCACCAAGCTCAGGATCGTGCTCGAGCACATCACCACGCGGCACGCCGCGGAGTTCGTGGCGGCGGCGCCGGATCACGTCGGCGCGACGATCACCGTGCATCACCTCCTGTACAACCGCAACGCCATGTTCCGCGGCGGCATCCGCCCGCACATGTACTGCCTGCCGGTGCTCAAGCGCGAACTGCACCGTCAGGCGCTCGTCGCTGCCGCGATCTCCGGCAACCCCAAGTTCTTCCTCGGCACCGATTCTGCGCCGCACGCGGTGGGCGCGAAGGAAACCGCCTGCGGCTGCGCCGGCGTCTACACCGCGCACGCGGCGATCGAGTTGTATGCGGAAGCGTTCGAGGACGCGGGCGCGCTCGATAAGCTCGAAGCCTTCGCCAGCTTCTACGGCGCCGATTTTTACGGTTTGCCCCGGCATGCCGAGACCATCACCTTGAGGCGCGAGGCCTGGACCGTGCCGGACAAGCTGGCGTTCGGCGACACGGCGCTCGTTCCCCTGCGCGCCGGCGAGGTCGTGCGCTGGCGCGTCGTCTGACGCAAAGAAACGGCAGGCGAAAGTGCCTGCCGCAAGGAAGCCAAGGCGGCTTCCGCAGACGCGCAGCGTTGCGCTGCGCGGGAGGAGCGGCTTGGGGCGTGACCTCCGTCCGTCCCTGAACTTTGGAGTCAAGCAAATCCGGCGCGGCAGTCAAGCAAGGATTCTTTATAATCCCGGACGGGAAAGCCGGTCAGGCAACCGCTGCCATGCGAATGGGAGAGGAAAGTCCGGGCTCCACAGAGCAGGATGCCGGCTAACGGCCGGACGCCGCGAGGCGAGGAACAGGGCCACAGAGACGAGTAAACCCGGTCCGCCGGGTGGACGTGAAACGCGGTAACCTCCATCCGGAGCAACACCAAATAGGCAGACGATGACGCTGCTCGCCGAGTCTGCGGGTAGGTGGCTGGAGCCGGTCAGCAATGGCCGGCCTAGAGGAATGGTTGCCCACGACAGAACCCGGCTTATCGGCCGACTTTCCCCCTCTCTTGTTTTAATTCAGTTAGTTAGCGTTTTTATCTAAAAACGCAGTCATAAAAAACCGCTAAGCTGCGGTTTTTCCAGAAACTTATCCACAAGCGTAAACCACGCCTAAGTCCTTGAGGCGTAGGGATTTTTTTGCGCCTTTCGCCTTGACCCCCCCAAAACTATCCCCTATAGTGGGCCGAAGTGGTGAATAGTGGGAACTTGTGGGAGAATGCGCCCGCCATTCACAGCCAATGCCAAGGACGGGGGAGCATGTTTCGGGGGGTCGCAACAGTCAGTTTGGATAGCAAGAACCGGCTCGTCGTGCCGGCGCGCTATCGCGACGCCCTGCTGGTCAACGGCGGCGGCCGCGTCGTCGTCACCGCCGACCCCGGCCAGTGCCTGCTGCTGTATCCGCTGCCCGAGTGGGAGCCGATCGAGAAGAAGCTCAACGGCCTGTCCGACTTCAACCCCCGCACCCGCAGCCTCAAACAATTGCTCGTCGGCTACGCGCACGACATGGAGATGGACAGCGCCGGCCGCGTGCTGCTGCCGCCGATGCTGCGCAAGTTCGCCGAGCTCGACAAGAACGTGGTGATGGTCGGCCAGGGCAGCAAGATCGAACTGTGGAACGAGGCGCGCTGGGAGGCGCAGGTGGCGCAGGCGCTCACCTTCCGCGACGACACGCTGCCGCCCGAGCTGGAGGGGTTCACGTTGTGAACGATCCCGCCCATGTGCCGGTGCTGGCACACGAGGCGGTGGCGGCGCTCGCGATCCGGCCCGACGGCGTGTACGTCGACGGCACCTTCGGGCGCGGCGGGCACAGCCGGCTGATCCTGCAGGCGCTGGGCCCGGCAGGACGCCTGATCGCGCTGGATCGCGATCCGGCGGCGATCCGCGCCGGCGAGTCGGTTCGGGACGCGCGGCTGACGTTGAAGCGTGCCGCGTTTTCGCGTTTGGGCGCCGTGCTCGACGAACTGGGTGTGGCGAAGGTGGACGGGATTCTGCTGGACGTCGGCGTGTCGTCGCCGCAACTCGACGACGCCGCGCGCGGGTTCAGCTTCCGGTTCGATGCGCCGCTCGACATGCGCATGGATCCGGACGAAGGGGTGTCGGCGGCCGACTGGCTGGCGACGGCGGACGAGGGGGAAATCAGTGAAGTCATCCGCGAGTACGGGGAAGAGCGGTTTGCTAAATCGATTGCGCGCGCGCTTGTTGCGGCACGGCAAAAAGAAGCGATCCGCACCACGGGACGGCTTGCGGGAATCGTCGCCGCCGCGGTCAAACGGCGCGAGCCGGGCCAGCACCCGGCGACCCGGACCTTCCAGGCTATACGGATTCATATCAACCGCGAGCTGGAAGAGCTGAAAGTCGTGCTGCCGCAATGCGTGGACCGATTGAATCCGGGCGGGCGGCTCGCGGTGATCAGCTTCCATTCTCTGGAGGATCGCATCGTCAAGCGTTTCATGCGCGAAGAGGCGTTGGGGGAGCAGGCGCCGCGCAAGCTGCCGATCCCGGCGGCGATGCTGAAGCCGGGGCGGCTGAAGCTGGTGGGGCGCGCGCAGCACGCCAGCGAGGCGGAGGTCGCGGCGAATCCGCGCGCCCGCAGCGCCGTGCTGCGCGTGGCCGAGCGCGTCGGTGAGGCGGGACCCAGGTGAGCCGCCTGAACGTCGTGCTGGCGCTGCTGCTGATGGCGTGCGCGCTGGCGGTGATCCAGGCGCAGCACCGGTCGCGCACGTATTTTGTCGAATTGGAGCGCTTGAAGAAGCAGGCGCATGTGCTGGATGAGCAGTGGGGACAATTGCAGCTGGAGCAGAGCACCTGGGCCAACCCGGCACGGGTCGACGCCGTCGCGCGTGCCCGGCTCGGGCTCGTCCCACCTTCGCATGAGCGGATTCGCGTCGAGACGCTGAGCACGCCATGAACTACCACGCGAAGACCCTGCTCAGCATCCACCTGGCGCCGTGGCGCATGGCGACCGTCGGCGGGCTGCTGCTCGCCGGCCTGGTCGTGGTCGCGGGGCGGGCTTTTTACCTGCAGGGGCTTAACACCGATTACCTGCAGGGCAAGGGCGACGCGGTGGCGAACCGCAACCTCACCCTGCCGGCGCAGCGCGGCCAGGTGACTGACCGACACGGCCAGTTGCTCGCGATCAGCACGCCCGTCGAGTCGCTGTGGGCGCGCCCGGACGAACTCACGCTCAATGCCGACCAGCACGCGCAGCTCGCCCGGGTGCTCGGCATCAAGCCGCAGGAGCTGACGAAGATCCTCGAACGCAAGGCGCGCGGCGAATTCGCGGTGCGGCGTCCGGTCACGCCGGAGCAGGCGGCGAAGATCGCCGCGATGGGGGTGTCGGGCCTCTACCTGCGGCGCGAATTCCGTCGCTATTACCCCGCGGGCGAGGTCGCGGCGCACGTCGTCGGCTTCACCAACGTGGACGATCTCGGGCAGGAGGGTGTGGAGCGGGCCTACCAGGACTGGCTCGCCGGGCGCGACGGCCGCCGCCAAATCCTGCGCGACCGCCGCGGCAACCTGATCCGCGATCTCGCGCCGATCAAGACCGCGCAGCAGGGCGGCAACCTCGCGCTCTCGCTCGACCTCAACATCCAGTACCTGGCGCACCGCGAACTCGCCGCAGCGATCGACAAGCACAAGGCCAAGGGCGGCAGCATCGTCGTGCTCGACGCCAAGACCGGGGAAATCCTCGCGCTCGCCAACCAGCCCGTGTTCAACCCGAACAACCGGCGCAACTACCAGCCGGGCCCGATGCGCAACCGCGCTGTCATCGACACCTTCGAGCCCGGCTCGACGATCAAGCCCTTCGTCGCCGCCGCCGCGCTCGAGCGCGGCCTGTTCCGCCCGGACACCGTGATCGAGACGCCCGAGACCTGGCGCGTCGGCAACAAGCTGGTGCGCGACGTCCATCCCCACCCGCGGATGACGGTGCGCGAGATCATCCAGAAGTCGAGCAACGTCGGCTCGGTCAAAATGGCGATGGCGATGCCGCCCGAGCAGTACTGGGATGCGCTCCACCGCTCCGGCTTCGGCCAGCTGCCCGGGTCCGGCTTTCCCGGCGAAACCGCCGGCCGCCTGCGTGACGCCGCTACCTGGAAGCCGGTCGAGCACGCGACCATGGCCTACGGTTATGGCCTGTCGGTGAGCCTGCTGCAGCTCACCCGCGCCTACATGGCCTTCGCCAACGACGGCGAGGTGATGCCGCTGTCCTTCCTCAAGCGCGAGCCGCAGGAAATCTCCGGCGTGCGCGTGTTCTCGCCCGCGGTCGCGCGCGAAGTGCGCGAGATGATGGAGGCGGTGACGCAGGAAGGCGGCACCGGCCAGCGTACCCGCGTGCCCGGCTACCGCGTCGCCGGCAAAACCGGCACTGCGCACAAGCTGGTCGATGGCCGCTACGCAGCAGGCCGCTACCTGTCGTCGTTCGTCGGCATGGCGCCGGCGTCGAACCCACGCCTCATCATCGGCGTGGTGATCGACGAACCGATGGGCGGCGTGTACTACGGCGGCAGCGTCGCCGGCCCGGTGTTCGCCCAGGTCATGGCGGCGAGCCTGCGCCAGCTCGGCCTGCCGCCGGACGCCCCGGAGGCGGCGACCCGGTTGACGCAGGCCGCACCGGTGGCCAGGCTGCAGACGGAAGGGGGCGTGTGATGACGCAGACCCGCCCGCATTCCACCCCGAAACCCGCCGGTGCGCCGTCGTACGAATCTGTCGCGCACATTCTCGAGCGCCTTGGCGTGCGGGTGCAGTCACTCACCAGCGACAGCCGCCGCGTCGCGCCGGGCACCGTCTTCGCGGCGTATCCGGGTGAGACGCGCGACGGTCGCGACTTCATCCCGCAAGCCGTGGCGCAGCGCGCCGACGGCGTCCTGTGGGAGGCCGACCATTACCAGTGGGACCCCGCGCTCGCCGTACCCAACGCCGGTGTGATGAACCTGCGGGCGCGCATCGGCGAGATCGCCGCACACGTCTACGGGGAGCCGTCGCGCGCGCTGCACATGGTCGGCGTGACCGGCACCAACGGCAAGACTTCGGTCGCGCACTGGACCGCGCAGGCCTTCAGCGCGGTCGGCCGCAAGACGGCGGTGATCGGCACCGTCGGCAACGGCTTCCCGCCTTACGGCGATCAGCTCGGCGCCCTGACACCGGCGCTCAACACCACGCCGGACGCCATCGAACTGCAGCAGCGCCTGGCGCAATACCGCGCGCAGGGCGCGGTCGGATGCGCGATGGAAGTGTCCTCGCACGGGCTGGTGCAGGGGCGGGTCAACGGCACGGCATTCAACGTCGCCGTGCTTACCAACCTGTCGCGCGACCATCTCGATTACCACGGCGACATGGACAGCTACGCCGCGGCGAAGGCGCGGCTGTTCGACTGGCCGGGGCTCGACTCGGTCGTGCTCAACGTCGACGACGCCTTCGGCCAGCGGCTGGAGGCCGAGGTGCGCAGCGCGCGAGTCGCTGGCTATAGTTTTCACCGCGGCGCGGTGGTCGGCGAGCGCCTGCAGCTGTCGCAGGGAGGCTTGCATCTCGCCGTGCGAACCGACTGGGGGCGTGCGGAGATCGACGTGCCGCTGCTCGGCCGCTTCAACGCGTCCAACCTGCTTGCCGTTCTCGCCACGCTGCTGGTGTCGGGGGTCCCGCTCGCGAGTGCCTGCAGCGCGCTGGCGCATGTCACGCCGCCTCCGGGGCGAATGCAGACACTGGGTGGCGGCACGCAGCCCCTCGTTGTGGTCGACTACGCGCACACGCCCGACGCGCTGGAAAAGGTGCTGGCGACCTTGCGCGAAGTCGCCGGCGGCGGGCGCCTGATCTGTGTATTCGGCTGCGGCGGCAACCGCGACAAGGGCAAGCGGCCGCTGATGGGCGCCGTCGCGAGCCGTGGCGCCGACGCGCTGTGGGTCACGAGCGACAACCCGCGCAACGAGGACCCGCGGCACATCATCGACGACGTGGTGGCCGGCTGCGAAGGTGCACCGCACGTCGAGCCGGATCGCGCGCGGGCGATCTTCGAGGCGATCGGCGCGGCGCGCTGCGGCGACGTCGTGCTGATTGCCGGCAAGGGCCATGAGGACTACCAGGAGATCGCCGGCGAGCGCCTGCCGTTCTCCGACGTCGACGTCGCAGGGAGGGCGCTCGCCGCATGGACATGAACGTCCGCCTGTCCGAGCTCGCAGCTCTGCTGGGGGTCGCGTACGCTGGCCCCGAAGCCGAGGTGCGCCGGGTCGTCACCGACAGCCGCATCCTGCAGCCCGGCGATCTCTTCATCGCGCTGCGCGGCGCCAAGTTCGACGGCGGCGCGTTTGCCGCGGAGGCCCTGCAGCGGGGCGCCGCCGGCGTCGTGCTGGACGCGGCGCAGGCGCCGGACGTCACCCAGGCGATCCGCGTCGACGACACGCGGCGCGCCCTCGGCCGGCTGGCGGCCGCCTGGCGGCAGCGTTTCGCCATTCCGGTCGTCGCGGTCACCGGCAGCAACGGCAAGACCACGGTCAAGGAAATGCTCGCGGCGATCCTGCAGGCCGAGACCGGCGCGCCCGAGGCGGTGCTCGCGACCGAGGGCAACCTCAACAACGATATCGGCGTGCCGCTCATGCTACTGCGCCTGCGTCCCCATCACCAGTTCGCCGTGCTCGAGATGGGCATGAACCATGCGGGCGAGATCGACTATCTCACCCGGCTGGCGCACCCGGGCATGGCGCTGGTGAACAACGCGTTGACCGCGCACATCGGCAACCTGGGTTCGGTCGAAGCGATCGCGCGTGCCAAGGCCGAAATCTTCAACGGCCTCAACGACGCAGGCATCGCGCTTTTCAATGCCGACGACCCGCATGCCTGGCTGTGGCGGGAGGTCAACGCGCGCCGCACCGTCGTCGACTTCGGCATCCGCGAGCCGGCCATCGTGCGCGGCCACTTCCTGCCGACGCTCTACGGTTCCGCTGTGACGGTGCATCTGCCGAACGCCACGCTCCAATTCGAACTGCACGTGCCGGGCGAGCACAACGTGATGAACGCGCTGGCTGCCACCGCCGCCGCGTTTACCCTCGACGTCAGCCATCGCAGCATCGTCGCGGGTCTCTCCGGCTACGCGGGCATCAAGGGCCGGTTGCAACGGAAGGCGGGTCTGCACGGTGCAACTTTCCTCGACGACACCTACAACGCCAACCCCGATTCGGTGAAGGTCGCGCTCGCGGTGTTGGCGCGCGAATCCGGCAAGAAAATCCTGGTGCTCGGCGACATGGGCGAACTCGGGGCCGACGCCTCAGCGATGCACGCGCAGATCGGCCTGGCAGCGCGCGAGGCCGGCGTCGACCGCCTGCTGGCCCTGGGCGAGCTCACGCGCGAGACCGTCGGCGCATTCGGTGCGGGCGCGATGTATTTCGAGCGCATCGAGGAACTGCTCGCCGAACTGGAAAACGCGCTCGACCCCGACACCACGGTGCTGGTGAAGGGCTCCCGCTTCATGCAGATGGAGCGCGTCGTGAAGAGCTTCACGGAACACCCGGACGACACCCGGGGGGTGATCCCTCAAACGGGGGGGCAAGGACACTGACATGCTGCTTTGGCTATTCCAGCAACTGGGCGAAGACATCCGGGCGTTCAACGTCTTCAACTACCTGACGCTGCGCGCCGTGCTCGCCACGCTCACGGCGCTGACCATTTCCTTCATTGTCGGGCCGGCCGTGATCCGCAAGCTCGCGGCGCTGAAGATCGGCCAGTCGGTGCGCACCGACGGCCCGCAGACGCACCTCGTCAAATCCGGCACGCCGACCATGGGCGGCGCCCTGATCCTGGTCGCCGTCGTCGTCACCACCCTGTTGTGGGCGGATCTCTCCAACGAGTACGTGTGGGTCGCCCTCCTCACGCTGGTCGGCTTCGGCGTCATCGGCTGGGTCGATGACTGGCGCAAGGTGGTCGAAAAGAATTCGCGCGGCCTGCCCTCGCGCTGGAAATACTTCTGGCAGTCGGTGATCGGCCTCGCCGTCGCGGTCTACCTGTGGCACAGCGCGACGCTGCCCCAGCACACCGAGCTCATCATTCCCTTCCTCAAGCACGCGACGTTCGCGCTTTCGGGCTTTGCTTTCATCCTGCTCACCTATTTCGTCATCGTCGGCGCGTCCAACGCGGTCAACCTCACCGACGGCCTTGACGGGCTCGCCATCCTGCCGACCGTGATGGTCGCGTCGGCGCTCGCGATCTTTGCCTACGTCGCGGGCAACGCGGTGTTCTCCAAGTATCTGGGCGTGCCCCATGTGCCGGGCGCGGGCGAACTGGCGATCTTCTGCGCGGCGATGGCCGGTGCCGGGCTCGCCTTCCTCTGGTTCAACGCCTACCCGGCCGAGGTCTTCATGGGCGACGTCGGCGCGCTGGCGCTGGGGGCCGCGCTCGGCGTCGTCGCCGTGATCGTGCGGCAGGAAATCATCCTTTTCATCATGTGCGGCGTGTTCGTCGTCGAGACGCTCTCGGTGATGGTGCAGGTCGCCTCGTTCAAGCTCACCGGCAAGCGCGTGTTCCGCATGGCGCCGATCCACCATCACTACGAGCTGAAGGGCTGGAAGGAAAACCAGGTCGTCGTGAGGTTCTGGATCATTTCCATGATGCTGGTGCTCATTGGCCTGTCGAGCCTGAAGCTGAGATGAACTTCGATCGCCTCGAACTTTCCGGCAAGCGCGTCACCGTCCTCGGACTCGGGGACACGGGCCTGTCGTGCGCGCGCTGGCTCGTGGCGCGGGGGGCCGACGTGCGCGTCGCCGACAGCCGCAGCGCACCGCCGCATGCCGCGCGCCTGGCGGAATTGCTGCCGCAGGTGCCGCTGGCGACCGGGCCGTTCGATGCCGAGCAGCTGAAGACTGCCGACCTGCTCGTGTCGAGTCCCGGCGTGCCGCTCGCCGAACCGGCGGTGCAGGCAGCGATCGCAGCGGGGATCGAGGTGGTCGGCGATGTCGAGCTCTTCGCGCGTGCGATCGCGGCGCTCAATGCCGAGCGCATCCACCCGATGCGGGTGATCGCGATCACTGGTTCCAACGGCAAGAGCACCGTCACCGCGATGTGCGGCGACATGTGCCGCATGGCGGGGCTCACCACCTGCGTGGCGGGCAACATCGGACTGCCGGTCCTCGACGCGCTGCTCGACATCGAGCAGGGCCTCGCGCCGGTGCCGCAGGTGTGGGTGCTCGAACTTTCCAGCTTCCAGTTGGAGACGACGTCCAGTCTCAACGCCGACGCTGCCACGGTGCTCAACCTGTCCGAGGACCACATGGACCGCTACCCGGACATGGATGCCTACGCCGCCGCGAAGGCGCGCGTTTTCAGCGGCGACGGCGTGCAGGTGTTGAATCGCGACGATCCGCGCACGATGGCGATGGCCCGGCCGGGACGCCGCGTGGTGAGCTTCGGGCTCGACCGCTGTCCGAGAAACGAGAACTTCGGGTTGTGCGACGACGAGCTCTGCCTCGGCGGCGAGATGCTCATGCCCGTCTCCGCGCTGCCGGTCGCCGGCTTGCACAACGCCGCCAACGCACTGGCGGCGCTGGCGTTGACCCACGTCCTCGATCTGCCGATGGAGGCCCTGCTGCGTGGCCTGATCCATTTCAACGGCTTGCCGCACCGGGTGGAGAAGGTCGCTGAGATCGATGGCGTGACGTACTACGACGATTCCAAGGGCACCAACGTCGGTGCCACCGAGGCGGCGTTGTACGGCATGGGCAAGCGCCGCGCGGTCGTGATCCTGGGCGGCGACGGCAAGGGCCAGGACTTCACGCCGCTTCGCGCGGCGGTCGAGGCGAACGCACGGGCCGTGCTGCTGATCGGGCGCGACGCGCCGCAGATCGAGGCGGCGATCGCCGGCAGCGGCGTGGCTATCCGCCACGCGGCGAGCCTGGACGAAGCGGTCGAGGTCGCGCACCGCCTGGCGCAGCCCGGCGACGCGGTGCTGCTGTCGCCCGCCTGCGCGAGCTTCGACATGTTCCGCAACTACGTGCATCGCGCCGAGGTCTTCGTCGCGGCGGTCAAGCGCCTGGCGGCACAGAGGGGGGCCACCGCATGATGCGCTATTCCGCTCGCGCCACGCAGCCCGGTGCCGAGATCGATTTCGGCCTGCTGTGGCTGGCGTTCGGCCTGCTTGGCCTTGGCTTGGTCATGGTCTATTCGGCGTCGCTGGCGATCGCGGAAGCCGCGCGCTACACCGGCCACAACGGCGAGTATTACCTGATCCGTCAGGGCCTCTTCATCGGTTTGGGCGTCGTCGCGGGAATTGCCGCCTTCCAGGTGCCGATGCGCGTGTGGCAGCAGGCCGCGCCGTATCTCTTTCTCGCCGGCCTGTTGCTGCTGGTGGTGGTCCTGATCCCGGGGATCGGCCGTGAAGTCAACGGCAGTCGCCGCTGGATCCCGCTCGGCTTCGCCAACCTGCAGCCGTCCGAGCTGATGAAGCTCCTCGCCGTGCTCTATGCGGCCGACTACACCACGCGCAAGGCGGCCTTCATGCACGACTTCAAGAAGGGCTTCCTGCCGATGGCGGCGGTGATGATGCTGACCGGCGCGCTGCTCTTGAGCGAACCGGACTTCGGCGCCTTCGTCGTCATCGTTGCCGTCGGCATGGGCATCCTCTTCCTCGGCGGCCTCAACTGGCGCGTATTCGCCGCGCTGGTCGTGGTGCTGCTCGCCGGTTTCGCGCTCCTGATCGTCAGTTCGCCCTACCGCATGCAGCGCATCCTCGGTTTCCTCGATCCGTTTGCCGATCCCTACGGCAAGGGCTACCAGCTGTCGCACGCGCTGATCGCGTTCGGCCGTGGAGAGTGGCTCGGCCTCGGCCTGGGCGGCAGCGTCGAGAAGCTCTTCTATCTGCCCGAGGCGCACACCGACTTCCTGCTCGCGGTGATCGCCGAGGAGTTCGGCTTTGTCGGCGTGGCGGTGGTCATCGCCCTGTTCGCCTGGCTCATCGTCAAGGCCTTCCTCATCGGCCACCGTTCGGCGCAGCTCGAGCGCTACTTCAAGGCGCTGGTCGCGCAGGGCATCGGCATTTGGCTCGGCGTGCAGGCGCTCATCAACATGGGGGTGAACGTCGGCCTCTTGCCGACCAAGGGCCTCACGCTGCCTTTCCTCTCGTTCGGCGGCAGCGGCATCGTCGCCAACTGCCTCGCGATCGCGCTCCTGTTGCGCATCGACTGGGAAAACCGGCAGATGGGCCGGGGGAAGGCGTACTGATGGCCGCCGTCAACCGAACCCTCATGGTCATGGCAGGCGGCACCGGCGGCCACGTCTATCCCGCGCTCGCGGTGGCCGATGCCTTGCGCGCGCGCGGCTGGAACGTGTTCTGGCTTGGCACGAAAAGCGGGCTGGAGGCACGCGTGGTGCCGGCAGCCGGCATCGACATGGTGTGGGTCGCGATGGGCGGCGTGCGCGGCAAGGGGCTGCTGAAGAAGCTGCTGTTGCCGGCCATGCTGCTGGTCGCGTTCTGGCAGAGTTTGCGCGCCATCCTCGCGCGCCGGCCCGACGTCGTGCTCGGCATGGGCGGCTACACGGCCTTTCCCGGTGGCATGATGGCGAGCCTGCTGAACAAGCCCTTGGTCATCCACGAGCAGAATTCGGTCGGCGGGCTCACCAACCGCGTCCTCGCCTGCCTCGCCGACCGCGTGCTAACGGCCTTCCCGCAGGCCTTCCGCGGCGAGCGCGACAAGCCCATCCCTTGCCGGCGCGTCGATGCCGAGTGGGTCGGCAACCCCGTGCGCGGCGACATTGCCGCGCTCATGAACGAGGCCCGCCCTGCGGGAAGCGGCCCGCTGCGCCTCCTGGTCGTCGGCGGCAGCCTCGGTGCGTCGGCGCTCAATACCCTGGTGCCGCAGGCGCTCGCGCTGCTGCCGGTCGACAAGCGCCCGCAGGTGGTGCATCAGTCCGGCCGCCAGCACCTCGACGCGCTGCGCGCCAACTATGCGGCCGCCGGGGTCGAGGCCGACGTGCGCGACTACATCGAGGATATGGCGGCCGAATACCGTCGCTGCGACTTCGCCATCTGCCGCGCCGGCGCGATGACCGTGGCCGAGCTCGCCTGCGCCGGCGTGCCCGCGGTGCTGGTGCCCTTCCCGTTCGCGGTCGACGACCACCAGACCGGCAATGCGGCCTTCCTCGCCGACGCCGGTGCCGCCTGGCTGATGCAGCAGAAGGCCCTCACCGCCGAGACGCTCGCGGCGCTGATCGCCGGGCTCGATCGCGCCACGCTCGCGGTGATGGCGGAGAAGGCGCGCGCGCTGGCCAAGCCCGATGCCACGGCGCGCGTGGCCGACGTGTGCGAGGAGCTGGCGCGATGAAACACGCCGTGAAACACATCCACTTCGTCGGCATCGGCGGCGTCGGTATGAGCGGCATCGCCGAGGTCCTGTTGAACCTCGGCTACGCGGTGTCCGGCTCCGACCTCGCCGACAACGCGGTGACGCAGCGGCTGGCGAAGCTGGGCGCCCGCATCCATCGAGGCCACGCGGCCGAGCATATCGCGGGGGCCGACGTCGTGGTGACCTCGACCGCCGTTCGCGACGACAACCCGGAAGTGCTCGCGGCGCGCGAGAAGAAGATTCCGGTCGTGCCGCGCGCGCTGATGCTCGCTGAGCTGATGCGGCTGAAGCAGGGCATCGCGGTCGCCGGCACCCACGGCAAGACGACCACCACCAGCCTCGTCGCCAGCATCCTCGGCGAGGCGGGCATGGACCCGACCTATGTCATCGGCGGCAAGCTCACCGCCGCCGGCACCAACGCGCGGCTGGGGCAGGGCGACTTCCTCGTCGCCGAGGCCGACGAGTCGGACGCATCCTTCCTCTATCTCACACCCGTGATCGCGATCGTGACGAACATCGACGCCGATCACATGGAAACCTACGGCCACGACTTCGAGCGGCTGAAGACCGCCTTCGTCGACTTCTGCCAGCGCCTGCCCTTCTACGGGATGGCGGTGCTGTGCCTCGACGACCCGCACGTGCGCGAAATCCTGCCGCGCATCACCAAGCCGATCACGACCTACGGCTTCGACGAGGCGGCGCAGGTCCGTGCCGTGAACGCCCGCTTCGAGCACGGCCGCATGCATTTCACCGTGCAGCGGGAGGGCATGGCCGACCTCGACGTCGTGCTCAACCACCCCGGCCTGCACAACGTGCTGAACAGCCTTGCCGCGATCGCCGTGGCGACCGAAGTCGGCGCCAGTGACGCCGCCATCGTCAAGGCGCTTCGTGAATTCCATGGTGTCGGCCGCCGCTTCCAGCGCTACGGCGAGCAGCCGGCGAAGGACGGCGGCACGTACTGCCTGATCGACGACTACGGCCACCATCCGGTGGAAATGGCGGCGACGCTCGCCGCCGCGCGCGGCACCTTTCCCGGGCGACGCCTGGTGCTGGTGTTCCAGCCGCACCGCTACACACGCACCCGCGACTGCTTCGAGGACTTCGTCAAGGTGCTGTCTGAGGCCGACGTGCTGGTGCTGACCGAGGTCTACCCCGCCGGCGAGGCGCCCATCGTCGCCGCCGACGGGCGCGCGCTGGCGCGCGCGGTGCGGGTCGCGGGCAAGGTCGAGCCCGTGTTCGTCGAGCAGGTCGCCGACGTGCCGGCCGCCATCCATGAGCTCGCGCGTGACGGTGACGTCGTGCTGGTGATGGGTGCCGGCAGCATCGGCCAGGTCGCACCGACCATCGGGAGCAGCCATGCGCCATGACTACCGCATGAACGAGGTCGACCTCGCCAGCGGCGGCGCGCCGGTGCTGCGCGGCCGCTTCCTCTACAACGAGCCGATGAGCCGGCATGTGTCCTGGCGCGCCGGCGGGCCGGCGCAGCGTGTCTACATTCCCGCCGACCTCGAGGATCTGATCTGGCTGGTGCGTTCCGTCCCGTCGCACGAGGCGATCCACATGGTGGGGCTCGGCAGCAACCTCTTGGTGCGCGACGGCGGCGTGAAAGGGGTGGTTATCCTGCTGCATGGCGTGCTGAAGAAGCTGGCGATCGAAGGCCGCACCCACGGCCTGCCTCCCGCCCCGGCCGAACGCGACACCGGGCTCATCTACGCCCAGGCTGGCGTCGCCTCGCCCAAGCTTGCGCGCTTCGCAGCGACCCACAATCTCGTCGGCGGAGAATTCTGGGCCGGCATCCCCGGCACGGTGGGCGGCGCGATCGCGATGAACGCCGGCTGCTATGGCGGCGAAACCTGGGACCGCCTGGTGCAGGTCGAGACGCTCGACCGCGACGGCCATCTCAACGAGCGCCGCCCTGAGGACTACGTGATCGGCTACCGCCACGTGGCGCTGAGACATCCCCGCGAGGAATGGTTCGTCGGCGGCTGGTTCCGCCTCGACCGCGGCGACGGCGCCGCCTCGCGCGAAACCATCAAGCAGTTGCTCAAGCAGCGCATCGCCTCGCAGCCGCTGGGCGAGCCGAACGCCGGTTCGGTGTTCCGCAACCCGCCCGGCGACTACGCGGCGCGGCTGATCGAATCCTGCGGGCTCAAGGGCTACCGCGTCGGCGACGCGCAGGTGTCGGAGAAACACGCCAATTTCATCATCAACCTCGGCCATGCCAGCGCAACCGACATCGAGCGCGTGATCGAGCACGTCGAAGACACCGTGGAGGCGCGCACCAACGTGCAGCTCATCCGCGAAGTGCGCATCATCGGAGAACGGCAGTGAACGAAGTGAACTCGGCCAAACGCTTCGGTAAGGTCGCGGTCATGCTGGGGGGCACCTCGGCCGAGCGGCCGGTCTCGCTCAACAGCGGGAATGCGGTGCTCGCCGCGCTCACGCGCCGGGGGGTCGACGCGCACGCCTTCGACCCCGCCTCCCGCAATCTCGGCGACCTGATCTCCGGCGAATTCGACCGCGTCTTCATCGCGCTGCACGGCCGTTACGGCGAGGACGGCTGCATGCAGGGCGCGCTCGAACTGCTGCAGCTGCCCTACACCGGCAGCGGCGTGATGGCCTCCGCCATCGGCATGGACAAGTGGCGCACCAAGCTCCTGTGGCGCGCCGCGGGGCTGCCCACCGCCGACTGGGCGATCCTCGCCGCCGACAGCGACTTCGACGCGGTGGAAAAACAGCTCGGCCTGCCGATCTTCGTCAAGCCGGCGCGCGAGGGCTCGAGCATCGGCATGAGCAAGGTCACCGAGCCGGGCACGCTGAAGGCGGCGTTCGAGACCGCGGTCGAACACGACCCACTGGTGCTGGCGGAGAGATTCATCGACGGCGCCGAATTCACCGTCGGCATCCTCGGCGACGCTGCGCTGCCCCTGATCCGCCTCGAGCCGGCGAAGGACAAGGCCTTCTACGATTTCGAGGCCAAGTACCTCCGCAACGACACCCAGTACCACTGCCCGGCCGGCCTGCCCGATGCCCAGGAGCAGGCGCTGCGCCAGCTCGCGCTCGACGCCTTCCGGCTCATCGGCGGACGCGGCTGGGGGCGCGTCGACGTGATGCTCGACCGCGCGGGCCAGCCCTACCTGCTGGAGGTGAACACCTCGCCCGGCATGACCGACCACAGCCTCGTGCCAATGGCCGCGCGCGTGGCCGGCCTGGATTTCGACACCCTGTGCCTGCGGATTCTGGAGCAGACCCTGTGAACTCGCCCGAGCTCGACGCCCATCCGCTGTGCCAGGTCGCCCGCGTACTGACCTGGGGCGCGCTCGCGCTCCTCGCCTATGGCGTGATCGGCTGGGTGGTCGCGCGGCCGTGGTTCGCGCTCACCACGCTCGAGGTGACGACGCCGGTGGCCCACGTCACCGAGGCGCAGATCCGGCTGGTCGCCGAACGCAAGGTGCGCGGCACTTTCTTCACCGTCGACCTCGACGCGGTGCGCGACAGCCTCGAGAAGCTGCCCTGGGTGCGCGAGGCCCGTGTCGAGCGGCGCTGGCCCGACACCCTCGTCGTCTCCCTCGTCGAGCACGAGCCACTCGCCCGCTGGAACGACACCGCCCTGATCAACGTCGCCGGCGAGGTGTTCGTCGCGGCGGTCGATGCGCGGCTGCCTCGCCTGTCCGGTCCCGAAGACAGCAGCGCCGAAGTGTTCGCCGCCTTCCGCCGGCATCAGGCGACGCTGGCGCCGCTCGGCATGACGATCGCGGAGCTCGCCCTGTCCGATCGGCGCGCCTGGCGCCTGCGCCTCGACACCGGCCTCGCGCTGGCGCTCGGGCGCGACCAGACCGACGAGCGGCTGGCGCGCTTCGTCGCGCTCTACCCGCGCGTTTTCCCTTCGCAGGACGCGCCCCTGCCGCTCGCGATCGATCTGCGTTATCCCGACGGCATGGCGATCCTCATGCCGGGTGGCGCGGTGCCCGCCGGATTCGGCGGGCCGTCCGCAGCGTCCGTGAAACCCAATGCAACCTGAGCACACCGCATCATGAGCAAGCCCAGAGACCCCAAGAACCTCGTCGTCGGCCTCGACATCGGTACATCCAAGATCGTCTGCATCGTCGCCGAGATCAACGACGAAGGCGCGCTCGAGATCATCGGCATGGGCACCAGCCCGTCGCGCGGCCTGCGCCGCGGCGTGGTGGTCAACATCGAGGCCACCGTCAACGCGATCCAGCGCGCGCTCGAGGAAGCCGAGCTGATGGCCGACTGCAAGATCCGCGAGGTCTACACCGGCATCGCGGGCAGCCACATCAAGAGCTTCAACTCGCACGGCATGTTCGCCATCAAGGACAAGGAAATCTCCCAGATGGACGTCGACCGGGTGGTCGAGACCGCGCGCGCCGTCAACATCCCGACCGATCAGCAGATCCTCCACACCATCCCGCAGGAGTTCATCGTCGACGGTCAGGAGGACGTGCGCGATCCGCTCGGCATGAGCGCGGTTCGCCTCGAAGTGAAGGTGCACATCGTCACCGGCGCGGTGTCGGCCGCGCAGAACATCATCAAGTGCGTGCGCCGCTGCGGGCTCGAGGTCGCAGACCTGGTGCTGCAGCCGCTCGCCAGCGCGATGGCGGTGCTCACCGAGGACGAGAAGGAGCTCGGCGTGTGCCTGGTCGATATCGGCGGCGGCACCACTGACATCGCCGTGTTCACCAACGGCGCGATCCGCCACACCGCGGTGATCCCGGTCGCCGGTGACCAGGTGAACAACGACATCGCCGTCGCCCTGCGCACCCCGCCGAAGGAAGCCGAGGACATCAAGATCCAGTACGGCTGCGCGCTGCGCCAGCTGGCTGACGCGCGCGACATGATCGAGGTGCCCGGCATCGGCGACCGTCCGCCGCGCACGCTTTCCAGACAAACGCTCGCCGAGTTCATCGAGCCGCGCATGGAGGAGCTGTATTCGCTCGTGCAGGCGGAACTGCGCCGCTCCGGCTTCGAGGAGCTCCTGTCGTCCGGCATCGTCATCACCGGCGGCTCGGCGGCGATGCAGGGCATGGTCGAGCTCGGCGAGGAAGTGTTCCACATGCCGGTGCGCATGGGCTGGCCGCGCTATGAAGGCGGGCTCGCCGACGTTGTGCGCAATCCGCGCTACGCGACCTGCCTGGGGCTCTTGCTGGCGGGGCTCGACGCGCGCGGGCGCGATGCGCCGAAGCTATCCGGCGGCAGCTTCAAGGACATCCTGGAGCGCATGAAGAACTGGTTCAAGGGGAATTTCTGACGTGGCCGCGCACCTTCGGGCGAGGCGGCGTCGAAACGGTTTTGGCGGTGGTGCCGGATGGCCGGAAGCCATCACGGCAGACACGCCAAAGATTTCAGGTGTGGTTTTTTTGATTGGGCAGAAGAGGAGAGCAACATGTTTGAACTGATGGATGTAGACACCCAGGATGCGGTGATCAAGGTGATCGGCGTCGGCGGCTGCGGCGGCAACGCGGTCGACCACATGATCGCCTCGGGCTTGAGCGGCGTGGAGTTCATCGCCATCAACACCGACGCACAGGCCCTGAGCCGTAACCAGGCCAAGATCCAGCTGCAGCTGGGCACCGCCGTGACCAAGGGGCTGGGCGCCGGCGCC
>JBKBRW010000001.1:47307-115811 GCA_046291555.1 Thiobacillus sp.
GCCAACCCCGACATCGGCCGCGAGGCGGCGCTGGAAGACCGCGAGCGCATCGCCGAACTCATCGACGGCGCCGACATGCTCTTCATCACCGCCGGCATGGGCGGCGGCACCGGCACCGGCGCGGCCCCCGTGGTCGCCGAGGTCGCCAAGGAGCTCGGCATCCTCACCGTGGCGGTGGTCACCAAGCCTTTCCTGTTCGAAGGCAAGCGCGTGCGCGCGGCCAACGCGGGCATCGAGGCGCTGTCGCGCCACGTCGACTCGCTCATCATCATCCCCAACGAGAAGCTGATGCAGGTGCTGGGCGACGACGTTTCGATGCTCGACGCCTTCAAGGCCGCCAACAACGTGTTGCACGGCGCGGTCGGCGGCATTGCCGAGGTGATCAACTGCCCCGGCCTCGTCAACGTCGACTTCGCTGACGTGCGCACCGTGATGAGCGAGATGGGCATGGCGATGATGGGCTCCGCCGAGGCGAGCGGCGACAACCGCGCGCGCATCGCCGCCGAGCAGGCGGTCGCGAGCCCGCTGCTCGAGGACGTCAACCTCGCCGGCGCCCGCGGCGTGCTGGTCAACATCACCGCTTCGTCCTCGGTGAAGATGCGCGAGATCCACGAGGTGATGAACACGATCAAGAGCTTCACCGCGGAGGAGGCGACGGTCATCGTCGGCCAGGTCATCGACGACAGCATCGAGGACACGCTGCGCGTGACCATGGTCGCCACCGGCCTGGGCAGCCCGGTCGCGCGCCAGCAGCCGAAACCGATGCAGATCATCCGCACCGGCACCGACGATGCGCCGATGGCGGTCGCGAGCCACGACGACGATTTGCCCAGCGTCATGACCAGCCGCCGCAGCCGCACCGTGCAGGCGATGGCCGACAACGGCATCGACACGCTCGACATCCCGGCCTTCCTGCGCCGCCAGGCCGACTGACGGGCGTCGCTACGGGGGCGGCGTGCCGCCCCCTTCGTGGCGCGGCGCAGCCGCGGCGGTTAAAATGCGCGGATGATCAAGCAACGCACCCTCAAGACGCCGGTCAAGGCGACCGGCGTCGGCCTGCATTCCGGCGTCAAGGTCGAAATGACCCTGCGCCCCGCGGGCCCTGACACCGGCATCGTGTTCCGGCGGATGGACCTCGATCCTCCGGCGGAGCTCAAGGCCGATCCCTACCTCGTCACCGACACCCGGCTGTGCTCGATGCTGGAGTCCGGCCCCGCCAAGGTGTCGACCGTCGAGCACCTGATGTCCGCGCTCGCGGGGCTGGGCATCGACAACCTGCTGGTCGATCTCACCGGCCCCGAGATCCCGATCATGGACGGCTCGTCGGCGCCTTTCGTATTCCTGCTGCAGTCGGCCGGCATCGTCGAGCAGAGCGCGCCGAAGCGCTATGTCCGCATCAAGCAGCCGGTCGAAGTGCGCGACGGCGACAAGTGGGCGCGCTTCGTCCCCCACAACGGTTTCAAGATCACCTTCACCATCGACTTCAAGCATCCGGTGTTCGACAAGAGCGGCAAGACCGTCAGCATCGACTTCGCCGATACCGCGTACACCAAGGAAGTCGCGCGCGCGCGTACCTTCGGCTTCATGCACGAGGTCGAATACCTGCGCAACCAGGGCCTCGCGCTCGGCGGTTCGCTCGACAACGCCATCGTGATGGACGAGTACCGCGTGCTCAACCAGGACGGGTTGCGCTACGACGACGAGTTCGTCAAGCACAAGGTGCTCGACGCGATCGGCGACCTCTACCTTTTGGGTCACCCCATCATCGGCGCGTTCGAAGCCTACAAGTCCGGTCATGCGCTCAACAACGCGCTGCTACGCGAATTGCTTCAGCATCGCGAAACCTGGGAGACGGTCAGCTTCACGCACGATGAAGACGTGCCGTCCGCCTTCCTGCATCTGCATCCCCTCGCCGCATGATCGTCATCCGCCTGCTGATCGTCGCTCTGCTCATCGCCGCGGCGGCGTCGGCACTGGCGTGGCTCTTCACCGGCAACCGCAAGTACCTGCAGTGGATCGGGCGCATCCTGCGCTTCGCCCTGGTGATCGGCGTGCTGGCCGCGCTGTTCTACGTCGTCGAGCGCTTCGCGCTGCGCTGAGCCTCCATGTCTGAATCCGGAGCCGCTGCGGCGGGTATCGAGGCGAAGCGCGGCACCCAGCGCATCATCGCCTTCGGCTTTGCCCTCGTCCTGCTGTTGATGGTGACGCTCGCCGGCCTCGCGCTCACCCGCATGGCGACGATGAAGCAGCGCATGGTCGAACTCGTCACCCAGGGCAGCGTGAAGCTGGAGAGCGTGTACCAGATGCGCACGCTGTCGCGCGAGCGCTTCGCGAGCCTCGGCCAGATCGTCGTCCTTGACGACCCCTTCGAGCGTGATGCCGAAACCATGCGCTTCCACGAACAGGCCGCCGACTTCGTCAAGGCGCGCGACCGCTTGCTCGCCCTGGGCATGGACCGTGACGAGCAGGCCCGCTGGGAGCGTGCACGCGAGTTGATCCGGCAGGATCAGGTCCTGCACGAGCGGGTGCTCGAACTCGCCCAGGCCGAACAGCGGGATGCAGCGCTGCGCCTCCTCCTGGACGAGGTACGGCCGACCGAGATGGCCTTGCTGGACATCTTCAATGCGCTCGTCGCGCAGTACCAGCGGGCAAGCCAGACCTCGCTCACCGCCGCCGAAACCGACTTCCGCCGCGCGGAGCGCTCGATGCTGACGCTGCTCGGGTTGGTACTGGTTCTGAGCCTGGCGATCGCGTGGAGCGTCCTCAGGCGTTCGCGCCAGGCGGGGGCCGCGCTGCTGCGCGAGCACGAGGCGGCGGTCGCGGCGGCGGATAAACTGTCTTGGGCGGCGAGCCATGACTCGCTCACCGGGCTCGCCAACCGCCGCGAAATGCGCCGCCGCCTGGGCGAACTCGTGCAGGGGGCACACGACTGCGGCGAGGCCCACGTGCTGCTCTACCTGGATCTCGATCACTTCAAGCACATCAACGACTGCTGCGGGCATCTGGCCGGCGACGAGGCGCTGCGGCAGGTCGCCGGCCTCTTTCAACGCCACGTGCGCAGCGGCGACCTGGTCGCGCGGGTCGGCGGCGACGAGTTCTGCATCGGTCTCGTCAATTGCGATGCGGACAAGGCCGCCCAGATCGCCGAGGCGATCCGCCAAGCGGTCGCGCAGTACCGATTCACCTGGGACGGCCGGAGCTTCAGCCTCGGCGCGAGCGTCGGCCTGGTTGCGCTGGGCGCGCACGCCGGCGTCGACGACGTGCTACGCGGCCAAGGCGGCCGGCCGCAATGCGGTGGCCCCCGCGGCGCATGCCGGCTGAGCGACCGAGAACCCTTTGCGCCATGCTGACCGACCTGCCCCTTGATCCCGTCGCCGTGGTGAGCGCCGCTCGCGCGCTGCTGCACACGCCCCAGTTCTGGTGGCAGGTGGGCATCGTCGGGCTCGCTGCGGCAGGTGCCTGGCTCGTGCATCGCACGCTCGGGCATAGCCTCGCCGCTCAGGCGGAGGGGGGCACCGATGTCTATGCCGTCCGGCATCTGGCGTTGAAAACGCTGCAGCGCATCCTGTTCCCGCTCAGCATGCTGCTCGGCATCATGGCCGGCCGGGCCTTGCTCGAGCACGGCGGCCATCCGACCGGCCTGCTCGATCTCGCGGTGCCGCTGCTGCTGTCGCTGGCCGGGATCCGGCTGCTGGTCTATTTCGTCCGCAAGGCCTTCCGGCCCGGCCCCATGGTGAAGGCGTGGGAGAACCTCATCGCGACATCGGTGT
Source organism: Thiobacillus sp. (assembly GCA_046291555.1). Lineage (GTDB taxonomy): Bacteria > Pseudomonadota > Gammaproteobacteria > Burkholderiales > Thiobacillaceae > Thiobacillus. The sequence goes on from JBKBRW010000001.1 coordinate 51,078, forward strand.
GGATCGTCTTCGCCCTGCACCTGCTGGGCTGGCTGCCCATCGTGCTCAAAAGTCTGGACGCGATGGCGATGCAGGTGGGAAGCACCCGCGTGTCGGTGTTGGCGACGCTCAAGCTGCTGCTTGCGCTGGCGCTGCTCTGGCTGTTGGCGATGTGGCTCGGCCGCGTGATCGAGCAGCGCATCAGCCAGGCGAACTTCGTCAATCCGGGCATGCAGGTGGCACTGGTCAAGCTCAGCAAGTTCGTGCTGCTGGTGCTGGCCTTCCTCTTGGCGCTCAATGCCGTCGGCATCGACCTCACGGCGCTCGCGGTGTTCGGCGGCGCGCTCGGTGTCGGTCTGGGCTTCGGCCTGCAGCGCATCGCCAGCAATTTCATCAGCGGCTTCATCGTGCTGTTCGACCGCTCGATCCGCCCCGGCGACGTCGTCTCGGTCGGGCAGAGCTTCGGCTGGGTGCAGGCCCTGCGGGCGCGCTATGTCGTGATCAAGGACCGTGACGGCGTCGAGCGTTTGATCCCCAACGAGAACCTGATCACCAACGAGGTGATCAACTGGAGCTACAGCGACCGCAACGTGCGGCTGAAGATTCCGGTCTCGATCAGCTACGACAACGATCCGGAACAGGCGATGGGCCTGCTGCTGGCGGCGGCGCACGCCAACCCGCGCGTGCTTGCCGACCCGGCGCCCGCGGCGCGCCTCATGGGTTTCGGCGAGAGTGGCATCGAGCTCGAGCTGCGCGTGTGGATCCCTGATCCGGAGGCAGGGCTGGCAAATGTGCGTTCGGACATCAACCGCGCGATCTGGCGGCTGTTCAGGGAAGCCGGCATCGTCATCCCCTATCCGCAGCGCGATCTTCATCTGCGTGGAGACCTCGCCTCGCTGACAGGCGCAGCGAACGCTTCCAGTGTGGCTGCAGAGGCGTCCTCCGCGAGCGGGCCGCGCGCGACGCCTCCCCAGGCGCTATAAAGAAATGGGCGGGCGGCGAAGGCCGCATGCGTTCTTCCATTCCTGGCATCTTGGAGCGTTCCATGAAGATCCCGCGGCTCGTTGCTTGGCTTTCATTCCTGTTCGTCTTCGCCTGGGTGCCCGCGCTGGCCCAGGACGACGAACCCTGGGCGCCGACACCGCCTCGCCTCAGCCACGTCGATGGCGAGGTGTCACACTGGCGCGCCGGCGCAGAAAACTGGACCCGGGCGGGGCTCAATCTGCCGTTGGCCGAGGGCGACGCGCTCTACACGGGCAGCGGCGCCAACCTCGAGGTGCAGTTCGGGCCGCGCAGTTTCGTGCGCGCCGACGAGCGCACCCAGTTGTCGCTGCTGCGGCACGAGCCGCGCCGTATCCAGTTCCAGGTATCCGGCGGCCGGGCCTCGTTCGACTTGCGCGGCATCAACGTCGGCGACACGCTCGAGGTCAGCACGCCCCACGCGGTGTTCCTGATCGAGTCGGCCGGCTACTACCGCGTCGAGGTGAACGATCGCGACACGCACATCATCACGCGCCGCGGCGGCGAGGCGACGTTGACCACGGCGGACGGACGCACGCTGAGCGTCTACCCGTCGGAAGAGATCGTCATCGTCGGGGGCACGCCGGCCAAGGTCGCGACCTACGCCGCGCCCGCACCGGACGCGTGGGACCGCTGGAACGACGCGCGCAGCGACCGTCTCGGCGAGTCGATCAGCGCGCGCTATCTGCCGCCCGACGTGTATGGCGCGGAGGAACTCGATCATTACGGACATTGGCGCGTGGTTCCGACCTACGGGCCGGTGTGGATTCCGTTTGGCGTGAGCGCGACCTGGGTGCCTTACAGCACCGGCTACTGGATCTGGGATCCCTACTATGCCTGGACCTGGATCGACGACGCGCCGTGGGGCTGGGCGCCGTTCCACTACGGGCGCTGGGTCTACATCGACGGCTTCTGGGCATGGGCGCCCGGGCCGGTGGTGCGCCGGGCAGTCTACTCGCCGGCCCTCGTCGCCTTCATGGTGCGCGACGGCAACGTGTCCCTGCGCCTGAGCGTCGGCGTACCGGGCGTGTGGTGGGTGGCGCTCTCGTGGGGCGAGCCGGTGCTGCCCTGGTGGGGGCCGCCCGAGCGGCGCTGGCATCCCTGGTGGGGCGGCTGGGGTGGACCGCGCATCGTGAACAACGTCGTGGTGCAACAGACCACGGTCGTCAACGTCACGAATATCGTCTACCGCAACACCACCGTGCCGCGGGCGGTGTTGACGGTGCCGCACGACAAGTTCGGGCGAGAGCGGGTGCAGGCGATGGTGGAGACGCGCCTCCGCCCGAACGAGCTCGCCCCGGCGCGCAGCGACCTGCCAATCCGGCCGACGCGCGTGAGCCTCACCGGCGGCGCGCCGAAGGGCATCGAGCCGCCACGTGAACTCGTCGCGAGGCCGGTGGTATCGACGCGTGCGCCGCGCGAGGTACGGCCTGCGTTGGAGGACGGGGCGCCGCGCGTGCGGACGCAGGCGATTCCCGAATCGCGTGTCGTCGTCCCCCCCGTCCGTCAGGCCGACCCGCGGCGGATGCCCGAGCGGCCGCCGTTCGGCGAGGAGGGGGGGCCGGAGCGTGCGCCGGCACCGCGTCCGCCGCGCTACGAGGACATCCGGCGGGTGCCCGAACCCATGCCGCCGTCACGTGAACCGGCGACGGTGCGCACCACGCCGGCCGTGCGCCAGCCGGCGCCGCGCGAACCCGTGCGGGCCATGCCGGAGCCCCTGTTGCAGCGGGAGCGGCCGGGCGCACCGCAGGTCGCGCCACCGCGCGAGCCGCGTCCGGCGCCGCAGCGCGAGGAGATTCGCAGGGAAGAACGCGAGGAGATCCGCAGGGAAGAGCGGGTGCGCCCCCTGCCTGGTCAGCCCGCCAACCAGATCTTCCGCGGACGCGAGCGCGACAACCGGGGCGAGGGGCCGCCCGGGCGCTGAGGCTCGCGCGCGGCAGGGCCCGCCGAAGTCGGCGGCCTGCCGATGGTCCCGCGCAGAGGAGCAGCCGGGGGCTCAGCCCTCCCGGTGGTGTCGCAACAGCCGGTCGAGCGCCTCTTTCAAGGGACCGTCGGCGAGGCTGGCGTCGAGCCGGGCCAAGTCCTCGAGCGCACTCGGGGGCAGGCCGGCCTTTTCTGCGGGCGGCGCATAGCGCGCCAACAAGTCGGGATTCACGCTCACGCGCACGGTCGCCACGGCGAGCCCCTGACGCGCGAGGTCCCCCTGCAGCGCCGCGGCTTGCTGGCGCAGCCGGCTGGCGACCGCGCCGCTGTCGCAGGCGACGCTCAGTACGCCTCGGTCCAACTGCATCACGCGCACATGGCCGGCGAGCGCCGCGGGCAGGGCGCGCTCGAGCGCCGTCTGCGCGGCAAGCAGCTCGCGCGCGTGCGCCGCCAGCGCCCGCGGCAGCTGGCTGGCGAGGAGGTCGGCGAGGCTCGACGCGCTCATCGGCGGGCGCCACGGAGGGGTCGTGGCGCTATGTTAAGATTCAACGATTTACCGCGTCCTGCGGGCATTTTCCGGATCCCCCATGCTGCAATCCCTGTTCAAGAAAGTTTTCGGCAGCCGCAACGACCGGCTGGTCAAACAATACCTGCAAAAAGTCAAGGCGATCAACGCGCTCGAGCCGGCAATGCAGGCGCTGTCCGATGCCGAGCTCAAGGCCAAGACCGCTGAGTTCAAGGAACGGGTGCAGAATGGCGAGTCGCTCGACACGCTGCTGCCCGAGGCCTTCGCGGTGGTGCGCGAAGCTTCGAAGCGCGTGCTCGGCCTGCGCCACTACGACGTGCAGATGGTCGGCGGCATGGTGCTGCACGACGGCAAGATCGCCGAGATGCGCACCGGCGAGGGCAAGACGCTGATGGCGACCCTGCCGGCCTACCTCAACGCGCTCGCCGGCAAGGGCGTGCACGTGGTGACGGTGAACGACTACCTCGCCAGCCGCGACGCCGAGTGGATGGGGCGGGTCTACGGTTTCCTCGGGTTGACGACCGGCGTCAACCTGTCGCAGATGCCGCATGCCGAAAAGCAGGCGGCCTACGCCGCCGACATCACCTACGGCACCAACAACGAATACGGCTTCGACTATCTGCGCGACAACATGGTCTACCAGTTGAGCGAGAAGGTGCAGCGCCCGCTGGCCTACTGCATCATCGACGAGGTCGACTCGATCCTCATCGACGAGGCGCGCACGCCGCTCATCATCTCCGGGCAATCGGAGGAGAACACCGCGCTCTACCAGCAGTGCAACCTCATTCCGCCGCGCCTCACGCGCCAGGAGAACGAAGAGTCGCCGGGCGACTACTCAGTCGATGAAAAATCGCGCCAGGTCCTGCTGTCCGAAGCCGGCCACGAGAAAGTCGAGGCCATCCTCACCGAGATGGGCCTCCTGCCCGAAGGCGGCAGCCTCTACGACGCCTCCAACATCATGCTGATGCACCACGTGTACGCCGCGCTGCGCGCGCACGCACTGTTCTTCAAGGACCAGCACTACGTGGTGCAGAACGGCGAAGTCATCATCGTCGACGAGTTCACCGGACGCCTGATGAGCGGGCGCCGCTGGTCGGAAGGCCTGCATCAGGCGGTCGAGGCGAAGGAGGGCGTCGCGATCCAGAAGGAAAACCAGACGCTGGCGTCGATCACCTTCCAGAACTACTTCCGCATGTACCAGAAGCTCTCGGGCATGACCGGCACGGCGGACACCGAGGCCTTCGAATTCCAGAGCATCTATGGCCTCGAGACGGTGGTGATCCCGACCCATCGCCCGATGATCCGCAAGGACGAGCACGACCAGGTCTACCGCACGGCGCGCGAGCGCGACCAAGCGGTGATCCAGGAGATTCGCGCCTGCCATGAGCGCGGCCAGCCGGTGCTGGTCGGCACCACCTCGATCGAGGCCAACGAGAAGCTGTCGGCCGAGCTGAAAAAAGCCGGCCTGCCGCACAACGTGCTGAACGCCAAGCAGCACGCCCGCGAAGCCGAGGTCGTGGCGCAGGCGGGCCTGCCGGGCGCGATCACCATCGCCACCAACATGGCCGGCCGCGGTACCGACATCGTGCTCGGCGGCAACATCCAGAAGGACATCGACGCGATCAACGCCGACGAGTCCCTGTCCGCGTCCGAGAAGGAAGCGCGGATCGCCCAGCTCAAGGCCGAGTGGCAAGAGCGCCATGACGCCGTGCTGGCCGCTGGCGGCCTGCACATCATCGGCACCGAACGGCACGAATCGCGGCGCGTCGACAACCAGTTGCGCGGCCGCTCCGGCCGCCAGGGCGATCCGGGTTCGTCGCGTTTCTTCCTGTCGCTGGAGGATCCGCTCTTGCGTATCTTCGCGTCCGACCGCGTCGCCGCGATCATGAACCGCCTGAAAATGCCCGAAGGCGAGGCCATCGAGCACCCGTGGGTGACGCGGGCGATCGAGAACGCGCAGCGCAAGGTCGAACAGCGCAACTTCGACATCCGCAAGCAGCTGCTCGAGTACGACGACGTCGCCAACGACCAGCGCAAGGTCATCTACGAGCAGCGCAACGAGCTGCTGGCGAGCGCCAACATCGGCGAGACCATCCGCGCCATGCGCCACGACGTGCTGAACGAGACCATCGACAGCCACATCGCGCCCAACAGCATGGAGGAGCAGTGGGACGTCGCCGGCCTCGAGAAGGTGCTCGCCGCGCAGTTCACGCTGCACCTGCCGCTGCGCGAATGGCTGGAGGCCGACAAGACGCTGAACGAGGAAGGGCTGCGCAAGAAAATCTGCGAAGCGGCCGATGCCCTGTACGCCGAGAAGGAGGCGCTGGTGGGCGCGGACGGGCTGCGCCAGTTCGAGCGCGCGGTGATGCTGCAAAGCCTCGACACCCACTGGCGCGAGCACCTCTCCGCGCTCGACATGCTGCGCCAGGGCATTCACCTGCGCGGCTACGCGCAGAAGCAGCCGAAGCAGGAGTACAAGCGCGAGGCGTTCGAGCTGTTCTCCGCCATGCTCACCGCGATCAAGACCGAGGTCACGCAGATCACGCTGACGGTGCAGGTGCGCGCGCCGGAGGACGTGCAGGCGGTCGAGCTGCACGAGGAGCCGACCAACGTGCAGTACCAGCACGCGGGCTACGACGAGGCGCAGGATTTCGCCGAGGCCGAAACCGAGGTCAAGTCGCCCGTGAAGGCCGGCCCCAAGGTCGGCCGCAACGACCCCTGCCCGTGCGGCTCGGGCAAGAAATACAAGCATTGCCACGGCAAGCTGAGCTAGGAGCGATCATGCCTTACTACGTATTCCGTCTCGGAATGTTCAAGGTGCTGGAGAAGCAGGGCGAGTGGGCGAGCTTCAAGGAAGCGAAGGCGCACGTGAACGCGCTGCGCAAGACGCTCGACCCCAAGAGCGGCGACCAGTACAAGATGATCTTCGCCGAGAACGAGATCGCCGCGCAGGAGACGCTGACGGCCGAGCGCGAGCTGGACAAGTCGCTCTCCGGCGACGACTGGTAAAGTCATTCGTGAGCCCGCGGCGCGATTGACGGCGGGATCGCGCGCGGCTCGCGGTTCTCACGTGCGTGGGGACATTGCGGCCGCCGCGCTGCGGGTTGCTTCCGCCGCCAGCCACTCGCCGAGGTCTCTGGACGCCTTTCTTTGCTGAGTTTCTGAGTTGATATGGCCGAATACAACGAAGACGCTTACAAACGCGCCCGCCAAACCTACATCGAATACAACTGTCCGTTCGAGCGGGCGCTGCTGTCGCGCTGCGTGGGCTGCAGCCGTTCGCGCAAGCTCAACCTTGCCGAGCGCGAAGCGATCGCCTGTGGCGATCCGGCGGTACGTGAGCACTGCCTCACCTTCTACCAGGCCTTGCACGACAACGCGCTGTTCGCCCTCAAGATCAACCCCGACGCGCCGTGGCCGTTCGGCAAGGAGATCCGGGCCCAGTGCGGCGGCGCGCGCGGTCTCTCGACAGCGCTGGGCGAGGCGGGCGACGACACGACCGACGTCGCGGCGAGCGTGCTCGCGGGCCACGCGCGCTTCGGCGCCACCGATGCCTTCCCCTACTCCGAGATCATGCGCGCGGTCGTGCACTACGAGCCCCGCAAGCGGCGCTCGTAGTGTGGACCCGATGGTCCGTGACAAGGGCCCGCGCGGAACCGGAAGCCCGCATCGTCGGTCGCTTGGACGAGACCGCTTTTTTGCATAGACTGCTGACGTGAGAACCCGACTGCGTCGCCTCCTGTTGATCCTGCTGATGCTGGGGCTGCCCGTGCAGACCTTCGCCGGCGTGTCGATGCTCGTCTGCGCGAGCGCGCATCCGGTGATGCCCGTCGCTGTCGCGGCGGATGCCGGGGCGATGCCGGGCTGCCACGAGCCCGAGCCGTCGCCGGTCCCGCAATCCCACGACTGCAAGCACTGCACGGTGTGCGCGCTGGCGTCGGCGCTGCCGATTCCCGCCACGGACGCGCCGCGCTGGGCGGTGATCGCCCCGCGTTTCCAGCCGCCGGCCGCCGTCGCCTTCAGCGGCTTCATCCCCGACGGTCCCGAGCGACCACCCCGAACCTCCCTCGCCTGAAAACCGCGCCTGCCCGGCGCGGAGATCCCGTTCGACCCGAACTGTAATCCGGCTTCGCGGCCTCGCGCCGCAGCCAATGCGAGGTGAAACATGAGCAAGACTTTATTCCGCGGGCTGGCGCTGTGCGCCTGCCTGTTGCCGGCCGGTGCCGTCGCGCCTGTATGGGCCGAGCCGGCTGGACCCTTCCAACACTATCAGGGCTGGCGTGACGAGCCGGTGCAGGATTGGCGCCCGGCCAACGACCGCGTCGGCCAGATCGGCGGCTGGCGCACATATCTGCGCGAAGCGCAGCCTGACGCGGGCGGCAGCCGTGATCAGGGTGCGCCGCAGCCGTCAGCACCTGGCGGTCACGGCCATCATGACCACCATCACCCAGGCCATTGAGGAGGCGCGATGAAACCTAAGCCCTTTACGCCCCGCACGCTGGTTCTGGCCGTGCTCTCGACCACGCTGCTCGGTGGCTGCGCCAGCTTTTCCGAGGACGGCGGTTTCGGTGCCGTCGAGACTGCCGCGCAGACGCGCCTGCAGAAGGACGTCGTGTGGACGCGCGACGCCGCGGCCCGCAGCGCGGTCGAGCAGCGCGTCGAGGCCCTGCTCGCCGAGCCGCTCACGGCCGACACCGCGGTGCAGATCGCGCTTCTGAACAATCCCGGCTTACAGGCCGCGTTCAACACGCTCGGCATCGCCGAGGCCGACTGGGTCGCCGCGCACCGCCTGCCCAATCCCGGCTTTTCCATTGGCCGCATGACGCGCGGCAGCGAGGTCGAATGGGAGCGCAGCCTGCACCTCAATCTTGCGGCGTTGCTGACGATGCCGATGCGCGCCGACATCGCCGAGCGGCAGTTCGAACAGACCCGACAGGCGTTGGTGCTCGACGTGCTGCGGCTCGCCGCCGAAACGCGCAAGGCGTGGGTCATCGCGGTGGCTGCCGGGCAGTCCGTCGCCTACCAGCGGCAGGCGATGGAAGCCGCCGAGGCCGGTGCCGAGCTCGCGCGTCGCATGGCGCAGGTCGGCAACTTCAGCCGGCTACAGCGTGCGCGCGAGCAGTCCTTCTACGCCGACGCTGCGTTGGCCGTTGCGCGCGCCGAGCAGGCGAGGCTCGCCGCGCGCGAGCGGCTGGTGCGGCTGATGGGTCTCGCCGAGGCTGATCGGGTGAAGCTGCCGGAGCGCCTGCCCGATCTGCCGGCCAGCTTGCCCATGCTGGCCGACGTCGAGCAGCAGGCGATGGTGTCGCGCATCGACCTCATGCTGACCCGGCTGCAGGCCGAGGCGCTGGCGAAGCATCTCGGCCTCACCCGCAGCACGCGCTTCATCAACGTGCTCGAACTCGGCATCGCGCACAACACGTCGAACGAGGCGCCGACGCAGCGCGGCTACGAGATCAGCTTCGAGCTGCCGTTGTTCGACTTCGGCCAGACCCGCGTCGCGCAGGCCGAGGCGCGCTACCGGCAGGCGCTCGAGCGCGCGCGCGAGGTCGCGGTGAACGCGCGCTCGGAAGTGCGCGAGGCCTACGCGATGCAGAAGGGCCAGTACGCCATCGCGCGCCACCTCCGCGACGAGGTGGTGCCCTTGAAGCAACGCATCTCGGAGGAAAACCTGCTGCGCTACAACGGCATGCTGATCGGCGTGTTCGAGCTGCTGGCGGATGCCCGTTCGCAGATCGCTTCGGTCAACGCCGCGATCGAGGCCCAGCGCGACTTCTGGTTGGCCGACGCCGACCTCGCGATGGCGCTGGTGGGCACACCGAGCAAGACCGCCGTCGTTTCGATTTCGCCCATGCTGGTCGACACCGGCAAAGGCCACTGAAAGGACTTCCCATGACTTCTAGACGTGATTTTTTCAAGCTCGCCGGCGCCGCCGCGGCAGCCAGCGTGAGCCCAGTGGCGATGGCGCGCCTGCCCGAGATCGTAAGCCAAGACTCGGCCGCGACCCAGCCGCCGTGGCTTCCGCCCAACGGCCGCCCCTACAACCCGGTGGTGACCCTGAACGGCTGGACTCTGCCTTGGCGCATGAAGGACGGCGTCAAGGAATTCCACCTCGTCGCCGAGCCGGTGGTGCGCGAGATCGCACCCGGCATGAAGGCGCATTTGTGGGGCTACAACGGGCAGAGTCCCGGCCCCACCATCGAGGTGGTCGAAGGCGACCGCGTGCGCATCTACGTCACCAACCGGCTCCCCGAGCACACGACCATCCATTGGCACGGCCAGCGGCTGCCGAACGGCATGGATGGCGTCGGCGGGCTCACCCAGCCGCAGATTCCCTCGGGCAAGACCTTCGTTTACGAATTCGTCGCGCGCCGTCCCGGCACCTTCATGTACCACCCGCACGCCGACGAGATGACGCAGATGGCGATGGGCATGATGGGCTTCTGGGTCACCCACCCCAAGGGCCGCCACCCGCTGATCGATCCGGTCGACCGTGACTTCTGTTTCATTCTGAACGCCTACGACATCGAGCCCGGCAGCTACACGCCGCGGGTCAACACCATGCTCGACTTCAACCTGTGGACCTGGAACAGCCGGGCATTTCCCGGCATCGACAGCCTCAACGTGCGCTTGAATGACAAGGTGCGCATCCGCATCGGCAATCTCACCATGACCAACCACCCCATCCACCTGCATGGGGTGGAGTTCGAGGTGACCGGGACCGACGGTGGCCCGACGCCGAGAGGCTCGCGCTGGATGGAAGTGACCGCCGACATCGCCGTGGGGCAGATGCGCCAGATCGAATTCCTCGCCGACGAGGAAGGCGACTGGGCCTTCCACTGCCACAAGAGCCATCACGCCATGAACCCCATGGGCCACGGTGTGCCGACCATGATCGGCGTCGACCACACCGGCCTGTCGAAGAAGATCACCCGGCTGATTCCCGACTACATGGTGATGGGCGAGCGCGGCATGGCCGACATGGCCGAGATGGAAATGCCGCTGCCCGACAACACCCTGCCGATGATGACCGGGCAGGGCCCGTTCGGCCCGCTGGAAATGGGCGGCATGTTCACCGTGATGAAGGTGCGGCGTGACCAGAAGCGCGGCGACTATTCCGACCCCGGCTGGTACCAGCATCCGCCCGGCACCGTCGCCTACGAGGTCGCCGCGGCGCCGGCGGAACCGGTGCGGGCGCCGGCCTCGGCCTCGCCGCAGGGCAAGCCGGAGGACGTCGAGGTGAAAGTGCGCAAACCCAGCGGCCACGATGGCCACAACCATTGAAAACCACGAGGAGACATCCGATGAAAACCCCCCTGCCGTGGGCCGCGCTGATCGCGGCCACCTTCACCACGCTGCCGGCGCAAGCGCACGGCGAAAAGCAGCATGCCGCTGCCGCCGTGGTGTTCGAGCAGACCGACTGGGGCGTCGCTGGCAAACGCGCCGACGTCAAGCGCACCCTCACGATCGATATGACCGACAGCATGCGTTTCGCGCCGGACAAGATCACCGTGCAGGAAGGCGAGACCGTGCGTTTCGTCGTCCGCAACCGGGGTCGCATGCTGCACGAGATGGTGATCGGCACGCCGGACGAACTCGCCAAGCACGCCGCGATGATGGCGAAGTTCCCCGACATGGAACACGACGAGCCCTATATGGTTCATGTCGACCCCGGCAAGACCGGCGAGATCGTCTGGACCTTCAACCGCGCCGGCAGCTTCGAGTTCGCCTGCCTCATCGCCGGACATTACGAGGCCGGCATGCGTGGCACACTTATCGTCACCCCTAAACAAGGAGCCGCAAAATGAAATCACTGATCACGCTACTGGCCGGCCTCGCCGTGGCCGCGCCGCTGTACGCCCAGCCGGTGCCGCAGAGCGAGGGCACGGTACGCAAGCTCGACGTGCCCAATGGCAGGATCACCCTGCGCCATGGCCCCATCGCCAACCTCGACATGCCGCCGATGACCATGGTGTTCCGGGTGCAGCCGCCGGAGCTGATGAACGGCCTGAAGGTCGGCGACACCGTCCGCTTCCACGCGGAGTCGCGCGAGGGCGCCTACGTCGTGACGCGCATCGAACGGCAGCCCTGATCGGGGTGGCGATACGCTTAAGGCGATCTTAATATTCAGAAGCGATCATGACAGTGATAGCCGTGGCTCGGCTCGGGGCGGCTAGCCACGGATCGTTTCGAGCACCATCAGGAGATTGTCATGAAAAAACTGTCCATTCTCGCGGGCGCGCTGTGCATGGGCCTTGCGGCCCAGGGCTACGCGGCCGAACAGGCGCGTGACCGCGTGCAGACCCAGACTACCCAGCAGATCCAGACCCAGGCCCAGGAGCGCGAGCAGGAACGTGTGTACGGCTCCGAGTTGATGACGCCGCAAGAGCGCCTCGAGTACCAGAACCGCGTGCGCGCGGCGAAGACGCAGCAGGAACGCGAGCAGATCCGTCTCGAGCATCACAAGCAGATGCAGGAGCGTGCCAAGGCGCAGGGCAAGACCCTGCGCGACATGCCGCCGGCCGGCATGGGGCCGGGCAGCGGCATGGGCCCCGGCGGCGGCAAGGGCATGGGCCCGGGCGGTCGCGGCTACTGAGTCCTGAACCCCGTCTTGCCGGCGGGCGGCTCAGGCCCGGCTGGCGCCGCTGTCGAAGTGCAGGGTGGCGGAGAAGCCGTGGCCGCCGCCTGCGCGCGGCAAGCCGTCTCCCAATTCCAGGCGCGCGCCGGACAGTTCGGCCACGCGCGCCACGATCGACAGTCCCAGGCCGCATCCCTCTCTTTCCGTCTCGCCGCGCACGAATCGCGCGGCCACCCGGTTGCGCAGGTCGGGTGCGACGCCCGGACCATCGTCGGCGACGCTGAGCGTGCAGCCGGTGTCGGTGCGCGCGAGCCTCACCTCGACCCGGGCGCCCTCGCCCGCGTATCGCAGGGCATTGTCGACCAGATTGCGCAACGCAATGGCAAGCCAGGCCGACGTCATCGCCAGCCTGCAGCCGGGCGGCGCGCTCACCCGTAGCGACTGGTTGTGCTGCTCGGCCAGCGGCTGCAATTCGGCGCAGACTTCCTCGATGATCGAGGCCGGATCGAAGGGCGCTCTGGCGACATCGGCGCGGCTGGGGTCGACGCGCGCCAGCGTGAGCAATTGCTCGACCAGGTGCGTCATGCGGTCCACCCCTGCGATGACCTGCGCCAGCGCGTGCTGGCGGCTGGCGTCGGTCTGGGCGCGCAGGGCGACCTGAGCCTGCACCTTGAGCGCCGCCAGCGGCGTGCGCAGTTCGTGCGCGGCGTCGGCGGTGAAGCGGCGCTCGTTGTCGAACGCGTCCCTGACGCGGCGAATCAGCGCATTGAGGGCTGCGCGCAGGGGCGCGATCTCGTCCGGCAGCGGCGGCGATTCCTCGAGCGGCGCCAGTGCCTGCGGGTCGAGCGTTGCGACTCCCTGCGCCACATGGTTGACCGGGCGCAGGGTCTGGCCGACGACCCACCACACGGCGAGCGCCATCAGCGGCAACGCCAGCGTGGCGGGCAGCAGGAGCGACAGCCCGATTTCCCGCGCGAGCTGCTCGCGGGCCGCGTGCGCCTGCCCGACCACCACCCGGTACTCGGCGTCGTGATCCTGGATTGCGTAGAAGCGCCAGCTCGCGCCCATGACGGGCGCCTGGCTGAAGCCGTCGGCGACGTCGAACTCGAAGCCGGGGTGTCCGGGCGAGGTGACCAGGCGGCGGAACACTCCGTGATCGCCGTGCCAGATCTCGAAGGCGATCGGGACCGTGCGGTAGTCTGCATGCTTGTGGAGCTCCTTGACGAAGTGCTCGACCTCGCCGCCTGCGACGATGGCCAGCAGGGTTTCGGCAACCTGGGTCAGCTGGCTGTCGAGCAGTTCGTCAGCCTCCTGGTGCGCGCGCGCGTAGACCACGAGCGCGGACAGGATCCAGATCGCTGCCACCGCGCTGGTGAGCAGCCACACCAGGCGCCGCCGCAGCGAATACGCGCGCGGCCCGCTCATGGCCGTGGCGCCGCCGACGCCATGTAGCCGACGCCGCGCACGGTGCGGATCAGGTCGTTGCCGAGCTTCTTGCGCAGGTGGTGGATGTGGACTTCGAGCGCGTTGCTGTCGACGGCGTCGTTCCAGGTGTAGAGCTGTTCTTCCAGCGTGCGCCGGGTGAGCACGCGGTCGGCATTCTGCAGCAGCAGATGTAGCAGGTCGAACTCGCGCGGAGTGAGATCGACCGCCTCGCCGGCCCGCGTCACCGTGCGCGCCGCCGGATTGAGTTCGATCTCGCCCAGCGTCAGCACCGGCTCCGGACGCCCATGGGCGCGGCGCACCAGCGCGCGCAGGCGGGCGGCGATTTCGTCGAGGTCGAAGGGCTTGAGCACGTAGTCGTCGGCGCCGAGATCGAGCCCGCGCACCTTGTCTTCGAGCTGGTCGCGCGCGGTGAGGATCAGCACCGGCGTCGCGTCGTGGCGGCCGCGTAGCCATTGCAGCACCGACAGGCCGTCGCGCTTGGGCAGTCCCAGGTCGAGCACGATCGCCGCGAAGCGCTCGGTCGACAGCGCGGCGACCGCCGCTTCGCCGTCGCGCAGCCAGTCGACCGCGTACCCCGCCTGCGTGAGGCCGGCCTTGAGGCCGTCGCCGAGCAGGCGGTCGTCTTCAACCAGCAGGATGCGCATTGCGTCGTGTCATTTCGGAATCGTCACCGTGTCTTCGTCGAAGATGCCCTTTTCCGCCTGCCGGTGGCACGCTGCGCAGTTGGCGGCGGAGCCGATAGACTTGCGTGCCCAGGTGGCGCGCGGCACCTCGTCGTGCTTCTTCACGAACCAGCGGGTTTCGGTGATGCGCAGCGGCGCCTCATGTGCGCCCATGCGCTGCATCACCTTGCCGCCGATTCGGCTGGTGCCGCTATCGGCGGCGTTGGCCTCGAGAAAGCGGAGGATATCAGCCTGCGTTGCCGGATCAAGGCTGGCGTTCTCGCCGAAATGCGTGTCGAGGCCGCCCATCAAGCGGCGCCAGGAGGCCTTCGGCAGCAGCGCCGGTGGATAGGCGAGGTGGCAGCTGGCGCATTCCTGCTGCCAGGCCTTGTGCGTGGCGCGCGGCATCACGTCGCCGCCGCTGTCGCCGCGCACCTCGCCGCCCGGCGGCAGCGAAAATGCGAGCAGGCTGACCGTGCCGACGGCCGCCAGCACACCGATTCCGCGTAATAGGTAGTTCATGGCTCGCTCCTCATTTGACTTGGTTCAGCCAGGCGATGAAATCGCCCTTCTCCTGCGCGCTGCACTCGCGCGCGAGCACGTCCATGCAATTGCGGCGGAACCATTTCTCGACCTGGGCGGCGTCGGTGAAGCGCGATGGGTTCGCGCTGGGCGCCAGCGGCTCGATGCGCTTGCCGACGCGGGTCTGGCCCGCCTGCTTCGGGTTCGCGGTGTGGCAGCTGGCACAGCTCTGCAGGGCGCCGTTCTTGCCGGGATGCTTGCTGCGGTAGAGCGCTTCGCCGCGCGCGGGGGAGAGCGCGCTCACCGCTACGCCGGCCTGCTGCGCGTAGCGCGTCATGAAGTCGGCGGGGGTGTCGGCCGCAGCGTGGGCGGACAGCAGCAGCCCGATCGATGCGATCCGCTTAATCATGTTGCACCCCGCTTTCGGCTTCGATGGCTTGGGCGGCGAGATACTGCTTGCCGGTCACCATGCTCTGCGCCACGCGTTCGCCGCGCAGCTGGTGGAACACCAGTGCCGCCATGTGCAGGCCGACGAAGCCGAGCATCAGCGCAAAGCCGAATTCGTGCGGATCCTTCATCACGTCTTCGACCCAGCCGGCGTTGCCGAGCCAAGCGGCGAGCGGACCGGTGTTGAACTCGCCGGCGGTAAGTCCGAGGCCGCTGACGACCATGAGCGCCATCACGGCGTAGGCAAACAGGTAGGCGAGGCTCGCGATGGGATCGTGGCCGACGCGGTGCGCGCTCGGCAGGCGCAGGCGCTTGAGGCTATTTTTCCACGTCGCCGGGTGCCACAGATCGCGCCAGCGTGCGCTGGCCGGGCCGACCAGCCCCCACAGCAGGCGTGTCAGCAAGGCGATGGTGAGGCCATAGCCGGCGAGGATGTGCAGGTTCCAGATCGCGCGCTCCCAGGGGCCGTGCTCGAAGGCCTCGGCCAGCTGGCTCGTGACGATGAGGAAGACGATCGACAGCGCGATCGTCCAGTGCAGGACCCGCAGCAGCGGATCGTAGACGCGGCGGACTTGGATGTCGGGGGCGGTCATGGGAGTCTCCTCCAGGAAGCGATGGACTCACTGTAGATACGGATCCTTAGCGCCCCCTTAAGCCCGTCTCACCTCGGGTGTTGCGTCATCCGACGCGGCTCACGGCGCGAGCTTAAGGCGCGCTTAAGCCGCGGCCGTCAGGATGCGAGTCGTTCAGGGCTCGGGTGTACGCTTTCAGGCAAAGCGTTCGTTGCCTGCGACTGCCAACCGAACGTGCTGCGCCAGACGGCTCCTCGTCTGGCGTGGGCGTGGCTCTTCCGGGCATCGGTTCATGCACGCGCCGCCGGTTCGCACCAGTCCGCCGTTTTTATCGATAGGGAGATCAAGCATGGCCGTTGTTACGCCCGTTTTTTCGCCGCGCCTCGTTGCCGCGGGGCTTGCGTTGGCGCTCGCGTGCGCCGGGCCGGCCCTTGGCGCCGACCTGCTGAAGATGAGTGCCGCGCAGAAACAGAACCTCGGCATCGTCACGGCCGCCGCGGCGGCCGGCGAGAGCGGCACCGCGCTCACCTTTCCTGCCCAGGTGACGCTGCCGTCCGCCGCCGTGCGGGTCATCGCCGCGTCGGGCGGGGCGCTGGTGACGCGACTGCACGTCCAGGCGGGCGACACCGTGAAACAGGGCGCGCCGCTGGTCAGCGTGTCGATGCCGGGGCTGGCCGAGGCGCAGAACCTGCTCACGCAGGCGCGCGTGCGCGCGCAGCTGGCCACGGAAAACGCCGCGCGCGACGAGAAACTCTTTGCCGAGGGCTTGATCGCGGAATCGCGCCTGCGCGCGACGCGCAGCGAGGCGGACGCCGCGCGTGCGAACCTGGCGGCGGCGCAGACCGCGTTGTCCTTGCTCGGGCAGGGGCGCGTGACCGGCAGCACGCTCACGCTCACGGCGCCGATCGCCGGCGTGGTGACCGAAGCCGCCGTCGAGCCGGGCCAACGGGTCGACGCGGGCACGGCGCTCTTGAAGCTCGCCGACCTGTCGCAACTCGCGCTGGAGATTCCGTTGAGCCCGGCGCAGGCACAGCAGGTCGCGGTCGGGCAGCGGGTCATGGTTGCCGGCGGTGCCGCCGTGGGACGCATCACCGCGCTGCTGCCGCAGTTGAGCGCATCGCAGAGCGTGCGGGTGCGCGCCAGCCTCGCCGATCCCGAGCAACGCCTGCGCCCGGGCCAGTCGGTGCAGGCCGCCATCGCCGGCGTTGCGTCGGCGAACCAGCTCACCGTGCCGGCGGAGGCCCTGGTGTGGAAAGCCAAGCGCCCGCACGTGTTCGTCGAGACGGCACAGGGGTTCGTGCCGACGCCGGTCGACGTGGTGCGGCAGAACGCGCAGGCGGCCGAAGTCACCGGCCTTGCGGCGGGCAGCCGAGTCGCGGTCAAGGGTGTCGCCGCGCTCAAGGCGCAGTGGCTCGGGGAGTAAGCCATGCTTGCGACCCTCACCGAATACGCGCTGGCGCGACGCTGGTTCGTGCTCGTGCTCGCGCTGGTGCTGGCGGCGCTCGGCGCGCGCGCGTTCCAGCAGATTCCGATCGACGCCTTTCCCGACGTCTCGACCACGCAGGTCAAGCTGATCCTGAAGGCGCCGGGGATGACGCCGGAAGAAGTCGAAGCGCGCATCACCCAGCCGGTCGAGACCGAACTGCTCGGCATCCCGCGGCAGACGATCCTGCGCAGCCTGTCGAAGAACGCGCTCGTCGATATCACGGTCGACTTCGAGGAAGGCACCGACATCTACTGGGCGCGCCAGCAGGTCGCCGAACGCTTCGCCAACGTCAAGGGCGACTTGCCGGCCAACGTGTCGGGCGGGCTCGCGCCGATCTCGACGCCCTTGTCCGAGCTCTTCATGTTCACCATCGAGGGGCCGCTGTCGCTCGCCGAGAAACGCACCCTGCTCGACTGGACGATCCGTCCGCAGCTGCGTGCGCTGCCGGGGGTGGCCGACGTGAACGCGCTCGGTGGCCGGGTCGCGACCTTCTCGGTCAGCCCCGACCCGGCGGCGCTCGCCGCGCGCGGCGTCACCTACGATGAGCTGCGCCGCGCGCTAGAGAGCAACACGCGCAACGACGGCGCGGGCCGCGTCAACGAAGGCGAGGAGACCTGGGTGGTGCGCGTCAACGGCGGCGTCGCCTCGCTCGACGACCTGCGCCGCATCGGCATCAAGGCGGTCGACGGCGTCGTCGTCACGGTGGGCGACGTGGCGGCGGTCGAATGGGGCGAGCTCACCCGCTACGGCGCGGTGACGCAGAACGGCCAGGGCGAGGCCGTCGAGGGCCTGGTGATCGGCTTGAAAGGCGTGAACGCAGGCGAGCTCATCAAGAACGTGAAGGCGAAGCTTGCCGAGATCCAGGCGACCCTTCCCGAGGGCGTGACTATTTCCCCGTTCTACGACCGCGCGCAACTCGTCGACCGTGCCGTCGGCACGGTCAGCAAGGCGCTGCTCGAAGCCGCGGTGCTGGTCGTGATCCTGCTGCTGCTCTTCCTTGGCAATTTCCGCGCGGCGGTGGTGGTGGCGCTGATCCTGCCCCTGTCGGTGCTCGCGACCTTCGTTCTCATGCGGCAGTTCGGGCTGTCGGCGAACCTGATGAGCCTCGGCGGGCTGGCCATCGCGATCGGCCTGCTGGTCGACGCGGCCGTGGTGGTAGTCGAGAACGTTGTCGCCCACCTCGCGCACGATCCGGACGACACCAGTGAAACGCCGCTGCAGCGCGTGTTGTGGGCGACGCAGGAAGTCGCCAAGCCGGTCGCGTCCGGCATCGCGATCATCGCCATCGTGTTCATGCCGTTGCTCACGTTGCAGGGTCTGGAAGGCAAGCTCTTCGCGCCGGTCGCGCTGACCATCGTGTTCGCGCTCGGCGCGTCGCTGCTGCTCGCGCTCACGGTGATCCCGGTGCTCGCGTCCTGGCTCCTCAAGCAGGCGGCGCACGAGGATCCCTGGCTGCTGCGCCGCGCGCAAGCGCTCTACACGCCGCTGCTCGACGGCGCGCTGGCGCGACCGAAAGTGGTCTACGCGGTCGCCGGTGTGCTGATGCTGGCGGCCGCAGCGGTCTACCCGCTGATCGGCAAGACCTTCATGCCGGTGATGGACGAGGGCGACATCCTGGTGCAACTCGAGAAGCTGCCCTCGATCAGCCTCGAAAACTCGGTCGAGCAGGACCTGCGCGTGCAGCAGGCCCTGTTGAAGGCGGTGCCCGAAATCCGCCGCATCGTGGCGCGCGCCGGCGCCGACGAACTTGGCCTCGACCCGATGGGGCTCAACGACACCGACTCCTTTCTCGTGCTGAAACCGATGAACGAGTGGCGCCGCCCCGACAAGGAGTGGCTGACCGGCGAAATCCGCCAGGTGCTCGAGGGCTTCCCGGGCATCGCCTACAACTTCACGCAGCCGATCGACATGCGGGTGTCGGAAATGCTGACCGGCTCGCGCGGCGACGTCGCCGTGAAGATCTTCGGTCCTGATCTCGCCACCCTCAACCGGCTGGCGGGCGAAATCTTCGCCGTCATCGAACAGGTGCCCGGCGCGTCCGACGTCTACACCCAGCAGAACGAGGGCGTGCAGTACCTGCAGGCAGAGATCGACCGTGACGCGGCCGCGCGTTTCGGGCTGTCCGCCGATGCCATCGCGATGCTGTTGCGCACGCAGCTGGAAGGCGAGGTCATCGGCACCATCCAGCAGCAGGGGCGGCGCATCCCGCTGCAGCTGCGGGGACCCGCGGAACTGCGCACTTCGCCCGGCGCGCTGCAGGCGCTGCGCCTGACCCTCGACGACGGCCGCACGATCAGCCTCGACCAGGTCGCGCGGCTGGTGCGCACCGATGGCCCGGTCGCGGTGAAGCGGGAGAACGCCGCGCGCTTCACCGTCGTGCAGAGCAACGTCAGCGGGCGTGACCTGGTGAGCTTCGTCGAGGACGCGCAGGCGGCGGTCGCCTCAAAGGTGAAGTTCCCGCCGGGCTACAGCGTGACCTGGGGCGGCCAGTTCGAGAACCAGCAGCGCGCCGCGCAGCGACTCATGATCGTGGTGCCGGTGGCGCTGGTGCTGATCGGCTTCCTGCTTTACGTCACCTTCGGCGATGTGCGTCAGGCCCTGCTGGTCATGATGAACGTTCCCTTCGCGCTCGTCGGCGGCGTGTTCGCCCTCGCGGCGTCGGGCGAGTACCTGTCGGTACCGGCGTCGGTCGGCTTCATCGCGCTCCTCGGCATCGCGGTGCTGAATGGCGTCGTGCTGGTTAGCCATTTCAACCAGCGGCGCGCCCAGGGCGCGAGAGGCGACGCGGTGGTGCGCGAAGGCGCGCTGCGCCGCCTGCGCCCGGTGCTGATGACGGCGAGCATCGCCGCCTTCGGCCTGGTGCCGCTCCTGTTCGCGACCGGGCCGGGCTCGGAGATTCAGCGCCCGCTCGCCATCGTCGTCATCGGCGGCCTCGTCAGCGCGACGCTGCTCACGCTGGTGCTGCTGCCGATTCTGTACCGCCGATTCATCTTGCAAGGAGATCGCACGTGAACCGCTTGTTGACGTGGACCGTGGCCTGGGCGCTGGCGCTGCCGGCCCACGCCGATTATCTGCCGGACGCGGCATCGGCCATCGCTGCGCTGCGGGCCTCGCCCGCAGTGGCGCAGGCGCGCGCCGAGCGCGACGCGCAGTCGCTTAGGAGCGCCGGCCTTGCCGCCGGGCGCGAGGAGTGGTCGGTGGCGGCCGACCTCGTGCAGCGCCGCCTGCAGGCGGTCCCGCGGGATACGCAGGCCGAATGGGGGCTCGCGGTCTCGCGCCCCGTGCGTCTGCCGGCGCGCGCCGCCGCCGAGCGCACTCTGGCCGGTGCGCTGTCCGCCTACGCGGAGGCGAGCTACGACGAGACCCTGCACGAGGCCGGGCGGCAACTGCTCGTCCTGTGGTTCGACTGGCTGGGGGCGTCGGTGCAGCAGCAACTCTGGGACGAACAGGTGGCGCTCGCCGCGCGCCAGCTCGAGACGGTGAACGCACGCATTCGCCTCGGTGAAGCGCCGCGCGCGGAGCGCGTCAACGCCGAGGCCGCCCTCGGCCAGGCGCGCGCCCAACAAACGCTTGCCGCACAGCGGGTGCGCGAGACGCAGGGGCGCCTGCTCGCGTACTACCCCGGCCTGCGGCTCGACGCCCCTTCCGTGCTGCCGGTGCCGGCAGCGCCGGCGGGCACCGCTGAATCGCACGTCGAGGCGGTGCTCGCCCACAACCATGAGCTCAACCGGGCCCGCCGGCAGGCGGCGATGCTGCAGGCCCAGGCCCGGCAGCTGGCGGCACGCCGCAAAGCCGACCCCACGCTCGGCGTGTTCTATCGCAACGAAGCCGGCGGCGACGAGCACGTGTTGGGCCTGAGCGTCGGCGTCGCGTTGCCCGGGGTGGCGCGGCGCACCGACCAGGAGGCCGTGGAACGGCTGAGCCTCGCGGCCGAGATGGCGGCGTCGCAGCTGGAGGCGCGCTTGCGCCAGGAAGCGCGCACCGATTTCGACGCGGCGACCGCAGCGTCAGCTGGCTGGCAGCAGGCGGAATCGGCGGCGCTGGCGCTGGAGGAAGCCGCACGCCTCGCCGCGCGCGCGTACGAGCTCGGCGAGGGCAGTCTCGACCAGGTGCTGCTCACGCGGCGGCAGGCGATCGAGGGGCGCATGCAGGCGCGCCAGGCGCAGGTCGCGGCGCTTGCGGCGGGGACGCGGCTCGCGCTCGACACGCACCGCCTGTGGCCAGGCGTCTACGACGACGACGCGCAGCACGCGCATCGCGACTGATCAGGGCGCGTCCGCTTTTTGGACGGGGGGCGGGTCGGCGGCCGTGCTCGCCGCGTCCGGCGTGTGCATGGCCCTGCTGATGCGGCGCGCCTCTTCCTGCATCGCCGCCAACTGTTCCGGCTTGAGCTGCCACGCCAAGCTGTCGCGGGCCTTGGCGGCCGCGTCCACGCCCTGTGCCGCGGCGAGGTTGAACCACAGGTAGGCGCGCGCCTTGTCGATCGCCGTTCCGGTGCCGTAGCGGTAGAGTTCGCCGAGGCTGTACTGCGCCTTGGCATGGCCGCGCAGCGCCGGCTTCTCGATCCATTCGAACGCGGCCCGATAGTCCTGCACCACGCCGCGCCCGTTCAGTAATGCCAGGCCGTATTCGTACTGCGCTTCGGCGAGCCCCTGCCGGGCCGCCCGCTCGAACCACTTGGCGGCCTCCTTGTCGTTCTGCACCACACCGTCGCCCGTCGCATAACGCATGCCCATTTGCAACTGGGCCTCGGCGTCACCGGACTCGGCGCGCGTGTGGGGAATCGACGCGCGGGGCTGCGCGGCGGGCAAGCCGCCGTGCTGGCCGAGCGCAAGCCAGGCGGTTGCGCCGACCAGGGCGACGACGGTGCCCGCGAGCAGCACGGGCTTGAGCGGGTTCAACACCCAGAACCGGCGGTGGCAGGCACGGCAGCGCAGCGGTGTCTGCAGCAGGAGTTTTCGAATGCCGTCGTGCGCGTGCAGGGTGCCGCGCCGGATTTTGTCGCTACCGCATTGGGGGCAGGTGCGCGACACGCGGTGGACTCAGCGCGACTGCACGACCATGTAGTCCACCGCAGCCGTGACGTCGGCTTCGCTCAGCGAAGGGTTGCCGCCCTTCGCCGGCATCGCGCCCTTGCCGCGGATTGCCACGCTGTAGAGGGTGTCCATGCCCTGGGCGACCCGTGCGCTCCACGCGGCCGCGTCACCGGTCTTCGGTGCGCCGGCGACGCCGCGGTCATGACAGAACGCGCATGCCTGGCGGTAGATCTTCTGGCCATGGATAAGGTCGGCGACCGGCGCTGGCGCGGCGGGCGCCACGGGTTCGGGGGCCGCGGCAGCTTCGGGGGCGGCGGGTGCCGCCACCGGGGCCGGCGCCTTCACCGCCGCCGCAGGGGCAGCCGGCGCGGGGGGCGGTACCGGCGCGGCCGGTTCAACCGGCGGCGTCGCGGTCACGACAGGCGCCGTCTCGGGCACCGCGGCCGCAACGGGCGCTTCGGCCGGGGCTGCTGCGGGCGGTGCTTCCGCCGCCGGCGCAGAGGTCGCGGGGGCGGCGGCCTCCTCGGACTTGCCGCAGGCCGCAAGGCCCGCCGTGGCAGCGATCACGAGAAAGAAAGCGATGGGTTTCATGCGTGGTCCTCGCGCTTCCAACGATCCCGGCGCCGCGGCGTCCGCTTTACTGCTTCTTGTCGGCTGCGGGCGCAGCGGCTTCCGCTGCGGGCGCGGCCGTCGCCGGGGCGGCGGGGGCGGCCGGTTCCTTGAACGACGCGCCGGCGGCGTTCGCCATGTAGGCGACGGCGCGGGCCATCTCGAGGTCGGACAAGGTGTCGTCGCCGCCGCGCGGGGGCATCTGGCGGATGCCTTCGATCGCGTGCTTGATCAGCGTTTCGTACCCCTGGCCCAGGCGGCCGGCCCAGTCGCCACGATTTTCAAAACGCGGGGCGCCGAGGGCGCCGGCGGCGTGGCACGACGTGCACACCGCTTCGTAGACTTCCTTGCCCGATTTCTCGACGCGGGGCGCGTTGGCGTCGAGCGCCACGAGCTGCGCGAAGGGCTTGATGCGCTGGAGCGTGGCCTTCTCCGCCGCTTCCGGGCTGAGGTCGGCCTTGTGTTCGGCCTGGATGCCGAGCACGAGCTGGACGATGAGGAAGATGGCCAACAGCGGGGCGAGCAAACCGGCGAGGACGGAAATGATGATTTCCTGCGGAGTGGCTTGGGTCATCTTGGCGTGCGAGTCGGCCATGAAAGTTCCTTGGATACGTCAAAAGCCGCGATTATAAGGAAAGCGCCGGGCGCAGCAAAGGACGATCCCGGGCCCGAATGGACGCGCTGCGTCAAACCCGCTATGCTTTGCGCCTCTTGGCGCCCGTAGCTCAGCTGGATAGAGTACTGCCCTCCGAAGGCAGGGGTCGTGCGTTCGAATCGCGCCGGGCGCGCCAGTTTTCCGGAGGCAAGTGCCGCCAGCCCCTTGTTCAGAAAGGGTTTATTCTTCGATCGGCGAGGGTAAACTTTCGCCGACTTCCCCTTTTTCCGAACGCTGCAACCATGGCCAACCCCACTCCCACCGAAATCAAGCTCCACCAGGCGTCGCGCAAGCTGGAGATCGCTTTCTCCGACGGCGCCCGTTTCGAGTTGCCCTTCGAGTTTTTGCGCGTGTATTCGCCGTCCGCCGAAGTCCGCGGCCACGGTCCCGGCCAGGAAGTGCTGCAGGTCGGCAAGCGCGACGTGCTGATCAACGCCGCCGAGCCGGTCGGTCTGTACGGCATCAATTTCTTCTTCTCGGATGGCCACGACACCGGCATCTATTCCTGGGAATACCTCTACGATCTGGGCATGAACCAGGCGGCGATGTGGGAGGAATACCTTAAGCGCATGGAGGCCGCGGGCGCGTCGCGCGACCCCGGCATCGCGAAGATGTTCGAGCAGCGGCCCAAGGCCAAATAAGGCCGAAACGAATGACGGCCTGTACGGCACCCCATTACGCGCCCTCCGGGGCGCGTGTTGTTTTGGTGAGCCCCTACGAGCTCGGCCGCCAGCCGTTCAATCTCGCGCAGCCGGCGGCGTGGTTCGCGCGTGCCGGTATCGTGGTCGCCTGCGTCGATCTTTCGCAGCAGACGCTCGACGCCGCCACCTTCGCCGACGCCGAGTACGTCGCGATCTACCTGGGCATGCATACCGCCACCCGTATCGCCGCCGCCGCACTGCCGAAACTGCGCAGCCTCGCGCCGCATGCGCGCATCGCCGCCTTCGGGCTGTATGCGCCAGTGAACGCCGCGTGGCTGAAGTCGCTCGGCGTCGAGGCGATCTTCGGCGGCGAATCCGAGCCGGACCTCGTCGCTTGGGCGCAGGGCGGCGCGGCGCCCGCTGAACCCGTCGTGCGCCGCAGCAAGATCGAATTCCTGCTGCCCGACCGCAGCGGCCTGCCGGCGCTCGCGCGCTACGCGAAGCTCAACCTGCCGGACGGCACGCAGAAGACCACCGGCTTCGCCGAGGCGAGCCGCGGCTGCAAGCATCTGTGCCGGCACTGCCCGGTGGTGCCGGTCTATGAAGGCAAGTTCCGCGTGGTGCCGGTCGACGTGGTGATCGCCGATATCGCGCAGCAGGTCGCCGCCGGCGCTGCGCACGTCAGCTTCGGCGACCCCGATTTCCTCAACGGCCCGACGCACGCGCTGAAAGTCGCCGAGGCACTGCACGCGCGTTTTCCCGAATTGACCTGGGACGTGACGATCAAGGTCGAGCACCTGCTCGATCACGCCGACCTGCTGCCGCGTTTGCAGGCCTGCGGGCTCCTGTTCGTCGTCACCGCGGTCGAGTCGGTCGACGACGCCATCCTGAAAAAGCTCGACAAGGGACACACCCGCGCCGATTTCGAAGTCGCGCTCGCGCACTGCCGCACGCTCGGCCTCGCGCTCGCGCCGACCTTCGTGCCGTTCACGCCGTGGACCACGCTCGCCGGCTATCGTGACCTGCTCGCCGCGCTCTTGCGGCTGCGACTCGTCGCGTCGGTGCCGCCGGTGCAGCTGGCGATCCGCCTGCTGGTGCCGCAAGGGTCCTATCTCATGCAGCTGCCCGAGTTCGCCGCGCGCGTCGGTACGTTCGATGACGCCATGCTCGGCTACCCCTGGCAAGCGGACGATCCCCGCGTCGACGCGCTGCAGGCCGAGGTGATGGCCTGGGTGATGGACGCGGAAAAACGCATGCTGCCGCGCGGCGAAGTGTTCGCTGGCATCTGGGCGCGCGCCCACGCAGCACTCGGCGAAGCGGCGCCAGCGCTCGATGCGGCGCAGTTCGGCGAAGCGATCCCGCATCACTCGGAGCCCTGGTACTGCTGCGCCGAGCCGACCGAAACCCAGCTCGCGAGTTTCTGAACGCAGAATGGCGCGCCTGCTCCTGCTGTTGCCCGCCGCGGGGTACGCCAATGCCGACTTCAAGGCGGCCGCCGACAGGCTGGGCGTGGAGATCGTCACCTGTGCCGATTATTGCCATCAGCTCGCCCCCGCGTGGGGCCTGCCGCCGTTGATGAGCGTGCCCTTCGACCAGCCCGATGCCGCGCTGCCGAAGGTGCTGGCGGCGCTGACGCAGCCGGTCGACGCCGTGCTCGCGGTCGACGACCACGGTCAGGCGCTTGCCGCGCGTCTGCGCGCAGCACTCGGTCTTTCCGGCAATCCGCCCGAGGCGGTGGCGGTGCTCACCGACAAGCTGCGTTTCCGCGAGCTGCAGGCTGCGCTCGGCCTGCCGTGTCCCGAATTCGCCGTCGTCGGCGCGGACGGCGTCGATCCTGCAACGCTGCCTTCGTTCCCGCTCGTGGTGAAGGCGCGCCGCCTCAACGCCAGCCGCGGCGTGATCCGCGCCGACGATGCGGCGCAACTCGCGCAGGCGCTGCAGCGGGTGCGGCGCATCCAGGCCCGTGCGCAGCGCGAGCGGTCGCCGGTGCTGGTCGAGCGCTTCATCCCCGGCAAGGAAGTCGCGCTCGACGGCGTGCTGCGCGACGGCGCGCTCACCGTGCTCGCCGTGTTCGACAAGCCGGATCCGCTCGACGGTCCGTATTTCGAGGAAACGCTGTTCGTCACGCCCTCGCGCCTGCCGGACGCGGCGCAGGCGGCGCTCGCCGCGTCGGTGCAAAAGATGTGCGTGGCGGCGGGCGTCACCGACGGCGTGATCCACGCCGAGGCGCGCGTCAACGACGCCGGCGTGTGGCTGCTCGAGATCGCGCCGCGCGGCATCGGTGGCCTGTGCGGGCGCGTGCTTGAGGCGACGCTCGGCATGCCCTCCGCCGAAATCGTGCTGCGCCACGCGCTCGGCCTGCCGCTGCCGACCCTGACCCACGATGCGGCAGCAGGCGTGATGATGATCCCGATTCCCGCAGCGGGGATCTTTCATGGCGTCGAGGGCGTCGGCGCCGCGCGCGCCGTGCCCGGCATCACCAGCGTCGAGATCACCGCGCATCCCGGCCAACTTATTGCGCCGCCGCCCGAGGGCGCCGCCTATCTGGGTTTCCTTTTCAGCCGCGCCGCCACGGCCGCTGAGGCCGAGGCCGCGTTGCGCCATGCCCACGCCGAACTTGCCGTGAACATCCAGCCTTTCGTCGAACCGTGAACGCCCTGCACGCCGCGCTTGCCGATGCCATTGCGGCGGCCACCGGCGTGCCGTTCACGCCGCGATCGACCCGCAGCGTGCACGGCGGTGACATCAGCGAGAGCTTTACGCTAAGCGACGGCGCGCGCAGCTTTTTCGTGAAAACGCAGCCGGCCGCGCGGCTCGACATGTTCGAGGCGGAAGCCGCCGGGCTCGCCGAACTCGCGGCGGCCAACGCCTTGCGCGTGCCGGACGTCATCGCACACGGCGAGGCGGCGGGATACGCCTACCTCGTGCTCGAGGCGCTGCCGCTGGGCGGCCGCGGCGACGCCGGCGAGCTCGGCCGCCGGCTCGCGCAGCAGCATCGGGTGACCGCGCCGCGCTTCGGCAACGCGCGCGACAACTGGATCGGCTCGACGCCGCAGCCCAACGGCTGGCTCGACGACTGGATCGCCTTCTGGCGCGAGCGCCGGCTGGGGTTCCAACTCAAGCTCGCAGCACGGAACGGCTATGGCGGTGCGCTGCAGCGCGACGGCGAGGCGCTGATGGCGCGGCTGGAAGATTTCTTCGCCGGCTACCGGCCGCAGCCCTCGCTGCTGCACGGCGACCTGTGGGGCGGCAATCACGGCTTCCTGCAGAACGGCACGCCCGTGATCTTCGACCCTGCGGTCTACTTCGGCGACCGCGAGGGCGACCTCGCGATGAGCGAGCTCTTCGGCGGTTACCCGCCGGCCTTCTACGCGGGCTACACGGAGGCGTGGCCGCTCGACGCAGGCTATGCGACACGCAAGACGCTCTACAACCTGTATCACGTGCTCAACCACGCCAACCTGTTCGGCGGCGGCTACGCCGGGCAGGCGCAGCGGATGATCGCGCGATTGCTCGCCGAAGTGCGCTAGGGGTGGCCATGCGTGACTGGACTCTGCTCGCGCTGGCACTGATGCTCGCTGGCTGCGCGGGGCTGCCCCCCAACGCCCTGCCGCCGCGCGTCGCGGTCGCTGGGATCGACCCGCGCCAAGTGGGCGTGCTCGAGCAGCGCTTCGACGTCGGATTGCGCATTGCCAACCCCAACGACTTTGATCTCGTCGTCGAGGCGCTCGAGTTCGAGCTGGAAGTGAACGGGAGGCCGTTCGCGCGGGGCGTGTCGCGAACGTCGACGCGAATCGAGGCGGCCTCCACCACGCTCCTGAACGTCGATGCGGCGACGCTATCGAAAGACCTGCTCCGCCAGCTCAAGGCGCTGTCGCCGGAGACGCTGAAAACCGGCCTGCCTTACCGCGTCAAGGGCCGCGTCAAGATCGAGCGCTCGCCGGCCTGGCTGCCTTTCGACCACAGCGGCGTTTATGGCGGCAAGGCGAAACCCGCCCCGCCGCGCACGATCTGAGCGTCCGTCAGGCCGCCAGCGAACGCAGCGTCGGCACCGCGAGACCGAACTGGTCGGCGTGCGCCAGCGCGCGCGCCAGACGCGCCGGCGCCGAGCGCCCGGTGCAGCCGTGCTCGGGATCGCCGTCGAAGGCTTCGAGCATGCCGGCGATGAGCTTGTCGCGATCGTGTTTTGTGCCGGTGAGCGCATCCTGGATGTCCATGACTTCGCCGGCGACGGTGCGCGCAAAGGTCTCATGCTGCGCCCATAGCTGCGATACCGTGCCGCCGGTCTTCAAACCCGCGATGTTGGTGGTGAGGATGTAGACATTCTTCCGCACCAGTTCGAACAGCAGTTCGTCGCCGGGCGCGACTTCGCGGCAAGGCAGGTCGATCGTGGCGAGCGCGTCGCACAAAAGCTTCGCGCTGGGGCCGGCGACGGGGGAAGCGATCAGCGGCTTGGCGTCGGTGCCCTTTTTCTTTTCAAACCACACCGACATCACCGTGGGGTTGTCGTAGCGGTATTTTTCCCAGTCGCGCGGCAGCAATTCGTTCTGGATCAGCGCGACGCGTGGCCGCCACGCGCCCGGCATCGCGGCGAGCACCGTGTGGAGGTCGTTCTCGGCAACCGCTACCAGTACGAGCTCGACGTCGGGATGCGCGTGCGCGACGGTGAACATATCGTCGCCGCGGTTGACCGGCACGACGGTGAGGCCGGCGCGCAGCAGGCCGCCGGCGAACACGCGGCCGAGCTGGCCGAGGCCGATGACGGCGACGGTGTTCATTCGAGCCCCTTCGAGTGCAGGTACTCGTCGTAGGTGCCGAGGTAGAACTCGACGCCCGTCGGCTCGATTTCGAGGATGCGGGTGGCCAGGCTGGAGACGAACTGGCGGTCGTGCGAGACGAAGATCAGCGTGCCCTTGAAGAGATCGAGCGCGAGGTTGAGCGACTCGATCGACTCCATGTCCATGTGGTTGGTCGGTTCGTCCATCACCAGCACGTTGTGTCGGCCGAGCATCAGCTTGCCGTAGAGCATGCGGCCCTTCTCGCCGCCGGAGAGCACGCGCACCGGCTTCTTCACCTCGTCGCCCGAGAACAGCAGCCGTCCGAGGATGCCGCGGATCACCTGCTCGTCGTCACCCGGCTGCGCCCACTGGTGCATCCAGTCGGTGAGGTTCATGTCGGAATCGAAGTCGGCGGCGTGATCCTGCGCAAAGTAGCCGATGTTGGCGTTTTCGCTCCAGCGCACTTCGCCCGCCTGCGGCGTGAGTTCGTGCATCAAGAGTTTCATCAGCGTCGACTTGCCGACGCCGTTGCCACCGATGACGGCGAGCTTCTCGCCGGCTTCCAGCGAAAAGCCGAGGCCGGACAGCAAAGGCGCGCCGTCGTAGCCGAATCGCAGATTCTCGACCTCGAGGGCGCGTCGGTGCAGCAGCTTCTCGGGCTCGAAGCGGATATAGGGGTTCTGGCGCGAGCTCGGCTTGAAGTCTTCGATCTTGATCTTGTCGATCATCTTCATGCGGCTGGTGGCCTGGCGCGCCTTCGACTTGTTGGCCGAGAAGCGGCGCACGAATTCCTGCAGTTCGGCGACCTTCTCCTTGGCGCGCGCGTTGGCGGCGGCCTGGCGCGCCTTGGCTTCGCTGGATGCAAGCATGTAGTCGTCGTAGTTGCCCGGCCACACCTTGATCGTGCCGTAATCGAGGTCGGCCATGTGGGTGCAGACCTGGTTGAGGAAGTGGCGGTCGTGCGAGATGACGATGATGGTCGCGTCGCTCTCGTTCAGCACGCCCTCGAGCCAGCGGATGGTGTTGATGTCGAGGTTGTTGGTCGGCTCGTCGAGCAGGAGGATGTCGGGGTTCGAGAAGAGCGCCTGCGCCAGCAGCACGCGCAGCTTGAAGCCCGGCGCGATCTCGGCCATGGTGCCCTGGTGCTGCTCGGTAGGGATGCCGACCCCCAGCAGCAGTTCGCCCGCGCGGGCCTCGGCGTCGTAGCCGCCGAGTTCGCCGAACTTGGTCTCGAGCTCGGCGGCGTGGAGGTAGTCGGCCTCGGTCGCCTCCGGGTTCATGTAGATCGCGTCCTTCTCCTGCATCACGCGCCACATTTCGGCGTGGCCCTGCATGACCACGTCGAGCACGCGCTGGTCCTCGTAGGCGAACTGGTCCTGGCGCAGCCAGGCCAGGCGCTCGCCGGGGTCGAGCGAGACGTTGCCCGAGGTGGGCTCGAGCTCGCCGGCGAGGATTTTCATGAAGGTCGACTTGCCGCAGCCGTTGGCGCCGATGAGGCCATAGCGGTTGCCGTCGCCGAACTTGACGGTGACGTTCTCGAACAGCGGCTTGGCGCCGAACTGGAGGGTGATGTTGGAAGCGGTGAGCACGGCGGAATTCCTGTGGAACAACGCGCCATTTTATCACCGCGTGCACGCCCGGCCGGGCGCGCCGCCTACAACGTCTTTTCCAGCACCTTGGAGCGGCGCTGGTAGTTGTAAAGCGCCTGTTTGCGGCGCGGCAGGTTGTCGGGACTGCTGTCGACGAAGCCCCGCTCCTCGAACCAGTGTTCGGTGCGCGTCGTGAGCACGAAGAGCTTCTTGAAGCCCGCCTTCTTGCCGCGCTTCTCGGCTTCGGCCAGCAGCCGGTCGCCGAAGCCGCGCCCGCGGAAGTCCTTCGCCACGGCGAGACAGGCGAGCTCGGCTGCCTTCTCTTCGGGGAAAGGATAGAGCGCGGCGCAGCCGGCGACGACGCCGTCCGACTCGAGCACTAAGAAGCGGTCGATCTCGATTTCGAGCAGCTCGCGCGAGCGCCGCACCAGGATGCCCTCGCGCTCGAGCGGCTCGATCACGCCGAGGATGCCGCCGACGTCGTCGATGGTCGCCGGACGCAGTGTTTCCAGCGGTGTCGGCGTCACCAGCGTGCCGACGCCCTCGCGGGTGAAGAGCTCTGACAGCAGCGCGCCGTCGCGATGGCGGCTGATGAGGTGCGCGCGCTTCACGCCCTGGGTGCACGCGCTGATTGCGCACGGCAGGTAGTAGGTGACGTCTTCCGGCAGTTTCTTCGCCTTGTCCAGCACCTGCCGCGCCTCGGCAACGGTGAGCGCGTTGTGGATCGCGCGGCCCTTGTCCGGCACGCCCTCGGTGTCCATGAGGAAGATCAGCTTGTCGGCGGCGAGCTCCACCGCGGCCTGGGTGGCGACGTCCTCCAGGCTTAGGTTGAAGATCTCGCCGGTCGGCGAATAACCGATGGGCGAGAGCAGCACGATGTCGTGCTGGTCGAGCCGTCTTCTGATCGCCGCCGCGTCGATCTTGCGCACTTCGCCCGTGTGGAGCAGGTCGACGCCGTCACGCACGCCCAGGGGCTGCGCGGTGACGAAGTTGCCCGAGGCGACGCGGATGTCGGCGCCCGCCATCGGCGTGTTGGCGATACCGAGCGAGAGCAGCGCCTCGATCTCGACCCGCACCGTGCCGGCCGCTTCCTTCACGCACGCCAGCGCGGCGTCGTCGGTGACGCGCAGGCCGTTGACGTAGCGGATTGCGGTTCCCCTCTCGGTGAGTCTCGCCTCGACCTGCGGCCGCACGCCGTGCACCAGCACCAGCCGTACGCCCAGGCTGTTGAGGAGATTGACATCGTGCGCGAGCTGGACGAAATCCCCGTCGGCAACCAGCTCGCCGCCGAAGGCGATGACGAAGGTCTTGCCGCGAAAGCCGTGGATGTAGGGGGCGGCCGAACGGAACCAGTGGACGAAATCGGTCGTATCTTTCACCGCGGGAGCCTGGTCGGATTGGGTTGGGCCAAGGATACCGAAAAGCCTTGCTGCGCGCAGGTTTTGCCCGGGGATCGCTGGCGCGGCGCAAGCGGTGGGTGGCGCGGCGTTGCGAAATGCGTACACCGGATGAAGACGATGCTTAGAAATCGCCCCACAGCGTCTGCATCGCCGCCAGCGCGGCGAGTGCGGCGGTCTCGGTGCGCAGCACGCGCGGGCCAAGGCGCACCGGGGTCGCGCCGGCCGCGTTGAGCGCGGCGATCTCGTCGACCTCGAAGCCGCCCTCCGGGCCGGCGACGAGGCAGTCGACGCCCTCGGGCGCCGGCAGGTCGGCGAGCCGCGCCTCGGCAAGCGGTGACAGGAACAGGAGCCGCCCGCCGGGTTGTGCGCCCAGCCAGGTCGCCAGCGGCAGCGGCGGCCCGACGACCGGGACCTGGTTGCGGCCGCACTGCTCGCACGCACTTGCCACCACGCCCTGCCAGTGCGCGACGCGACGCTCGACGCGCTCGCCGGCGAGCTTGACCACGCTGCGTCGGGCGGCGATCGGCTGGATCGCCGTGACGCCCAGCTCGACTGCCTTCTGCAGCGTGTAGTCCATGCGCTCGCCACTGGAAATGCCCTGCGCCAGCATCACGCGCAGGCGCGATTCGCGCTCGACGTCCGAAAAGCCCGTGATGGCGACGGCGACCTCGTCCTTGTGGATGCGCTCGATGCGCGCGGCGTACTCCCCGCCGCGGCCATTGAAGAGGGTGACGATGTCGCCCGGGTTGAGCCGCAGGGCCTTGGCGGCGTGGCGCGCCGGACCCGGCGGCAGGCCGAAGCGGGCACCCGGGGCGAGCGCCTGGTCGAGATAGAAACGGGGCGTGGTCATGTTGGTATTATGCAGACGTTGTCACCCGTTTCCCGGAGCGCACCATGGTTTCCCTCACCACCCCCGTTTGCGAGTTCGGCTGGAAGGCGCCCGACTTCAGCCTGCCCGGCGTCGACGGCAAGACCTGGACGCTGGCCGATGCGATGGGCCCGAACGGGCTCCTGGTGATGTTCATCTGCAACCACTGTCCGTACGTGAAGGCGATCCGCCCGCGCCTCGTGCGCGACCTCGCCGAACTGCGCCAGCACGGCATCTACGCGATCGCGATCATGTCCAACGACCCGACCGAATACGCCGAGGACAGCTTCGACAACATGAAGCAGGTCGCGGCCGAGTTCGACTTCCCGTTCCCCTACGTGATCGACGAGACGCAAGCCGTCGCGAAGGCCTACGGCGCGGTGTGCACGCCCGACTTCTTCGGCTTCAACCGCAATTTCGAACTGCAGTACCGCGGCCGCTTCGACGAATCGAAGAAGGAAACCGCGCCCGAAGGCGTGCGCCGCGACCTCTACGAGGCGATGAAACAGATCGCCCAGACCCAGCGCGGCCCCGCCGAGCAAATCCCCAGCATGGGCTGCTCGATCAAATGGAAGGATGGCTGATATGCCCGACCGCCGTCAGCACTGGGAAAATGTCTATCAAACCAAGGCCACCGATTCGGTCAGCTGGTTCCAGCCGCACGCCGTGTCCTCGCTGCGGCTGATCGAGCGGTGCGCCGGCCCCGAGGCGCAGATCATCGACGTCGGCGGGGGCGCTTCGGTGCTGGTCGACGACCTGCTCGACGCCGGCTACCGGCACGTGACGGTGCTCGACCTCGCCGAATCGGCGCTGGCGGTGAGCCGCAAGCGCCTGGGCGAGCGTGCAGGCCAGGTCGAATGGATCGTCGGCGACATCACCCAAGTCGAGCTGCCAGCCGCGCGCTACGACGTGTGGCACGACCGGGCGGTGTTTCACTTCCTGACCGATCCCGCCGACCGCGCGCGATACGTCCAGCAGGTATTGCGCGCGGTGAAGCCGGGCGGCCACGTCATCGTCGCCGCCTTTGGGCCCGGCGGGCCGCTGCAGTGCTCGGGCCTCGACGTCGTCCGCTACGATCCCGATGCGCTGCACGAACAGTTCGGCGCGCCCTTCCGCCTGCTCGGCCACGAGACCGAGATTCACCACACGCCGGCGGGCAAGGATCAGGAATTCGTCTACTGTTACTGCCTGCGGGTCTGAATCATGCTCGAAGACGTCAAGGCGCTGGTCAGGGAAGTCGCGCAGCGCGAGGTCACGCCGCGCTTCCTCAAGGTGACGCACAGCCACAAGGTCGACGGCAGCCTCTTCACCGAGGCCGACGCGGCGACGCAGGCCGCGCTCGAGGCGGGGCTGCCGCAGATCCGGAACGTGCCGGTGCTGGGCGAGGAAATGACCGAACAGCAGCAGAAGGACGCGTGGGAGGCCGGCCGCGACGGCCTGTGGTGCGTCGATCCGATCGACGGCACGTCGAACTTCGTCGCCGGCGTGCCGTACTTCGCGGTGTCGGTCGCCTACCTGTACAAGGGCGAGCGCCAACTCGGCGTGGTCTACGATCCGGTCGCCGACGAGATGTTCAGCGCCGAGCGCGGCCGCGGCGCCCACCTCAACGGCGAGCCGCTGCCGCTGCGGCAGCCCGTCTCCGAATTGCGTCGGGCGCTCGCCGGCGTCGAGATGAAGCGGATCAACCGCGAGCTCGCCGGGCGGCTGGCGTCGTGGCCGCCCTACGCCTCGCAGCGCAACTTCGGCGCCTCGACGCTCGACTGGTGCTACACCGCGGCGGGCCGCTTCGACGTCTATCTGCACGGCGGCCAGAAGCTGTGGGACTACGCAGCCGGCGCGCTCATCCTCGAGGAGGCCGGCGGGCGGCTCGCCTGCCTGTCCGGTGCCTTCGACATCGCCAGCGTGTGGGAGCGTTCGGTGGTGGCGTCGGCGAGTCCGGAGCTTTTCGCGCTCTGGCGCGACTGGTTGAAGGCGGCAGGCGCATAAGCCGCCGCAACGGCGAAATAAAAACATTTTAGCGCCCGCTCCCTCAGGCGGCGCTTGAGCTTGCGTTCGCAAACCCTTGTCGCTGCGTCTTTTTCGGCCTTCTTTCCCGCGGCTTGCCGAAGCCCGTCTTGCTGGCGGATAATCAGGGTTTTTGCATATTCTGCCCAGGCTGCCCGCGCGCTGCTTGATGGGGGCGGAACACGCGACCGGTTTTTTACTTAGCAGAAGGGAACGCAATGCCAACCCGTAACGACCTGGCCAATGCCATCCGCGCGCTTGCGATGGATGCCGTCGAAAAAGCCAAATCCGGCCACCCCGGCGCCCCCATGGGCATGGCGGAAATCGCCGAAACGCTGTGGAACCATCACCTGCGCCACAACCCCGCCAACCCCAAGTGGCCCGATCGCGACCGCTTCGTGCTGTCGAACGGCCATGGCTCGATGCTGATCTACGCGCTGTTGCATCTGACCGGTTACGACGTGACGATGGAGGACCTCAAGCAGTTCCGCCAGCTGCACTCCAAGACCCCCGGTCACCCCGAGTACGGCTACACCCCGGGCGTCGAGACGACCACCGGCCCGCTCGGCCAGGGCATCACCAACGCCGTCGGCATGGCGATGGCGGAGAAGATCCTCGCCGCCGAATTCAACAAGCCCGGCCACACCATCGTCGACCACCACACCTACGTGTTCATGGGCGATGGCTGCATGATGGAAGGCATCTCGCACGAGGCCTGCGCGCTCGCCGGCACCTGGAAGCTCAACAAGCTGATCGCCTTCTGGGACGACAACGGCATCTCGATCGACGGCCACATCGAGCACTGGTACACCGACGACACCGCCAAGCGCTTCGAAGCCTACGGCTGGAACGTCGTGCCCAACGTCGACGGCCATGATGTCGCTGCCATCGAGGCGGCGATCCAGAAAGCCAAGGCCAGCACCGACAAGCCCACGCTGATCTGCTGCAAGACCATCATCGGCAAGGGTTCGCCCAACAAGGCCGGCACCCACGACGTGCACGGCGCCGCGCTGGGCCACGAGGAAGTCGAAGCCACCCGTAAGCACATGGGCTGGAACTATCCCCCGTTCGAGATTCCCGCCGACATCTACGCCGGCTGGGACGCCAAGACCAAGGGCCAGGGGCTCGAAACCCTGTGGAACAACAAGTTCGCCGAATACAAGAAGGCCTACCCCGCCGAGGCTGCCGAGTTCGAGCGCCGCATGAAGGGCGAACTGCCCGCCAACTGGAAGGCGCACGTCGCCGCCAAGCTCGCCGAGATCAACGCCAAGGCCGAGACCGTCGCCACGCGCAAGGCCAGCCAGATCGCGATCAACGCACTGGCGCCGGCGCTGCCCGAGTTCGTCGGCGGCTCGGCCGACCTCACCGGTTCCAACCTCACCAACTGGACGGGCTGCCATCCGGTACGCCACGGCAATCCCGGCAACTACATCAGCTACGGCGTGCGTGAATTCGGTATGGCCGCGATCATGAACGGCATGGCGCTGCACGGCGGCATCCTGCCCTTCGGCGGCACCTTCCTGATGTTCTCCGAGTATTCGCGCAACGCCATCCGCATGGCCGCGCTGATGAAGCAGCGCGTGATCCACGTGTTCACGCACGACTCCATCGGCCTCGGCGAAGACGGCCCGACCCACCAGCCGGTCGAGCAGACCGCCACCCTGCGCATGATCCCCAACATCGATGTCTGGCGCCCGTGCGACACGGTCGAGACGATGGTCGGCTGGGCGGCTTCCGTCGAGCGCACCAGCGGCCCGACCTGCCACATCCTGTCCCGCCAGAACCTGCCCTTCATCAAGCGCGATGACGCCACCATCGCCGCGATCGCCAAGGGCGGCTACGTGCTGAAGGACGCGGCCGGTGCCCGTGCCGTCATCATCGCCACCGGCTCCGAAGTCGAGCTGGCGTTGAAGGCGCAGGAAGCGCTGGCTGCCGAAGGCATCGCCGTGCGCGTGGTGTCGATGCCGTCGACCAACACTTTCGACCGCCAGGACGCCGCGTACCGCGAGAGCGTCCTGCCCAAGGGCCTGCCGCGCGTCGCGGTGGAAGCCGGCGTCACCGACTTCTGGCGCAAGTATGTTGGCCTGGAGGGTGCCGTGGTCGGCGTCGACCGCTTCGGCGAGTCCGCGCCCGCGCCGGTGCTGTTCAAGGAATTCGGCATCACTGCCGAGGCCGTCGCGGCCGCGGTGAAGAGCGTTATCTGAGGGACGAGGGGCTAGGATCGAGGGAATGCGTGGACTGCAGTCCGCGCTTTACCCGGTTTCCCCCAGCCCCGAGATCCTAGTTCCCGGCCCCGAGAAAAAAATTTTCAACCTCACTGGAGACTGACACATGGCAATCAAAGTTGGCATCAACGGTTTTGGCCGCATCGGCCGCATGGCTTTCCGCGCCATCGCCAAGGACTTCCCTGGCATCGAAGTGGTCGCGATCAACGACCTGCTCGAGCCCGACTACCTCGCGTACATGCTGAAGTACGACTCCGTGCACGGCAACTTCAAGGGTGACATCGCCGTCGACGGCAACAATCTCGTGGTCAACGGCAAGAAGATCCGCCTCACCGCCGAGAAGGACCCCGCCAACCTGAAGTGGAACGAAGCGGGCGCCGACATCGTGCTGGAGTGCACCGGCTTCTTCCTAGACGACGAGTCCTGCCAGGCCCACCTCAAGGCCGGCGCAAAGAAGGTCGTGATGTCCGCGCCGTCCAAGGACAAGACCCCGATGTTCGTGTACGGCGTGAACCACACCACCTACGCCGGCCAGGCCATCGTCTCCGCCGCGTCCTGCACCACCAACTGCCTGGCGCCCATCGCCAAGGTGCTTCACGACAACTGGGGCATCAAGCGCGGCCTGATGTCGACCGTGCACGCCGCCACCGCGACGCAGAAGACCGTCGACGGCCCGTCCAAGAAAGACTGGCGCGGCGGCCGCGGCATCCTGGAGAACATCATCCCGTCCTCGACCGGCGCTGCCAAGGCCGTGGGCAAGGTGCTGCCCGAACTGAACGGCAAGCTGACCGGCATGGCCTTCCGCGTGCCGACCTCCGATGTCTCCGTGGTCGACCTGACCGTGGAGCTGGAGAAGCCCGCCAAGTACGAGGACATCTGCAAGGCGATGAAGGCCGCCTCCCAGTCCGGCGACATCAGCAAAACCCTGGGCTACACCGACGAGAAGGTGGTCTCCACCGACTTCCGCGGCTGCGGCTACTCGTCGATCTTCGACGCCGAAGCCGGCATCGCGCTCGACGACACCTTCGTCAAGGTCGTGTCCTGGTACGACAACGAGTACGGCTACACCTGCAACATGCTCCGCTTCGTCGAGCACGTGGCCAAGTAAGGATTCAGCGGCCAGGAGATAGGGGTCAGGGGGTCTTGTGCGGGCTGCGCCCGCGTATTCGAAAAAGGCGCGGCTCCGGGGCCGCACCACCCCTCGCCCCTAGATCCTAGTTCCTAACCCCCTAGCTGAGCTTTAAGGCCTGGCGCGGCTTCCACCGTCGCGCCAACCCTTAAACCTTACTGATCAGGAGAAAGCACCATGGCATTCAAACGCGTCACCGATCTCGATCTGGCTGGCAAGCGGGTGTTCATCCGCGCCGACATGAACGTGCCCGTCAAGGACGGCAAGGTCACGTCCGACGCCCGCATCACCGCTTCCATGCGCACCATCGAGCACTGCCTCAAGGCCGGCGCGAAGGTGATGGTCACCTCGCACCTGGGCCGCCCCACCGAGGGCGAGTTCAAGGAAGAGGATTCGCTCAAGCCCGTGGTCGACGTCATCGCGCAGAAGCTCGGCAAGAACATCCGCCTCATCCGCGAGTGGGTCGATGGCGGCTTCGACGTCGCCGACGGTGAGCTCGTGGTGCTCGAGAACGTGCGCGTCAACAAGGGCGAGAAGAAGAACCTCGACGAGACCGCCAAGAAATACGCCGCGCTGTGCGACGTGTTCGTGATGGACGCGTTCGGCACCGCGCACCGCGCCGAAGCCTCGACCCACGGCATCGCCAAGTTCGCGCCGGTGGCCTGCGCCGGCATCCTGCTCACCGAAGAGCTCGACGCGCTCGCCAAGGCGCTCGCCAACCCGGCGCGTCCGATGGTCGCGATCGTCGGCGGCTCCAAGGTCTCGACCAAGCTGACCGTGCTGGAAGCGCTGTCGGAGAAGGTCGACCAGCTGGTCGTCGGCGGCGGCATCGCCAACACCTTCCTCGCCGCGATGGGCAAGAACGTTGGCAAGTCGCTGTGCGAGCCCGACCTCATCCCCACCGCGAAGGCGCTGATCGACAAGATGGCCGCGCGCGG
Source organism: Thiobacillus sp. (assembly GCA_046291555.1). Classification (GTDB taxonomy): domain Bacteria; phylum Pseudomonadota; class Gammaproteobacteria; order Burkholderiales; family Thiobacillaceae; genus Thiobacillus. The sequence continues at coordinate 90,111 of JBKBRW010000001.1, forward strand.
CGCGTCGATCCCCATTGCGGTGGACGTCGTCGTCGGCAAGAAATTCGACGCCAACGAACCCGCGGTGCTGAAGAGCGCCGACGAGGTTGCCGACGACGACATGATCTTCGACATCGGTCCGAAGAGCGCGCAGGAACTCGCCGACATCATCAGCAAGGCCGGCACCATCGTGTGGAACGGTCCGGTCGGCGTGTTCGAGTTCGACCAGTTCGGCGAAGGCACCAAGACCATTTCGCTCGCGATCGCCAACGCCTCCGGCTTCAGCCTCGCCGGCGGCGGCGACACCATCGCCGCGATCCAGAAGTACGACATCTACGACAAGGTGAGCTACATCTCCACCGCCGGCGGCGCCTTCCTCGAGTACCTCGAAGGCAAGACGCTGCCGGCCGTGGCGATCCTGGAGGAACGCGCCAACGGCTGAGCCCCTTCCACAGAACGGTGAGCGCGCGTCGCTCACCGTTTTTGTTTTCCGGCCTGCCGCACACGCTCACCCAACATGATTCGCAGAACCAAGATCGTCGCCACCCTCGGCCCCGCCTGCTCCGACGCCAAGACCCTGGATCGGATGATGGAGGCGGGCATCGACGTGGTGCGCCTCAACTTTTCCCACGGCACCGCGCAAGACCACATCGACCGCGCCGAGCTGGTGCGCTCGCTCGCCCGCGCGCGCGGCCGCGCCGTTGGCGTGCTGGTCGACCTGCAGGGGCCGAAGATCCGCATCGGCAAGTTCAAGGACGGCAAGATCACGCTCGCCAAGGGCGACCGCTTCATCCTCGACGCGGCATGCACGCTGGGCGACCAGACCCGCGTCGGTCTCGACTACAAGGAGCTGCCGAACGACGTCAGCCGCGGCGTGACGCTGCTGCTCGACGACGGCCGCATCGAATTCTGGGTCGAGGAAGTCAAGGGCAGCGAAATCCACTGCACCGTGGTGCAGGGCGGGGTGCTCTCGAACAACAAGGGCATCAACCGCAAGGGCGGCGGCCTCTCCGCCGCGGCGCTGACCGAAAAGGACATCGAGGACATCAAGACCGCGGCGGCGCTCGCCGCCGACTACCTGGCGGTGTCGTTCCCGCGCTCCGGCGCCGACATGCGTCAGGCGCGCGAACTCCTGCGCGCGGCCGGCGGCAAGAGCCAGCTGGTCGCCAAGATCGAGCGCTGCGAGGCGATCGACAACCTCGAGGAAATCCTCGATGCCTCGGACGCGATCATGGTCGCGCGCGGCGACCTCGGCGTCGAAGTGGGCGACGCGGCCGTGCCGGCGCTGCAGAAGCGTATGATCCGCATGGCGATCGAGCGTAACAAGACCGTGATCACCGCGACCCAGATGATGGAGTCGATGATCTCGAGCCCGATCCCGACCCGCGCGGAGGTGTCCGACGTCGCCAACGCCGTGCTCGATGGCACCGACGCGGTCATGCTGTCGGCCGAAACCGCCGCCGGCCAGTATCCGGTCGAGGCGGTGCAGGCGATGCACCGCGTTTGCCTCGAAGCGGAAAAGGAGGCCGAGCCGGTCTTCACCAAGGAGCGCCTGGACCACAGCTTCCTGCGCGCCGACGAGGCGATCGCGATGTCGGCGGTGTTCACCTCAGTGCACCTCAACATCAAGGCGATCGCCGCGTTGACCGAGTCCGGCAACACCTGCTTGTGGATGAGCCGGCTCTCCACGCGCGTGCCGATCTACGCCTTGACACCCCAGGTCGAAACCCGTAGAAAAGTCACTCTTTTCCGCGGCGTCTACCCGATCAATCTGAAGACGGCCAGCAAGGACCGGGATGTCCTTCTCGCGGAGGCCGAGGAAGAACTGCGGCGGCGCGGTGCGGTGCGCGAAGGCGACCTGATCCTCCTGACCATCGGGGAACCGATTGGCCAGTCCGGCGGCACCAACACCATGAAGATCGTCCGCGTGGGCGGCTCGAAGAAATCCTGATTGCTGCAAATTTTTAACCTAGGAGACTGAAATGGCCCTGATTTCCCTGCGTCAACTGCTGGACCACGCCGCCGAGCACGGCTACGGCGTGCCGGCGTTCAACGTCAACAACCTCGAGCAGATGCGCGCCATCATGGAAGCCGCCGACGAAACCGACTCCCCGGTCATCGTCCAGGCCTCGGCCGGCGCCCGCAAGTACGCCGGCGCCCCCTTCCTGCGCCACCTGATCCTCGCGGCGATCGAGGAGTTCCCCCACATCCCGGTGTGCATGCACCAGGACCACGGCACGTCGCCCGCGGTGTGCCAGCGTTCGATCCAGCTCGGCTTCTCGTCCGTGATGATGGACGGCTCGCTGATGGAAGACGGCAAGACCCCGTCGACCTACGAGTACAACGTCGACGTCACCCGTCGCACCGTGGAGATGGCCCACGCCTGCGGCGTGTCGGTCGAAGGCGAACTGGGTTGCCTTGGCTCGCTCGAAACCGGCACCGCCGGTGAGGAAGACGGCATCGGCGCCGAAGGCAAGCTGGATCACAGCCAGCTCCTGACCGACCCCGAGGAAGCCGCCGACTTCGTCAAGAAGACCGGCGTCGACGCCCTCGCGATCGCCATCGGCACCAGCCACGGCGCCTACAAGTTCACCCGTCCGCCCACGGGCGACATCCTCGCCATCGGCCGCATCAAGGAAATCCACGCCCGCATCCCCAACACCCACCTGGTGATGCACGGCTCCTCCTCGGTGCCCCAGGAATGGCTGAAGATCATTAACGAGTACGGCGGCGACATGGGCGAGACCTATGGCGTGCCGGTCGAAGAGATCGTCGAAGGCATCAAGCACGGCGTGCGCAAGGTCAACATCGACACCGACCTGCGTATGGCTTCCACCGGCGCGGTGCGCAAGTTCCTCGCCGAGAACAAGAAGGAATTCGACCCGCGCAAATTCCTCATCGCCTCGACCAAGGCCATGAAGGACATCTGCAAGGCCCGCTACGAAGCCTTCGGCACTGCCGGCAACGCCTCCAAGATCAAGCCGCTGTCGCTCGAAGCGATGGTCAAGCGCTACGAAAAAGGCGAGCTCGCGCCCAAGGTCAACTGATCGGGTCGACCGCAGGGCAACAAGGGGGCGCTCCGGCGCCCCCTTTTTCGTCCGGGCGAGGGAATTTTTGCCATCCTGGACAGGAACGTTTTTCATCCATAGAATGACTTACCGATATCATTGTCCGTTTTCAACAAGGAGCCCCGTGATGAAGACCTTCCTCGTGCTTTCCGCCTTGGCCGCCTCGCTCGCCGCCATGCCCGTCATGGCCAGCGTCGATCTCGCCAACAAGAGCAAGTGCATGACCTGCCATGACGTCGAGAAGAAGAAAATGGGGCCGACGTTCAAGGAAATCTCGGCCAAGTACAAGGGCCAGAAAGATGCCGAGGCGACCCTGAGCTCGGGCATCCTCCATGGCGTAAAGGGCAAGTGGGGCAAGATTCCGATGCCCGCGCAGAAGGTTCCCGAGGCGGACGCCCAAGCCTTGGCGAAGTGGATCCTGACGCTGTAATCTGTACCGCGACTTTGTGGTGACCGCCGCCCGGCTTTGCCGGGCAGCGTTCCGTTTTAGCGCCTCCGCCCACCGGGAAAATGCGCGTCGGCAGTTCGTGCGCCGTGCGTCCCCGGCACCGGCACGGCAAATTCGGTGCCGCCGTTCGCCGGCGCGCCCTGCCGGCGCTGCGCGGTTCAGCCGAGCATCGCCTTGAGCGCGGCGAGCCGGTTGCTGCCGTGGGCTTTCGCGTCTTCGCCTGACGGCTGGTTCGGCAGGCGCACGTTGTCGCCCAATTCCCCGATGAAGCGCGACGGCTCGCAGGCGACGGTTTCCCGCGCGCGCTTGCGCCGTGCACAGTAGGTGAGCGTGAGCGACTTCTTCGCGCGCGTGACGCCCACGTACATCAGGCGCCGTTCCTCCTCGAGGCGGCCCTCGTCGACCGCGTCGCGGTGGGGCAGGATGTTCTCCTCGACCCCCACGAGGAAGACGTGGCCGAACTCAAGCCCCTTCGCGGCGTGAAGGGTGGAGAGGCGCACCGCGTTCGGTTCCTCGTCCTCGCGGCCCTCCAGCAGCGTGATGAGCGCGATGGTCTGCGTGAGCTCGAGCAGGTTCTTGCCGTCTTCCTCGCCTTTCTTGCCGATCCACGCGGCGAACTCCCGCACGTTGTCCCAGCGGCTCTGCGCTGCGCGCTGGTCGTCCTGGTCGAACAGGTAGTTCTCGTAACCGATTGCCTTGAGCAGTTCGTCGAGGAGCTCGCCAGCCGGCTCGCGCGTGACCCGCGCCTCGAAGCGGTTGATGAAGTTGCAGAACTCGATGAGGGGCGCGAGCTGGCGCTCGCCGATCTGCGCCGCCGCGGCGGCGGAGAACACCGCCTCGAACAGGCTCACGCGCAGCGTGGCGGCGACCTGGCCGAGTTTTTCAAGCGTGGTGCTGCCCACGCCGCGCTTGGGCGTAGTGACGGCGCGGATGAAGGCGGGGTCGTCGTCGCCATTGGCGATCAGACGCAGGTAGGCGATCACGTCCTTGATCTCGCTTTTGTCGAAGAACGACTGGCCGCCCGAGAGCTGGTAGGGCACCTTCTGGTTCCGCAAGGCCTGTTCGAATACGCGCGCCTGGTAGTTGCCGCGGTAGAGGATCGCGTAATCGCGCCATTCGGTGCGGTGCTGGAACTTGTGCGACAAAAGGCGCATGACGACCGTTTCGGCCTCGTGCTCGTCGTCGCGCGCAGGCAGCACCTCGATCGCATCGCCGTGGCCGAGGTCGCTCCACAGGCGCTTCTCGAAGAGCTTCGGGTTGTTCGCGATCAGGCTGTTGGCGGCCTTGAGGATGCGCACGGTCGAGCGGTAGTTCTGCTCCAGCTTCACCACGTGCAGGTGCGGGTAGTCTTCGCGCAGCTGCCTGAGGTTGTCGGCCGAGGCGCCGCGCCAGCCGTAGATCGCCTGATCGTCGTCGCCAACCGCGGTGAAGGCGGCGCGCACGCCGGTGAGCTTCTGCAGCAGGCGGTACTGCGCGACGTTGGTGTCCTGGTATTCGTCGACGAGGATGTGGCGCAGGCGGTTCTGCCACTTCTCGCGCAGCTCGGCGTGGGTGTCCAATAGTTCAGCAGGCAGGCGGATGAGGTCGTCGAAGTCGACTGCCTGGTAGGCGCGCAGGGTGGCGTCGTAGCGGTCGTAGATCCTCGCGTAGGCGCGCGCGTTGTCGTCCTCGGCCGTCTGCAACACTGCGGCGGGTGACTTGAGCTCGTTCTTCCACAGCGAAATGCGGTTCACGGCGCGGCGGATCTCCTGCTTGTCCGTGGTCTTGAGGATTTCCGAGACGATGCCGGCGGCGTCGGCCGCGTCGAGGATGGAGAACGAGGTCTTGAGCTCGGCGAACGCGGCGTCCTCCCGCAGCATCCTCAGCCCCATCGAGTGGAAGGTTGTGACAATCAGGCCCTTGGCGTTCTGGCCCTGCAGCAGCTTTCCTGCGCGCTCCTGCATTTCGCGCGCCGCCTTGTTGGTGAAGGTGATCGCCGCGATCGAGCCCGGTTTGTAGCCGCATTCGCCGATGAGGAAGGCGATCTTGTGCGTGATGACCCGCGTCTTGCCCGAACCGGCGCCGGCGAGCACCAACAATGGGCCGTCGAGGTATTTCGCCGCCTCGCGCTGCGGCGGGTTGAGCGCGGCGAGCAGGCTCATGCCGCGCCGAATTCGCGGTCCAGCCAGGCGACGATCGCATCCGACTCGTACAGCCAGGTCTGGCTGCCGTCATCGGCGGTGATCAGCAGGCAGGGTACCTGCGGCTTGCCGCCGCCCGCGACGAGGGCCGCCCGATGCGCCTCGTCATGCTGGGCGTCGCGCAGCGCGATCGGCAGCGACAGCCGCTTCATCGCGCGGCGCACCTTGATGCAGAACGGGCAGGTCGGATAGTGATACAGCGCGAGCTGGCGGGTGCGGGCGTCCACCGCGGCCTGAGCCTCGGCCGTACGGACGACACCCTTGGGCTGGGTCAGCCAGTTGCCGACGAGCAGGAAGGGCGTGATGACGAGGCGGAGGGTGCGGAAGAACAGGCGAATCAGGGATCTCATTGCGCAGGCGTCACAGAAGGGTCGGGCGGGCGCGCTATGATTCGGACACAACGCAAACAGCCCGTATTTTATATGCCCACCTATGCCATTGGCGACCTGCAGGGCTGCCACGAATCCCTGCTGCGCTTGCTGACAGCGATCCGCTTCGATCCGGCCGCCGACCGTCTGTGGTTCGTCGGCGATCTCGTCAATCGCGGCCCCGATTCGCTCGCCGTGCTGCGCTTCATTCGCGATCTCGGCGATGCGGCCGTCTGCGTGCTCGGCAACCACGACCTGCATCTGCTGGCGCTCGCCGAGGGACACGGCCGCCCGCACAAGGGCGATACCCTGGAGGCCGTTCTGGCAGCGCCCGACCGCGAAGAACTGCTGACCTGGCTGCGCCATCGGCGTCTGGCCTGGCGCGACGGCGGCTGGCTCATGGTGCACGCCGGCGTGCTGCCCGCGTGGACGGCCGACGACGTGATGGCGCGCGCGGCGGAGGCCGAGGCGGTGCTGCAGGGCCCCCGCTACCGGGAATTCTTCGCGCAAATGTACGGCAACGCCCCGGTGGGGTGGCATGATGCTCTGGAGGGCGTCGAGCGCCTGCGCGTCATCGTCAACGCCTTCACCCGGCTGCGCTACTGTTCGGCAGCCGGCGAAATGGAATTCCACCACAAGGGCGCGCCCGGCACGCAGCCACCCGCCTGGATGCCCTGGTTCGAAGTGCCCGGCCGCAAGAGCGCCGACGTCACCTGCGTCATCGGCCACTGGTCGACGCTCGGGCTCGTCAACCGGGCCGATCTGGTCGCGCTCGACACCGGCTGCCTGTGGGGCGGGCGGCTCACCGCGATCCGGCTGGAGGATCGGCAGGTGTTCGCGGTGGGGTGCCCGATGCAGGCGCGCCCGAAGGGCTGATGCCGAGCAGGCCAGCGACCGCCCGCTCGGCGCGTGCGGCGAGCTCGCGACGGTGGGCATCCGGCGCGATCGGCACGCCGAACGTCAGTTCGGCGACGATGGCCGGTTCGCCGGTGATCTGCTTCACGCTCTGCCACAGGCTCACACCGTCGATGTAGGCCGGCGCTGCGCAGTAGTCCCCTTCAGGCGTGCGGTAGCGCAGGGCGGCCGGTACGATCGGACGGTTGAGCTCGACCGCCGGCTGCAGGAGCGACGGCAGAAAGCGCTTGAGGCCGCGGCCGTCGCTCGTGGTCCCTTCCGGGAACACCGCGACCCATGCGCCGCGGGCCATGAGTTCGCGCATCTCGGCGTTGATGCGCGCGGTGTCGGCGCGGCGCCCCCGTTCCAGGAACAGGGTGCCGCTCTTATGGGCGAGCCAGCCCGCGACGGGCCAGGCGCGGACCTCGGACTTGGAGACGAAATGCACCCGCTGCGTCGCCAGCACCAGGTAGACGTCGAGCCAGGAAACGTGGTTGCATACCAGCAGCGCGCCCTCCGGCAGGCGCGGTGCTGCGCTCGCCCGAAGCTCGATGCCGAGGATGCGCAGCAGCCGGCCCGACCACGCCATGATGACACGGTCGCGCCGCTCGGGACCGAGGAACGGAAACGCCAGCGCGACGAGCGCCACGCCCCACCCCAGATGGAGGGCGAGGCGGACGAGGCGGACGGTGCGGCGGAGGTGAACGGATGCGGAGGCGGCGGTCACCCGCCCATTGTACGGCGCACTTCGCTCAGCCGAGGAAGCGGCGGGCATAGCTCTGGTTGAGCCGGTCCATCGGCAGCAGCAGGAGCAGGTCGGCGGTGTTGAAGTCCGGATCCCACGCCGGCTCGCCGCACACCAGCGCGCCCAGCCGCGTGTAGCCCTTGATGAGCGGCGGCAAGTCCGCAGGCTGGCCGTCGTCGAGCGACTCGACCGGCAGGCGGAAGCGCGGCGTGACGTGCCATTCCACTGGCGCCAGATGGCGCGCCGCGACTTCGCGGTGTACGCGCGCGGCGAAGTGTCCGCCGTCGGCCATGCCGATGCTGGCGCAGCCGACGAGGTACTCGTAGCCGTAGCGCGTCATGTAGTCGGCGAGCCCCATCCACAGCCGGGTGATCACCGCGCCGCTGCGGTGAGCGGGATGTACGCACGAGCGCCCGAGTTCGGCCATGCGCGGGCGCAGGAAGTGCAGACGGGTGAGATCGAACTCCTGCTCGGAGTAATAGCTGCCGACGCGCCGCGCCGCGTCGGGGGGCAGGATGCGATAGGTGCCGACCACGTCGCCGCTGCTCCGGTCGCGCACCAAGAGGTGGTCGCAGAAGGGATCGTAGAGGTCGATGTCGTGGCCGGGCAGGACGGTCGACAAGCGGGCGCCCATTTCCTCGGCGAACACCTTGTAGCGCAGGCGCTGCGCCTCGCGGATCTCGCTGTCGTCGATGGCAAGTGAAACGTGATAGCGGCTGGCGCGGCCGGCCGGGACTTCGTTGCGAACCTCGAGCATGGGGCACTCCTGGTAACGGAATGCCCCGAGCTTAGGGAGGGCGCGTTAACCCGGCGTGACGATGGGGTTGCCGTTCGATGACGGCGCCTTGCTCAATGCGTTACCCGCGTCGTGCCGCCACCGGAGAGCACGCGCACGCGGTCACCGACGCGGAAATCTTCGTCGGCCGCCTGCGTCACCGCGATCATGCGGCCGGAATCGAGCCGGACGGTGATTTCGAGGCCGCGCTGGCGCGTGATCGCCTCTTCCGCCGCCGCGCCACCGACGCCGCCCAGCACCGCACCGACGGTGGCGCCGACCACGCTACCGCGGCCGCCGCCTACCGTGCTGCCGGCGACACCGCCAACCACTGCGCCGGCTGCGGTACCCACTGGCGATTTGGTGCCTTCGATGGTGACCTCGCGCACCGACTCCACCACGCCCATCTGCACCTCCTGCACCGTGCGCGCCTGTTCACGGCTGTAGTCCTTGCCGCCGAGCCCGGCGGGGCAGCCGGTCAACAGCAGCGCACTGCCGGCGGCGAACATGAGAACGAGTAGTTTGTTCATCGTGGGCTCCTTCACTGGAATCGATAGCCGAACGCCGCGTGGAACGCGTGCGCGATTTCTTCCGCGCTCGGCTTGTGGTTCTGACCGCCCCGCTGGGCGATCTTGATCGCTCCCATAAGACTGCCCAGCCGCCCCGAGGTTTCCCAGTCCAAGCCGTGGACGATGCCGTAGAGGATGCCGCTGCGGTAGGCGTCGCCGCAACCCGTGGGGTCGAGAATCGCGGCGGGCTTCGCGGCGGGGATGGCGATCTCGCGGCCGGCGGTGTGGATCACCGAGCCTTCAGCGCCGCGGGTGACGATGAGCGCCTCGACCCGGCGCGCGAGCGTCCCCAGATTCTCGCCGGTGCGGGCCTGCAAGAGCTCGGCCTCGTAGTCGTTGAGGATGACGTAGCGCGACTTGTGCACGCATTCGAGCAGTTCCTCGCCGGAGAAAAGCGGCATGCCCTGGCCGGGGTCGAACACGCAGGGCACGCCCGCCTCGTGGAAGCCGCGCACGTGGCGCAGCATGCCGTCGCGCCCGTCGGGCGCGACGATGCCGAGCGCGACGTCCGGCACCTGGCGCACGTCGTTCTCGTGCGAAAAGTTCATCGCACCCGGGTGGAAGGCGGTGATCTGGTTGTCGGCAAGATCGGTGGTGATGAAGGCCTGCGCGGTGTAGGTGCCGGGCATGTGGCGGATGTAGTCGCGCGCGATGCCGAGACCGTCGAGGCGCTCGGCGTAGGGCGCGAAGTCGTCGCCGACGGTCGCCATGATCAGGGGTTCGCCGCCCAGGAGCTTCAGGTTGTACGCGATGTTGCCGGCGCAGCCGCCGTACTCGCGGCGCATCTCGGGTACCAGGAAGGACACGTTCAGCATGTGGATCTTGTCCGGCAGGATGTGATGCTTGAAGTGATCCTGGAACACCATGATGGAGTCGAAGGCGAGGGAGCCGCAGATGAGGGTGCGCATGGTGGATGTGGGATGAAAACGACAGCGGCGATTATACGCAGGCCCGTCACAGTCGAATTCACGCAAGTTTCACGCGATTGATACCGCGCGTTCACGCAGGCCGGTGATGCTGCCGCCATGCACACGCAACGCATCGTCTGGTGGTGGGCGATCCCCGCGCTGCTGTTCGCGGGCGACGCCCTGGCTTGGGGCCTTGCCACCCACGTCTACTTCGCGCAATGGCTGGCGTGGGCCGTGCCGCTCGCGGACCCCGCGCTGCGCCGCGCGGTGCGGCGCTTTCCGCAACGCGTGATGGCGGGCGCCTGTCTGCCGGATCTCGCGCTCGTCGGTGCCACCGCGCGCACCCGCGCCTTCGACGGCACCCATCGCTGGGACACCGCGCACGCGCTGCTCGAACGCGCCCAAGACGACGAGGCGCGCGCCTGCGCGGTGGGCGCGATCAGTCATCTGTGGGTCGACATCATCGCGCACAACCACTTCGTGCCCGCGCACGAACATCTCTGGTGGAACGTGCCCATGCTCACCCACGCCGCCGCCGAGTGGGCGATGGACCGCCATGTCGCGCGTCATGTCTTCCAGCCACCGGCGGCGCTCTTGCGCGGCGACGACTGGCTGGTCGGCTATGTCGCCGAGCAATTCAATTGCACGCCCGCGGCGAGCCATCGCGCGATCCGCCAGCTTGCCGGTGCCGAGACGGTACTGCGGCACAGCCGCCTCGCCAACGTTCTGCACGCTGTCGGCCGCGTGCTCGACCGGCGGCTCGCCGCGCGCTTCGACTACTACATCCAGGAAGTCACCCAGCGCCTGCCGCAGATCAACCGCGTGCTCGCGGGCGAGGCGCCGGCTTGGCTGCCCGACTGCCCGCCGGTGGCGGTCGCGCGCCAGCGCATCGCCGCGCACGCCCCCGAGGTCGTGGCGGGGCGCCTGCCCTTGCCTGGCGACCTGTTCGAATCCGACGACGCCTTGCGGCGTGCCGCCTAGCCTCTGATTCAGCGGCGCGCCGCGTAGCGGTTTTGGTTCAGATGGAGAGCGCGAGTATCGCGACGCTGGCGCCGAGCAGCGCGCCGACTGCGACGTCGCTCATGTAGTGCAGGCCCAGCACCAGCCGCGAGGCCGCGACGAGCGCAGTAAACGGCCACACCAGCCAGGCGAGCGCGGGATAGTAGGCAGTCACGATGAGGCTGAACACGACCGCGTGCAGGGTGTGGCCGGAGGGAAAGCTGAAACGGTCGAGCGGCGCGGTGAGGCAGCAAATCGTTGGGCAGACCTGGTAGGGCCGAGGGCGCTCGGTCGCGCCTTTCAGCCACTTGTAGAGCAGCGTGCCAGCGAGACCGGCGACGATCATGTGCAGCACGGCTGGCAGCGCAGCGAGGCCGTACCACGCGAGCAGGGCGGCCATCAGCACATACCAGAACACGCCGTCGCCGAGCCGGCTGGCGGCGCGCATCAGCGCGACCGTCCAGTCGGGCAGGCGCACGCCGTTGACGCGCTCGAGCAACCGGTGCTCGCGAACCGCGAGGCGGTTGAGACCATGGAGGGCAAACAGACTCAGGCGGGTACGCAGCATGCTCGACTCCTTCCCGTGCGGGGGTTATCCGGTGCGGGTGGCCGACGACCACTCGAGCGTCGCATCGGCCATTGCGGGATGCGGCTGCGCCAGGCGCAGCAGCACGCGCTCGAAACCGTCGACGATGGCGTCCCACGACAGTTGCGCGGCGCGTGCGGCAGCGGCACTGCCGAGGCGCCGCCGCAAGGCATCTTGCCCGACGAGCGAGACCGCCTGCAGGACGAATGCCACCTCGTCGTCGGGTCTCGCCTTGAGGCCGTTCTCGCCGTGGCGGATGACTTCTTCGGCGGCGGCGCAGTCGTAGGCCACGACCGCGAGCCCGGAGGCCATCGCCTCGATGGTGACATTGCCCCAGGTCTCGGTGAGACTGGGAAAGAGGAACACGTCGGCCGACGCGTAATGCCGGGCAAGGGCTTCGCCGACCTGGGTCCCGCAGAAGATCGTGTCGGGGCGCTTCGCCTGCCAACCCGCGCGCTCGGGGCCGTCGCCCACCAGCACGAGCCGCACCGTCGGGTCGGCTTCGCGCATGGCGTCGTAGGCGCGGAACACCAGCGCGAGGTTCTTCTCGGCGGCGAGCCGTCCGACGTAGAGCGCGATGGTCGCGTCGCCGTGCGCGCCCCACTGCGCGCGCAGCGCGGGGTCGCGGCGACCGGGATGGAACAACCGCGTGTCGACGCCGCGGCCGATGACCTCGATGTTTTCGTAGCCCGACGCCATGAGCTCTCGGCGGATGCCCTCGGTCGGTACCAGCGTGACATCGGCCTTGTTGTGGAACTTGCGCAGGTAGGCGACGATCGCGCGGCGCAACAGGCCCAGCCCGTAGTGGCTGCTGTAGCTGTGGAAGTTGGTGTGGAAGTCGCTCGCCACCGGCAGGCGCAGCTTATTGGCGACCGCGAGCGCCGACCAGCCGAGCGGACCTTCGGTCGCGATTTGTACCACGTCCGGGCGCTGCAGCGTCCACAGTTTGGTGAGCGCCGTCTTCGCCGGCAGGCCCATCTTCAGACCCTCGTAGCGCGGTAGCGCGATGCCGCGCTGCAGATGCTCCGAGAGCGTCTGGGTCGGCTGCGGCTGGTCGCCGGCGTGCTGGCGCGGACGGATTAGCTGGACCTGGTGATTGCGCACCTGCAAGCCGTCGACCAGACGGCCGAGCGTCATCGCCACCCCGTTGACCTCGGGCGGATAGGTTTCGGTGACGACCGCGATGCGCAGTTGCGGGCGCTTCGCGGGCAGGGTCTCGCAGGTGATCGCAGCGGCATCCATGGCGCCGAGCTTGCGCCTGGCGTGCGACACCTGGATGAAGCTCGGGTGACGCTTTGGTGAAATCCCGGATCAGGACCCGGAAGCGGCGCTGCTTTCGGCGATATCTCGCAACAGCAGGATGTCCTGGTAGGCGACGGGATCGAAGCCCACGCGCATGCCGCCGCGTTTGTCAAAAATCAGGTTCTGGAAAATCCCGGCCAGCGCAGGCGTGTTCCACGCCTGGGTCAGCATGTCGAGAATGTGGGGGTAGGCGAGCAGGCCCTGCTGGTCGCCGGTGAGGGCCTCGCTCGGCCGCTCCGGGAAATTCACGTTGAAGCGCCGGCGCAGTTCCGCAGCGGCCGCGGCGTAGCCGGCGTCATCGTGTTCGCGATGCAGCAGGTCCAGCAATAGCAGCCAGGGGGTCGGCGATTCCGACGGCGCGGCGCGCAAATGTTCCCGCAGCAACTGGATCGCAAGGCCGGCATAGCCATGCACCGCAAGGACTTCGGCCTGATCGACCGCGTCTTCCCTGACTTCGGTACCCGCGGCGCCGGCGATCGGCGGGAACTCGTCGACGTCCGGCTCGGCGTCGGCGGCCACCGGCGAGCGCGGCGCCGCGTGTGGCCGTGTCGTGGGCTCGCTGCGCCGGACGCCCGCCGGCGCGGCGGCAAAGGCCGTGTGGCTTGCCGTTTCGCGTCGTTGCGACCAGGCAAGCAATCCGCCGCCAGCGGCGAGCAAACCGAGAAAAACCATCGAATAGGCCAGCCAGGGCGGCGCAGCGTCGGTCGCGGCCGCGGCGGGCATTGGCAACGCGGTGTTGAGGCGCGCTTCGAGTTCCGCGTTGCGCCGGTTGAGTTCGACAAGCTGGGATTCGATGTGGGCGAGCTTGCGCAACAGGGCCGTATTCTCGTCCGAGAGCTCGGCGATGGTGGGCAGGGGATTGCCGGCGCTGGTTTCGCCGTCCAGTCCTGCGGCCGGCTGTGACCGTCCCGAGATGAACAGACGCGGCGCAGGCGCCTCCGGGGTCGCGCTTGGGTTGGGACGGGGCTGCGGCGCGCTCGCGCTTGGGCGTGGTTTGGGCGTCGCGGTACTGGCGGCCGTCGGCGCTGACGGCCTGCGGACGCTGCGCGCGGCCCTCGGCTGGACCGTCGGTTGAACCGCAGCCGGTTTCGGTAGGGCTTCGGGGGTCGCCACGGCGACGTTTTCGGTCACGGGCGGCGGATCCAGCAGAAGGACGTATTCGCGTTGCAGGCGGCCGTCGCAGTCGGACATGAGGATGAACTGCGCGGCGGGCTCGGCGAAGCGTTCGCGCGTGGTGATGTGCAGCACGGCCCGCCCGTTCCGCTGCTCGAGCTCGAAGCGGGTATGCGTCGGCAAGGCGAGGCCGTTTGGCGCAGGATGCAGGCTGAGGCAGGCGGTGTCGATGCTTGCCGGCGGATCGATGATTTCCAGGGTCACGTGCAGCGGTTAGCCCAGGTACGAGCGCACCGAGAGTTCACCGAGGCCGATCGCGAGCGCGGGCGACGAGAGAGAAATGGCGAGCAGCAGGCTTAAGGTTTTGAGCTTCACGGCGGGAACACTCTCGAATCGTGTTCCCGGTATTCCGATCAAATTCGCGCGGACTTTAGGGTCGTGGCGCGAAATTGTTTTCGCGCGCAAACCCAGAACTGGCAGGGCGGTCGGGGGTTCGGCGGGGGTGTCGGAAGCGCGACGCGGAGGGGCCGATTCAGGCGGCTTCGCGCGCCTCCTGCGCGATGGAGCGCAGCAGGAGAATTTCGCGGTAGGCCGCCGGCGCGAAGCCCATGCGCGTGCCGCCGCGGTCGTCGTAGATCAGGTCCTGGAAGAAGGCGTCGACGTCCGGTGCCTGCCACATCTGCGTCAGGCGGTCGAGCAGGTGTGGGTAGGCTTCGAGGCCGTCGCCCTGGTCGCCCTGGTTGGCCGCCGGATGGTCTGCGAGGTTGATGTTGAAATGCTTGCGGCATTCCCTGACCGCGGCAGCATAGCCGTCGAGGTCGCCGTCGCGGTGCAGGAGATCGAGCAGCAGCAGCCACGGTACCGGCGACTCCGTCGGCGCCTCGCGCAAATGCTCCTGCAGCAGGTGGATGGCGAGTTCGCTGTGGCCGTGCGCCATGTAGACCTCGGCCTGGTCGAGGATGTCGTCCTTGACCTCGGTCATCTCTTCCTGCAGCGGCTTGCCGAATTCCAGCACGGGCGGCAGCGGCGACGGCGCAGCGTCCTCCGCCGGGGGCGAAGCCGTCAGGTTGTCCGGCCGGGCCGCCTGCGGGGGCTCTGGCGTGGCGGAACCCTGCTGCAGCGTCCATTCTTCGCTTAGATCGTAGTCGGCCGCCGGTTGGCGGCTTGCCTGCCCGCGGCGCCGGAGCCAGGCGACCATGCCCGCCACGCCGACGAAGCCCGCCAGGCCGAGCAGGGCCAGTGGCCACGTCGCACGGCCAGGCGGCGGTTCGGGCGCGACCGCGGGCGCGGCGGCTCGGCGCGCCTCGAGCTCGGCGTTGCGCTGCTGCAGCTCGACGAGCTGCGCTTCGAGGTGGGCGAGCTTGCGGCTGAGCGCCGTGTTTTCGTCGGACAGTTCGGTCGCCGTCAGCGCGGGTTCATGCGGCCGGTCGAGGTCCGGCAGGTTGGTGTCGAGCTTGAGGGCGAAGGTGCCACTCGGCTGGCTCGCCATGCGGCGGCCCGACAGCACCAGCCGTGGGCGGTTGTCGCTCGCCGCCACCGGCGCGCGCGGCGCGGCGGCTTGCGCCGAAGCGGCGCGTGGCGCGGAAGGCCGGGTGACGCGCGGCCGCTCGACGGGAGGGCGTTGCGCAGGCGCAGGGGGCGACGCGGCGGCCACAGGCGCGGCCGCGGGCTCGCTGGTCGCGGGCGCTTGCGCGACGGCCGGCGGATCGAGCAGGACGACGTATTCGCGGCGCAGGTTGGGCCCGCAGTCGAATGCGAGCACGAATTGCACGAAAGGCTCGCTGATCGCCTGCCGGGTGCGCAGGTGCAACAGCGCCGTGGCGCCGCTGCCCTCGAGGTCGATCTGGACGCGGGGCGGTGACGCTACCCCGCCCTCGGCAGGCAGCACCCGGTAGCAATCGGCGCCGAAGGCCTCGGGTTCCAGAATCCTGACCGTCGCGTGCAGCGGCTGGCCGAGGTGCGAACGCACGCCGAGGTCGCCCAAGCCGATGCCGGCAGCGGCACCGGCATAGCATACGCTCAGCAGGAGGGGGACGGCTCGCAGTCTCACACGCTCGGTCAAAGTCGGGGAATCGTCTGATCTAAGTCATATTCCGGCCATTCCGGACGCAACTTTAGCGAATTTCCGGATTTGGCACGAATTTTGTCGGGTTTACCCGAGCAAGATCAGTGCCCAGACGACGACCACGTTGACCAAGGCGATCATCACCGCGGCGCTGCCCATGTCCTTCGCCCGCTTGATGAGTTCGCTGTGTTCGAGCGAAATGCGGTCGACCGCCGCTTCCACCGCCGAGTTCAGCAACTCGACGATCAGTACCAAGAGCAGCGAGCCGAGCATCAGTGCCCGCTCGACGCCGTCGTCGCCCAGATAGAGCGCGAGCGGCACGAGGGGAATCAGCAGGAAGACTTCCTGGCGGAAAGCGTCCTCGTGGCGAAAGGCGGCCCTGAGGCCGGCCCACGAATAGCTCGCGGCGTTGACGATGCGGCGCAGGCCGGTTTTTCCCTTGAACGGGCTGACGGGGTCGGACATGTCGTTCATCGATGCGGGTTGTGCGCGTGAAGGCGCCTTTCAGGAACGACACGCAGTGTAAGCGAGAACGCGCGAGACGACAGCGCGCTGCCGCACCCGCATGCGGGCAGTTTCGGGCCCGCATGCCGCCCGAGTCGCCCGTGCGCTCAGGCGGGGCGGTAGGCGAGGTCGAGTTCGCGCGCGGCCTTGACGTCGTCGAGGCGCCGCACCGGCAGGCTGTAGGGCGCGCCCTTCACCAGCTCGGGGTTGGTCTCGGCCTCGTGCTTGATCTTGATCATCGCCTCGACGAAGCCGTCGAGCGTCTCGCGGCTCTCGGTTTCGGTCGGCTCGATCAGCAGGCACTCCGGCACCAAGAGCGGGAAGTAGGTCGTCGGCGCGTGGTAGCCGTAGTCCAGGAGGCGCTTGGCGAAGTCCATCGCGGAGACGCCGGTGGCGTCCTTCAGTTTCTTCAGCGTGACGATGAATTCGTGGCTCGCGCGCCGCGTCGGGTAGGCCAAGTCGAAGCCGGCGTCGCGCAGGCGCGCCATCAGGTAGTTGGCGTTGAGCGTGGCGTACTCGGCGACGCGGTGCATGCCGTCGCGGCCGAGGAGCCGCGCGTAGACGTAGGCGCGCATGAGCACGCCGGCGTTGCCCATGTTGGCGCTCATGCGGCCCATCGATTGTGGGCGGTCGGCCTCGGTCGCGAGGCGATAAAAGCCGTTCTCGTTCAGCACGAAGGGAATCGGCATGAAGGGCAGCAGGCGCTCGGAGACGCCCACCGGACCCGCGCCCGGACCGCCGCCGCCGTGCGGCGTGGAGAAGGTCTTGTGCAGGTTCATGTGGATGACGTCGAAGCCCATGTCGCCGGGACGCACCTTGCCGAGAATGGCGTTGAGGTTGGCGCCGTCGTAATAGAGGAGCCCACCGGCGTCGTGCACGATCTTCTGGATCTCGGCGATGGTCGTCTCGAACACGCCGAGCGTCGACGGGTTGGTCAGCATGAGGCCGGCGGTCTGCGGGCCGACCGCGGCTTTCAGCGCTTCGAGGTTCACCGCACCGGTCGCGTCGGTCGGGATCTCCTTCACCGTGTAGCCGCACATCGTTGCGGTCGCCGGGTTGGTGCCGTGCGCCGCGTCCGGCACGATGATCTCGCGCCGCGCGGTGTCGCCGCGCGCGTCATGGTAGGCGCGGATCATCGCCACCCCGGCGAACTCGCCGTGCGCGCCGGCCATCGGCGCCATCGACACGCCGGCCATGCCGGTCACGTCCTTCAGCATTTCCTGCAGCTCGTACATGCTGGCGAGAAAGCCCTGCCCCGTCTCGTCCGGGCTCGCCGGATGCCGCGCGAGAAACTGCGGCAGCATCGCCAGCGCATTGCACGCGCGCGGGTTGTACTTCATCGTGCACGAGCCGAGCGGGTAGAACTGCGTGTCGATCGAGAAGTTCTTCTGGCTCAAACGCGTGTAGTGGCGCACCACGTCGAGCTCGGACACTTCCGGCAGCGCGGGCGCCTCCTTGCGGCGCAGCGCGGGCGGCAGGTCGTCGAGGTTGCCGGCGGTGGCGGGCAACTGGGCGGCAGCGGTACGGCCGGGACGGGAATGGTCGAATATCAGCATGGTTCTAGGGGCTAGGATCTAGGATCTAGGGGCTAGGGAACCGGGGGCAAATTCAGGGGCGCGGCGTAGCCGCACCTGCCCTAAATCCTAGCCCCTAGCTCCTAGTCCCTCACTTCAAAGCGGCCAAAGCGGCGTCGTAATTCGGCTCCTGCTTGATCTCCGGCACGAGCTCGGCGTGCAGCACCTTGTTGTTCTCGTCGAGCACGATCACGGCGCGCGCGGTGATGCCGGCGAGCGGGCCGCTCACGATCGCGACGCCGTAGGCCTTCATGAACTCGGCCCCGCGCATGGTCGACAGCGTGGTGACGTTGGGCGCTTCGGCGCCGCAGAAGCGGTTCTGCGCGAACGGCAGATCGGCGGAGATCACCAGCACGGCGACCTTGTCGGACGCGGCGGCGTTGAATTTCTTGGTGGAGGTTGCGCACACCGGGGTGTCGAGGCTGGGCACGATGTTGAGGATCTTCTTCTTGCCGGCGAAGTCGGCCAGCGAGACGTCGGCGAGGTCCTTGTTCACGAGCTTGAAGTCGGGTGCGGTGTCGCCGACCTTGGGAAACGTGCCTGCGACGTCGATGGGGTTGCCGCCTAGCGTGACTGCCATGTTTGCTCTCCTTGCCTGGTTGATTGAATGCCGGCGGCTCAGGCGCCGGCCTGGTCGAATCGCGAAAGATGCTCGTCGATGTTCTCGCGCAGCATCTTCTCGTACTGGTCCATGAAATAGGCGATCGCGGCTTCCTTCTCCGCGATCATCTGTTCCTTGCTGCCCGCCGCCGCTGCGATGACGAAGGCGTTGAAGCGCGAGGCCGCGAACAGCGCGGCGGCGCTCACCCGGCTCGGCTTCGTTTCGTTCAGCTGGTTGTTGGCCAGCGAAATGTAGGCATCGGCCATGTCGTAGAACTGCCGGTCGCGCAGCACGTCACTCATGAGGGGCCTTTCAGTTCTTGTACGCGCACGGCGGCGCTTCGCGGCGCTTGGACAGGATACGTTCCAATTGTTGCGCGTAGTGGTCGAGGTCGGCGGGCGTCTTGGTCTCGGTGACGCAGACGAGGATGGCCTGCCCGAGTTCGGGGTACCAGCCGGAGATGTCCAGCCCGCCGAGGATGCCCTGCGCGCGCAGCGCGCGCAGCACGTCCTTCGCGTTGTCGTTGAGCTTCAACACGACTTCGTGGAAGAAGGGGCTGGCAAACGCTTTCGTCACGCCCGGAATCGCCGCCAGCTTGTCGGCAAGCAGCACGGTGCCGGCGTGGCTCGCGGATGCGACCCGGGCGAGCCCTTGCGGGCCGAGCAGCGACAGGTATTGCGTCGCCGCGGTGACGACCAGGCCCTGGTTGGTGCAGATGTTGGACGTGGCCTTGGAGCGGCGGATGTGTTGCTCGCGCGCCTGCAACGTCAGCGCGAAGCCGGGCTTGCCATCCAGATCGACCGTCCGCCCGACGATGCGCCCCGGCATCTGCCGCACGAAGTCCTGCCGGCAGCACATGAAGCCGAAGTAGGGCCCGCCCGAGGCCAGCGGCGCACCGAGCGGCTGGCCTTCACCGACCGCGATGTCGGCACCCTTCGTTCCCCACTTGCCGGGCGCTTCCAGCACCGCGAGCGTGGTCGGGTTGACCAGCGCGATCGCCAGCGCGCCTTTCTCATGCGCCCAGTCGGTCAGCGCGTGCACGTCTTCGAGCACGCCGAAGAAGTTGGGCTGCGGGATCACCAGGCCGGCGAAGGCGCCCGGGTCGGTGGGCAATACCGTCTTGCCTGTCGCGGCGTCATAGTCGAGTTCGACCAGTTCGATGTCCTGGTTCTTGACGGTGGTGACGACGACGCTGCGGTAGATCGGATGCACGGTCTTGGGCACCAGCACGCGGCGCGAGGTCTTGTGGGATCTGACCGCCATCAGCACCGCTTCGGCGAGCGCGGAGGCGCCGTCGTACAAGGACGCATTCGAGACGTCGAGCCCGGTCAGCCGCGTCATCATGGTCTGGTACTCGTAGATCAGCTGCAGCGTGCCCTGGCTGGCTTCGGCCTGGTAGGGCGTGTAGGCCGAGTAGAACTCGCCACGCGTCGTGATCTGCCAGATCGCCGCCGGAATGTGGTGCTCGTAGGCGCCGGCGCCGATGAAGTTCGACCAGAAGCCGTCCTGCGACGCGCGCTCCTGCATCAGGCGCGCCACCGCCATCTCGGGCAGGCCGTCCGGCACGTCCTTCAGCTTGCCGGTCTTGAGCGCAGGCGGGATCTCGTCGAACAGGTCCTCGATGCTCTGGGCACCGATGGCGCCGAGCATGGCGGAGACGTCTGCTTCGGTGTGGGGAATGAAGGGCATGGTTCTAGGGGCTAGGAATTAGGATCTAGGGACCAGGGGAGGCGGGGCCGAGTTCAGGGGCGCGGCATAGCCGCACATTCCCTAAATCCTAGCCCCTAGTGGGCTTCCGACTCGACCAGCTTCTGGTAGGCCGCGGCGTCGAGCAGTTCGTTGACGTCGGCGGGGTTGGCGGGCTTGAGCTTGAACATCCAGGCGGCGTAGGCGTCGCGGTTTACGGCGTCGGGGCTGGCCTCGACTTCGTTGTTGGAAGAGATGACTTCGCCGGCCACAGGCGCGTAGACGTCGGACGCCGCCTTCACCGATTCGACCACTGCGCACTCCTCGCCCTTGGCGAGCTGCCGGCCGGTCGCCGGGTTCTCGATGAATACCATGTCGCCCAGGAGATCCTGCGCGTGGTGGGTGATGCCCACGGTCAGCGTGCCATCGGCTTCGACGCGCACCCATTCGTGGCTGGGGGTGTATTTGAGGTCAGCGGGGATGTTCATCTCGTGTATTCCTGGTCGAGTTGTGTTCCAGGGGACAGGGATCAGGATGCAGGATTCAGGGAAGCTGCGGCTGCGCCGCGGTTTTCCCCTGACCCCTACCCCCTGACCCTTGACCCCACCTAAATCAAAACCTTGCCGTTACGGACGAACGGATACTTCACCACCTTCGCGCGCAGTTTCTTGTCGCGGATCTCGACCTCGACTTCCTCGCCCGGGGCGATGCCGAGCGGGATGCGGGCGAGCGCGATCGATTGCTGCATCGTAGGCGAAAAGGTGCCGGAGGTGATTTCGCCGTCGCCGTGCCTGGTGTGCACTTTCTGGTGGCTGCGCAGCACGCCCTTGTCGAGCAGCACCAGGCCAACAAGCTGTTTGGTCACCTCACTCGCTTCGAGCGCCTTGCGGCCGACGAAGTCGCGGTCGGTCTTGATGTCCACGGTCCAGGCGAGGCCGGATTCGAGCGGGCTGGTGGTTTCGTCCATGTCCTGACCGTAGAGGTTCATGCCCGCTTCGAGCCGCAGGGTGTCGCGCGCGCCCAACCCGATCGGGCGGCCGCCGGCTTCCATCAGCGCCTTCCAGAAGAAGGGCGCGGATTTCGCCAACACCATGACCTCGAAGCCGTCCTCGCCGGTGTAGCCGGTGCGCGCAATGAACATCTCGCCCATCGCGGCAGCGTTGAAGGGTTTCAGGTTCGCCGTGATCGCATCGACGCCGGGCAGCGCTTCGTTCAGCACGCGCGTCGAGTCCGGACCCTGGATCGCGATCATCGCGAGGTCGCGGCGCGGCGTGAGCGTAAGGCCCATGCCCCAGTCGGCGTTCATCTTTTCCATCCAGGCGAGGTCCTTGTCCGCGGTGCCGGCGTTGACCACCAGGCGGAACCAGGTCTCGTCCATGAAGTAGATGATGAGGTCGTCGATGACGCCGCCGGCTTCGTTGAGCATGCACGAGTACAAGGCCTTGCCGGGTACGGTGAGCTTGTCGACGTTGTTCGCCACCAACCGGCGCAGGAAGGCGCGCACGTTGGCGCCACGGATGTCGAGCGGCAGCATGTGCGAGACGTCGAACAGGCCGCAGCCGGTGCGCACCGCGTGGTGCTCTTCGATCTGCGAACCGTAGTTGACCGGCATGTCCCAGCCGCCGAAATCGACCATCTTGGCGCCGAGTTCGCGGTGGGTGGCGTTGAGCGGAGTCTGCTTGAGGTCGGGCATGAGGCACCAAAAAATTAAAAAGGGGTGAAGCGCGGATTCGCTTCACCCCTCTGTCCTTGGTACCTGAGAGATTACGGCCGTGGCCGCTGCCCCTTCGGTGGCAGTTGCGCTGTTCAAAACAGCCACTGCGCTCTCCAGAGTGTTCCGGTTGTCGCGGTCCTTTTGCCTGAGCGATTCCGGGTGAATTGCGCCTTCGGCGGCGTGCGGCGCACGCGCTCTCCCGCGACGGGAGCGGAAACTATACCGAAGAAGCCGACTGTCAGCCAGCCCCGCCCGTCAGTAGGTGAGCTGGAGGTTGAAGCCCATCGGCGCGAGGTCGCGCACCGTGAGCGCGAGGCTCAAGGGCTGCTCGCTGCGCGGCGGGATGCCGGCCGCGATCATGCGGGGGTCGCCCAGGTATTCGCTGGGCGCGAAGCTGCGGCGGGCGAGCGGCTGGTTGCGCTGATCGGTGAGCGTGAGCACCAGCACCGGCCAGGCCTGGGCGCGGCGGGCTCGGTTGCCGAGCGTGAGGTTCAGGCGCAGCTGGCCGGCGCCTTCGGTTAGCAGGTCGGAGCCGACGATCTGCAGCTGGGCGAGATTCTTCGGCAGGGCGAGGCTGCAGCCGAGCATGGCGCAGGCCTGCTCGAGCATGGGGCGGGTTTCCGGGTAGCGGCTCGCCAGCGCGTCGCGCAGGAAATAGGCGGACTGCGCGGCGAGGGTGACCAGCAGCACCACGCTCGCGAGCGCCGCGAGCCACGGGCGGTGCCGGCCCGGGGGCGGTTCGGCTTCCGGCTCGGCTTGGTGCGCGGCGGCGTACTCGATGCGCGCCGCCGGCGCCGGCGAGACAGGGCGCGGCGGCACCGGCACGAAGGGCTCGGCGGGGGGAATTTCCGGCAGCGGCCCCGGCTCCTCGGCGGCGGCCTGGTCGGGGTCGATCAGGATGATGGAGGGCAGGTCACTCTCGGTCGGGAAATCGGGCGCCGGCCGGGTCGACGATGCCACGGGCGTGGGGACTGCGTCGGGCGCGACGGTGGGCGCCGCCGCCGGCGGAGCTTCGTGGGCTGGCGCCGGTTTGCGATCGGCCAGCGGGGGGTCCTCTGCCACGGCCGGCGCGGGAGGCGGCGCGACCGCGGGCGGTGTCTCGTCGACCAAGGCGGGGTAGGCGTCGAACGCGGCCCCGCACACCCCGCACTGCACCCAACCCGCCGCCGCGTCGAGCTGCTCCGGTCCGAGCCGGAACACGCTGGCGCAGTGCGGGCAGGTGGTGCGAAAACGCTGCGTCACCGGCGTGTGCCTGCGAGGCGGACCCAGCCCTCGTCGGTCTCGGGCGGGTCGAAGTCGAACCACTCGCGGTAGACCGCCATCACGTCGTCGGCCTGCTCGGCGAGGATGCCCGACAGCACCAACTGGCCACCTGCGCGCACCCGGCCGGCGAGCAGCGGCGCCATGCCCTTCAGCGGGTTGGTGAGGATGTTGGCCACGACCACATCGTAGCGGCCCGGCGCGAGTTCGCCCGGCAGGCAGAAGCGGGCCGCGACGTCGTTGAGCGCCGCATTGTCGCGCGACGCTTGCACGGCCTGCGGGTCGATGTCGACGCCGTCGACGCGCGCGGCACCGAGCTTGGCCGCGGCGATCGCCAGCACGCCCGAGCCGCAGCCGTAGTCGAGCAGCGTCTCGCCGCCTGTGAGGTTTTCGTCGAGCCAGCGCAGGCACAGCCGCGTGGTGGGATGGCTGCCGGTGCCGAAAGCCAGGCCTGGGTCGAGCTTGAGATTGATCGCGCGGCTGTCGGGCGCTTCGTGCCAGGTCGGCACGATCCACAGGCGCGGCGAGATCGGAATGGGATCGAATTGCGATTGGGTCAGGCGCACCCAGTCCTGCTCGGCGACGGTCTCGACCGCGTAGTCGGCCGGCAGCGGCACGCCGGCTGCGCGCGCCGCCTCGGCGAGGATCGCGGCGACGTCGGCGTCGGATTCGAACAGGGCCACCGCGATGCTGTGCGGCCACAACTCGGCGGTGGGATGATCGGGCTCGCCGAACAGCGGCGTCTCGTCGACCGTGCCGGCGTCGGCGTCCTCCAGCGAGACCGACAGCGCACCCGCTTCCATCAGCGCGTCCGAAAGCGGCTCGGCCTGCTTGGAGTCGACGCGGAGACGGACGGATTGCCAGGGCATTTTTAGGGGTTAGGAGCTAGGGGCAAGGATCGAGGGGGGATTGTGCTGCGCTGGCGCTCATTCCCTGGTCCCTAGATCCTAAATCCTAGCCCCTCAAGCTTTCTCTTCCGCCAGTTTGTGCTCCAGATAGTGAATGCTGGTGCCGCCCTTGATGAAGGCAGCG
The DNA here is from genome assembly GCA_046291555.1 of Thiobacillus sp. Classification (GTDB taxonomy): domain Bacteria; phylum Pseudomonadota; class Gammaproteobacteria; order Burkholderiales; family Thiobacillaceae; genus Thiobacillus. The sequence goes on from JBKBRW010000001.1 coordinate 114,481, forward strand.
TCGTGCATGAGCATCTGGTGCAGCGGGATGTTGGTCTGGATGCCTTCGACGACCATTTCCATCAGCGCGCCGCGCATGCGGGCGATGGCCTGCTCGCGGGTGTCGCCGTAGGCGATGAGCTTGCCGATCATCGAATCGTAGTGCGGCGGCACGTAATAGCCGTGGTAGACGTGCGAGTCGACGCGGATGCCGGGGCCGCCGGGGGCGTGGTAGTTGGTGAGCCGGCCGGGGCTGGGCACGAAGGTGGTCGGATGCTCGGCGTTGATGCGGCATTCGATGGCGTGGCCGCGGAATACGATGTCCTTCTGCTTCCAGGGCAGCTTCTCGCCGGCGGCGACGCGGATCTGTGTCTGCACGATGTCGACGCCGGTGATCATCTCGCTCACAGGGTGCTCGACCTGCACGCGGGTGTTCATCTCGATGAAGTAGAACTCGCCGTTCTCGTAGAGGAATTCGAAGGTGCCGGCGCCGCGGTAGCCGATCCTGCGGCAGGCCTCGGCACAACGCTCGCCGATCTTGTCGCGCAGTTTCGGGTCGAGGCCGGGCGCGGGGGCTTCCTCGAGCACTTTCTGGTGGCGGCGCTGCATCGAGCAGTCGCGCTCGCCCAGGTGCACCGCGTTGCCATGCTCGTCGGCGATGACCTGGATCTCGATGTGGCGCGGGGTCTGCAGAAATTTCTCCATGTAGACCATGGGGTTGCCGAAGGCCGCCCCCGCCTCGGTCCGCGTCATGGTGACCGCGTTGAGGAGTGCGGCCTCGGTGTGCACGACCCGCATGCCGCGACCGCCGCCGCCGCCGGCGGCCTTGATGATGACCGGGTAGCCGATGTCGCGCGCGATCTTCAGGATCTCATCGGGATCGTCCGGCAGCGCGCCTTCGGAGCCGGGCACGCAGGGCACCTTGGCGTCGAGCATGGCCTGCTTGGCGGCGACCTTGTCGCCCATCAGGCGGATGTTGTCGGGGCGCGGGCCGATGAAGGCGAAGCCGGACGATTCGACACGCTCGGCGAAGTCGGCGTTTTCCGACAGGAAGCCGTAGCCGGGATGGATCGCGCCGGCGTCGGTGACTTCCGCGGCGGCGATGATCGACGGCACGTGCAGGTAGCTCTGCACCGAGGGCGCCGGGCCGATGCACACCGACTCGTCGGCGAGCTTGACGTACTTGGCGTCGCGGTCGGCCTCGGAGTAGACCGCGACCGTCTTGATGCCCATTTCGCGGCAGGCGCGCTGGATGCGGAGGGCGATTTCGCCGCGGTTGGCGATGAGGATCTTTTCAAACATGCGTAGTCTCCGCGGCAAAATCGCCCTGGCGGCTCGTCGCCGCCGAGCGAT
>JBKBRW010000001.1:115910-341179 GCA_046291555.1 Thiobacillus sp.
GTTGGCGATGAGGATCTTTTCAAACATGCGTAGTCTCCGCGGCAAAATCGCCCTGGCGGCTCGTCGCCGCCGAGCGACTTGGCTTCGCCGCTGCGCTGCCTTGCGGCAGCTGGTCGCCGCGGTTGGCGATGAGGATTTTTTCGAGCATGCGTTTGTAGGGGCTAGGGATAAGGATTTAGGGGCTAGGGGAGGTGTGCTACGAGCGGCATCAATCCCTGCCTCCTGGCACCTGGCTCCTCGCCCCTGCCTCCAGTCAACCAATCACAAACAGTGGCTCGCCGTATTCCACGGGCTGACCATTCTCGACGAGGATGGCCTTGATGACGCCGCCCTGGTCCGCTTCGATCTCGTTCAGGAGCTTCATCGCTTCGATGATGCAGAGCGTGTCGCCGGCGGAAACGGTCTGGCCGACCTCGACGAACACCTTGGCGCCGGGCGCGGGTGCGCGGTAGAAGGTGCCGACCATCGGCGAACGCACGACGTGGCCCTCGGGCACTGCTTCCTCGGCCGGCGCAGCCGCCGCGGGGGCTGCAGGCGCGGGCGCGGCCGCCGCGTGGATGACCTGCGGCGCCGGCGCCATCATCATCGGCGCGCCGGCGATGCTCTTGGCGATGCGGACCTTCTCCTCGCCTTCGGTGATTTCGAGCTCGGCGATGCCGGAGGCCTCGACCAGGTCAATGAGCTTTTTCAGTTTTCTGAGATCCATGGGGGGTCCTGTCTTGCAGATGGCGCAGCGCGAATTCGAGCGCCAGTTCGTAACCATGCGCGCCCAGCCCGGACACCACGCCGACGGCGAGGTCGGAGAAGTACGAATGGTGCCGGAAACTTTCGCGCGCGTAGATGTTGGAAAGGTGAACCTCGACGAAGGGGATCGCGGTGGCGGCCAGGGCGTCGCGCAGCGCCACGCTGGTGTGCGTGTAGCCCGCCGGATTGATGACGATGAAGTCGACCTGGTCGCGCGCGGCCTGGTGGATGCGCTCGATCAGCGCGCCTTCGTGGTTGTGCTGGAAAGTCTCGACCTGCGCGCCGGCCGCCTCGCCGCGAGCGAGCAGGGCGCGGTTGATGTCGTCGAGCGTGGCAAGCCCGTAGTGCTTCGGCTCGCGGCTGCCCAAGAGGTTCAGGTTGGGGCCGTGCAGCACCAGCACCCGCGGGCGCAACGTGGCAACCGGTTTGGCCGCGGCGCGGCCGGCTCGCTTGGTGGTCATGGCCGCGAGTCTGCCGCAAGTTCAGGCAATTTGTCCAGATCTTGACGGCAAGTTGCCGTTATGTAGCGAACTTGCGCAGAGCGGCGTCGAGCGTCCCGCGATCCAGCCGGCCGAGGTGGCGCATCACCACGCGGCCGTCGCGATCGAGCACGATCGTGTAGGGCAACGCGCCGCTCGGGTTGCCCAAGCGTTCGGCGAGGTGGGTCGCCGCACCTTCGCCGATCAGGATCGGGTAATCGACCGGAAACTCGCGCAGGAAGGTCGTGACCCGCTCCGGAGTGTCGACGGCGATGCCAACGAACTCGACCCCTTTGGCGCGGTACTGGGCGCGCAGGTCGGCAAAATCCGGCACTTCCTCGCGGCAGGGGGCGCACCAGCTCGCCCAGAAGTTGAGCACGATCACCTGGCCGCGCCAGCGTGCCATCGCTTGCGCTTGACCTTCGAGGTCGGGGAAGCTGATTGCCCAGAATTCGGCGTCCACGGGGGCGTTCCGGTTCTGGGCCAGCCAGACGCCGCCAGCCAGCGCAACCGCGGCGACGCAGAGAAACAGCAGTTTTTTCGGCACGGCGGGCGGCGGCCCCGCAGGGGGCCAGCGGGCTCGGGGGGCGTCAGAGTTCGCCGTAGGAATGCAGGCCGGAGAGGAACATGTTGACGCCGATGAAGGCGAAGGTGGTGACGAAGAGGCCGACCACCGCCCACCACGCCAAGAGCGGGCCACGCAGGCCCTTGACCAGGCGGATGTGCAGCCAGGCCGCGTAGTTCAGCCACACGATCAGCGCCCAGGTCTCCTTCGGGTCCCACGACCAGTAGCCGCCCCAGGCTTCGGCCGCCCACATGGCGCCGAGGATGGTGGCGATGGTGAAAAAGGCGAAGCCGATCGCGATCGACTTGTACATCACGTCGTCTAGCACTTCGAGCCGGGGCAGACGGTTGGCGAGGATACCGTGGGAGGCGAGCAGGTAGGCGCCGCCCAGCATCGCGGCGATCGAGAAACCGCCGTAGCCGACGAAGTTGGCGGGCACGTGCAGCTTCATCCACCACGACTGCAGCGCCGGGACCAGAGGCTGGATTTCGTGCGCGCCGCGGTCGAAGGTGTACCAGAGCAGGAAGGTGACCGCCGCCGAGATGACGACCAGCACGAAGGCACCCATCTGGCGGGCCTGCGAGCGCGCCTCGTAATAGAGGTACATCATCGCGGTGATGAGGCTGAACAGCACGAAGACTTCGTAAAGGTTCGACACGGGGATGTGCCCCATGTCGGGGCCGATCTGGTGCGACTCGTACCAGCGCACCATGAGGCCAGTCCAGCCGAAAGTGACCGCCGACCAGGTGAGCGCGGTGCCGGTTTTCAGCATGAAGTCCGAGCGCGCCAAAAGTCCGGCCCAGTAGGCGAGCGTGGCCAGACCGAACAGCGCGCACATCCACATGATCGCGGCCTGGCTGGAGATTAGATACTTAAGGAAGAAAGCCTCCTCCATCCGTGCGAGATCGCCGTTGTAGAGGTTGAGCGCGAACAGGCTCAGCGCGCCGACCACGATGAAGAGCGGACGGAAGGACTTCCAGAACCAGCCGAACACGACGACCGAGGGGACGGCTGCGAGCAGGATGCTCTTCTCGTAGAGGTCGATGAATTCGCCATAGCGGGCGAAGGCCGCGATGCCGCCCGCCACCACGATGGCGGCGAACAGCCAGTCGAACCAGGTGAGGCGCTTCAACAGCGGGGCGGGTTGATTGAGGGCGAGTTCCATGTCTTAGCCTCCGGATGACTGGGCAAGCGTGTCGAGCGCTTGCGAATGCTGGGCGAATTCCTTCTCGAAATCGATAGTATGTTTGGCCGACGACATCGCCAGCAGCGCGTTGCCCGGTTTGATGCGCAGCCACACCCGGCGCTCGCGAACGTACAGCATGAAGAATATCCCAAGGGTCAGCAAAAGCGAGCCGAGGTAAACGATATTCTGGCCGGGCGAGCGGGTGAGTTGCAGCCCGCTCGCCTTGACCTCGTCGAAGCTCACAAGTTGCAGGTAGACCGGCGCGCCGTAGACAAACACGTCGCTCATGCTGTTGAGCGTGTCGCGCACCAGCCAGCTGGTGGCCTCGTCGGTGTCGGCCGGCGGCAGGCCGGCCTGGCGGTTGGCGATCTGCAAGGCTTCGAAGGCGGTGAGCTCGAGGATGCGCAGATAGGTCGCCGCCATTTGCTCGGCTTCCGCTTTGGGCGCCCGTTCGTCGATGAAGCGTCCGAGCGTCTGGAAGCCGCCGTCGGCGAACATCGCCAGCACCTGCGCGGCGCTGGCCTTGAGCCGGTTCTCCATTTCCGTTTCCCAGGCGTCGGGCGGCAGGGCTTTGCGCGCGAAGCGGGCGGCGATCTCGTCGCGCAGGGCCGGATTCAACAGCGCGCCGCGCAGACGCATGAAGGTGTCGAGGCTGCCGTTGGCGTCGAGCGGCAGACGCAGGTAGCGGAATGACTCGTTTGGCGATTCGCGCACGCCGGACATCAGGAACCAGCGGCCGTCAAGTTCCAGCGGGAGCATGTAGTTCGAGAATTCGCGCGCCTGGCCGCGGGCGTCGCGCAGCTTGTACTGGAAGCTCGGGCCGACGTTGCGCAGGTGGCGGTTGTCGGAGACCGGGCTGCCGCCCAGCACGCTCATCGTGTCACGCGGGGACTCGATTTCGCCGCCCAGGTTCTCCACGTTGAACGGCCGGAAATCGACGAACTCGAGGGTGTAGTCGCCGGACGAACTGGTCAGCGTGGTCTTCTGGTGCACCGCGCCCTCGACGTCGAACGACGAGGCGCTGGTCGCGAACAGGTTCCAGCCACGCATATTCAGGCGCGTGCCGCCGTCGCCGAAGCTCGCCTGATAGATCGCGATGCCGTCGTGGATCAGCGGATGATTGACCTTGATCGTCGCTTCGCGGAGCTTGTTGCCGGCGTGATCGAAGAGTTCGACGTCGCTCTCGAAGCTCTTGGGCTGGCCCGTCGGGTAGTGCTCGATGCGGAACTGCTTCAGCGCCACCACGAACGGCAGTTCCTGCACCAGGTAGCCTTCGCCGACGTTGAGGAAGGCCACGTCGGCGCTCGAGCCTTCGGGGATCTGCACGCTGCCGCGGAAAGAGAGGTTGTTGGGCGCGAGTCGGGAGATCTCCGGCACTTGGCTTTGCGGGATGTCGCGCGTCTCGATCTTCTTGGTGCCGAGCAACTGCTGCGCCTTGAACATCAGGTTGCCGTCCATCAGGCCGCCAAGGCAGATGATCACGATGGCGGCGTGCGCGAGGAAGTAGCCGAGTCGGTTCCAGCTACCAGCCTTGGCGGCGAGCAGCACGCCGTCTTCGCGCGCCACCTGCTTGACGCGGTAGCCCTGCCCCTCGAGGTAGCGTTGCGCGCTGGCGGCGAGCGCGTCGGGCGCGAGCGTCGTGGCGGCCTCGTACTTGTGCTTGAAGGCGGCCAGCGACTGTTCGCTGACGTGCTCGCGGAAGCTCTTCATCTCGCGCGCGAAGTTCGGTGCATTGCGCCAGATGCATACGCTGGTCGAGACGACGAGGAAGGTCAGGATGACGAGGAACCAGCCCGCGTGGTAGACGTCGTAGAGCCCTAGCTTTTCGAACACGTCGAACCAAAACGGCCCGAACTGGATGAGGTAGTTGTTGTACGGCTCGGCCTGCTTCAGCACGGTGCCGATTATCGACGCGATCGCGAGGATGGAGAGCAGGCTGATGGCGAAGCGCATCGAGCTCAGCAGTTCGAACAGGGCCTTGCCGAAGGAGTGGTGGACGGTATTCATGTCGGGCTGCAGGACGCCGGAGGGCACAAATAAAAAAGGGTGACGAGGTCACCCTTTCATCGACACAGGTGCGCGCCATAAGTTTACTCGCACCCAAAGCGGGCGTGGCGCAAGTCCACGCCGCGATCATGGTTCAACGCAGGCCCTGAATGTAGGCGGCCACCGCTTTCATGTCGGCGTCGGTCATCTTGGCAGCGATGTTGCGCATCATCTTGGCGGCGTCGTTGGCGCGCGCGCCGACGCGGAAGGCGTTCAGTTGCGTGTAGATGTATTCGGCGTGCTGGCCGGCGAGACGCGGGAACTGGGTGGGGATACCCTTGCCCTGCGGGCCGTGGCAGGAGGCGCAGGCCGGAACGCCGGCGCCGAGCACGCCGCCGCGGTAGATCCGCTCGCCGAGCTTCGCGAGTTCGGCGTCTTTCGCGGTGCCCGGCTTGGGCTGCTGCAGGCTGAAGTAAGCCGCGAGGTTGCGCAGGTCGGTGTCGGTCAGGTCCTTGACCATGCCGTTCATGATCGCGTTCTTGCGCGCGCCCGACTTGAATTCTGAGAGCTGTTTGTAGAGGTATTCCTCGGTCATGCCGGCGAGCTTGGGGTTGGCGGCCGCGACGCTGTTGCCGTCAACGCCGTGGCACGCGAGGCACACCGTGTTGACGATGCTTTCCGCGGCACGCGGATCGCCTCTGGTCGCGGCGGGGGCAGCGTAGGCGGATGAGGCGGCGGCCAGGGCGGCGACCAGAAGGACGATGCGTTTCATCAAAAGCTCCTGAAGGCTTGCAAAACTTGTGAAAACGGGTAGTTTAGCCACAACTAATATGGCTGCCAACCCCGTGCTCAACCGTGCTCATTTCCACACGTCGGTCGCGCAGCTGCGCGCCCTGCCGGGCAGCCGCGCCGAGGTGGCGTTCGCGGGCCGTTCGAATGCCGGAAAGTCAAGCGCAATCAATCTGTTGACGCGAAAAAACCGGCTCGCGTTCACCTCCAAGACACCGGGGCGCACGCAGCTCATCAACTTTTTCGAGCTCGCGCCAGAGACCTTCCTCGTCGACCTGCCCGGCTACGGCTACGCCAAGGTGCCGCCGGCGATGAAGGCGAAGTGGGAGGCCCTGCTGTCGCGCTACCTGCAGGAGCGCGAGGCGCTGGTGGGCATGGTGCTGATCATGGACGCGCGCCATCCGCTGACCCCGCTCGACCGGCAGATGCTCGACTGGTTCGCGCCGACTGGCAAGCCCGTGCACATCCTGCTGTCCAAGGCCGACAAGCTCTCCAACAGCGAAAAGGCCCTGACGCTCAAGCGGGTTAGGGCGGAACTCGCCGGCAATCCCGCGATGAGCGTGCAGCTTTTTTCCAGCTTGTCGCGCCTCGGCGCCGACGAAGCGGCCGCGTGCATCGAGGGCTGGCTCGCGCAGCCGGCGGAACCGACCGCCGAAGCGATCGGCGCGTGTGCGCCACGATAAAAAAGCCCCGATCAAGGGAGGGATCGGGGCTAAAGATGCCTTAAGGGGATTAAGGCAACCCGCTCAGGGAGGAGAAGCGGGAGACGATGCAAACCGTCTGTTGTCCTAGAGTAGACCTGCGCGAAAAAAGTTCCAGGTCGTTCTGTCTTTCGCTGCTTTGGAGATGCCCGTGAACCTGCCGTTTGGCCATTTTCCCGCCGCCCGCATGCGCCGCATGCGCCGCGACGATTTTTCCCGCCGTCTGATGCGTGAGCACACACTCACTGCCGATGATCTGATTTACCCTGTGTTCGTGCTGGACGGCGAGGGCAAGCGCGAGACGGTGGCGTCGATGCCCGGGGTCGAGCGGCTGTCGATCGACCTCTTGCTGCCGGTGGCCGAGGAATGCGTCCAGTTGGGCATTCCGGCTTTGGCCTTGTTCCCGGTGATCGACGCGGGCTTGAAGACGCCGGGCGCCGAAGAAGCGCTCAACCCGGACGGCCTGGTGCCGCGCACCGTGGCGGCGCTGAAACGCCGTTTTCCCGAACTGGGCGTCATCACCGACATCGCGCTCGACCCCTACACCAGCCACGGCCAGGACGGGCTCATCGACGACACCGGCTACGTGCTCAACGACGAGACGGTGGCGGTGCTGGCGAAGCAGGCGGTGGTCCACGCCCAGGCCGGCGCGGACGTCGTCGCGCCGTCCGACATGATGGACGGCCGCGTCGCCGCCCTGCGCGCCGCGCTCGAGGGTGCCGGCCATATCCACACCCGGATCCTGGCCTATGCTGCCAAGTACGCGTCGAGCTTCTACGGGCCGTTTCGCGACGCCGTCGGCTCGGCAGCCAACCTGGGCGCGGGCAACAAATATACGTATCAGATGGACCCCGCCAACAGCGACGAAGCCCTGTGGGAAGTCGGGCTGGATCTGCAGGAAGGCGCCGACATGGTCATGGTCAAGCCGGGCATGCCTTATCTGGATGTGATCCGGCGCGTGAAGGACGCCTACGGCGCGCCGACCTACGCTTATCAGGTGAGCGGCGAGTACGCCATGCTGAGGGCGGCGGTCCAGAACGGCTGGCTGAATGAACGCGCGTGCGTGATGGAGGCACTCCTCGCCTTCAAGCGCGCCGGGGCGGACGGGGTGTTGACGTATTTCGCGCGGGATGCGGCGCGCTGGCTTCGCGAACGCTCAATGTTCAGCTCAAACTAACCGTTAGAAGATTCATAGCACGCGTCGTTTTGATGCGTCGGAGGGGTTGAGATGGGCCTGGATTTTGTGAAGAAGCTGACTGAGCGTGCCAGGAGACGGGCCGACGATTTTGATCGGACCATCATCAGCTTCGAATCGCCATATCGCCTGAAGGACCTGTGCGCCACGACCGAAGCCGACAGCGGCGTTTCCGAGGAGCAAATGGGGGAGAATCGATTCAAGCTCCGGTTCGCCCAGCACGACGAAACCTTCAACAGCGCCAGCCTGCTCGTCCAGAAGCGCTACGCCTGGCGTGGCTTCCCCAAGGCGCAACTGAAGAAGTACCCCAACCGCATCACCATCCTCTCGTTTCATGAAGACAGGATCGTCGGAACGGTCACGGTCGGCTACGACTCCGAGGAAGGCCTGCTCGGCGACGAAATCTACAAGGCCGAGATCGATGCGCTTCGGGCCCAAGGCAAGCGCGTTGGCGAACTCAGCAAGCTTGCGATCGACGAAAGCATCGGTTCCAAGCAATTGCTTGCCAGCCTGATCCATATTTCGTACCTGTATGGCCTGATTCACGAATGCACGGACGCGATCATCGAAATCGTTCCGCGCCACAAGGTGTTTTACGAGAAGATGCTGGGATTCAAGCAGCTGGGCGAAGAAAAGATGAACAATCGCGTTCACTTCCCGGTCGTGCTGATGCACCTTGACCTGGCTTACATGCAAGAGCGCATCGAGGCCGTGGGTGGCAAAGGCAAGGCAGCCCGTGACCGCAGTCTCTATCCCTATTTCTTCTCACCGCAGGATCAGGAGGGGATCCTCGCGCGCCTGTTGAAGCAAGAAGGCTGAGTACCGGCAATGGCCAAGCCCTTCGACTATGACGAGGCGTTCAGCCGCAATCTCGGCTGGCTCACGCCTCAGGAACAGGCCGCGTTGCGCCGCAAGCGCGTGGCGATCGCCGGACTCGGCGGCGCGGGGGGCGTGCACCTGTTGACCCTTGCCAGACTGGGCATCGGAAACTTCCACATCGCCGATCTCGACCAATTCGACCTCGTCAATTTCAATCGGCAGGCGGGCGCGTCCATGAGCAGCCTCGACCAGCCGAAGGCCGACGTGATGGCCAGGCTGGCGCGGGACATCAACCCCGAGCTCGACATTCGCGTGTTCGGCGAAGGCGTCCAGCCCCACAATGTCGATGCCTTTCTGGACGGCGTCGATCTCTACGTCGACGGACTCGACTACTTCGTCTTTTCCGCCCGTCGCCTGGTCTACGACGCGTGCCGCGCGCGAGGCATCCCCATCACCTTCGCCGTGCCTCTCGGCATGGGGGCGGCGGTACTCAATTTCCTACCGGACGGCCCCGGCTTCGAGGCGTATTTCCGGCTCGAGGGAAGCCCGGAGGCGGAGTGGCCCGTGCGCTTTCTCGTCGGGCTCGCGCCTGCGCTATTGCATCGGGGCTACCTCGTCTACCCGGAAATCGTCGATTTCGAGACCCAGCGGGTTCCGTCGACCGGGCTCGCCTGTCAGCTCTGTGCCGGTCTGGCGGGAACCGAGGCCCTGAAGATTCTCCTGCGTCGTGGGCCGGTGCGCGGTGTTCCCCACAGCCTGCAGTTCGACGCCTACACGGGCAAGCTGCGGCGCGTCTGGCGACCGGGCGGGAACGCCCACCCGCTGCAGCGTCTCGCCATCGCGTACGTCAACTGGCGGCTGTCGCGCTCTGCGCGCTGACGCGGGCGTTTCGCACCTGCGGGGTTTCCCGAGGCTCGCGCCAGGCTGGCGGTCACGATCGGGATTGTCGGAAATTTTTACACTTCGGCTCGGGTGTGCCGGGCGACGTTGCTCTAAGTGGTTGTTTTGATTGAGTGGGTAGTCTTCTGGCATGGCCCGTGCTTATCAGGAGTCGAGGCCGGCGGTGCAGACGCCACAGCCGCAAGCGATCCCCCCTTTTCACTTAGGAGTCCGACATGAATTTCAAGATCAAAGCTCTCCAAGGCGCTCTGGTCGCCGCCATGGCCGTTGCCAGCGTGAGCGCCTCGGCTGCGGTGTTCAATGACTTCCAGGTCACCGAGCAATCGGTGCCCGGCTCGCTCAACAATGTGTTCATCGCCGACAAGATCACCGGCAACTACGTGGAAATCGTGACCTTCACGCCGACCAGCGCGACTTCGGGGACGTTCGATACCTCGATCAAGTGGAACGCCGGGCAGTTCGTCGCGAACGATGGAACCACCCCGGTCGCGACCCAACTCGGCAGCTTCGGTGGCAACGGTTACGGCCTGTATGCTCTGCTCATGGGCTCCGGTACCTACACGACGTCTGGCGTCGTGACGACGTTCAGCTTCAATTCGGGTGGCACTCTGAGCGTCTGGATCGATCCTGACCAGAACACGTCTTTTGCTGCGCCGGCGACCGGGAATCTCGCATGGACCCTGGGAAATACGGGTGATGACTACCAGATTGCGAGCGGCGCCCTGAATGGCGGCTTTGGTACGCTTGATCCGGGCTTGCCGACCTGCGTGGGTGGCATCAACTGCGGCAGCTTTGGCACGTCGACGAGCTTCTTGTTGACTGCGCTGGGTTCCCAGTATTTCACCTCCCCTGTGCCGTTCTACAACGCCTCATTCGAGTCGGGGCAGCTGAACTCCTTCACCGTCGCGGGCACGCAGAGCATCAACGGTTCGCTCGACGTCGTCTTCGCCAAAGTGCCGGAGCCTTCCAGCATTGCTTTGCTGGGTCTCGGCCTGCTGGGTTTGGGCATGGGGCTTCGCCGTCGCAAGGTCGACTGATCCGAAGCTGACCCGAGGCGCCCAAAACCCCCAAGGCCGAGAGCCTTGGGGGTTTTTGTTTGTGGATCGGATCGGATTTCGGCAAAACGCTCTCGGCGCTGCCCGCCGCACTGCTTCAGCGCTGTTCGGCCGGTCCCGGTCCTCCCGAGGCCAGCCTTGTCAGCGTCTCTGGCCCGGGCGACGTCCGTCTTACGGGTGTTTCAGTTCTGAAGGGATTTCAGCAATGCCGCCGCGGCCTCGCGTTCGTTGAAGGATTGCTTGGTGGCGAGTGCGCGCTGCAGTACCGACCTCGCCTGGACGGTGTCGCCCGTGGCAGCCAGAACGGCGGCCCAGTGATACTGCACCGAGGGCATGTCCGGGAGGGCCGCCGCGGCTTGCCTGAGCAGCGGCGCGGCCTCGCCTTTCCTGCCTTGGAGGTGAAGCGCCCAGCCCTGGGTGTCCATGACGACGGGGTTGGTGGGCTGGAGCGCATAGGCGCGCTGCGCGAACGCGTAGCCCGTCGTGTCTTTCCGCTCCATCAGCAGGGAGGCCAGGTTGTTGAGCGCGAGAACATGCCCTGGATGATCCTTGACGACTTGCCGATACTGGGCGATGGCGGCGTCGACCTGTTGATTGCTGAGGTGTGTGCCGGCGAGATAGACGCGGAACGATGCGTCCAGAGGGTTGCGTTGCAGCCACTGCGTGGCCATCTGCGCTGCCTGCGGGGCCTTCCCGGCACGCAGCAAGGCGAGGTGATAGGTCGCGGCGGTGTCGGAGGAGGGCGCGTTGCTGAACGCACGGGACAGCGCTTCCAGGGCGAGGTCTGGTTGACCGAGCCGGGCGGCCAGCTCGGCTTCGAGATTGTAGCCGGCGGGCGAGCTCGGGGCGCGTTGCTGGATGACCCGCGTTTCCTTCAATGCGTTGTCGGGCTGGTTCAGCACGACGTACACGCCGGCCAGCGCGATGCGGGCGTCGAGGTGGTCGGGCTCGAGTTGCAGCACCCGTTGTAGCGACTTCAGTGCGCCGTCCGGATTGCCGGCGACCCGCTGCGCCCACGCCAGTCGGTACCAGGCGGCCGCCGAGTTCGGCTGCGCATTGACGAGGCGGGTGTAGGTGTCGATTGCGTCCTTGGTGCGCTTGGCCGCGAGTTGCGCCTCGCCAAGGTTGTCGAGGAAAACGGGATTACCCGGATTGGCCCCCGCCGCGCTTTTTGCCAGGCTCAAGCCGCTTTCCGGCTGCTTGACCGTTTGAATGTAATGGCGGGTCAACAGAATGATTGGCCGGGGGTCGCCCGGGTGGGCCTCGACCGCTTTCCGTAGCAGCGAAACATACTCGTTCGTGTCGCCCAGTGCCAACACGGTTCGGGCCTGACCCAGCAAGGCGCCGAGGTTGTCGGGTGACTTCGCCAGGATGCGTTTGAAGCGTTCGCGCGCCTCGGCGGGCTTTTTCTCTCGGATGTCGAGATCGGCCAGTGCGGCGGCAGCCGGGAGGAATCCGGGATCGATCGCCAGTGCTCGCTCGAATGCCTCGCGCGCCTGCTTCGGATTTGCCTGCATGAGGTGGACGCGTCCGATGAGCACCGGAGCCAATGGGTTGGTGGGCTGCGCAGCGGCCATTTTCTCCAGCGTCTCGAGCGCCGCCCTGAAATCGGACTTCGAGAGCTGGTTGGCTGCCAGCAACAGGTAGGCATGACTGTCCGCCGGGTTGTCGGTGATCACCGACTCGAGTCCGCTGATGCCCCGCTGGTCGCCGCTCAACAACTGATTCTGTGCCAGCGCGGTGCGGATGACCGTGTCCTTCGGCGCCATCTGGCCGGCGCGCTCGAGGAGGGCGAGCCCGCGCTCCACCTCGCCTTGCTCAAGAAGGGCTTGGCCCGCCAACAGCAAGGCTTTCGGGTTGTCGCCGCGCCGAAGCAATGGCTCGAGCGTCTTGGATGCGTCAGCGGGCGCTCGCAAGCGCAACTGGGTCGCAGCGAGCAGAATCCGGGCTTCCGGGAGATCGAGCGAACCGAGGGTCTTTTGCAAAGCGGACAGCGCGATCTGATCGTTCTTCAAAGCGAAGTTGACCGTGCCATAGAGCAGGTTGATCTGCGGGTTGTCCGGCGCGTCTCTGAGGGCCAGCTGGAGCAGATTGACGGCTTCGGGCTGCTTGCCCTGGCGGTGCTTGAGATAGGCTTTCAGATAATGGGTCTGGGGCGATTTGGGCCGCAACTTTTCCAGCTGCGCAAGGACTTTTTCGGCTTCCTTGTCCCGTTGCACCGAAAACAAGGCCATGGCTTTTCTCGCCAGGGCGTCGTAGTCGTCTGGTTTGATCGCGAGTCCCCGGTCGTAGGCTGCCAAGGCCTCATCGACCCGGTCCAGCGCGCGGTACAGGTCGCCGATCAAATAGAAGGCGTCGCGATAGCCGGGGTCGATGCTCGCCGCCTGGTTGGCGCTCGTGAGCGCGGTGCTCGGCTCACCGTTGCGGTATTCGCAGCGGGCGCGCCCGAGATAGGGCGGCGCGTAGGCCTTATCGAGGGCGATCGCGCGATCGAACAGCGGGCAGCCATCACGGTAGTTCCCCAAGCCAAGCAAGGCGTTGCCACGCAAATCCAGAATCTGGGCGAGGGTGCCGGGCTGCTCGGTGTCAACGGCCGCGAGGTCGTCGAGAATCTTTTGAAACTGACCTTGATAGAGTTGCGCTCGAGCCAGAGGGATGCGCGCGCTGTTGGGCGAAATGCCGAGCTGGACGGCCTTCGTCAGTTCGGATTCGGCATCCGGCCCGAGTTTCAGGTCGAGGTAGATGTTGCCGAGCAGCCAGCGTGCCTCAGCATTGTTGGGGTCCTTCTGCAATGCATTCTTGAGCTCAAGCACGCTCGCGCGGGTGTTGCCCTGGCTCTGAAAGCCCTTCGCCCGCTCGATGTGTTCCTGGGGCGTCACCCGGGCGGTCTGGTCGCAGCCCGCGAGCAAGCTTGCGGAGGCGAACGCCAACGCGATGGAGAGGGCAAGCGGCCTGATCCTTGAGGGGAGATTGCTCATTGGCGTTCCTGTCTATCGAGCCGTCAACTGTTGGTAGAGTGCGCGGGCTTCCTCCTCGCTGGCGAAGCTGACGCGCCGATCGAGCAAGGCCTTGAGTTCTTGGCGTGCCCGCGCGGCGTCACCCTTCGCGTGGTAGGCATAGGCGAGGTGCCACTGTATGTCCGCCGCATCGGGCGCCTTGGACAGGGCCTGCTGCAGGTGTTTGATGCCGCGCTCGGTCTGTCCCTGTTGCACCAGGATCCAGCCGAGCGTGTCCATGACGGCCGGACTGTCCGGGCTGGCTTTCAGTGCCTGCTCGGCAAAGCCCAGCGCGCGCGGATCCTTGGCTTCCGACAGCGCCCAGGCGAGGTTGTTGAGCACGACGACGTTGCCGGGATTGCTTTGGTTCAGCAGGAGATACTGGTCCGTTGCGGCCTTGAACTGGCTGCGTCTCAGGAGGCGTTCGGCGAGCGCCATGCGCGTCCCCGCATCTTGCGGATGCTTGGCGAGCCAGCCGGCGAGGCGCTTCTCGCCCTCTTCGGCCCGACCGAGCGCGGCGAGCGCTTCGTGCTGCCGGACCAGCAGCGTGCCCAGGGGCTCGAGCGCATGGGCACGCTCGAACGCGGCAAGCGCGGCGTCATATTGCTTGCGTGCCATGAGCACGTCGCCTTCGAGCGTGGCGCCGGCGGCCGATTTCGGCTTCTGCTGCTGGATGTCGCGTGCGATCTTGAGCGCGTCGTCGTAGCGTGCGCCCTGGATGTCGAGGCGGGCGAGCAGGAGTTGCGCTTCGAGCAGGTCGGGCTGGGCGCGCAGCGCATCCTGCAAGGCCTTGCGTGCTTCGGCCGGCTGCTTGGCGGCGATCTGGGCCGAGGCGAGCTTCGTCAGGGGTATCCCGGGGTTCGGCGACTGCTCGGCGAGTTTGCGGAAGGTGCCGATGGCGTTTGCAGTATCGCCCAGGGCGAGCTGTACGGCGCCCAGGGTGTCGAGTGCCAGCGGATTGGCGGGCTGGGCGTTGACGGCCTCGCGGGCGGTGGCGAGCGCGCGCTCGCGCTCGCCCTTGGCGAGTTGGTAGCGGGCGAGGGCGAGCTTGGGCGGAAGCGCCTGGGGGTGCGCCTTGGCGGCCTTTTCGAGCCAGCCGACGTAGGCCTTTTCGTCCTTGTCGCGCTGTGCGAGCTCGGCCAGCGCGAGCATGGCGTTGAGGTGTTGCGGCTCGGCCTTGAGGATGGCCTCGAAGCGCTGTTGCGCGCGCGCCGGTTGCTTGTCCTGCAGGTCGAGCTGGGCGAGGTTGGCGGCGGCGGGGAAGAACTTGGGGTCGAGTTTGAGCGCCTGCTCGAAACTCTGGCGTGCCCTGGCGGCGTCCTTGTTGCCCAGCTGCGCGGCGCCCCGGTAGTTCCAGGTCAGCGGGCTCGCGCCCCGCTTTTTCTCGAGCGCGTCGATGCTGGCGAGGGCGGCGTCGAATTTTTGCTGGTTGAGCTGGTTGAGGATGATCACCGTGTCGGCGCGGCTGCTACTGCCCTCCATGGCTGCGGCGGCCTGGAGGTCGGCCATGGCGCGCGCATCGCCCTGCGCCAGACGCGCGACCCCCAACTCGGTGCGGATCGCTGCGTTGTCGGGAGAGATCTTCGCCGCCCGCTCGAAATGCTCGGCGGCCTTGTCAAAGTTCTTGCGCGCGAGCGCGACTTCGCCCGCCACCATGTGATAGTTGGCGTCCTCTATGCTGTTGGGGATCAGCGCGAGCGAGCGTTCGGCGTCGTCGGCGCGACCCAGCCGCAACTGCGTCGCGGCGAGCAGGCGAACTGCGTAAAGGTTGCGCGGCGCGGCGGCGACGACTTTGTTGAGATGCGCCTCGGCGGTCTGCATGTTGCCCAGGGCATATTCGACAGCGCCCGCGAGCAGCAGCGCCGGGACAAAGTTGGGATGCGATTTCAATACGCCCACCAGCTGATCGCGGGCCACCTCGGGCTTGTTGTCGCGAAACTCGATCAGGGCCAGGGTGTAGCGGGCCTGCGGGTGATTGCGCTGGGCCTTCAGTACGGCGTCGACCTCGCGCCGGGCATCGGCGAGCCGGTTATCGGCAACCGCGAGCCCGGCGAGCGCTAGCCGCGCGCCGTCGTGAGCGGGATCGATTTCCAGCGCGGCCTGGTAGGCCTTGGCCGCGTCGGCGGCCTTGCCCGTGCCCCGCAAGAGGTCGCCCTTGAACAGCCAGGCGTCGCGGTGTTTGGGGTTGGCGGTGAGCGCGGCGTCGACCTGCTCGCCGGCCTTGGCCGGTTCACCGTCGACCAGCGCCAGCCGCGCCAGGGCCAGTAGCACTTCGGGATCCTGCGGCGCCATCTCGGCCGCCCGTCGGAGGCTGGTTTTGGCCGCTTCCTTCTCGCCCTCGCCAATCTGGGCCGTGGCGCGCACGACCAGCAGGGGCACTTCGGCGGCGCTGCCCTTTTCCGGCGCGGGAAGCTCCTCCAGCACGCGCTTGAATTCGCCCAGGCCGATCAGTGCCCGCGCCAGCAGCGGATTGACTTTGTCGGCAGCGTAGCCGGCCTCGCGGGCGCGTTTGAGCTCCTTTTCGGCGCTCGCGAAGTCGCCCATTTCCAGTTGCAGCTTGCCCAACAGGAAGCGCGCCTCGGCGTTTTTTGCGTCTGCCTGGATGGCGCTTTTGAGGTGAATCACCGCCGCGTTGCGGTCGCCGGTTCGTAGGCTTTGCTCGGCTTTTTGCAATAGCGCGTCGGCGGACTCGCCGCTGCACGCGACCAACCCGATACCGAGAGCGACGGCGATGAACAGAGCGCTGGGTCGGCGCCCGCCGGCAAGCGAAATGGCACGCATGGTTTCTCGGTCTCCTGTTCGAGTAAGCAAATTGTATGTGAAGCGGCGGCTCGGGTCGTCGGTTGGGCGATGAATTCCCGTCAAGTGCGTCGAAGAATCTCCGCTAATGCAAGGATTGGGATTACGTTCCCGTTTGCAGTAGAGTGCGCCTGACTATGCCGCAAGATTCAAGCCTGATGTTGCTTGCCCGCTGGATTCGCGGGCTCGGCCTCGTTCTTGTCCTCGGGGCGCTCGCGTTTCCGGCTGCGGCCGACGAAGCGCTGGCCCTCGCACAACGCGTTCACGACCGCCCCAACGGCCGCGATCTCACCACGCTCGGTCGCATGGTGCTGACCGAGAAGGGGCGCGCGCCCCGCATTCGGGAGCTTGTCACCTACCGGATCGACCGCTCGGGCGGCGAGACGGCTAACCTGATCCGCTTCCTCGATCCCGAGGACATTGCCGGCACCGGTCTGCTGAGCATCGACAAGGCCGACGGTAGCGCGGACCAGTGGCTGTATCTGCCCGCGCTCGACCGGGTGCGGCGGATATCGAGCGACCGCAAGGGCGGCCGCTTCGTCGGCTCGGATCTTTATTTCGAGGATTTGCAGGAGCGCAAGCCGAGCCGCGACCGCCATCGCCTGCTTGGCCGCCAGACCGAGAACGGCATTCTGTGTGAGGTGCTCGAAAGCGTCCCGATCGACCCCAAGGATTCGGTGTATCTCAAGCGCATCAGCTGGATCGATCCCGAGACTGCCATTCCCCAACGCGTCGACTATTTCGAGAAAGACGCCAATTCGCCGAGCAAGCGCTGGCTGCTGCGCGCGAAGAAGCGCAACCAGGGCTACTGGACCCTGACCGACAGCCGGATGATCGATCTGCAGACGGGTCACGAGACCCGCATGGTCGTCGACGCCGCCCTGTACGACCAGCGCCTGCCGGCGCGTCTTTTCACCACGCAAGCCCTCGCTGACGAAAACATCGAATCGGAATTCCGCCCATGAGATTTCTCCTGCTGACCACGTCGCTGTGTTGCGTCCTCGTGCCCGCCTTGGCGACCGCCCAGTTGCCGCCGCCCCGCGAGGCCGCGCAGGATGCGGGGGAGAACCTGCCGCCGCCGCGCGCGACCACGCGCAAGCCGCGCCCGGCCGAGCCCTCGATCCCGCCTGCCGCGGTCGCGGACGAGCTGCCGCCGCCCCGCGCGACGGTGCGCGCGCCGGCGGCGCGAGGTTTCCAGCCCGCCCTGAAGTTCGGCATCGACGACCTGCTCTTGGAGACAGGCGCGTTGCCGGACGCGCCCGAGGCCGACACCTACTCTACGGCGCGCGCCAGCGCCTACGTGATGTGGCAGCCCAGCCGCAACTGGGAATTCCGCGCCGGTGCGCGGCTCGACGGCATGGCCCAGGCGGGCGGCCCCGCGCGCCACGACGAAGTGCTGGCCGACTACACCGACACCTACGTGCGCTACCGCGACGGCGACACCCGCCTCACGCTCGGCGCGCAGACCATCATCTGGGGCCGTGCCGACGAGATTCCGCTGGCCGACCGTGTCAGCCGCGTGGACCTCACGCGCTTCGTGCTCGACGACCTGGCCGACCGCCGCCGTGCGCAGCTGGCGGCGCGCTGGGAGCAGACCTTCGGCGACTACAAGCTCGATGCGGTCCTGCTGCCGGTCTTCCGCGGTGCCCAGTTGCCCGATCTGGAGAGCGTGTGGAGCCCGGTCAACCGCAGCACCGGCCGCGTCATCGGCATCGACCCGGCACTTACCACCGCTTGGGTCGGCGGCGCGGCGATCCGCCACGACGAGCACGGCAGCGGCGGCGGCGCAGTGCGGCTTACGCGCACCGGCGAGCCCTTCGATTTCGGCATCACCGTTGCGCGCACGAGGCAGTCGCTGCCGTATTACCGCGTCGACGCCGGCCCATCGCTCACCGCGATCCACCCCTTCAATACCTTCGTCGGCGCAGACGCCGAATTGGTGACGGGCGGACTTACCTGGCGCATGGAAGTTGGCTACACCGACGACGTGCCGGTGACGCTGCCGACCACCGCGATGGACAAGGTCGCGTCGGTCGACTGGATCGGCGCGCTGGAATTCTTTCCGGGCGGCAAGGACACGCGTGTCAACCTGCAACTCGTCGCCCATGCGCTCAAGACCGACCGCAGCATTCTCGAGCTCAAGGAATACTACGGCGTGAACGGCGAGGTCGAGACCACCTTCGGCCAGGGGCGCTGGCGCGCCGCCCTGCGCTTCGCCAGCGGCTTCAACGTGCACGACGTCTACCTCAGCCCACGCTTGGTCTACGTTGGCTGGGAGCCGCACGAGCTTTATTTTGCGGGCCATTACTTCGACGGCGAGGATCGCGCGCTGGGCGGCTTCCACCAGGATCATTCGCTGATCACCGTGGGTTTGCGCACGCGCTTCTGAGGGGGCCATGAGCCTGTCGTCGCGCGCCTTCGGCCGCACCCACGGCATGCAGCATCGTCTGCTGGCGTGGCCGCTGGCGTTGGCGCTGGTGATCCTGCTGCACGTCGTCGCGGGTGTCGCGATTCTCAAACTGCAGTTCAACAACGCGCCCGAGGCCTATTACCCCGAAGACGCCGCCGCCGTTCTCCTGCGCAATGCCTTGCGCAAGGATTTTCCCGGCGACGAAGTCCTGACCGTGATATTCCGCGTCGAGCGCCCGTTTGCGGCAGAGTTCCTCGGCAAGCTCGACGCGCTGGCGGACACGCTGGAGCGGCACCCCTTGGTGGACCGCGTGCTCACCCTCACCACGGTGGAAAAGATCTCGGCGACCGACGATGGGTTCGAAGTGGCGCTGCTGGTCGACCCGGATACGCTCGAGGATACGCCGACCGATTCGATCCGGCGCCGCGTGCTCGAGGATCGCTTCGCGCCAGGGTTCCTGTCGTCCGACGATGGTCACTACGTCGCGTTGGCAGTCCGCCCGGTGCCGATGTTCGAGAGCACGCAGCGCAGGGAAGTGCTGCGGGCCACGCAGTCCGCGATCGATGCCGTGGGACTGCGCGATGCCTACGCGGGCGACGCCGGGCCGGTGACCCTCGACGTTGCGCAGCTCGATTCCATCCTGAAAGACAGCCTGCTTTTCATTCCGTTGACGACGGTGATCGGCCTGTCGCTCATGGCGTGGGTGGTCGGGCGGCTGCGGCCCGTGGTGATCGGCGCCGTCGCGATGTCGACCGTGGTGCTGCCTACAGTGGCGGGGATCGCGGCCTTCGATCAGCCCTACACCATGGCCACGGCTATCCTGCCGAGTCTGCTGGCCGCTTACACCCTCGCCTCGCTCATCCATCTCTACGCGGGCATTCAGCGGGCGCGGGTCGCCTTGCTACCGCGACCCGCGCGGGTCGACCGGGCCCTTGCGGAGACGATGAAGCCAGGTTTCTTCAATGTCCTGACGACGAGCGCAGGTTTGCTGAGCCTGACGCTGGTTCCGATTCCGCCGATCCAGGTTTTCGGCCTCGCCGGCGCGATCGGAACCCTGCTCGTGTTCGTGACCGTGTTCTTCCTCGTGCCACCGTTCCTCCTTCACTGGGACATCTATCGGTGGCCGCGGCACGGCTCTGGAATGGGCCTTGCCGGCAAGCTGGCCGGTCGTCTCGTGCGCCTCAGCCTGCGCTGGCCGAAGACGATGGTCGTCGCCACGCTGGTCGTGGTCGTCGCGACGTTCGGCTTTACGCAACGGGTGCAGGTGGAATCAGATTTCCTGAGTTTCTTCAAACCCGAGCACTCCGTGAGTCGCAGCACGGCGCTGATCGAGTCAGAGCTTTCCGGCCTGACAACGCTGGAGATTTCCCTGCGGGGCAATGGCCGGGACAGTCTGGCCCGGGTCGAAGCGCTGCAGGCGATGAGGACATTCCAGGAATGGCTCGAGAGCCAGCCCGAAGTCGATCGCACGATATCGATGGCCGATCTCGTGGAAGAAATGAACTGGGCGATGAATGGCGAAGATCCCACGTTTCGGAAACTGCCCGAGACCGATCGTCTGCTTCGCCAATATCTGCTGATCTACGACGGCCGCGATCTGTACGAGCTCGTCGATCGCGAGCACGCGCACGCCCGCATTTTGGTCAATCTCAATGTGCACGGCAGCCAGGAAATTTCACGCATGATCGGTGTCATCCAGGCACAGCTGGATCGCCAGCCTCTGCCCGGGATCGAGGTGGAGATCGGCGGTTTCGGCAGACTCTTTGCCGACCAGATCGATCTTCTCGTGAATGGCCAGATCAACAGCTTTCTCGGTGCCTTCGGCATGATCTCGCTCTTCATGCTGCTGATGTGGCGCTCGGTGGGCGCGACGACGATCGCGATGATCCCCAACCTCGCGCCCTTGTATTTTCTCTTCGTCCTGATGGGCGCGGCAGGGATTTACCTGGACATGGCGACGGTGATGATCGCCAGCGTCGTGCTCGGGATTACGGTGGACGACACCATCCACCTTTACCACGGCTATCGCGAACGGCTGAAAAAAGGGCTGTCGCCGGTATTCGCGATCGCGCGCAGCTTCGAGTCGTCCGGCCGCGCCGTACTCGCGACCTCGGTGCTGCTGGTCGCGCAGTTCGGCTTGCTCGCCACCTCCGATTTCATTCCCACGGCCAACTTCGGCTTGATGACGGCGGTCGGCCTGGTTGCCGGCCAGTTGTTCGAGCTGTTCCTGCTGCCCGCGCTGATGCTGATCAAGGACGGGCGCCGCGGGAGGGCCGCCCGCTGAAGGCTGCGCTCACTTGAGCCCGATCTTCGCCATCAAGTCATACAGCGTCGGCCGGGTGATGCCGAGGAGTTCGGCCGCCTGCGCCACGTTGCCGCTGGCTTGGGCGAGCGCGCGGCTTACCGCCTGCCGCTCCGCGTTTTCGCGCACGACGCGGAGATTCAGCGGCAACGGCTCAGCCTCTGCGCCGTGCAGTCCGAGGTCGTCGGCGGTGATCTGGTTGCCGTCGGCCATGATCGCAGCGCGCTTGATGAGGTTCTCCATTTCGCGCACGTTGCCCGGCCAGGTGTGTGCTTCGAGCGCGGCGAGCGCATCGGGGGTGAAGCCGCGGATCGCGCGGCCGAGCTCGCGCGCGTTGCGCTCGAGGAAGGCCTGTGCCAGCAGCCCGGCGTCGCCTGGCCGCTCGCGCAGCGGCGGGATCTTGATGGTGATTTCCGACAGGCGATAGTAGAGGTCCTCGCGGAAGCCGCCTTCGCGGATCATGGCTGTGAGGTCGCGGTGGGTGGCGCAGATGACGCGCACATCGACCGGAATCTCGCCGCGCCCGCCCAGCCGCTCGATCACGCGCTCCTGCAGGAAGCGCAGCAACTTGGCCTGCAGCGGCATCGGCAGGTCGCCGATCTCGTCGAGGAAGAGCGTGCCTTCGCTGGCGTATTCGATCTTGCCGATGGTCTGCTTGGCGGCGCCGGTGAACGCGCCCTTCTCGTAGCCGAAGAGTTCCGACTCCAGCAGCGTGTCGGGAATCGCCGCGCAGTTGATCGCGACGAAGCGCTTGCCGGCGCGCGGCGAAAGCTCGTGGATGCCGCGCGCGAGGACTTCCTTGCCGGTGCCCGATTCGCCCAAGAGCAGCACGGTGGCGTTGGCCGGCGCGACCTTCTCGACGGTGCGGCAAACCTTGAGCATGGGTTCGCTGCAGGTGATGAGGCCGGCGAGCGGCGAAGGCTGCTGGCGCGCGGCGAGTTCGCGGTTCTCGCGTTCGAGCGCGTAGACGTGCAGCGCGCGCGAGATCAGCAGGGCCAGGACTTCGGGCTCGAAGGGTTTCTGGAAGAAGTCGTAGGCGCCGAGCTGGATCGCCTTCACCGCGTTGGCGCGGTCGAGGTTGCCTGTGACGACGATGACCTTGGTCGCCGGCGCGAGCGAGAGGATCTGCTGCAGCGCGGCGAGCCCCTCGGTGGCGCCGTCGGCGTCCGGCGGCAGGCCAAGGTCGAGCAGCACCACCGGCGGCTCGTGGCGGCGCAGCTGGGCGATTGCGCTGTCACGGTCGCCGGCGACGACGAGTTCGTAGTCGGCGAGGCTCCACTTGAGCTGCTT
Organism: Thiobacillus sp.; assembly: GCA_046291555.1. Classification (GTDB taxonomy): domain Bacteria; phylum Pseudomonadota; class Gammaproteobacteria; order Burkholderiales; family Thiobacillaceae; genus Thiobacillus. The sequence continues at coordinate 138,127 of JBKBRW010000001.1, forward strand.
CTGCAGCCCCGGGTCGTCCTCCACCAGCAGGATCTTGGGTTTGGCGTCGCTCATGCGGCGTCTCCTTGTCGTGCGTCATTATCGTCCAGCGGCAGGCTGATGCGGAACCGCGTGCCCTGGCCGGGGGTGCTGTCCACAGCCAGGCTGCCGCCGAGCGCATGCACCGTCTCGCGGCATTCGTAGGCGCCGATCCCCATGCCAGCGCCCTTGGTCGAATCGAAGGGCGCGAACAGCCGCGTGCGGATGAAGTCTTCGTCCATGCCGCTGCCGGTGTCGGCGATCTCGATGATCGCCTGGCTACCTTCCTCGAATCCGCGCACGCTCACACGGCCGTCGTTCGGCGTGGCTTCCAGCGCGTTCTGCAGCAGATGGCCGATGGCGCGGGTGAGCCGCTCACGGTCGGCACGCACGCGCAGCGACGGCGGCGGCAGTTCGAGCGCGGGGCGCAGCTTGAACGCCTGCTTGCTGGCGGCGGCGTCACGCAGCACGTCGGCGACCGCGACCGATTGCGATGGTGCCGCGTCGTTGCCGCGCCGCAGTTGCGCCAGCACCTTGTTCATGCGCGTGACCGCGTTCGCCACGGTATCGAGCATGTCGGCCTGGAACTCGGGGTTGTGCTTGTGCTTCTCGGCGTTGGCGAGCAGCAGGGACAGTTGCGCGACCAGGTTCTTGAGGTCGTGGATGACGAAAGTGGTGGTGCGGTTGAACGACTCGAACTGGCGCGCGACGATGAGCTGGTTCGATGCGCGCATCTGCGCGAGGTGCGCCGCGGCCTGGCGTGCGGCGACCTTGAGCAGGTCGCTCACTTCCCAGTTGAACGTCATCCTGCCGAGCGAGTGCTTCAGGACGACGAAGCCGATCAGCTCGTCGTGCAGCATCAGCGGCACCACCAGCCAGGCGTCGTCGGCGTCGCGGATCCATGCCGGCAGGTCGAGGTCGCCATAGAGGTCGCGGCGGGTCTTGAGTTCGTCGAGGTCGACGACCCACTGCTTGTCCGCGAGCCAGGCGACGAAGGAGGAGTCGGCCGGCTCGGTGCCTTCGAGTTCGCTCCAGTTCCAGTAGCCGGCGCGCCGGTAGCCCGCCGGTCCCTCGTTCAGCCAGAGCGCACCGGCCGGGCTTTCGACCAGGCGGGCGAGCGCCTCGACCGTGCGCTCGCACAGCCGCGTGCCGGATTCGCCCTCGGTGAGCGTGCGGGTGAACTTCAGCCACTCCTCGCGGTAGTCGTAGCGGTAGCTGAAAAAGTGCTTGGAGAGGAACACCCTCAGGCGCGCGCGCAGCGTGCCGGAGAACATCAGGAGCGCGAGACCCAGCACGGCGGCGAAGACGAACACGGTCTGAACCACGTCGCCCCACTCGCCGCCGAACAGCCGCAGGTAGTAGCCGGCCCCGGCCATCGCCAGCAGGTACAGGCCCGCGCCCAGCAGGCTCGCGGTATGGAAGGCCATGCTGCGCGAAACGCCAACCGGCGCCGACCACTCGGGGTTGCGCGCGGCGGACACCGCGATCAGCGGCGCCACCAGTGCGACAACGTAGCCGCGCGCCGCCCAGGCGTGGGCATCCATCGCATTGAACAGCGCGACGTTGGCGTAGAGGTAGAGGTCGTAGGCGAACAGGCCACCCAATCCCAGGCACAGGAACTTGATCGCCCAGCGGTCCTCGGGGCGGGTGCTGCGGTAGACCTGCTCGACGAGCACGAGGCCGAGTACGCTCAGGAGAACGAAGCCGAGGTGGCTTGCCCAACGCGCGAGCCGGGGCAGATCGGGGAGGAGCCACGCCAGCAGGTGGGCGACGAACAGCCCGCCCACGAGCGCGACCGCGAGCGCGCGGACGAGCCGCAGCGGTGCCGGCAGCGGCGCGCCTGCCGGCAGACGCAGGCGCAGAATATAGAGCAGCAGGCCGAGCCAGGCGCCGTTGCGCGCGACTTCGGCGACGAGCGCGAGTGGCGGCATCGCCGAGTAGGCCCAGGCGGCGAGGGCGAAAAACGCACCCCAGACGCCGCTGAGGGCGGTGGCAAGCACCAGCAGGCGGCCTTGCGGACGGCGGCGCCAGCTGGCGACGATGAGGCCCGACAGAGCGAGGTAGGCCAGCGCCGCCAGGCCGTAACCCAGCGCAGCGACGAGGATGAGGGTTTCGGGCATGGCCGGGGCTCGGGGCGGTCAGCGCACGCCCTTGCCCCAGATCACGACCTGCATGGTCTGGAACAGGATCATGAGGTCGAGAAAGAGGCTGTGGTTCTTCACGTAGTAGAGGTCGTACTGCAGCTTGTGGAGGGCGTCCTCGTCGGTCGCGCCGTAGGGATAGCGTACCTGCGCCCAGCCGGTGATGCCGGGCTTTACGGTGTGACGCACGCCGTAATAGGGGATCTTCTGGGTCAGGTCCTGCACGAAGTACGGACGTTCCGGGCGCGGGCCGACGAAGCTCATGTCGCCGAAGAAGACGTTGAAGATCTGCGGCAGCTCGTCGATGCGCGTGCGCCGGATGCAGCGGCCGGTGAGCGTGACGCGGCTGTCGTTCTGGCCGGCCCAGCGCGGCTTGCCGTCCTTTTCGGCGTCGACGCACATGCTGCGGAACTTGAGGATGGTGAAGGGGCGTCCACCCTGGCCCACGCGCTCCTGCCGATACAACACCGGCCCGGGGCTTTCCAGCTTGATGAGCAGCGCCGTGAACAGCATGATCGGCAGGGTGAGCGCGAGCATGGCGGCGCTCACCACGAGGTCGAACAGGCGCTTGACGGTGTCGCGCAGGATGCCCTGGTGGAAGCCCTCGGCGAGGATCATCCAGCTGGCGTTCATCGAGTCGAGCTGCAGATGGCCGTTCTCGCGCTCGAAAAAGCTCGATAGCTCGGTGATGCGCACGCCGCGCAGCTTGCATTCGAGCAGTTCCTGCACCGGCAGGCCGCCGCCGCGGCGGTCGCGCACGGCGAGGATGAGCTCGCCCACCTGCAGCCGCTCGGTGAGCGCCGGCAGCGACTCACCGGTGTCGAGAATGCGGGCATGGTCGACGAAATGATGACTGCCGCCCATGGGCAGGTAGCCGACGACCTGCGTGCTGCTGACGTGGCCCCGCTTGGCGACGAGGGCCTCGATCTGCGCCGCGCGGCTGCCGGTGCCGATCACCAGCGCCCGTTTCTTCAGCATGCCTGAGCGCGCCCAGCTCACGAAGAGCGCGCGGCTCGCGAGGATGCCGACCAGCGCCAGCCCGAAGGCGAGCAGGAACGCGCTGCGCTCGACCAGCAGGACCGGGAACAGGTAGAAGACGAGGCTCATCGCCACCAGCCCCAGGCCGAAGCTCAGGCCGAGCCGCTGCAGCAGGTTGAGCAGGCCGTTGCGCTGCTCGAGGTCGTAGAGGCCGCTTGCCGTCATCAGGCCGAGCATCACGATCGTAAAAGTGAAGGCCTTCGCCAGCATCCCCGGTTGACCCTCGGCGACACCGTCGAGGCCGGATCCGGCAGCGTTGATGCCGACCCATACCGCACCGGCGAGGATGAACGCCTCGAGCAGCACGAGCAGCAGCAGATTGAGGGACACGTAGTGCCGGAAAAAACGAATCAAGGTCGAGTCTCGGGCAGGGGAACGCTCAGGAGGTCAGCATCTTTTATGCCAGGGAAGAGGCGTTTTTCAGTCAGGCGAGCGTCTTCACATGGGCAAGGCGGGCGCGACGCGGGCTGCCGTCGGCCTGCAGGCGCTTGAGGCTGCGCAGCTCGGTGGCGGGAAACACGGTCAGCTCGACGGTGGCGCGGGGGTCGTCGATGAGGAAGCGCGGGCAGGCTCGGGAGGGGGTCTCGACCGGGCGCGTCTCGCCCGCCTGATAGGGCACGCCCAGCCCCATCAGCAGGAATTCGACGTCCTTCTGGCGGTCGGTGAATAGCTGCAACTGGATGCCGGCATGGCGGCCGGCGGTGCCGTTCAGCACCGAGCCGGTGAGGTGCGGGTCGAAGTCGGCCAGCCGTTCCATGTAGTCGATCGCGACGGCGCGCAGGTGCGCGAGCTGGGTGCGCGTTTCGTCGGCCTGATAGAGCGCCTGGTAGCTGCGCAAGGCTTCCTCGACCTCCTGGTTGTCGGGCAGGCTGCCGCTGCTCGGGGCACCGAGTTGGCGGGCGGCCTTGCGCTTGGCGCTGCCGTAGTCGAGGCTGCCGTCCTCGGCGAGGATGCGGGCGGCCGCGTGCGCGATGCGCCGGCGCATGTCCTGGTGTCTCACGGCGTCTGCTCCTCGGGATTGGGCGGAGCTTCGTTGTCGTCCCAGTGTGACGCCGCGCGCTCGGGCGGCGGAAATTCCTGGTAGAAGTACTCGACCATCCCCGCCTGGCTCTCGCCAAGTAGGCTGCCGAGCAGGCCGTCGAACAGGTTGTCCGACAGGCGGGTACCGGTTTCGGGGTCGATGCGCACGCTGATGATGCCGGGTGGCATGGGCCAGCCACGCTCGGGTTTGCCCTGGAGGGCGACGCTCATGAAGTTGATCCACATGGGCAAGGCCGCCTGGCCGCCCGTCTCGCGCCGGCCGAGCGAGCGCGGCTGGTCGAAGCCCATCCAGGCGATCGCGACGAGGTCCGGCGTGTAGCCGGCGAACCAGGTGTCCCGCGCGTCGTTGGTGGTGCCGGTCTTGCCAGCCAGGTCGCTGCGCTTGAGCTGGGCCGCGCGGGCGGCGGTGCCGCTGCGGGTCACGTCCTGCATCATGTGGGTCATGAGCCAGGCGTTGCGGGCATCGATGACGCGCGGCGCGGTGCTGCCGGCGTGTTGCGGCTGCGCCTGCATCAGCAGGCGGCCGTCCTTGTCGTAGACCTTGTCGATGAGATAGGGATTCACGCCGAAGCCGCCGTTGGCGAACACCCCGTAGGCGGCGGCCAGCTGGAGCGGGGTCACGCTGCCTGCGCCCAGTGCCATGGTGAGGTAGGGCGGGTGGCGCGCGGGGTCGAAGCCGAAGCGCCGGATGTAGTCGCGCGCATAGTAGGGGCCGATGCCTTGCAGGATGCGGATCGACACCAGGTTGAGCGACTTGGTGAGCGCCACCCGCATGCGCGTCGGGCCGCTGGTGGTGCCGTCGTAATTCTTAGGCTCCCACGGCGTGCTGCCGGTTTCCGCCGCAGAAAGGAAAATCGGCGCGTCGTCGATCAGGGTCGCCGGCGTGTAGCCCTTTTCCAGCGCAGCGGAGTAGATGAAGGGCTTGAAGGCCGAGCCCGGCTGCCGCCAGGCCTGCGTCACGCGGTTGAACTTGTTGCGGTTGAAGTCGAAGCCGCCGACCAGCGCGGTGATGGCGCCGCTGTTGGGGTCGAGCGCGACGAGCGCCGCCTCGACCTCCGGCAGTTGCGCGAGCCGCCACTGGGGCTTGGCGCCGACCGCCTGCACCCGCACCACCGCGCCGGGTCCGAACTGGCGCCCCTTCTTGGCGGCGACCCAGGCCTCGACCCATTTCAGCGAGTTCCCTGTGATCTCGACCACGCTGCCGTCGTCGAGCTGGGCGCGGATCAGCTTGGGCGTCGCGCTGACGACGACCGCAGGCAGCATGTCGCTGACCGGCACGAGGTCTTCCAGCGCGCGCGCGATCGCAGCGTCGCGCTGCGCCTTGTCTGCCGGCAGGGTGATCTGCTTTTCCGGGCCGCGGTAGCCGTAGCGCTGGTCGTAATCGGCGATGCCTTGCCAAACCGAGCGGTTGGCGGCTTCCTGCTGCGCCCGCACCAGCGTGGTGACGACCTTGTAGCCCGAGCTGTAGATCGACTCGCCGTATTTCTCGAACAGCGTCTGGCGCACCATCTCGGCGGCGTAGTCGGCCGACACGTCGGTGTGGCGGCGCGCCGGGCGGATTACGAGCTTCTGCTTCACCGCCGCTTCATAAGTCGGCTGGTCGATGAACTTCAGCGTGCGCATGCGCCCGAGCACATATTCCTGACGTGCCTTGGCGCGCGGGAAATTGACCACCGGGTTGTAGCGCGACGGCGCCTTCGGCAGGCCGGCCAGCATGGCGAACTCGGCCAGCGTGAGCTCGCTCATCGGCTTGCCGAAGTAGGTGCGCGCCGCGGCCTCGAAGCCGTAGGCGCGCTGGCCGAGAAAGATCTGGTTGATGTAGAGCTCGAGGATCTTGTCCTTGGAGAGGCTGTGCTCGATTTTCATCGCGAGCATCGCCTCGGAGAGCTTGCGGGTGAGCGTCTTCTCGTTCGACAGGAAGAAGTTGCGCGCGACCTGCATGGTGATGGTCGAGGCGCCTTCCTTGACGCCGCCGGAGACGAGGTTCGAGGCCGCCGCGCGCAGCACCCCGATCGTGTCGACGCCGCTGTGGGTGTAGAAGCGCTCGTCCTCGGCGGCGATGATCGCCTGCTTCATGTAGGCGGGCACCTTCTCGATGGGGATGAAGGCGCGGCGCTCCTCGCCGAATTCGCCCATCAGCGCGCCGTCCGCGGTGTAGATGCGCAGGGGCAGCTTCGGGCGGTAGTCGGTCAGCGCCTCAAGCGGCGGCAGGTTGGGATAGATCAGCGCGGCAGCGAGCCCCGCCAGCGCGACGCTCACGAGGCCGAGGCTCAGGACGAGCGCGAGCGCGTAGTGCCACCATTTGGAAAACATCAAGATCCTTAAAAAGCCCGCCTAAAGTTTTCGACGATTATAGGCGTTAGTGGTGTTGGAAATTGGACACACGTGTTCGTTTCACGCGGTACGGCAAGGAAAAAACTGTTAAAAACCGTGTGTTGTTGCTAGCATCTCAAAACGATAACAAGAAAAAGCGCCAACTCACAGAAGCGTAAAGGAAATTCTCTTGCACCTGAATATCAATCTGGACTGGCTGTCTGCGAAAGGCCTGCCCATGATCGGGGTGGACATCAGCACGACCGCGGTCAAGCTGGTCGAGCTGTCCGACGCCGGCAAGGGTAAGCTGCGCGTGGAGCGCTACGTCATCGAGCCGCTGCCCAAGGACGCGGTGACGGATGGCAACATCGCCAACCTCGATCAGGTCGCCGAGGCGCTGCGCAACGCTTGGCGGGCGATGGGCACGCGCATCAGGAACGTCGCCCTCGCGCTGCCCTCGTCGGCCGTCATCACGAAGAAGATTCTCGCACCGGCGAGCCTCAAGGGCGTCGACCTCGAGAACCAGGTCGAGGCCGAGGCGAACCAGGTGATTCCTTTCTCGCTCGACGAAGTGAATCTCGACTTCCAGGTGCTGGGCCCCTCGCCGGCGAGCCCGAACGACGTGCAGATCCTGCTCGCCGCCGCGCGCAAGGAGAAGGTCGAGGACCGCGTCGCTGCCATCGAGGCGGCCGGCCTCAAGGCGCTGATCATGGACGTCGAGTCCTTCGCCACCCAGACCGCGTACGAGCAGATCGCCCACCTGCTGCCGAACGGTGGTGCCGGGATGACGGTGGCGATCGTCGACATCGGCGCGCAGAACATGCACATCAATATCCTGCACGACAACGAGTCGGTGTACCTGCGCGAGCACGGCTTCGGCGGCAACCAGCTCAACAACGAAATCTCGCGCCGTTACGGCATGAGCAGCGAGGAGGCCGAAAGCGCCAAGCGCAAGGGCACCCTGCCCGACAGCTACGACGTCGAGGTCCTACAGCCCTACAGCGAGACGCTGGCGATGGAAATCGGCCGCGCCATGCAGCTCTTCACCACCTCGACGCAATACCGCAAGGTCGACCAGATCCTGCTCGCTGGCGGTGGCGCGATGATCCCCGGCATCGACGACGTCGTCGCGCAGCGCACGGGCACGCCGACCATGGTCGTCAACCCCTTCGCCAACATGGCGGTCAACAGCAAGATCCGGCCCCAGGCCCTGACCGCCGATGCGCCTTCCCTGTTCGTCGCATGCGGCCTTGCCTTGCGGAGGTTCGACCCACAATGATCCGCATCAACCTACTCCCCCATCGCGAGCTCGCGCGTGCCGCAAGGCGGCGCCAGTTCAACATCCTGCTGGGCATCACGGTTGCCGCGGGCGTGGCCATCGTCGTGCTCGGGCACAGCGTCATCGCCACCCAGCAGGCGACGCAGGCCGCGCGCAACGCCTTCCTCGAGCAGGAAATCTCCAAGCTCGACGACCAGATCGGCGAGATCAAGAAGATCCGCGAGCAGACGCAGGCGCTGCTGGCGCGCAAGCAGGTCGTCGAGACGCTGCAGTCCAACCGTACCGAGGTCGTGCACCTGTTCGACCAGATGATCCGCGTGCTGCCGGATGGCCTGTATCTCAAGTCCTTCAAGCAGTCGGGCAACACCATCACCATCGTCGGCTACACGCAGTCGAGCGCGCGCGTCTCGACCCTGATGCGCAACCTCGACAATTCGCCCTGGTTCGAGTCGCCTCGCCTGGTCGAGATCAAGGCGGCCACCGTCAACAATGTGCGTGCGAACGAATTCGTGCTGACGGTGCAGCAGACCCGCCAGCAGCCGGACGATTCGGCTGAAAAACAAGGGGGCAAAGCATGACCCTGGACGAACTCAACAAACTCGACTTCAAGACGATCGCCGACTGGCCGCTGCCGACCAAGCTCGGGGCGCTCGCCGCGCTGCTGATCGCCATCGTGGCCGCTGGCTGGTGGTTCGACTGGCGTGGTGGCATGGAGTCTCTGGAGACGGCCAAGCAGAAAGAGGCCCAGCTGCGCAGTACCTTCACCACCAAAAAGAACCAGGCGATCAACCTCGACGCCTACAAGCAGCAGCTCGCCGACATCGAGCAGGCCTTCGGCGCGCTGCTGAAGCAGCTTCCCAACAAACAGGAAATGGACGCCCTCATCACCGACGTCAACCAGGCCGGCCTCGGACGCGGCCTGCAGTTCGACCTGTTCAAGCCGGGAGCGGAGACGCTGACAGAGTTCTACGCGAAAACGCCGATTCGCGTGAAGGTGAACGGCGGCTACCACGACATCGCGGCGTTCGTCAGCGACGTGTCGAAGTTGTCGCGCATCGTCACGCTGCATAACATTTCCATGGAGCCTTCGAAAGATGGCGTGCTCAACATGGACGCCGTCGTACGGACCTACCGCTATCTGGATGAGGAAGAAGTGATCGCGCTGAGGCAGAGAGCGAAGGAAGCCGAAGAGGCCGAGAAGAAGAAAAAGGCGAAGGGGGGTGCGAAATGAAACGCTTGGCCATCGCCTGCACGGCATGCTTGCTCTCCGCCTGCGGGAGCGGCGGCATGGATGACCTGAAAACCTTTGTCGCGGAAGCCGGCAAGGACATGCAGGGCAAGATCGAGCCCCTGCCGGAAGTCAAAGCCTACGAGCCTTTCACCTACAGCGCGTTCGACCTGCCGGACCCCTTCAAGCCGCGCAAACTGACTGTGAGCGGTGGGGGCGGCGGCGTGCAGCCGGACTTCAATCGCCCCCGCGAGCCGCTCGAGGCCTATTCGCTCGAGACGCTGCAGATGGTCGGCATGGTTTCGAAGAAGGGCGTCATCCATGCCGTGATCCGCACCCCCGACAAGGCGATCTACCACGTACGCAAGGGCAACTACATGGGCCAGAACTTCGGCCTCATCACGCGGATCACGGACAGCGAGGTGACCCTGCGCGAAATCGTCCAGGACAGCGCCGGCGACTGGTCCGAACGCATCAGCACCCTGATTCTGCAAGAGTGATCGCAGCACTGAAACCCAAAGAGGCTCAAGATGAACGCATTGCCTAAAATTGCCTACAAACTGACCCGTCAACTATTCGGGCTCGCCCTCTTCGCCGGCTTGGTGCTGCCCCTCATGGCCAGCGCGAATACGCCTCCCACCGCGAACGCGGTCGAGAGCGTCGAGACCACGACGCTGCCCGGTGGGAAGGTCGTGGTTCGCGTGAATTTGAAGAACCCGCTGACGGCCACGCCGGCCGGCTTCACGGTGGGCAACCCCCCGCGCATCGCGCTCGACCTGCCTGACACCGGCAACGCGATCGGCCGCAACGCGGTCGAGGCCAATCTCGGACCCTTGTCGAGCGTCAATGTCGTCCAGGCGGGTACGCGTACTCGGTTGGTGCTGAACCTCACCAAGTCGGTCGAGTACGACACCCGCATCGAGGGCAAATCGCTCGTGATCGCGCTGGGTGAGGTCGGCACTGCCACGCCTGTCAACGTGAGTCCGCAATTTGCCGAAGCCGGGCCGGGCCGCGCCCGTCACAACGTGCGCGACATCGACTTCCGCCGCGGAGAGTCGGGCGAGGCGCGTATCGTCACGTCGCTGTCGAGCCCACAGGTCGGCATCAACATCCGGCAACAGGCGGTTGGCATCGTGGTCGATTTCATCGGCACCGATCTGCCCAAGGCGCTGCAGCGTCGCATGGACGTCACCGATTTCGGCACGGCGGTTCAGGTGGTCGAGGCCTATACCCTGGGCGACAACGTCCGCATGGTGATCCAGCCGCGCGGTGCCTGGGAGTATTCCGCGTACCAGACCGACGGCAATTTCATCGTCGAGGTCAAGCCTTCGGAGGAGGGCCAGAAGCGCACGGCGGACGGCAAGCCCAAGTACGTCGGCGAAAAACTCTCGCTGAATTTCCAGAACGTCGAGGTACGGTCGGTGCTGCAGGTGATCGCTGACTTCACTGGTCTCAACATCATTGCCAGCGACACCGTCACGGGCAACCTGACCCTTCGGCTCAAGGACGTACCCTGGGATCAGGCGCTCGACCTCATCATGCAGTCCCGCGGCCTGGACAAGCGTCAGAACGGCAACGTGATCTGGGTGGCACCCAAGGATGAGCTCCTCGCCAAGGAACGGCAGGAATTGGAGGCAAAGTCGGCGGTGGTCGATCTCGAACCGCTGGTGACCGAGTACATCCAGCTGAATTACATGCGCGCCGACGAAGCGCAAACCATGCTGTACGGATTTGCCTCGGGCGCGTTCCTGAATTCCGCCGTCAACAATGAGGTCAACTGCAAGGCGGAGGCGCAAGGCATCGGTGGCGCGACCGTGGCCCAGGCATCGCAACGTGGTGGTTCGGCGGCGTCCCGGAATACGGAGTCTGACCAGAAGATTCTCACCAAGCGCGGGCGTGCCACCCACGAGCTCAAGACGAACACGCTCATCATCACCGACACGGCTCGCAAGATCCAGGAAATCCGTGACTTGATCGCCCGTCTCGACGTGCCGGCGCGCCAGGTGATGATCGAAGCGCGCGTGGTCGTCGCGACCGATGGCTGGAGCCGTGACCTCGGCGCCCGCCTGGGCTTTGATTTGAGGAAATCACGCACTCTGTTCGGTGATCCCGTGACGGGCTTGGCGGCTGGACAGGGGCAGGCTCTGCCGGATGCAAGCAAGGCGGGTAATCTTGAGCTCTCGCTGCTGAACACGGCCACTGGCAATCTCCTCAGCCTTGAGCTTCGCGCGCTGGAGGCGGATGACAAAGGCAAGGTGATCTCCAATCCACGCGTCGTGACTTCGAACCAGAAGCCCGCGGTGATCCTCAACGGTACCCAGGTACCCTATATCACCACCCGCTCTCGCGACGGTATCGTCGAGCAGACCGTCACCTTCAAGGACGCGTTCCTGTGCCTGCTGGTCGATCCGCAAATCCTGAACAACGACGCGATCATCCTCACCGTCGAAGTGCAAAAGGATGCGGTACGCATCGTGCCGGAGATAGGCAACAACATTCCGGCGATCGACACCAAGCGGATCAAGACCCAGGTGCGCGTCAACAGCGGGGAAACCGTGGTGCTGGGCGGCATCTTCGACGGCAGCGAGCTGAACCAGGTGAGCAAGGTGCCTCTCCTTGGCGACGTGCCGGTATTCGGCAACCTGTTCAAGACGACGCGCAAGGAAAATAGCAAAACCGAGTTGATCATCTTCCTCACGCCACGCATCCTCGACGAGCGTCTGTCGTTGCGCTGAGTCGTCGCGGCTCACCCAAAGCGCGGGGTTCGCCCCGTGCTTTTTTGTTTTCTCCATTCCGCTTTTTCGGCGCCGTCTGGCAGGCCCATTACAATGTCGCCATGGGTAAGCGGGACAACATCTTCCTAGTGGGCCTCATGGGCGCCGGCAAGACGACCGTGGGTCGGCTGCTGGCCAAGCACTATGGCTGCCGCTTCGTCGATTCCGACCACGAGATCGAGGCGCGCACCGGCGTGAAGATCCCGGTGATTTTCGAGATCGAGGGCGAGGCGGGATTTCGCAAGCGCGAGGAGGCGATGATCGCCGAGCTCACGGCGGAGTCGGGCATCGTGCTCGCGACCGGCGGCGGCGCGGTGCTGTCGGCCGCCAACCGGCAAAGACTGCGTGACAACGGGCTGGTGATCTATCTGCGCGGCAGTCCCGAGCATCTCTACGAGCGCACCCGGCACGACCGCAACCGGCCGCTGCTGCAAACTGCCGATCCGCTCGGAAAGCTGCGCGAGCTCTATCGCCAGCGGGATCCGCTCTATCGGGAGGTGGCCGACGTGGTGATCGACACGGGGCGGCAGGGCGCGGCAGGCATGGTCCGCATGATGTGCGGCAAGATCGATCTCCTGCGCAGCACGCTGCCGCTGGCCGAAGCGGGCCAGTGATGCGCGCAGCCGTCTGTCTCGGTCTCCTGGGCCTCATGGCCTCGGTGGCCGTGGCGGCGGATTACCGGGCCGGCCCGGACACCTATCGCGATCTGCTGCCGCGTTTGCAGGCAGGCGACCGGCTCCTGCTCGAACCCGGCGACTACTACCGGGGCCTGCCGCTACACCGCCTCACCGGAATGGCCGACGCGCCGATCGTGGTCGAGGCCGCCGATCCGACTCGCCCGCCGCGCCTGGTGGCGCGAGCGGGCGCGCACACCGTGAGCCTCGTCGACGTGCGCCATGTAACGGTCCGTCACCTCGAGCTCGACGGCCGCAACCTGCCCGTCGACGCCGTGCGCGCCGAGGGCCACAGCCGCTACGCCGACCACGTCACGCTTGAACACCTGCACATCCACGACCACGCGGCTTCGCAACAGAACGTCGGCATCTCGACCAAGTGCCCGGCGTTCGGCTGGGTGGTGCGCAACAACCGTATCGAGCGGGTCGGTACCGGCATGTATTTCGGCGACTCCGACGGCTCCGATGCCTTCGTGGCGGCGCTGATCGAGGGCAACCAGGTGACCGCCACGCTCGGCTACTCGCTGCAGATCAAACACCAGAAGGCGCGCGCGCCCGGCGTCGTCGGCCGCCACGACACGGTGATCCGCTTCAACGTCTTCGACAAGCATCATGCGCAACCCTGGCCGTTGGCGCGCCCCAACGTCCTCCTCGGCCACTTTCCGCTCGACGGCGAGGGGCGCGAAGACCGCTATCTGGTGCAAGGCAACCGCTTTCTGCACAATCCGAGCGAGGCGCTGTTCCAGGCCGAGGGGAGGGTCGCCCTGTATGACAACGTGTTCGTCAACGACTACGGTGATGCCATCCGCATCCAGCCCCATAACGACGTGCCGCGCACGATGCTGATCTTCTCCAACACCGTGCTGGCCTCCGGCGTCGGCATCCAGGTGCGGCAGCCCGAGGGGTCGCCCTACCGCCAGCGCGTCGTCGGCAACCTGGTGGCCGCTTCCATTCCCCTGCGCGGCGGCGAGGCGGCGCACAATCTCGCGCTTGCCTACCGCGCCGAGTGGGCGGAGATCCCCGAAGGGCGGCTGACGGACGCGCTGCTCGCGACGGCCTCGCCGGTCGCGCTGCCCGAGGACATCACGCGCGAACTCGGCGCGTATCCGGGCTGGGCCACGCGAACCTCCGTCGGCGCGCGTCTCACCCCAGGGCCTTTTGACGCGCGATGAGGCCGCTTGCGCGCCACGCCGCCGCACGCGGGCCTTTGTGGTTGTTCGCGCTGGCCTATACGCTGTTCGTCGTTTACGGCAGCCTGGTGCCGCTCGAATTCCGCGCCTTGCCGTGGGATGAAGCGGTCGCGCGCTTCCGTGCCATTCCCTTTCTGCAGCTCGGGATCGGCTCGCGCGCCGACTGGGTGGCCAACCTCCTCTTGTTCATTCCGCTGACCTATCTGTGGATGGGGATGTTGAGCGCCGGCCGCGGTGCCTCCGCCCGCATCCTCACCAGCTTCGTCCTCATTCCGCTCGCGCTTGCGCTTAGCCTGGCGATCGAATTCACGCAGCTCTATTTCCCCCAGCGCACGGTGTCGCAGAACGACATCCTCGCCGAAACACTGGGAGGCGTGTTCGGCGTGATCGCGTGGTGGGCGAGCGGCGAACGCTTCCTCGACTGGCTGCAAGGCTGGCAGCGGCTCCACGAGCGTGCCGCCTTCGCCGAGCGCCTCGCGTGGGTGTATCTCGCGGGCGTGCTCGTCTACAACGTGCTGCCGCTGGATCTCACGCTCAGCGTCGTCGAGCTTTTCCACAAGTGGCAGGACGGCAACGTGAATCTGATTCCATTCAACCGGCTGCCGCCCGAACCTGCCGACGCCTTGTACGAAATTGCCACTGACGTGCTCATCTGGGCCCCTCTCGCACTGCTGTGGCGTATCGATGGAACACGCAGCAGCCTGCGCACCTGGGGTATGACATGGGGCACCGCTGGGCTACTGGAAGTCCTGCAACTGTTCGTCTACTCGCGCGTCAGCGATGTTACCGACCTTTTTACTGCCGCTACCGGAGCGGCGTTGGGCGTCTGGCTGGCCAGCCGGTTGGCGCGGCGGGGAGCGCCGATGAGCGAGCCGTTGTCTTGGGGTGCCTGGGTGCCATTCATGCTGGCCGCAGGATGGGCGGCGGCGCTGCTATTCGTATTCTGGTTTCCCTTCGATTTCCGCAGCGATGGCACTTTCATCAAGAGCCGCTTTGAATTGCTGTGGCGGGCGCCATTTACCGCCTATTACTTCGGCACCGAGTTCCGGGCCGTGACCGAATTGCTGCACAAGACGCTGTTCTTTGGTCCACTTGGTGCGCTTCTAGCTTGGGGCGTCGCTCGCCAGCCCTGGCGTTGGCGGGGGCCGTTATTCGCGTTTTCCATGATCGTGCTCTTGTTCGCACCGGTTATTGTCGAAGTTGGACAACTTATGCTGCCGCAAAAATTCGTGGACTCGGCAGACATAATGCTCGCCTGGGGCGGAGGCGTGCTCGGCTATGCCTTCGCGCAGCGCCTGCTGCGCGCGGCACCGGCGCGGCCTTCTCCCGCTAGGAGCGCTTTGGCCCCAAAAATGCGATATCAGCACACCCGTCAGGTGAACAAGGCGCTTCATTTCATGACGTCGGTTGGCGTGCTCGCGCTGCTTTTCTGGCTCATCTCGCAAGCGGCATTCATGCCTTACAACGTGCGTGAAATGCTGGTCCCGGAAGCGCGCACAAAATCGGCCCTACTGCTCGCGGTCGCTTGCCACGTGCTTGCGGTATGGCCAGTTTGGTTGGCGCGGCGTTCCGTCTCGGGTCCGGCGCGACTCGGGCAGTTGCCTGTTGGCCTCGCTGCCTATGGCGGCGCTACCTTTTTGCTGCTCTACGTCGCGGTGCCAGAGGAGAGCCTGCACGACCTCGTCGGTACTCCCGTCCTCGGCTGGCCTTGGCAATGGGAAACGGCGCTGCGCTGGACTGCGCTGGCGGCGGTGCCAGGCACCCTAATTTATCTGGCGGCGCAAACCGTGCGCCGATGGCGTGGCCTCAGGCTCGGTGCCTTGCACTTCTGGGCCGCCGCGCCAGTGCTCGTGCTGACCTACTGGGGGGTGGTCGTCCAGGCTGCGACCGATAACCTCACGGAATTGCTGGCGGCGCCGAAGGCGTTGGGATTCATGGCCGTTTGCGCTTCGGTCTATGTTACGGTGAGCGCGGCGGCGCTTGTGGCGTCACCCGGGCGGCGCTGGTATACAGCGGTGCTCGTGAGCGTACTTTCTGTGCCACTTGCCGGAGGTTTGCTGGCGATTGGGCTGGCGGGCGAGATCGACAAATACGGGCAACAGTTTTCCGCGTTGCAGTTCCTGCTGAGTCGCGACCGCTTGAACTATGCAAACCCCTTCGAGATCGCGTTGCGCTATGGGGCCCTACACGTGCTTGTCGTCGCCACGCTCGCCTCCTTACAATCGGTCCACTTTCGTTCCGCCCGCCGCGAGAAGCGCCACGCCCCTGATGAATCAGATTGATGTCTTCAACGGCGACGCCGACGGCCTGTGCGCGTTGCACCAGTTGCGCCTGGCCGAGCCGGTCGAATCCACGCTCGTCACCGGGCCCAAGCGCGACATCAGCCTGCTCAAACGCGTCGAGGCCGGCGCGGGCGACGCCGTCACCGTGCTCGACATCGCCCTGTCGAAGAACCGCGAGGCCCTCGACCGCCTGCTCGCGGCGGGCGCGCAGGTGCGCTACTTCGACCACCACCAGCCGGGCGACATTCCTGCGCATCCCAACTTCGACGCGCACATCGACACCGACGCCAACGTGTGCACCAGCCTGCTGGTGAACGCCTACCTGCAGGGGCGTCACCTGCCGTGGGCGGTGACCGCGGCGTTTGGCGACAACCTTGCCGATGCGGCGCGCGCAGCGGCAGCGCCACTTCACTATTCTGAGGCGCAGCTGGCGCAACTGCAGTCGCTCGGCGAATGCCTCAACTACAACGGCTACGGCGAAACGCTCGACGATCTGTTCTTCCACCCAGCGGAGCTCTACCGGCAAATGCGTCCGTATGCAGATCCCTTCGCCTTCGTCGCCGAGTCCCCCGCCTACGCCACGCTGAAGGCGGGCTACGCGGAAGACATGGCCCGCGCGGAGGCCGTCGCGGCGACGGAATCGCGCGCGGCCGGCCGCATTTTCATGCTGCCGGCGGAGAAATGGGCGCGGCGGATTTCCGGCGTCTACGGCAACCAGTTGGCGGTCGAGGCGCCAGCGCAGGCGCACGCGGTGCTCACCGCGAAGCCCGGCGGCGGCTACGTCGTCAGCGTGCGCGCGCCGCTGGCGGCCAAGTCGGGCGCGGACGAACTGTGCAGCCAGTTCGAGACCGGCGGCGGTCGCAAGGCGGCGGCCGGCATCAACCATCTGGCCGATTCCGAATTGGGCCGGTTTATCGCGACCTTCTACACGGTCTTCAATCGGAGCTGAACAGTGGACCAACTCATCGCGCCCTACGGTGGCACCCTCGTCAACCTCATCGACCCAGCCCGGGCCGAAGCCCTCAAGCAGGAAGCGCTCGGCCTGCCCTCGCTCGACCTCGACTGGCGCGAGCGCTGCGCGTTGGAACTGTTGATGACCGGCGCGTACTCGCCGCTCAGCGGTTTCATGACCCGGGCACAGTGCGAGCGTGTCGAGGCCACCCAGCAGCTTGACGACGGCACGTTCTGGCCGCTGCCGATCTCGCTCGCGTCGCGCCAGAAAGCCGCGGGCGAGCTCAAGCCCGGCGACCGCGTCGCGCTGCGCGACGGCGAGGGCTATATGCTCGCCGTGCTTACCGTCAGTGACGTCTGGCAGGACGGCGGCGTGTGGCATCTCGGCGGCGCGGTCGAAGGCGTCGCGCTGCCGCCGCATCCCGACTTCGTCGACCTGCGCGCTACACCGGCCGAGTTGCGGGCGCTTTTCGCGCGTCGCGGCTGGCGCCGCGTCGTCGCCTGGCAGGCGCGCCAGCCCATGCACCGCGCGCAGTTCGAGTTCTGCTTGAAGAGCGCGGTCATGAACGAAGCCAACCTGCTGTTGCACCCACATGCTGGCGGCGACATCACCGACGCACCCGCCTACTTCGGCCTGGTGCGCAGCCTGCTCGCGATCCGTGACCGCTTCCCTGCGGCCTCCACCCAGATGGCGCTGTTGCCCCTGCCGCCGTGCGACTCGGGGCCGCGCCAGCTGCTGCTGCGTGCCATCGTCGCGCGCAACTACGGCTGCGCGCTCCTAATCGCGGGCGGCGAGCACCACCCCGAGGGCGACGCCCGCCGCGGCGAGGACCTCACCCGCTTCGACCCCGACACCCAGGCGCGCGCCGAAGCCATCGGCGTGCGGCTCATCGCGTATCCGCGCATGGTGTACGTGGAGGATCGCGCCGAGCACCTGCCCGAATCGGACGCGCCGGCGGGTTCGCGCGTGCTGACGCTCTCCGGCGAGGAATTCCAGCGCCGCCTGCGCAGCGGGCTCAAGATCCCGGACTGGTACAGCTTCCCCGAGGTACTCGCCGAACTGCACCGCCAGCATCCGCCGCGCGACAAGCAAGGCTTCACCGTCTTCTTCACCGGTCTGTCGGGCGCGGGCAAGTCCACGCTCGCGCGCGCCCTCACCGCGCGGCTCATGGAAATGGGCGGCCGCAGCGTCACGCTCCTCGACGGTGACATCGTGCGCCGGCACCTGTCGTCCGAACTCGGCTTCTCGCGTGCGCACCGCGACATCAACGTGCGCCGCATCGGCTTCGTCGCGAGCGAAATCACGAAGAACCGGGGCATCGCCATCTGTGCGCCGATCGCGCCCTATGCCGAAACGCGGCGCGCGGTGCGCGCGATGGTCGAGGCGGTCGGCGGCTTCATCGAAATCCACGTCGCCACGCCGATCGAAACCTGCGAGGCGCGTGATCGCAAGGGGCTCTACGCCAAGGCGCGCGCCGGCCTCATCCCGGAGTTCACAGGCGTGTCCGATCCCTACGAGGTGCCGGAAAGGCCGGAACTGGCGATCGACACCACGGGGCTGGGCATCGACGAGGCGGTGCAGCAGATCCTGCTCAAGCTGGAGCGGGAAGGGTATTTGCGCTGAGTGCTACCACAGCGTGCGGATGGGGTATTGGCTGACCGCCTCGTCCGGCGTCAGAAGCGTCAGGCCCTCGGCCACCGCCTGGCAAACCAGCATGCGGTCAAACGGGTCGCGATGCAGGTTGGGCAGCTTGATTAAGGTCAGCACGTGCGCTTCCTGCAGCGGCAAGCTTGCCAGCAGGTGGGCGTCGCGCTGGGTGCGTACGAAAACATCTGGCTTCTGCGGCAAGGGCAGTTTGTTGAGGCCGTGCTTGACCACGATTTCCCACGCGCTCACTGCCGAGAGGTAAATCTCGTTGTCGGGGTCGCGAATGATTTCCCTTGCCGCCTTCGAAAGCGCGTCACTGCCGGCGACCAACCAGAGAAACGTGCAGGTATCCAGCAGGTAGCGGCTCAATTCCCCCGCCCTTCGAATGCGGAGACGATTTCATCTGGCAAGGGCTCAAAAAACGTATCCGGCACCGAAAACTGCCCTTTCAGCAAGCCGATCGGACGGGGTTTGTTTTCCCGTTGCGAAATCGCGCGGAGCTCGGCTATCGGCTTGTTCCGTTTGCAGATTACCACCGTCTCCCCGGCTTCGGCCTGGGCGATGCATTCAGATAAGTGGGCCTTAGCCTGGTTCAGATTGAGCATAATCATGGTCATATACTAGACCATATATGTGGCCATTAAAAGCCATTGTCGGCCTGAGTCGTCGCAAGCCAGCTTTCGCGAACATCAAGCCAGCGCTTCGTCCCGCCGTTAACGGGTTATGATTTTGCCGTCACCCGCCGCCAAGCCCTGATCCCAGTGAATCGCCACCATCGATCCCGATTGCCGCGCAACCCGCGTCGTGCCGTGTTGCGTGGTTTCACGCTGATCGAGATGGCCGTGGTGGTGGTCATCGTCATCACCCTCATGTCGCTTGGCTTGGGGGTACTCAATTCCCAGCTCGCCTCGGCCGCCCAAGCTGAAACCAAGAAGCGCCAGGCCGAGATTCGGGAAGCCTTGATCGCGTATCTCGGCACGAACAAACGCCTGCCCTGTCCCGACGTGCCCAACAATACGAATGGCTCAAGCGATACGTCGCAAGTCACGGGTGCGGAAGACCGCACGGGCGGCGAGCCCACCGGCGCGTGCAGCGGGACGATCGGCGTCGTGCCCTATGCCACTTTAGGCCTCAGCCGCGAACTGGCGCTCGATGGTTGGGGCAATTTCATGTCGTACAGCTTGCCCACGGGTGGCAGTCCATGCCCCGGTACCGGTGTGGACTGGAGCCTCAGCGCCTGCTTCGGCGCGGCCAAGGGCTCGCCCTACGCGGTGGTCGAGGGCACCGTTGCGGCGTCGACGCCCGTCGCCTCCAATGTGGTGGCCGTTGTCGTCTCGCACGGTCCCAACGGCTTCGCCGCCTGGGGGGCGCAGGGCACCCGCAACGTCTTGCCGTCACGGTGCGAAGAAGCGCACAACGCGATCGTTGCGGTTGCCGGGTGCACGCTCACCGCCAACCGGTTCTACCGGGGTGAGCGGAGTGACATCGACGACGTGCTCGCTTATCTGACCCGCGACGAGGCCATCAATGCGCTTGCTGCCCAGGGCACGCTCAAATCCGCCGAAGCGCAGGTGACCGAGGACCTGGCGAGGCTTCGGGAGGACAAACTTTATGAACTCGTGCAGAGCTGCAGCGTGACGGCGGTTTCCGAGCTCGACCCCTGGGGAAATTCCTACAAGGTCGTCGAAGTCGGCAATCCGGCAGTGCTTCCAGTGTGCGTCTGCTCTACGCGCGGCACCGGTGCGGAACCGCCTGCGCCAGGCGGTGGGGGGACCTGCAGCCCGACCCCGCCAACGATCTGTGTGCAGATCAATGCATCCGAAGTCAACCTACTGCGGCTGAAAAAGGCGGGGGTGTGGGATCCGTGTTGAGCCGAATCCCGGAAGTGCGCAAGGTCAAACCTGTGCGTCACCTTGCGCGGTGGCGCTCGACGGGCTTGAGGCCATGGATTCAGCCATGACGGGCATAAGAACGCAGCGGGGCTATACCCTCATCGAGCTCGCCCTTGTCCTCGTGGTGGTGGCCCTGTTCCTGGGCGGCGTGTTCGTGGGCGGGTCGGCCGTGCTCGAGAACGCCAGGACGGCAACCTTGCTCGGGCAGATCAAGGACCTCGCCGCCGCCTCCCGAGATTTCAAGTCCCGCTACGGCTACTATCCCGGCGACCTGCCCAACGCGGCAACACTCATCACGACAGATGGCGGCGTCTCCGCCAGTTGTTCGTATGGGGCTTCCGGCAATGTGGGCGACGGGGTCGTGAACAGCACTCAGGAAGCCACCTGTGCGCTGGAGCATCTGGTGAAGGCACGCATGCTCAGCAAGGTGGAATCAAGCGCGGGTAGCTACCGCATCCCGCATCCCTTCGGCGGCGGCGAGATATCGCTCTGGCATTCACCGGGCAACGAAAATGCGGTGCGGGTCACGAACGTGCCGTGCACCATCGCCCTGAGGATCGACGACAAGCTCGACAATGCCTCCAGCATGCCTTTGCTGCTGGGCCTGGTCATTGGATTTGACGCCGCGGGTGCGGCGATCCGGGGCTGTGCGGTCGGTGGGGCGCACGATCCCGTCCCTGTCCTGCTTGTTCGCTATTGAGTGGCTCTTGGAGAAAGGCTGAGGCATACGCCTTGCGGGCTCCGCCCGCGAGCGCATAAAGAACGACAGCCCCGCATTCGTGGGGCTGTCGTGTTGAACTGGACCAGCGCGACGCCGGCTTTGTTCGTCAGGAGGCGCGCAGGCGACGGCTGTAGCCGAGACCCAGCAACCCGAGTCCGAGAAGGGCAAGGACACCGGGTTCCGGAACGCCATTGATCGGTGGGCAGTCCGGTTTGCAGGTGCCGGGTGTATCGTCGATATGAAGAACAGAACTGAGGATCGTGTCCTTGTCGTTCGTGGTGATGAACGCGAGGGTGTAATCGCCCCCTGCAGCCAAGGTCGCGCTGAAGGTCTGCCAGCCAGAATTGCCCGACGTGCCCACTGCGACGCCAAGGCCGTGAATGGACGCGAGAACCGTGACGTCTGCGCCACCACTCCCGATCAGCACCGCAAATGCAGGGTCGTTAAAGGGAATGTAGTCGGTCGCCACGTAATTCCACGCGAACGAGAGCGTGTCGCCGGCACTAGCCGAGAACGACTGGTAGAGCGCGGAACCATTCGTCAGGTTGCCACCGTTCGGATTGGTGTTCAGTGCGTTCAGAGTTCCTGATGCAATGCCAAGCGTGCTTTCAATGGTGGCGATGTTGACGCCGGAGGCATTCAGCTGGGCCATCGTCGTGTCGGCGGCAAAAATGTTCCAGACCGTACCGTCGAAGGTGGTAACCGAGGTCGAGGGGGTCGCAACGACCGTACCGAGGGTGCTCCAGCCGCTCAGGTTACCGGTTTCAAACCCCGGGTTGGTGAAGGTGATCGGTGCCGCTTGAACCGAAAAACCAGCCAAGGCACAGGCGGCCAAGGCGGTTTTGGAGACTGCGTTGAAAGTGCTCATGGTTTCCCCCCCAGTTTGGAAATGGTGAACGTCGGCAGTAAGTGCACATGACAAGCAATCCTTTGCGTTGCTATGCTTGACCGACTCCGCTGGGACTGAAAGCACTGAGCATGCCACCTTTTCGGAATTGCTCTCAAACAAACATCAAAACAATTACTTATGTGCGCAAATCCGTCGCTGAATGGAATCCCTTGGCGTGTCGGTTGGGGCGAAGTGTAAAAAAAACCGACATGCTTGGGCCGCTTCAATGCTTGGCGGTCATTTTGCCTTGGGACGCGACAGACTGCCTAGGACCATCCCGGCAAGGCTGGCAAAGAACCCCCAGAACTGCGGCGGCAGCGCGCCTTCCGGCGCGATGAACTCCATCGCGATCCAGGCGCTGAAACCCAACACGATCGACCACCCGGCGCCGGTGGAATTGGCGCGCTTCCAGTAGATGCCGGCGAAGAGCGGCACGAAGGCGGTGGCGAGCGTGACCTTGTAGGCGTTCTCGACCATTTCGTGGATGGTCGTCTCGGATTCCAGCGACCACAGCGAGTACAGCACCACCAGCACGGCGAAGGCGAGGACGACGGCGCGGGTGATGAAGAGCAGGCGCTCTTGGCTCAGACGATGCTTGGGCATCATTTCCTTGATGATGTTCTCGGAAATGGTGACCGAGGGCGCGAGCAGGGTGCCGGAGGCGGTCGACATGATCACCGACAGCAGGGCGCCGTAGAAGACGATCTGCGCCACCAGCGGCAGGTGGGTCTTGACGAAGGTCGGCAGCACCAGTTGCGCGTCCTGCTCGAGCAGCGCGGTCGTCATCGCGGGGTCGACGAGGGTCGCCGAATAGGTGAGGTAGAGCGGCACCGCGGCGAACAGGAGATACAGCGTCCCGCCGATGACCGTGCCCCACACGGCGATGGTCTCGTTCTTCGACGAGTTTGCGCGCTGGAACACGTCCTGCTGCGGCACCGAGCCGAGGCCCATGGTGAGCAGGCCCGCGACGAAGGTGACGATCGCCGCCCAATGCATCTCCGGCCAGAACTCGAACTTGCCCGCGGCGGCGGCGTGCTCAATCACCGGCGTGACGCCGCCGACTTCCGGCATGCTGCCGACGAGATAGGAAATCCACAGCAGGCCCGCGACGATGATGGTCATCTGCACGAAGGTGGTGAGCGCGACCGACCACATGCCGCCGAAGAGTGTATAGAGCGCGACCACGCTGGCGCCGATGAGGATGCCCTGCTGCGTGGTGATGACGCCGTCGGACAGCACGTTGAACACCAGCCCCAGCGCCATCACCTGCGCCGACACCCAGCCGAGGTAGGACGCCGCGATCGCCAGCGACATGACGATCTCGACCGGACGGTTGTAGCGCTGGCGGTAGAAGTCGCCTAGGGTGATGAGCTTCATGCGGTACAGCGGCCGTGCGAACAGCAGGCCGAACAGGATCAGCGCGAGCGAGGCGCCGAAGGGGTCGGAAATCGTGCCGCCGAGGTTCTCGTCGAGGAAGGTCGCCGGGATGCCGAGCACCGTCTCGGCGCCGAACCAGGTCGCGAACACCATGGCGACGACGACGATCATCGGCAGCGACTGGCCGGCGGTGATGTAGTCGCGCGCGTTGTGGACCTTGGTGGCGGCGTAGAGACCGATGCCGATGGAGAGGACGAGGTACAAGACGACGAAACCGATCAGCATGGCGAGTCCTTATCGCAGGTTGAAGTAGAGGGTCGTGAAAAGCAGCAGCGCGAGCACGCCGGCGATCGCGCCGAGCCAGCGGTTGCGCGCCTGTTGCTGGCGCAGCAGCAGGGTGAGGCCGGCTTCCAGCTGGGCGAGGCGGTTTTCGTTGAGCGCGTGGTGGGCCAGGCGCGGCAGCTGGGGCAGCAACGAGGCCCACTTGGGCGCCTCGTCCTTGAGGTTCCTGACCAACGCGCGCCAGCCCACCTGCTCGTTCATCCAGCGCTCGAGATAGGGCTTCGCGGTCTTCCACAGGTCGAGGTCGGGGTCGAGCTGGCGGCCAAGACCCTCGATGTTGAGCAGCGTTTTCTGTAAGAGGACCAGTTGCGGCTGAATCTCGACGTTGAAGCGGCGCGAGGCCTGGAACAGCTGCAAGAGCACGCGGCCGAAGGAGATCTCCTTCAGCGGGCGGTCGAACACCGGCTCGCACACCGCGCGCACCGCGGCCTCGAGTTCGTCGACGCGGGTGTCGGCCGGCACCCAGCCGGATTCCAGGTGCGCGAGCGCCACACCCTTGTAGTCGCGGCGGAAAAAGGCGAGGAAGTTGCGCGCGAGGTATTGCTTGTCGACCTCGGTGAGCGTGCCCATAATGCCGAAGTCGAGCGCGATGTATTGCTCGGAACCCGGGCGCACGAGGATGTTGCCGGGGTGCATGTCGGCGTGGAAGAAGCCGTCGCGGAACACCTGGGTGAAGAAGATCTCGACACCGGTGGCGGCGAGCCTGGGAATGTCGGTGCCGGATTCGCGGAGCTTGTCGACCTGGCTCACCGGGATGCCGTCCATGCGGTCCATCACCATCACGTCGCGGCCGCAGTAGTCCCAGTACACCTCGGGCACGAGCAGCAGTGGCGAATCCTTGAAGTTGCGCCGCAGCTGCGAGCAGTTCGCGGCCTCGCGCATGAGGTCGAGCTCGTCTTCCAGATGCTTCTCGAATTCGGCGACGACCTCGCGCGGGCGCAAGCGGCGGCCGTCGGCGAAGAGCTTTTCCAGGAGGCCCGCGGCGGCGTAGAGCAGCGAGACGTCGTGCGCGATCACCGGCGCGATGCCGGGGCGCAGCACTTTCACCGCGACCGCGGTGCCGTCATGTAGCCTCGCGAAATGCACTTGCGCGACCGAGGCCGAGGCCACTGGCGTCGCGTCGAATTTGGCGAACACCTCGGCGAGCGGCTTGCCGTAGGCCGCTTCGAGCGAGGCGATCGCCTGCGCGGTCGGGAAGGGCGGCACACGGTCCTGCAGCTTCGCCAGTTCATCGGCGATGTCGAGGGGGATGAGGTCGCGCCGCGTCGAGAGCATCTGGCCGAACTTGACGAAGATCGGCCCCAGCGCTTCGAGCGCTCGGCGCAGGCGCACGCCGCGCGGCTCGGTCAGCGGCCGCCAGAACAACGCGAAGCGCACCAGCCAGCGCAGCGGCCGCACCCGCTCATGGCCGAGGAAGAACTCCTCCAGGCCGAAGCGCAGGCCAACCGTGAGGATGCGCAGTAGCCGCAACAGCTTCATGCCGGGCGCGCAGGCGCATCCTCGATGGGATGCGGGCGTTTTTCCAGGCGCGCGAGCCGTGCCTCCAGCCGCGCGACGTCGTCGGCGAGCGTATCGACGTCGCGGTTGAAGCGGTCGACGTCGATTCGGCGCGCCATCAACTCGGCTTCCTCGACCACGTATTCGCTGGCGTTGACGCCGAGCGCCGAGGCGACTTGCCGCACGCCGGCGAGCGCGTCGCGGCCGAGCCCGAGCAACCGGTGCGCGGCGATGTCACCGACCAGTGGCGCAAGGTCGGCCTCAACGTCCCAGTCGAGCTGCCTGAACACGCGGTCGAGCGTGGCGAGGAGCGCCGGGTCACCCTGGTAGTCGGCGAGCCGCAGCGCTTCGCGGCCGAAGAAGGGCAGGCGGGCGAGCATCGCGCCGGTGGGGCGGATGAGGGCGTCAGGGGCGTCGACCACGGCCTCGGAAAAATAGCCGTCGTCGGCGATGCGAAAATCGAGCTGCCGCACGGCTAGGTCGAAGCGCACGCTCATGCCGGCGTGCTTGAGCAATGCCTCGGCCGCGCCCGGCGTCTGGCGCAGCAGATGGTTCAGGCTGCGCTCGATGAGCCCTTCAGCGATCAAACCTTGAAGCCCTTGTGCAAGGCCACCACGCCGGCCGTGAGATTGTGGTAGCTCACCTTGGCGAAGCCGGCGGCTTCCAACATCGCCTTGAGTTCCTCCTGCCCCGGGTGCATGCGGATCGACTCGGCGAGGTACTGGTAGCTGCCGGCGTCGTTGGCGACGAGCTTGCCCATCAGCGGCAGCAGCTTGAAAGAATAGAGGTCGTAGGCCGGCTCCAGCGGCTTCCATACCTTGGAGAATTCCAGCACCAAGAGGCGCCCGCCGGGCTTGAGCACGCGGTGCATCTCGGCCAGGGCCTGATCCTTGTGCGTCATGTTGCGCAGGCCGAAGGCCACCGACACGCAGTCGAAATGATTGTCGGGGAAGGGCAGGCGCTCACCGTCGCACTGCACCGCGGGGGGTATGCGGCCTTCGTTCAGCATGCGGTCGCGGCCTTCGCGCAGCATGGAGAAGTTGATGTCGGTCAAGAGCACGGTGCCGGTGTCGCCGACTTCCTTCAGGAACAGCCGGGTGAGGTCAGCGGTGCCGCCGGCGACGTCGAGCACCTTCATCCCCGGCCTCAGGCCCGCCTGCGCGACGGCGAAGCGCTTCCACAGGCGGTGCAGGCGGGCCGACATCAGGTCGTTCATGACGTCGTACTTGGCGGCGACCGAATGGAAGACCTCGGCGACCTTGGCGGCCTTTTCGGATTCGGGCACCTGCTGGTAGCCGAAATGGGTGGTTTTATCCATGGCAGACGGGGCGTGGGAGTCAGCCCCGGATTCTACCAGCGCGCTCCCGTGCGCAGGCCGCACGGCGTGCCGGACGTCATAAATCAGTCATACTGCTGTCATAGGATGGCCAACATCTGAAAAAAGCCGGAGTCATCATGGCTGCGAACATTCTGCTCGTCGAGGACGAACCCGCGATCCAGGAACTGCTGAAATTCAATCTGTCGCAGGCCGGGCACCAGGTCACCGCCGCCGGCGACGCCGAACACGCCTTGAAATTCCTCAAGAGCACACTGCCCGACGTCATCCTGCTCGACTGGATGCTGCCCGGCATGTCGGGCATCGACCTGTGCAAGCGCCTGCGCCAGGACGAGCGCTACCAGCCGATTCCCATCATTATGCTCACCGCCCGCGGCGAGGAGCGCGACAAGGTGGCGGGGCTCGATACCGGCGCCGACGACTATATCACCAAGCCTTTTTCGCCGCGCGAGCTGGTCGCGCGCATCAAGGCGGTGCTGCGCCGCCGCGCGCCGCAGATGACCGACGAGCCGGTCGAGATCAAGGGCCTGCGGCTTGACCCGGCGAGCCACCGCGTGCAGGGCAATGGCCGGGCGCTGGAACTCGGGCCAACCGAGTTCCGCCTGCTGCATTTCTTCATGACCCATCCGGAGCGTGTGTATTCGCGCACCCAGCTGCTCGACCAGGTGTGGGGCGACGACGTCTTCGTCGAGGAGCGCACGGTCGACGTGCACATCCGCCGCCTGCGGCTGGCGCTCGAGCCGTCGGGCCACGACGGCCTCATTCAGACGGTGCGCGGGGCGGGTTATCGCTTTTCCGCCGAAATGGGATAATCGCGCCAGTTTCCTCGACTGGCGATCAAGATGGGATTCTGGTGGCGTCCACTTGGCGTGCTCGGTGGCGTTCTGCTGGTCGTCTTGTTCCTGTGGGCGGGCTGGGGACTGGTCGCCGCGCTGGGCTTTCTCGCCGGCATCCAGGCCTTCGTGATGATGCGGCGCCTGCTGCAGGAATACCGCCTGTCGCGCTGGCTGGAAAACCCGGACGAGGTCGAGCCGCCGGATGCGAGCGGGACCTGGGGCGACATCTTCTATCGCCTGCAAAAACTCCAGCGGCGCCAGCGCGCCAGCCGCGTCGAACTCACCAGCGCGCTGGAGCAGTTCGAGCACGCGGCCGAGGCGGTGCCCGACGGCATGGTCATTCTCGGCAGCAACGACCAGATCGAGTGGTGCAACCCGGCCTCGCGGGAGTTCCTCGGCCTCGACTGCGAGCGTGACCGCGGGCAGTTCATCCGCTATCTCATGCGGCAGGCGAATTTCCTCGAGTTCCTCGACGCCGCCGACTATTCGAAGCGACTGGTCTGCAAGTCGCCGCGCAACCGCGAGCGGACGCTGTCGATCGAGCTGGTGCCGTTCGGCGAAGGCAAGAAGCTCCTGGTCGCGCGCGACATCACCGACCTCGAGCGGGTCGACGCGATGCGGCGCGACTTCATCGCCAACGTCTCGCACGAACTGCGCACGCCGCTGACCGTGGTCGGCGGCTTCGTCGAGACGCTCGCCGACGCCCACGACCTCACGCCGGAGGCGTCACGCCGCTATTACGACCTGATGCTCGACCACACGCGCCGCATGCAGCGGCTGCTCGACGACCTGCTCACGCTGTCGCGGCTGGAGAGCGCCGATCACGGCCTGCAGGAGGAGATGGTCGACGTGCCCGGCATGGCGCAGGCGCTCAAGGCCGAGGCGGAATCGCTCAGCCGTGGCCGCCACCGCATCCACCTGCGGCTGGAGAGCGACGCGTGGCTGAAGGGCAACCTGCAGGAGATTCGCAGCGCGCTCGGCAACCTGGTGTCGAACGCGGTGCGCTACACGCCGGAGGGCGGCGAGATCACGCTCACCTGGTGCCAGCGTGGCGGCGAGGGCGTGTTCTCGGTGACCGACACGGGCGAAGGCATTGCCCCGGAGCACATTCCCCGGCTCACCGAACGGTTCTACCGCGTCGACCGCAGCCGTTCGCGCGACACCGGCGGCACCGGGCTGGGGCTTGCCATCGTCAAGCACGTGCTGACCCGCCACGGCGCGCATCTCGACATCCAGTCGATTCCCGGCAAGGGCAGCACCTTCTCGGCCATCTTCCCCGCGGCGCGCGTGCAGCCGGCGCCGGCGGGCGCCACCGTCATTCCGTTTCCGGAGCGCGGACAAGCCGCGTAAACGCGGCCCCGAGGCGCGCGGCGAGATCGGCCGGCGCACGGTGTGGCGCGGCCCGTTTCTTTTCGCCCCACACCGCGTTGGGGAAATGCGGATCGTCGGCAAAGCGCGGGATCACGTGCCAGTGCAGGTGCGGCACCACGTTGCCGAGCGAGGCGAGGTTGACCTTGTCGGGCGCCATCACTTCGCGCAGCGCCGCTTCCGCCGCCCACACCACCCGCATAAGCGCGTCGCGCTCGGCCGGCGCGAGATCGGTCATTTCCTTGACGTGGCGTTTCAGGATCACCCGCAGGAAACCGGGATGGTCGGGCTCGTCGGCGAGCACCAGCCGGCAGGTGGTGTCTTCCCAGAGCACGGCGCCGCCGGGCGCCTCGCACAGCGGGCAGCTCACAGCAGCACGCGCTCGATGCCGCCGTTGCCGACCTGTGCGAGGTAGCTCGTCATCCAGTTTTCGCCCAAGAGCTTCTTCGCCAGCTCGACCACGATGTAGTCGGGCGCGGCACCGGTGTCGTCGCTGTAGCGCGCGAGGCCCTGCAGGCACGACGGGCAGCTGGTGAGAATCTTCACCTTGGGCTGGCCGAGCGCGGCGACGCCGGCGCGAATTTCCTCTTCCTTGCGGAAGCGGATCTGCGTGGAGATGTCGGGGCGGGAAACGGCGAGCGTGCCGGATTCGCCACAGCAGCGGTCGGAGAGCTTCACCACGCCGCTCTCGGCCGAGCCGCCCAAGAGCGTGTTAGCGACCTTCAGCGGCGCGTGCGTCTTCATCGGCGTGTGGCAGGGGTCGTGGTAGAGGTATTTTTCTCCGCTCACGCCGTCGAGCTTCACGCCCTTTTCCATCAGGTATTCATGGATGTCGAGCAGGCGGCAGCCGGGGAAGATCTTCTCGAATTCGTATTTCAGCAGCTGGTCCATGCAGGTGCCGCAGGACACGATCACGGTCTTGATGTCGAGGTAGTTGAGCGTGTTGGCGACGCGATGGAACAGCACGCGGTTCTGTGCGGTGATCGCCTCGCCCTTGTCAGCCTGGCCGCCGGCGGTCTGCGGATAACCGCAGCAGAGATAACCCGGCGGCAGCACGGTCTGCGCGCCGAGTTCGAACAGCATGGCCTGCGTCGCGAGCCCGACCTGCGAGAACAGCCGCTCGGAACCGCAGCCCGGGAAGTAGAACACCGCGTCGGAATCGTCGCTGAGCTTGGCGGGGTTCCTCAGGATGGGCACGATGGTCGGGTCTTCCAACCCGAGGAGCGCGCGCGAGGTCTTCTTCGGCAGCCCGCCCGGCATCGGCTTGTTGACCAGATGAATGACCTGCGCGACCACCTTGGGCCGTCCCAGCGTCGCGGGCGGATGCTTCGCCTGGTCCTGGATCAGGCCCAGCCGTTTGAAGAGCTGGTGGCCCGTGCGCTGCGCCGCGTAGCCCCACTCGATGAGCGGCTTCCTCAACGCCTTGATCGTCTTCGGGTCGGTCGCGTTGAGGAAAGCCATCGACGCCCAGGTGCCGGGGTTGAACTTCTTCTTGCCCTGGCGGCGAAGCATGTTGCGCATCGCGATCGACACGTCGCCGAAGTCGATGTCGACCGGGCAGGGGTTCTTGCACTTGTGGCAGACCGTGCAGTGGTCGGCGACGTCGCCGAATTCGTCGAAGTGCCTGAGCGACACGCCGCGGCGGGTCTGCTCCTCGTAGAGGAAGGCTTCGATCAGGAGCGAGGTGGCGAGGATCTTGTTGCGCGGGGAGTAGAGCAGGTTGGCGCGCGGGATGTGGGTGTTGCACACCGGCTTGCACTTGCCGCAGCGCAGGCAGTCCTTGATCGAGTCGGCGATCGCCTCGACCTCGGTCGATTCGAGGATGATCGACTCGGCTTCGAGCAGGCTGAACGAGGGCGTGTAGGCGTTACGCAGGTCCGCGCCCGGCATGAGTTTGCCCTTGTTGAAACGGCCGTTGGGGTCGACTTTCTGCTTGTACGCGGCGAAGGTCGCGATCGTCGCCTCGTCGAGGAACTCCAGCTTGGTGAGTCCGATGCCATGCTCGCCCGAGATCACGCCACCGAGATCGGTGGCGAGCTTCATGATGCGCGCCACCGCCGCATTGGCTTCCTTCAGCATGGCGTAGTCGTCGGAATTCACCGGGATGTTGGTGTGCACGTTGCCGTCGCCGGCGTGCATGTGCAGCGCGACGAACACTCGGCTCTTGAGCACGTCCTTGTGGATACGGTCGCAGGCCTCGAGGATGCGCGTGTATTCGCGGCCAACGAAGAGCTGGTGCAGCTCGCGCCGCAGTTCGCGCTTCCACGACACGCGGATCACCTTGTCGCGCAGCGCCGTGAAGACGGTGCCGCCTTCGTGCGGCGCGTCGAGGTCGGCGAGATGCGTCGCCCAGCGCTGGCGCACCGCGGCGACGAGCGCCTGCGCCTGCGCCTGCTTCTCGGCGACCTGCGCCGGGTCGGCGACGGTGTCGTCGTCCTCCAGCAGCGGCAGCGTGCCGGCGAAGAAGTCGCCGAGCGCGTCGCAGAGCTTCAGCTTGTTGGCGATCGAGAGCTCGATGTTGATGCGCTCGACGCCGTCGGTGTAGTCGCCCAGGCGGTCGAGCGGGATGACGACGTCCTCGTTGATCTTGAATGCGTTGGTGTGCGCGGCAATCGCGGCGGTGCGCGCGCGGTCGAGCCAGAACTTGCGGCGCGTCTCGGCGGAGACCGCGACGAAGCCCTCCCCGCCGCGCGCGTTGGCGAGCTGGACGATCTTCGACGCCACCTCGCCGACCGCGACTTCGTTGTCGGACACGACGTCGATCAGCAGCACCATGTTCGGGCGCCCGGCGCGCGGCGACTTGGTCGCGTAGCCGACCGCCTTCACGTAGCGCGCGTCGAGATGCTCGAGGCCGGCGAGCTTCACCTCGGCATGGGCGTCGCAGAAGTCCTTGATTTCGACGATGGCCGGCGTCGCTTCGCGCGCCGAGCCGAAGAATTCCAGGCACACCGTGCGGCCGTGCGCCGGCAGCCGGTGGAGGATGAAGCGCGCCGAGGTGATGAGGCCGTCGCAGCCTTCCTTCTGGATGCCGGGCAGGCCGGCGAGGAATTTGTCGGTGACGTCCTTGCCGAGCCCGGTCTTGCGGAAGCGGCTGCCGGGGATGGTGAGGATGTCGGGCGAACCTTTCGGCGTCTTGCCATCGGGGCCGAAGCGGCGGATCTCGAAGCTCGCCGACGGCGCGTCGTGGATCTTGCCGAGGTTATGGTTGAGCCGGGTGACCTCGATCCAGTCGGCGTCCGGCGTGACCATGCGCCACGAGACCAGGTTGTCGAGCGCCGTGCCCCACAGCACCGCCTTTTTGCCGCCCGCGTTCATCGACACGTTGCCGCCGATGGTCGAGGCGTCGGCCGAGGTGGGGTCGACGGCGAACACCAGACCGGCGGCGTCGGCGGCTTCCATCACGCGCTTGGTGACGACGCCGGCGCCGCAGTGGATCGTGGGCACCTCGAAGTCGCAGCCCGGCAGGTGGCGCATTTCGACGGCGCCGAGCGTCTCGAGCTTCTCGGTGTTGACGACCGCCGCCTGTGCGGTGAGTGGCACCGCGCCGCCGGTGTAGCCGGTGCCGCCACCGCGCGGAATGATGGTGAGCCCGAGCTCGATGAGCCCGGCGACGACGCCGGCCATCTCTTCCTCGGTGTTGGGCGTCAGCACGACGAACGGGTACTCGACCCGCCAGTCGGTGGCGTCGGTGACGTGCGAGACGCGCGCCAGTCCGTCGAAGGCGATGTTGTCGCGCCGCGTGACGCCGGCGAGCCGCCGCAGGATGCGCGCACGCAGGCTCTCGGTGTCGGCGAACCAGGCTTCGAACTCACGCACCGCGCGCTCGGCGGCTGCGAGCAGCTGGCCGACCAGCTCGTTGCCCCCGCCAGGGGGACGCCGGTCCCGTAAGTCGCCAGAGGCGACAACGGTATCGCTGCCCTGACGGCGCAGCTCGATCTCGTGCAGGCGATGACGCAGCGCGTCGACCAGCATCTGGCGGCGCTTCGGGTTGTCGAGCAAGTCGTCTTCCAGATAGGGATTGCGGCGCACCACCCAGATGTCGCCCAGCACCTCGAACAGCATCCGCGCCGAGCGGCCGGTGCGGCGTTCGGCGCGCAGGGTATTGAGCACGTCCCAGGCGTCGGCACCGAGCAGGCGGATGACGATTTCGCGGTCGGAGAACGAGGTGTAGTTGTAGGGAATTTCCCGGAGGCGGGCGGTCATGGCGAAGGGCGCTGCAAAAACGACATTTTAAGGGATACGGCTCGGCTCAGACTCGGGCAAAGGCGGGGCGCAGGCTTTGCCGCGTGCCGGCAAGGCCCCTCGGCCTCGGCGAGCGGCCATCACTCCCGGCCTCAGTCGCCGAGCTGGATCGTGCCGGCCTTCTCGGCGGCGGCGAAATCGAGCATGCGCTGGATCGAGACAGCCGCTTTCGCACGGATGGACTCGTCGATCAGGATCTCGTTCCCGCCGTTTTCCAGCACCGCCGCGAGCTTCTTCAAACCGTTCATGGCCATCCACGGGCAGTGCGCGCACGACTGGCAGGTCGCGCCGACGCCCGCGGTCGGCGCCTCGATGAGCGTCTTGCCGGGCGCGACCTCGTGCATCTTGTGGAAGATGCCGTTGTCGGTGGCGACGATGAATTCGCGGTTGGGCAGCGTGCGCACCGCCTCGATGAGCTGGGTGGTCGAGCCGACGACGTCGGCCAGCGCGATCACCGCTTCCGGCGATTCGGGGTGCACCAGCACCGCCGCGCCCGGATGCTCGGCGAGCAGTTTGTTCAGTGCCTCGGCCTTGAACGCCTCGTGCACCACGCACGACCCCTGCCACAGGATCATGTCGGCGCCGGTCACGCGCTGGACGTATTCACCGAGGTGGCGGTCGGGCGCCCACAGGAGCTTGTGGCCCTGGCTGTGCAGGTATTTCACGATCTTGGCGGCGATGCCCGAGGTGACGACCCAGTCGGCGCGCGCCTTGACCGCCGCGCTGGTGTTGGCGTAGACGACCGAGAGCCGGTCGGGATGCGCGTCGCAGAAAGCGGCGAATTCGTCGGCCGGGCAGGCCAGGTCGAGCGAGCAGTCGGCGCCGAGATCGGGCATGATCACCCGCTTCTCCGGGTTGAGGATCTTGGCGGTCTCGCCCATGAACTTCACGCCGGCGACGATCAGGGTTTTTGCCGGATGGGCGTGGCCGAAGCGCGCCATTTCGAGCGAGTCTGACACGCAGCCGCCGGTTTCCTCGGCGAGATCCTGCAGGTCGCCCGAGGTGTAGTAGTGCGCGACCAGCACCGCGTCCTGTTCCTTCATCAGGCGCTTGATGCGCGCCTTGAGTTCGGCGCGCTCGTCGTCGGCGAGCACTTCCTCGACCAGGGGCGGCGCCTGGATCACGGGTCTCACCGGCATCGAAAAGGCGGGCGTCATGGGGGTGGTTCGGCGGATGGCAACACGGGCCTGCAAGTATAGCGCCGCGGCACGCGCGAATTCACCCACGGCGTCCGTGGGCACTTAGGGTCGCGGCGACATTTGCCGTATCCTTGCGGCCCTATGCAGCAGCTCCTCCTCGACATCCGGCCCCCCGCGCAGCCCTCGCTGGAGCGCTTCGTCGTTGGTCGCAACGCCGAGCTGATGACCCAGCTCCGGGCCATGCTCGACGGCACGGCGGCCGAGCGCATGGTCTATGTCTGGGGTGCGCCGGGCAGCGGCAAGTCCTATTTGTTGGCGGCGTGGGCGAGCGCGTGCCGCGCGCGCGGCCTGACGGTCGAGACGGGCTGGCAACAGGCGGCGCAGGTGGTGGTCGCCGACGCCGTCGAGCGCTGGGACGACGCCCGGCAGCACGCCGCGTTCGCCACCTTCAACCGAGTGCGCGAAGCGGGCGGGCTGTGGCTGGCGGCCGGCGACGCGGCGCCCGCCGAACTGCCGCTGATGCCGGAACTCAAGACCCGCTTCGGCTGGGGGCTGGTGTTCCAGCTGCAGCCCCTGAGCGATGCCGACAAACGTGCCGCGCTCGCCCGCCACGCGGAGAGCCTGGGCTTCCGGCTGGAGCCCGCCGTGGCGGATTACCTCCTCAATCACACCGCGCGCGACATGCAGAGCCTGTTGCGGCTGGTCGAGGCGCTCGACCGCTTCAGCCTGGAGGCGAAGCGGCCGATCACGCTGCCGCTCGTGCGGCAGCTGCTGGCGGATCGGCGCTGATCAGCCCTGGCCCTGCTGGGCCTGCTGGTCGGCGATGTCCTTGTGGACCTGCGCCATGTCGAGCGCCATGACCTGCTCGATCAGCGAATCGAGCGCCTGCGCGGGCAGCGAGCCGGCCTCGGAATAGAGGATGACCTGCTCGCGGAACACCATCAGCGTCGGGATCGAGCGGATCTGGAAGTAGCCGGCGAGCTCCTGCTCGACCTCGGTGTTGACCTTGGCGAACACGATGCCGGCGTGCTTCTCCGACGCAGCCTCGAAGACCGGCGCAAAGCCACGGCAGGGGCCGCACCAGGGCGCCCAGAAGTCGACGATGACGACGTCGTTGCCGTTGATGGTGGATTCGAAATTGTCCTTGGTGAGTTCGATGACGGCCATGCGGGTTCCTGCGAAATAAAGAACGTGCCGGGCGGCACGGACAAAATAAAGAAGGCGCGAGGACGAGTCCATCGCGCCTGAGTGCCACCCTATCACGGATGGCGGGCCTCCGACAATGCGGGGGCTTCTTGTCGGGGCAGCGGGGGCGCCCGATCCCCGAGGGTCCAGCCGAAGCCGGCTGGCCTGAAAGCTATTTGGCGAAGGCCTGGCTGAAGAGCCCGCGCTTCTGCGGCGCGCTGCCGCTGCCGCGCACCATGTTGTGGCTGTGCTTGAGGTTGCTGCGCACCTCGGCGCGGTTGACGGCCATGATGAGCTCGGTCGCCAGCACGCGGGCCTGGTGCGGGGTGAGGCTCAGCATGCAGCCGTGCGGCTGCAGCGTCACCTCGACCAGATCGCGCCCCTGCGCGTCCTCCTTGAGGCTGATGTCGAGGGCGTTGCCGGGTGAAAGTTCGATCATGTCGGTGTCTCCTTGCGTGGCTTTTGCAAGGACTTGAGCAGGGTTCATGCCAGCCTCCGGATACGGTCGATGGAACGGAAAACCGCATTGGAACAGGCACGTTTGACGCGCCGATGAAGCCCGCCTGCTGTCGGTCTGACGAAGCTTCGTCAGACCGACAGGCGATCTCGTCACTCCGGCGTCGCGAGCGTCGGTTGGGCGGCGGGCGCCGGCGCGCGGTCGCGCGTGAGCAGGGTATAGGCGACCGGGATGACGTAGAGCGTGAGCAGCGTGCCGAGCACGAGGCCGCCGACGATGACCCAGCCGATCGGCGAGCGCGACTCGGCGCCGGCGCCGCTGGCGAAGGCGAGCGGCACGGCGCCCAGCACCATCGCCGCGGTGGTCATCAGGATCGGGCGCAGGCGCAGGCTGGCCGCCTCGATGACCGCATCGACCTTCTGCTTGCCGCGCGCGCGCAACTGGTTGGCGAACTCGACGATGAGGATGCCGTGCTTGGTAATGAGGCCGACCAGCATCACCAGACCGATCTGGCTGTAGACGTTGAGCGTCGAACCGGTGAGCTTCAACGCCAAGAGTGCCCCGGTGGCGGCGAGCGGCACCGTCAGCATGATGATGAAGGGCGAGACGAAGCTCTCGAACTGCGCCGCCAGCACCAGATAGATGACGACGAGCGCGAGCGCGAAGACGACCAGCAGCGTCTGCCCCGATTCGCGGAACTCGCGTGACTGGCCGTCGAGCGCGGTGCGCACCGTCGGTGGCAGGGTCTCCGCCGCCGCCTGGTCCATGAAGGCGAGCGCCTCACCGAGGGTGTAGCCTGGGGCGATGTTGGCCGAGATGATGGCGGCGCGCTGGCGGTTGAAATGGTTGAGTTCCTTCGCCGCCACGCTCTCGGAGACCGCGACCAGGTTGGACAGCGGAGTGAGGCTGCCGTCGCGCCCGCGTACGTAAAGCGCCGTGAGATTGTCGGGGGTCGCCCGCGCCGCCGGGTCGAGCTGGACGATGACGTCGTACTGCTCGCCTTCGCGCTTGAAGCGCGTGACCTCGCGGCCACCAAGCAGCGTCTCGAGGGTGCGGCCGATGGTGTCGACGCCGACGCCCATCTGCGCCGCCTTGTCTCGGTTGATATCGACCTTGAGTTGCGGCTTGTTGAGCTTGAGGTCGGTGTCCGCGTTCACGAGCCCCGGGTACTCGCGCACCTTGGCCATCAGCGCCTCGACCGCGTTGTTGAGTTCCTCGTAGGTCGGCGCCTGCACCACGAACTGCAGCGGCGGATTGCGGAAGTTCTGCCCCAAAGACGGCGGGTTGATCGGGAAGGCGAGCACGCCCGGCATGCCCATGAACATCTTGGGCCCGAGTTCGGCGGTGATCTCCATCTGGCTTCGGGTGCGCTCCTCCCACGGGTCGAGCATCACGAAGGAGAGCGAGGTGTTGACCGGGTTCGGCCGCTCGAGGCCCGGGGCGACGACAACGAAGGCCGTGCGCACCTCGGGCACGCTCTGGTAGATGGCCTCAAGCTGCCGCGCGTAGCCGTCGGTGTATTGCATCGTCGCGCCTTCCGGGGCGAGCATGAAACCGATGAAGAAGCCGCGGTCCTCGGTCGGTGCCAGCTCGGACTTCAGCGTTTTCAGGAGGCCGAACGCGGCGGCCGCGACCAGCACGAACACGAGGCTCACGATCAGCGGATGCTTGAGGACGCGGGTGAGGCCGCGCGTGTAGGCGTGGTTGAGGCCGTTGAGCAGACGCTCGCCGAAGTTGAAGAGGGCGCCGTGCGAGGTCTCGTGGCGCAGCATCTTGCTCGCCATCATCGGCGTGAGCGTCAGCGCGACGAAGCCCGACACCAGCACGGCGGCGGCCACGGTGAGCGCGAATTCGGTGAAGAGCTTGCCGGTGTTGCCCTCGGCGAAGGCGAGCGGCGCGAACACTGCCGCGAGGGTGAGCGTCATTGCCACCACCGCGAAGCCGATCTCCTTGGCGCCTTTCATCGCCGCCTCGAAGGGTGGTTCGCCCATCTCGATGTGGCGGTAGATGTTCTCCAGCATGACGATGGCATCGTCGACCACCAAACCGATCGCCAGCACCAGGCCCAGCAGCGTAAGCACGTTGATGGTGAAGCCCATCGAATAGAGGAAGATGAAGGCGCCGATCAGCGACACCGGGATGGTGACGAAGGGAATGAGCGTGGCGCGCCAGTTGCGCAGGAAGAGGAAGATGACGGCCACCACCAGCACCATCGCCTCGAGCATGGTCGTGTAAACGGCGTCGATCGATTTCTCGATGAAGATCGAGCTGTCGAAGCCGACGCGCAGCGCCATGCCCTCTGGCAGCGCCGCCTCGATGCGCGGCAGTTCGGCCTTGACCGCCTGCGCGACCGCCAGCGTGTTGGCGGTTGACTGCTTGACGACGCCAAGGCCGACCGCGGCGCGGCCGTTGACCCTGACGATATTGCGGTCGTCCGCCGCGCCGATCTCGGCGCGTCCGATGTCGCCTAGGCGTACCAGCACACCGTCGGACTCGCGCAGGATGATGCGCTCGAACTGCTCGGGCGTCTTGAGGTCGGTTTGGGCCAGCACGGTGAACTCGCGCATGTGGCTCTCGATGCGGCCCGACGGCAGCTCGGTGTTCTGGCTGCGCAGCGCGGTCTCGACGTCCTGTACCGTGAGGCCAAGCGCCGCCATGCGCTCGGGGTCGAGCCAGATGCGCATGGCGTAGCGGCGCTGGCCGCCGATGATGACCGAGGCGACGCCGGGCAGCGTCTTCAGCTGGTCGGCGACCACGCGGTCAACATATTCGGTAATTTCCAGCGGCGACATGCGGTCGCTGGAGAAGGCGATCCAGATGATGGCCTGGGCATCGGCCTCGATTTTTGCCACCACTGGGTCCTGCGCTTCGTCCGGTAGCACGCCGCGCACCCGCGCGACGCGGTCGCGCACGTCGTTGGCGGCGGCCTCGGGGTCGCGCGACTGCACGAACTCGACCGTGATCTGGCTGACTTCCTCGCGGCTGACCGACTTGATGGTGCGGATGCCTTCGATGCCCGACAGCGAATCCTCCAACGGCTTGGTGATCTGGCTCTCCATCACCTCCGCCGATGCCCCCGGATAGACCGTGCGCACCGACACCACGGGCGCGTCGATGTTGGGGTATTCGCGCACCGGCAGGCGGTCGAAGGCGATGAGGCCGATGAGCACGATCATCAGGCTCATCACGGTGGCGAGCACCGGGCGGCGGATGGAAATGTCGGAGAGGATCATGGGAACTCCGGGTCGGAAAACCTTTGGGGTGGGCGGCGGTCGCGCGGTGAGGGCGCTGCGACCTTATATATGGGGCGCGGCGAGGCCGGGGTGGCTATTTCGCCGGCTTGCCGGCCTGCTGCCGCATCATCTGCGCTGCCTGCTCGAGCGTGACCACCGGCACGCCCGGGCGCAGCTTGATCTGGCCGTCGAGGACGACTGTCTCGCCTTCCGCGATCCCGGACACGATTTCGACGCGACCCGGTTCGCGCTTGCCGAGCACGACCTTGCGCAGGTCGGCCTTGCCGTCGACCGCAGCGAACACGTAGTTGCCGTCGGGCCGCGTCACCACCACCTGCTCGGGCAGCATGATGGCGTGGGCTTTGCCGCCGAGGTCGGCGGTGGCACGCGCGAACATGCCGGGGCGGAGCGCGCCGGTCGGGTTGGCGATTCGGGCGCGCACGCGCACGTTGCGGCTCACCGGGTCGACCGCGGGGTCGATCGCGTGCACGCGGCCGCTGAAGGTCTGGCCGGGCAGGGCGTCGACGGTCAGCGAGATGGGCTGGCCGATGCGCACCAGCGCGAGGAAGGTCTCCGGCACCGGCACCTCGAGCTTCAGCGTGGAGAGCGCGTCGAGTCGGACGAGGTCGCTGCCCTTTCCGACGTAGGCGCCGGGGCTCACCTGGCGCAGGCCGACGACCCCGGCAAAGGGCGCGCGGATCACCGTCTTGTCGAGCGCCACCTGCTCCTGGCGCAACCGCGCGCGGAGGATGTCGAGGTTGGCGCGGGCTTCGTCGAGCGCCTGTTTGGAGATGAAATTCTGCGCGACCAGTTCCTCGCTGCGGCGGAAGCGGCTCTCCGCGAGCTTGAGGTCGGCCTCGGCGGCCGCCACCCGCGCGCGCTGCTCGGCGGCATCGAGTTCGACCAGCACCGCGCCTTTCCTCACCGGCTGGCCCTCGCGGAACAACAGGCGGCTGATGCGGCCGTCGATTTCGGGCCGCAGCACCACGCTGTCTTCGGCGATCAGCGCGCCGACCGCCGTGACGGTGTTCGACACCGGGGTGGCCTCGACCTTCATCATGTTGACCGGAATGAAAGGTGGACCGCCCGCCTGGGCGAAGGCGAGGGAGGGCAGCAGGAGCAGGGTGAGAAGGGCGCGCATGGGGATTTCGCTCACGGAAGCAAAGTCGTACGATGACCGAGCACCTTATCAGTTCCACGGTGAAACCAAAACCGCGGCGGGGGTGTCAGTTTTGGGGTCGGCTGAAAGCGGTCCGGGTTTGGACCGACTTTCCCGACGCCCGCCCCGGCCATGAGGACGTCCCATGCTGATCCGTTCCCCCAGCGACATTCCCCCTTCGGAAATCACCCCGCCCGAGGTCTACCGCGAGCGCCGCCGCTTCATGCAGGGCTTGGGCGGCCTGGCCCTGGGCGCGGCCTTGGGCGGGGCGAGCCCGGGTGCCGCGGCGCAAGCCCTCCCGGGCGTACGCCGCGGCGTGGTCACGCTGGACGAGGCCCTCACGCCCTTGCGCGACGTCACGAGCTACAACAATTTCTACGAATTCGGCACCGGCAAGGACGACCCGGCGCGGCACGCGGGTGCCCTCCGGACCCGTCCGTGGACCGTGGTCGTCGAGGGCGAGGTCAGGAAACCGGGCAGATTTGATATCGACACGCTACTGAAGCTTGCCCCGCTCGAAGAGCGGGTCTACCGCATGCGTTGCGTCGAAGGCTGGTCGATGGTGATCCCGTGGGTCGGCTATCCGCTGAGCGCCCTCATCAGGCGGGTGGAGCCGACCGGCAACGCCAAGTTCGTCGAGTTCGCCACGCTGCACGATCCCGCGCAGATGCCCGGGCAGCGCTCGCGCATCCTGGACTGGCCCTATGTCGAGGGCCTGCGCCTGGACGAGGCGATGCACGCCCTGACCCTGCTGACGTTTGGCCTGTATGGCGAAGTGCTGCCCAACCAGAACGGCGCGCCGGTGCGGCTGGTCGTGCCCTGGAAATATGGCTTCAAGAGCGCCAAGTCCATCGTCCGCATCCGCTTCGTCGAAAAACAGCCGATCACTGCCTGGATGGCGGCGGCGCCGCGCGAGTATGGCTTCTATTCCAACGTGAACCCCAACGTCGACCATCCGCGCTGGAGTCAGGCGAAGGAGCGGCGCATCGGAGAATTCCGCAAGCGCGACACCCTGATGTTCAACGGCTACGGCGAGCAGGTTGCCGCCCTGTACCGAGGCATGGACCTGAAGCTGTTCTTCTGATGCGGCGCGTGCTGCGCAACCCGAGGAACTGGATCGCGCTGGTTTGCCTGTTGCCGGCGATTCGCCTGGTCGTGCTGGGGATGATCGACGGGCTGGGCGCCAATCCGATCGAGTTCATCACCCGCTCGACCGGCACCTGGGCCCTGGTCGGCCTGCTGCTCACGCTTTCGGTGACGCCCTTGCGCCATCTCACGGGGCAGGGACGCATCGTCCGCTACCGCCGCATGCTGGGGCTTTTCGCCTTCTTTTACGCTTGCCTGCACGGCCTGACCTACTTCTGGCTGGATCAGTTCTTCGATGTCGCGGCGATCGCGCGCGACATCCTCAAGCGCCCTTTCATCACCGTCGGCTTCGCCGCGCTCGTGCTGCTCGTCCCGCTCGCGGTGACCTCGACGCAGGCGATGATGCGCCGCCTCGGCCGCGCCTGGCAGCGGCTGCATCGGGCGATCTACCTTGCAGCGGGGCTCGGCGTCCTGCAC
The DNA here is from genome assembly GCA_046291555.1 of Thiobacillus sp. Lineage (GTDB taxonomy): Bacteria > Pseudomonadota > Gammaproteobacteria > Burkholderiales > Thiobacillaceae > Thiobacillus. The sequence continues at coordinate 179,940 of JBKBRW010000001.1, forward strand.
TACGCGTGGTTGGTGAAGAAGGACCTGACTGAGCCGCTCGTCTACGGCGCAGTATTGGCGGTGCTGCTCTTGTCGCGTCTGCCTGCGGGGGTGGCGGTTCTGCAGACCCTTGGTGCGGGCGTCCGGACCGTCCTGCGGCGATAGGCGCGCATAAAAAAACGGGGGACGAGCCCCCGTTTCAGATTGGGCAGTGCCCGACCTGTTTAAAGCCCGAACGGCTTGATGACCGGTACCGCCGGTGCGGGTGCAGGGGCCGGAGCGGGAGCCGGCGCAGGCTTGGCGGCGGGGGCCGCTTTTTTCGCTGCGGGCTTCTTCGCGGGCGCTGCTTTCTTGGCAGCCGGTTTCGCTGCGGGCTTCTTGGCCGGGGCGGCCTTCTTCACTGCGGGCTTCTTGGCCGGGGCAGCTTTCTTGGCCGGAGCGGCCTTCTTCACTGCGGGCTTTTTGGCCGGGGCAGCTTTCTTGGCCGGAGCGGCCTTCTTCACTGCGGGCTTTTTGGCCGGAGCAGCTTTCTTGGCCGGGGCGGCCTTCTTCACTGCGGGCTTTTTGGCCGGAGCAGCTTTCTTGGCCGGGGCGGCCTTCTTCACTGCGGGCTTCTTGGCCGGGGCTGCAGCTTTCTTGGCTGCGGGTTTCTTTGCCGGGGCGGCTTTCTTGGCTGCGGCGGGCTTCTTAGCCGGTGCCGCTTTCTTGGCAGCCGGCTTGGCGGCCGGTTTCTTTGCTGTTGCCATCTAACACTCCTTAGAAGTTGAACACATTCACATCACTAAAGCTTGAAGCTACGTGCAGTTGGAAATGCACTTCCAAAGCGTGGTACCGACAGGCGACCGACTTGCCCGAATCCCGCATGGCACGGGCGATACCGAGGCTCCGCTTGGTGAGCTTCATTCTAGATAGTTTTACCGGGTGTTCAATAAATAGTCAGATGGCGTCGGGATTAATTGCAAAAATTTGTAGCAACCGAGCAAAATGTATCGATCCGATACAAAAAATCAGGTTGGTAGAAGAGGGGGCGGGCTTTCGGAAAGTCAATAAATACGCCGCTCGCAGGCCATCAGGCCCTTCAGCGTCTCCCGCTCGCGGATGAGATGAATTTCATTCTTGTCGACGAGAATTTCTGCCGCGCGGGGGCGGGAATTGTAGTTCGACGCCATGCTCATGCCGTAGGCGCCGGCCGAGAGAATGGCGAGCAGGTCGCCTTCCTCGATTGCCAGATCCCTCGCAAACCCAATGAAATCGCCGGTTTCGCAGACCGGGCCGACGATGTCATAGCGCTTCGCGGGGGTATTCCGAGCCCGGACGGGGACGATGTCGTGGTACGCCTCGTAGAGCGCGGGACGCATCAGGTCGTTCATCGCGGCATCGACAATGGCGAAATTCTTGTGCTCGCCCGGTTTCAGGTACTCGACTCGGGTGAGCAGCAGCCCGGCGTTGCCGACCAGCGAGCGCCCCGGTTCGAGCACGAGCTTCTCGCGGCGACCGGCGAATTTCTGCGCCAGGATACGGCCGTAGGCGGCGAGGTCGGGGGGCGTCTCGTCGCGGTAGCGGATACCGACGCCGCCGCCGAGGTCGATGTGGTCGAGCGTGATACCCTCGGTGGCGAGTGCGTCGACCAGGGCCAGCACGCGGTCGGCGGCATCGGCGAGCGGCGAGAGATCGGTGAGCTGCGAGCCGATATGGCAGTCGATGCCGGTGATCCTGAGTTGGGGCAGTCTCGTCGCGAGGCGATACAGGGCCGGCGCGTCGGCGATGGGCACGCCGAACTTGTTCTCCTTGAGACCGGTGGAGATGTAGGGATGGGTCTTGGGGTCGACGTCGGGGTTGACCCGGAACGACACCGGCGCGACCTTGCCGAGTTCGCCGGCGACGCGGTTGAGGCGATGAAGTTCGCTTTCCGACTCGACGTTGAAGCAGAGGATGCCGGCCTCAAGCGCGGCACGCATCTCGGTGGCGGTCTTGCCGACGCCGGAGAACACGACCTTGCCGGCGTCGCCGCCGGCCGCCAGGACGCGCGCAAGTTCGCCGCCGGAGACGATATCGAAGCCGGCACCCAGACGGGCGAAGAGATTGAGGATGGCGAGGCTGGAGTTGGCCTTGACCGCGTAGCAGATCAGGTGCGGAGTGGCGGCGAAGGCGTCGGCGTAGGCGCGATAGGCCGACTCGAGCGCCTCGCGGGAGTAGACATAGAGCGGCGTGCCGAAACGTTCGGCGAGCGTGTCCAGGGCCACGCCTTCGAGATGAAGGCGGCCGTCGATACGGTGCAGCGTGTTCAATTGGTGGTCCGTTGCGGGGCGGGAGGTTTTTCGGGAAGATACAGGTCACCCTTGGAGCCGCAGGCGGCGAGGGCAAGGCTGCACAGCAGCATCGACACTATATATATGGCGCGCAATCGCATGCGCGAGATGGTAGCACGGACGACTATGACTGAAATCGACTTCAACCAGGCCGCCGACTCCGCGCTGGCCCGCATCCAGGAAGCGCTGGAAGACGCCGAGCTCGACTTCGAGACGCCGGCCGACGGCATCATCGAGGTCGAGTTCGACGACGGCAGCAAGATCGTCATCAACCGCCACGGCGTCGCGCGCGAGATCTGGGTCGCGGCGCGCTCGGGCGGCTTCCACTTCAAGCCGCAGGGCGGCGACTGGGTCGACACCAAGAGCGGCGAGCCGCTCTACGACAAACTCGCCGCGCTGATCGCCGCGCAGGGCGGCACGATGGTTCGCTTCTGATGCCTTGAGAAAGAGCCAGGCGCTCACGCTGTTCGACCTGGTGGAGCAGCTCTCGCTGCTCACCCGTGCCGACCTGCGGCAGGCCGGCGCCGCGCAGGGGCTGCAGCCAGTGCACCTGCAGGTGCTGTTCTATCTCAACCAGGCCAACCGTTTCTCCAACACCCCGCAGGCGCTCACCGAATACCTGGGTCTCACCAAGGGCACGGTGTCGCAGACGCTCCTGGTGCTGGCGCGCCGGCGCTTGATCTCACGCTACGCCGACCCGCGCGACGGCCGGGTGGTGCGGCTGATCCTCACCGAAGGCGGTACGACCCTGCTGAAAACACTTTCCGCGGGCGGCGCCTGGCGCGACATCGTGCAGACCGCGAGCCCGGCGCGGGTGACGTCTGCGGTCGTGGTGCTGCGCCAGATCCTCGCGCAGGTGCAGGCGCAGAGCGGCAAGCGCAGCTTCGGCGTGTGCGCGACCTGCCGCCATAACCAGCGGCTGGGGCCGCGCAGCTATTTCTGCGGTCTGATGCAGGAAAAACTTTCCAGCCCGGAGGTGCGGCGCATCTGTCGTGAGCACGCGCCGCCGGTGGCGCTGGCCGATACGCCTTAGGGCTGCAGAAGGCGCTTGCGCGCGCGGGCGATTGCAGCGCGCACCTGCCGGGGCGCGGTGCCGCCAACGTGGTCGCGCGCGGCGAGCGAACCTTCCAGCGTCAGGACCGCATAGACGTCGTCGGCGATGACCGGGCTGAAGGCCTGCAGCTCGGCGAGGGGCAGGTCGGCGAGATCGCGGCCGGATGCTTCCGCCGCGCGCACCGCGCGCGCCACCACTTCGTGGGCGTCACGGAAGGGCACACCTTTCTTCACCAGATAGTCGGCGAGATCGGTCGCGGTGGCGAAGCCCTGCATGACGGCTGCGCGCATCGCCTCGGACTTGACCGTCACGCCACGCAGCATGTCGGCATAGATCGCGAGCGTGTCGACCAGGGTGTCGACGGTGTCGAACAGTGGTTCCTTGTCTTCCTGGTTGTCCTTGTTGTAGGCGAGCGGCTGGCCTTTCATGAGCGTGAGCAGCGCGACGAGATGGCCGTTGATCCGGCCGGTCTTGCCGCGCACCAGTTCCGGCACGTCCGGGTTCTTCTTCTGCGGCATGATGCTTGATCCGGTGCAGAAGCGGTCGGCAAGGTCGATGAAGCCGAAGCGCGGGCTCATCCACAGGATCAGCTCTTCCGACAGGCGCGACAGATGCGTCATTACCAGCGCCGCGGCGGCCGTGAATTCGATCGCGAAGTCGCGATCCGACACCGCATCCAGGGAGTTTTCGCAGACCGCCTCGAAGCCGAGTTCGCGCGCAACGAACTCACGGTCGATCGGATAGCTGGTGCCGGCGAGCGCCGCCGCGCCCAAGGGCAAACGATTGACCCGACGCCGGCAGTCGGCCATGCGCTCGGCGTCGCGCGCCAGCATCTCGAAATAGGCGAGCAGGTGATGGCCGAAGGTCACCGGCTGTGCGACCTGCAGGTGGGTGAAACCGGGCATGACGGTGTCGGCGTGCGCTTCGGCCAGATCGACGAGCGAGGTCTGGCAGGCCTTGAGGCCGGCCGTGATGCGGTCGATGGCGTCGCGGAGGTAAAGGCGGATGTCGGTCGCGACCTGGTCGTTGCGGGAACGCCCGGTGTGCAGGCGCTTGCCGGCGTCGCCGATTTTCGCAGTGAGCGCGGCCTCGATGTTGAGGTGGACGTCTTCCTTGTCGAGCGACCAGACGAACTGGCCCGCGCGGATCTCGGCCAGGAGTTCGGCCATGCCGCGCCGGATCGCCTCCAGATCGTCACGGGACAGCACGCCGACGTGGTGCAACATGGCCGCGTGCGCCAGCGAACCCTGAATATCGAAGCCGGCGAGCCGATAATCGAAGGGAATCGACGCGGTGTAGCGTTTGACGATTTCGGAGACCGGCTCGGAAAAGCGGCCGGACCAGGCGCCTTCCGGCGGCGTCGCGGTGGGGCTCATGGGGCAAGCGAGGGGATGAAAAGAAAGAATCATAACAACCGGCAGGTCGAATTGCCGAACTTCTGCCACCTCGGGGTGAACCTGCGCATCGCGCTGACCGTCGAGGCCGTGCTGATCGCCGGGGTGGTTGCGCGTGCGCCCGACGTCGATGCCTTCTGGGCCGAGTTCATCAGCCTGTCTGCGCTGGCCCAACCGGCGCTGCTGCTGACGCTGCTCGCGCTGTGTGTGGCGAGCGGCTGGCTGCGCAGCCGTCGCTACCGTCAGGGCGTGGTCGCCGCGCTCGCGCTGGGTGCGGCGGTGCCGGCAGGGGTCGCCCTATGGCTGGGGCCGGCACTTGGCGGCGGCTATTTCGTCTCGCCGGCGGGCGTGGCGCTGATCGCCTTCCTGCTCGGCGCGGGGCTTCTGGTGTATTTCAATCTCCGCGCGCGCGCGTTGTCGCCGGCGATCACCGAGGCGCGGCTGCAGGCGCTGCAGGCGCGCATCCGCCCGCATTTCCTGTTCAACAGCCTCAATGCCGTGCTCTCGCTGGTGCGCAGCGACCCGCGCCGCGCCGAACACGCGCTGGAAAACCTGGCCGACCTCTTCCGCGCGCTGATGAGCAACGCCAACCAGCTGGTGCCGCTGGAGGACGAGGTCGCGCTCACCCGCGCCTACCTCGAGCTCGAGCAATTGCGGCTGGGGGAGCGGCTCCAGCTTGCCTGGCACATCGACAAGATGCCGGCCGACGCCCTGATCCCGCCGCTCGTCATCCAGCCGCTGGTCGAAAACGCCGTCTATCACGGCATCGAGCCACAGCCGGAAGGCGGCGAGATCAGCCTCAACGTCTACCGCAGCGGCGACAAGGTGCACGTCGTCGTGCGCAATCCCGTCGCCCCGGGGGCTAGCCACCACAAGGGCAACCGGATCGCGCTCGACAACATCCGCGAACGCCTGCTGTTGCATTTCGACCTCGACGCCCAGCTCAAGTCCGAGCCCTTGGGGGCCGTTTATCAGGTGCACATCGTGATTCCGTACACCCGTGAACGCACCCAACCCGCCCCTGCGCGTCTTCATCGTCGATGACGAGGCCCCTGCGCGCCGCCGCCTGCGCGACGTGCTGGAGGATTGCGCTGCCGAATTGCCGGTGGCCGTGGTCGGCGAGGCCGACAACGGCCTCGATGCCCTGAATCAGGTCCAGCGCCAGCCGGTCGACGCCGTGCTGCTCGACATCCGCATGCCCGGGATGGACGGGCTGGAATGCGCGGCCCATCTCAACCGCCTGTCGCCGGCGCCCGCGGTCATCTTCAGCACCGCCTACGACGCTTATGCCTGCCAGGCCTTCGACCTCAGCGCGGTCGACTACCTGGTGAAGCCGGTGCGCGCCGACCGCCTGGTGCGCGCCCTGTCGCGCGCGAAGCGGTTGACGTCGGCCGCGCTGGAGCAGCTGCGCGAGGCGCACCCGCATCCGCGTACCCACCTCTCGATCAACGAAAAAGGGCGAATCGTCCTGATTCCCGTGGCCGACATCCTGTATCTCAAGGCCGAGCTGAAGTACGTCACCGTGCGCACCGCCGAGCGCGAATTCCTGATCGAGGAATCGTTGGTCCGGCTGGAGAACGAGTTTGGCGATGCCTTCCTGCGCATTCACCGCAACTGCCTCGTCGCGCGGAAGCGGATTCGCGAGATCGGCAAGGCGCCGGGGACCGACGAAGGCCATTTCCTGCTGCTCGAGGGGCTGGATGAGCGTCTCGCCGTCAGCCGGCGCCAGTATTCATTGCTGCGGGAAAAAATAAAATGAACCAGATCAACGAGTTAACCTTCATCTACGACTAAAGTCGTATAGACGGTCGGCAAACCCCTTCGTAGCATGCAAACGCTTGCTGTTTGCGCTGCAAGCAGGAAGTTCTCCGCAACGAGGGGGTTGTCTCCCCCACTAGGCCGGGTTCGCAAGAGCCCGGCATTTTTTTGTCTGTGCTGGGTATCATGGTGGGCATGAGCGACGCACCCACCGACCTCCTGGAAACCGAGCTGGCCAGCGAAACCGTCTTCAAAGGGCGCTTGATGCACGTCAAGCGCGACCGCGTGCGCCTGCCCGACGGCCGCGAGTCGACGCGCGAATACATCGTCCACCCCGGCGCAGTCGTGATCATCCCCGTGTTCGACAACGGCGACCTGCTGCTCGAGCGGCAGCACCGCTACCCGCTGCATCGTGACTTCATCGAACTGCCAGCAGGCAAAATCGACCTGGGCGAGGACGATCTCACCTGCGCGAAGCGGGAGCTGGAAGAGGAAACCGGCTACACCGCGAGTGACTGGCGCGCCGTCACCACCATCTATCCGTGCATCGGTTATTCGGATGAGCGCTTGGCCTTTTATCTCGCGAAGGGCCTGCAGGATGGCACCCACGGCCGCGACCACGACGAATTTCTAGAAATCTTCCGTCTGCCCTTTGCCGAGGCGATGCAGTGGGTGCGCGACGGCCGCATCTGCGAGACCAAGACCGTGATCGGGCTCTTTTGGCTGGAGAAAATGCGCAACGAGGGCTGGTGAGTCGTCGTTGCGGGGCGGGTTCCGCGTTGCAAGGGGGCAACGCCTCCGGGCCAGTGCCCGATGCAAACTCGACGCCGCACCCGCCCCGGCAAGCCGGCGTCAATCCGGGTGGTACGCGAGGTTCGGCGCCAGCCAGCGCTCCGCCGTCTTCACATCCCAGCCCTTGCGGCGGGCGTAGTCCTCGACCTGGTCGCGCTCGATTTTCGCCACGGCGAAGTACTGGCTGTCGGGGTGCGAGAGGTAGAAGCCCGACACTGCGGCGCCCGGCCACATCGCGTAATTCTCGGTGAGCTTCACGCCGATGGTTTCGGTGGCCTTGAGAATCTCGAACAGGCCGGCCTTCTCGCTGTGCTCGGGGCAGGCGGGGTAGCCCGGCGCGGGGCGGATGCCCTGGTATTTTTCGGCGATCAGATCCTCGTTCGTGAGCGATTCCTCGCTGGCATAGCCCCAGTATTCGCGGCGCACACGCAGGTGCAGGTGCTCGGCGAAGGCTTCCGCGAGACGGTCGCACAGTGCCTTGAAGAGGATGGCCGAGTAGTCGTCGTGCGCGGCCTCGAAGGCGCGTGCGCGCTCATCCTCGCCAATGCCGGCGGTGACGACGAAGGCGCCGAGGTAGTCCTTCACCCCGCTCGCCTTGGGCGCGACGAAGTCGGCGAGGCAAAGGTTGGCGCGGTCGGACGGCTTCTTCATCTGCTGCCTGAGGTTGTGCCAGGTCATCAGCACTCGCTGGCGCGACTCGTCGGCGTAGATCTCGATGTCGTCGTCCACGCTGTTGGCGGGGAAGAGGCCGAACACCGCGCGCGCCTCGACCCACTTCTCGGCGATCATTTTCGCGAGCATGGCCTGCGCGTCGGCGTAAAGCTTTTTCGCCTCGGTACCGACGACTTCGTCGTCGAGGATCTTCGGGAACTTGCCGTGCAGTTCCCACGAGGCAAAGAACGGCGTCCAGTCGATGACCGCGGCGAGCTTCGCGAGATCGTAGGCCTTTAGCACCTGCCCCCCCAGTTGCTTGGGCACCGGCGGTGTGTAGGCCGTCCAGTCGATCCTGAATTTGTTGGCGCGCGCCTCGGCAAGCGGGATGCGCGAGGTCTCGGATTTGTTCTTCAGGTGCCGCTCGCGCGTCTTGTCGTAGTCGGCGCGGATCTCGGCGGCATAGGCGTCGCGCATGTCCTTTGACAGCAGCTGGGTACAGACGCCGACCGCGCGCGAGGCATCCTTGACGTAGACGACCGGGTGTTCGTAATTGGGCGCGATCTTCACCGCGGTGTGGGCGAGCGAGGTCGTCGCACCGCCGATCAGGAGCGGGAGGGTGAAGCCCTGGCGCTGCATTTCGCGCGCGACGTGCGCCATTTCCTCCAGCGAGGGGGTGATGAGGCCGGACAGGCCGATGATGTCGGCCTTGTGTTCCTTTGCAGCGTCGAGGATCTTCTGCGCCGGCACCATCACGCCGAGGTCGACGATGTCGTAGCCGTTGCAGCCCAGCACCACGCCGACGATGTTCTTGCCGATGTCGTGGACGTCGCCCTTGACCGTGGCCATGATGATCTTGCCCGCGCTCTGCGCGTCGCCGGCCTGCTTGTCGGCCTCGATGTAGGGTACGAGGTGGGCGACTGCCTGCTTCATCACGCGCGCTGACTTCACCACCTGCGGCAGGAACATCTTGCCCGCGCCGAAGAGATCGCCGACGACGTTCATGCCGGCCATCAGCGGCCCCTCGATCACGTGCAGCGGGCGTTCGGCGGCGAGCCGCGCTTCCTCGGTGTCCTCGACGATGTACTGGGTGATGCCGTGCACCAGCGCGTGGGTCAGGCGCTCGTTCACCGGCAGGCTGCGCCAGGCGAGGTCCTCGACCTTCTCCTTCGCGCCGCCTTTCACGTTCTCGGCAAACATGACCAGCCGCTCGGTCGCGTCCGGCCGGCGGTTCAGCAGCACGTCCTCGACGCGCTCCCTCAGCTCCGGGTCGAGAGCCTCGTAGACGCCGAGCTGGCCGGCGTTGACGATGCCCATGTCCATGCCGGCGCGGATCGCGTGGTAAAGGAAGCAGGTATGGATCGCCTCGCGCACGGCGTCGTTGCCGCGGAACGAGAAGCTCACGTTCGACACGCCGCCGGAGACGTGGGCGTGCGGCAGGTGGGTGCGGATCCAGCGCGTCGCCTCGATGAAATCGACCGCGTAGTTGGCGTGCTCCTCGATGCCGGTGGCGACCGCGAAGATGTTGGGGTCGAAGATGATGTCCTCGGGCGGAAAACCGACCTTTTCCGTGAGCAGCTTGTACGCCCGTTCGCAGATCTCGATCTTGCGCGCGTAGGTGTCGGCCTGGCCGGCCTCGTCGAAGGCCATCACGATCACCGCCGCGCCGTAGCGCAGGCAGAGCTTCGCCCGCTCGATGAATTCGGCCTCGCCTTCCTTCATCGAGATGGAATTGACGATGCCCTTGCCCTGGACACATTTCAGGCCCGCCTCGATCACGCTCCACTTCGACGAGTCGAGCATGATCGGCACCCGCGCGATGTCGGGTTCCGAGGCGATGAGATGCAGGAAGCGCACCATCGCGGCCTCGGCGTCGAGCATGCCCTCGTCCATGTTGATGTCGATGACCTGGGCGCCGTTCTCGACCTGCTGGCGCGCGACCGACAGCGCGTCGTCGAAGCGGCCTTCGAGGATCATGCGCGCAAAGGCCCGGGAGCCGGTGACGTTGGTGCGCTCGCCGACGTTGACGAAAAGCGAGTCCTTGCCGACGTTGAAGGGCTCGAGCCCGGAGAGCCGCATCGCGGGCTCGAGCACGGGCGGCGTGCGCGGCGACACGCCCTCGACCGCCTGCGCGATGGCGGCGATGTGGGCCGGCGTCGTGCCGCAGCAGCCACCGACGATGTTGAGCAAGCCCGAGCGCGCCCATTCGCCGATGTGGACCGCCATCTCGTCGCCGCCCATGTCGTATTCGCCGAAGGCATTCGGTAGGCCGGCGTTGGGGTGGGCGGACACGAAAACGTCCGCCTTGGTCGCCAGCTCCTCGACGTACTGGCGCAGCAAGTCCGGGCCGAGCGCGCAGTTGAGGCCGATCGACAGGGGCTTGGCGTGGCGCACCGAGTTCCAGAACGCCTCGGTCGTCTGCCCCGAGAGGGTGCGGCCGGAAGCGTCGGTGATGGTGCCGGAGATCATCACCGGCAGGCGGATGTTGTTCGCCTCGAAGTATTCCTCGATGGCGAACAGTGCCGCCTTGGCGTTGAGCGTATCGAAAATCGTCTCGACCATCAGGATGTCGGCGCCGCCCTTGACCAGGCCGTCGATCGCCTCCCCGTACGCGACCCGCAGCTGGTCGAAGGTCACGTTGCGGTAGCCGGGATCGTTGACGTCCGGCGAAATCGTCGCGGTGCGCGAGGTCGGGCCGAGCACGCCTGCGACGAAGCGCGGCTTGGCGGGGTTGGCGGCGGTGGCCTCGTCGGCCGCCACGCGCGCGAGCCTGGCGGCGGCGAAGTTGAGCTCCGGCACCAGGTGCTCCATGTGGTAGTCCGCCATCGAGATCGAGGTGGCGTTGAAGCTGTTCGTCTCGAGGATGTCGGCGCCGGCCGCCAGATACTTGGCGTGGATCTCCTTGATGATGTGCGGCTGCGTCAGGCACAGCAGATCGTTGTTGCCCTTGAGGTCGTGCGGGAAATCGGCGAAGCGCGTGCCGCGGTAGTCCGCCTCGGCGAGCTTGTACGACTGGATCATCGTCCCCATCGCGCCGTCGAGGACTAGGATGCGCTGGGCGAGCAGGGAACGGAGCTGGTCGGTGCGGGACATGGCGGTCAGGCAGGGGGCGGAACGCCGCATTATAAAGGGGTTCGCGAGGACGCTTCGGCAGTGGCCGCGCTATCGAATCCCTGGCGAACCTGTCGGTGAGTCGATGTCACGGAGACTGCCCGACGGCTGAGAGGGGCGTGCCAAGTGAGGGTGCTTCCCTTCGGCGGGTGCGGCACGTTATTTGCGGACGCCCGGGCGGGCGTGCACGAACCACCGCGGTGTCCCCTTGCAGAACCCATTAAGATGCGCTGGCGCGGTATGGCCGGAACGATGTTCAAGGCGCGATCGTTCAGTCGAAGAACGCCTTGCAGCAGGATCTGCGCCTGGTGTCTGCCCATATCCTCATCGGGCAGGCCTACCTCAAGGCGGGCCAGCGTCATGCCGCGGAACGCGCGCTTCTCGACGCGGAGCGGTTGGGCGTGGACCGAACCGAGACAGCCCTGCCGATGGCAGAAGCCCTGTTCGACCAGGGGAAGCACCGGGCGGTCCTCGATCGCGGGATGGCGGAAGGACTCGCTGCGGAGTCCCGTGCCAGGCTACTGATTCTGCGTGGCCGTGCCTTCATGGAGTTGCTCGACTACGAATCCGCCGACAAGGCCCTGACCGAGGCCGAGGCGACCGATCCAGGCGCGGTAGCCGTGGTCGTTGCACGCGCCACGCTCGCACTGAATAGCGGGCAGTTGGACGCCGCGCGCCAGCTGGCCGAGCGGGTGGTGGCGAGGGCGCCAAACGACGCCGCGGCATCGAACATTCTGGCGTCGATCCACCACGTCCAGGGGGGCGTCGACAAAGCGCGGGAGGGTTTCACGCGCGCGTTGCAGCTCAAGCCCGACTTTTCGACGCGCGCATCGGCCGCGCCTCGCTCAACCTCGACGCCGGGACGACAGGGCGGCGGGCTCCGATCTGGCCGCCATGCAAAAGGCCAAGATTACCGACCCGCCGGCGTCCTACCTACTCGCGATGTGGTTCGCCCGCCAGGGCAACGACAAACTGGCGCGCGCATACCTGTTCTTCACCCAGCGTAAGGTGTAGAGGGTTCCGCCCGAAATGCTCAAGAGCCGCGGCCAGCTGCTCATGCTTGGTGCCTTGGCCAACCACGGGCTCAATCAGCCGGAGAACTCAATCGGGTGCTCACCATGGCTTGCTTCGACAAACTAGGCGTTCCCCGTCTCTCATGGCCTCAACTCTTCGAACCGACCGGTGCGGACCCGCATGCCGGGTGGTGTGGGAGGGGCTCGGTCAGGTATCCTGACCGCCCCTATTCCGATCGTTCACTCGAGGCCTGCTGCTATCGTAAGAATTCAGCGAGCACGGAGCCGACCATGAAGCATTTGAGCCCCATCGAAGCCTACGCCTTCCTGCAGGCGCACCCCGAGGCCGTCTTCATCGACTGCCGTTCGGAAATCGAGTACCTGTTCGTCGGCCATCCGGTGGGCGCGATTCACATCGCCTGGCAGGACGGGCCGGACTGGGACGTCAATCCTGACTTCCTGGGCCACGCGCGCAAGGCGGCTTCGGTCAACCGGCCGGTGGTGCTGATCTGCCGCTCGGGCCGGCGCTCGATGGAAGCGGGGCGCTATCTCGAGAAATACGGCTTTCCCGAGGTGTATAACGTCGATCATGGATTCGAGGGCGACATGGACGAGCATCGCCATCGCAGCACGAAGAACGGTTGGCGCTTCGACGGCTTGCCGTGGGAACAGACCTGACGCAGCCAGGGCGCGGGGCGTCGCGCGCTATTTGCGCGCCTTGCAGGGGAAATGTTCCGTCAGGGCCTTTTGCAGTACGTCACCGCCAGGCTGGTTGAGCGCTTCCGGGTGCGCGCCGAGCCACTCGACGACGGCCGCGGGGACGCGCTTGCGGTCCGTGTCGGCGACGCAATAGCCCGCCTTTCCGCCGCCCGCATGCTGGGCGCCGTCGAGAAAGCCGTCGAGATAACTGTGGCACATCACCGACAGCATCTTCACCTTGTCGCCGCTCTGGCACATGCGCAGGATCACGCTGCCGGTCTTGCCGTGAGCGTCGCTCGCCTGCGCGGGCGCGCCGGATAGACCGAGCGCCACGGCGAGCAGCGCAGGCAACAATCGAGCCAGGGTGGACGAGGTGCACGCCGTTGCCAACTCGGCGGTGCGACGGTGAGACGCCCGTGTGGAACGGTCAGCCAAGCGTCACGCCCATCCAGCTGCCAATGAAATAGGTCGCGAGGCCAGCCGTGCCGCCGATCGCGAGCATGCGCAGGCCGGAGAGGAGGGCGTGGCGGCCGGTGAAGAGACTCATGCTGGCGCCGACGGCGAAGAGGCCCAGCGCAGTCAGTGCGACCGATGCCATCAAGGCGTTGCCGGTGCCGACCAGGAAAGGCAGCAGCGGCAGCGCGGCGCCCGCGGTGAAGGCGGAAAACGACGAGGTCGCCGCGACCCAGGGCGAGCCGAGCTCGTCCGGGTTGAGGCCGAGTTCCTCGCGGGCGAGCGTGTCGAGCGCGCGTTCCGGGTCTTGCATGAGCGCGCTCGCGACGGCTTTCGCCTGTTCCGTGTCCATGCCCTTGGCGGCGTAGATCAGCGCCAGCTCGGCCGCTTCCTCGTTCGGGTATTTGTCGAGTTCATCGCGTTCCAGCCCGATCTGGTATTCAAACATTTCGCGCTGCGAGCGGACCGAGACGTACTCGCCCGCCGCCATCGAGAACGCGCCCGCCAGGAGCCCCGCGACGCCCGTGAGCACAATCACTTCCGGCGCGGGGCCAGCGCCCGCCACGCCGTAGATCAGCGCGGCGTTCGACACCAGGCCGTCGTTGACACCGAACACCCCGGCGCGCAGCGCGTTGCCCGCGGCGCCGCTCCGGTGGCGCTTGCCGACGTCGTCACGCGTCGTCGGCGTGGCGTGCGGGGCCGCGTCGCCGTAGAGCACCATGCCGCGCACCTTCATCGCCGCCAGCACGCCGCGCATCGCGCGCGGCTTGAAGGCGCGCGTCAGGCGCGCGACGACGCGCGCACGCAGGTCGGGGCGGAACGGGCCCGGCAGCGCTTCGCCGGCGTCGCGGATCGCCGCGAGCCAGATCTCGGCCTGATCTTCCGCCGCCTGCGCGAGTTCGCGGAACAGTGCCTCCCGCGGCGTGCCGCGCTCGCAGTCGGCGACCACGCGGTAGAGCCAGGCTGACTGCATTTCCTCGTGCCAGGAATCGTAATGGGAACTCATGCCTGTCTCCGGTATTGAATGGCTTCGGCGAGATGGGCGGTCGTGATCGCGTCGCTGCCGGCCAGGTCGGCGACGCTCCGCGCGAGCTTGAGCACGCGGTGATAGGCGCGCGCCGACAGGTTCAGTCGCGCGATCGCCTGCTTCAGCAGCGCTTCGGCCGCGGCGTCGAGCGCGCAATGCGCCTCGATCTCCTGCGTGCCAAGCGCGGCGTTCGGCTTGCCTTGCCGTGCGATTTGGCGCGCGCGGGCCGCCTCGACGCGTGCCCGAATGGCGGCACTCGTTTCGCCCGAGGTGGCCTGCATCAACTCGTCTTCGGTGAGCGCGGGCACGCTGATCTGGATGTCGATGCGGTCGAGCAGCGGACCGGAGATGCGCCCGCGGTAGCGCGCGATCTGGTCGGGCGTATCGCGACACGCCTGGGTGGGGTGGCCGAGGTAGCCACAGGGGCAGGGGTTCATCGCGGCGACGAGCTGGAAGCGCGCCGGAAAATCCGCCTGGCGTGCCGCGCGCGAGATCGTGATGTGGCCGGTCTCGAGCGGCTCGCGCAACACTTCGAGCACCTGGCGGGGAAACTCGGGCAGTTCGTCGAGGAAGAGCACGCCATGGTGCGCGAGCGAGATTTCGCCCGGGCGAGGGTTGTTGCCACCGCCGACCAGCGCGACGGCCGACGCGGTGTGGTGCGGCGCGCGGAAAGGGCGGCGGCCCCAGTGCTCAGGACGGAAGCCGCCGTTGAGCGAGGCGACCGCGGCGGCTTCGAGCGCCTCGGCTTCATTCATGGCGGGCAGGATACCGGGGAAGCGCGCGGCGAGCATGGACTTGCCGGTACCGGGCGGGCCGGCCATCAGGATGGAATGTCCGCCAACGGCAGCGACTTCGAGCGCGCGCTTGGCGGCGGTCTGGCCCTTGACGTCGCCGAAGTCGGGGTATTCCGGAACGGCTTCGCGTGAATCGGGCATGGGCGTTTCGAGCGTGCCCTGCCCGGCGAGCCAGGCGCACACTTCCAGCAGGCTCGCCGCGCCGAAGGTATCGACGCCGCGGGCGAGCGCCGCTTCGTTCGCCGAGGTCGCGGGCAGCACGAGTTGGCGACCGGCGCCTCGCGTCGCCAGCGCCATCGCCAGCGCGCCGCGCACCGGGCGCAGTGCGCCGGTCAGCGCGAGTTCGCCGGCGAATTCGGCCTGCTTCAGCTTGTCGGCGGGAATTTGCCCCGAGGCGGCGAGGATCGCCAGCGCGATCGGCAGGTCGAAGCGGCCGGACTCCTTGGGCAGGTCGGCCGGCGCGAGATTGACGGTGATGCGGCGCGCGGGGAATTCAAAGCGCGCGTTCTGGATCGCCGCACGCACGCGGTCGCGCGCTTCCTTGACTTCGGTTTCGGGCAGTCCCACCAGGGTGAACGCAGGCAGGCCGTTGGCCAGGTGCGCCTCGACCACCACTTCCGGCGCGTGCATGCCGGCGAGGGCCCGGCTGGTGACGACGGCGACGGCCACGCGCTCAGTCGGCGGTTTCGCGCTGCTGCTTTTCCAGTTCGGCCAGCCGCGACTCCAGCTGCGCAAGCTTCTCGCGCGTGCGCGCGAGCACTTCGGCCTGCACATCGAATTCCTCGCGCGTCACCATGTCGAGCTTGCCGAGCATCGACGTCACGCCAGCCTTGAGGTTCTGCTCGATGTCCTTCGCCGGCGATTGCTTGAGGATCTCGCCGAGCTTGCCGACGAGATCGTTGATGAAAGCGGGGTTGGGAAATTTCGGATTCGTGCTCATGGTGGCCTCCAGTCAGCAGGCAGTTTAGCGCGCGCACGTGAAGCGGGTAAGCGGCACCATGCTGCGACGTGCGGCACAAATCGGGTGCATAGCGTTTTCCTGGCGCACCATGAAGGTGCGTCGTATGATGGGTTTTGCGGAGGTTAATATATAACATATTGTTTTATATGATTAAAAAACCTGGCATGGCTCGTGCTGAGCCAACAGTGCAATTTTGCGCGCCCTCTTCTTATATGGAGACTTTCATGAAAAAACTCGTACATGCTTTGGTTCTGACCGGCCTGGTGGGCGTGCCCGCCGCTGCGATCGCTGCGGAGAGCCCGCACAGTTTCTCCGGCAACCTCTCGCTGACTTCAGATTATCTTTTCCGTGGTGTTTCGCAGACCACCAACAAGCCCGCGGTTCAAGGTGGCTTCGATTACAAGCATGCCAGTGGTTTCTACATCGGCACCTGGGCATCGAGCGTTGATTGGGTGACGACCAAAGACAACAACAGCATGGAAATCGACCTCTATGCGGGGTTCGCAGGTTCTCTGTCGGACGATCTGGGCTATGACGTGGGCGTTATTACCTACTACTACCCGGGCAACAAGATTGCTGGCTCTCCCACGCCGGATACGACCGAAGTCTACGTGAGCGGTAGCTGGTCTTTCCTGACGCTGAAGTACAGCCATACCGTCTCCGAATATTTCGTTGCTTGGGAAGGCCTGAACGGAGAGAAAACTCGTGGTAGCGGCTATCTGGAACTGAATGCCGAATACGACCTGGGCAACGGTTGGGGGATTTCCGGCCATGTGGGTCGCCAGAAGGTGAAGAACTACAGCCCTGCCTCCTATACCGACTGGAACGTCGGGGTGAGCAAGGACGTTGGTTTCGGTACCTTCGCGCTGCTGTACAGCAACACCAACGCCAAGGATAGCGAGTACACCTGGGGTGCGAACGGTGACAAGAAAGTCGCCGACGGCCGTGCGGTCCTTTCCTTTACCAAAGAGTTCTAACCCAACTTGGCAGAAGTGCCCCCTCACGCGAGTGGGGCACAAGGCACCAATCGAACGGGAGATCAGGAATGAAATTCGTAACGGCAATCATCAAGCCGTTCAAGCTGGATGAAGTGCGCGAGGCCTTGTCGGCCATCGGCGTTACCGGCCTGACGGTCACGGAAGTGAAGGGGTTTGGGCGCCAGAAGGGCCATACCGAGCTGTATCGCGGCGCGGAATACGTGGTCGACTTCCTGCCCAAAGTGAAGATCGAGGTGGCCATCAAGGCCGAACTGCTGGAGCGCGTGATCGAGGCGATCGAGAAGGCGGCCAACACCGGCAAGATCGGCGACGGCAAGATTTTCGTCACCAGCCTGGAGCAGGTCGTGCGTATTCGCACGGGCGAATCCGGCCCGGATGCGCTTTAAGGAGCAGACCATGAAAAAACTCTTTGCTTCGCTGGGCCTGATGGCCTTCCTGCTGGTACCCGGACTGGGGCTGGCGCAAGAAGCGGTCGAACCCGTGGTCGAAACGGTGACCGAAGTGGTCACCGAGGTTGCGCCGGCCGCCGCGCCGGCTGAGGCGCCCGCCGAAGAGGCCGCCGCGCCCGTGCCGGACAAGGGTGACACGACCTGGATGATGCTCGCGACGATCATCGTGATCATGATGACCATTCCTGGCCTGGCGCTGTTTTACGGCGGCCTGGTGCGCGCCAAGAACATGTTGTCGATCCTCACCCAGGTGATGGCGATCTTCTGCCTGATCTCGATCCTGTGGGTGGTCTACGGCTACTCGCTTGCCTTCGGTGACGGCGGCGGCATGAACTGGGCGATTGGCGATCTCTCGAAGATGTTCCTCGCCGGCGTCAACGCGGACAGCACGGCTGCGACCTTCACCGACGGGGTGGTGATTCCGGAATACGCCTTCATCGCGTTCCAGTTGACCTTCGCGGCGATCACTACCGCGCTGATCATCGGCGGCCTGGCTGAACGGGTGAAGTTCTCCGCGCTGCTGGTGTTCTCGGTGCTGTGGTTCACCTTCTCCTACCTGCCGATCGCGCACATGGTGTGGGCAACGGGCGGCTACCTGTTCGAAGCGGGTGATCTCGACTTCGCGGGCGGCACGGTGGTGCACATCAACTCGGGTGTGGCGGCGCTGGTGGGCGCGCTGGTGCTGGGCAAGCGGATCGGTTACGGCCGTGATGCGATGCCGCCGCACAGCCTGCCGCTGACCATGATCGGCGCCTCCCTGCTGTGGGTGGGCTGGTTCGGTTTCAACGCCGGCTCCAACCTTGAAGCCAACGGCGGCACTACCCTGGCCTTCATCAACACCATCCTGGCGCCGGCGGCTGCGGGTCTGGCGTGGATGCTGACTGAGTGGATGCTGCGCGGCAAGCCCTCAATGCTGGGTCTCGCGTCCGGCGTGGTGGCGGGTCTGGTTGCGGTCACCCCGGCTGCAGGTCTGGTCGGTCCGATGGGCGCGATCGTGCTGGGCATCGTTGCCGGCGTGGTCTGCCTGTGGGGTGTCACCGGCCTGAAGAAGGCGCTCGGCTACGACGAGTCGCTCGACGTGTTTGGCATCCACGGCATCGGCGGCATCATCGGCGCCATCGGCACCGGCATCTTCGTGTCGCCGGCGCTCGGTGGCGTGGGGGTGGACGACTACTCGATGATGGGGCAGTTGATCACCCAGGCCACCGGCGTGCTGATCACCGTCGTCTGGTCCGGCGTGGTCGCCTTCGTCGCCTTCAAGCTGATCGACATGACCATGGGCCTGCGCGTCAGCGAAGAGCAGGAGCGCGAAGGTCTCGACACCGCCAGCCATGGCGAGCGGGCTTACAACCTGTAATCCCGCTTAATCCTTGGATCTGGGGCGCTCTGCAGGGCGCCCCGTTTTTTTGCGTGCTCGTCTTGCACGCAGCGTCATGAACCAGTTTGGTGCAGAAGCGCCTCTTGATTGCACCATGACGGTTCGGCTTCTTCCGGTTGCGGATCGTTGCCTGCGGAGAGGGTGGCGGAAAGCACTGTTTAAACAATCGCTTGCGCAAGTCGTCTTGCTCTGGCACATCGGTTGCTTTGACTCATGCAACGGGAAAGCAGCGTTCCGCGCTGCATCACCGCAAATGCTCAGCTAGGGTTCCGGTCTCCTTCGAGACGTCTGGTCCGAGAGCTGCCGGCACCGCCAAAGGTGGGGCTCCACGGAGGGACAAAAGCCCGGGAGAGTGCGATCGCGCGACGCCTTCCCGGTTTGTTTCTCACTCGTTACCAGGAGCCCATCCATGAAACTCGCGCGCCTCACCCGCACCCTCCTCGCCGGCCTCGCCTTCGCCGTGCTCGCCCAGCCCACTGCAGCTCTCGCCCAGGTCAAGGTCGGCGTGTCCGACTGGCCCGGCTGGGTCGCCTGGTACATTGCCGAGCAGAAAGGCTACTTCAAGAAGCACGGCGCGGATGTCAGGTTGGTGTGGTTCGCCAACTACACCGACTCGATCAGCGCGCTGTCGGCCGGCCAGGTCGACGCCAACTCGCAGACCTGGAGCGACACCATGGCGCCGCTCGCCAAGGGCGTGGCGCTGAAGGCCATCCTGGTGAACGACAACTCGGCCGGCAACGACGCGCTGATGGTCGGCCCAAAGATCAAGTCGTTCAAGGACCTCAAGGGCAAGAAGATCGCGCTTGAGGAATTCAGCGTGTCGCACTTCCTGCTGACCATGGCGCTCAACAAGAACGGCATGACGCTGAAGGACGTGCAGGTGGTGAACCTCTCCGCGGGCGACGCCGCCGCCGCCTTCATGGCTGGCCGCGTCGACGCCGCGGTGGTGTGGAACCCCTGGGTCAACACGATCCAGGTGAGCGGCAAGGGCAAGCCGCTGTTCAGCTCCGCCGACGTTCCCGGCATGATTCCCGACCTGCTGGTCGCGCAGGAAAAGTCGCTCAAGGCCAAGCGGAAGGACTTGGTCGGAATGGTCAAGGCGTGGTACGACGTCGAGAAATTCATCCGCGAGAATCCGGACGAGGCCGCCAACATCATGGCCAAGGTCGTCGGCATGGACGCCAAGGACTACAAGGTCTTCCTGCCGGGCACCAAGTTCTTCGACCAGCAGGCCAACAGTTGACCGACACGCTGATCGGCGGCAAGCCCGCCACCTGCCAGGCGCGGTTCTGGCGGCACGCCTCCTCCAGCACCCAATTGCCGATCGCCGTGATGATGCCGGTCTCCTCGGCAATCGGCACGAAGCTGTCGGGCGGAATCAGTCCGCGGCCGGGGCAGTCCCAGCGGATCAGCGCTTCCGCGCCGACGAAGCGGCCGCTCGCGACGTCCCCCGGGGCTGGTAGTCGACCCGCAGCGCCTCGCGTTCGAGCACGTGGCGCAAGCGGCTTTCCAGTTCCAGCCGCTCGTTGATCGCATGATTGAGCTCCGGCGTGAAGAAGTGGTAGCGGTTGCGCCCCGCGGCCTTGACCTGGTACATCGCGGCATCGGTGCAGCGCAGCAGGGAATCCGGGTCCTCGCCGTCCTGCGGGAAATGGTGGCCGCGGCTGTCGTTGATGCGCTTGAAGTGGTCGAGGTCGACGAAGACGACCGCCACCTTGTGGCCGTTGCGGCGCGCCTTGGCCAGCGCCTGTTCGATGCGGTCGCGCAGCAGCGACCGGTTGGGCAGCCCGGTGAGGTTGTCGTGGCTCGCCTGGTGCTCGAGTGCCGCCTCGTGCTGCTTGCGCTCGGTGATGTCGACCACCGTGCCTTCGTAGAACACGACCTGGCCGCGATCGTCGCGCACCGCGCGCGCGTTCTCCGAGATCCAGATGATGCTGCCGTCGCGCCGGTACACCTGCGACTCGAAGTTCCGCACCACGCCATGGGTTTGCATGATGTGCACGAATTCGGCCCGCCGGTCTGGCAGCACGTAGAGCTGGCGGCCGATGTCCTGCAGATGGCGCACCAGCGCCTCGGGTGAGTCGTGGCCGTAGATGCGGGCCAGCGCCGGGTTCGCATTGAGGTAACGGCCGTCCGGCGAGGTCTGGAAAATGCCCTCGGTGGCGTGCTCGAAAATGCTGCGGAAACGGCGGACCGCCTCCCGCAGCGCCTCGTTCACGGCCATCCGCTCGGAAATGTCCTGGATGAAGCCTTCTATCCAGGCGAGCTCGCCGCGGGCATCGCGCAGTCCGACGCCGCGCTCGAGCACCCAGCGGATCCGGCCATCGGGGCGGCGGATGCGGTATTCGACCTCGAAGCTCTCGTCGCGCTTGAGCGCATCGTGAATGCTGGCGCGCACGTGTTCGCGGTCTTCCGGCAGCGTGATCTGGTCGTAGGAGACGCGGTCGTTGAACACCAGTTCGTTCGGACGGTAACCGGTGAGCTTGAAACAGCCTTCGCTGACATACTCCATGGTCCAGTCCGCGTCGATGCGGCAGCGGTAGATCATGCCCACCAGGTTGTCGGTAATGGTGGTGAGCAGGCGCGTGATGTCGAGCGGGGCGGCGTGCTCCGTCGCTTCGGCTAGGCCCATCTCGCTCCGCAGTGGCTTACCCACGGCGGCGTTCCCGGAAGGTCGCGCGAGGGCCGGGCGCGGTCGCGTCGCTGCGGGCAGGCTGGTATGGCGTAGGCATGGATTCTATGGGGTCATACCGGTGAGCACGCCGTCGTGCCCGGAAATGGCGTGACTGCGTCCCGCTCACTCAAGCAACCGCTGTGCCAGTGGCGCGCCGCGTGAAACAGGGGCGCGGACGAAGGAGCGGGCTGCGACTGAACCGCGTTGGTGCGCGCGGGCGCGGCCACGCACCAAAGCGGACCTTTTTAAACGCACGCGTTTTCGGTAGGCTTCGGTCAGACCCTGCAAAAATCCAACCATGCATTTCACCCCCGAATCCTTCCGCGCCTGGCCGACCAAGCGCGTCACCCTGCTCGGCATGTCCGGCGTTGGCAAGACGCATATCTCGACCATGCTGCGCGGCCACGACTGGTTCCATTATTCCGGCGACTACCGCATCGGCACGCGCTACCTGGATGAACTGATCCTCGACCTCATCAAGCAGCAGGCGATGCAGGTGCCCTTCCTGCGCGATCTCCTGCGCAACGACTGGATCGCGATCCGCAACAACATCAAGATCCACGACCTCGGGCCGGTGCTCACCTTCGTCGGCAAGCTCGGCGGGCCGGAGTGGGACGGGCTTTCGCTCGACGAGTTCAGCCGCCGCCAGGCGGCGTATCGCGACGCCGAGATCGCGGCGATGAAGGACGTGCCCGAATTTATCCGTAAAGGCCAGGAGATCTACGGCTACCCGCATTTCGTCAACGACGTCGGCGGCAGCCTGTGCGAGCTCGACGAGCCAGGCGTGATCGAGCTCCTCGCCGAGCACACCTTGATTCTCTACATTCAGACGACCACGCGCGAGGAAGAAGAAACGCTGATCCGCCGCGCGCAGTCCGACCCCAAGCCGCTGTATTTCCGGCCGGCCTTCCTCGCCGAACACCTGCCGGTGTATCTCAGGGAAAAAGGCCTCGAATTCGTCGCCCAGATCGAGCCGAACGACTTCGCGCGCTGGGTGTTCCCGCGGCTGTTCCACTCGCGCATCCCGCGCTACGAGGCGATCGCCGGGCCGCACGGCTACACGGTGACTTCCCAGGAAATCGCGCAGGTGCGCGACGAGCGCGATTTCCTCGCGCTGCTGGAAACGGCGATTGCCCGGAAAGGGCCAGCCGGTCATGCTCAGGAGTCCGGAGGGGCGCATGCCGCTGGTTGCGCATAACGCCCTGCCGACCTTCGAGCGGCTGCGCCGCGACGGCGTCACCGTGCTCTCAACCGAGCGCGCGGCCAACCAGGAAATTCGCGAGCTGCACGTCGGCCTCCTCAACATGATGCCGGACGCGGCGCTGGAGGCAACCGAACGGCAGTTCTACCGGCTGGTCGGCGAATCCAACCCGATCGCGCAGTTCTACATGCATCCGTTCACCCTGTCGACGCTGCCGCGCGGTGAGAAGGCGCAGGCGCACATCGCGCAGTATTACGAAACCTTCGACGCGATCCGCGAGGCGGGTCTCGACGCGCTCATCATCACGGGCGCCAACGTGAGCCATCCGAATCTCGCCGACGAGCCGTTCTGGGAGCCGCTGATCGAGGTGATCGACTGGGCGTGGGACCACGTCACCTCGACACTATGCTCCTGCCTCGCGACCCACGCGGTGATGCAGTTCCGTTACGGCCAGACGCGGGTGAAACAGCCCGCCAAGATCTGGGGTGTGTTCGAGCACCGCGTCACTGACGGCCGCCATCCCCTGGTCGCCGACGTCAACACCCGCTTCGACGTGCCGCATTCGCGCTGGAACGACGTCTCGCGCGCGCAGTTCGAAGCGGCCGGCGTCAAGGTGCTGGTCGAAAGCGCGGAGGCGGGCGTACACCTTGCCGTGTCGAAGGACGGTCTGCGGACCGTGTTCTTCCAGGGGCACCCGGAATACGACACGGTGTCGCTGCTGAAGGAATACAAGCGCGACCTCCTGCTCGCCGCCGCCGGCAAGCTCGCCGCCTGGCCGCCGTTTCCGCAGCGCTATTTCAACCGGCAGGCGCAGGCGCTGCTGGCCGAGTATGGCAGCCGCCTGCGCCACGGCGAGACGCTCGACTTTCCTGAACGCCACCTGCTGCCGCTGCTCGACAACACCTGGCACGACACCGCCGAGGCCGTGGTCGGCAACTGGATCGGCTGCGTCTACCAGGTCACGCACCGCGAGCGCGGCCTGCCCTTCATGCCGGGCATCGATCCCGACAACCCGCTCGGCCTCTGAATGGCGGACGCGCGGGTGTATTTCGACGAGGCCGCGGGCGCGCTGGTCGTGCGCGGCGCGTGGACGGCCGATGCCGCTGCGGCGCTGCCTGATCTCACCGGCAAAGCCGTTCGCGTGATCGACGGCGCCGGCGTGACGCGGCTCGACACCAATGGCGCCTGGCTGCTGCTCGACGCCGTGCGCCCGAAGCCGGACGCGCCGATGCCCGAGTTGCGCGGCTTTCAGCCACGCCAGCTGGGCTTGTTCGACTTGGTCGCCCGCCATGGCGCCGCCACCGCGCGCCAGGCGCCGCCCGAGCGGCTGGGCGTGCGCGCGCTCACCGGGCACGGCGTGGTCTCCCTGTGGGGACATCTCATCGGGCTGCTCGATTTCGTCGGCCGCCTGTTCATCGAAATCGTGCTGCTGATGCTGCGCCCCGGGGCGTGGCGCTGGCGCGAATTCGCCGCCCAGGTGCGCGACGTTTTCGTCGGCGCGATCCCCATTGTGGCCGCCATGCTGTTCCTCTTGGGCGTCGTCTTCGCCTACTTGCTGGGCGATCAGGCGCGGCAATACGGCGCCAACATTTTCGTCGTCGACGGCGTCATGCTCGCCGTGCTGCGCGAGGTGTCGCCGGTGATCGTCGCGGTGCTGGTGGCCGGGCGCACGGGCGCCGCCATCACCGCGCAGATCGGCACCATGAAGGTGACCGAGGAAATCGACGCCATCCGCACGCTCGGCCTCTCGCCGATCGCCGTACTGGTGATCCCGCGCATGATCGCCCTGCTGCTCGCGCTGCCGATGCTGGTATTCATCGGCAACATCGCGGGTCTCGCCGGCGGCATGCTGGTGGCGAAGGAGCAGCTCGACATCTCCTACGCGATGTTTCTCGACCGGCTGGCCGACGTCATCCAGTTGAAGACCCTGCTGGTCGGGCTGGGCAAGGCGCCGGTGTTCGCGATCTTCATCGCGCTCATCGCCTGCCGCATGGGCTTTGCGGTCACGCGCGACGCCCGCAGCGTCGGCGCCAACACGACCTCGACCGTGGTGCAGAGCCTGGTTGCGATCATCATCCTCAACGCGATGTTTGCGGTGCTGTTCACGGAGCTCGGGATCTGATGGCGGAGACCATCATCGACGTCCGCGACGTGTCCACCACGCTCGGCGGCCACGCAATCCATCGCGACCTTTCGCTCTCGGTGGCGCGCGGCGAGGTCGTCGGGCTGATCGGCGGCAGCGGCACCGGCAAATCGGTATTGCTGCGCGAGATCATCGGTCTTTTACGGCCGCAGGCCGGGCGCATCGAGCTGTTCGGCCAGTCGGTGTGGGACGCGACGCCGGCGCAGATGAACGCGTTGCGGCGCCGCTTCGGTGTGCTGTTCCAGGACGGCGCGCTGTTCTCCTCGCTCACCGTTGAGGACAACGTCGCCACGCCGCTGTTCGAGCACACGGCGCTGCCGCGGGCCACCTGCCGCCAGCTCGCGCGGCTGAAGCTCGCGCTGGTCGGACTGCCGCCCGATGCCGCAAAGAAGCGTCCGAGCGAGCTCTCCGGCGGGATGCGCAAACGGGTCGCGCTCGCGCGCGCGCTGGCGCTCGATCCTGAGCTGCTGTTCCTCGACGAGCCGACCTCGGGGCTCGACCCGATCTCCGCGCGCGCCTTCGATCACCTCATCCGCCTTCTCGCCGACAGCCTCGGCCTCACGGTATTCCTCGTCACCCACGATCTGGATACACTTTTTTCCATCATCGATCGCGTCATCGTCCTGTCGAATGGTCGCGTGCTCGGCTCCGGCTCGATCGATGAACTGAGACACCTCGACGACCCGTGGCTCCGGGATTATTTCGCCGCCCGGTCGTCGAGCGAGGACCTTGCGCATGGAAACTGAAGGCCGTTACACCCTGGTCGGCACGCTAGTGCTCGCCGTGATTGCCCTGATGGCCGTCGCGATTATCTGGCTTGCGGGCGCGGCCGACCGGATCGCCTACCAGAACTATTCGCTCTACTTCAAGCAGCAATCGCTCGACGGCCTGGCGGTGGGCAGCCCGGTGAAGATGCGTGGCATCAAGGTTGGCGTCGTCGACAGCTACAAGTTCGCCCGTGGCGGCGACGAAGCGGTCACCGTCATCGCGCGCATCGACGAGGGCGTGCCAGTGCACCAGGGGGCGCAGGCCTACGTCAAGCGCAACCTCGTCACCGGCATCGCGTCGATCGAGATCGACAACGGTCCCAGCGACAGTCCGCTCCTCAGCAAGCCCCCGCCGGGCGAGCGCTACCCGGTGATCGCCGAAGGCCGGTCCGACATCGACCGGGTGGCGACCGCTTTTTCCCGGCTGGCGATCAACGGCGCACAGGTTCTCGAGAAAATGAACGCGCTGCTGTCGGACGAGAACCAGCGCGCGATCAGCCAGACGCTTGCCAACCTCAACGAGCTCTCGGCCCACCTTGCCGCTAACAAGGCGAGCCTCGATGCAGCGGTGCAGGGCATTCGCGACGCGTCGGACGAGTTCCGCTTCGCCGGCGCGAGCATCAGTCAGGCGGCGACGCGCGCCGAGGGCAGCATCGTCGGCGTCGGCAACAACGCCGAAGCGGTGCTGAAGGAGGCGGCGATCGCATTACAGTCCTTCCAGCGCGAGGCCAGCCTGATCTCGCAGCAGATCCAGCAGCTCACCGAGACCGGCACGCTGGAGCTCACCAACGTCAGCCGCGACGTGCGCACCAGCGCCGACACCTTGACCACCGCCGGCCAGCGCCTGTCCAACCCGCGTGCCATCCTGTTCGGCCCCGGCGCGCAGCAACTCGGCCCGGGAGAGACGCTTCCATGAAACCTCGCCATCTCCTCCTGCTCGCCCTGGCTGCCGTGCTGACCGGCTGCGTCAACCTCGGTGTCGGCCAGCGCGGCGAGCTTCCCGGCGTCGTGTACTACGTGCTGGACGATGCCACGCCGGCCAGCAGCCCGGCGCCCGTTCCAGCCGGCGCACCGGTGCTGCTCGTGCTCGACACGGCCACCGGTGGCTTCTACGACAGCGACCAGATCGTCTTCAGCCGCTCGCCGGGCACTCGCGGTCAGTACCAGTTCGCGCGCTGGACCGAGCGCCCTGGCAAGCGCTTCGCCGAACTGATGCGCGCGCGGCTCGACCGCCAGGGCGTCTGGAACGTCAGCGCCGCCGGCGGCTACGTGCGCGGCGACGTGCTGCTCGACACCGAGCTGGTCGAGTTCTTCCACGACGCGAGCGATTCGCCCGGCCGCATGCGGCTGGTGCTGCGCGCCGAACTCGTCGATCTCAGGCAGCGCACGTTGCTGGGGCGTCGGGTGTTCGAGCACGAGGTAGCGCTCGCGAGCTACGATGCGGCAGGCGCGGCGCAGGCGGCCAACCGGGCCGTGCGGCGTGCGCTCGATGACCTGACTACATGGGTGGCGACGGCGACGCCGAAATGAAATTCCTGCCTACAATGCGGAACATCACTTCCAACAACACGAGGAGAGAGACCATGAAGCATCTGTTCGCCGTGCTGTGCTTGTGTTTGGTAGCGGGGGTGGCGCACGCCGAGATCGCGCAGAAGTTCGGCCCGATCGAGATTCACTACAACGCGCTCACCACCGACAGCCTGTTGCCCGAAGTCGCGCGCAACTACAAGATCGAGCGTAGCAAGACGCGCGGGCTCGTCACCATGTCGGTGCTCAAGCAGAACAGCGTCGGTGCGCTGTCGCCGATGCCGGCCAAGCTCACCGTCTACGTCACCAACCTGAACCAGCAGCTTGCCCAGGTGCCGATGCGCGAGGTGCGCGAAGGCACGGCGATCTACTACCTGGGTGAATTCCGGGTCGCGCCGCCCGACACGCTGCGGTTTAACGCCACCGTCGAAATGGAAGGCGAGCCCAAACGGGAAATCACCTTCACCCAGAAGTTCTACAAGTAAGGATCAGGCGGCGAAGGTCTTCCAGGCCAGCGCCGCCAGCCCCCACACGCCGAATCCGGCGACCGTGAGGCCGGCCGCGCGGCGCACCCACAGGCGTTGCATGAAGGGCTGGATCTGCCGCGCGAACAGGCCCATGCCCAGGAGATTCGGCAAGGTGCCAAGGCCGAACGCCAGCATCAGCGCCGCGCCTGAGGGCGCGCTGCCTGCCGCCAGCGCCGACACCAGCACCGAATACACCAGCCCGCACGGCAGCCAGCCCCAGGCCATGCCCGCAAGCACCCCTTGCGGCACTGTTTTCACCGGCAGGAGTTTCTGGAACAGCGGTTTCACCCGGCGCCACAAGGCGCCGCCCGCACGCTCGAACACCAGCACCCATTGATTGAAGCCGGCGAGATACAGGCCGAGCAGGATCATCACCACCTGCGCCAGCAGGTAAAGCAGCGTCTGCACCGGCAGGAAGCCGGTGAGCTTGATCGAGGCGCCGAGCGCGCCGGCGAGCGCGCCGAAGATCGCATAACTGGTGATGCGCCCGAGGTTGTAGGCCAGATGCAGGCGGAACGGCGGATGCGTGCCGTCGACGCGGAACGAGAACGCGGCGACGATGCCGCCGCACATGCCGACGCAATGCACGCCGCCCAACAGTCCGGCGAGCAGGGCGGTCAGGAGCGAAAATTCGATCATGGTTTCCGCTGACCCCGGCCAACCAGCCAAATCAGGGCCAGCACGGGTATCCCGATCGCCGCGGTGCCAGTGAAGAACGCCGCCCAGCCGTAGGCGTCGACGAACTCACCGGAAAAGCCGGCGATGAACTTGGGCAGCAGCAGCATCACCGACGTGAATAGCGCATATTGCGTGGCCGAGTAGGCCTGGTTGACGAGACTCGACAGATAGGCGACGAAGGCACTGGAGGCGATGCCGGCGGAGAGGTTGTCGGCCGACACCGTGAACACCAGCGCGCCGACGTCGTGGCCGCGCCCGGCGAGCCACACGAAGAGCAGGTTGGTCGCGGCCGAGAGCACCGCGCCGAGAAACAGCGTGCGCATCACGCCCATACGCAGCACCAAGAGACCGCCGAGGCCGGCGCCGACGATGGTCATGATCACGCCGTAGACCTTGGACACCGTCGCCACTTCGTCCTTGGTGAAGCCCATCTCCTGGTAGAAGGGATTGCTCATCACGCCCATCACCACGTCGGAGATGCGGTAGACGGCAATCAGCGCCAGCATCAGCACCGCCTGCCACTTGTAGCGCTGGATGAAATCGATGAAGGGCGACAGCACCGCGCTGTAGAACCAGGCCACGGCATTGAGCAGCCCGCCGCTGAGGCCGGCGGCGGCGAAGCGTTCGCGCGCGTGCGCCTCGCGCTCGACCGTGGAGAGGGCGATTTTCTTCTCCGGCTCGCGAATGATGAGCGTGGTGAGTATGCCCACGCTCATCAGTAGCGCCATCACCGTGTACGCCACTTTCCAAGGGTGGAAGTCGTAGGTCACCTCGCTGGGGTCGAAGGCCGCCGCGATCCACAGCGCGCCGGCGCCGGCGGTGATCATCGCGATGCGGTAGCCGGCCTGGTAGGTCGCCGCCATCGCGCCCTGTTTCTCGGTTTCCACCGCCTCGATGCGGTAGGCGTCGAGCGCGATGTCCTGGGTGGCGGAAGCGAAGGCCACCGCCAGCGCAAAGAACACCGTATGCGCGAGGTTCAGCACCGGGTCGGTGTTCGCCATGCCCAAAAGCGCCAGCGCAATGCACACCTGCGACAGCAGCAGCCACGCCCGTCGGCGGCCCAGCCGCGCGGTCAAGAAAGGCAGCGGCAGCCGGTCGACCAGCGGCGACCACAGAAACTTGAAGCCATACGCCAGCCCCACCCAGCTCAAATGCCCGATCGTCGCGCGCGCGATGCCGGCCTCCGACAGCCAGAACGACAGCGTGCCCAGCACCAGCAAGAGCGGCAGCCCGGCCGAAAAACCGAGGAACAGCATGCCCACGACGCGGGGATGGGTGTAGACCTTGAGAGCGGAAAGCCAGGGATGATTCATCGTGGTCACAGGCAACAATCTCCAGTAGGTCGGGAACACTTTCCCGACGCAGCGGGCCTACGGCTTCCCCTCTGGCCCGTGCCATGGACGGTGCAGGTGAAAACTGGATGGCTCATGTCAGGTGTGTTGGCGGTTTCGATCAGGTGCGCGGCGTGGTGTGGTCGCGCAGCCAGGCGGCGAGGGCGGCTTCATCCCATTCGCTGGATGCGACGGCGAGCATGGCGAGTACGCATTCCGCGTCGCTCGCGTTCAGTTCATGGCCGTTTAACAGCATGAACAATTCCATCGCCACAAAGGCCGTGCGCTTGTTGCCGTCGATGAAGGGATGATTCTTGGCGAGCGCCACCGCATACGAAGCGGCCAGCGCGGCAACGTTCGGCGATTCGTAGGCCGCCAGATTCTTTGGGCGCGCCAGTGCCGAATCGAACAGTCCTTCGTCGCGAAAGCCCGCTGCCCCGCCGTGCTCGGCCAGTTGTTCGTCGTGCGCCGCGATCAGCACCACACGGTCGAGCCAGACCCAGCCGTTCGCTGGATTCATTTTTTATTTGGCCAACTCGTGCAACACCGCACGGCGTTTTTTCATGATCGAGCGCGCCGCGTCCATTTGTTCCGCGAAGGCCGGATCGTAGGGGCGCACCGCCACCCCGTCCGGCGTCTCGGTCACGAACACCGTATCGCCCTTTTCCAGCTTCAGCCGCGCGAGTATTTCCTTGGGCAGGATGAGGCCGACCGAATTGCCGATCTGGGTGAGTTTCAGGGCGTGCATGGCAGACTCCTGCTTGTTATAACGTTTGTTATATTAAACCACGAGATGGCCTAAGCCAAGCAGTTCAAGCACCTTTATCGTGTGCCCGATGGACGGCCGCCCGTTTGGGTTTGCGCGTCGGGCCGGGCAGCAGCGAGGTCAGCGCCTGATAGCGCTCGAACAGGAAGGCCACCCGCTCGGCGTCCGACTTGAAGCCGGTTTTGCCGTAGGCGCGGTCCACCGCTGCGTCGAGCTTCTGGTGGGCTTTCACCAGCGCGGGCGGCATGGTCAGCGGGTCGTAGAGGTCGGCGAGCGAGGCGTCGGGGAATTGGGCGCGGGCGTCGAGCACGGCCTGCGCGGCGGCTTCGATTTTTTCGCGCGTGGCCTCGCCGGGGGAATCGGGCCAGGGGAAGTTGTTGTAGACGGCGGGCGAGTAGCTATATCGGCTTTCTAGGCGGCCCGCCACGGTCCGCATCCAGGCGTTGTGCATGGTGCTGCAAAGTATGCCGAAGTGATACAGCGTTGCATTCTCAACGACAAGAAGTTTTTCGTGCGCGATGATGTCCTTCGGCAAGAATGCGATAGGGATGAATTGGCGGCGCTCGGAGGAAACCCGCGGCAGTGCCATGTAATCGCTTTGAGGTTGACGATCCTGCGTGAACAAGGTCGGTTTGGCAGACCATTCCCGAACACTGGCCGTTGAACTGGTCAAACGCCATTCCTGAACCAGTTTGATCCGCTTCATGACATGTGGAAGGGCTTTCAGTTCTGTTGGGCTAATGTCCTTCAGCCACAAGCACCAACGACGACTGCCGTTGATGAGCTCTTCTCCCCCAATGAAAAGTCGCAGCCACTTTTCCGCGGCGGGCTCCGCGCTGAGCAGTTCCGCCTTCTCTTCCTCGGTCAGGATCAGGTGGCCGCCGTCGGTCGGCTGGCTGCCCTTGATAAGTTGCGGCAGGCCGGGCGGCGTTTGGGTGCGCGAGGGCAGGATGACATTCGGCGCGTCGATCAAATACGGGTTGATGTTCGCTGCCTGGATCGCATGCGGTTCGCCACGAACGTCCTCGTATTCGAAGATCGTTTTCTCGGGCGCATCCCGTAAGCCGAAGCCAACGATGACGCAATGCACGGCGGCCTTGCCGCGCGCCTCGTTGCTCCACGAGAAGGTGCGATGGGCGAAGTGGATTTTGACGCCGCGCGCCAGCAACCAGCCCCACAGCACGCCGACCTGTTCGCCCTGGGTGATGGAGTTGGTCGAAACAAAAGCGCAGCGTGTTGGCTGGCCTTCGATGTAACGTGCCGCCTTCACGTACCACGCAGCAACGAAGTCGAGCAGCCCGGCATTGGGGATGCCATCGAACACGGCGCGCGCGTCGGCCCGCTGGGCCTCACTCATGAACTTGGCACCGATAAACGGCGGGTTGCCCATCACATAGCTTGCCCGCTCTGCCGGCAGCACGCCGTTCCAGTCGAGCGTGAGCGCGTTGCCGTGAACGATGCGCGGGCTGGTTTTGAGCGGAATGCGGGCGAAGTACATGCCGAATTCCTCGCCGACCCTGAGGTTCATCTGGTGGTCGACCAGCCACAGCGCGACCTGGGCGATCTGGGCGGGGAATTCCTCGATTTCGATGCCGTAAAACTGGTCGACGTCGAGCAAGATGGCCTGGTGGATATCGAGAAAGCGCGAGCCAGGGCCGGCGTTGGCGGCGCGCAGGATTTCCAGCTCCAGCAGGCGCAGCTCGCGGTAGGCGATGACGAGAAAATTGCCGCAGCCGCAGGCGGGGTCGAAGAAGGTCAGTGTGCGCAGCTTCTTGTGCAACTCGAACAGCTTGTTCCGGTTGTTTTTGACGCGTTTGAATTCGGCCCATAGTTCATCGAGAAACAGCGGCTTGATGAGTTTCTCGATGTTTTCCTCGCTGGTGTAGTGCGCGCCGAGGTTGCGCCGCGCCGTCTTGTCCATGATCGACTGGAACAGCGCGCCGAAAATGGCCGGCGAGATGGCGCTCCAGTCGAGCGCGCAGGCGTCGAGCAGCGCCTCGCGCATGGCGGCGTCGAAGTTGGCGATACGGATGATTTCTTCGAACAGGCGGCCGTTGACGTAGGGAAAGGCGGCGAGCTGCTCGTCGAGCGCCGGGCTGCGTTTGTCTTCGGGCGTGTTGAGCACCTGGAACAGTTGCGCGAGCAGGGGGCCGAGGTCGGAGCCGTCCTCGCGGGTGCGCTCCTCGATGTAGGTGCGCAGCGCCT
Source organism: Thiobacillus sp. (assembly GCA_046291555.1). Classification (GTDB taxonomy): domain Bacteria; phylum Pseudomonadota; class Gammaproteobacteria; order Burkholderiales; family Thiobacillaceae; genus Thiobacillus. The sequence continues at coordinate 212,579 of JBKBRW010000001.1, forward strand.
GCGCGGGCTGGAAGATGCCGGTGTCGTCGGCGAACAGGCAAAACAGCAGGCGGACCAGCAGCACTTCGAGCGCGTGGCCGTCGTAGCCGCTGGCCTTGAGCGCATCGTGCAGCCGTCCCATGCGCTCGGCGGCTTCGACGTTGACCGGGTTCTGCGGCTTGATTGCCTGCGTTTCGTAGCCGGCGATGAAGCCGAAGTGGCGGATGTGCTTGTGCAGGTCTTTCAGCGCGAATTCGCGGGTGGCGCCGGTTTGCAGGTCGTAGAGCCGGAAGCGGGCGAAGTCGCAGACGACAAGGTGGCGCGGCAGATCGCGTTCCTTGATGCCGGGGAAGTAATCCAGCGCCTGATTGAAGGCGCGGTCGAGATTCTTGCCGCGCGATTTCTGCTCGACCAGCAATACGCCGGGCCAGAACAAATCGACGTAGCCCTGGCCGCCGCCGTATTTCTTGACCGCGTGCCCGAAGGTGGCGACGCGCTTGTTGGTGATGCCGAAGATTTCGAAGAAGGCGATCCAGAACGGCTTGGCCTGGCTCGCCTCGTCGGCGGCGTCGGCCCATTCGCGCGAGAACGCCAGCGCGCGGGATTTGATCTCGTTCCAGGAAAGCGGCATGGTCAGTCAGTAATGCGCTGGGCCAGGTTGATTTGTCTCATGCCTCTGGGCCGATGATTTGACCCGCATCCGCCGCAGTCTTGAGAGCATGCAGGTTGTGCAGCAGGGCCGGGATGTCTGTTTGGATGATGCTCCAGAGCGTGTCGTTGTCGATGCCGAGATAGCCATGAATCAACCGGTTGCGCGTGGCTACGATGCGGCGCTAGTCAATGTGGCTGGCGAATTGCCGCACATGCTCGGGAATGTGGGTGGCAGCTTCGCCAATGAGTTCGAGATTACGCACGGTGGCGTCGTAGTTGAGGCCGCTTTGCTCGAAACGGCTTTGTTCCATTTCATGGGTATAGGCCAGTACCTTTTCAGCGAAGTCGATCATGTCACTGACGTAAAAGCGCCATTCACGCGACACGGATAGCCTCTTTCTCGATATAGGGACGCAGTTCCGGGCGCAGAGCCTTGTCAGTGACGAGATCTACCGGGCAGCCGAACAGGTCTTCCAGATAAAACTGCAAACCGAAATAACGGTCGGAGGTGGCCGGACCGTCGAATTCGACCAGCACGTCGACATCGCTGTTGTCGCGCGCTTCATCGCGTGCGGTAGACCCGAAAAGCGACAGATGCCGCACGCCAAAGCGTTGGCGAATCGTCTCTTTGTGATCTTGCAGCAGGCGCAGCACGCTTGATTTATTCATCGCGGACTCAAAGGGAATCTCAAGTCGGGTAATCGTAATCGACAATCAGCGGCGCGTGGTCGGAAAAGCGCTGGGCCTTGTAAACGCTGGCCGCGGTGGCTTTGGCGGCAATCCCCGGCGTGGCGATCTGGTAGTCGATGCGCCAGCCGACGTTTTTGGCCCAGGCCTGGCCGCGGTTGCTCCACCAGGTGTAAGCCTCACCCGTGGCCTCGGGATACAGGCTGCGGTAGACGTCGACCCAGCCGAGCTCGTCGAAGAGACGCGTCATCCAGGCGCGCTCCTCGGGCAGGAAGCCGGAATTCTTCTGGTTGGATTTCCAGTTCTTCAGGTCGATTTCCTTGTGGGCGATGTTCCAGTCGCCGCAGATGACGATCTCGCGCCCTGACTTCATCAGCGCCTCGAGGTGGGGGAAGAACTGCTCCATGAAACGGAACTTGGCTTGCTGGCGTTCTTCGCTCGAGGAACCGGACGGCTGGTAGAGCGAGATCACGGCGAGGTGACCGTAGTCGGCCTCGATATAGCGGCCCTCGGCGTCGAATTCGCGCACGCCGAAGCCCTCGATGATTCGTTCAGGCGGCTGCCGGGTGTAGACGCCGACGCCGCTGTAGCCTTTTTTCTCGGCGTAGTGGAAAGCGCCGGAAAGACCGTCGCAGGCGAGGAATTCGGGCCGCATGTCGGCGGCCTGGGCCTTGAGTTCCTGCACGCAGACGACGTCGGCGTGTTGCGCGGGCAGCCAGTCGAAAAAGCCCTTGGTGGCGGCGGAGCGGATGCCGTTGAGGTTGGCCGATATAATTCGCATCAGGTTTTTTTATTCAAGAAAAGTCAGCCAATGTCCGATTACAAAGCCGAGTTTGTGAAATTCGCCGTCGATTCGAACGTCTTGTGTTTTGGCGAGTTCAAGACCAAGGCGGGGCGCCTGAGTCCCTATTTCTTCAATGCGGGGCTGTTCAACGACGGCGACAAGCTCAAAAGGCTGGGCGAATTTTACGCGAAAGCCATCGTCGACTCGGGCATCGCCTTCGACGTGCTGTTCGGGCCGGCGTACAAGGGCATTCCGCTGGCGGCCTCAATTGCGATTGCGCTGGCGGGTATGGGCCGCAATGTGCCGTTTGCCTTCAACCGCAAGGAAGCCAAGGACCACGGCGAGGGCGGAACGGTGGTCGGCGCGGCGCTGAAAGGCCGGGTGCTGATCGTCGACGATGTGATTTCGGCCGGCACTTCGGTGCGCGAATCGGTCGACCTGATCCGCGGCGCCGGCGCCCAACCGGCAGGCGTGGTGATCGCGCTGGACCGCATGGAGCGGGGCAGCGGGGAGAAATCCGCGGTGCAGGAAGTGCGTGAGCAGTACGGCATTCCGGTGGTGGCCGTGGTCACCCTCGACAATCTGGTGGAGTTTCTGGAGCGTGATGCAGACCGACAAGCGCAATTGCAGGCCGTGGCGGCCTATCGTGAAAGGTACGGCGTCTAGCCTAATGGTGCTTGCGCTGCTGGCCGCAGGCTCGGCGCACGCGGCGATGTACCGCTGGGTCGACGGCAACGGCCGGGTCCATTATTCCGATACGCCGCCGCCCACTTATCAGAAAAGCGGCGGCGAGCAGCTCAACAAGCAGGGGTTGGTGATCAAGCGCACCCAGTCCGAGGCCGAGCGTCGCGCCGAGGCCGAGCGTCTGGAAGAACAGAAGCGTCTCCAGCTCGAACAGCAGAGGCAGGTCCAGCGCGACCGTGCGCTGACCCAAACCTACACCAGCGAAGCCGAGATCGATCTCGCGCGCGACCGTGCGCTCGAACACCACAAACTGGCGATCAAGGGTGCGCAGATCCGTGCGGAAATGGTGAACAAGAACATGGCGGAGCTGCGCAAGCGCATCGCCAGCATCGAGCAGTCGGGCCGCAAGGTCGGCCCCGGCCTGACCGAACCGCTGGCGCAAGCGCAGCGCGAAAGTGATGAACTCAAGCGGACCATCCAGCAGAACGAGGAGGCGATGCAGCAGGTGCGGGCCAAGTACGAGGCCGACAAGCTGCGCTTCCGCGAGCTGACGCAGAAGAACTAGCTTCGCGCGAAGTGAAAAAGAAGGGGCGCCGTCGGCGCCCCGTGTCGTTTATTGTTGCAGCTTTGCCTTCAAGAGGTCGTTGACCTGCGCTGGGTTGGCGCGGCCCTTGCTGGCTTTCATCACCTGGCCGACCAGCGCGTTGAAGGCCTTTTCCTTGCCGGAACGGAATTCCTCGACCGACTTCGGATTGGCCGCGAGCACCTCGTCGACGATCTTTCCCAGTTCGCCGGTATCCGACATCTGCTTCAAGCCGCGCGCCTCGATGATGGCATCGACCTCGCCGGCGCCTTCCCACAGGCCTTCGAACACCTGCTTGGCGAGCTTGCCCGAGAGCGTGCCGTCCTGGATGCGGGTGATGAGCGCGCCGAGCTGGGCGGCGGAAACTGGACTCGCCGCGATGTCGAGCTCGGCCTTGTTGAGCGCGGCCGAGAGTTCGCCCATCACCCAGTTGGCGGCGAGCTTGCCCTGGCCGCAGGCTTTCGCCACGGCCTCGAAGTAGTCGGCGAGCGCGCGCGAGCCGGTCAGCACGCTGGCGTCGTAGGCCGACACGCCATATTCCCGCTGGAAGCGCGCCTGCATCGCCGCCGGCAGTTCGGGCAGCGTCGATCGGACCTGCTCGATCCAGTCCTCGTCGAGCCGCACCGGCAGGAGGTCGGGGTCGGGGAAATAGCGGTAGTCGTGCGCCTCTTCCTTGCTGCGCATCATGCGCGTCTCGCCGGTTTCAGGGTCGAACAGTACCGTGGCTTGCTCGATGCGTCCGCCGTCTTCCAGCGTCTCGATCTGCCAGCGGACCTCGTAGTCGATCGCCTGCTGCAGGAAGCGGAAGGAGTTGAGGTTCTTGATTTCGCGGCGGGTGCCGAATTCGGCTTGGCCTGCCGGCCGCACCGAGACGTTGGCGTCGACGCGGAAGCTGCCTTCCTGCATGTTGCCGTCGCAGATGCCGATCCAGGTCACCAGCGTATGCAGCGCGCGCGCATAGGCCACCGCCTCGGCGCTCGAGCGCATGTCGGGTTCGGACACGATTTCCAGCAGCGGCGTGCCGGCACGGTTCAGATCGATGCCGGTCATGCCGTGGAAGTCCTCGTGCAGACTCTTGCCGGCGTCCTCCTCCATGTGGGCGCGGGTGATGCGGATCGTCTTCTCGACGCCGTCGACGACGATGGTGAGCGCGCCGTGCTCGACGATGGGCTTTGCCAACTGGCTGATCTGGTAGCCCTTGGGCAGGTCGGGGTAGAAGTAGTTCTTGCGGTCGAACACGTTGACGCGGTTGAGCGTCGCGCCGATGGCGAGGCCAAACTTGATGCCGCACTCGACCGCGGCCTTGTTCAGGACCGGCAGCACCCCTGGCAGCGCGATGTCGACCGCGGAGGCCTGGGTGTTGGGTGCAGCGCCGAAGGCGGTGCTGCTGCCCGAAAAGATCTTGGATTTCGTGGCGAGCTGGGTGTGCACCTCCAGCCCGATGACGGTTTCCCATTGCATGGTGCGTGCCTTCTTGTGATGCGTTCAGGTCGTTCCGGCGTCGAGCGTGCGGTCGCGCAGGGCGCGCAGGCCTTCCGGCATGGTCAGCGTTGCCTTGTCCCAGCCTTCGAGGTCGAGCACGTCGTCGAGGCAGCGTTCGAGCTCGGCATGAACCAGCACAGTGGCTTCGGCGATGCGCACATGGACCTGGTCGTTGTATGCGCCGCCGCTCAGGCAGTTGCGCTGGTAGTCGTACAACTCGCGCGCCGACAGGATTTGGCGCGCGACCTGGGCCGGGCACGCGCACATGTAGATCATGCCTTGCTCGACGATGCGTTCGAGCTGGGCGTTGTCGTAGCGGCAGGCGAGGGTGTCGATCATGGCTGGAGTCCCGTGGGTGTGCGCCGGTGCCAGTCGGTGGCGCGCTGGTACTGGTGGGCGACGTTGAGCATCTTCGCCTCGGCAAAATAATTGCCGACGAGCTGCAGGCCGATGGGCAGGCCGCGGGTATCGAAGCCACACGGCAGGCTCATGCCGGGTAGCCCCGCGAGGTTGGCCGGAATCGTGTAGAGATCGTTCAGATACATCTCGACCGGGTCGTCGGATTTCTCGCTGAGCCTGAACGCGGTGCCCGGCGCGGTGGGGCCGAGGATGACGTCGCAGGTCTTGAAGGCCTCGGCGAAGTCGTGCGCGATCAGGCGGCGGATTTTCTGGGCCTGCAGGTAATAGGCATCGTAATAACCATGGCTGAGCACATAGGTGCCGATCAGGATGCGGCGTTTGACCTCGGCGCCGAAGCCCTGCGCGCGCGTCTTGGCATACATGTCGTTGAGGTCGGTGTAGTCGGGCGCGCGGTAGCCGTAGCGCACGCCGTCGAAGCGCGAGAGGTTGGACGACGCCTCGGCCGGCGCCAGCACGTAGTAGACGGGAATGGCCAGCTTCGAATTGGCGAGCGAGATCTCGACCGTCGTCGCGCCGAGCTTCTTCAGTTCGTCGACGGCGGCCTCGACCGCGGCGGCGACTTCGTTGTTGAGGCCTTCGGCGAAGAACTCCTTCGGCAGGCCGACGCGCAGGCCGGCGAGCGGCCGGTCGAGGTCGCGCGTGTAATCCTCTTTCTCGCGCTCGAGGCTGGTCGAGTCGTTGGGGTCGAAGCCGGTCATCACGTTGAGCAGATGCGCGCAGTCCTCGGCCGACGGCGCCATCGGGCCCGCCTGGTCGAGACTGGAGGCGAACGCGATCATGCCGTAGCGCGACACCAGGCCATAGGTGGGCTTGAGGCCCGTGATGCCGGTGAACGCGGCGGGCTGGCGGATCGAGCCGCCGGTGTCGGTGCCGGTGGCGGCAGGGGCCATGCGCGCGGCGATTGCCGCTGCCGCGCCACCCGAGGAGCCACCCGGCACGCGCGTCGTGTCCCAGGGGTTCTTCACCGGGCCGAAATGCGACGTTTCGTTCGACGAGCCCATGGCGAACTCGTCCATGTTGGTCTTGCCGAGGCTGGGCATGCCGGCGGCCTTGAAGCGCTGGATAACGTGCGCGTCGTAGGGCGCGACGAAGTTGGCGAGCATCTTCGAGCCGCAGGTGGTGAGCCAGCCGTCGGTGCAGAAAATGTCCTTGTGCGCGACCGGCACGCCGGTGAGCGGGCCGTTCCTGCCCGCAGCGATCAGCGCGTCGGCGGCGGCGGCTTCCAGAAGCGTCTTCTCGGGGTCGACCGTGATGAAGGCGTTGAGCGTCGGGTTGAGCGACGCGATGCGGTCGAGGTAGGCCAGCGCGAGCTCGCGGCTGGACACCTGTCTGGCAGCGAGCTGAGCGGCGAGCGCGGCGACGGAGGTGTCGAACGGATTCATTCGATCACCTTGGGCACAAGGTAGAGGCCGTTTTCCACCGCCGGGGCGATCGCCTGGAAGGCGTCGCGGCGGTCGGTCTCGGTCACGGCATCCGCGCGCAGGCGCTGGCTCACCTCCTGCGCGTGTGCCATCGGCTCGATGCCGGCGGTGTCGACCGCCTGCATGGCGGCGATCAGATCGAAAATCGTGTTGAGCTGGGTCTGCGTCGCCTGCGCCTGCGCGTCGTCGATCTCGATGCGCGCCAGCCGGGCGATGCGCTTGACGTCGTCCGTGGAGAGGGACATGGGAAAACCGCCTGATACTTACGGGAACGAAGCCCGGTAGGGTATCATAGCCCCCTTGTTTTTTCTGCCCTTTTGCCCGCGCCGTGCGGGTCCGCCGCCGCCATGTTCAAGTACCTCACCAGCTTCTTTTCCACCGATCTCGCGATCGACCTCGGCACCGCCAACACGCTGATCTACGTGCGCGACCGCGGCATCGTGCTCGACGAACCCTCGGTGGTGTCGATCCGTACCGACGCGGCTGCCGGCGGCAAGCGCACCGTGCAGGCGGTGGGCGCCGAGGCCAAGCAGATGCTCGGCCGCACCCCGGGCAACCTGCAGGCGATCCGGCCGATGAAGGACGGTGTGATCGCCGACTTCACCGTCACCGAGCAGATGCTCAAGTACTTCATCAAGAAGGTACACGACACCCGCATGTTCCGGCCGAGCCCGCGCATCATCATCTGCGTGCCGTGTGGCTCGACCCAGGTCGAGCGCCGCGCGATCCGCGAATCGGCGATCGGCGCCGGCGCGCGCCAGGTGTATCTGATCGAGGAACCGATGGCGGCGGCGATCGGCGCGGGGCTCCCGGTGGCGGACGCGACCGGGTCGATGGTCGTCGACATCGGCGGCGGCACCACCGAAGTCGGCGTGATCTCGCTCGGCGGCGTCGTCTACGCCAACTCGGTGCGTGTCGGCGGCGACCGCATGGACGAGGCGATCATCAGCTATATCCGCCGCAACTACGGCATGCTGATCGGCGAGGCCACCGCCGAGCAGATCAAAAAGCAGATGGGCTCGGCTTTCCCTGGCGCCGAAGTGCGCGAGATGGAGGTCAAAGGCCGCAGCCTCGCCGAAGGCGTGCCGCGCAGTTTCAACGTCTCGTCGAACGAAATCCTCGAAGCGCTGACCGAGCCGCTCAATGCGATTGTCAGCGCGGTCAAGCAAGCGCTCGAGCAGACGCCACCGGAACTCGGGGCCGACATCGCCGAGAAGGGCATGGTGCTCACGGGCGGCGGCGCGCTCTTGCGCGATCTGGACCGCCTGCTGATGGAAGAAACCGGGCTGCCCGTGATCGTCGCCGACGACCCACTCACCTGTGTGGTGCGCGGCTCCGGGCGTGCCCTCGAGGAAATGCACCTGCTTGCCACGGTATTCACCAACGAGTGAACGCCGCGGGGCCGGGCTACGCTGGCGGGGGTCGCTGATGGCGAAGTCCGACCAGTTCATGTTCGTGCGCCGGCTGGGCCCGGCGGCTCGCCTGATGATTTGGCTGCTGCTCGGCGTCAGCCTGGTCGTGCTCGACGCACGTTATCAGGCGCTGGACGGCCTGCGCAGCGGCTTCTCGCTGGTGCTGCAGCCGGTGCGAGCGTTCCTGCGCGCACCCACCGATCTGGCCCACGAACTAGGCGGCTTCTTCACCCGTCATCGAGAACTGCAGAAGGAACGCGACGCGCTGCTCGCCGAGCGCGCGGCGCGCATGCTCGAGCTCGCCACGGCCGAAGACCTCGCGCGCGAGAATCGCGAGCTGCGCGCGCTGATGGCACTGCGGTCGCGCCATGGCGAGGACGCGGTGCGGGCCGCCGAGCTCTACCGCGGCCATGACTGGTTCGCGCAACGGATCATCGTCGACCGCGGCGCGGCAGCAGGGGTGCGGAGCGGCGCGCCAGTGATTGACGCCGACGGCTTGATGGGCCAGATTCGGCGGGTCTATCTGGGATCGAGCGAAGTGGCGCTGGTGAGCAGCCCCGGCCACCTCACACCGGTACAGGTCGAGCGCACCGGCCAGCGCGGCCTCGCCGCCGGCACGGGCGAGGGTCGCCTGGAGCTGCGCTACATGCCGGGGCATACCGACGTGCAGGTGGGTGATCGCCTGCTGACCTCGGGCATTGATCGCGTCTACCCGCCCGGCATCCCGGTGGCGCGGGTGACGCGCGTCTCGCGTTCGGAAACCAGCCCCTATCTGCGCGTCGACTGCGAGCCACTGGCCGGCCTCAACCGCTCGCGCAACGTGTTGATCCTGTTCGGCGCGCCTGGGGAGCACGCGCAATGAGCGCGCCCGTCGCAAACCTCGGTAGCTGGCGCCACATCCTCGGTAGCCTCGCCCTCGCCGTGCTGCTTGAGCAGCTGCCGTGGTCCGGTTGGGCGCTCGCGCTGCGTCCGGATTTCGTGCTGCTGGGCGTGCTGTTCTGGGTCCTTTATCAGCCGGGGCGGGTGGGCCTCGGCACGGCGTTTTTCCTCGGGCTCCTCGCCGACTTCCAGGACGGCGTGGTGTTCGGCCAGCACGCGATCGCCTACGCCATCGGCGCCTACCTGGTGTTGTTCCTGCGCCTGCGGCTCCTGCAGTTCGACGCCCTGCGCCAGGCGGCGCAGGTCTTTCCAGTGCTGCTGGCGGTGCAGCTGACCGTGCTGCTGGTCGGCTGGCTGGCGGTCAATCCGCCGACGACGCTGGCGATGCTGTGGCCGGTCGTCAGCACCACGGTGCTGTGGTACCTGGTCACCGGCTTCCTGCACGCCTGGCACGGCAAGGCCATGCAGGATCAGGCATGAAGCCGGTCGCATCGCTGAAGGACCTCGATCGCGAGCTGGCCCGCTTTCACGGCCGGCTGAAGGTCGGTGCCGCCTTTGTCGCCCTGCTCGCCGCGGCGCTCCTCGGCCGCGCCTACTACCTGCAGGTGATGCATCACGAGTACTACACCCAGCGCGCCGAGAGCAACCGCATCTCGCTGGTGCCGGTCGCGCCCAACCGCGGCCTCATCCTCGACCGCAAGGGGCGCGTGCTGGCGGAGAACTATTCCGCCTACACGCTCGAAATTACGCAGGCGAAAACCGCCGATCTCGATGCCACGCTAGCAGAGATCGGCAAGCTCATCGAGATCACGCCGGGGCAGCTGCGGCGTTTCCGTCGCCTGCTGTCGGAGTCGCACGAATTCGAGACGGTGCCGCTGAAGAGCCGGCTGACCGACGAGGAGGTGGCGATCATCGCCGCTCACCGCTATCGCCTGCCGGGCGTGGAGGTGAAGGCGCGGCTCTTCCGCAACTACCAGGCGGGGCCGGGCATGGCGCACGTGGTCGGCTTCATCGGCCGCATCAACGACGCCGATCTCAAGCGCCTGCGCGAGCAGAACCTGGACCGCAACTACCGCGGCAGCGTGCACATCGGCAAGACCGGCCTGGAGCAGAGCTACGAGACGCTGCTACACGGCCGCACCGGCTTCGACCAGATGGAAACCGACGCCAGCGGTCGCGCGGTACGCATGCTGTCGCGCATTCCGCCGGTGCCGGGCAAGGATCTGCGCCTCCATCTCGACCTCGACCTGCAGGAAGTCGCCGAAGCCGCGTTCGGCGACTACCTCGGCGGCCTGGTCGCGCTCGACCCCAACACGGGCGGCGTGCTGGCGATGGTCTCGAAGCCAGGCTTCGACCCCAACCTCTTTGTCGACGGCATCGATCCCGAAACCTGGAAAGCGCTCAACGAATCGCCCGAGCGGCCGATGGTCAACCGCGTGCTGCGCGGCATCTATCCGCCGGGCTCGACGATCAAGCCGCTGATGGCCCTGGCCGGCCTGGAGCTGGGGTTGCGCAAGCCGGGGGATAGCATCGTCGACCCCGGCTATTTCAGCCTGCCGGGCAGCAGCCACCAGTTCCGCGACTGGAAGCGCGGCGGCCACGGCGTGGTCGATCTGCGCCGGTCCATTTCCCAATCGTGCGACGTCTACTACTATCGGCTCGCGGTCGACATGGGCATCGACCGCATGCACGATTATCTCAAGCAATTCGGCTTGGGTGAGAAGACGGGCATCGACCTCGAAGGCGAGTCGGCGGGTCTCTTGCCTTCCCGTGACTGGAAGAAACGGCGCTGGAACAAGCCCTGGTATCCGGGCGAGACGGTGATCGCCGGTATCGGCCAGGGTTATCACCTGACCACGCCGCTGCAGCTGGCGACCATGACCGCGATGCTCGCCAACGGCGGCAAGCACGTCGAGCCGCGGCTGGTCGAGGCGATGCGCGAGCCGCTGGCGACCGAATGGCAGCCGCTGCCGGGCGTCGTGCGCGACCAGGTGCCGATCAAGCCGGAAAACCTTGCTGTCGTGCGCGAGGGCATGCTCGATGTCATGCGCCCCGGCGGCACGGCGGCGCGGTCGGCGGCCGGGGCGACGTACACCATCGCGGGCAAGACCGGCACGGCGCAGGTCGTCGGCATCAAGCAGGGCGCGCGCTACGACGAGAAGCGGCTGCGCCGCGAGCACCGCGACCATGCGTTGTTCGTCGCCTACGCGCCGGCGGAGGCACCGATCATCGTCGTCGCCGTCATGGTCGAGAACGGCGGCTCGGGCAGCGGCACGGCGGCGCCGATCGCGCGCGCGGTGTTCGATTACTACCTCACCGGGAAGCGACCGGGTGTGGTGAATCTGGAGGGAGGCGATGCACGGGATTAATCACTGGATCGTCCGCCGGCTGAGCCACCTCGACGGCATCCTGCTCGTGCTCGTGCTGGTGCTTCTGGGGCTGAGCCTCGCCGTCGTCGCCAGTGCCTCGGGCCAGAGCCCGGCGCGCATCAGCGGGCATCTCATCAATATCGGACTCGCGCTCGGCGTGATGATCCTTTTCGCGAACATTCCGCCGCACCTGCTCTCCAAGGTCGGGCCGCCGCTGTACGCGGCTGGCGTCGTGTTGCTGATCGCGGTGGCCCTGTTCGGCGAGGTGCGCAACGGCTCGCGCCGCTGGCTCAACCTCGGCTTTTTCGCCTTCCAGCCGTCCGAGCTGATGAAGCTCGCGGTGCCACTGATGCTTGCGTGGTATTTCCAGCGCCACGAGGGCCTGCTGCGGGCCAAGCATTTCCTCGTCGGCGCCGCGCTCCTGGCCTTTCCGTTCCTGTTGATCCTGCGCCAGCCCGACCTCGGCACGGCGCTGATGATTGGCGCATCGGGCTTTTATCTGCTGTTCTTCGCCGGCCTGCCCTGGAAAGTGATCGTCGGCGGCGGCGTGCTGGCGGGCGCCAGCCTGCCGCTGGTATGGAACCTGATGCATGACTATCAGCACCGCCGGGTGCTGACCCTGCTCGACCCCAGTGCCGATCCGCTCGGCGCCGGCTACCACATCATCCAGTCGACCATCGCTATCGGCTCGGGCGGGCTGTTCGGCAAGGGCTGGACGCAGGGGTCTCAGACGCAGCTCGATTTCATTCCCGAGCGCACCACGGACTTCATCTTCGCCGTGTTCGGCGAGGAATTCGGGTTTGCCGGCGCGATTGTGCTGGTCGGCCTGTATCTTGCCCTGGTCGCGCGCGGGCTGGTGATCTCGGCGCGCGCGCCGACGCTGTTCGGGCGCCTGATGGCGGCGACGTTGAGCTTGAACCTTTTCACCTATGCCTTCGTCAACATGGGGATGGTGTCGGGCATCCTGCCGGTGGTGGGCGTGCCCCTGCCGCTGATGAGCTACGGAGGCACTGCGCTCATCGCGCTTATGCTGGGCGTAGGCATTCTGATGAGCGTGGCGACTCATCGCCAACTCAACAAAACCTGACAGGCTAGAATACGTCCATGAACGCAATCCTGATTGTGGGCGCCGCGGCGCTGGCGCTGGCCCTTGGCGGGTGCAGCAGCAAGCCGGTGAAGCAGGCGTCGACCGCCTCGCAGGGCGGCGGCTACTATCTCGACGACGGACCGGAGGCCAACCCGCCGTCCAACCTCGACCGTGTGCCCGATGCGGTGCCGCGCGACGAGCCGCTGCACCGCTTCGCCAACCGCACGTATGTCGCGCTCGGCACGACCTACACGCCGCTCACCGAGCGGCGGGCTTTCCAGCAGGAAGGCCTGGCGTCCTGGTACGGCAAGCGTTTCCACGGCAGGCGAACCGCCTCGGGCGAGCCCTACGACATGTACGCGATGACCGCGGCGCATCCCACCCTGCCGATCCCCAGCTACGCGCGGGTGATCTGCCTCGACAGCGGACGCTCGGTCGTCGTCCGTATCAACGACCGTGGGCCCTTCCACAGCAAGCGCGTGATCGACGTGTCCTACACCGCGGCGCACAAGCTGGGCTTCGTCCAGCGCGGCAGTACGCGGGTGCGGGTGGAAGCAATTGACCCGGGGGCCCAGGATGCCCAGGAGAACTACGTGCTGCGCAGTTCACCACGCGGCGACGGCATCTATCTCCAGATCGGCGCGTTTTCCCGGCCTGACAACGCCCAGCGTCTGCTCGAGCGGCTGATGCAGGAGCCGCAGTTCGGCGCCGAACGCGCCCGCGTCGTGAGCACGGGCGATCTGTACCGGGTGCGGGTAGGCCCCTACGACAGCGAGGACGCGGCGCACGCCGACCGCGAGCGCATCCGCGAGCGGCTGGCGCTGAATGCGGTGATGCTGAGGCCGGAGTGATTTGAGGGGTCGGGCATGAGGTGGATGGTATGGGCCCTGGCGCTGTGGCTTTCGGCGACGGCCTCGGCTGCACCGAGCGGCGTGTCCGCGCGGGCCTGGGTGGTGATCGATCAGGCAAGCGGCAAGGAACTCGCCGGGCATCAGGCTGACCTGCCGCTGCCACCGGCCTCGCTCACCCAGCTGATGACCGCCTATGTGCTGCTGGGCGACGTCAAGCGCAACAAGCTGAGCCTGGGTGAGTTGCTCACGGTCCCGGAGGCCGCAGCCCAGGTCGATGGCGCACGGATTTTCCTCAAGGCCGGCGACAAGGTCAGCGTCGACACGCTGCTGCAGGCGATGCTGTTGTACTCCGCGGGCGACGCCACCCTCACGCTGGTGACGGGCGTCGACGGCAGCGAGGCCGAGTTCGTCGCGCGCATGAACAACGAGGCGAAGCGACTCGGCCTCACCCGCACCCGCTTCCGCAATGCGACCGGCCTGCACGAGCCCGGCCACGAGTCGAGCGCGCGCGACCTCGCGGTGCTCGCCCGCGCGCTGCTGCGTGATTTTCCGGAGCGGCAGGGGTTTTTCGCGCAGCGCGAACTGGAATACCGCGGCATCACGTATTACAACGGCAACCGCCTGCTGTGGCGCGACAGCACGGTGAACGGCCTCAAGGTCGGCCGCACGGCGCAGGCCGGGTACTGCATGGCGGCCTCGGCCCAGCGGGGCGACCAGCGCCGCATCGCCGTGGTGCTCGGTGCGCGCAGCGACCCGCAGCGCACGCAGGACGGCCTGCGCCTGCTCAACTACGCTTTCGAGAACTACGATAGCGTGCAGCTTTTCCATGCCCGGCAGCCGGTCAAGGTCGCCAACCTCTACCGCGGCGCGCGCGCGACCGTCAGCATGGGCTTCCAGCAGGACTTCTACCTGCTGGTGCCGCGTGGTGCGGCGTCGCGCGTCAAGGCCGAGGTCATCACGCGCCAGCCCATCGTCGCGCCCGTTCGCCGCGGTGACGAGCTCGGCACGCTGCGCTTGAGCCTCGACGGTCAGTCGCTCGGCGAGCATCCGTTGGTGGCGTTGCACGACGTTTCGGTGGCGGGCATTCTCGGGCGTGGCTGGGACACGCTCCGCTTGTTCTTCGGGCGATGAACGCGTTCCTGAACGGCACTTTCCTGCCGCTGGCCGACGCCAAGGTGTCGGCGCTCGACCGGGGCTTCGTGTTCGGCGACGGCGTCTACGAACTGGTTCCGGTGTATTCGGGCAAACCCTTCCGGCTCGACGAGCATCTCTCGCGTTTGCAAGCGAGCCTCGACGGCATCCGGCTGGCGAACCCCTACCATGTCGAGCAGTGGCGCGCCCATATCCTTGCGTTGATTGCCAAGCAGGATTTTGCCGACCAGTCGCTCTACATCCAGATCACCCGCGGCGTCGCGCCGCGTGACCATGCCTTCCCCCGCAACGTCGTGCCGACGGTGTTCATGTTCGCCTCGCCGCTCGTCACCGCGACGCCGGAACAGAAGGCGGCCGGGGTGTGCGCGATCACCGTCGCTGACAACCGCTGGCTGCGCTGCAACATCAAGGCGGTCTCGCTGCTGGCGAACGTCTTGCTGCGGCAGGACGCGGTCGAGGCCGGCTGCGCCGAGGCGGTGATGCTGCGAGACGGCTTCCTCACCGAGGGCGCGGCGAGCAATATCTTCGTGGTGAAGGATGGCGTGCTGCGCGCGCCGCCGCCGTCGAACCTGATGCTGACCGGCATCACCTACGACGTCGTGCTCGAACTCGCGCGGGCCCACGGCATCCCGACTGAGGTCCGGCCCATCGCCGAGTCCGAGGTGCGCGACGCCGACGAGCTGTGGATGACGTCGTCGACCAAGGAAATCATGCCCATCGTGAAGCTCGACGACCGTCCCGTCGGCGCGGGCGTCGCCGGGCCGCTGGCCAAGCGCATGGACGCGCTCTACCAGGCGTTCAAGCAGAAGGTCATGCGCGCATGAGCAGCGAGCCTCGGCACGTGCGAGCGCCCGCGAATGCGCGCAGCGCCCGACGCGAGTTGGTTGGACATGCGGCAATTGGACGGAGGGCGCCCGCATGAGCGACGAAGAATCCCTGCTGCAATTTCCTACCGACTTTCCCATCAAGATCATGGGCGAGCGGCGCGACGACTTCGCGCAGACCATGGTCGAGGTGGTGTTGCGCCACGCCCCCGATTTCCGTGCCGAGACAGTCGAGATGCGCGCCTCGCGCAACGGCAATTACCTCTCGCTTACCTTCGTCGTGCGCGCCACCTCGAAGGCGCAGTTGGACGCGCTGTACCGCGAGATCACCGCGCATCCGTGGGTGAAGATGGCACTGTGAGTCCCGGGGAGCAGGGAGAACTTGTCGTGCGCAGCCTCGGGCGAGTCGACTATGAGCCGACCTGGCGGGCGATGCAGGCGTTCACCGCCGAGCGTGCGGACGAAACGCGGGACGAACTGTGGCTCCTCGAGCACCCGCCGGTCTACACCCAGGGCCAGGCAGGCAAGCCCGAGCATCTCATCGCCGAAACCGACATTCCGGTGGTGCCGATCGACCGTGGCGGCCAGATCACCTACCACGGGCCGGGGCAGGTCGTCGCCTACGTGCTGGTCGATCTCAGGCGGCGCGGCTACGGCATCCGCGCGCTGGTCACCCGCATGGAGCAGGCGGTGATCGACGTGCTGGCCGCGCGCGGCGTCGCCGCCGACCGGCTGGCCGGCGCACCCGGCGTGTACGTGGCCGGCGCCAAGATCGCCGCGCTCGGTCTGCGCGTGAAGCACGGCTGCACCTACCACGGCCTTGCGTTCAACGTCGACATGGACCTTGCGCCCTTTGCCGCGATCAATCCTTGCGGCTACCCCGGCATGCGGGTGACGCAGTGTCGCGACCTAGGGTTAGAGCTGTCGATGGCCGAAGCGGAGCGGGCGCTCACCGACGCCCTGCGGCGCACGATTTATTCTTGACTGATTTACTAGGGTATTAGTATCCTAGCCGCCATTCCCATGGAGTCCCCGAAATGAGCACCGACACCCTGCCGTCCGATCCCAGGCTTCTGATGCGCTCGATCATCCAGCGCATCGCCACCGGCCCCGACCTCTCCAAGGACATCAGCCGCACCGAGGCGCACCTCGGCACCAAGGCGATCATCGATCACCTCATCGACCCGGTACAGGTCGGCATCTACTTCATCGCGCTGCGCATGAAGCGCGAGACCCAGGACGAAAACCGCGGCGTGCTGGACGCCGTGCTCGAAACGACGAAGCGCGTCACCGCCGAGGTCGACGAAGTCGTCGACATCGGCGACCCCTACGACGGCTACAATCGCTGTCTGCCGGCCGCACCCTTCCTTGGCCCGCTCTTGGCCGAGCTCGGCGTGCACGTCGTCAGCCACGGCCTCGACAAGGTCGGCCCCAAGTACGGCGTCACCGCGCGCCATGTGCTGGAGGCTGCGGGCGTGCCGGTGAACCTGACTCCTTCGGAAGCCGCGGCGCGGCTTGCCGATCCCGCCCTCGGCTGGACCTATATCGACCAGGCGCAGTCCAACCCCGGCTTGCACAACCTCGTGCCGCTGCGCGCGCAGATCATCAAGCGCCAGGTGCTGACCACGGTCGAGGTGCTCTCGAAGCCCATCCAGGGCAGGAAGAAAACCCACTTCGTCACCGGCTACGTGCACAAACCCTACCCGCCGGTGTACGCCGACCTCGCGCGCGAAGCCGGCTTCGACACCGCCTGCATCGTGCGCGGCGTCGAGGGCGGCGTGATCCCGAGTCTTCGCCAGACCGGCAAGTACTTCCATTACCACGACCGCGGCAACGAGATCGAAGCCACGATCGACCCCGTCGCGCTCGGCATCGACCAGCCGGTGCGCGCGGTGCCGCTGCCGGGCAGCGTCGCCACCGAGGCGGGCGAGGACGAGATCGTTGCCGCCATCGACATCGCAGCGACCGCGCGCGCGGCGGCCGAGGCTGGCATCCTCGCGCTGAAGGGCGACAAAGGCCCGACCTACGATTCGCTGGTGCTCGCCGGATCGATCATCCTGCACCACGTCGGCCGTGCCGCGAGCGTGGCCGACGCGGCGGCGCAGATCCGCGCCGTGCTCGACTCCGGCAAAGCCGTCGCGCGGGTGAAGTGATGAGCGACTACGTTGCCATCGCCGCCGCCGACGAACTCAAGCCCGCGCAGATGAAGCGCGTCGAGGTCGCGGGAAAGAAACTGCTGCTGTGCAACGCGAACGGCACGCACTACGTCGTCGACGAAATGTGCAGCCACGAGGACTACTCGCTGTATCTGGGCTGCATCAAGGACGGCAGGATCAAGTGTTCGCTGCATGGCAGCTACTTCGATCTCGCCACGGGCGAGCCCACCTGCGACCCGGCCGACACGCCGATCCGGACCTATCCGGTCAAGGTCGAGAATGGACAGGTGTGGGTTTTCATAGGCACCAGGGATTAGGTTCCAGTGCTGGGGTTTGCGCGGCCTCCGGCCGCCCACCCCTAAACCCTGGAGGCTATTTCCTCACCAGTTCTCCCACGGCTTTGACCATCTCCGGATGATCGAACTCACGCCCGCCGATGGCGCTGGCGACGATGCGGCCCTCTTTGTCGACGAGGAAGGTGGTCGGCAGGCCGGCGACTTTCCAGGCGCGCATGGCGTGGCTGCGGGTATCGAGCAGGATGGGAAAGGTCAGCGCGGTATCGAGTTGGCTGGTGAAAGCTTCGATGGTGTCGGGATCCTCGCCGACATCGACCGCGAGCACGACGAAGGGCTGGCCCCGGAAGCGCTGCGCGAGGCGTTCCATCGACGGCATTTCGCGCCGGCACGGCGGGCACCAGGTCGCCCAGAAATTGATCAGCACGACCTTGCCGCGTAGCGCGGCGAGGTCGTGGGTCTTGCCCTCGAGATCCTTCAGCTTCAGCGCCGGCGCGGGTTTGGGTGCCTGCATCGTCAGGTTGTGCGCGAGCGGCGGCAGGTCGGCGGCGGCGAGCGGAGGGGCGACGCAGCAGGCGGCGAGCGCCGCGGCGATCAGGCGATTACGGATTGTCATTGGCACATCTCACGTTTTCAAGTTTTCCGGTATGGGTGCGGCCGCCGGCCTGCCAGGTGAAATAGAGGTCGAATTCGCCGCCGCGCGGCACGCTGTAGCTCGTCATGCCCTGGTTCCAGTCGCCCGGCGCGTAGGTCTGCGCCGTCGGCAACTGCGCCCATTCAAAGGCGATGCGTGCGGATTCGGGCACGCCCAGGCGCTTCCACTGATAGGCCCACGCCGCCTTGCCGCGCAGGGGGCGCGGCGGCTGGCCGTCCGTCACGTAGCGCCAGTTAGCGAGCCGGTGCAGCAGCGTGACCTCGCCCGTGTTGCGCACCACGGTCATGAAGACGCATTCGCGCGCAAAGCGTTCCGTCGCCTCGGGCGAAAAGCCACGCGCGAGGTAGAAGCCGCGGATCTGGTCCGGGGTGATCTGGGTCAGCCGAACCTCGATGCCTTGGGTTCGGGTCTCCCAGGTGGTGAGTCCGGTGTCGGGGTCGACGCTGGTCTGCGTCGCCGCCGTGGCGATCAGCGGCCACGCTGCCAGCAGGGTCAGGACAATCCGTCGCATCGGGTAAAATCCTTGGTCAGTTTCCTCCGGGCATCATTATGGCAGACCCTCTCCAGCACAAAGGTGCCGCCAAGACCTCGCGCATCCCGATCAAGGTGGTGCCGCAGCCGCGTCTGCGGCTGCCGTCGTGGATCCGCGCCAAGTCGCCCAACGTCCCGAACGTCGGACGGCTCAAGGGCATCCTGCGCGAAGCCGGGCTGCACACCGTGTGCGAGGAGGCCTCGTGCCCCAATCTCGGTGAATGCTTCGGCCACGGCACCGCCACCTTCATGATCCTTGGTGATCTCTGCACGCGGCGCTGCCCATTCTGCGACGTCGGCCACGGCACGCCGCTGCCGCCGGACGCCGACGAGCCGCGGCATCTCGCCGAGACCATTGCGCTGATGGCGTTGAAATACGTGGTCATCACCAGCGTCGATCGCGACGACCTGCGCGACGGCGGTGCCGAGCACTTTGCGCAGTGCATCGCCGCCGTGCGTGAAAAATCCCCCGCTACCCGCATCGAGATCCTCACCCCGGATTTTCGCGGCCGGCTGGAGCGTGCGCTGGATGTGCTCGGCACGGCGCCACCCGACGTGATGAACCACAACCTCGAAACCGTACCGCGCCTGTACAAGGCCGCGCGGCCGGGCGCCGACTACGCGCATTCGCTGAAGCTCTTGCAGGAATTCAAGGCGCGCCATCCCGACATCCCGACCAAATCGGGCCTGATGCTGGGCCTGGGCGAGACCGACGAGGAGATCCTCGAGGTGATGCGCGACCTGCGCGCGCACGACGTCGACATGCTGACGCTCGGCCAGTACCTGCAGCCCTCGCAGCACCACCTGCCGGTACTGCGCTTCGTCACCCCGGAGCGCTTCGCGCAGTTCGAGCAGGAAGCGCTGGCGATGGGCTTCAGGCACGCCGCCTGCGGACCGATGGTGCGGTCGAGCTATCACGCCGACCAGCAGGCGGCGGGCATCTGACTATTTCAACAGCCGCCGGCGCGTGAGCGCCAGCGCGACCACGTAGCCGATACTGCCGTAGATCACTAACGCGGCGACGTGCAGCGGAATATTGTCCGGCACCGTGCCGACGACCAGCGGCCGCGCCAGATCGACCGCGTGGGTGAGCGGCAGCCACGCCGACACGGTCTGCAAGAGCGGCGGCAGCTGCGACACCGGGAAGAACACGCCGCACAGCAGCACCATGGGCGTGATCGCCAGCGTGAAGTAGTAGAGGAAGAAATCGTAGCTCGGCGATACCGCGTTCATCACCAGCCCCATGCCGCCGAAGCAGAAGCCCACCAGCGCCACGACCGGGATGATCCACAGCGTCATCCAGAAATTGCCGTGCAGGCCCAGCCCCCAGATCACCGCGAGGATCGCCAGCCCCGAGAGCAGGCTCTTCGAGGTCGCCCAGGTCAGTTCGCCCAGCATCACGTCGTCGAGCGTGAGGGGGGTGTTGAGGATGGCGTCCCAGGTGCGCTGCACGTGCATGCGCGAGAAGCTCGAATACAGCACCTCGAAGGTCGCGGCGTTCATGGTGCTGTAGGCCACCGTGCCGGCGGCGAGGAAGGTGATGTAGGGCATGCCGGCGACGTCCGGCATCAGGCTGCCGAGGCCGTAGCCCAGGCCCAGCATGTACAGCATCGGGTCGGCGAGGTTGCCGAGGATGGACGGAATGGCGAGCTTCTTCCACACGAGGTAGTTGCGCTGCCACACCGGGATGAAGCGCCACGACAGGCGCGGGAGACGCCAGTGACTAGTCACGCAGGTCCCTCCCGGTGAGCTTGAGGAACACGTCCTCGAGGTTGGACGGCCGGTGAATGTAGCGCAGGCCGGCCGCCTCCTTCAGTGCGTCGATCACGCGGTCAGCGTCGTCGGTGTAGCAGAAGAGGGTCTCGCCGACGGTCTCCGAACGCGTGCACACCGTGCTGGCGTGATCGCGGGTCCACGCCTCCAGCCCCTCGCCGTAGACCTCGACGACCGCCGGCTCGATGTGCGACTCGATCAGCGCGCGCGGTGCGCCCTCGGTGATCACGCGGCCGTGGTCGAGGATGGCCAGCCGGTCGGCGAGCCGCTCGGCCTCGTCCATGAAATGCGTGGTGAGCACGATGGTCTTGCCGGCGCCGATCAGCCGTCGCAGGCCCTGCCAGATGAGGTGGCGCGCCTGCGGGTCGAGGCCGGTCGTCGGTTCGTCGAGGAAGAGGATGTCAGGGTCGTGCACCAGTGCGCGCGCCAGCGTGAGGCGCCGCTTCATGCCGCCGGAGAGCTGCGCGATCTGCGCGCCGGCCTTGTGGGCGAGGCCGGCGAACTCCAGCAGCTCGGGTACGCGCGCGGTGATCGCGGCGCGCTCCATGCCGAAATAGCGGCCGTAGGCGACGAGGTTCTCCTCCACCGTGAAATCCGGGTCGAGGTTGTCCATCTGCGGCACCACGCCGATTTTCATGCGTGCCTCGCGCGCCTGCTGCGGCACCGGAAGCCCCGCCAGATCGATGTGGCCGGCGTCGGGCTCGATCAGCCCCAGGAGCAGGCGCAGCGTGGTCGTCTTGCCGGCACCGTTGGGGCCCAAGAGACCGAAGCACTCGCCGCGCTTCACATGCAGATCGACGCCGCGCACCACCTCGGTGTGGCCGTAGCGTTTGGTGAGGCCGCGCACGCTCAGCACGGGCACGCCTCCAGGAAGGCCTGCTTGAGCTCCTTGAGCTTGCCGTGAAAGAAATGTCCGGCCTCGGGGATTTCCTTCACCGCGAGATGCTGCTGTTCGGCCCACAGGCGGATCGCCGCGGGCGGGATGAGTTCGTCGGCGTCGCCGTAGATCACGACGGTGTCTTCGGGTACCGGGTCGAATTCGTACAGGGTGACGGCCGGCGCGACCAGTACCAGTTTTTTCGCGGGTAGCGCCCGGCGCAGGCGGTGCTGCACGAAGGCGCCGAAGGAAAAACCGGCCAGCGCCCACGGCAGGCCGGGGTAGCTCGCCTCGACGAAGCGCGCCACGGCCAAAAGATCATCGGTCTCGCCGATGCCGGCGTCGAAACTGCCGTCACTCATGCCGACGCCGCGGAAGTTCGGCCGCACGCTCACCCAGCCGGCTTCGTTCGCCGCCTTGGCGAGCGTCGTCACCACCTTGTTGTCGAGGCTGCCGCCGTGCAGCGGATGCGGGTGCGCGAACAGCAGCAGGCCGCGGCGGTCGGTCTCGGGGTCGTCGATCACGGTTTCGAGCTTGCCGACGGAAACCGGGATGCGCAGCTTGTAGCGTTTCACTTCAGCTGCAGCCGTTCGACGATTTTTCCGTGCTTCAGATGCTGCTCGAAGATTTCGTCGATGTCGGCCTCGTCGACGTAGGTGTACCAGACGCCCTCCGGATAGACGACGACGACCGGGCCCTCGTCGCAGCGGTCGAGGCAGCCCGCGCTGTTGATGCGGCACTTGCCCTCGCCGTTGAGGTTCGCGAGCTTGACCTTTTTCTTCAGGTAGTCGCGCATCGCCTGGCCGCCGGCGTCGCCGCAGCACTTGGCGCCGTCGTCGCGCTGGTTGGTGCAGAAGAACACGTGATATTGATAGTAGGGATCAGTCATTCGAGAATTCCGTGGATTTGAGCGCGTTGCCGTAGGCCTTGTCGACCGGATATTTGCGCGCGTTGATCGCCAGCTTGTCGGACGCCGCTTGCAGCAGGTCGATGTCGAGCAGGTCGGCGAGGCGCGCCAGATAGATCAGCACGTCGGCGATTTCCTGCCGCACCGCTTCGCGCTGCGCGGCGGTGAGTTGCTGGCTCTGCTCCGGCGTCAGCCACTGGAAGGGCTCCAGCAGTTCGGCCGCCTCGACCGCGAGCGCCATCACCAGGTTCTTCGGCGTGTGGTAGCGTTCCCAGGCACGCGCCTCGGCGAACGCGCGGATGCGCTCGCGCAGGGCGTCCAGACTGTCGGGGGCTTCGGTGGCCATGGGTCAATGATACCGCGGCAGGCGTCGGCCCGTTGACGCCCCTGACGGTTAGCCGACGTCGCCGGACGACAAGCGCCGGAGGTCGGCCCGGCAACGCGCGGGTTCGCGCGAGGCCGCGTCTGGCCCGCCCCTTGCTTGCAAAGACTGGGGTGCCATCAGGCTTTATGATTCGCTCTGGCATAATGCCAGCGGATCAATTCATACGGGAGGATGGAGATGTTTACGATCAAGAAGTCCGTCGTGCTTGCGTCGGTCGCGCTCGCTGTCGCAGCCGTGTCCGGTTGCTCCAGCACGCCGACCTATCCGCCCGCGCCGGAACGCACGGGCAAGGTCGACTGGAACTACCTGATCGGGCCGGGCGACTCGGTCCAGGTCTTCGTGTGGCGGAATCCCGAAGTCTCCGGCACCTTCCCCGTTCGGCCGGACGGCAAGATGACCATGAACCTGATCGAGGACCTGCAGGCCTCCGGCAAGTCGCCGACGCAGCTTGCGCGCGACATCGAGAAGGCGCTCTCCAAGTACATCCAGGAACCGATCGTCACCGTCATCGTGGCGGGCGGCATCGGTCCCTTCGACCAGCAGATCCGCGTCGTCGGCGAGGCGGCCAAGCCACAGGCGCTCAACTACCGGGAGAAGATGAGCCTTATCGACCTGATGATCGCGGTCGGTGGGTTGACCGACTTCGCAGCCGGCAACAAGGCCTACATCCTGCGCAACGTCAACGGCAAGCCGACCCAGCTCGGTGTGCGTCTGGAAGACCTGCTGAAGGCCGGCGACATCTCCGCCAACGTCGACATGCTGCCGGGCGACGTGCTGGTCATTCCCGAAAGCCTGTTCTGAGTGAACCTGCGCCGCGTCTGCGGCGCTTTTTGATGGATCGTCCGCATGGATCAAGTGCTGCAGCAATTCCTGGGATACGCCAAGGCCACCTGGCGGCGGCGCTGGTGGGGCGTGGCCGTGGCCTGGCTGGTGTGCATCGTCGGCTGGACCTGGGTGATGATGATTCCCGACCGCTACCAGGCCTCGGCGCGCGTGTACGTCGATACGCAGAGCCTGTTGAAGCCGCTGCTCTCGGGGCTTACCGTCGCGCCCAACATTGACCAGCAGATCACCCTCATGACGCGGCAGCTGGTGAGCCGGCCCACGCTCGAGAAGGTCGCGCGCATGACCGATCTCGACGTGCAGGCCAAGACGCCCGAGCAGACCGAGGCCATGTTGAATCAACTTGCGGCGCGCATCTCGATCGCGGACGCCGGCCGCGAAAACCTCTACACCATCAGCTACCAGCACGCGAACCCGGACCTTGCGCGGAAAGTGGTGCAGTCGCTGCTGACGATCTTCGTCGAGTCCAGCCTCGGCAAGACCCGCCAGGACATCTCCAGTTCGCAGCGCTTCATCGAGGAGCAACTGCAGCAATACCAGCAGAAGCTCGTGGAGGCGGAGAACGCGCTCACCGAGTTCAAGCGCCGCAATATCGGCATGATGCCGGGGCAGGGCGGCGATTACTACGCCAAGCTCGCCGAAGCGGCCGCCGCGCTGCGCCAGGCACAGCTCGACCAGCAGGAAGCGATCAACCGCCGCAACCAGCTGCGGCGTCAGCTCGCCGACGAGGAGCCCGAACTGAGCGCCGCCGCCGCTGCGGCCCCGACGAACACCGAGCTCGACGCCCGCATCCAGGCGTTGCAGAAGCAGATGGACAATCTGCGGATGCAGTACACCGACCTGCACCCCGACATCCAGGCGACCAAGCGCCTGATCGAGCGGCTGGAAGAGCAGAAGAAAGGCGAGCTCGCCGCGCGTCGTGCCGACCCTGCGGGCGCCCGCATCCAGAACCCCGTCTATCAGCAACTCACGATTGCCATCGCCGAGGCGGACGCCACCGTGTCCTCACTCGGCGCGCGCGTGGCCGAGTTCCAGCGCCGCTACAACGAACTGCGCAACGCATCCAACATGATTCCGGCGGTCGAGCAGGAATACACCCAGCTCATGCGCGACTACGACGTCTACAAGCAGAACTACGACGCCCTGCTGAAGCGCCGCGAATCGGTCACGCTGTCGGGCGAAGTCGAGGCCAAAACCGATACCGTTGAGTTCCGGGTGATCGACCCGCCCTTCGTGCCCAGCCAGCCCGCGTTCCCCAACCGCCCGCTGCTGTTGTCGCTGGTCACGCTCGGCGGCATCGGCGCCGGCATTGCGGTGGCTTTCCTGTTGAGCCAGCTGCGCCGTACCGTTCCCGACCGGCGTACGCTGCGTGAGCTGACCGGGCTGCCGCTGCTGGGCGCGGTGTCCCGCGTCGACACGCCCGAGTCGCTGCGCCGCCGCCGCAAGGGCCTGCTCACGTATATCGCTGCGCTCGGTAGCCTCCTCGCTGCCTATGGCGGGGTGATGGTTCTGCAACTGGTGATGTCGCGTGCGGGCTAGGAGGACTCATGAGCATCATTGAAAAAGCGGCCGGCAAGCTCGGCACGAGCGCCAGTCAGTCCCAGGCCGCGAGCGTCGGGTCGTCGCCAGCGCCCAACGCGAGCGTGATCGAGGCGGCGCTCGATAAGCAGCGGCACCAGCGCAGCGAGCCCTTCGTCGCGACCCCGGTCGAACCGGTGTTCAAGGATCCCGAGACGCTTGCGATGGACGGCGGCAGCAACGTGCAGTCGATCAATCTCGCGCGGCTGCATCGGATGGGCGTGGTCGCGCCTGACGCCGAAAAGAGTCAGATCGCCGAGGAATTCCGCATCATCAAGCGGCCGCTCATCGCCAACGCGTTCGGCCAGGGCACCGCGCGGGTCAAGAACGGCAACCTCATCATGGTCACCAGCTCGCTGCCGGGCGAGGGCAAGAGTTTCTGCGCGATCAACCTCGCGATCTCGATGGCGATGGAGATGGACCGCACCGTCCTGCTGGTCGACGCCGACGTCGCCAAGCCGCGGGTGCCCGAATATCTGGGCATCCATGCCGACAAGGGCCTGCTCGACGTGCTGCAGGACAAGGACCTCAAGCTCTCTGACGTGCTGATCAAGACCGACATCGCCAAGCTCACGGTGCTGCCGGCCGGCCGCACCTACAAGCGCGCGACCGAACTGCTGGCGAGCGCCGCGATGACCCGCCTGGTCGAGGACATCGGCAACCGCTACCCCGATCGCATCATCCTGTTCGATTCGCCGCCGCTCCTGGCAACCAGCGAATCGAGCGTGCTCGCCACGCACATGGGGCAGATCGTCATGGTCGTCGAGGCCGAGAAAACCTCGCAGGAAGCGGTGCGCGAGGCCCTCTCCCACATCCAGTCGTGCGAGGTCGTCGGCATGCTCCTGAACAAGACCACGCCGACTCCGGGCGCAGACTATTACTACGGCTACTATGGCAGCTACGGCAAATAAGCAGTTCCCGCTGCGCGCGGGCCTCGTCACTGCGCTCGCCACGCTGGGGTTCGTCTCCACCGCCCACGCGCTCGATTGGAAGATCGACCCGAGCGTCGGTGCCGCCGCGACCTACACCGACAACGCGAACCAGAGCGCGACCAACCCTGAAGATGCGCTCATCCTGAGCGTCACGCCTGCAGTGAGCATCACCTCCAAGGGCTCGCGCCGCGTTCAGGCCGCATTCACGTACGGCGTCTCCGGCGTCGCGCGCTTCGGCGAGGACGAAAGCACCAAGGTCAACCATCGCCTCAGCGCGCTCGGCAAGGCCGAGGTCGTGGAGGATTTCTTTTTCGTCGAGGGCAACGCCAACGTTTCGCAGGAATTGATCTCGCTCACCGGCTCGCCGGCCACCGCCGACATCAACGACAGCAACCGTGCCACCGTCGGCACCTATTCGATCAGCCCCTATATCCAGCAGCGCTTCGGCACCTTCGCCAACGGGCAGGTGCGCCTCTCCCAGAGCGGTGCCCTGTTCGAAAACGACGTCGCCTCGAACTCGAGCGTCACCGCCTTCTCGGCCGGGCTCACCAGCGGCACCCGCTTCGACGACCTCAGCTGGGGGCTGAATTACTCGATCCGTAAGGCGGACAACCGTAACAACGCCGATTCGACCTTCGAGCGTGCGAGCGTGAGCCTGGGCTACGCGCTCACCCGCAAGCTGCGGGTGTTTGCATCGGCCGGGCAGGACTGGAACGAATATGTCGGCAGCACCGGCGCCACCAGCCAGTTCGACGGCTCGTTCTACAACCTCGGCTTCGGCTGGGCGCCGAACCGCCGCACCAGTCTCGAAATGTCGGCGGGCGAGCGCTACTTCGGCAAGACCTTCAGCGCCTCCGGCAACTACCGTACGCGGCAGTCGCGCTGGACCCTGCGCTATACCGAAGACGTGAGCGACATTACCCAGCAGTACCTGGAGCAGGCGAGCCGCATCTTCTGGATCTGCAACGGCGTGCTGGTCGAGACGACCACCCTCGTGAATCCGAATCCCGCGATCTGCCAGGGACCGATCAGCGCCGGCCAACTCGCGTCGTTCTACCAGAGTCTGGGCGTATCGCTCAACGACCTCATCGCGGCGGGGTTGGTGAATATCGGCATCGCCAACGGCGTATACATCCTGAAGAGTTTCACCGCTGGCGTGAGCTGGGACGTTGGCCGCCTCGGCTTCGGCCTCAACGCACAGGACACCAAGCGGCTGTATCAGGCGTTCAGCGACGCCCAAGACCACGTGCGCGGACTGACCGGCACGGTGAGCTACCGCCTGACGCCGAAGACGACCGCGAGTGGCAGCCTCGCGCTTACGCGTACCCAGTTGGACAGCGCGCTGACTACCGGCGCCGCGCGCGAGGATGACCTGCTCACGCTCACCCTGGGCCTCAGCCATGCATTCGCGGAGAAGCTCAACGGCGCGCTGACCTTCCGCCGCGCGGAACGGGATTCCAACGACCCCCTCGGCGATTACACCGAGAACCGCTTGACGGCGACGGTCAATATGCGCTTCTGACGGCAGGCGGTATGGCACGGTTGTTGCTGGCTTCACGGCGTATGCAATGGTCGCGCGCTCTCAGACAACGGATTGTTCATGTACGAAGACTATTACCGTTTCACCGGCAAGCCCTTCCAGCTCAATCCTGATCCGCGGTTCTTCTTCGGATCCAAGGGTCACCGCCGGGCGATGGCCTACCTCGACTACGGCCTCTCGCTGGGCGAGGGCTTCATCGTCATCACGGGCGAGGTCGGTGCGGGCAAGACCACGCTGGTGCGCAATCTCTTCCGCCAGCTCGACCCCAACAGCCTCGTCGCCGCGCAGCTGGTGTCGACCCAGCTCGATGCGGACGACACGCTGCGCAGCGTTGCAGCCTCGTTCGGTCTCGAACACGAGGGCCTCACCAAGTCGGCGCTGCTGAAAAACCTCGAGGACTTTCTTGCCGCCGCCGCGCGCCAGAACAAGCGCACCCTGCTCGTCGTCGACGAGGCGCAGAACCTCACGCCGCGCGCGGTCGAGGAACTGCGCATGCTGTCCAATTTCCAGAACGACGACCGCTCGCTGATCCAGACCTTCCTGCTCGGCCAGCCCGAGTTCCGCGGCATCCTGCAAAGCCCGGACATGCAGCAGCTGCGCCAGCGCGTCGTCGCGTCGTATCACCTCGGCCCGCTCGACCCGGACGAGACGCGCGGCTACATCGAACATCGCCTGCGTACCGTCGGCTGGCAGGGGCGCCCCAGCTTCGACGAAGCGGCCTTCGCCGCGCTGCATCGCTTCACCGGCGGCATCCCGCGCCGCCTCAACACCACCTGCGACCGCCTTCTGCTCCTCGGCTTCCTCGAGGAGAAGACGCACTTCGGCGAGGCCGAGGTCGACGAGGTCATCGCCGACCTCAAGAACGAGGTCGCGCACCAGGCCTACGAAGGCCCGGCCGCCGGCGTCGGCGCCGCGCCCGTTCCGAATGGCAACGGCCTGGCGAACGAGGACGCCGCCCTGCTCGTTCAGCGCCTGGAACAGGTCGAGCGCTCGGTCAACCGCATCCTGCCCATCGTCCGCAAGATCCTCTACGCTGTGAGCGAGCGCCGCGCCGAGGCCGACGACGAAGGCGCCGACGTCGGCGGCCGCGCGCAGCAGGGCTGACCATGACCGAGGTGCTGTGCGTGGCGGGCGCCCGCCCCAATTTCATGAAGATCGCCCCGGTGATGGCGGCCTTCGCCGAGGCCGGCATCGCCGCGCAACTCCTGCACACCGGCCAGCATTACGACGCGGCGATGAGCGACAGCTTCTTCGCCGACCTCGGCATTCCTCGGCCCGACCACCATCTCGAGGTCGGCTCGGGCAGCCACGCGGTACAGACGGCGGAGGTGATGAAGCGCTTCGAGCCGGTGCTGGAGGCCGTGCAGCCGCAAGCCGTGCTGGTGGTCGGCGACGTCAACTCGACCCTCGCCTGCGCGCTCGTCGCCGCCAAGCGCGGCGTGCGCGTGATCCACGTCGAGGCGGGCTTACGGAGCTACGACCGCGGCATGCCGGAAGAGATCAACCGCGTGCTCACCGACCAGATCTCCGACCTCCTCTTCACCACCGAGAAAAGCGCGCTCGCCAACCTCGTGCGCGAGGGCGTCGACCCCGCG
Source organism: Thiobacillus sp. (assembly GCA_046291555.1). Taxonomy (GTDB): domain Bacteria; phylum Pseudomonadota; class Gammaproteobacteria; order Burkholderiales; family Thiobacillaceae; genus Thiobacillus. Next base: position 241,909 of record JBKBRW010000001.1, read on the forward strand.
CGCGTCGAGTTCGTCGGCAACGTGATGATCGACACGCTGTACCGGCATCTGGAGCGCGCGGTGCCGGCCACGCGCACGCTCGGCGCGGAACTGCCCGAGTACGCCGTGCTCACGCTGCACCGGCCGTCCAACGTCGATCATCCCGACACCCTCGGCCCGCTGCTCGACGTCGTCGCCGAGATCAACCGCAGGCTGCCGGTGGTGCTGCCGCTGCATCCGCGCACCCGCGGCAACATCGAGAAATTCGGCTTCACGGAGAAACTCGACGGCCTGCGCATCCTGCCGCCGGTCGGCTACCTGGAAATGCTGGGCCTCATGCGCGACGCCAAACTGGTGCTCACCGACTCCGGCGGCATCCAGGAAGAGACGACGGCGCTCGGCGTGCCCTGTCTCACGCTGCGCGAGAACACCGAGCGGCCGATCACCATCGCCGAGGGCACCAATACCCTCGTCGGTCCCGATCCCGCGGCGATCCGCGCGGCCTTCGAGGACGTGATGGCGAGCGGCGGCAAGGCAGGCCGCATTCCCGAGTACTGGGACGGCCGCGCGGCGATGCGCATCGCGCACACGCTGCAGTCCTGGCTGCCGGGGCAGAAGGGGAGGCGCGCGGCATGAGCGGCCGACCAATCCGCAACGCGATGTCGATCGACGTCGAGGACTATTTCCAGGTCTCCGCCTTCGCGCCCCATATCCGGCGCGAGGACTGGGACCGCCTGCCGTGCCGGGTCGAGCGCAACGTCGACGTCATCCTTGGCCTGCTCGACGAAACGGGCGCCAAGGCGACCTTCTTCACGCTCGGCTGGATCGCCGAGCGCTATCCGCAGGTTGTGCGCCGCATCGTGGAAAACGGCCACGAGCTCGCCAGCCACGGCTACGGCCACCAGCGCGCGAGCGATCTGACGCCCGAAGAGTTCCGCGACGACATCACCCGTGCCAAGCGCATCCTCGAAGATCTCGGTGGGGTTGCCGTGCGCGGCTACCGCGCGCCGAGCTTCTCGATCAATCACAAGAACTGGTGGGCGGTCGAGGCGCTCGAGCACGCCGGCTACGTGTACAGCTCGAGCATCTACCCCGTGAAGCACGACCACTACGGCATGCCCGACGCGCCGCGCTTCCCTCATCGTCCCAACGGCGAGGCCGGCATCCTCGAGCTGCCGCCGACGACCGTGCCGCTGTTCGGCCGCAACCTGCCCGCGGCGGGCGGCGGCTGGTTCCGCCTGCTGCCGTACCAGGTGTCGCGCTGGATGCTGAGCCGCGTTCACGCCCAGGACCGTGCGCCGTGCATGTTCTATTTCCATCCCTGGGAGGTCGACCCCGAGCAGCCGGTGCAGCGCGGCCTATCCGCCAAGACCCGCTTCCGCCATTACGTCAATCTGCAACGCATGCAGGGCAGACTGCGGCAATTGCTCAGGGACTTCGAATGGGACCGCGTCGACCGCGTGTTCCTTGCCAACCCATGAATCTTGCCGACACGCCTGTCTCTTCCGGCATGCGCGCTGACAGCGCGGACGTCGTCGTGCGCGCGTTCGAAGCGGCCGACCTCGCCCGCTGGGACGCTTACGTCCACGCTCATCCGGACGCGACCTTCTTCCACCGCGCCGGCTGGAAGCGGGTGATCGAGGACGCCTTCGGCCATCGCACGCACTTCCTGCTCGCCGAGCGCGGCGGCGAGACCGTCGGCGTGCTGCCGCTGGCTGAAATCAAGAGCCGGCTGTTCGGCCACAGCCTCGGCTCGCTGCCCTTCTGCGCCTACGGCGGCATCCTCGCCGACCACGACGCGGCGTACCGGGCCCTTGACGGCGCGGCGCAGGCGCTGGCGCAGAAATTGAACGTCGGCGCGCTCGAATACCGCAACCAGTCGCCGCAGCACGCGCACTGGCCGACCAAGGACCTCTACGTCACCTTCAAAAAAGCGATCGAACCCGAGATCGAGGCGAACATGAACGCCATCCCCCGCAAGCAGCGCGCGATGGTGCGAAAGGGCATCAAGGCCGGCCTCATCGGCGAGATCGACACCGACACGCGCCGCTTCTTCGACGCCTATTCGGCGAGCGTACACCGGCTCGGCACGCCGGTGTTCTCGCGGCGCTATTTCCAGCTGCTCAAGGACGAATTCGGCGACGACTGCGAGGTGCTCACCATCACCCAGGACGGGCGCCTCATCGCAAGCGTGCTGTCCTTCTACTTCCGCGACGAGGTGCTGCCCTACTACGGCGGCGGCGTCGAGGCCGCGCGTGCCGTCGCCGGTAACGACTTCATGTACTGGGACCTCATGCGGCGCGCCTGCGAGCGCGGGCTCAAGGTGTTCGACTTCGGCCGCAGCAAGCGCGGCACCGGCTCGTTCGACTTCAAGAAGAACTGGGGCTTCGAGCCGACGCCGCTCTTCTACGAATACTTCCTCGTCGCTGACCGCGAGGTGCCCGAGATCAATCCGCTCAATCCGAAATACCGGCTGTTCATCCAGGCCTGGAAGAAAATGCCGCGGGGGCTTGCCAATGTCATCGGTCCGCACATCGTGAAGAACCTGGGGTAGGGCGTGAAGGAAGGCTTGCTTTTTCTCGCTCACCGCATTCCCTTTCCGCCCAACAAGGGCGACAAGATCCGTTCGTTCCATCTGTTGAAGCACCTGGCCTCGCGCTACGCCGTGCACCTGGGCGCCTTCGTCGACGATCCCGACGACTGGCAGTACGCCGAGGCACTGACGCCGTACTGCGCCTCGGTCAAGCTCCTGCCCCTGCATCCGCGGCGCGCCAAGCTGGCGAGCCTGGTCGGTCTCGTCACCGGCGAGGCGCTCACGCTGCCCTACTACCGCAACGCCGAACTCAAGCGCTGGGCGCGCGCGCTCGCGTCGGACGGAACGGTCACGCGCGGCCTGGCGTTTTCGTCGGCGATGGCGCAGTTCATGCCCGCGAGCCTCGACCGCCGCGTGCTCGACATGGTCGACGTCGATTCCGACAAATGGACGCAGTACGCGCCCACCCAGCGCTGGCCGCTTGCCTGGGTGTACGCGCGCGAAGGTCGCCGACTGGCCGAATGGGAGGGACGCGTCGCGCGGGATTTCGACGCCACCCTCTTGGTGTCGCATGACGAGGCGGCGCTGCTGCGGCGTAGGGTCCCCGCTGCGGCCGCGCGCATCGGTGCTTTCGAGAACGGCGTCGACGCCGACTACTTTTCGCCGGCACGCGACTACCCGAATCCCTACGCCGTCGACGTGCGCGGCATCGTCTTCACCGGCGCGATGGACTACTGGCCCAACGTCGATGCCGTCACCTGGTTCGCCGAGCGCATCTTCCCCGCGGTGCGCGATGCCGTGCCCGATGCCCAGTTCACCATCGTCGGCAGCCGACCGACCGAGGGGGTCGGCGCGCTGGTGCGCCAGCCCGGCGTCGTCGTCACCGGCGGCGTGCCGGACGTGCGGCCTTATCTTGCGCACGCGGCCTGCGCGGTGGCGCCGCTCAGGATCGCGCGCGGCGTGCAGAACAAGGTGCTCGAGGCGATGGCGATGGCGCGCTGGGTCGTCGCCACGCCGCAGGCCGCCGAAGGCATCCGCGCAGAGGCGGGGCGCGACTATCAGGTGATGCGCGATGAGGCTGGCTTCGCGGCCGCGGTGGTCGACGCGCTGCGCACCCCCGTGTCCAACCCTTTGGCACGCGAGTGCGTGCTGCGCCACTACGACTGGAGCCGCAACGTCGCAGTGGTCGACCCCCTGCTTGGCGCGGCGCCGTCCGCCCCCTCCCTGGAGACCTGTCCTGCATGAGTGCCCTGCCCGAATCGCTCCCGATGGACGTGCGCAGCCGCTGGCTGCAGCCGGCGGTGCTGACCGTCGCCGTGCTCCTCGGCTTGACGGCGCTTTTCTGGCCGACCGTGTACTCGATGATCGAGATATGGGAGCGCTCGGAAACCTTCACCCACGGCTACCTCATCTTCCCCATCAGCGCCTGGCTGATCTGGCGCCAGCGCGACGAGCTCGCGTTGATCCAGCCGGCGCCCGACCTGCGCGGCCTGTTGCTGCTCGCCGCTGCCGGCGCCGCCTGGCTGCTGGCCGACGCCGGCAGCGTCAAGGTCGTCGCGCAGTACGGCTTCATCGGCATGTTCAACGCCGCGGTCTGGACCCTGCTTGGCTGGCGCTTCGTATGGGCCGCCTTCTTTCCGCTCGCCTTCCTGCTGTTCGCCGTGCCGGTCGGCGAATTCCTGATCCCGCCGCTGATGGAGATCACGGCCGACTTCACCGTCGCCATGCTCCAGATGACCGGCATCCCCGTGTATCGCGAGGGGCTCTTCTTCAGTATCCCCAGCGGCGACTGGTCGGTGGTCGAGGGCTGTTCGGGCCTGCGCTACCTCATCGCCTCGGTCACGCTCGGCGTGCTCTACGCCTACCTCACCTACCGTTCGTGGAAGCGGCGGCTGCTGTTCTCGCTCGCCGCGGTCATCGTGCCGATCTTCGCCAACAGCGGACGCGCCTACATGATCGTAATGATCGCGCACCTCTCGGACATGAAGCTCGCGCTCGGCGTCGACCACTACATCTACGGCTGGGTGTTCTTCGGTTTCGTCATGCTGCTGCTGTTCTGGATCGGCAGCTTCTGGCGCGAGGACCAGCAGCCGCCTGTCGAGAAGCCGGTCACGCCGTCGCAAGCCGTCGGCAGGGCGCGCCCGCTCGCGGCCGCGGTCGTCGCCACGCTCGTCGTCGCCGGGATCTGGCCGGCGTATGCGGCCTGGCTCGCCGCGCGCCCGCTGCCGCCCATGCCGGAACTGCGCGTCGAGGCCGCCGCCGGCTGGCAGCCCGCCGAGCCCTTCACCGACTGGGTGCCGCACTGGGTCGGTGCCGACCGCACGCTGCGCCAGACGTATGCGCAAGCCGGGCGCAGCGTGATGCTCGAACTCAACTACTACGTCACCCAGCGCCAGGACGCCGAGCTCATCAACTCGCAGAATTTCATGATCCGGCAGAAGGATCCGCTGTGGTCCAACGTCGGCGAAGGCATCGTCACGGTCGAGATCGGCGGCCACACACGCGCCGTGCGCCAGGCCAAGCTGCGTCGCGCCAACGGCCAGCGCCTGCTCGTCTGGCAGTGGAATCTGATCAACGGCGCGCCCACGGTGAGCGACCACAAGGCCAAGCTCGTGCTCGCGCTCGACCGCGTGCGGATGCGGCGGGACGACGGTCTCTCGGTGCTCATCGCCACGCCTTACGAGGAGCCCGGGCGCGAGGCGGCCGCTGCCGCCCTGGCGCGCTTCGCCGCCGACATGGAGCCGGCGATCCGGGCCACCCTGGACGGAGTCGACGGCGAGTGACGGCGCACATCGTGCACGTCGTCCATCGCTTCGACACCGGCGGCATGGAAAACGGCATGGTCAATCTGTTCAACACCCTGCCGCCCGCCCGTTATCGCCACACCGTCGTCGCGCTCACCGACTACAGCGGCTTCCGCCACCGCATCACCGCGCAGCGCGTCGATTTTCACGCGCTCGGGCGCGCGCCGGGCAACGGCGTCGCCTGGACGGGCCGCTTGTGGAAGCTGCTGCGCCAGCTGAGGCCCGACCTCGTCCACACCCGCAACCTGGCAGCGCTCGAGGCGCAGTTCGTCGCCTTCGCGGCCGGCCTCCGCGCCACCGTGCACGGCGAGCACGGGCGCGACGTGTTCGACTTGCACGGTCGCAACTGGAAATACAACCTGCTGCGCCGCGCCGCGCGGCCGTTCGTCTCGAACTACATCGCGGTGAGCCGTGACCTCGCCGGCTGGCTGCGCCGCGACATCGGCGTGCCCGAAGCGAAAATCCACCAGATCTACAACGGTGTCGACAGCGTGAAGTTTCGACCGCGCGTCGGCCCGCGCCCGGACTTCGCGCACCCGCACAGCATCGTGTTCGGTTCGGTCGGGCGCATGGTCGAGGTCAAGGACTATCCTTTGCTCGTGCGCGCCTTCATCCAGCTGATGCGCCAGCAGCCCGAGCGCGCCAAGCGTGCGCGCCTGGTCATCGTCGGCGAGGGGCCCGTGCGGGCGACCTGCCTCGAGATGCTGCAGGGCGCGGGGCTCGCGCACCTGGCCTGGCTGCCCGGCGCGCGCGACGACATCCCGGACGTCATGCAGGCGATCGACGTCTTCGTCCTCCCTTCCAAGAACGAGGGGATTTCCAATACCATCCTCGAAGCCTTCGCCAGCGGCCTGCCGGTGGTGGCCACCGCGGTCGGCGGCAACGTCGAGCTGGTCGAGGACGGCGTCAACGGCCTCCTGGTGCCGCCGGGCGACCTCGACACCATGGTACAGGCCTTGCTTTTCTACCTGGACGCCCCGGCGCGCATCGCCGAGCACGGCGCCACCGCGCGCCGGCAGGCCGAGCAGCGCTACAGCATTCCGGCCATGGCCGAGGCCTACGCGGCCGTTTACGACAAGACGCTCGCGCGCGGCCGCTGAAACGCCGCCGAACAGCGCGAAAACTCGACAGGAACAGGGAACAGACCACCATGTGCGGCATCACCGGCATCTTCGACACCCGCGAGGCGAGCGAGATCTCGCGCGAGCTGCTGCACCGCATGAACGAGACCCAGTTCCACCGCGGTCCCGACGAGGGCGGCCTGCACCTGGAGCCGGGCGTGGGGCTCGGCCATCGCCGCCTGTCCATCATCGATCTGTCCACCGGCCAGCAGCCGCTGTTCAACGAGGACGGCTCGGTCGTCGTCGTGTTCAACGGCGAAATCTACAACTTCCAGGAACTGGTGCCCGAGCTCGAAGCGCTGGGCCACGTCTTCCGCACCCACTCCGACACCGAAGTCATCGTCCACGCCTGGGAAGCCTGGGGCGAAGCGTGCGTGGCGCGCTTCCGCGGCATGTTCGCCTTCGTGCTGTGGGACCGCAAGCAGGAGACGCTCTTCGTCGTGCGCGACCGCTTCGGCGTCAAGCCCCTGTACTACGCCTTCCTCGACGGCGGCGAATTCATTTTCGGCTCCGAGCTGAAGTCGCTGATGGCGCACCCGCAGCTGCCGCGCGAGATCGATCCGCTCGCGGTCGAGGAATACTTCGCGTATGGGTACGTGCCCGAGCCGCGCACGATTTTCAAGCGCGTGTACAAGCTGCCGCCGGGTTTTTCGATGACGCTCAAGCGCGGCCAGCCGCGCGCGCTGCCGAAGCAGTACTGGGACATGCCTTTCACGCCGGTAACAGTTGTGGACGAGGCCGAGGCCTGCGAGGAACTCGTGCGCCGCCTGCAGGAATCGATCAAGCTTCGCATGATCGCCGACGTGCCGCTGGGCGCCTTTCTCTCCGGCGGTGTCGATTCCAGCGCGGTGGTCGCGATGATGGCGACCCAGTCGAAGACGCCGGTGAACACCTGCTCGATCGGCTTCGACGACCCCGCCTTCAACGAAACCGAATTCGCGCAGCAGGTCGCCGACCGCTACCAGACCGCACACCACGTCGAGACCGTCGCCTCCGACGATTTCAGCCTGGTGGGTCAGCTCGCCCAGGTCTACGACGAGCCCTACGCCGATTCGTCGGCGCTGCCCACCTGGCGCGTGTGCGAACTCGCCAGGAAGCATGTCAAAGTCGCGCTCTCCGGCGATGGCGGCGACGAGCACTTCGCCGGCTACCGCCGCTACCGCTGGTTCCGCTACGAGGAGCGCCTGCGTTCGGTGATGCCGCTCGCGCTGCGCCGTCCGCTGTTCGGCGCGCTCGGCAGGCTGTATCCCAAGGCCGACTGGGCGCCGAAGGTCTTGCGCGCCAAGACCACCTTCGAGGCGCTCGCGCGCGACACCGTCGAAGGCTATTTCCACGGCGTTTCGCTGCTGTCCGACGCGCAGCGGCAACAGCTTTTTTCGCCCGGGTTCAAACGTGAATTGCAGGGCTACCAGGCGGTCGAGGTGCTGCGGCGCCACGCGGCGGTGGCACCGACCGACGATCCGCTCTCGCTGGTGCAGTACCTCGACATGAAGACCTACCTCGTCGGCGACATCCTCACCAAGGTCGACCGCGCCAGCATGGCGCACGCCCTCGAAGTGCGCGAACCGCTGCTCGATCACGAACTCATGGGCTGGGTCTCCGGGCTACCCGTTGATTTGAAGCTGCGCGGCACCGAAGGCAAATACCTGCTGAAAAAAGCCATGGAGCCCTACCTGCCGAACGACGTGCTCTATCGTAAGAAGATGGGCTTTGCCGTCCCGCTCGCCGCGTGGTTTCGCGGCCCGCTCGCCGCCACCATCCGCGGCGTTGTCCTCGGCGAACGCCTGGCCTCCACCGGCCTGTTCAACCAGGACTTCCTGCGCGAAGTCGTCGACGCCCACCAGTCCGGCCGCCGCGACTATTCGGTCATCCTGTGGACCGTGCTCATGTTCGACGCCTTCCTGGGCCAGGTGCTGGGCATGGATGAATCGGAACGGGTGGCCGCATGAAAATCCTCCACGTCTTCGACCACACCCTCCCGCTGCACTCCGGCTACACCTTCCGCAGCGCGGCCATTTTGCGCAATCAGCGGAAGCTTGGCTGGGAGACCTTCCATCTTTCCGGCCCCAAGCAGCTGAACTGCACGGTGTCTGAAGAAGACGCAGACGGCCTGCATTTCTACCGCACGCCCAAGCCGACCGGGCTGCTCGCGAAGTTGCCGGGCGGCGACCCGTTCGCCGTGATGCGCGCGATCGAAAAGCGCCTGCTCGGCCTCGCCCGCGAAATCAAGCCAGACGTCATCCACGCGCATTCGCCGGTGCTGGATGCGGTGCCGGCGATCCGGGTCGGCCGCCAACTCGGCATCCCCGTCGTCTATGAAATCCGCGCCTTCTGGGAGGACGCCGCGGTCGACCACGGCAGCACTCGGGAGGACAGCCTGCGCTACAGGCTCACCCGCGCGCTCGAAACCTGGGCGGTGAAGCACGCCGACGCCGTCACCGTCATCTGCGAGGGGCTGCGCGGCGATCTCGTCGCGCGTGGCATCGACCCCGCCAAGATCACCGTCATCCCCAACGCGGTCGACATCGAAAAGTTCGAGATGGGCGGGCGCCCCGACCCCGAACTCAAATTGAAGCTGGGCCTGGGCGCCAGCCGCGTGCTCGGCTTCATCGGCTCGTTCTACGCCTACGAAGGCCTCGATCTTCTGATCGCCGCGCTGCCGGCAATTCTCGAACGGATGCCGGACGTGAAAGTGCTGCTGGTCGGCGGCGGCCCGCAGGATGCCGCGCTGAAGCGGCAGGTGATGACGCTCGACCTGATGGACCGCGTGATCTTCACCGGCCGCGTGCCGCACGCCGAAGTGAACCGCTATTACGACCTGGTCGACGTGCTGGTGTATGCGCGTCACCGCATGCGGCTCACCGATCTCGTCACGCCCTTGAAGCCGCTCGAGGCGATGGCGCAGGGACGCCTCATGGTCGCGTCCGACGTCGGCGGGCACAGGGAACTCATCGACGACGGCAGGACCGGCGTGTTGTTCCGCGCCGGCGACGTCGACGACCTCGCGGCGCGCGTCGTGAACCTGCTGCAAAACGAGGCCGGCTGGGATGCCATGAAGCAGGCCGGCCGCCGTTTCGTCGAGGCCGAGCGCAACTGGGCGGCGAGCGTGGCGCGCTACCGCGGCGTGTACGGTGGCCTGGTCAAACAGAGCCTGGAGCCTGCGCGTGCCTGAGCAGCGTACCGAACCACAGATCGACCTCGTCGTGTTCAGCGCCTTGTTCCCCAGCGCGGCGCGGCCGGGCGCGGGGCTGTTCATCCGCGAGCGCATGTTCCGCGTCGCGCGGCATCGGCCGCTCGCCGTCGTCTCGCCGCAGCCCTGGTTTCCCGGGCAATCCATCATCCGCCTCGTGCGGCCCGGCTACCGGCCGCAGGCGCCGGCGTTGGAAATGCAGCAGGGCATCCGTGTCTACCATCCGCGCTACCTCGCCGTGCCCGGACTGCTGCGGCGGTTCGACGGCTGGTCCATGGCGCTGTCGAGTTATTTGCTGCTGCGGCGGCTGAAGACACAGGGCGCTCGCCTCGTCGACGCCCACTTCGGCTATCCGGACGGAGAAGCCGCGGTACGGCTGGGGCGTTGGCTCAACCTGCCGGTGACCATCACCCTGCGCGGCACCGAAGTGCCGCACAGCAAGCGCCCCGCCCTGCGCAAGCGCCTGATGCATGCACTCCAGGCAGCCGACCGCGTGTTCTCGGTGTCCGATTCGCTGCGCCGCCTGGCGCTCTCGCTCGGCGTGCCGGAGGCGCGCACCGAAGTCGTCGGCAACGGCGTCGACACGGAACGCTTCCACCCCGTCGATCGCGCCGAGGCCCGCCGCAGATTCAACCTGCCTACCGACGCGAAGATCCTGATCTCGGTCGGCGCCCTGGTCGAGCGCAAAGGCATGCACCGCGTCATCGAAGTAATGCCTGCGCTGCTCGCGAGCCACCCTGATCTGCATTACGTCATCGTCGGCGGCGCCAGCCCCGAGGGCGACAACCGCGCCGAGCTCGACGCCCAGGTCAAGCGGCTCGGGCTCTCTGGCCGTGTGCATTTCCTCGGCGCATTGCCGCCGGCCGAGCTCAAATGGCCGCTGTCAGCTGCCGACGTGTTCGTGCTCGCCACGCGCAACGAAGGCTGGGCCAACGTCTTCCTCGAAGCGATGGCTTGTGGCTTGCCGGTCGTCACCACCGACGTCGGCGGCAACGCCGAGGTCGTGTGCCGCGACGAGCTCGGGCGCATCGTACCCTTCGGCGACGCCCAGGCGCTGATCGTGGCACTCGACGAAGCGCTCGGCCGCAAGTGGGACCGTCAGGCGATCCTCGACTACGCGCGCGACAACCAGTGGGACAAGCGCGTGGCGCAGCTGCTGCGGGTGTTCGACAGCCTGATCGCGCTGCCTGCCGGCCAGCCGGAGCTTGCGGTCAAATGAGCCAGACGCAGCCCCAAACCGGACACGATGCGCGCAGTTTGCCGCTACGCGTTCGTCATGCGATGTGGCGGGCCAGCACGGCGCTGCGGCAAAGGATTCAGCCTCGCTCCGTTCGTCAGCATGTGTTCGTGGCGGGCATGCAGCGTTCCGGCACCAACCTGCTCATGGATGTTCTGGATGCCAGTTGGGAGACGCAGGTTTTTCACGAGACCGATCCACGTGCGTTCGAACGTTACGAAATGCGCGATCTCGGGACGATCCACCGTCTGGCAGCCGACTCCCGCGCGCCGGTGTTCGTGATCAAGGCCTTGTGCGAACTCGACCGCATCCGGCTGTTGATGGATGATTTTGCGCCTGCGAAATGCCTGTGGGTGGTTCGTGATTGGCGGGACAGCGCGCATTCCGCCATCAAGTCTTTCGGCAACTTCGTGCCACAGTGGAAGCGGCTGTCCGAGGGTGACGCGAGTGACTGGCGTGGCCGCGGGATGTCGTCGGCGACACGCAAACTGCTAACCGATTTGTACCGGCCCGATGCGAGCGAAGCGGAGGGGGCTGCCGTGATGTGGCTTTACCGGAACAGCCTCTTCTTTGAACAAGGGCTCGAGACCGACCCACGCGCTTATTGCGTGTTCTATGAGGATCTGGTGCGACACCCACGGCAGCAAGTCGAGTCTGTCTACCGGTTCCTTGGGTTGCGGGATTTCAATGATGGCGTCGCCGCGCGTATTCACGCCCGTTCGGTGCGCCATCGCAGCCCCCCCGACATCTCCCCAGGCGTGTCGCAACGCTGCGACGATTTGCTCACGCGTTTTCGTGAACTTTGCCAAGGAGAGGCGGCATGACTGTTCCCGCCTGGATCGCCCGCAGCATCTACCGCGCTCAGGAAGCAGCGATGCGTCGACCCACCTTCGCCATGCTCGCCGAGCTCGAGGCGACCCAATGGCTGACGCGCGAGGGCATCGAGGCCCATCAAACTCGGCGGCTGAACACGCTGTTGCAGACCGCGCTCGCACACAGCCCCTGGCACGCCGACCGCCTTCGCGCCGCGGGCCTGGAAGCTGCCGTGCGCGACGGTGCGGTCACACTCGCTGATTTGCGGCGCCTGCCGACCATGAACAAGCGCGACGCGCGCGAGAACGTCGATCGGCTCGTCTGGCGGGGCACGCCGGGTGGCGTGTTCAAGTACACCACCGGCGGCTCGAGCGGCGAGCCACTGATTTTCTATTTTGGCCGTGAGCGTCAGGCGGCCGACGCGGCGGGACGCTTGCGCGCACGCCGCTGGTGGGGCGTCGAACCGGGTGAACGCGAAGTCTATCTGTGGGGCGCGCCGGTCGAGCTCAACAAGACCGATCGCATCAAGACCTTGCGCGACCGGCTCGTCAACCAGTTGCTGCTGAACGCCTTCGAGATGTCACCCACCCGCATGGACGCTTATCTGGAAGCCATCGCCCGCTGGAACCCGAAGGTGATCTACGGCTACGCCAGCAGCCTCGCGCTCCTGGCAGCACACGCCGAGGCGCGTGGAATCAGGCCCAAGTTACCCGCGCTCCGCGTGGTGAGCAGTACCGGCGAGCCGCTGTTCCCGCACCAGCGCGAACTCGTCGGGCGCGTATTTGGGGTGCCCGTGTCGGTCGAGTATGGCGCACGCGACGCCGGGCTCATGGCGTTGGAGTCACCCGACGGCGTGTTGCTGCAGATGAGTGAGACACACATCATCGAAGTACTCGATGATGCCGGCAATCCGGCTGAGGAGGGCGAGGCGGTCATCACTAGTCTGGTTTCCGCGGCGCAGCCCTTCATCCGCTACCGGACGGGCGACGTGGTGAGGCGAAGCGGACGAAAGGATCCCGGCAGCCGAGGACTGGAGGTGCTCGACGCCGTGGTCGGCCGGCAAACCGATTTCATCGTCGCGCCGGATGGCCGCATCATGCATGCGCTTGCGCTGATTTACGTGCTGCGCGCGGTGCCCGGCGTTGCCCAGTTCAAGCTCATCCAACATGCGGTGAGCCAACTCGAAGTCCAGATCGTGCCGGATGGTCGATGGAACGACGTGGCACGAGGGGCGGTGCTGGAGGGTTTGCGTGCGCGCATGGGAGAGGACGTCCAGATCGATTTGAAGCTGGCGGAAGCCATCCCTCCCGAGGCTTCGGGCAAGCACCGTTATGTCGTCAGCCATGTGCGCTTGGACAGTGCGCTCGCCCGCGTGGCCGCGTGAGTGCCGGCGAATGATGAGGTCCCTTTCCACCAAATTGGCGCATCCCGCATGAGAGACCTGCTCGTCACCGGCATCGTGTTCGGCGTATTGCCGTTCATATTCAAGCGGCCGTGGATCGGCATTCTGCTGTGGTGCTGGCTGAGCTACATGAATCCGCATCGGCAGACATGGGGCTTCGCCTACGACATGCCCTTTGCCATGATCACGGCGATCGTCACGATCTCGGCCTTCCTGTTCTCGAGAGATAGGAAGGAGATGATCTGGACGCGCGAGACGGTTCTTCTGCTGTTTTTTGTTGGGTGGATGCTGTTTACGACTTTCTTTGCCTTCTATTCCGATCTCGCGTGGGGCCAGTGGAACAAGATTTGGCGGATCCAGCTAATGATTTTCCTCACTGCGATGATGATCAAGGAGCGCCAGCACCTGCATTGGATGATCTGGGTGATTGCTCTTTCGTTGGGCTACTACGGCGTCAAGGGCGGCATCTTCACCATCGTGCATGGTGGCCAGTTCCGGGTGCAGGGGCCGACCGGCACCTTCTTCTCCGGGAACAATGAAATGGCCCTGGTACTGGCAATGCTGGTGCCGCTGATCCGCTACCTGCATTTGCAGGAGCCACGCAAATGGGTCCGTCTGGGTCTCGCGTCTGCCATGGTGTTGTCGGGGATCGCCGCGATTGGCAGTCAGTCGCGCGGGGGGCTCGTGGCGATGGCGGCGATGGGTGTTTTTCTATGGCTGAAAAGCAGGCAAAAGGTAGCGATGGGCGTGTACATCCTCCTCGCCGTTGGACTCGTTCACGTGATCATGCCGCAGTCCTGGTACGACCGCATGTACACCATCAAGACATACCAGGAGGATCCGTCGGCGCTCGGTCGTATCAATGCCTGGCATACCGCGTTCAATGTCGCGAAGGCGAGGGTCACGGGCGGTGGATTCGAAATGTTCCGGGCGCCCACTTTCAGAGAATATGCGCCCGAGCCATTCAGAGTGCATGACGTCCACAGCATTTATTTTGAAGTGCTGGGAGAGCATGGCTTCATCGGCTTGGCTATGTTCCTGTTGCTTGCCGTGTTCACCTGGCTGCGCGCGAATCAGGTGATCCGGGAATGCAAGAACGATCCTGAGCGAAAATGGGCGGCGGATCTGGCCGCGATGATCCAGGTGAGCCTCGTTGGTTATGGCGCGGGCGGCGCCTTCCTGGGCATGGCCTACTTCGACCTGGCGTATCACATGATGATCATGCTGGTTCTCGCAGCGAAGTTCACCGGGGTGCTCGACAAGACCAAGGCGGCGCCTCTTGGCGTTTCAGCGCCCCCGCGAGATCTCCCGCATCCATCGAGCCGGTTTGAGGCGGACCGATTCGGGCGGCGGGCATAAAACGGGCGGCACTGGCAGCGCTTAGTGCCCGTTCTCCTGCAGCCAGCGCTCCAGCATCATCGTCACCCAGACCATCACGCCGTAGTAGCTGGCGTGCGGCCCGCGATGCATCGCCAGCATGTGGTCGAGGTAAGCCGGCTGGATCCAGCCGCGCCGCTTGAAGTCCGACAGGCTGTCGCCGACCAGTTCGCCGAGTGGCGCGTACTGGTTGCTCCACACGCCGAAGGGCAGGCCGAAGCCGTGCTTGGTTTTCTTGATGATTTTTTCCGGCAGCAGGTCGGTGAGCGCCTGCTTGAAGAACCAGCGCAGCGTCTGCCCGCGCACCTTGTAGTCCACCGGCAGGTGATGGGCGAATTCGACCAGGCGGTCGTCGAGCAGCGGGTAGTGGACCTCGATGCCGGCCGCCTCGGTCATGGTGCCGACCTTGCGCAGGTCGTTGTCGGCCAGGGTGAACTTGAGGTCGACGTGCATCATTCGGTTGATGTAATGATCCGAGGCGGTGCGCTCGTATACATCGACCAATGCCGCGTCGGTCGAGGCGGGGTCGATCGCCTGGAGAAAAGCTGGTTCGAAGATGCGGTCGAGCGGCGTGCGGTGCAGGAAGTTGTAGGTTTCGAGCCGCAAGGGCAAGCCGATCCTGGCCTGGGCGACGTAGCTCTTGAGCTTGGAGAACGGAAAGCGGTTCGACAGGCCGGGCAAATGGACCAATGGCTCAATCACGCCGCGTCGCAACAGGGCCGGCAGGCGGCCATAGAGTTCGAACAGGCCCTGCTTGGCATAGCGTGCGTTGCCGCCGAAAATTTCGTCGCCGCCGTCGCCCGCAAGCATGTGGCCGAAGCCTGCCTCTTGCGCGGCTCGGGCGCAGAAATACGTGGGTACCGCGGAGCTGTTGCCGAACGGTTCGTCGTACTCGCGTGCGATCACCGGCACTGCGGTGACGATGTCGGCCGGCTTGAGGTAGTACTCGTGGGCGCGGCTGCCGAAGCGCTCGGCGGCGCAGCGCGCGTATTCCATCTCGTCGAAGCCGTCGGCGTCGAAACCGATCGAGAAGGTGTCGACCGGCGCACCCCGTGCAGCAGTCAGCGCCCCGACCACGGTCGAGCTGTCGGTCCCGCCGGAGAGGAAAGCGGCCGTGCCAGGCGCGTCGGCGTCGCGCACGGCCGCGTCGAGGCGCGCGCGGAAGTCGGCGCGCAGCACGGCGTAGTCGGGCGCTGCGGGCGCGTAATCGGCGCGCCAGTAGAAGCCGGTTTCGACCTGGCCGTTTTTCAGGCGCGCATACTGTCCCGGCAACAGCTTCATCACGCCCTGGTACAGGCTGCGCGGCGCGGGGATGGTATGGAAATAGAGGTAATCGTAGATCGCCTGGGGATCGACGCTGCGGCCGACCGCCGGGTGCGCGGCGACGCTCTGCGCGCTGCTGCCGAACACGAACTGCCCGCCGCGTTTCGCGTAGCACAGGCGCTCGGCGCCGATGCGGTCGAGCACGAGGAAGGCGAGGCCGGTCGAAGGTTCCAGCACGGCGAAGGCGAAGTTGCCCTGCACGTGTAGCGGCAGCTGCTCGCCGAGGCGCCGCCAGCCCTGCGCCAGCGCGGCGGCCGGGCTGCGGTCACGCGCCGTAGCGGCGAGTTCGGCGTCGGTGAAGCGGGGGCGGCCGAAGCACGCCACCGCGAGCCCGTCCCCGACATGGACGGCCGCCTTGCCAAAGCGCGACGCGCCGGCCACGCCGAGCGCCGGGCCGCTCTCGGCATCGAGCGCGCTCGCCGACGACAGGCGCGCCGCCTGCGCCATGTGCTGGATGAGATCCTGATGCGCGCCGTGCTTGCCGAGCCAGCCGAAGATGCCGTCCATGGTCTGTTTTGTGTCAGGGATGCGTGATAATTGCCGCGTATTATTTCAAGAAAACATGACGCACGGCCTGTTGCCGTGGCTGGCACGAAACCTGTTACCCCTCATGCCCGAGCCACCCCATCTTCCCAGAAAGCGAAGTCCTTGAGCGAATTCCTGGAAAAAGTCAGCAAGACGCTTGCCTGGCATGCGCGCCGCCTCCGGCGTGGTGTGCGCAACCTGGCGTGGGGCCTGAATCCGAAAACCGCCGATCGGCCCATCATCGTCGTCGGCTGCTCGCGCGCCGGCACCACGCTCGTTTACAAGACGCTGTCCGAATCGCGCGAGATCGGCAGCCTGCAGCGCGAAACGCACGACTACTGGATGGCGCTGCATCCGCTGGCCGACAAGGGCTGGGACACCCACGCGCTCGATGCGTCGGACGCGAGCGACGCCGACCGCGACACCGTGAGCCGCTATTTCTACGCGTGGACCGGGCGCCATCGCTGGGTCGACAAGAACAACCAGAACGGTCTGTGCGTGCCCTATCTGCAGGCGCTGTTTCCCGACGCGGTGTTCGTCTTCGTCAAGCGCAGCCCCGGCGACAACCTCAATTCTCTGATCGAGGGCTGGCGAAAACCCGACGAATTCGCCACCTGGTCGGCCAGGCTGCCGGCGAAGGTCGCCGTCGAGAACGGCACGCTCACCCAGTGGTGCTTCTTCCTCGCCGATGGTTGGCGCGACTACGTGAACGCGCCGGTCGAGGACGTCGCCGCCTTCCAGTACGCCGCGATCAACCGCGCCATCCTCGATGCGAAAGAGCAGATTCCGGCCGGGCAGTGGGTCGAGGTGTTCTACGAGGATTTCCTACGCGACCCGGTCGCCAGCTTCCGCCGCGTGTTCGAAGGCTGCGGCCTCGCTTTCGGCCGCACGCTGGAGGCGCACTGCGCCAACGTGCTCGACATCCCCTACAACGCCTTCTCCGACATTCGCCTCGACAAGTGGAAGGACGGCCGCAACCGGGAAAAAATCGAGCGCGTGCTGCCGAAGGTGGCCGAGGTGGCGGGGAGGATGGGGTATTGATGGTGCTGGCGGGTGCGGCGTTCGGTGCTGTCCTGCTGCTCTGGTTGGGCGTGCTGTTCGTTTTCGCGAAGCCGCTCGCCGCGCGCTGGCGCGAACCCGTTTTTCGCCATCCCGTCCTCGCCATCGAAAGCGACGACTGGGGCGCCGGCCCGCTCGACCAGGCCGGCGCCCTGAATCGTCTCGCCGAAACCTTGTCCCGCGTGCGCGACAGCCGCGGCCGCCCGGCGCTGATGACGCTGGGCATGATCCTCGAAGTGCCGGACGGCCCGCGCATCGCCGCCGCCGATTGCGCCGGCTACCATGCGCTGCCGCTCACCGATGCGCGCTTCGACGCCGTGCGCGCCGCCATGCAGGACGGCATCGCCGCCGGCGTGTTCGTGCCGCAGCTGCACGGCCAGTGCCATTACTGGCCGCCGGCGTTGCTGGCGGCGGCCCGGCGTGACAAAGCGGTGCGCGCCTGGCTCACCGCCGCCGAGCCGGCCGCCACCGAGGCCTTGCCGTCGCCGCTGCAAAGCCGCTGGGTCGATGCCTCCGTCCTGCCTTCCCGGCCTCTCGCCGATGACGACGTTCGTGAAGCGGTCGCCAATGAGGTGAGCGTTTACCAACGCATCTTCGGCCAGCGGCCGCGGGTTGCCGTTGCCACCACCTTCGTGTGGACCGACGCCGTCGAGGCGGCCTGGACGCGCATGGGGATCGAGGCCATCGTCACTCCCGGGCGCCGCGCCATCTGCCGCGATGCCGCCGGCCAGCCCAACTGCGTCGACGCTGTTATGCTGACAGGTGAGCGCTCGCTCTCCGGCGCCGTTTACCTGGTGCGCGACGTCTACTTCGAGCCCGCCTTGGGGCACGCGCCGCAGCGCCTCACCGACGGCTTGCGCGAGCGTGCGCGTCAGGGCCGTGCCTGCCTTGTCGAGATGCATCGCTTCAATTTCCTCCAGCAACCGGATGCCAGCCTGGCGGCGCTCGAGGCGGGCCTCAGGGCCGCGCTCGAAGCCTGCCCCACGCTGCGCTTTGCCGCGCCGGCCGAAATCGCCCGCGCGATCCGCGAGTGCGACCCGGCCTGGATCGAAACCCGGCTACGTCAGCGGCTCGCCGCCTGGCGCGCGCGGCTCGACGAGATCCCGCGCTTTCGTCGCGTGGCGCGCCTGATCGGCTTGGCGCTGCCGCTCGCGCTGCTGGGAGACCGCGCGTGAGCCCGCGCTTCTCGGTCGTGATCCCCGCGTTCAACGCTGCCGCCACGCTGGCGCGCGCGATCGAATCGGTGCGCGCGCAGACCTGGCCCGCGCACGAAATCCTCGTCGTCGACGACGGCTCGACCGATGCCACCGCCGAGGTCGCGGCGGGCTTCGACGGCGTGCGCCTGATCCGCCAGCCCAACAGCGGCGTGTCGGTCGCCCGCAACGCGGGGGCCGCGGCCGCCACTGGCGACTGGCTGGCCTTTCTCGACGCCGACGACTGGTATATGCCCGACCGCCTGCGCCTGCATGCCGAGTGGATCGCCGAGGATGCATCGCTCGACTGCCTGACCGGCGACTACGAATACCGCGACGTCGCCGGAAAACTACTCGGCACCTCGATGGCGCAGCACGAATCTGGCCGCAGGATGCTCGCCAAGGCAGCAGGCCAAGTCCGCGTGGTGATGGATGCGCCCGCCGAAATCGCCGCCTTCGTCGCCGACCACTTCGGCGACACCCACACGCTGTCGGTGCCGCGCGCGCGCTTTGTCGAACTCGGCGGCTACCCCACCGGCTACAAGGTATGCGAGGACGTGCATTTCCTCACCCGCCTGGTCGCGAAAAGCCGCCGCATCGGCGTGGTGTGCGAAAGCCTCGGCGTCTACGTCATCCACGGCGGCAGCGCGACCCGCCGCGACCCGGTGGCGGCGCAGCGCGAGAACGTGCGTACCCTTACCGATCTTTCGCGGCTGGCGCGGAATTTCCCGGCGCCGGTGCGGCGGGGGGTGGCGGAACGCATGGCCAACGCCCGCTACAACCTCGGCTGCGCCCTCAGCAAGCGTGGCGAGCGCCTCGCGGCCGTCAGGGCCGTGCTGCCCTCGCTGGGTGAGCGTCCGGGCTGGCAGAGCCTGCGCGACGTGTTGTCGATGCTGAAAGGTTGACCGCTTGAACCGCCTGCTCGTCCTCACCGAACTCTTCCTCCCCACCAAGGGCGGCACTGCCGTGTGGGCAGCCGAGGTCTACAAGCGCCTGGGCGGCAAGGCAATCCACATCGTCACCGCCGACGTGCCGGGCGCCGCCGAAGTCGACGCCGTCCATCCCAACACCATCCACCGGCTGAATCTCAAGCGCGTGCCTTGGCTCAAACCCGAATCGCTCGCGATGTACCTGCGATTCTTCTTCGTGTCCTTGTGGTTGGCGCTCACCCACCGCTTCGACGCCGTCCACGCCTTCCGCGCGCTGCCCGAAGGCCTGGTCGCCTGGCTGGTCGCGCGGCTCACCTTTCGCCCGGTCGTCATCTATGCGCACGGCGAGGAACTCACCACCTGGGGCCGCGGCGGCAAGTACCAGGCGATGCGCTTCGCGCTGCGCCACGCCGACCGCGTCATCGCCAACAGTGAAAACACCCGCGACACCCTGCTCGGCATGGGCATCGATCCCCACCGAATCCACATCATCTACCCCGGCGTCGACGTGACGGTGTTCCGTCCCGGGCTCGACACCACCGGCCTGCGCGAAAGCCTCGGCATCGGCGCGGAAGAAAAGCTCGTCTTCTCGGTCGGCCGACTGTCGCGCCGGAAGGGTTTCGACCAGATGATCCGTGCCGTCGCCCGGCTCCGCGCGGAAGGTGTCCCGCTGCGCTACGTCATCGCCGGCATCGGCGAGGACGCCGACTACCTCGATGGACTAATCAAGGAACATAATGTGCAGGGTGTCGTCCACCGGATAGGTGCGGTGACCGAGACCGACCTGCCGCGCTGGATGAATGCCTGCGACGTGTTCGCCATGCCCAACCGTGAGATCAATGGCGACAGCGAGGGCTTCGGGATGGTGTTCATTGAGGCGGCGGCGTGTGGCAAGCCCAGCTTGGCGGGGAAGGCAGGGGGTACCGGCGCTGCTGTGCTGGACGGGCGAACTGGCCTTAGAGTGGATGGACAATCTTTGGAAACTATCCTGACTGCATTGCGCGCTCTGTTGACCGACGAAAACTTGAGACAGGCTTTGGCTGCGAGTGGCCGGCAACGCGCTGAAGAATTGTTCGCGTGGGAACAGGTCGCACACGCGACCCAGCCGCTTTGCGAACGCGGGGGAGATCGATGAAGACGCTGAAGCACTTGTTTGTGGTCGTTGCATGGCTCGGTTCAACTGCCAGTGTGGCCATGGACCGACTCGGAATGACTGAAGCTGAGGTTCGGAGCATGCCTCCCATTTGCATTGCCAAAATGACGGGCGGTGAATTGGCAAAGCAATGGACCGGGATGGTTGGACCTGATTTCGTTCATGTGCACCACTATTGCATGGGTATTAATTACCTGAGCCGTGCTTATGGCGCGAGCAACGGACGCGATCGCGGTTTCATGCTCAAGAATGCGCATGACAACCTCATGTACATGGTCAAAGCGGCATCGCCTTCTTTTGCCGTGATGCCGGACGTTTATCTCAATTTGGGGATCGTCTACCGGATGCGCGGGGATAGTGCTCAGGCGATGACGAGCTTCCATAAGGCGATCGAATTGAATCCCCGGATGGCGAGGGCTTATCGGGAACTGGCGGATTCCTACATGGCACTGCGCAACCGGCCGAAGGCACTCGAAGTCGTCACGGATGGATTGCGGCATAACCCGGAAACCCGAAGTCTGCAGAGACTCTACATGGAACTGGGGGGTAAATTGCCTTACCCTGAGCCGGTAGCGAAACGGGAGACAACCCCTGAGTCGATGGCCCTTGGGATGCGCCAAAACGAAGCGGGTGGCGGGGAAGCCTCGATTGCACCAACGGCACCGGCATCGCGGGCAGATTCGGTGGACGCACCAGCCAACCAATCAGGGCAGGAGGCGGCGCCTCAGCCTAAGATCGGCTCACCCTCTAATCCTTTCTGTCGGTTCTGCCCACCCGAGTAGGGTCGCTCACGAGCGAGCGTAGCGCAGCAAAAGCGCTTCGAAATCACGTACGAGTTTCGCACCGAAGTCGAGTTCGACGCGCGCTCGTCCGCGCTTGCCCAAGCGGGTACGCAGTTCAGGCGAGTCAATGAGTTGGTCCACGCGGGCTGCCAAGGTCGCAACATCTCCTGCATCCGCCAGATAACCGTTTTCCCCGTCCGATATGACTTCGGGAATACCGCCTACCCGTGTCGCGACCACCGGCTTGCGACACGCTCCGGCTTCGAGATTAATGAGCCCTAGCGGCTCCTGCCAACGCGACGGCACGACAACGATGTCTGCGGTGTGGTAGACGTTCTCCACATCCTTGCGGTAGCCGATGTAGCGAATGCGGGCGTCTCCTTGCGCCATCCGTTCCAGATCCTCCGGCGTGTAGGCATCCGGAATCTTGCTGCGGTCGCGGCATTCACCCGCGATCAGGAAACGTGCGTGAGGTGCCTTGATACGGTGTGCCATCGAGATGAAGTCGGCTACGCCCTTGATTTCCCGCACCTGTCCGAGGAAAGCGACGACGACCTCTTCCTTGCCGATACCGAGCTCGTCGCGCAGGCTGTGTCCAGCGTCGAACCGTGCGAGATTGATGGGATTGTAGATTACCGGCTTTTCAAGCCCGGCCGGCCCCGATTGCTCGGCCGTGAAGCGTGAAACGGCGATGGCAGCCCTGCACCAGTTCATGGCGGGGGAAGGATTTTGGTTGATCACGTGATAGTGGACAACGATGGGAATCCGCGCGAGCTTTGCTGCGAGCAGTTCAGCTGGGCGCCAGACGTTGGCGCCATTGATGTGGATGAGGGACACACCCTCTCGACGAAAAAAGCTCCATGCGCGCCAGAAGGCGTGCGCATAAGCAATGGGTGAACCGGGTTCGGTAAAAGCGCCCCACACTTGGTAGCGGAATCCGCGCTCGTTCAGCTCGCCTTCTATCGGCCCATGGCACGGCAGCACGAGCACGGGGTCGATCTTGCCTGTGTCCAACTGCCAGAGGTTCGTATACAAACCCGGCTGGCGCCACCCCAGTCACCGCAACTGGTCGTGAAGAAACATATCTTAGGCCTAGCCATGGCTGTGCTTGCCGGGAGATTCCTCGAGAAACGCGCGCAGCCGCTGCCACAACTCGTTGAGGATGTCGGGGTTGTTGGCGGAAATGTCTTGCAGGCAAGCTGGATCGTCGTCGAGGTTGAATAGCCGCAGGGTGTACCCACTTTCGACAGGTTGATAGACCAGCTTCCAGTTGCCGCTGCGGATCATTCGGTCTTTTGCCGCCACGATGCGGTCACAGTAAATGGGTTTGATGCCGAGCGTGCCCCGATTGCGATCGGGCACATCCAGCAGCTCGAGCAGGTTCGGGTATCGCAGGTGTGTCTCGGGCAGCCCGGGAACATCCGTGATCCAGATACCTGTCTCATTGAATGCATCGCGCTCGGGGCATTCTCCTTCTTCCAACAAGCAGCCGGCCAGCGATACTCCATCCATGCCGGGCGCTGGCAGTTCGACAAGATCCAGCAACGTCGGCGCCAAGTCGATCGAGCGCACCACGTTGTCGATCTTGCCGCGCCCGGGTTTGCGCGGGTCGCGAATCACCAGCGGAATGCGCGGGCTGGCCTCGCCTACGGCCGAGTTGCCCTGGCCCCAGGTGTCGTGTTCGAAGAACTCCATGCCGTGGTCGGAGTACACGACCACGATCGTGTTGTCGGCCAGGCCACACGCCTCGAGATGCGCCAGCATCTTGCCGACCTCGTCGTCGAACTCGGCGACGCAGCCGTCGTACAGGTCGATGATCTGGTCGAGATCGAACTCCTCCCTGGGCGCTCCCTGGCGACGCAGGATGTCGAAGGGGTCGGTGAGCCGCGCCATGGCGAACTTCGACTCGCCGCGGTAGGCCGGGTCGGCGAAGCGCACATACCACGGCCATTCGGATGCAAACGGGGGGTGCGTCGTCGAATAGAACACGTTGAAGAAGAAGGGTTCGGCGCTGTCGGCCAGGCGCGACAACAGTCGACGCGCCCGCTTCCCCATCTGCCGGGTCAGCGGCACGCCTCCCAGATAGTAGATTTCAGGGAGCAGATGTCGTCCCAGGCGGTTGTGGGTGAACAGCGAAACGAACAGCCGCAAGTCCTTTGGGCCCTGCCGGATCAAGTACTTCAGATTCCACTGGTCAGGTGGCAGGTCGGTGTAATCAAAGCCAAACGAAAATTTCCCCATGTCGCTGCCACACCAGTCGGATAGAACCGCAGACCGATAGCCGTGTGTTTTCAGGAGCGCTGGTAACGCCTCAGCCTTCAGGCGTGTGTCCTCGTCAGGCACGAAGTTGTCACGGATGCCATGCGTGTATGGCCAGGTTCCTGTCAGCAACGAAATCAGGCTCGGGGCCGTGCGTGCGCACGGCACGTAGCAGTTGGCAAACAGTGAACCCCGCTTTGCGAGATCGTCGATGTGGGGTGTCAGCGAACGCCGGTACCCCAACGCCCCAAGGCGGTCGGCCCGCAGCGTATCGGAGCCGATCATCAGGATGTTGGGTGGGTTCCCTGCGTTTTCTTTCCGCTTGAGTCGCGGTGGGCGTGCCGCCGGCTGCCACACCGACCAACTCACGAAGCCTACATAGAACAGTGTGGTTGCCCAAAGCGTGACCAACTCACCAAACGACTGCCGCGTGGCCAGAATCCATGAGGCACTCACCAGAAGCCACACCAGCATCACCAAGCCTGCGTACTGGATTGCAGCAATCCGCTGGGGGGTCATCAAGCGCCACAGGCCATAGACACGGCTCATCCGGTAATGCATCGATGCGACCAGCAAGCCCGGGTTGAAACGAAGCGTGCGGATGAACTGAAACAGGAATGAGACCAGGATGCCGAGCACGGCAGCGGTCGCAGCCAACCATGGCGTCCATGTCCAACCAAGGCTGATTGCCAGCAATGCTGAGATGATCACGCCTGCGCCGCCGGTGAACAGCATGATCCCGAATGCCCAGGCCGACAGTCGCGCGAGCGCCAGCAACGTGTAGCGGCGATAGTAGGTCAGCACCTCTTCGCGGATGCGGGGGCCGGTCTGCGTAAAGTCTCTAAGCGATTTAGCGAGGAGGGCAAGTGTGCCCAGGACCGCGACGCCGCCAACGGGCAACAGTCCTTCCCAAAGCAGGTCTCCAGCCACGAGCACAGCCACGAGCACAGCCAGGAGGCCGCTGGACGCGGTCACGATCGCGAGCAGTTCGAGCCGCACAGCCCCCCAGTCCGCAGGCAGATCCAGCGACTTCTTCCGGTAGTGGCCGGGTGCGTCATCGAAGTCGAGACTATCTACCGAGGCGATGCCCATGTAGTTCACCTGCTGCCGCACGAAGCTCGGGTCGCGTTGGCGGTCGCGGCGGCCCAGCCAAAAACCATACAGGTTCACCAGCCGCACAAACTCCATGACTGCCAGGACGCGCACACGCATTTGCCAGTCTCCCGGCTCGGTGGTTGCCGCCGCCTGCGGCCAGAGGTGCCGACGTACGTGCCAGCCGAACAGGCCCAGCGCGAGCAACACGAATATGGGATGGATCATGCCGCCAAGCAGCGCGGCCAGGATAAACCCATGGATCCTGAGGTTCTTCAGGTAGCCAGCAGTGCCGATCCCGACACGCGCATTGCCTCGCGAAAAATTGATTCGCTGTCGTGCGAGCGCGCGCCAGGTTTCGCGTGGTCGCCAGCGCACGATGGCGTCGCGGCAGAAAACGAAGCGAAACCCGAGTTGCCGCATGCGGATGTTGAACAGTGTGTCTTCGGCGGCGTAAAGCCACTCCGGATAGCCGCCAGCCTTTTCCCAAGCGGCCTTGCTGAAGGCAACTGAGCGGCTGGAGGGGTAATACTTCGCCGTCTCCGTCTCGTCGCGGTTGGGCTGGAACGTCGCGCGAATCACAGCCTCTTCGAAGGGGGTATGCGTCTCGAAGCGGAAATTCCCGGCCACCACATCGGGCTTGCAGTCGGCGTCGAAGCAACGGGCGATCTGCTCAAGCCAGTCGGGATCCACGCGGCAGCCGGCATCGGTCACGGCGAGATGGGTGCCGCTGGCGGCGGCGATGCCAAGGTTGCGCCCCTCCGCGATGTTGCAGGGTTGCGAGATCACACGCAGCAACCCGCGCGCGGCGTAATCCTCCAGAATTTCCCGGGTGCCGTCGGTGCTGGCGCCATCGACGATCAGTATCTCGTCAGGTTTGCGACTTTGCGACAGCAACGAGTCCACGAATGCGCGAATCGTGCCAGCCTCGTTGCGCACCGTGGCGATCAGGGTAAAGCGGCGATCAGTCATGACAGGGGTGGCTTGGGTAACGGCTGCCATGGGGCAAAACCAACCTGCGCAGCAAGCGGAATGCCGTGTTGTTCGCGCACGCGGCGATGTGCACAAGAAATCCCGGCCGCACTACCGGGTCGGCGCGTGAATTCATTCTTGGATACCGTGGTTAGACATCGTCCGCAATCCAGCCGGCAATGTAGCCGGTGAAGTATGACGCGTTCATTTCCAGGCGAAGCGAATGGTTTGAACCGTCACAGAGCCGTCTTGCCAATGCCCGGCCGTAGGCCCGCATTACTTGCGGCACGAGGTATCGCGGAGGAATGCGCGACCCGCTGCCGCGTTTCCGGGCGCCTTCCACTCGGCCCTGGCGATAATGGAGGTCGAGAAAATATCCTCGCCGGAGCTTCGGCGTCTGGATGCGATGGTTGATCACGGCTTCTGGAACCCAGCGAACCCGGCAATCCTGTGCGATTAGGCGGCGATGCATTTCCACGTCTTCACCGCCGATATTGGTAGCGCCCATGCGCCCCAGGCGCGAATCGAAATTGCCAATCTTGTCGAATACGCTGCGTCGGAACCCGAAGTTGCCGCCAAAGATGGGGGTGCTGGCCTCTGTGAGCCAGCGCGCGGGGCCGTGGTCGAGTTTTCCCAGGAATCCCAATAATTCATCCTGGAGCCAGGCCGGCCGGGCGCCATCTTCAAAGAACACATCGATGCGGCCGCCCAGGGCATCCGGTTGGTGGGTGATCATGGCAGCTTCGTAAGCGCGCAGCCAGTTGGGATCGGGGGTTTCATCGTCGTCCATGAAGAGCAGGTACTCGCCACGCGCCTCGGTCAGTGCGCGGTTTCGGGCGTTCGACAACCCCAGCTTGTCCTCTCGCACGATCCTGACCTCTACACCCGCAGGGCGCCAGGTCGTATCGGCCAAGAGAGCGGCAGTGCCGTCGGTGCATCCGTTGTCGACGACGATAAATTCCCACACGCGGGTGGGGGGCTGGATATGTGGCAGGTCCGCAAGTGTTCGCGCCAATCGGTCTGCATGGTTATGCGTGCAGAGGGCGACCGTAATAAATGGAGAGGCTGTGGTCATGGGGCCGGTCAGTTCCTAAAAACCCAGTCGCGCCAATGCGCGGGCGATGTGATAACGAACGCTGTTTCGCAGGCTTCCATCATTGGTTCCGAGGCGGATTTTGTTGAGTAATGCACCAGCACTATCCGTGCCAAAAACGTCGAGTCGGCGCAGGCGAAAGTGGTCGACGTCATGGCGGTTAAAACCCGGCTGCGTCGAGAATGCCGCGCGATAGCCGGCTTCACGCGCTGCGGCGATTACGCGGTCGTTGAAGCGCCCAAAAGGGTAGGCAAGGTAATCCACCGGTTCACCCAGCAAACTCGACAAGTCGCTACGCGATCCGGCCAGTTCGTCACGAAGGGCTTCGTCGTCCAGTGTCGGCAGGTCTGCATGGTGGCGTGTGTGCGACTGAAAGCTGAACCCCTGTTCGCGTAACGCCTGGATATGCCCGGTATCCATGAGCGGATAGGTTTCACCGCTCGGGTTTTCGGCCGCGCACCAGACGTCGCGCTGACCTGTCAGCCCACTGACCAGAAACACTGTTGCCGGCCAACCGAATTTCTTCAGAATGGGGGCTGCATGCTCGTAGACCCCGAGGAACCCGTCATCGAAAGTTAACAAGAAAGCGTGCTCGGGCAGTGGCTTGCCTTCCTCGAGCCAAGCGAGGAAGCGCGCCAGACTGATGGCGTGCCAGCCTCGATTCGCGAGAGCGGACATGTGCTGGTCGAAGAGATCTCGCGAGACGCAATACTTGCTTTCCCAGTCATTGTGGGCTTCGCCAACGCGGTGATACATCAGGATGGGAACACGGGTGGTGCCGCTCATAGGTTTGCTCCAGCGAGGGGCAAGCCAAGCTCTTCGTCCAGACAGTCGAGCAATTCCGGGCAATAGTTCGCATCGAACTTGAGCGCGAAAAATGCCGGCGAGGATCTCAATGCATCCCAGTGATCCATGTTCATTACCGCCGCGTTTGCAGCGTGGCCTTTGGGCCAGTTTATGTAACGGAGATTGTCGTTCAGGATTTTGAGCGAGGGCGCATTGACGAGAATCGTCGTGAAGAATACTTCGTCAGGCAGTGCGGTGTACTGGAAATAAGCCGTGTAGAAAGGAGTCGCATCGACATAGTCGAGAATGTATCGAACCGCCGCCTTGCGATAGTTGGTGTTTTGATTCCCGGCAATCAACCTTGGGCCCTTGTTATTGAAAGGTCGGTGTGCCGTGCGCCAGCCCAGCCTTGTTGGCAGGCCGCGCGGGAAAGTGAAGAGCTTGAACAGAGGCTGCGCCCGGTTGAAAGCCCGGATCAGCGTCGGAACGCGTTCGCGAATGGGGCCAGGTATGCGATGCCAATACCGGAACTTTGGCAGCCGCACATAGTGATAGTGGTATCTGCGACTGGCTTCACCTGATGGCCAGCCGGCGGGGTCATACGCGTCGAAATGTGTGACATAGGCGTCGTATACCGAAGCGCGCAAGTAGATTTCGAACTCTCTTAGAGGCTTGATTGGGTAAGTTTGTCCAGTCAGCGTTATGAACCACTCAAATTCAAGGTTCGCGAGGCACCATCGCATGGTATGGAGATGCTGCTCCACTTGGGAAAAGTCTCCCCATTCAGCTGCGATGGGATCAGGAATCATCACGCCACCTGCGCGCTCGACTAAATTCTGAGGCAGTTCGGTGTAAGTGGGGTCGTGATGCACCACGATTGCAGCATCAGGCGACATGGCGCGCAAGGTGCGCACCAGGCGGACGACCTGGACTGGGTTGTTGTGGGAGAAGATGGCGTAAACGCAGGTGCTCATGGCGAGTCAGTTGGGTTAACTCATACCCCGAGATTTTCCGATTGCTTTTTGCAGGACTGACGGCAGCAGGCTGACCAGCATGCGGAGCTTATCTCGCGCTGATCCTCGTCCTGCGCGTAGAACTCGTTTGTACAAGGGCTGTGCACCTTCGATGTCGCCATTCCAGTAAAGGGCATTGGCCTGCTCGATAAAGCGTCCCCAGGTCGCGTTCTCGATCCAATCTGCGTCAAGACCATGCGCGACGCTAGGGTAACGGGCGAGAAATTTTTGCTTGGCCTTAAGCGTATCGAGGGCTGCACGGGCCCGGTCCTGCGTCGCTTGCGCGTTGCCGTGATGATGGTAGAAGGCCAGCACCTTGGGCACTCTGCGAATCAGGCCAAGCTGACCAATCTCCATCCAGAACAGAAAGTCTTCGCCGATCTTAAGGTCAGGGTCGAAACCGCCGACACGCCGAATGGCCGACTGCCGCGTGAGGCAAGCGTGGATGGGCCAACGGCAGCTTTCCAATAGAAGCCGCGTTTTGTCTGGGCCTTCATAGTCGGGTGGGATGAAGGGCTGCCCCCGCGGTCCAGGCAGCCCCAGGTTCTGCCAGCCGCAGTAGGCCAGTACGGCCTCCGGGTGTGTGTCCAACTCACCCAACAATGTCGAAAGGAATTCGGGATCCCAGGTGTCGTCGGCATCCAGAAAGCCTATGTATTCGCCCTTGCACTGAGCCAGCCCTCGGTTGCGGGCTGCGCTGACCCCTTGATTGGCTTGCCTAATGACATGGATTCGCGGGTCGTGTTGTGCCTCGAACCACGCGCTTGTTCCATCCTGGGAGCCATCGTCGATCGCGATTAACTCCCAGTCCTGGAAGGATTGGGCCAGGACACTGCCGACGCTCACGGGTAGGTGGCGTTCGGCATTGTGGCAGGGCATGACGATGGAGACGCGCGGACTCATGTTACTTAATGGTCGTGGGGTTCCCAAGGCTGTGCATCAGGCAGTTCCGGATATCAGTTTCAGTTTGCGTTTCCAGCGGTTGCGCTCGGTTTCCAGCGCGGTGAGGGGTAGCGCAAGGAAGCAGCCGATATAAAGGCTTCCTCCGACGATCACCATGCACGCCACGTAAGCCAAGTCGATTCTGTGCAATGCCTCCGGCAGCATGAAGTGTGCCAGAGTCAGGCCTGCTGCGAGGATCGAATTCAGGATCACGGCTGGCCGGAGTGCGGCCAGGAAGTCACGCCGACGAGCCTGCAAACGCTTTGTCGCGAGCCAATACATGTAGATCGACGCGAAAGCCGCCGTTGCGACCATCGCCCAGGCAACCCCGCCGAGGCCGAATTGCAAGCCGATCGAGACGGTGCCCGCGGCGACCACGAGGGTTGACAGTTGGACGACCGCCTCCCGGTGCAGCCAGGCGAAGGCGGCGAGCACCGCGCCTGAGAGCATGTCGAGCAGCCAGAACGGCCATGCCAGGGCAAGGATCAGCAAGGGTGTCGCGGCCTCGACCCATTTTTGCCCATAGACGCCTCGCACCAGCGGTTCCGCCAGCCATAGCAGGCCAATGTAAAACGGCGTGGCGTAGACAGCCACCAACGCGATGCTGCGAAAAAAAAGGTAACGGCACTTGTCCAGGTTGTCTTGCTCGACGGCAAGCGCACGCAGGAGGACCTGATAGACGGACCCCGTGATGAAGCCGTTGGGCATGCCTGCCAGGCTTTCGCCCTTGTTGTACAGGCCGACTGCGGTCGGGCCCAGTGTAAAGGACATTATGAATATGCTGACCCGCTCGCGGAGATAGACGAGGATGTCGGTGACCGACACCCACACACCATAACGCGCGATCTCGCGAGCGCGGCCGAACCGCAAGGAGAAGCCAGGCCGCCATTTTGCCAGCATGCTGTAAGCCGGAATCGTTACCAGTGGGCTCGCGAAGCCGCCAAGAATCAGCGACCAGACGCCGAAGCCCTGGTAGGCGAGGGCGATGCTCGTGGTGCTGGAAACAATCAGTGAGGCAATTCCGACCAGGGTCATGCCCTTGAAGCGCATTTCGCGTTGCAGGATGCTGGCCGGCACATTGGTGAACGGCCGGATGAGGAAGGACAGCGCCATGACGCGGATCATGTCGGAGTAGAGCGGTTTGTCGTAGGCGGCGGCGATGAGCGGTGCCACGGCGAAGAACATGGCGTATATGGCGCACCCGATAGCGAGCTGCAGGGTGAAAACGACGTCATAGTCGGCGCGTGTCGTGTCCTTGGCCCGCACCAGCGCCTGCCCCATTCCGCCGCCCGCGATGAAGCTTGCGACACCGGTAAACACCTGGATCGTCAGTAGCATGCCGAAGACGTCCGGCGCGAGCAGGCGCGCGAGGACGACGCCGAAGGCAAAGCTGAGAATTTGGCTCCCGCTCTTGCCCATGAACATCCAGAGTGCGCCGGTGCGGATTTTCGCGCCGATAGGCATGGGGATATTAAATAAATATTTCCAATCGCCACTAACGAACCGTTAGCGGTCCTCGGGTTCAGACGACGTGGTCAGGGTCGCGCGTATGCCCAAAGTGTCGATGCCAACATCAATAAAGCGATAACCGTTTTGGATTAGCAGCCGACGACTCGCCTGCTGGTCTTCGAACGAAAGGTGTACGCGCTCGAAGTTTACGACGTCAGGGAGAACTCCCGCGTCGAAGAACATTTTAAGAATTTCAAAATCGTAGCCTTCCGTATCGATCTGGAGCAAAGCAACTTCCGAAATCGAATGCTTCGTGAGCAGGCTGGCGACAGATATCGTGGGAACAGTTACCTCCTCAATCCATTGCTCGTATCCATCGGTTTCACCCTTGAGATGATTCTCAAGATGGCTCTTATTGAAGCTTGCAATTCCTTGGGCCCAGTCACCCACGGGTGCATCCGCCCTGACCCGGAACAAGGTATGAAACCCATCCTGCTTTGCCAAGGCGGCACCCTCAAAGAGCAATTGGGGTTCCGATGCATAGTTTTTTTTCAATTCATCAAAAATGTCCGGCAGGGGTTCAATGAGTAATCCCGGGAGATGATGTTTACGAATTAGATCGCGAAGTGGATCCCAGCGAATTCCATTATTGGCGCCTACCTGAATGAAGAACGGCTTCCTGTGGCGCGCTGCTAAATCCGAGATCAGAAACTCCAGCACGTTGAAAGGTCGACTGATGGGGCGTTCGATCGCTCGCGCGGCTGGTGGGTAGCGAACGATATCAACCCCAATTCCATGAAGGACCGGTGTCAGAATTCGCTTCAGATGCCGCAGTATGCTCACGCTGAGTCCCTTTGGTATTTAGTGCGCTGACATGATTTGAGCTTGGACCGCCCGACACCCCAGCGCGGCCATCAGCTCGTGGTAGTCGCAGAGGTTCTTGGCGATGGTGAGCATGCTTGTCGGTCGCTTGGCGATTAAGCCCGTTTCCTTCCCCCTGGCTGCATTCCAGCGTCTGCCGTTGAAAAGCAGCCAGCCATGACGACATCCCGACTTCGGCGTGGGATTGATTTATCTGAATGACGAACCGCGTTTCCCCTGCCTCTGGCGACCCGGTCATGTTGACCGGAGACCCGGGAAAAGCCGCGGTCGGCTCGCCTATTGTAAGGCCACCTTGTGACAGCAAGGCGTGTGCCAGTGGGGAGGGCTGTTGCGGTGTGGCGAGCCGGGGAGTTGGGTGCGGGGGTTGTCGGGCGTCAGCTGCCGAGCCGCACGCTCCGCCGCCGCGTGGCGGTGTCGACCAGATTCCGGTACGGCAGCATCAGCGGCCGAGGTGGAATCGCTCCCAATACTGCCTGGGCGAGAGGATGGGCATCGTGGCTACTTCGCCGAGTTCGAGCAGGGCCTTGTCGCCGGTCACGAAGCATGCAGCGTCACCTGCCCTCGCGGCTGACAGGATGGCGGCGTCGTCGGGGTCGGGGACGGGCGTGGTAAGCGCCATGGTTTGCGTGATCAGTTCGGCGGAATCTCGATGAGTTCGATCGAGGCTTGTACCAATTCGGCGGGTATGTGGAACCTGGCAGCAAGTTGTTCGTGCCAGTTCCACCAGCACGGCCTGACAGGTGAGCAGATCATGCTCGGCCAGCACGCCCTCGAACAATTCGGCACACAGCCCCCGCGTGGCCAAGGCACTTGCCAGGGCGTTGCTGTCCAGAAGAACCCTCAAGATGCGTCGCGGAAAACGTCTTCGTCGGTGAGATAGCCCGCCGCTTCAGCGTAAGGGATGGCCTTGGCTCGCAAGTCCTGGAAACGACGAATCGCAATCTGCCGGCGCAGCATCTCGCGAGCCAGGTCGCTCTTGGTGCGATGCGTGGCCTCTGCGAGTTTGGACAGCTCGGTTTCCATGCGGTCATCGATACGCACGGTCAGGGTCGCCATGGGGTATCTCCCAGAAAGGTGTATTACGTCGTAACACGGCGCCGAGTGGCAATCGATTCATGGACCGAGCCGGCGAGGCTGTCATGCGGCAAGGCAAGGCAGAGCTTAGGAGGTGGCCTCAGAACCCAGCTTCCTTGCTCCGCCGCCGCGTGACGGTGTCGACCAGGCCGCGGTAGAGCGGCGCCGGCAGCAGGCTGGCGACGAGGTGCTTGAGGTCGCCGGCTTTCCAGTTGGCCTTGCGGAAGGCGCGGCGGAACAGGCGGCGGGCGGATTCGGTGTCGTTGCGCCAATGGCAGCGGTAGGCCTCGCGCAGCAGCGGGTCGTGGATCAGGGCGTGCAGGTGGGCGGGGGTGTAGCGGGTGACGAACTCGGGATGGTGGCGGGCGAAGTCGCGCCGCACGTCGACGGCGTCGAAGACCTGGCGGTAGCGCGGCACGCCGGCGCGGCTGCGCAGCTGGCAGCGGTGGTAGGCGAGCACCTCGTTGACACGCACGAGCCGGGGTTCGCGCGCGAGCAGGCGCAGCCACAGGTCGTCGTCCATGGCGGTGGGGGCGCGTTCGGAAAAGCCGCGCAGTTCATCCACCAGCGGCCGGCGCACCAGCACGGCGTTGATGGGCCAGGCGCCGTGTTCGAGGAGGTGGCGGGCGGCGCCGGCGGCGTCGAGCTCGGGCAGGCCGTGGGGTTCGGTGTCGGTGGCGGCTTCGCCGAAATCCTGCCAGTTGCAGTAGGCGAGGTCGGCGCCGCCGGCCTGCAGGGCGTGATGCAGGCGGGCGAGCGCGTCCGGGTGCCAGAGGTCGTTGGCGTCGAGAAAGGCGACGAAGTTGCCGTGCGCGTGCACCAGCCCGGCGTTGCGCGCGGCAAAGGGGCCCGCGCGCACCTGGTGGACGAGGGTGATGCGGTCCGGGTGCTCGGCCGCCAGTTGCTGCAGCAGTTCGGTCGAGCCGTCGGTCGAGCCGTCGTCGACGATTACGAGTTCGACCGGCGCGTAGCTCTGCCCCAGCACGCTGGCCACCGCCTCGGCCACGTGCGCCGCGGCGTTGTGGCAGGGCATCACGACGGAGATGAGTGCGGGGTCGAAGTGGTCCATGAAAGGATTATGGGTGCGACGGCCTGGCATGCATAGTCGCTGGCCGGGGGGCGCCGTTTGCGTGGCCATCGGGATGGGGCTTCAGAGCCACATCGCATGCGCCTGGATGGGTCTGATGGATGAGATCGACACCCGGATCGCGCTGGCAAAACAGGCGGGGTAACGGAGTGCGGCGTCTAAGCCGTCACCTCGACGGATGCCGGGGGCCGGAAGGTTCGTTTGGCCGGATTCCGGCGTGCGCCACGACGACCGCCGCTCGGCGGCCGTCCCCTCTGCAAGTGGGGCAGGCAGGCAGGTCAGCGCACGCGCAGGTGAGTAGGTGTTTCCACCCCGAAGATCGCTTTCAGGGGGGCGTTCTGTTGCTGCTTGAGTTCGCGCCGATAGATGAGCCGCGCCTTGGCCAGGCGGTAGACGTCTTCTTCTTCCTCGGCTGTGTGCTTGAGGGTTTCTTCGTGGGCTTGCCGGATGCGCAGGACGAGGTAGATCGCCGCACATGCGGCCACGGCCATCGCAAGGGAGGCCCAGATTGCCAGGGTCAGTGCCATGATGTCGGCTCCTTTCGGCAGGCGGGACGGCAGGATTCCAGACGATGTATCGACGGCCGTCGGGGTTTCAGTAGGTTTGTCGGGTTTTCGTGCAGGAATTCCCGCCGGACGGTCGTTTCCCGCGACGGCGGGTGCGCCCGGAGCGTGCCACGGGCGTTTGCCAAGGGAAAGCCGCAGCTCCGGCGGGGCGGTAGCGCAGGACGTTTGGGTACAATCAGGAAAACAGACCAGCGCGGCTTACTCATGCAAACCCTCACCGTCGACCTCGGCGATCGTTCCTATTCCATCCACATCGGTTCCGGCCTCTTGAGCCAGGCCGGGCTGATCCTGCCGCACCTGGCGCAGAAGCGCGTGATGATCGTGACCAACACCACGGTGGCGCCGCTGTATCTTGCGCAACTGACGGCGACATTGCAGGCGGGCGGCGTGACGGTGGCGCAGGTGGTGCTGCCGGATGGCGAGGCCTACAAGAACTGGGAAACGCTGAACCTGATTTTCGATGCGCTCTTGACCGACCGCGCCGAGCGCAAGACGACTCTAATTGCGCTGGGCGGCGGCGTGATCGGCGACATGACAGGCTTCGCCGCAGCCTGCTACCAGCGCGGGATGCCCTTCATCCAGATCCCCACCACGCTGCTGTCGCAGGTCGATTCGTCGGTGGGCGGCAAGACCGGCATCAACCATCCGCTCGGCAAGAACATGATCGGCGCGTTCTACCAGCCGAAGCTGGTGCTGGCCGATACCGACACGCTGAAGACGCTGCCTGCGCGCGAGCTGTCGGCGGGGCTGGCCGAAGTCATCAAGTACGGCCTGATCTGGGACGCGGAATTTCTGGCCTGGCTGGAAGTCGACATGGACAAGCTGCGCGCGCTCGACCCGGCGGCGATCACCCATGCGATTTATCGATCCTGTGAAATCAAGGCGCAGGTGGTGGGCGAGGACGAGCGCGAAGGCGGCATCCGCGCGATTCTCAACCTGGGCCATACCTTCGGCCACGCGATCGAGGCCGGCATGGGCTACGGCAACTGGCTGCACGGCGAGGCGGTCGGCGCCGGCATGGTGCTGGCCGCGCAAGTGTCGCAACGCATGGGCTGGCTCTCCGAGGCCGACGTCGCGCGCACCCGCGCGATCATCCGCGCGGCGGGGCTACCCGACGTCGCGCCGGATCTGGGGGTCGAGAAGTATCTCGAATACATGGGCCACGACAAGAAGGTCGAGGGTGGCAAAATGCGCTTCGTCCTGCTCAAAAAGCTGGGCGAGGCGGTGATCACGGGTGACGTCCCCGAGGCGGTGTTGCGCGAGACGCTGACGGGTTGCGTCTCCGCCTGAACGCCACCGCCCGGTAAGAAGCCGGTGCCGCCCCCTTTCCCGTCAGGGAGGGGATCGGGAAGAGCTGTCATCTGCCGGGGCATTCGTGCAGGCTGCCCCCTCTCCCTCGAGGGAGAGGGCTGGGGAAAGGGCCGGCCGCCCCTCGTTCGGAATTCCGGCGCGCTCGCACCGGCATCGTCACCTTCTGCTGGGGCCCGCTACCGTCACCCGCGCTGAGTCGACGACACCTGAAAGAACCCCGGGATTAATAAGAAAACATTCGTTTGCATTAATTAAATCTGGTGCAGATAATGCAAACCATGCTTTCTGATTACGCTAGAAACACACTGGAGCGGCTCGGGGCGCGCCTGCGCGCACAGCGCTTGATGCGCAACGAGCCTCAGGCACGCTTTGCGGCACGGCTGGGTGTTTCGGTCCCGACGCTGCGGCGTCTGGAACAAGGCGATGCCAGCGCCCAGATCGGTCACTGGCTGACCGCTCTGGAAGTGCTCGGGCGGCTGCACGAGGCAGACGCCTGGCTGGCGCCGCAGGCCAGCCTCTTTGCAGCCGCCGAAGCCGCGCCGCCGCGGCAACGCGCGCGTCGGCGCAAGGGTGCCGGGTGATCCGGCTCGACGTCTGGCTGACGCTGCCCGACGGCAGCCGGCTGCGCTGTGGCGAGTTGGCGTTCGGCGATACCGACGCCCAGGGGCGTTACCCAAGCGCCTTTCGTTACCTCCCCGGATACCTGGCCGACGCGAGAGCCTTTCCGCTGGACCCTGTGGCGCTGCCATTGGGCGGCGAGGAATTCCAGTCGACGCAACTCAATCCGCCGCTCCAGGCGTTCGAGGATGCGCTACCCGACGTATGGGGCCGGCGCTTGCTGGTGCTCAAGCACGGCCTTAAACGCGGGCAGCAGCGCGAGCCGCATCTGTTGCAGGCGTTGGCGGGAACGGGTCTGGGCGCGCTGAGTTTCGCGCTGCCCGGCGTGACGCCCGCACCGGAGGAGGCAGAGGCAGACGAGGTCGCGCTCGGCCCGCTGGCCGACGCGGCTGCGCGCCTTGAAGCCGGCGAGCCTGTCGATGCGGCGAGCCGCGTGCTGCTGGCCGCCGGCAGTTCACCCGGCGGCGCGCGGCCCAAGGCGCTGGTGCGCGACGCCTCAGGGCACTGGATTGCAAAGTTCGCCAGCCGGCAGGACGCGTGCGACATGGTCGGCCTGGAGGCGGCAAGCCTGGCGCTTGCGCAGCGCGCGGGGCTGCGGGTCCCGGACTTCCGTTTGGCAGCCTTGCCGGGCAGCCGACGTGCCCTGCTCGTGCGCCGCTTTGACCTCACGACGGCTGGGCGCCTGCACATGCTGAGCTTTCGTGCCTTGCTGCAGGCGCGCGGGTTCTATGTCCTGGGCTACGCGGATCTGGTTGCGGCCTTGCGCCGGCATGGCGCTGCGCCCGAACTCGATGTTCCGAGGCTGTATGCGCAGATGGTCTTCAACGCGCTGCTGGGCAACACCGACGATCATCTGAAGAATTTCTGGTTGCTGCACGGTACCGAGGGCTGGCGCTTGTCGCCCGCCTTCGACCTGTTGCCCGACACGGCGGGCCTGCGCGAGCACGTGTTGCGCTTCGACCTCACCCCGGACGCGCCGGACAGTGCCGGGTTGCTTGCACTCGGCCGGAAATGGGGTGTTTCCGGCGCAGCAGGGATCGTCGATGCGGTGCGCACGGCGGTGGCGGCATTCGCCGCCGTTGCGGCAGACTTCGGTGTGCCGCACACTGACATCGCCCGTTTCGCCCCTGACATCGACCGACGCCTACGTTGATGAACGAACTTGCCCCCTACGCCGCCCATTCCAGCCAGTCCCGCGGACGCCAGCATCCCGAGCCGCCCGCCGCGCCGCGCTCCGAATTCCAGCGCGACCGCGACCGCATCATCCATTCCACCGCGTTCCGCCGCCTCGAGTACAAGACGCAGGTGTTCGTGAACCACGAAGGTGATCTCTTCCGCACGCGGCTCACCCACAGCCTGGAAGTCGCCCAGATCGGCCGCACCATCGCGCGGCTGCTGCGGCTCAACGAGGACCTGGTCGAAACCCTGGCGCTCGCGCACGACCTCGGCCACACGCCCTTCGGCCACGCCGGGCAGGATGCCCTGAACGCCTGCATGCGCGAGCACGGCGGCTTCGAGCACAACCTGCAGTCGCTGCGCGTGGTCGACCTGCTGGAGGAACGCTACGCCGAATTCGACGGGCTGAATCTGACCTTCGAGGCGCGCGAGGGCATCCTCAAGCATTGCTCGCTCGCCAATGCGGAAAAGCTCGGCGAGCTCGGCCGCCGCTTCATCGACAAGCGGCAGCCTTCGCTCGAGGCACAGGTGACCAACCTTGCCGACGAGATCGCCTACAACAACCACGACGTCGACGACGGCCTGCGCTCGGGTCTCATCACGCTCGAGCAGTTGATGGACGTGCAGCTCTTCGCGCGCCACCTCAAGGAAGTGCGCGCCAAGTACCCCGCGTTGCAGGGGCGCCGGGTGATCACCGAGACCGTGCGGCGCATGATCAATACGCTCATCCTCGATCTCGTCGACACCACGCGCCGCAACATCGAGAACAGCGGGGTCGGGAGCCTGGACGAGGTGCGTGCCGCGCCGCCGCTCGCCGCCTTCAGCCCGGCGCTGCTCGACGAGCACCGCGAACTCAAGCGCTTCCTCATGCGCTATCTCTACCGCCACTACAAAGTCGCGCGCATGAGCGCCAAGGCGAGCCGCATCATCACCGACCTCTACACCGCGTTCACCGGGGATGCGCGCCTGCTACCGCCCGAGCACCAGGCGCGGGAATCGCTCGAAGGCGCCCGCGCGGTGGCCGACTACATCGCGGGCATGACCGACCGCTATGCCATGCGCGAGCACCGGCGGATCTTTGCGGTCGAGGAGATCCTCGGCTGAAGAAGCGAACGCTAGCCGGGCTCGCCCGGCGGCAGCGCCCGCGCCACCACCCAGCAGTCCACTTCGGCCGCGCCAGCGCGCTTGAGCGCGGCCGCCAGCTCGTCGAGGCTGGTGCCGGTCGTCATCACGTCGTCGACGATCGCGATGCGTTCGCCTGCCAGGTTGCCGGAACAGGCGAAGGCGCCGCGCACGTTGCGCCGCCGTGCGTCGTGCTTGAGGCCTTGCTGCGGCGGGGTGTCGCGGATTCGGCGGCAGCTGTCGAGGTCGAGCGTCAGGCCGAGCGGTCGTGCCACGGCACGTGCGATCTCGGTGGCGTGGTTGAAGCCGCGTTGGCGGATGCGAGCGGGGTGCAGCGGCATCGGGATCACGCGGTCCGGTCGCGGCGCCTCGGCCACGACGCCGGCGAGGCAGGTGGCGAGTGCCGAGGCGAGCGCCAGGTGGCCGTGGTATTTCAGCCGGGGGATCAGGCGGTCGGCCGGAAAACGGTAGGCCAGCGCCGCGCGGGTGCGGTCGAACGCCGGCGGATGCCTCAGGCACGCTCCGCACAACTCGCCCATGGGGGTGGGCAGGGCGCACTGCGGGCAGTGCGCCCCCCGGTGCCAGGGCAGGTCGTCGAGGCAACCCTGGCACAAGGCGCTGCCGCGCGTGTCGCCGCCGCACAGCGCGCACGCGGGCGGCCAGAAACGCCTAATTAATGAGCGAATGTTCAATCTTGATGGTTTTTGGTTTGACAGGGGTTCCCCCGCGCCGGACAATTCGCGCATGA
Source organism: Thiobacillus sp. (assembly GCA_046291555.1). Lineage (GTDB taxonomy): Bacteria > Pseudomonadota > Gammaproteobacteria > Burkholderiales > Thiobacillaceae > Thiobacillus. The sequence goes on from JBKBRW010000001.1 coordinate 281,519, forward strand.
AATCCACACGCGTCATTTCCGCCGCCTCTGCCCGGTTTTCCGCGCAGTTGTTCAACCTCATCACCGTCGCGGCGCTGCTGTTGTCGGCGACGGCGCTCCTCCTCGGCAAGCTGCTCGCCAGCCAGAACGTCGGCTTCCTGCCGTTCGTGCTGTCGCTGCCGCCGATCATGATCTGGCTGGGCGCCTCGATTTTCGTCTATGCCAGCATCGCGCACCACCCCAACCCGCGAACCGCACACTACAACAAGTGGGCAGGCTACCGCTTTTACGGGGTCATGGGCAGCATGGTGGTGATCGGTCAGCCCATTTACGGCCTGCTGGGCGGCTGGCAGGGGCTGATGCTCGTGCTCGGCATCGCCGTCGCGATCATCGTGCCCTGGGCGCTATATGACATCGTTCGCGCCGCGCGCGAGCCCTGGCAGGACATGACCATCGAGGTGGCGACCCATGAATGATCTCGTTCAACCCGCAGTGCGTCGCTCGGTCGCCGACATCGAGGCGCTGTTTGCGCTGCCGTTTGCCGATCTGCTGTTTGATGCGCAGACCGTGCACCGCGCGCATCATGACCCGAACAAGGTCCAGCTCTCCACGCTGCTGTCGATCAAGACCGGTGGCTGTTCGGAGGATTGCGGCTATTGTCCGCAGTCGGCGCGCTACGACGCCGGCGTCGAGAACCAGGGGCTGCTCGACCTCGACGACGTGCTGAAGGCGGCGAAAGCCGCCAAGGCCGCCGGCGCCTCGCGTTTCTGCATGGGCGCCGCCTGGCGCGGACCGAAGCAGCGCGACCTCGAGCCGGTGCTCGAGATGGTGCGCGAAGTAAAGGCGCTGGGGCTTGAGACCTGCGCGACGCTGGGCATGCTGAAGGACGGCCAGGCCGAGCAGCTGAAGGCGGCCGGCCTCGACTACTACAACCACAACCTCGACACCGCGCCGGAGTTCTACGGCGAGATCATCACCACCCGCGACTACCAGGACCGCCTCGACACTCTCGAGCGCGTGCGTCACGCCGACCTCCACGTGTGCTGCGGCGGCATCGTCGGCATGGGCGAATCGCGCACCCAGCGGGCCGGGCTGATCGCTCAGCTGGCGAGCCTCGACCCGCAGCCGGAGTCGGTGCCGATCAACCTCCTGGTGCAGGTCGAGGGCACGCCGCTCCACGGCACCGAGGCGCTCGACCCGCTGGAATTCGTCCGCACTATCGCGGTCGCGCGCATCTGCATGCCGAAGAGCTTCGTGCGGCTGTCGGCAGGCCGCCAGCAGATGAGCGACGCGGTGCAGGCTTTGTGTTTCCTGGCCGGCGCCAATTCGATCTTCTACGGCGAGAAGTTGCTCACCACCGGCAACCCGGAGTGGGAACGCGACCAGCGCCTGTTCGAGACACTCGGTCTCACGCCGCTGTGAGCTGAAACCGCCATGAGCTTCGCCGGGCTCACCCGCCTGCAGCAGGGGCTGGCGCAGTTGCAGGACGAGCATTTGCTGCGCCGCCGCCGCGTGCTCGACGGGCCGCAGGGGGCGCACGCGACGATCGACGGCCGGCCGGTCGTTTCCTTCTGCAGCAACGACTACCTCGGGCTTGCCGCCGACCCCGCGCTGGTGGGCGCCGCGCGGGCGGCGCTCGACGCGTGCGGCGTCGGCGCGGGCGCCGCGCACCTCATCACCGGGCATCATCGATTCCACGACGCCTTCGAGCATGCCTTCGCATGCTTCGTCGGCAAGCCAGCGGCGCTGCTGTTCTCTACCGGTTACCTCGCTAACCTCGGCGTGCTGACCGCGCTCGTTGGCAGGAAGGGCGAAATCTTCGCCGACAAGCTCAACCACGCCTCGCTGGTCGACGCCGCGCAGCTCTCGGGCGCGAGCTTCACCCGCTACCGGCACGCCGACCTTGCCCAGCTCGAAGGCCAGCTCGCGGCGAGCACCGCGCAGGACAAAGTCATCGCCTCCGACCTCGTGTTCAGCATGGACGGCGATGCGGCCGCGGTCGACGCGCTGCTCGATCTGGCCGAGCGCTACGATACCTGGCTCTATCTCGACGACGCGCACGGCTTCGGCGTGCTGAACGGCGGCCGTGGCGGCTTGACCGAGCGTGCGCGCGCGAGCGATCGCGTGATCTATCTCGCCACGCTCGGCAAGGCCGCGGGCGTCGCCGGCGCGGCGGTCGCGGCGCACGCAAGCGTGGTCGAGTGGCTGGTGCAGAAGGCGCGGCCCTACGTTTACACCACCGCATCGCCGCCCCTGCTTGCGGCTTGTCTCCTCGAAAGCCTGCGCCAGATCGAGGCGGGCGATGCGCGTCGCGCGCGGCTGGCGCGCCACGTTGCCGAGCTGCGCGCGGGGCTGGCTGATCTCAAGCTGGGCTCGCTCATGGCGTCGGAGACGCCGATCCAGCCGCTCGTGGTGGGCACGAACGAGGCGGCGTTGCGGCTTTCGCAGGCCTTGCTCGATCGCGGCCTCCTGGTGCCGGCGATCCGCACGCCGACAGTGCCGGCGAACACCGCGCGGCTGCGCATCACGCTTTCGGCGACGCACAGCGAGGTGGACGTTGCTCGCCTGGTGGAGGCGCTGCATGAACTGGATTGATCGACGGGAGCTTGACGCTCGTGCCGGCTCGCCAGAGCGGCGCGGGGAAGGGGCGAAGCCCGTGCTCGCGTTGGTGCACGGCTGGGGCATGAACGCCCGCGTGTTCGATCCCCTGCGCGAACGGCTTGCGGACGAGTTCGTCGTGCGCGCGCTGGACCTGCCCGGCCACGGCGGGCGCGACCTCCTCGCCGACAACACGCTGGCAGCCTGGGCCGATGATCTGGCGAACGCCTTGCCGGCGGGGGTGACGCTCGTCGGCTGGTCGCTCGGTGGCCAGGTCGCGCTGCGCGCGGCGCTCGATCATCCGCACAAGGTCGCGCGCCTGGTGCTGCTCGCCTCGACGCCGAAGTTCCTCGCTGGCGACGACTGGGCGCACGGCGTTGCCGAGGCCGACCTCGCCGCCTTTGCCGAGGCGCTCGAGGCCGACGCCGAAAAGACCCTCCTGCGGTTCCTCAGCCTGCAGACGCGTGGCATGGCGGATCAGAAGTCGGCCCTGCACGCATTGCGCGAGCGGCTGTTTGCAGCGCCGCTCGCTGGCGGCGCGGCGCGCGCTGCGGGCCTGCGCTTGTTGCGCGAGACGGACCTGCGCGCGGAGGCGGGCGCGCTCACCCAGCCGGTGCTGGTGGTGCACGGCGCCCTCGATACGCTCACGCCGCGGGGCGCCGGCGCCTGGCTCGCCGGGCGCCTGCCGCAGGCGCAGTACCTGGAACTTCCGCGCGCGGCCCACGCGCCCCACCTGTCCCATCCCGATGCGGTCGCGGCCGCGATCGGACGCTTCGTCGATGGCTGAGGCGCGCGAGCCCGCGTTCGCGCCGGAGCCCCTCGAACTCGACGAGGTGCGGCGTGCGTTCGGGCGCGCCGCCGCGAGCTACGACGCCCACGCCTTGCTGCAGCGCGTGGTGTGCGACCGCCTGCTCGAGCGTCTCGACTACATGAATCTGCAGCCTGCGCGCGTGCTCGACGTCGGTTGCGGCACCGGCTACGGCCTTGCCCATCTGCGAGACCGCTACACGGAAGCGGCGCTGACCGCGCTCGACATCGCGCCGGCGATGCTGGCGGCGGCGCGCGCGCGCCAGCCGCAGCCGGGCTGGGCGCAGCGCGCGCTGCAACGGTTTGCGCCGCCGGCGAACGCGACGCATTTCGTCTGCGCGGACATGGCGCGGCTGCCGCTTGCGGCGAACAGCATGGACCTCGTGTGGTCGAGCCTCGCTCTGCAGTGGGCGCAGGATCTCGAAGCCGTGCTGAAGGGCTTTCATCGCGTGCTCGCGCCCGGCGGCCTGTTGATGTTCGCGACCTTCGGGCCGGACACGCTGAAGGAATTGCGCGCCGCCTTCGCCGCCATCGACGACGCGCCGCACGTCAACCGTTTTACCGACCTCCACGACATCGGCGACATGCTGGTTCACGCCGGCTACGCGAACCCCGTGATGGAGATGGAAATGCTGACGCTGACCTATGCCGACCTCAAGACGCTGATGCGCGACCTGAAGGCGATCGGCGCGCACAACGCTGCGGCGGCGCGGCGGCGCGGCCTGTTCGGCAAGTCGGCCTGGGCGAGGCTCGAGGTCGCCTACGAAGCGCACCGCCGCGACGGACGCCTGCCGGCGAGCTTCGAGGTGATCTACGGCCACGCCTGGGCCGGTGACAAGACCCGGCGCGAGGATGGTCGCCAGGTGATCCAGCTCGCGATCCAACGGCGAAAGGCGGGGTTGCGATGAATCTGGATTGCCTGCCGCCTGCGCCCGGCTACTTCGTCGCCGGCACCGACACCGGCGCCGGCAAGACCTACGTCGCCTGTGCGCTGATCGAGGCGCTGAAACGCCGGGGCGCGCGGGTGGCAGCGATGAAGCCTGTCGCCGCCGGTGTCGAGGGGGACGGCAGCAACGAGGACGTGCGCCGGCTGGTCGCGGCCGCCAACGTCGCGGCCGACCCGCGCGACGTCAATCCGTATTGTTTTGCGCCGCCGATCGCGCCGCATGTCGCGGCGCAGCGGGCGGGCGTCGTCATCGCGCTCGAGGTGATCGCTAATGCCTTCGAGCGCTTGTGCGCGACCGCCGACGTTGTCATCGTCGAAGGCGCAGGCGGCTTGCTGGTGCCGATCGACGACATGCGGGGAATGGACAGCATTCCGCAGCTTCTCGACCTGCCGGTGATCCTGGTCGTCGGGATGCGGCTCGGCTGCATCAACCATGCCTTGCTGTCGGCCGAGGCGCTGCGTGCCCGCGGCTTGCGATTGGTCGCCTGGGTGGCCAACGAGATCGATCCCCTCATGGAGGCGAAGGAGGAGAACTTCGAGGCGCTCGCGCAGCGCCTGGGTGCGCCCTGCCTTGCCCGCCTGCCCTGGACGCCTCCCGCGGGCGAAGGCAATCCAGTAACTTCGAATATAGGCATATATTAATTTATCTTAAGCATTTCAAAGACTTGCAGTACATTTGAACTTGCCGCCCCAAGCCGAAGGGGTATACATTCAGACAGAGAATCGCGTTGGAGGTCCGCAATGATTGCCGACTTCGAAGAGCCCATCGATACCGACGCGCCGTGCGTGCGCGTGCGTTCAGCGCCGAACGCATCCTTGCCCGGGCGCTTCGAGACCGGGGTCTTCGTCGCGATGGCGGCGATGGTGTTGCTGCCCGCCGTCGCGCTGGCGCAGATGGGCGCGTGGCCAATGCTGCCGTTCGCCGGCGCCGAGATCCTGGTGCTGGCCTGGGCCTTCGGCGTGATGCGCCGCCGGCGCGGTGATTTCGAGCTCGTCGAGATCGACGGCCCGGAGATCCGCATCGACATTCGGCAGGACGGTCGGGGCGAATCGCGGACGCTCAATCGCCACTGGGCGCAACTGGTGGTGCGGCGCGAGACGAAGCTTGGTGAGCGGGTCCACTTGTCGGTCCGCTCGCATGGCAGCGAAACCGCGATCGGGCGTTTCTTGAACGACGAGGACCGGCTGGTCATGGCGGCAAAGCTCGGCAAGTGGATCCGGACGGTGCGTTCAGCGAACGCTGCGCGCTGAAACCGAGCAGCGCCGCCGGTTAAGAACTACGACCAAAGGAGCAGGGGAGATGGGTAAGCACTTCGCAGTGGGGGATTGCCGGAGCGCGTGGACGCTGGCGCTCGTGCCGGGCGCGGCGCTGGCCGATGCCGGCGTCACGCGCAGCGCCCAAGGGGAGCCGCTCAGCGCCTGGATCGCGATCGCATGCGTCGTCGTGCTCGCGCTGGCGGTGGCCGGCCTGTTCCTCTCCATCTGGCACCATCGCCGCGCCGCGGCGCCGAACGCTAAGCATTTTCATCGCAGCCTCGCCGTCGAACTCGCGTGGACGGCGGTTCCCGTTCTCATTCTCGTGCTTGCGGCCTATCCGGCCACCCATTCGACGCTTACGAACGGCCTGCTGGCGGCCAAAACGCCGGCACCCCCAGCCGCACCACAACTCGCCGCGACCGATCGCACGGGCGAGCTGGGAGGACCCGACGCGCTCGCGGCGCGAATGCAGTGAATCGCTGAAAACAATACGAAGGAGGAAGGACGATGGGGAGCAAGCACGCAGGGTGGGGAGGACTCGGTGGGGCGCTGGCGGCCGCGATGGCCGCCGCGCCCGCGTGGGCGGATTTCTCGTGGAATTTTCCCGAGCCTGTCACGCCGATCGCGCACGAGACACTGCACGTGCACAACCTTTTCATGGCGATCATCACGGTGATCTTCTTCGCCGTGCTGGCGCTGATGCTGTATTCGTTCTGGAAGCACCGCAAGAGCCAAGGCTTCGCAGCGAGCGATTTCACCGCGCCGCGCAACCGCAAGCAGTGGGCGTGGGTGATGGTGCCGTTCGCGGGCCTCCTGATCATCGACTACGTGGTGTTCGGCATTCCGGCCTATCACGCCATCCTCATGTACGAGGACACCCGCACCGACGCCGACATGGTGGTGAAGGTGACCGGCAGCCAGTGGATGTGGGAGTACGAATACCCCGCCGAGGGCATCAAGTTCACCAGCCGCATGACGACGCCGCGCGAGCAGATCCACAACCTCGAGCCGAAGGGCGAGCATTACCTGCTCGAGGTGGACAACCCGCTGGTGCTGCCAGTCGGCAAGAAGGTCCGCTTCATCACGACGTCCAACGACGTCATCCACAGCTGGTGGGTGCCCGCGTTTGGCGTCAAGCGCGATGCCGTGCCCGGCTTCCTGCGCGAATTCTGGGCGACCGTCGAAAAACCCGGCATCTATCGCGGCCAGTGCGCCGAGCTGTGCGGCAAGGAGCACGCCTACATGCCGGTCGTGGTGCACGTCCTGCCGCAGCACGAGTACGACGCCTGGGTGGCCGCGAAAAAGCAGGCCGCGGTGGTCGCCCTCGACGACGCGCAGGGCCCGGCGGCCGCCGCCGGGGCTGGCGCCGCGGCCAACTAAGCAAACCATTCAGGGGAAACGGAGGAGAACACCATGGCGCACGATACCGTTCACGCGCATGACGACCACGGGCACGGCCACCGTTCCGGGCTCATGTATTGGCTCACCACCACCAATCACAAGGACATCGGCACGATGTACCTGATCTTCGCGTTCGTGATGCTGCTGGTCGGTGGCGCGATGATCCTCGGGGTGCGGGCCGAGCTGTTCAAGCCGGGGCTGCAGATCATGCAGCCGGAGTTCTTCAACCAGCTTATCACCCTGCATGGCCTCATCATGGTGTTCGGCGCGGCGATGCCTGCGGCGACGGGCCTTGCGAACTGGATGCTGCCGATGACCATCGGGGCGCCCGACATGGCGCTGCCACGCCTCAACAACTGGAGCTTTTGGATCCTGCCAGCAGCGGCTTTCATGCTGGTGCTGCCCTTCCTCCTTGGGCTCATCGGCATCGGCCCGGGGGCGGTCGACACCGGCTGGACCATGTATGCGCCGCTGTCGATCCAGACTGGCTGGGGCATGGACTTTGCCATCTTCGCCATCCACATGCTCGGCGTCTCCTCGATCCTCGCCTCGATCAACGTGGTGGTGACGATTCTGAACATGCGCGCGCCGGGGATGACGATCATGAAGATGCCGATGTTCGCGCACGGCTTCCTGATGACCGCGATCCTGCTCATCATCGTCATGCCGGTGTTCGCGGGCGGCGTGACCATGGTGCTGCTCGACCGCCATTTCGGCACGCATTTCTTCAACGCCGCCGGCGGGGGCGACCCCGTGCTGTGGCAGCACATCTTCTGGTTCATGGGGCACCCGGAGGTCTACGTGCTGCTGCTGCCGATCGCCGGCGCGATCCCGCACGTGCTGTCGGCGTTTTCCCGCAAGCCGATGTACGGCTACAAGGCGCAGGTCTACTCGATCTGGTCGATCGCCGCGCTCTCGCTGGTCGTGTGGGCGCATCACATGTTCACGAGCGGCATGTCCGTGTTCGGCCAGCTCTATTTCATGTACAGCACCATGCTGATTTCCCTGCCGCTCGCGGTGTTGTTCTTCTGCTGGATCGCGACCGTCTGGCGCGGGTCGGTGACGTTCGAAACGCCGATGTTGTTCGCGCTCGGCTTCGTCATCCTGTTCGGCTGGGGCGGCTTGACCGGCCTCGTGCTGGCCGACGCGGCAGCCGTGCCGCAGTACCACAACGCCTACTTCCTGGTCGCCCACTTCCACTACGCGCTGTATCCCACGACGGTGATGGGCGCGATGGCGGCGGTGTACTACTGGCTGCCGAAATGGACCGGCCACATGATCGACGAGCGCCTGGGCAGGCTGCACTTCTGGACGGTGATGATCGGCTTCAACCTCACGTTCATTCCGCAGTTCTTCGTGGGGCTCGCCGGCATGCCGCGCCGCATTCCCGACTACCCGCTGATGTTCGCGGAGTGGAACATGCTGTCGAGCACCGGTGCGTTCATTCTCGGTGTCTCGCATCTGATCTTCATCGCGACCGTGATCAAGTGCGTCCGCGGCGGCAAGAAGGCCGAGGCCAAGTCCTGGGAAGGGGCGACCGGCCTGGAGTGGACCGTGCCGTCGCCCGCGCCGCATCACACTTTCGAAACGCAGCCCGTGATCAAGTGAGCCGCCGCGCATGAACAACGAGACCGACGAAGAGCGCCCTGACCGGAAGGATCCGGCGTGGTCGCGCCGCCGCGCGACGAGCATCAAGCTCGCGTGGGCCTTCGGCGCGCTCGCCCTGATCGTCTACCTGGTGGCGATATGGAAGCTTCGCCCGATCTGACGCGCACGCAGCGCCAGGCCGACAACCGCCGGCTCGCGCTCAAGCTGGCGGCCGTCGCGCTGGCGTTCGTCGGCTTCGGCTTCGCGATGGCCCCGCTGTACGACACCTTCTGCCGCATCACCGGGCTCAATGGCCGCACCGGCGAGATCGGCGCCCAGCTCGCGCAGAACACGCAGGTCGACCGCTCGCGCTGGGTCACCGTGGAATTCCTCAGTCACGTCATGCCGGGCGACGGGCTGAAGCTCGTGCCCGAGCAGTTCAAGATGAAGGTGCATCCGGGCGAGATCGTGCTCACCAAATACATCGTCACCAACGAAACCGGCGGCGTGTACAGCGGCCAGGCGGTGCCGAGCGTGACCCCGCTCACGACGGCGAAATATTTCAAGAAGATCGAGTGCTTCTGCTTCAGTCCGCAGACGTTCCAGCCGGGCGAGACGCGCGAACTGCCGGTCACCTTCGTGGTGAGCCCGGAACTGTCGGAGGACCTGAGGACGGTGACACTGTCCTACACGTTCTATCGGGATGCGAAGGCCGTCGCGAGCGGGTCGCAAGCCAGAAAAATCCAAGAGGAGGAGAGGGGATCATGACGACCGACGTACACGGGCATTACTTCGTACCCACGGCGAGCCGGTATTCAGTGTTGCTGTCGGCCGGCATTTTCCTGCTCGCGCTCGGCTTCATTCTGCACATCAACGACATCCGGTTCGGCCCCTGGGGCATGCTCGCCGGCTTCGGTCTGATCCTCTTTGTGATCTTCGGCTGGTTCGGGGAGGTGATCCGCGAGAGCATCGGCGGCCGCTACCACAAGTGGGAAGACCGTTCCTACCGCTGGGGCATGGTGCTGTTCATCGCGTCGGAGGTGGCGTTCTTCGCGTGCTTCTTCGGTGCCTTGTACTACTTCCGCGTCATTTCCGTGCCGGAGCTCGCCGGCTTCGATCCGGAATTCACCCTGCATCCGGGCTTCGCCGGCGACTGGCCCTCCAGCGGCCCGATGGGCGAAGCGTTCACCCCGATGGGCGCGTGGGGTATCCCCGCCCTCAACACCCTCCTGCTGCTCGCCTCGGGCGTCACCATCACCTGGGCCCACTGGGGCCTGCTGAAAAACAAGCGCCGCAACCTGATCGCCGGCCTCGTCCTTACCATCCTGCTCGGCGCGACCTTCATGGGCTTCCAGGTCTACGAGTACATCCACGCGTACCGCGACCTCGGGCTGACCCTCGGCGCGGGGGTGTACGGCGCCAGCTTCTTCATCCTGACGGGCTTCCACGGTCTGCACGTCACCATCGGCGCGATCATGCTGACGGTCATTCTGGGCCGATGCCTGAAGGGGCACTTCAGCCCGGACAACCACTTCGGCTTCGAAGCAGTCGCCTGGTACTGGCACTTCGTCGATGTCGTCTGGCTGATCCTGTTCGTGTTCGTCTACTGGCTGTAGCGCGGGTGCGGCCCGTTCCCGCAGAGTCGTCCGCCAACGCGTTACAGGCCGTGCGGAGGGATAATCCCGAAGTAGAAGCCTGCAAGCAGCAGGAGGAAGAGTGCGAGGGAGAGTGATATGCGCACGGTCAGCGCCTTGGCTGCCCGGTCGCCCGCGCCCTTGTCACGAAAGATGAACGTCAGCGCGCTGAAGAGGCTGACGAGGATGGCGATCAGCAGCGCGATCACGATGAACTTTGTCATGTAGTGCCCCCCTTTCGGGCCATTATGCCCCCCAAGCGCATGTCGACTCAATTTTCCCCGCGCCGCTTCAGACCCCTGATCGCGGGCGTGGCCGTCCTGCTCCTCCTCGCCCTGTTCGTGCACCTGGGGCAGTGGCAGTCGGGGAAGGCCGACGCGGGCCTGGAGCAACGTGCGCGCTACGCCGCCCGCGCAAACGAGCCACCGGTGACGATCGGTAACTCGTTGGCCGACGCCGCCCGCCTCGAGTTCGCGCGGGTCGTCTCGCGCGGCGAGTACGAGTCCGCCGGGCAGTTCTACGTCGACAACCAGATCCACGACGGACGCCCTGGCGTGCACGTCATCACGCCCCTGAGGATCGAGGACGGCGAGACGCGCCTCCTGGTCAATCGTGGCTGGGTGGCCTGGCCGGACCGCCGGGTGCCGCCGCCGGCCATGCCGCCGCCGGCGGGCCCCCAGACGCTGACGGGACTCGCGGCCGCGCCCGCCGTGCCGGCCTTCATGTGGATGCCGGATCGGGCGGAGGCCTTTCCGACGCTGTGGCGCGCGCTCGATGTGGCCCGCTTTGCCCGCGAATCGGGTCGGGCGGTTCAGCCCGTCGTGCTTTACCTGGATGGCGAGGCCGGGCTGGTGCCTGTGCGCCCGACCCCGACCGACAAGGTCGAGATGCATCGCGGCTACGCCCTGCAGTGGTACGGCATGGCGGTGGCCTTGCTGCTGTTCTACGCGATCGCTGCATTGAGAAAGCCGCGCTCGAACCAGGCCGGGACCGAAGCCGACGGCGGGGAGGCGAAATGAGTCCGCGGCTCAAGATCGTCGCGCTTGCGCTGGTTCTGATCCTGCCGTCCTCCCTCGCGTGGATCGCCCACGTGGGCTTCGACTGGCGACCGCAAGGTCACAAGAACTACGGCGAGATGCTGGCGCCACGAGCCCTGGTCCACGGGGCGGGCAACTGGTCGCACGGAGACGGGCAGCCGGGGGCCGCAGGGTTCGAGCGCTGGGCGGGCAAGTGGGTGTTGCTGTATGTGGGACCTGCGGCTTGCGACGAGGCGTGTGCAAAGAGTCTCTTCTACATGCGGCAGGTGCGTACCCTGCAGGACGCCGGGCGTCTTCGCATGACTCTGGTCTGGGTCGTCACCGACGGCGGCGCGGTCGATCCGCGCCTGCTCTCGGCGCACCCCAACCTCTGGCTCTGGCGGCCGGCGGATGCGCGTTTTGCCGCGCAGTTCCCCCGGCAGACGCCGACCAGCCGGCACCTCTATCTAATCGACCCGATGGGCAACCTGATCATGCGCTATCCCGATTTGCCCGATGCACGCCGCATGAGCGACGATATCAAACTCCTGCTCAAGGCCTCCCAGATCGGTTGACGCATGACTTTCTACCGCGGTCTCATCCTTGCCTCGCTGATCCTGGCGCTGGGCGTCGTCTCGCTTGGGGCTTACGTACGCCTGTCGGACGCGGGTCTGGGCTGCCCCGACTGGCCCGGGTGCTACGGCAAGCTCACGCCGCTCCACGCCGCCGAGCAGATCGAAGCCGAGCTCGCGGCGAGCCCCGGCGGCCCGGTCTCCCATGCCAAGGCCTGGAAGGAAATGGTGCACCGCTATGCCGCGGGCACGCTGGGTCTGATGGTGCTGGCGATCGCCGTGCTCGGCTGGCGCCTGCGCGCCGAAGCGGCGGGCGGCCCGGCGCTGCCAGTGTTCCTGCTCGCGCTGATCGTGTTTCAGGCGCTCTTGGGCATGTGGACCGTCACCCTTCTGCTGAAGCCCTACGTCGTGACGGCGCATCTCCTCGGCGGGATGGCGACGCTATCGTTGCTGCTGTGGCTGTGGCTGCGCGAGCGTGGTCGGTCGGACCGCGCCTACTACGCGCGCGTCGATCATCTGCGCGGGCCTGCGCGGGTTGCGCTCCTGCTGGTCATCGTCCAGATCGCGCTCGGCGGCTGGGTGAGCACCAACTACGCGGCGCTCGCCTGCACCGATTACCCCCTGTGCCAGGGGCAGTGGCTGCCGGAAATGGACTTCGCGCATGCCTTCACGCTGCGCCGCGAACTGGGCGAGACCGCCACCGGAGAATTGCTCTCGATGGCCTCGCTTACGGCGATCCACTGGATGCATCGGCTGATGGCGCTGGTCGTGTTCCTCTACGTCGGCTGGCTCGGAGTCCGTCTCTTGCGCACGCCGGGCTATGTCTGCTTCGGCATCGCGGTGGGCGGCCTTCTGGTGCTGCAGGTCAGCCTCGGCATCAGCAACGTGTTGTTCAGCCTGCCGCTGGCGCTCGCGGTGGCGCACAACATCGGCGCGGCGATGCTGCTCGCCAGCGTCGTGTGGCTCAACCATCGGGTGCACTCGGCATGAACGCGCAGGACGTGATGATGCAGGGCTTGGCCTGCCGCTGCCAGCAGTTCCTTGCCTTGTGCAAGCTGCGCGTGGTCAGCCTGATCGTGTTCACCGCCATGATCGGCATGTTTCTCGCGGTGCCCGGCTTGCCGGCGTGGACCGTCCTCTGGGCGGGCACGCTGGGCATCGCCTTGGTGGCGGCCGCCGCCGCCGCGTTCAACTGTCTCATCGAGCACAAGATCGACGCCGTGATGGCGCGCACCCGCGCCCGCCCGCTGCCGCGCGGCGAATTGACTGCTGCGCAGGCGCTCGCTTTTGCCGGGGTCGTGGGCGGGGCCGGGCTCTACCTGCTGTACGCCTTCGTCAACCCGCTCACCATGTGGCTGACCCTGGCGACGTTCGTCGGCTACGCGGTGATCTACACGCTGCTCCTGAAGCCGTCGACCCCTCAGAACATCGTCATCGGCGGCGCCTCCGGCGCGATGCCGCCCGTGCTCGGCTGGGCGGCCGCGACCGGCGAGGTCCATCACGACGCGTGGCTGCTCTTCCTCATCATTTTCGCCTGGACGCCGCCGCATTTCTGGGCGCTCGCGCTCTATCGCAAGGACGAGTACGCGAAGGTCGGGCTGCCCATGCTGCCGGTCACGCACGGCGACCGCTTCACCCGCCTGCACGTGCTGCTCTACACCGTGATCCTCCTGGCGGTGAGCCTGTTGCCGGTGGCGACCGGCATGGGCGGCGCGGTCTATCTCGCCGGCGCGCTGCTGCTCGGCGGGCGCTTCATGCACTTCGGCTGGCGTCTGTACCGCAGCTATACGGACGCGCTGGCCAGGCGGGCTTTCCGTTTCTCGATCTGGTATCTCAGCCTCTTGTTTGCTGCGATGCTGGTAGATCATTACTATTACCTACCCGTCTGATTCCTATACGAAAACACCCTCGTAACTGGATATTCAGACAAGATTGTTTTATATTGCAGCGCTAACTACCCTTAGGGGCTGCGCAATGATCCTCTCCCGAACCAGTCAGTACGCCGTGCAGGCGCTCATCTACATGGCCACCCAGCCAGCGGCCACGCCGGTGCTCAACAAGGACATCGCGGCACAACTCGGCGTGCCCGCGCCGTATCTCGCCAAAATCCTGCAGAGCCTGGCCAAGGGCAACCTGCTGTTCTCCTTCCGCGGCCGCCTGGGCGGGTTTTGCCTGCGTGACGGCGGCGAGAAGATCACGCTGATGGAGATCCTCCTGCTGACCGAGGGCCCTGCGTTCACCCAGAGCTGCCTGCTCGGCCTCAAGCGGTGCAGCGACGAAACTGCCTGCCCCCTGCATTTCCGCTGGATCCCGGTGAAGAAGAAGATCATCGATCTGTTGCAGGAAACCACGCTGGACAAGCTCGCCAAGGCGGTCGAATCTGGCAAGTACCGGCTCGCCGACGTTCCTGGCCAGCTGTTCGAGCAGATCAAGGCATGAGAGCGTGGCTGGCCGCCCTCTGGGCGGTCGCGGCGTTCGGGTTGGGCGGGTGCCAGCCTGCGCCCCCGGCCGGGGATTTTCAGGCGACGGACATCACCGGCGCCCCCTTCGGCCGCGACTTCCGTCTCACCGACCACAACGGTCAAACGCGCACCCTCGCTGACTTTCGCGGCAAAGTCGTCGCCGTGTTCTTCGGCTATACGCATTGCCCCGACGTCTGTCCGACCACGCTGTCGGATTTTGCCGCCGCCCTGAAGCAGCTCGGCCCGGACGCCCAACGGGTGCAGGTGATCTTCGTGACCGTCGATCCCGCACGCGACACGCCGGAGATGCTGCGCGCCTTCGTGCCCGCGTTCGACCCCAGCTTCCTCGGCATGTATACCGATGCCGCGTCCCTGGCGGCATTGGCGGGAGAATTCAAAGTGGTCTATCAAAAAAGCTCGGTGAAAGCGCCGGACGATTATCTGATCGACCACAGCGCGGGCACCTATGTGTACGACACGCACGGAAGGTTACGGCTGCTCATGCCCTACGGCAGCAGCCCGGAGGCGATCGCCGCCGACCTCAGGGTCCTGTTGTCGGCGAACTGAGCGTACGACCGCTTGCGGTCGGCGCCGCGTCTCCCCTATAATAATTCGCCAATTTTTAATATAAGCATATGCTGTCCAAGGCGTAGCAGCACACGCGTTTACGGATCTATCAGGAGCGGTCATGGCGGTAACCACACAATCCGGTGCAGAGCAGTACAACTTTGATATCGTTAAGAAATTTTCCATCATGGCCTTGGTCTGGGCGGTGTTCGGCATGTGTGCCGGCGTGTGGATTGCCTCCGAGCTGGCCTGGCCGTTCCTGAACTTCGACAGCCCCTACTTCTCCTTCGGGCGCTTCCGGCCGGTTCACACCACGTCGGTGATCTTCGGCTTCGGCGGCTCGGCGCTGTTCGCCACCTCCTATTACGTCGTCCAGCGTACCTGTCAGGCCCGTCTGATTTCGGACGGTATGGCGAGCTTCACCTTCTGGGGCTGGATGGCGGTGATCGTGCTGGCCAACATCAGCTACGTGCTCGGCTACTCGCAGGGCCGTGAATACGCCGAAATGGAATGGCCGATCGACATCCTGATCGAGGTCGTGTGGGTGACCTACCTGATCCTGTTCGTCGGCACCATCATGCGCCGCAAGCAGCCGCACATCTACGTCGCCAACTGGTTCTACCTGGCCTTCATCCTGGCGACCGCGCTGTTGCACACCTTCAACAACCTGGCGATGCCGGTCGACCTGTTCTCGATGAAGTCGTACAGCCTATTCTCCGGCACCCAGGACGCGATGACCCAGTGGTGGTACGGCCATAACGCCGTGGGCTTCTTCCTCACCGCCGCCTTCCTCGGGATGATGTACTACTTCGTGCCGAAGCAGGCCGGCCGCCCGATCTACTCGTACCGTCTGTCGATTGTCCACTTCTGGGCGCTGGGCTTCATGTACATGTGGGTCGGAGGACACCACCTGCACTGGACCGCGTTGCCCGACTGGACGTCGTCGCTCGCCGCAGCCTTCTCCATCCTGCTGCTGATGCCCTCCTGGGGCGGCATGATCAACGGCATCATGACCCTGTCGGGCGCCTGGGACAAACTGCGCACCGACCCGGTAATGCGTTTCATGATCGTCGCCTTGTCGTTCTATGGTATGTCGACCTTCGAAGGCCCGATGATGTCGCTGAAGGAAGTTAACGCCTTGAGCCACTACACCGACTGGACCGTCGGTCACGTGCACTCCGGCGCGCTCGGCTGGGTGGCGATGATTTCCTTCGGCTCGCTGTATCACATGATGCCCAAGCTGTGGGACACCAAGATCTACAGCCAGAAGCTGGTCGAGTGGCATTTCTGGCTCGCCACCATTGGCATCGTGCTCTACATCGTCGCGATGTGGATTTCCGGCATCACCCAGGGCCTGATGTGGCGCGCCTTCGACGAGTTCGGCAACCTGAAATTCTCGTTCGCTGAGTCCGTCGCCGCGATGATGCCGTTCTACGCCATGCGCGCGATCGGCGGCATGTTCTTCCTCGCCGGCGCCGCGCTGATGGCCTTCAACATGTTCATGACCATCCGCCAGGGCAAGCGCGAAGCCGCTGCGCTGGAAGCCACGTTGGCCGCCAAGCTGGCACACGCCTGAACCAGGGACGCTGACAAATGAATCTGAATTTCAAACACGAATGGATCGAGACCAACATCGGCCTGATGGCCGTGTTGACCATGCTTGCGATCAGCGTCGGAGGCCTGGTGGAAATCGCCCCGCTGTTCTTCATCGACAAGACCATCGAGAAGGTCGAGGGCGTGCGTCCCTATACGCCGCTGGAACAGCGCGGGCGTGACATCTACCTCCGCGAAGGCTGCTACACCTGCCACTCGCAGATGATCCGTCCTTTCCGTGACGAGAAGCTCCGCTACGGCCACTATTCGCTGGCGGCCGAATCGCAGTACGACCACCCGTTCCAGTGGGGCTCCAAGCGCACCGGCCCGGATCTGGCGCGCGTCGGCGGCAAGTACTCCAACGAATGGCACGTGCAGCACCTGGTGGCGCCGCGTTCGATGGTGCCGGAATCGGTGATGCCGAACTATCCCTGGCTCTTGACGACGCCGCTCAATATTTCCGACGTCGAGGGCCGCATGAAGGCGCTGCGCAAGGTAGGCGTGCCGTACTCGCTCACCCAGGCCGAATACGACGCCAACGTCGAGAAATTCGGTGAGACCGTCGCCAAGCAGTTGCACATCCCGGATGCGCGCAAGAACCTGATCGAGCAGGCCAACTTCGGCAACTACGACGGCGACCGCTCCGGTATCTCCGAAATGGATGCGCTGGTGGCCTACCTGCAGGTGCTGGGCACCATGGTCGACTTCAGCAAGTACAGCGACGACGCGTTCGTCAAGTATCGCTGATCGAATCTCAGGGGCCGGCGATGGAATGGCTGCAATGGTTCTCCAAGCCCGAGAACACCAAGCCGCTGGCCCTGATCATTTTTTTCGTCACCTTTATCGGCATCCTGATCTACGTCTACGGCAGCAAGAAACGGGGCAAGCGGCTCGAGTCGTATCGCGACATCCCCTTCCTTGACGAGCAGGACAGCACGAAGGACAAGCAATGAGCGAGCAAAAACTACAATCTCAAACGGTGCAGACCACGGGCCACGCCTGGGATGGCGACCTGCAGGAATACAACAATCCGCTGCCGACCTGGTGGGTCTACACCTTCTATGCCACGGTCGTGTTCGCGATCGTGTACTGGGCCATCTATCCCTCGTGGCCTCTCGGCAAAGGGTGGATCGGCGGCCTGTCGAACGTCACCTACGTCAACAGCGAAGGTGAGACCAAGACCCACAGTTGGAACACGCGCGCGCTACTGATGGCCGACCTCAACAAGGCGGCGGAGATGCAGCGGCCATATTTCGATAAGGTCGCTTCGATGTCGTTCGGCGAGATTGCGCAGGACCCCGAGATGAACGGCTTCATCCTGTCCGCGGGCAAGGCGCTGTTTGCCGACAACTGTGCGGCCTGTCATCAGGCGGGTGGCCAGGGCAAGATCGGCTTCTTCCCCAACCTGACCGACGACGACTGGCTTTACGGCGGCACCTACGAAAAGATTCATGAAACGCTGTTGCACGGGCGCCGTGGTTACATGCCGGCGTTCAGCGAAGTGCTGGCGGCCGAACAAGTCGACCAACTCGCGAACTACGTCGCCAGTCTCTCAGGGCTACGCCACGATTCAGCAAAGGCCGAGCTGGGTGGCGCCCTGTTCCGCAGTGAGACCGCCGCATGTTTCTACTGCCACGGCTCCGACGCAAAGGGCCGCAAGGACATGGGCGCGCCCAACCTCACCGACTCGGTGTGGCTGTGGGCGAACGTGCCAGGGGCTGAGGACGACGACGGCAAGATTGCCGCGATTCGCGGCGTGATTGCCGGCGGCCTTGCGAAGGGTGTGATGCCCGCCTGGGCGGGCCGCCTCACCCCGGAACAGATCAAGGTGCTCACGGTCTACGTACACGACCTTGGCGGCGGGCAATAAGCTCGCAAGCGCGGTTTGAAAGCCCCCGTCTATCGGGGGCTTTTTCTTCCCTGTCAACAGGAGGCAAGCATGCATCAAGGTCTGGAAGAGCAGGTCGCTCTCTACCAAAAGCGGATCCCGGTCTTCACCCGTTCGGTGAAGGGCAAATTCCGCCGCTTCAAGACCTCGGTGTTAGTGCTGGCCTATGCGGTGTTTTTCCTCTTGCCGTGGATGCCGTGGACGCGGCTCGATGCGCCCGCACAGGCGGTGCTGTTCGACCTCCCTGGCCGTCGCTTCCTCATCTTCGGCCTGACCGTTTACCCGCAGGACGTCATCTGGCTGGCGCTGTTGCTGTTCATCGCGGCGATCCTGCTGTTCCTCGTGACGGGCCTGGTGGGGCGCGCGTTCTGTGGCTACTTCTGTTTCCAGACGCTGTGGACCGACTTCTTCATCTGGATCGAGCATCTCATCCAGGGCGAACGGCCGGCGCGCGTGCGCCTCTATCGGCAGCCGTGGGACCGCGAGAAGCTCCTCAAGGTCGGCACGACCCACGCGCTGTGGCTCCTCGCGTCGTTCTGGACGGCGTTCACCTTCGTCGCCTACTTCACCTACGCACCGCAGCTCGTGGTCGACTTCTTCACCGGCCAGGCTGCGGCCGCCGCCTACATCACCGCCGGGGTGCTGACGGCTTCGACCTACGTCGCGGCGGGCTTAATGCGCGAGCAGATCTGCACCTACGTCTGCCCCTACGGTCGCTTCCAGAGCGTGATGTACGAACCCGAAACGCTGGCGGTGCACTACGACGCTCGGCGTGGCGAGGGTCTTCACGGGCGGGCCGCGGCGCGGGCGGGCCAGCGCACGCGCGAGGAGCGTCAGGCCAAGGGCCTGGGCGACTGCGTCGACTGCGGCCTGTGCGTACAGGTGTGCCCGGTTGGCATCGATATCCGCGACGGCCTGCAGTACAAGTGCATCTCCTGCGGGCTGTGCATCGATGCCTGTAACACCATCATGGACTCGTTCCACTTTCCGCGCGGCCTCATCCGCTACGATTCCGAGGCGAACCTCGCCGCCGCGGCGCCGGCGAAACCCAGGCTGCACTGGAAACGCCTCAAGATCATCGGCTACGGCGTGGCAGTGGTGTTGATGACGGCCTTCCTTGTCTACAGCGTCGCCACCCGTGGCTCGTTCGAGCGCGCGGTGACGCAGGTGCGGCAGCCGCTCTACGTCGTGCTGTCTAACGGCGACATCCGCAACCGCTACCAGATCCGTATCACCAACAAGGCGTCGACCGAGCAGACCTACGTCATCACCGCGACCGGCATTCCCGAGGGTGCGCTCGACCTTGGCAACTTCCGGGAGGTCACGCTGAAGCCCGGCCACACCGGGATGGTGCAGGCGAGCGTGCGCCTGTCTCCGGAACTCGCGGCGCGCACCCAGGGGTTCCAGCTGATCATCACGCCCAAAGGCAAGCCGGGCGAGGCGCGCAGCGAGAACGTTCGCTTCGATAATCCGCTCAAACGGCCATGACTGACACCCTGATCACCCTGTCCGGCGGCCTCCTCGCCGTGCTCGTCTTGTATGCGCTGGGCGCACGGGTGCCCAATCTCCCGCCGATCCTGCGCGCCCTGCTCGCTGGCCTCATCCCGCTTCTGGGCTACTTCGTCCTCATCCTCGGCCGCTGGCCGGGACTCGACGTCGCCGCCATCCACATCTCGGTGTTCTTGGCCGCGGGACTCGTGCTCCACGCCATCACGCAGTTCCGTCGCCGCAGCGGCGGCCGCCTGCATTGGGTGCCCAAACTACTAATCGTTTTCTTCGCCGGTCTGGTCGTGATCAACGGCACGCTGCTCTACATCGCCACCCAGGGACTGCCCGGTCCGGTGGCCCGCTGGTGGCTGAGCAAGGACGGGACCACGGTCCACAGCGGATTCTCCGGCGTGGTGCAACACGGCCAGCAGGCGGCCAAGGCGGTATCGGCCGAGTTGTCGCAGATGCATCGCGAATCGCTGGTTGGCTGGCAGGTCGACGTCTACGGCCTCGAAAGCGACGCGGCGGCCGAGCGCTTGATCGAAGTGCGCGTGCGCGACCGCACCGGCTTGCCGGTCGAGCGCGTCGACGCGCAGTTGCGCTTGCTGCGCCCGGGCGCGGCGCAGCCGACCCTCACGCTCGCGCTCGCCCCCCGCGCTGCCGGCGTCTACGAGGGCGTGTTGCGCCTGCCCGCGCGCGGGCGCTGGATCGCCGACCTGCGCCTCTTGCGGGATGGCGCCCAGCAGTTCCACGCCAGTCAGGAAGTGCTCGCGCCATGACCAGCGTCACGGGCTTTCTGCTCGTTCTCTCCGGGGTATTTCTCGTGCTGATCGTGCTGGGTGTGCTCTGGTCGATTCGGAGCGGCCAGTTCGACGACCTCGAAGGACCCGCTGAGCGGATCCTGATGGACGACGACGATCCGATGCTGCCGACGCGGCGCTTGAGGCAGGACGACGATTCCTCTAAAATTCAATAGCCTTTTTGGAGCCCAACGATGAAACAGCTTTTCACTTTCCAAGGTTTTCCGATGGTCGTCGTGGTCGCGCTTATCGTCTGGTCGTGGATCAGCGTCCTGTCGGTCCTGATCGCCTCGTTCTTCTGAGCGATATGCTTTGCCCAACAAAAAGCCCCGCATCGCGGGGCTTTTTGTTGGGCGCGGCAGGCAGCCTCAGGCCGGAATCGCCGCCCGCATTTTTTGCAGCGCGCGCGCTTCGATCTGCCGGATGCGCTCGGCCGAGACGCCATACTGCGCGGCGAGTTCGTGCAGCGTCGCGGCTTCGCCTTCGGTCAGCCAGCGCGCCTTGATGATGTGCCGGCTGCGCTCGTCGAGATTCTCGAGCGCGGCCGCGAGGCCCTCGTGGCGCAGCCGCTCGGTCTGCTCGCGCTCGAGCCGCTGCGCCGGGTTCTCGTCCGGGCTGGCGAGATAGGCCAGTGGGCTGTAGCTGTCCTCGCCGTCTTCGACCAAGGGATCGATCGACAGGTCGTGGCCGGAGAGCCGGGTTTCCATTTCCAGCACGTCCTTGCGGCTGACGTTGAGTTCCTGCGCCACCACGTCGGCTTCCCGCACCGTCAGCGCGTTGAGCGACTGCTTGAGACTGCGCAGGTTAAAGAACAGCTTGCGCTGCGCCTTGGTGGTGGCGACCTTGACCAGCCGCCAGTTGCGCAGCACGTACTCGTGGATTTCGGCGCGGATCCAGTGCAGCGCGAAAGACACCAGGCGTACACCGCGGTCGGGATCGAAGCGCTTCACGGCCTTCATCAAGCCGACGTTACCCTCCTGGATCAGGTCGGCCTGCGGCAGCCCGTAGCCGATGTAATGGCGGGCGACGCTCACGACGACCCGCAGGTGGGAAAGCACCAGCTGGCGGGCGGCCTCGACGTTCTGGTTGTTGCGCCAGTCGCGTGCGAGCGCCTGCTCCTCTTCCTGGGAAAGGATGGGATAACGGTTGACGGTCTGAATGTAGCTTTCCAGACTGTAGGCTGCCGGGACGGGAAGTGACATGGCTTGGTTCATCGGTCTTGGTACCCCCTTTAAGTTTATTTTAGCACTCTCGATTTCAGAGTGCTAAAAGCAAGGGAGGTTCCCGGCTACCGGGCGGATTCGACCTGCCGCAAGGTGCGCGCAACCGAAGCCCAGGCGCCGAGCCAGCTGAAGAGGACCGTGAGGCCGAGTACGGCGGCCGTCTCCGGCAGTCCCGGCGGCGACAGTTGGAAATTCGAGCCGTAAAGGCTCGCCAGCCGCTCCACCGGGTCGCCCAGCACGGCGCCGGCCGCCGCGAGGACGCCCAGCGCCGCGAGCCCACCGAACAGCCCCTGCAGCGCCCCCAGGTACAGGAAGGGGCGCCGGATGTAGCGGTCGGTCGCGCCGATCAGGCGGCTCACCAGGATCTCGTCGCGCCGGGCCAGCACCTGGGCGCGGATCGCGTTGCCCGAGATGGCGACGAGCGCGACCGCGAACAGTCCGGCGAGCAACCAGACGGTGGTACGGCCGGCCTCGAGCGCGGCGTGCAAGCGCTCCGCCCAGACGCTGTCAAGATGCGTCTCGGCCACCCCGGGAAGCTTGCCGAGCTCGGCGGCCAGGTTCGTGAGTGCGTCTCGCCCAGTCGATGTGGGCGTCACGATCCAGGCGTTGGGCAGGGGATTCGCCGGCAGACCAGCGGCGA
Source organism: Thiobacillus sp. (assembly GCA_046291555.1). Classification (GTDB taxonomy): domain Bacteria; phylum Pseudomonadota; class Gammaproteobacteria; order Burkholderiales; family Thiobacillaceae; genus Thiobacillus. The sequence continues at coordinate 303,977 of JBKBRW010000001.1, forward strand.
TGTCGGTGAGGCCCTGGGTCGTGGCGAGCGCTTCCAGCGCCCGGTCCTTGGGCACGAAGTGGGCCTTGGCGATGTCCGGTTGCTTGAGGCGGGCGGCCAGGGCCTGCTGCTCGGCGGCGCTCGCCCCGTTGTCGAGGAAGACGCTGATTTCCGGTTGCGCCGGCAACTCGCCCGCCACCCGGCCGAGGTTGTCGAGCGCGAGGTAGAGCCCGGCGGGCAGGCTGATCGCCACCCCCATCGCCAGCGCGGTGAGCAGCGTGCCCAGCCATTGTGCGCGCAGGCGCCCGAGCGCGGCCCCCAGCGCGAGCTTCTGGTGGCGCAGCCAGGCCCTCATGCCGCGACCGCCTCGACGCGGCCGTGGTCGAGATGCAGGATCCGCCCGCCGAGCGCGGTAATGGCGCGCTCGTCGTGGGTGGCGATCACCAGCGTGGTGCCGACCTGATGGAAGTCGCGGAACATGGCCATGATGTCGGCGGCGTAGCTGGCGTCAAGGTTGCCGGTCGGCTCGTCGGCGAGCAGGAGGGCAGGGCGCGAGACCAGCGCGCGGGCGATGCACAGGCGCTGCTGCTCGCCGCCGGAGAGGCTCACCGGGTTGGCCTTTTCGCGGTCGAGCAGGCCGACCTTGTCGAGCACGGCGCGCGCCCGCTTGATCGCCAAGCGCCGCTCGAAGCCGGCGATGTCGAGCGGCAACAACACGTTCTCGAGGGCGTTGCGGTCGAACAGCAGCTTGTGGTCCTGGAACACCAGGCCGATGTTGCGCCGCAGGTAGGGTACGGCGAGCCGCGAGAGCCGGCCGACGTTCTGGCCGTTGACCGAGACGACGCCGCTGGTGGGGCGCTCGATCGCGGCGATGAGCTTCAGAAGCGTGCTCTTGCCGGCGCCCGAGTGGCCGGTGAGGAAGACCAGCTCGCCCTGCTCGATCGTGAAACTGGCGTTGTTCAGCGCCTCGTGGCCGCCGGGATAGCGCTTGGTGACCTGGCTGAAGCTGATCATGCGCTGAAGATGGCGTCGACGAATTCGCGCGCGTCGAACGGCCGGAGGTCGTCGAGCCCCTCGCCGACGCCGATGTAGCGCACGGGAATCGGCCTTGCCTGCGCGATCGCGGCGATCGCGCCGCCCTTGGCGGTGCCGTCGAGCTTGGTGAGCGCAAGGCCGGTGACGCCGAGGGCGTCGTCGAAGGCCTTGACCTGGGTGACGGCGTTCTGGCCGGTATTGGCGTCGAGCACCAGCAGCACCTCGTGTGGCGCGCCGGGCACCGCCTTCTCGATCACGCGCTTGACCTTCTTGATTTCTTCCATCAGGTGCAGCTGAGTCGGCAGGCGGCCGGCGGTGTCGGCCAGCACGACGTCGATGCCGCGCGCCCGCGCCGCCTGGATGGCGTCGAAGATGACGGCGGCCGAGTCGCCCTTTTCCTGGCTCACGACGGTGACGTTGTTGCGCTCACCCCAGACCTGCAGCTGCTCGCGCGCGGCGGCACGGAAGGTGTCGCCGGCGGCCAGCAGCACCGACAGGCCCTGCGACTGGTAGAGCTTGGCGAGCTTGCCGATGGTGGTGGTCTTGCCGGCGCCGTTGACGCCGGCGAGCATGAGGATGAAGGGCTTGTGCGTGGTGACGTCGAGCGGTGCTTGCAGGGGCGTGAGCAACTCGACCAGCGCGTCCTTCAGCGCCGCCTGCAGCTGCGATGCTTCGGTGAGGGCCTCGCGCCGCACGCGCTTCTGCAGCAGGTCGAGCAGATGCTCGGTCGCGTCGACGCCGACGTCGGCGGTCAGCAGGATGGTTTCCAACTCCTCGTAGAGCTCGGCGTCGATCTTGCGACCGGCGCCGAACAGCGAGGCGAGCTGGCCGCCGAGCTTGTCGCGGGTCTTGGCGAGCCCGGCCTTGAGCCGCTGGGCCCAGCCGGGGCGCGCGGCCGGCGCGGCCTCGGCGGGGCTGGCCTGCGCCGGTTTTTCCTCGAGGGCCTCGGGGGCGGTAGCAGACTTGGACTTGAAGAAACTAAACACGGATCGAAGCGGTCTGCATGGCAGTTCGTGATGGCTTCGTATCTTATCATTCAGGCTCTTTTCCATTGAGGTGAAACTATGCGCCGCCTATGGGCAATCGGATTGGCGCTGCTTGTCGGTAGCGCGCAGGCAGCGTTGACGGATGTCACGCTTGATAACGGCATGCGGGTGATCGTGAAGGAAGACCGGCGCGCCCCCGTCATGGTCTCCCAGGTGTGGTATCGCGCCGGGTCGGTCGACGAATTCAACGGCACCACCGGCGTCGCCCACGTCCTCGAGCACATGATGTTCAAGGGGACCAAGAACGTCGGGCCGGGCGAATTCTCCCAGCGCATCGCCGCGGCTGGCGGTCGGGAAAACGCCTTCACCAGCCGCGACCACACCGCCTACTTCCAGCAGATGCAGAACGACCGCCTGGAGCTCGCCTTGAAGCTGGAGGCCGACCGCATGGCGAACCTCGTCATCAGCGACGATCTGTTCGCCAAGGAAATCCAGGTCGTGATGGAGGAGCGGCGGCTGCGGACCGACGACCAGCCGCAGTCGGTGGTCTACGAGCGCCTGATGGCGACCGCCTACCAAGCCCATCCCTACGGCCGGCCGATCATCGGCTGGATGAGCGACCTCGAACACATGACGGCGCAGGATGCGCGCGACTGGTACGAACGCTGGTACGCGCCGAACAACGCGACGCTGGTCGTCGCCGGCGACGTCAAGGCGGACGAGGTGATCGCGCTCGCGAAGAAGTATTTTGGCCCGCTGCCGGCGCGCGCGCTGCCTGAGCGCAAGCCGCAAACCGAGCCCGAGCAACTGGGCGAAAAGCGCATCGTCGTCAAGGCGCCGGCCAAGCTGCCGTACCTCTTGATGGCCTGGCACGCGCCGGCCCTGCGCGACTGGCAACGCGACACCGATCCGTATGCGCTGCTGATCCTTGCCGGCGTGCTGTCCGGCAACGATTCGGCGCGGCTGCAGGCCTCGCTGGTGAAGGCCCAGCAGATCGCGGTCAACGCGAGCGCCGGCTATGACCCCGTCGTGCGCGGTCCGGCGATGTTCCTGATCGACGCGACGCCTGCGCCAGGCAAGTCCGTCGCCCAGGTCGAGCGGGCGATCCGCGCCGAAATCGCACGGATCCAGCGCGAGGGCATCAGCGAGGCGGAACTCGCGCGGGTGAAGGCGCAGGTAATCGCCGCCGACGTGTTCCAGCGCGATTCCTTGTTCTTCCAGGCGATGCAGCTCGGCGACCACGTCACCGCCGGCCTGCCGCCCGAAGCCATCGCGGGGCGGGTCGAGCGGCTGCGTGCCGTGACGGCCGACGAAGTCCGGGCGGCGGCCCGCACCTGGCTGCAGGACCCGCGCCTCAGCGTGGCCGAGCTCGACCCGCAGCCGCTCGACGCCAAGCCGCGTGCCACCGCGATGAAGGGGATGCGCCATGTCAATTAAGTTCGCCTCGCTGCGCGGGCTCCTCGCTGGCCTCGCCCTCGCGCTGCCGCTGGCGGTGCAGGCCGCCCTCCCCATCCAGCACTGGCAGACGCCGCAGGGCGCGCGCGTCTATTTCGTCGAGAGCCGCGAGTTGCCGATGCTCGACGTCGCGGTCGATTTTCCCGCGGGCAGCGCGCGCGACCCCGCTGGGCGCGCCGGCCTCGCGCGCTTGACCCACGCGCTCCTCGACCAGGGGGCAGGCGGGCTGTCCGACACGGTGATCGCGCATCGCCTGGCCGACGTCGGCGCCGTGCTCTCCGGCAATTTCGACCGCGACCGCGCCGGCGTGAAGCTGCGCACGCTGTCGTCGGCGCGCGAGCGCGACGCGGCGCTAGACGTCCTGGTGCGGGTGGTGCAGCGCCCGGATTTCCCCCAAGCGGTGCTGCAACGCGAACGTCAGCGCCTGATCGCGTCGATCCGCGAGGCCGAGGCCGATCCCGGCAGCGTGGTCGACAGGGCCTTCTTCCGCGCGCTCTACGGCGCGCATCCCTACGGTCGTGACCCGGACGGCGAGCCCGCCGAGCTCGCGCGGCTGACGCGTCGGGATCTCGTGAACTTCTACCGCACGCACTACAGCGCGCCCAACGCGGTGATCGCGATCATGGGCGACGCCTCGCGCGCCGAGGCGGAGGCGCTCGCCGAACGGATCGCCGCAGGCCTGTCGAACTCGCCGGCCCTGCCGGCCCTGCCGGCGCCCCAGGCGCCGGGTGCCTCGGAGACGCGGCTTCCCCATCCTTCCACGCAAAGCCATGTGCGGGTCGGGGCGCTTGGCATCGCTCGCAGCGATCCGGATTTCTTCCCGCTCTTCGTCGGCAACTACGTGCTGGGCGGCGGCGGATTCGATTCGCAGTTGCTGAAGGAAGTGCGCGACAAGCGGGGCTTCGCCTACAGCGCGTTCAGCTATTTCGCGCCGATGGGCGCGACGGGGCCGTTCCAGCTCGGCCTCCAGACGAAGGGCGAGCAGACCGACGACGCGCTCAAGGTGGCGCGCGAGACGCTCGCTGCTTTCATCGCCAACGGGCCGTCGGAGGCCGAGCTCACCCAGGCCAAGTCCAACCTCACGGGCGGCTTTCCGCTGCGCATCGACAGCAATCGCAAGATTCTCGACTACCTGTCGATGATCGGATTCTACCGCTTGCCGCTCGACTACCTCGATACCTGGGTCGACCAGGTCAACGCGGTCGACGTCGCAAAGGTGAAGGCAGCCTTCGCCCGCCGCATCGACCCCAACCGCATGGTGACCGTGGTGGTCGGCGGTGCGCGCTAAGCACGCTGCGCCGCAGCGCGCGCACGGGTCGGCGAACCGCGTGCGCATCATCGGCGGACGATTCCGCCGCCGCCTGCTCGGCTTTCCCGACAGCGCAGGGCTGCGGCCGACGCCCGACCGCGTGCGCGAAACGCTGTTCAACTGGCTGGGACAGGATCTGTCGGGCTGGCGCTGCCTAGACCTCTTCGCCGGCAGTGGCGCGCTTGGCTTCGAGGCCGCGTCGCGGGGGGCGGCGCGCGTCGTGATGATCGAGCGCGACCGGACGGCGCTCGCCGCGCTGCAGAAAAGCAAGCAGGATCTGGGGGCCGATGCGGTCGAGGTTCTGCACGCCGACGCGCCCGCCTGGCTCGGGCACAACCGTGACCCGTTCGACCTCGTCTTCGTCGATCCGCCCTTCGACAGCGACCTTGCCGAGCCGGTGCTGGCGGCCATCGCGCCACATCTCGCGCCGGGGGGGCAGGTCTATGTCGAGCAGGGCCGCGAGGTGACGCCGCCACCGGGGTTTATCATCCACCGCAGCGGGCGCGCGGGGCGCTCGCATTTCGCCCTGCTCAACAAGGAGTGACGATGCTCACTGCGGTCTATCCCGGCACCTTCGATCCCATCACGCGCGGCCACGAGGACCTGGTTCGCCGTGCCGGCCGCCTGTTCGACCGCGTCGTCGTCGCGGTCGCCGAATCGCGCAACAAGCGCCCTTATTTCAGCATGGCCGAGCGGGTGGCGATGACGCGCGAGGTGCTGGCCGGCATTCCGCAGGTCAGCGTCGAGGGTTTCTCCGGCCTTCTGATCGATTTCGTCGCCCAGCAGGGGGCGATCGCGGTGCTGCGGGGGCTGCGCGCGGCGTCCGACTTCGAATACGAGTTCCAGCTGGCCGGCATGAACCGGAATCTCAAGCCGGACATCGAAACGATTTTTCTCACGCCGTCGGACCAGTACATGTTCATTTCTGCCAGCATGATCCGCGAGATCGCCCAACTCGGCGGCGACGTCACCCCCTTCGTGCACCCGTTGGTCGCGAAGCGATTAAGTGAGAAAATAAGCAAAAGCTGATATAACCCGGAGAGCGCCATGGCCATGATGATCACGGACGAGTGCATCAACTGCGACGTCTGTTTGCCCGAATGCCCCAACGATGCCATTTCGCAGGGTGACGAGATCTACATCATCGACCCGAACAAGTGCACCGAATGCGTGGGCCATTTCGACACCCCGCAATGCGTCGAGGTGTGCCCGGTCGACTGCATTCCCTTCAACCCGGATTACCGCGAAACCAAGGAAGAGCTGCAGGCCAAGTTCCTGCGACTGACCGCCGGCAAATAAGTCGCCGCGTCAAGCGGTGCGGGCGAGCCGCGAGCAGGCGTTGGCGTCGGCCAACGCGTCGGCGATGCGCGCGTTGATGCGCGCCAGATGGTCGAGCTGGTCGCTCGCCGTTCCCATCGCCGTCTCCAGCTCGGCGATGCGCTCGTCGAGCGTCTCGGTGGCCGCGTGGATGCGGCTCACGCTCTCGAGGCGACGTTTCAGCTGGCTCTTGTGCTCGCGCACCTGGGTTTCCATCGGCGTGATCAAGGCCTTGAGCCACGCTTCCGTCTCGCTGTTCGCGAGCTCGAACACGCGCACCACCTCGGATGCCAGCGTTTCGTAGAAACGCGCGGTGAGCCGGCCCTGGGCCGTGGTGAGGAGGCTCAGCAGCGAATTGAAGCGCGCCTCGAAGTTGCCCTTCAAGCGCGCCATTTCCTTGCGGTACTTCTTCAGGCTGTGTTCGGGCGGATTCACCGCGGCGAGCCCGTGCTCGTCGCTGAATTTCTGGTACATCGCGGTCATCATCGCGCGGATCTCCCGGATGGTCAGCGTGGCGTCACCCAGGCGGCCGTCGACGCGCGCGAGGAACCCCGCCATCGCGTCGAGCATGCCGGTGCTGAACAGGCTGGTTTCCATCGCCGTGCGGGTGTCGCGGATGTCCAGGCGCACGGCCGCCATGCCCAGCTGCTGGCGCAGTGTTTCGACCTGTGAGGCGAACACGCTCTTCAGGGCGTTGAATTGCGCGAGCCCGCGCTCGAACTGCTGCTTGTCGGCATTGGCCTGCTCCATCATGTGCTGGATGACGTCGCGGTTCTTGCCGCGCAGACCCTGCAGCTCGTCGACCTGATCCTGCAGCGCCGCGAGCCGGGTTTCGAGGAGCTCGGTCACCTTCACCACCACGTCCTCGACCACCGCCTGCGCCGACTCCGCGACCAGCGCCTGCTTGCACGGAATCAGTTCCTGACTGAGCGCCGCCTCGAGGGCCGGCAGCCGGCTCTTCGCCAGCAGCGCGGCATCGCCTTTGACCTTGGCCACCAGGGCTTTCTGCGCCGACACCGGGTAGACCTGCTCTGGCGGCAGTTCGAGCAAGGCGGCGCTGCTCGCCGCCTGGCGGGCAATCTCCGCGTCGATCTCGCTGGGCGACTTGAGCTCGTCCCACAGGCTGTCGATCTTGTTCAGCACCACGAGCCGGGCGCGGTTCGTGCTTTGCACCGGCGCGATGTGCTGGCGCCAGATCTCGATGTCCGACTTGGTGACGCCGGTGTCGGCCGCGAGCAGGAACAGCACGGCGTGCGCGCTGGGCAGCATGCTGAGCGTGAGTTCCGGCTCGGTGCCGATGGCGTTGAGGCCGGGCGTGTCGAGGATCACCAGCCCCTGCTTCAGGAGCGGGTGGGGGAAGTTGATGAGCGCATGGCGCCAGCGCGGAATCGCGATATGCCCGTCGCGCTCGAGCACGTGCTGGGTTTCCGGGTCCCCGGGGTTGATGAGGCCATAGGCCTCTGCGGTGGCGGCGTCGACGCCGACGGTGTCGGCCAGCCGCATCAGCACGCTGCGCATGGCGTCGGCCGAGTCGAGGTCGAGCGGGAACTCGGTCCAGGCGTCCGGCTCGCGCTTAAAGTCGGCGATGCTGCCCTCGCGCGTCTTGGTTTCGATCGGCAGCAGACGCAGCGAGGGGCGCAAGAGCGGCGTGTAGTAGAGCTCGGTCGGGCACATCGTGGTGCGCCCCGCCGACGAGGGCAGCACGCGCTGTCGATAGTCGGAGAAGAAGATCGCGTTGATGAGCTCGGACTTGCCGCGCGAGAACTCGGCGACGAAGGCGACGTTGAGCGTGTCGGCGTGCAGGCGTTGCAGCAGCTGGGTCAGCCGCAGCGCCGACTCGGCGTCGCCGAGCTCCTGCGCGGCAAGCCAGTCGCGCAGGGCCTCGACGCGCACGAAGACGCCGTCGCGCCAGGCGCTGTACTGCTCGAATTCGTCAACCAGGGTGCTCGGGCTCATCGCGGGGCCGAACGGCTAAGGTATTGTCGGATAACGACATCTTACCCACAAACTTGACCGGGTGAATGCTTGCTAGCGTTGACAGCGCGGACAGTAGTAGGTGGCGCGCTGGCCGAGCACCGTGCGGCGGATCGCCGTCCCGCAGGCCTTGCAGGGCAACCCGGCCCGGTCGTAGACGCGCGTCTGCAGCTGGAAATAGCCCAGCTCGCCGTCGGTCGCGACATAGTCGCGCAGCGAGCTGCCGCCCGCGGCGATGGCGGCGGCGAGCACGCGCTGGATCGCCTCGACCAGGCGCGTGCACGCCGGGCGGCTCAGGCGGCGCGCCGCGGTGCCCGGGCGGATCCCGGCGTGGAACAGCGACTCGGAGGCGTAGATGTTGCCGACGCCGACCACCACCGAGGCGTCCATGATGACCTGCTTGATCGCGGCGTTGCGGTGACGGCATTGCGCGTACAGGTAGTCGGCATCGAAGTCGGGCGTCAGCGGCTCGGGGCCGAGGCGGGCGAGCAGCGGGTGGCGGGCGGCATCGTCGGTCCACAGCACCGCGCCGAAGCGGCGCGGATCGCGTAGCCGCAGCGTGGTGCCGTCGTCGAAGATCCAGTCGACGTGGTCGTGCAGCGCCGCCGGTTCGTCTGGCTCGGCGAATCGCAGGCTGCCCGACATGCCGAGGTGCACGATCTGAGTGACGCCGCCGAAGTCGAACAGCAGGTATTTGCCGCGGCGCGTCAGGGCGTTCAGCGCGCGGCCGGCGAGGCGCTTTTCGAGGTCGGCCGGCACCGGCCAGCGCAGGCGCGGGTTGCGCACCACGACATGCGTGAGGTGGCGACCTTCGAGTCGCGGCAGGAGGCCTCGGCGGGTGGTTTCGACTTCTGGCAGTTCGGGCATGGCGGGTGCGCCCGGTTCGCAAGCGGGAACCGACGCGATACACTGGATTCTAAACGAGCGCCTTCAAGCTCCCTTACCCAGTTTGCATACCCGACTCCTGATCCTCGCGGCGGCATGGCTCGCCGCACCCGCTTGGGCTTCCGATCCGTTCATGGTGATGGACCGCAGCCTGCCTGGACCCCCGTCGCCGCTGCGTCCCGCGGGCGTGTGCGGCGCGGAAGCCGTCACCGGCACGCTCACGCTGGCGCGCGCGGTGGAGCGTACGCTCTGCGCCAACCCCGCCACCCGCAGCGCCTGGCTCACCGCCCGGCTGCGCGCCGCCGAGCTCGGGCAGGCGCAAAGCGCCTATCTTCCCGAGCTTACGGGCAATGCGCGCCTCGGGCGCGGCGGCGACGCGTTGCTGCCCACCGACCGCACCACCTGGCAGCTCGGCCTAGAGGCACAGTACCTGCTTTACGACTTTGGCGCGCGCCCGGCCCGGCGCGAGGCCGCCGAAGCGCTGCTTGCCGCGGCGCGCGCGAGCCACGACGCGAGCGTGCGCACGCTCTACCTGCAGACCGTGAGCACCTATTTCAGTCTGGCGACGGCGCAGGGCGCGGTGGTCGCCGCGCGCGAGGCGGAAGTCGCCGCGCTCGAGGCCCTCAAAGCCGCCACCGCGCGCGTCGAGGCCGGGACCGGGATCCCGCTCGACCGCTTGCAGGCGCGCACGGCGCACGCTCAGCGCCAGATCGAGCGGGTGCGCGCCGAGGGCGAAGCGGCGCGCCTGCGTGGCGAGCTCGCCGCCCTGATGGGCGACGTGCGGCAAACCGGGTGGGTGCTGGCCGAAGACGACGCGGCGTTCAGCCAGCCGCTCGAGCTCGACCGGGCGGTCGAGGCGCTGATCGAGGCGGCACGGACCCGGCGGCCCGAATTCCGTGCCGCCGAGGCGACGGTGCTGGCGCGCGAGGCCGGGGTGCGCAGCGCGGAGGCGGCCGGCAAGCCGCGGCTGTCTGCATTCTTCGCCAGCGGCCGCCAGCAGGGCGCGCTGCTCGCCAACAGTTCCAGCGTCGGCGTGAGCCTCACGATCCCGCTCTTTACCGGCTACCGCAACACTTATGAGATTGCCGCGGCCGGGGTTCAGGCCGAGCTCGCACGCAGCGAGCGCGACCGCGTCGCCAATCAGGTGGCTTTGGAAGTCTGGCGTGCCTACCACCGGCTGCGCAGCGAAACCGAGGCCGACCGGCGCAGCGACGAGCTGGTCGAAAGCGCCGCTGCCGCAGCCCGTGTCGCGCTCGGCCGTTATCAGGCGGGGATGGGATTGCTGCTCGACGTCACCAGCGCCCAGGCCAATCTGGCACAGGCGCGGCAGAATCAGCTGCAGACGCGGCTGGCGCTGCGGGTGGCGCGTGCCGAGCTCGCGCAGGCGCTGGGCGAACTGAGCTGGGAGTGGATGGAATCCGCGCAAGGGGAATCGAACCGATGAAAAAATCCGTGATCGCCGTGCTGCTCATCGCCGTTGCCGTCGCCGGCGGCTGGTGGTGGAACGCCAAGCGCAAGCCCGCGGAGCCGCAATACCGCACCGAGATCGTCGAGCGCGGTGACATCCGCGCCGAGGTCTCCGCCAACGGAACGCTCAACCCGGTCGTGCTCGTCAACGTCGGCACCCAGGTATCGGGCACGGTCGCGCGCATCGAGGCGGACTTCAACCAGCAGGTGAAAGCCGGGCAGGTGCTGGCTGAACTCGATCCCGCGCTGTTCCAGGCGGCGCTGGCGCAGAGCCGCGCCAGCCTCGCCAACGCGCAGGCGCAGCTGAAGCTCGCCGAAGCCAACGCCGCGCGCATGCAGACCCTGTTTGCGCAGGAATTCGTGTCGCGCCAGGAACTCGACCAGGCCATTGCCGCCCGCGACCAGGCCGCCGCGCAGGTGCGGCTCGCCACCGCGCAGGTCACGCGCGACCAGACCAACCTCGGCTTCACCGTGATCCGCTCGCCGGTCGACGGCACCGTGATCAACCGCCAGATCGACGTCGGCCAGACCGTCGCGGCGAGCTTCCAGACGCCGACGCTGTTCCAGATCGGCAAGGACCTCACGCAGATGCAGATCGACTCCACCGTGTCCGAAGCCGACATCGGTCTCGTGCGCGTGGGGCAGCCGGTCAAGTTCCGCGTCGACGCCTTCCCCGACACCGAATACAGCGGCACGGTGCGGCAGGTGCGATTGAACGCCAAGACCGAGCAGAACGTCGTCACCTACAACGTCGTGGTCGACGTCGCCAACCCCGACCTCGTCCTCTTGCCCGGCATGACCGCCAACCTGCGGGTCGAGGTCGAAACGCGCAGCGACGTGCTGCGCGTGCCGATCGCCGCGCTGCGCTTCCGTCCGGCGGCCGATCCGTCCGCGCCGCGCGGGACCGCCCCGCGCGGCCCTGCGGTGCACGTCCTCGGCGCCGATGGCAAGCCGGTGCGGGTCGCGGTCAAGACCGGCCTCAGCGACAAGGCGTGGACCGAGATCCTCCAGGGCGAACTGAAGGCGGGCGATGCCGTGATCGTCGCCGACCTCAAGGCGCAGAAGGACGCCAACAGCGGCGGCATGCCGCGCGGCCGCTTGTTCTGATGACGCAGGCGGGCGCACCGCTGATCGCGGTGGAAAATCTCGAGAAGGATTACCCCACCGGCGCCGGCGTGTTCCATGCCCTGCGCGGGGTGAGCCTCAACATCGCGGCTGGCGAGTTCGTCGCTGTCATGGGTGCCTCGGGTTCGGGCAAGAGCACGTTCATGAACCTGCTCGGCTGCCTCGACCGGCCGACCCACGGGCGCTATGTGCTCGATGGGCGCGATGTCAGCCGGCTGTCCTCCGACGACCTTGCTGCCCTGCGCAACCGCGAAATCGGCTTCGTCTTCCAGGGTTTCAACCTGCTGCCCAAGCTCACCGCGCTCGACAATGTCGCGCTGCCGCTGATGTACGCCGGCATGGGACGCCACGCGAGGCGGCAGCAGGCGCAGGCGATGCTTAACCGGGTAGGGCTGGGCGAGCGTTCGCACCACACGCCGCTGCAGCTTTCGGGCGGCCAGCAGCAGCGTGTCGCCATCGCGCGCGCGCTCGCTAGTCGGCCACGCATCATCTTTGCCGACGAGCCGACCGGCAACCTCGACAGCGCGACCAGCCATCAGGTCATGGCGCTGTTTGCGCAGCTCAACCGCGAGGAAGGCATCACCCTCGTGGTCGTCACCCATGAAGCCGACATCGCGGCGTACGCGAGGCGGCGCATCCGCTTCCAGGACGGGCGGGTCGTCGAGGACACGGCGTCCGCCGGAGCTGCCGCATGATCCTCGCCAGCCTGTTCGAAACCGCCTGGCATGCGCTCGCGACCCATCGCATGCGCAGCTTCCTCACCATGCTCGGCATGATGATCGGGGTGGCAGCCGTGATCCTGATGCTGGCGATCGGGCAGGGCGCGCAGGCGATGGTGCGCAGCGCGATCGAGTCGATGGGCAGCAATCTCCTCATCGTCATGTCCGGCGCGGCGACCAGCGGCGGGGCACGGGTGGCGATCGGCAGCGCGCCGACGCTCACCTTCGACGACGCCGATGCCATCCGCGAGCTGCCCGACGTGCTGGCCGCCGCGCCGGTGGCGCCCGGCAGCGCGCAGCTCATCTACGCCGGCGTCAACTGGAGCACGTCGGTGTTCGGCACCACGCCGGATTACGCGATCGTGCGCGACTGGCCGATGGCGTCGGGCGGCTTCTTCAGCGAGGCCGACGTGCGCAGCGGCGCGCGGGTGGTGGTGATCGGCCAGGTCGTCGCGCGCGAACTGTTCGGCGACGACGATCCGCTCGGCAAGATCATCCGCATCCGCCAGGCGCCGTTCGAGGTGATCGGCGTGCTCGCCGCCAAGGGGCAGAGCCTCGACGGGCGCGACCAGGACGACCTCGTGATCGTGCCGATCACCAGCGCGCAGCAGAAGATCTTCAGCGGCAGCCTGCGCAACCGGGCCCGCTTCATCATGGCGCAGGCGACCTCGGACAAGACCATGGACGCGGCTGAGACGGCGATCACCGAGCTGCTGCGCGCCCGCCACCGGATCGGCGCGGGTCAGGAGGACGACTTCACCGTGCGCAACCTCACGGCGATTGCCGAGGCGGCGGCGTCGACCACGCGCATCATGAGCCTCCTGCTCGGCGCGATCGCCGCCATTTCGCTGGTGGTCGGCGGCATCGGCATCATGAACATCATGCTCGTGTCGGTGACCGAGCGCACCCGGGAAATCGGCATCCGCATGGCGATCGGCGCGCGTCGCCGCGACATCCTGTGGCAGTTCCTGATCGAGGCGCTGACGCTGTCCTTGATCGGCTGCGCCATCGGGCTCGCCCTGGGCGTCGGCGGCGCCTGGCTGGTGGGGGGCTTTGCCGGCCTGCCGATCGAAGTGACGCCGGCGTCGCTGCTGCTGGCGGTGGGCGTCTCCTTCCTCATCGGCGTGTTCTTCGGCTTCTACCCGGCCCGGCGGGCGGCCGGCCTCGACCCCATCGAGGCACTGCGTACCCAGTAGCGCCGGAATGAACCTTAGTTGCGGGGTGGCCTCGAACGCTTAGAATCGAGGCTCATTCCCCGAGCGGACCTATGGCACACCTCAGACTCCTTCCTCTCTACGCCGCGCTGGCCGTTGCCGCTGGCTGCGCCCAGCCGGTCGTCAAGCCGTCGGCGCCCGTCGTCGCCGAGGCCGCGCCGGTCGCGCCGCGGGAAGACGCTGCACCGGCCGCCGACCAGGCGGACGAGGCGGCCGAAGCCAACGCGCGTTCCCAGGCGGCGTTGCCGAAGCAGCCGCTCACGCCGGACATCCTGTTCAAGTTCCTGATCGCCGAGGTGGCGGGGCAGCGTGGCGAACTCGGCCTGTCGCAGGCGACCTACCTGGACCTCGCGCGTCAGACCCAGGATCCCCGCATCGCGCGCCGCGCGGCCGAGATCGCGATGTTCGCGCGCGACCAGGCGAGCGCGCTCGAGGCGACCCGCATCTGGGCGGCCGCCGAGCCCGATTCGGCGCGTGCCCAGCAGGCGCTCGCGGCGCTCCTGATGGGGGCGGGCCGCTACGACGAAGCGGAGCCCGTGCTGCGCGGGCTGCTGACGAAGGAAACCGCCAGCGGCTTCGTCCACCTCTCCGCCTTGATGGGCAGGCCGCGCGACACCGAGGCGGCGCTGCGCATGGTCGAACGGCTGGCCGCCGACCACCCGGGGCTGGCGGAGGCTCGTTTCGCCGTTGCCCAGGCGGCCTCCGCGGCCGGGCGCTTCGATACCGCGATCGCGGCGCTGCGCGAAGCCGATCGCCTGCGTCCCGGCTGGGAGGCGGCGGCGTTGCTGCAGGCGCAGATCCTTGGCAGGACCGCGCGGGCCGACGCGCTGCGCTACCTGCGCGATTTCCTCAAGACCTATCCCGCCGCCCGCGAGGTGCGCCTCGCGTACGCGCGCATGCTGATCGGGGCCAACCAGTTCACCGAGGCACGCGCCGAGTTCGTTCGCCTGACCAGCGATTTTCCTGGCAACCCAGACGTCAGCCTGGCTGCGGGACTGTTGACGCTGCAGATGGGCGACTATGCGCTGGCGCGCGACTACCTCACCCAGACGCTGCAACAGAATCCGCGCGACCCGGACACGGTGCACTACTACCTCGGCCAGGCGGCGGAGCAGCTAAAGGAAACCGACATGGCGCTCGCGCATTACGGCAGTGTCGACAGTGGCCCCCATCTGGTGGCGGCGCGCGCGCGCCAGGCGGCCCTGCTCGCGCGTGCGGGCAAGCGCGACGAGGCGCTGGCGCTGCTGGCGGCGACGCGCGGAGACAACGACGCGCAGAACGTTCGCCTGGTCCAGGCGCAGGCCGAGCTCTACCGTGACAACAAGGAACACACTGCGGCCTTCGAGGTGCTCTCGGCCGGCCTCAAGCGCTTTCCCGATTCGGCGGAGCTGCTGTACGACCGTGCGATGGTGGCGGAAAAGCTCGACAAGCTCGACGTGCTCGAAGCCGACCTGCGCCGGGTGATCGTGCTGCGCCCCGATGACGCCCAGGCCTACAACGCGCTTGGCTACACGCTGGCCGACCGCACCAACCGCCTGACGGAGGCGATCGAACTGCTCGACAAGGCGCTGTCGCTCGCGCCGGACGATCCCTTCATCCTCGACAGCGTCGGCTGGGCCCAGTACCGCGCGGGGAATCTGGTGCGCGCGCAGGAGTTCCTCGAGCGGGCGTACCGGGCGCGCCCCGACCCCGAGATCGCCGCCCACTTGGGCGAGGTGATGTGGGTACGCGGCCTGCGCGACGCCGCGGGCGAGCTATGGCAGACCAGCCTCAAGGACCATCCGCAGAACGAGCTGCTGCTGGAAACCATCCGGCGTTTCAAGCAGCGGTGATGCTGAGGGGTTTTGCCGTCGCCGCCGCGCTGGCACTTGCGGGATGCGCTTCCCTGCCGCCGTCGCCCCCGGTTGCGGCACCGACGACCGGCGAGGCCTGGACCCTGCAGGGCCGGCTCGGCGTGCAAAGCGGCGAGGAAAGCCTGTCCGGTCAATTGCACTGGCAACACCGCGCCGATCGCGATGAACTCCTGATGGTCTCGCCGCTGGGGCAGGGCGTGGCCCGCATCGTGCGCGACGCAGACGGGGTCGTGCTCGAGGTGCCGAACCAGGCGCCCCGACGCGCGCCGGATGCCGAGACGCTGACCCGCGACGTGCTGGGGTACACGCTGCCGGTCGCCGGCCTGGCGTGGTGGGTGCAGGCGCGCCCCGACCCCGCGTGGCCCTTCGAAGCGCGCTACGACGCTGCCGGACGCCTCTCGCAATTGCGGCAAAGCGGCTGGGTCATCGATTATCTCCAGTACACCGACGATGCACGGCCGCGCCGCCTGACGGTCGCGCGCGAGGGCCTGCAGATCCGTCTGGTGGCCGACCGTTGGCAGGCCGAATGACGCAGCGTTTCCCCGCGCCGGCCAAGCTCAACCTGTTCCTGCACGTCGTCGGCCGGCGGGCCGACGGCTACCATCTGCTGCAGAGTGTGTTCCGCTTCATCGATCGCGCCGACTGGGTGACGCTCACGGTGCGCGACGATGGCCGGGTGGTGCGCGAGGACGACCTCGACGGCGTGCCCGAAGACGCCGACCTCACGGTGCGGGCAGCCCGCCTGCTACAGGCCCACGCGCCGGCCGGGGCCGGCGTCGGCATCCGACTGGAGAAGCGGCTGCCGATGGGCGGAGGCCTCGGCGGCGGCAGCTCGGACGCCGCCACGGTGCTCCTGGCGCTCAACCGGCTCTGGGGGCTCAATCTGCCGCGCACGACGCTGCAGGCGCTGGCGCTGCAGTTGGGCGCCGACGTGCCGGTGTTCATCTTCGGCCGCACGGCCTTCGCCGAGGGCGTGGGGGAAATCCTGCAGCCGGTCGAAGTGCCGCCGGCCTGGTACGTGGTGCTGACCCCTCCGGTCGCCGTGCCGACCGCGGCGATTTTCGCGGCGCCGGAATTGACACGCGACACGCCACCCCTCAAAATAGCGCCCTTTTCCGCAGGTGCCGGTCGGAACGACCTGCAGCCGGTGGTCGTAGCGCGCTACCCGGAAGTGGCCCGCCATCTCGAATGGCTCGGGCAGTTCGGCGAAGCGCGGATGACCGGTTCGGGCGCCTGCGTGTTCGCATCGTTCGAGACGGAAGCGGCAGCGCATGCGGTGCTGCGCGAGTTACCGCCGACGATGCAGGGTTTTGTGGCGCAGGGGATCGACAGGCACCCGCTCTACGACTACTGCGCCGGGTAGTGCCCATTAAATTGGGGAGTCGCCAAGTGGTAAGGCATCGGATTTTGATTCCGACATTCGTAGGTTCGATCCCTACCTCCCCAGCCAGTTAAGCGAACAGCCGCCCGGGGCGGCTGTTTTTGTTGCAGTGTCGTCGCCAAGCCGTCGGAGACTCGCGTGTCCATAGACAACTTGATGGTGTTTACCGGGAATGCCAACCCGCGTCTGGCGGCAGACGTGGCGCGCCATCTCAATATCCATCTCGGGCGGGCGACGGTGTCGCGCTTCTCCGACGGCGAGGTGATGGTCGAGATCCTCGAGAACGTGCGCGGCAAGGATGTGTTCGTGCTGCAGTCGACCTGCCAGCCGACCAACGACACGCTGATGGAGGTGATGGTGATGGTCGACGCGCTGAAGCGCGCCTCGGCCGGGCGTATCACCGCCGCCATTCCCTACTACGGCTATGCGCGCCAGGATCGCCGCACCCGCTCGGCGCGGGTCGCGATCACTGCCAAGGTAGTCGCCAACATGCTCGCCGGCGCCGGCATCGACCGCCTGTTGACGATGGACCTGCACTCGGACCAGATCCAGGGTTTTTTCGACATCCCGGTCGACAACATCTATTCGAGCCCGATCCTGCTCGGCGACATCTGGAAGCGCAACCACCCCGACCTCATGGTGGTATCGCCGGACGTCGGCGGCGTGGTGCGCGCGCGTGCGATCGCCAAGCGCCTCGAGTGCGATCTCGCCATCATCGACAAGCGCCGCCCCAAGCCCAACGTGGCGAAGGTGATGCACATCATCGGCGACGTCAAGGACCGTACCTGCATCATCATGGACGACATGGTCGACACGGCGAACACGCTGTGCGAGGCGGCCAACGCGCTGAAGGAGCACGGCGCGAAGAAGGTGCTCGCCTACTGCACGCACCCGGTGCTGTCGGGCAGCGCCGCCGAGCGCGTGGCGAACTCCGCGCTCGACGAACTGGTGGTCACCGACACCATCCCGCTGCGCGACGATGCCCGTGCGTGCAGCAAGATCCGGCAACTGTCGGTCGCCGAACTGCTGGCGGAGACGATCCGCCGCATCAGCAACGAAGATTCCGTCAGCTCGCTGTTCATCGAGTAAGCAGCAACGAATAGCGGGCCGATCGAATGCCCCTGGTCGCGGGGGCTTTTACCTCAACTCAGGAGAAGTTTCATGGAAATCGAAGTCATTGCTTTCAAGCGTGATGCGCAAGGGTCGAGTGCGAGCCGCCGCCTGCGCCGCGCCGGCAAGGTCCCGGGCATCGTCTACGGCGGCACCGCCGCGCCGATGCAGATCGAGCTGGATCACAACGCGCTCTACCACGCCCTGCGTAAGGAAGCCTTCCATTCGTCGGTGCTCAAGCTGACCGTCGACGGCAACAGCGAATCGGTCCTGCTGCGCGACACCCAGTGGCATCCCTACAAGCAGCAGGTGCTGCACGTGGATTTCCAGCGCGTCGACAAGGATCACAAGATCCACGTCAAGGTGCCGCTGCACTTCCTCAACGCCGAGACTGCGCCGGGCGTGAAGCTGGGCGGTGGCAAACCCCACCACATCATCAACGAGCTCGACGTGCAGTGCCTGCCGGGCAGCCTGCCCGAGTTCATCGAGGTGGACATGGGCAAGCTCGAGGTCGGGCATTCGATCCATGCCAACGACCTGGTGCTGCCCGCGGGCGTCGAGCTGGTCGCGCACGTCAAGCAGGAAAACCCGGCGGTGGCCTCGATCAGCGCGCCGAAGGGCGGCGCTGGCGAGGAAGCGCCGGCAGCCCCCGCGGCGTAATGCCGTTGTGCCCCCGTCCGGGCTTTTGAGCCGGACGGGGCGCGCAGCGCGAGTGGCATGACCGCCTCCGGTTCCGTTCCCCGCCTCATCGTCGGCCTCGGCAATCCCGGGCGCGACTACGAAGAAACCCGGCACAACGCCGGGTTTTGGTTTTGTGCGCGCCTCGCCCACGCGTGGGGTGTGCCGCTCGCGCACGAATCGCGCTTCCACGGCATCGTCGGCCGCAAGGGGGCGACCTGGGTGCTGCTGCCGCAGACCTTCATGAACCGCTCCGGCCAGGCGGTCGGCGCGCTCGCGCGCTTCCACCGCATCGTGCCTTCCGAAATCCTCGTCGTGCATGACGAACTCGACATCCCGCCCGGCCATTTGCGCCTCAAGTTCGGCGGCGGCATGGGCGGGCACAACGGCTTGAAGGACATCACCGCGCACCTCGGCACCCAGGACTATTGGCGCCTGCGCATCGGTATCGGCCACCCGGGCGACCGCAACGAGGTTGTGAACTACGTGCTGAAGCCGCCGCGGCATGAGGAGCAGGCCGAGATCGACGCCGCCATCGAGCGTGCGCTCAGCCTCATGCCGCTGATCGAGAAAGGCGACTGGCATGCGGCCATCCAGCGCGCCAACACCAAACCCTCTGTCCCGAGAACGCAGCCCCAGGAAACACCATGAGCCTCAAATGCGGCATCGTCGGCCTGCCCAACGTCGGCAAGTCCACCCTGTTCAACGCGCTAACCCAGGCGGGCATCGCGGCCGAGAACTACCCTTTCTGCACCATCGAGCCCAACACCGGCGTCGTCGAGGTGCCCGACCCGCGCCTCGCCAAGCTGGCCGAGATCGTCAAGCCGCAGAAGGTCGTGCCGGCCATCGTCGAGTTCGTCGACATCGCCGGGCTGGTCGCGGGCGCGTCCAAGGGCGAGGGTCTGGGCAACCAGTTCCTCGCCAACATTCGTGAAACCGACGCGATCTGCCACGTCGTGCGCTGTTTCGAGAACGAGAACGTCGTCCACGTCGCCGGCAAGGTCGACCCGATCTCGGACGTCGAGACGATCGCCACCGAGTTGGCGCTCGCTGACCTCGCCAGCGCCGAAAAAGCGCTGGCGCGCTACGAGAAGCCGGCGCGCGCGGGCGACAAGGAGGCGCAGAAGATGGTCGCCGCCCTGAAGCCGGTGATCGCGACGCTGAACGAAGGTCGGCCCGCACGAGCGGCGGGCCTCGACGCCGAGGGCATGGCCGCCATCAAGCCGCTCTGCCTGATGACGGTCAAGCCCACGCTCTACGTCGCCAACGTCAGCGAAGACGGCTTTCACGACAATCCCATGCTCGACGCGCTTGAGGCGTATGCGGCGAAGGAGGGCGCGCCGGTGGTGCCGGTGTGCGCCGCGCTCGAGGCCGAGCTCCAGGAGCTGTCGCCGGAAGACCGGGTGGAATACCTGAAGGAACTCGGCTGGGACGAACCGGGCCTCAACCGCCTGATCCGCGCCGCCTACGATCTTCTCGGCCTGCAGACCTATTTCACCGCCGGGGTGAAGGAAGTGCGCGCCTGGGCCATCCACAAGGGCGACACGGCGCCGCAGGCCGCCGGCGTGATCCACACCGACTTCGAGCGGGGCTTCATCCGTGCCCAGACGATTTCCTTCGAGGACTTCGTCGCCTGCGGCGGCGAGCAGGGCGCCAAGGAGGCGGGCAAGATGCGCGCCGAGGGCAAGGACTACGTCGTCAAGGACGGCGACGTGATGAATTTCCTGTTCAATGTCTGAAATCGCGTAGGTTTGCGGTGGCACTGTTTGACACCGGCTCTCGAAGCCCCCTATAATCTCGCGCTTCGTTTGGGTGGGGTTCCCGAGCGGTCAAAGGGATCAGACTGTAAATCTGACGGCTCTGCCTTCGAAGGTTCGAATCCTTCCCCCACCACCAGGTTTCTTGCAGGTCGAGCAGGGCGAAGCGGGTGTAGCTCAATGGTAGAGCTGAAGCCTTCCAAGCTTAAGACGAGGGTTCGATTCCCTTCACCCGCTCCAGAAAGTTTGTGAATGGGCTTATTCGGTGCAGTAAGTCCGCGGCCCATGTAGCTCAGTGGCAGAGCACTCCCTTGGTAAGGGAGAGGTCGGCAGTTCAATCCTGCCCATGGGCACCAGTTCAGGGTGCCTGCCGATGAAAGGTTGGCGCACCGGGTTTTGTTGGCATTTGTCGAAGTCGTCGCATCATCACTTTGCAAAATTGAGGGGTACTTGAAATGGCTAAGGAAAAGTTCGAGCGGACCAAACCGCACGTAAACGTTGGCACCATTGGACACGTTGACCACGGCAAGACCACCTTGACCGCGGCGATCACCACCATTCTGGCGAAGAAGTTTGGCGGTGCGGCGAAGAAATACGACGAGATCGACTCTTCGCCCGAAGAGAAGGCGCGCGGCATCACCATCAACACCGCGCACGTCGAGTACGAGACGGCCAACCGCCACTATGCGCACGTCGACTGCCCTGGCCACGCCGACTACGTCAAGAACATGATCACCGGTGCCGCCCAGATGGACGGCGCCATCCTCGTCGTGTCCGCCGCCGACGGCCCCATGCCGCAGACCCGCGAGCACATCTTGCTCGCCCGTCAGGTCGGTGTGCCCTACATCATCGTCTACATGAACAAGGCCGACATGGTCGACGACGCCGAACTGCTCGAGCTCGTCGAAATGGAAATCCGTGAGCTTCTGTCCAAGTACGACTTCCCGGGGGACGACACCCCCATCGTCATCGGTAGCGCCTTGAAGGCCCTCGAAGGCGACCAGAGTGATATTGGTGAGCCTTCCATCATGAAGCTGGCCGAGGCCCTCGACACCTACATCCCCGAGCCCGAGCGTGCCATTGACAAGCCCTTCCTCATGCCTGTCGAAGACGTCTTCTCCATCTCCGGTCGCGGCACCGTCGTCACCGGCCGTGTCGAGCGCGGCATCATCAAGGTTGGCGACGAAATCGAAATCGTCGGCATCAAGCCCACCCTGAAGACCACCTGCACCGGCGTCGAGATGTTCAGGAAGCTGCTTGACCAGGGTCAGGCGGGCGACAACGTTGGCGTCCTGCTGCGCGGCACCAAGCGTGAAGAAGTCGAGCGTGGCCAGGTGCTGGCCAAGCCCGGCTCCATCAAGCCGCACACCAAGTTCTCGGCCGAGATCTACGTGCTCAGCAAGGACGAAGGCGGCCGCCACACCCCGTTCTTCAACGGTTATCGTCCGCAGTTCTACTTCCGCACCACCGACGTCACTGGCTCGATCGAACTGCCGGCTGGCACCGAGATGGTGATGCCTGGCGACAACGTCAGCATCAAGGTCTCGCTGATCGCCCCGATCGCGATGGACGAAGGCCTGCGTTTCGCCATCCGTGAAGGCGGCCGCACCGTCGGCGCCGGCGTCGTGGCCAAGATCGAAGAGTAAGCAGGTCCCGCGCAGGACAAGGCCGGGGTTGGCGTGGCGAGTGAGCCGCGCCGACCGCCGGCCTTTAAAGACACAGGCCAATAGCTCAATTGGTAGAGCGTCGGTCTCCAAAACCGAAGGTTGGGGGTTCGAGACCCTCTTGGCCTGCCATAGGATTAAGCCGCAAGGCACACAGCGTTCATGGCTGACAAACTGAAGTTGCTGGTCGCAGTGCTGCTGGTCATCGCAGGGGTGGCCGGCTTTTATTTTTTTGCGGACGCGCCGACCGTGGTGCGCGTGCTGTCGGTGCTCGTCGGCGTGATTCTGGCCGCGGTCGTGGCCGGTTTTTCCGGCCCCGGGCGGCAGTTCTTCGCCTTCGCGGTCGATGCCCGTGACGAAGCCAAGAAGGTCGTCTGGCCGACCCGCAAGGAAACGATTCAGATGACCGGCATCGTGATGTTGTTCGTGATCGTGATGGCGCTGTTCCTTTGGGCGGTCGACAGCATTTTGATGTGGCTGGTGAAGCTGGCCTTGGGACACGGGGGTTGAGGATGCGGTGGTATGTGGTTCATGCCTACTCCGGCTTCGAGAAAAGCGTGGCGCGCAGCCTGGCCGAGCGCATCGAGCGCGCCGGCATGAAGGACCGGTTCGGCCAGATCCTGGTGCCGGTCGAGGAAGTCGTCGAGATGAAGGCGGGTCAGAAAAAGACCGCCGAGCGCAAGTTCTTCCCCGGCTACGTGCTGGTGCAGATGGAAATGGACGACGACACCTGGCACCTGGTGAAGAGCACGCCGAAGGTGACGGGCTTCGTCGGTGGCACGGCGACCAAGCCTGCGCCGATTTCCGAGAAGGAAGTGCAGGCGATCATGGATCAGATGCGCGAGGGCGTTGAAAAGCCCAAGCCCAAGATCCTGTTCGAGGTGGGCGAGACCGTGCGCGTGATCGACGGCCCGTTCACCGACTTCAACGGCACCGTCGAGGAAGTGAACTACGACAAGAGCAAGCTGCGCGTGTCGGTGATGATTTTCGGGCGCGCGACGCCCGTCGAGCTGGGCTTCGGCCAGGTCGAGAAGACCTGATTCCCGTATAGGGGAGCAGGCAATTCCGGGCAACCGGAGAGGAGCGCGAGTAGGGCAACCGAAAGCGCGTTGGTACTCACGTTAAGGAGCCATCATGGCAAAGAAGATTGTCGGCTACATCAAGCTGCAGGTGCCGGCGGGCAAAGCCAACCCGTCGCCCCCCATCGGTCCCGCGCTCGGTCAGCGCGGCCTCAACATCATGGAATTCTGCAAGGCGTTCAACGCCAAGACGCAGGGCATGGAGCCCGGTCTGCCGATTCCGGTCGTGATCACCGCCTTCGCGGACAAGAGCTTCACCTTCGTGATGAAGACGCCGCCCGCGACGGTGTTGATCAAGAAGGCGCTGAAGCTCGACAAGGGCAGCTCGAAGCCGCACGTCGACAAGGTCGGCACGATTACCCGCGCCCAGCTCGAGGAAATCGCCAAGACCAAGGAACCCGATCTCACTGCCGCCGACATGGACGCTGCGGTGCGCACCATCGCCGGCACCGCCCGTTCCATGGGCATCATCGTGGAGGGAGTGTGACATGGCCACTGCATCGAAGCGCCTGCGTGCGCTGAAAGAAAAGATCGACCGCACCCGCAACTACCCGGTGCTGGAAGCCCTGCAGCTCGTCAAGGAGACCGCGACTGCCAAGTTCGACGAGTCGGTGGACGTCGCCGTCAACCTTGGCGTCGATGCGCGCAAGTCCGACCAGATGGTTCGCGGCGCCGTCGTGTTGCCCAAGGGCGTTGGCAAGACCGTCCGCGTCGCCGTGTTCGCCCAGGGCGACAACGCGCAGAAGGCGCGTGACGCCGGTGCCGACATCGTCGGTTTCGACGACCTGGCGGCCGAGATCAAGGCCGGCAAGATGGATTTCGACGTGGTGATCGCCACCCCCGACGCGATGCGCGTGGTCGGCCAGCTCGGCCAGATCCTCGGTCCGCGCGGCCTGATGCCGAACCCGAAGGTCGGCACCGTGTCGCCCGACGTCGTCGGCGCCGTGAAGAACGCCAAGGCGGGCCAGGTGCAGTACCGCACCGACAAGGGCGGTATTGTGCATTGCACGATCGGCCGCGCCTCGTTCAGCGTCGACGACCTGAAGGAGAACCTGGCTGCGCTGCTTGACGCGCTGCAGCGCGCCAAGCCCGCGAGCGCCAAGGGTGTGTACTTCAAGCGTCTGTCGGTCTCCTCGACCATGGGCGTCGGCGTGCGTGTCGACCAGGCCAGCGTCAACGCGTGATGAATCCGGGCGCGCGGCGCGCGCCCAAGAGAACTTTGGGCCGCTGACTGCAGTGGGGGTCAGCGGGTTATCAAAGACCGTAGGCATCCGCAAGGATTTAATCGCCGGCAGCAGGCGGACGGGGGATGGGTTTCCATCCGCTGTTCGTCCAAGCCGGACCCTACGCAGATGGCGTTCCCCAGCAGGATTTTCCTGTCAAGGTCGCCAGCCGGGGCGGGCAACGCCCCGTAACTGAGAAGGAGGTAAGACCTTGAGTCTGAATCTTGAAGAGAAGAAAGCCGTCGTTGCCGAGGTGGCTGCGCAAGTCGCAAACGCCCAGACGGTTGTCGTTGCCGAATACCGTGGCGTCACGGTGGAGGATATGACGCAGTTGCGCGTGAAAGCGCGCAAGGAAGGCGTCTATCTGCGCGTGTTGAAGAACACGCTCGTGCGTCGCGCGATCGCGGACACGCCGTTTGCGGGCATTTCCGACCAGCTGGTCGGTCCGCTTGCGTACGGCATCTCCAAGGATCCCGTGGCCGCCGCCAAGGTGATGCACGAGTTCGCCAAGACCAACGACAAGTTCGTCGTCAAGGCCGGTGCCATGCCCAACTTCGTCATGTCCGCCAAGGACGTGGGGAATTTGGCCAGCATGCCCAGCCGCGAGGAACTGCTGTCCAAGCTCTTGGGCACGATGCAGGCGCCGATCGCGCAGTTCGTCCGCACCCTCAACGAAGTGCCGACGAAGTTTGTGCGTGGACTTGCTGCGGTGCGCGACAAGCAGGCTGCGTAAGTTGCCCTTTGGGGTGGCGCGGCCTGCCGACAACCGATTCGACGATACTGTTTTTTTAAATCTGAAGCACATTTGACAGGAGTAACAAACATGGCTGTTGCTAAAGCTGACATTCTGGACGCCATCGCCAACATGACCGTCCTCGAGCTGTCCGAGCTCATCAAGGAAATGGAAGAGAAGTTCGGCGTTTCCGCCGCTGCCGCGGCGGTCGCCGTGGCCGCCCCCGCTGCTGGTGGCGCCGCTGCTGGCGGCGCTGCTGCCGAAGAGCAGACCGAGTTCACCGTCGTCCTGGCTGCCGCCGGCGAGAAGAAGGTGGAAGTCATCAAGGTCGTGCGCGCGGCCACCGGCCTGGGCCTGAAGGAAGCCAAGGATCTGGTCGACGGCGCACCGAAGCCGGTCAAGGAGGGCATCTCCAAGGCCGACGCCGAAGCGCTGAAGAAGCAGCTGGAAGAAGCGGGCGCCAAGGTCGAGGTCAAGTAAGGCAAGGGCAACCAGGGCGGCGCGCGCAAGCGTGCCGCTCGCCTTCAATGACCGAACCCGTAGGATCGTGTGTCGCGGGCGACGCCCGCGGCAGACGCAAGCAGCACGTACCCGGAACCCGGATTCGGCTTCCGGGCATTTGCTTTTTGCGTGTGCCTCTCACCGTACCGTCCGTCACCCGCGTGATGGTCCGCATCTGATCGTCAAGGAGACCCCATGGCTTACACCTTCACCGAGAAAAAACGTCTGCGCAAGAGCTTTGCCAGCCGGACCAATACGCTCCCGGTTCCGTTTCTTCTGGCGACCCAGATCGATTCCTACCGTGCCTTCCTGCAGGAGGGCCGCTCGGTCGACGAGCGCCTGAACGAGGGCCTGCAGGCCGCGTTCACCTCGATCTTCCCGATCGTCTCGCACAGCGGCAATGCGCGCCTCGAGTATGTTAGCTACGCGCTGGGCGAGCCGGTGTTCGACATCAAGGAGTGCCAGCAGCGCGGCCTGACCTACTGCGCGCCGCTGCGCGCCAAAGTGCGCCTGGTGATCATGGACAAGGAGGCGTCCAAGCCCACGGTCAAGGAGGTCAAGGAGCAGGAAGTCTACATGGGCGAAATCCCGCTCATGACGCCGACCGGCTCCTTCGTCATCAACGGCACCGAGCGCGTCATCGTGTCGCAGCTGCACCGCTCGCCCGGCGTGTTCTTCGAGCACGACCGCGGCAAGACCCACAGCTCGGGCAAGCTCCTGTTCTCGGCGCGCGTGATTCCTTACCGCGGCTCCTGGCTCGACTTCGAGTTCGACGCCAAGGACATCCTGTTCTTCCGCGTCGACCGCCGCCGCAAGATGCCGGTGACCATCCTGCTGAAGGCGCTCGGCTACAGCCCGGCCGCGATCCTCGATGAGTTCTTCGACAAGGACACCTTCTACGTCAACGACCAGGGCGTGCAGTTCGAGCTGGTGCCCGAGCGTCTGCGCGGCGAGATCGCCCGCTTCGACATCTGCGGCAAGGACGGCCACGTCATCGTCGCCAAGGACAAGCGCATCACCGCCAAGCACATCCGCGAACTCGATGCGGCCGGCGTCAAGAAGTGGGCGGTGCCGGCCGAATTCGTGGTCGGCCGCGTGCTCTCGCACGACGTCGTCGACACCAGCACCGGCGAGCTCGTTGCGCGGGCCAACGACGAGATCACCGAGGATCTGCTCGACAAGCTGAAGGCCGCGGGCGTCGAGAAGTTCAATACGCTCTACACCAACGACCTCGACCACGGGGCCTTCATTTCGCAGACGCTGCGCACGGACGACACCGCCGACGAGTACGCCGCCAAGGTCGCGATCTACCGCATGATGCGTCCGGGCGAGCCGCCCACGGAGGACGCGGTGAACACGCTCTTCACCAACCTCTTCTTCACCGAGGAGCGCTACGACCTCTCCGCCGTCGGCCGCATGAAGTTCAACCGCCGCATCGGCCGCGACGAGCTGACCGGCCCCGGCACGCTCTCGACCGAGGACATCGTCGCCGTCATCAAGATCCTGGTCGAGCTGCGCAACGGCCGCGGCGAGATCGACGACATCGACCACCTCGGCAACCGCCGCGTGCGTTCGGTCGGTGAACTGGCGGAGAACCAGTTCCGCGCCGGTCTCGTGCGCGTCGAGCGGGCAGTGCGCGAGCGGCTGAGCCAGGCCGAGTCCGACAACCTGATGCCGCACGACCTCATCAACGCCAAGCCGGTCAGCGCGGCGATCAAGGAATTCTTCGGCTCGTCGCAATTGAGCCAGTTCATGGACCAGACCAACCCGCTGTCCGAGATCACGCACAAGCGTCGTGTGTCGGCGCTGGGCCCCGGCGGCCTCACCCGCGAGCGCGCCGGCTTCGAGGTGCGCGACGTGCATCCGACGCACTACGGCCGGGTTTGCCCGATCGAAACGCCGGAAGGCCCGAACATCGGCCTGATCAACTCGCTCGCCCTGTTCGCGCGCACCAACTGGTACGGCTTCATCGAGACGCCTTACCGCAAGGTGGTGAACAACCGTGTCACCGATGAGATCGAGTACCTGTCGGCGATCGAGGAGAGCAAGTACGTGATCGCCCAGGCGAACGCGACGCTCGACGCCAAGGGCAAGTTCGTCGACGGACTCGTCTCGTGCCGCCACAAGAACGAATTCACGCTGGCGACGCCCGATCGCATCGAGTACATGGACGTGGCGCCGGCGCAGATCGTCTCGGTCGCCGCCTCGCTGATTCCCTTCCTCGAGCACGACGACGCCAACCGCGCGCTGATGGGCTCCAACATGCAGCGCCAGGCCGTGCCCTGCCTGCGTCCCGAGAAGCCCTTCGTCGGCACCGGCATCGAGCGCACCGCGGCGGTCGATTCCGGCACCGTGGTGACGGCGCATCGCGGCGGCGTGGTCGATTACGTCGACGCCGGTCGTATCGTGATCCGCGTCAACGACGACGAGGCCCGCGCGGGCGAAGTCGGCGTCGACATCTATTCGCTCATCAAGTACACGCGTTCCAACCAGAACACCAACATCAACCAGCGTCCGCTGGTGAAGGTGGGCGACGTGATCGCCCGCGGCGACGTCATCGCCGACGGCGCGTCGACCGACATGGGTGAGCTCGCGCTCGGCCAGAACATGCTGGTCGCCTTCATGCCCTGGAACGGCTACAACTTCGAGGACTCGATCCTCATTAACGAGAAGGTCGTCGCCGAAGACCGCTACACCTCGATCCACATCGAGGAACTGTCGGTCGTCGCGCGCGATACCAAGCTCGGCCCAGAGGAAATTACCCGCGACATCTCCAATCTGGCTGAACGCCAGCTGGCGCGTCTCGACGAGTCGGGCATCATCGCCATCGGCGCCGAAGTGGAAGCGGGCGACGTGCTGGTCGGCAAGGTCACGCCCAAGGGCGAGACTCAGCTGACGCCGGAAGAAAAACTCCTGCGCGCGATCTTCGGTGAGAAGGCCAGCGATGTGAAGGACACCTCGCTCAAGGTGCCGTCCGGCATGTCGGGCGTGGTGATCGACGTTCAGGTGTTCACCCGCGAGGGCATCGAGCGCGACAAGCGCGCGCAGTCGATCATCGACACCCAGCTCGCTGAATACAAGAAGGACCTCACCGACCGCATGCGCATCGTCGAGGACGATACCTTCCAGCGTCTGGAGAAGCTCCTGCACCTGAAGGTCGCCAACGGCGGCCCGAAGAAGCTCGCCAAGGGCAGCAAGGTGACGAAGGAGTACCTCGAGTCGATCAATCGCTACGACTGGTTCGACATCCGTCTCGCCGACGACGAAGCCAGCCGTCAGGTCGAGGCGCTGAAGGACAGCCTCGCGCAGAAGCGCGTCGAGTTCGACGCGATGTTCGAGGAGAAAAAGAAAAAGCTCACCGCCGGCGACGAACTGCCGCCCGGCGTGCAGAAGATGGTGAAGGTCTATCTGGCGGTGAAGCGCCGCTTGCAGCCGGGCGACAAGATGGCCGGCCGCCACGGCAACAAGGGCGTGGTGTCGAAGATCGTGCCGGTCGAGGACATGCCCTTCATGGCCGACGGCCGTCCGGTCGACATCGTGCTGAACCCGCTCGGCGTGCCGTCGCGGATGAACATCGGCCAGATCCTCGAGACCCATCTCGGCTGGGCCTCCAAGGGGCTGGGCGAGAAGATCGGCCAGATGCTCGCCGTGCAGACCAAGAGCCTGGCGAAGGACCTGCGCGCCTTCCTCAAGGAGATCTACAACCAGTCGGGCAAGACCGAGGACCTCGACAGTTTCACCGACGACGAGATCATCGAGCTCGGCCGCAACCTGCAGAAGGGTGTGCCCTTTGCTTCGCCGGTGTTCGACGGCGCGTCCGAAGAGGAAATCCGCCGCATGCTGCAGCTCGCCGGCCTGCCGGAAGGCGGCCAGGTCACGCTCTACGACGGCCGCACCGGTGACGCGTTCGACCGCCCGGTCACCGTCGGTTACAAGCACGTCCTGAAACTGCATCACCTGGTCGATGACAAGATGCACGCGCGTTCCACCGGTCCGTACTCGCTGGTGACCCAGCAGCCGCTGGGCGGCAAGGCGCAGTTCGGCGGCCAGCGCTTCGGTGAAATGGAAGTCTGGGCGCTGGAGGCCTATGGTGCCTCGTACGTGCTGCAGGAAATGCTGACGGTGAAGTCCGACGACGTGAACGGCCGGACCAAGGTCTACGAGAACATCGTCAAGGGCGACCACAAGATCGAGGCGGGCATGCCTGAATCCTTCAACGTGCTGGTGAAGGAAATCCGCTCGCTCGGCATCGACATCGATCTGGAACGTTATTAATTTTTGGGTGAGGACACAGCCATGAAAGCATTGTTGGATCTTTTCAAGCAGGCCACCCACGAGGAAGAGTTCGACGCTATCAAGATCGGACTGGCGTCGCCGGAGAAAATCCGTTCCTGGTCGTACGGCGAAGTGAAGAAGCCGGAAACCATCAACTACCGCACCTTCAAGCCGGAGCGCGATGGCCTCTTCTGCGCCAAGATCTTCGGCCCGGTCAAGGACTACGAGTGCCTGTGCGGCAAGTACAAGCGCTTGAAGCACCGCGGCGTGATCTGCGAGAAGTGCGGCGTCGAGGTGACCCTGTCCAAGGTGCGCCGCGAGCGCATGGGCCACATCGAACTGGCGAGCCCGGTGGCGCACATCTGGTTCCTGAAGAGCCTGCCGAGCCGCCTCGGCATGGTGCTCGACATGACCCTGCGCGACATCGAGCGCGTGCTCTACTTCGAAGGCTTCGTCGTCGTCGAGCCCGGCATGACCCCGCTCGTCCGCGGCCAGCTGCTGACCGAGGAAGACTACCTCGCCAAGCTCGAAGAGTACGGTGACGAATTCAAGGCGCTGATGGGCGCCGAGGCGATCCGCGAACTGCTGCGCTCGATCAACCTCCACACTGAGGTCGAGACTCTGCACTCCGAAATCAGCAAGACGACTTCTGACACCAAGCTCAAGAAGCTGTCCAAGCGCCTGAAGATCCTCGAGGGTTTCCAGAAGTCCGGCATCAAGCCCGAGTGGATGATCCTCGAAGTGCTGCCGGTGCTGCCGCCCGAACTGCGTCCGCTGGTGCCGCTCGACGGCGGCCGCTTCGCGACCTCGGACCTCAACGACCTCTACCGTCGTGTCATCAACCGCAACAACCGCCTGAAGCGGCTCCTGGAGCTCAAGGCACCCGAGATCATCGTGCGCAACGAAAAGCGCATGCTGCAGGAAGCCGTCGACTCGCTGCTCGACAACGGTCGCCGCGGCAAGGCGATGACCGGCGCCAACAAGCGTCCGCTGAAGTCGCTCGCCGACATGATCAAAGGCAAAAGCGGCCGCTTCCGCCAGAACCTCCTGGGCAAGCGCGTCGACTATTCGGGCCGTTCGGTCATCGTGGTGGGTCCCACGCTCAAGCTGCACCAGTGCGGCCTGCCGAAGAAGATGGCGCTGGAGCTCTTCAAGCCCTTCATCTTCAACCGCCTCGAAGTCATGGGTCTGGCGACCACGATCAAGGCCGCCAAGAAGATGGTGGAAGACGAAGAGCCGATCGTGTGGGACCTGCTCGAGGAAGTCATCCGCGAGCATCCGGTGCTGCTGAACCGCGCGCCAACGCTGCACCGCCTCGGCATTCAGGCCTTCGAGCCGGTGCTGATCGAAGGCAAGGCGATCCAGCTGCATCCGCTGGTGTGCGCGGCGTTCAACGCCGACTTCGACGGCGACCAGATGGCCGTCCACGTGCCGCTGTCGCTGGAAGCGCAGGCCGAGGCGCGCACCCTGATGCTGGCGTCGAACAACGTGCTGTCGCCCGCCAACGGCGAGCCCATCATCGTGCCGTCGCAGGACATCGTGCTGGGCCTGTACTACATGACGCGTGAAAAGATCAACGCGAAGGGCGAGGGTATGCTGTTCGCCGACGTCGCCGAGGCGCGCCGTGCCTACGAGAACCATGAGGTCGAGCTGCACGCCCGCGTCACCGTGCGCATCAAGGAAGTCACGCTCGACGCCGACAAGAAGCGCGTCGAGACGGTCAAGCGCGTCGAGACCACCGTCGGTCGCGCGCTCTTGTCAGAGAT
Organism: Thiobacillus sp.; assembly: GCA_046291555.1. GTDB lineage: Bacteria > Pseudomonadota > Gammaproteobacteria > Burkholderiales > Thiobacillaceae > Thiobacillus. Next base: position 335,462 of record JBKBRW010000001.1, read on the forward strand.
CCTACCGCCGGGGCTGCCGTTCAGCTTCGTCGACAAGGCGCTGAAGAAGAAGGAAATCTCCAAGCTCATCAATGCCAGCTTCCGCCGTTGCGGCCTGCGCGAGACGGTGATCTTCGCCGACAAGCTGATGTATACCGGCTTCACCTTCGCGACCCGCGCGGGCATGTCGATCGCGATCAAGGACATGCTGATCCCGGGCGAGAAGAACCAGATCCTCGCTGCCGCGGAGGCCGAAGTGAAGGAGATCGAGGCGCAGTACACCTCGGGTCTGGTCACCCAGGGCGAACGTTACAACAAGGTGGTCGACATCTGGGGTCGCGCCGGCGACGCCGTCGCCAAGGCGATGATGGCTCAGCTGGGCGGCGAGAAGGTGAAGGACCGCAGCGGCAAGGAAGTGACGCAGGAGTCGTTCAACGCGATCTACATGATGGCCGACTCGGGCGCGCGCGGTTCCGCGGCGCAGATCCGCCAGCTTGCCGGCATGCGCGGCCTGATGGCGAAACCGGACGGCTCGATCATCGAAACCCCCATCACGGCGAACTTCCGTGAGGGCCTCAACATGCTGCAGTACTTCATCTCGACCCACGGCGCCCGCAAGGGTCTTGCCGATACCGCGCTGAAGACCGCGAACTCCGGCTATCTGACGCGCCGCCTGGTCGACGTGACGCAGGACCTGGTGGTGACCGAGGAGGACTGCGGCACCAAGCAGGGCCTGTCGGTGAAGGCGCTGGTCGAGGGCGGCGAGGTCGTCGAACCGCTGCGCGAGCGCATCCTCGGCCGCGTCGCGGCCGCCGACATCATCAATCCGGAAACGCAGGAAACCTTGTTCGAAGCGGGCACGCTCCTGACCGAGGACGTGGTCGACACCATCGAGTCGCTCGGCATCGACGAGGTGCGCGTGCGCACCCCGCTGACCTGCGAAACCCGTTACGGTCTGTGCGCCAAGTGCTACGGCCGCGACCTCGGCCGCGGCTACCTCGTCAACGTCGGCGAGGCGGTCGGCGTCATTGCCGCGCAGTCGATCGGCGAGCCGGGCACCCAGCTCACCATGCGCACCTTCCACATCGGTGGTGCGGCCTCGCGTGCCGCGGCGGCGAGCCAGCTCGAAGCCAAGTCGAACGGCACCGTGCAGTACACCGCGACGATGCGCTACGTCACCAATGCCCGCAAGGAACTGGTGGCGATCTCGCGCAGCGGCGAGATCATCATCGCCGACGACAACGGCCGCGAGCGCGAGCGTCACAAGGTCCCCTACGGCGCGACGCTCTTGGTGACCGACGGCGCCAAGATCAAGGCCGGTGCCGTGCTGGCGACCTGGGATCCGCACACCCGCCCCATCATCACCGAGTATGCCGGCCGCGTGCGTTTCGAAAACGTCGAGGAGGGCGTCACCGTCGCCAAGCAGGTCGACGACGTCACCGGCTTGTCGACGCTGGTGGTCATCGATCCCAAACGCAAGGCCGGTGCCAAGGGCGTGCGCCCGCAGGTCAAGCTGCTCGACGAGTCGGGCAACGAGATCAAGATCGCCGGCACCGACACCGTCGTCAACATCACTTTCCAGATCGGCTCGATCATCACCGTGAAGGACGGCCAGGACGTGGCGGTCGGCGACGTGCTCGCGCGCATCCCGCAGGAAACCTCGAAGACCCGCGACATCACCGGCGGTCTGCCGCGCGTGGCCGAGCTCTTCGAGGCGCGTTCGCCGAAGGACGCCGGCGTACTCGCCGAAGTCACCGGCACCGTGTCGTTCGGCAAGGACACCAAGGGCAAGCAGCGCCTGGTCATCACCGATCTCGACGGCGTTGCCCACGAGTACCTGATCACCAAGGAAAAGCACGTCACCGCGCACGACGGCCAGATCGTCCAGAAGGGCGAGATGATCGTCGACGGCCCGGTCGATCCGCACGACATCCTGCGCCTGCAGGGTGTCGAGGCGCTCGCGCGCTACATCACCGATGAAGTGCAGGACGTCTACCGCCTGCAGGGCGTGAAGATCAACGACAAGCACATCGAAGTGATCGTGCGGCAGATGCTGCGCCGCGTCGTCGTGGTCGATCCGGGTGACACCGGCCTCATTCCCGGCGAGCAGATCGAGCGTTCGGAGGTGCTGCAACTCAATGACGAGATGGAGGCGGCCGGCAAACAGCCGGCGACCTACGATCCCATCCTGCTGGGCATCACCAAGGCGTCGCTGTCGACCGACTCCTTCATCTCGGCGGCATCCTTCCAGGAAACCACCCGCGTCCTCACCGAGGCCGCGATCATGGGCAAGAAGGACGAGCTGCGCGGGCTGAAGGAAAACGTCATCGTCGGCCGCCTGATCCCCGCGGGCAGCGGCCTGGCCTACCACAACACCCGCCGTCGACAGGCGGCGGGCGAGGACCTTGGCGCCGAGCACCTGATCGAGGGTGGCGAGGAAGCCGGCACCGCCCAGGACCAGGAGGTGGCTTGACAGGGGCGTGGCGCTCCCCTACACTCACGCGTCTTTTTCCGGCCCCCTCGGGGTCGGCGCGTAGCAACACAGCCCGGGACGGCACCGCACCAGCGGTTGGCGCCGTCCCGCTTGTTTTAGATACCTTATTACGCTTATTCATTTTTTCGGATATTTGACATGCCAACGATTAACCAGCTGATCCGCAAGCCGCGTCAGGCCCCGGTGGAAAAGAGCAAGGTGCCGGCCCTCAAGGCCTGCCCGCAACGCCGTGGCGTGTGCACCCGCGTGTACACCACCACGCCGAAGAAACCGAACTCCGCGCTGCGGAAGGTCTGCAAGGTCAAGCTCACCAGCGGCTTCGAGGTCATCAGCTACATCGGCGGCGAAGGTCACAACCTGCAAGAGCACTCGGTGGTGCTCGTGCGCGGTGGTCGTGTCAAGGACCTGCCGGGTGTGCGCTACCACACTGTGCGCGGCAGCCTGGATACCGCGGGCGTGAAAGACCGCAAGCAGGCGCGCTCGAAGTACGGCGCCAAGCGTCCGAAGAAAGCTTAATTTTTGAGAGGCTGAACAAGCATGCCCCGTCGTCGCGAAGTCCCCAAGCGTGAAATCCTCCCGGATCCGAAGTTCGGCAACCAGGAGGTTTCCAAATTCATGAACGTGATCATGTCGAGCGGCAAGAAGTCGGTCGCCGAGCGCATCGTCTATGGCGCGTTCGAGCAGATTTCGAACAAGTCCGGCAAGGATCCGCTGGAAGTCTTCAGCACCGCGCTGAACAACGCTCGTCCCCTGGTCGAGGTGAAGAGTCGTCGCGTCGGTGGTGCCAACTACCAGGTGCCGGTCGAAGTGCGCGCCAGCCGCCGCACCGCGCTGGCCATGCGCTGGCTGAAAGAGGCGGCCCGCAAGCGCGGCGAGAAGTCCATGGGCGCCCGCCTCGCGGGCGAGCTGCTCGACGCGGCCGAAGGCCGTGGGGGCGCCGTGAAGAAGCGCGAAGAGGTGCATCGCATGGCCGAGGCCAACAAAGCCTTCTCGCATTTCCGCTTCTAAACCCAACGCATTTAACAGCAGGTACTCAACGTGGCACGCACGACCCCCATCGAACGCTATCGCAACATCGGTATTTCCGCGCACATCGACGCCGGCAAGACCACGACAAGCGAGCGCATCCTTTTCTATACCGGCAAGTCGCACAAAATCGGCGAAGTGCATGACGGCGCGGCGACCATGGACTGGATGGAGCAGGAGCAGGAGCGCGGCATCACGATCACGTCGGCCGCCACGACCTGTTTCTGGAAGGGGATGGAAGCGCAGTTCCCTGAGCATCGCATCAACATCATCGACACCCCGGGGCACGTCGACTTCACCATCGAGGTGGAGCGCTCGATGCGCGTGCTGGACGGCGCCTGCATGGTGTACTGCGCGGTCGGCGGCGTGCAACCGCAATCCGAGACGGTATGGCGTCAGGCGAACAAGTACCGCGTGCCGCGCCTTGCGTTCGTCAACAAGATGGATCGCTCGGGCGCCAACTTCTTCCGTGTGCACGACCAGATGCGTGAGCGCCTCAAGGCGAATCCGGTGCCGGTCGTCATCCCCATCGGTGCCGAGGACAATTTCGCCGGCGTGGTCGACCTCGTGAAGATGAAGGCGATCTACTGGGACGAGGCCTCGCAGGGCATGAAGTTCGAAGCGCGCGACATCCCGGCGGAGCTCGTCGACACCGCCAAGACCTGGCGGGAAAAGATGCTCGAGGCGGCCGCCGAGTCCTCCGAAGAGCTGATGAACAAGTATCTCGAGGAGGGTGACCTCCCCGAGGCCGACATCCGCGCGGGCCTGCGCAGCCGCACTATCGCGGGCGAGATCGTGCCCATGCTGTGCGGCTCGGCGTTCAAGAACAAGGGCGTGCAGGCGATGCTCGATGCCGTCATCTATTATTTGCCGTCGCCAGTCGACATCCCGCCGGTTAAGGGTGAGCTGGAAAACGGCGAGGAAGGCGAGCGCAAGGCGTCCGACGACGAGAAGTTCGCGGCGCTGGCCTTCAAGATCGCGACCGACCCCTATGTCGGCCAGCTGATCTTCTTCCGCGTCTATTCCGGCGTGGTGAACTCGGGTGACACCGTGTACAACCCGGTCAAGGGCCGCAAGGAGCGCATCGGCCGCATCCTGCAGATGCACGCGAACCAGCGCGAAGAGATCAAGGAAGTGCGCGCCGGCGACATCGCCGCCGCGGTGGGCCTCAAGGAAGCGACCACCGGCGATACGCTGTGTGACATCAACGCGCCGATCACCCTCGAGCGCATGGAATTCCCGGACCCGGTGATCCACGTGGCAGTCGAGCCGAAGACCAAGGCCGACCAGGAGAAGATGGGCATCGCGCTCGGTCGCCTGGCGCAGGAAGACCCCTCGTTCCGTGTTCGCACCGACGAGGAATCCGGCCAGACCATCATCTCGGGCATGGGCGAGTTGCACCTCGAGATTATCGTCGACCGCATGAAGCGCGAGTTTGGCGTCGAAGCCAACGTCGGCGCGCCCCAGGTTGCGTACCGCGAGGCGATCCGCAAGGCCGTCGAGCAGGAAGGCAAGTTCGTCAAGCAGTCCGGCGGCAAGGGCCAGTACGGCCACGTCTGGATCAAGATGGAGCCGAACGAGCCGGGCAAGGGCTACGAATTCATCGATGCCATCAAGGGCGGCACGGTGCCGCGCGAATACATCCCGGCGGTCGACAAGGGCCTGCAGGAGGCGCTCAACAACGGCGTCCTCGCCGGTTTCCCAGTGGTCGACGTCAAGGTCACCCTGTTCGACGGCTCTTACCACGAGGTCGACTCGTCCGAGCAGGCGTTCAAGATGGCTGCGATCATGGCGTTCAAGGACGGCATGCGCAAGGCGAACCCCGCGCTGCTCGAGCCGATGATGGCGGTCGAGGTCGAGACGCCCGAAGACTACATGGGCGACGTCATGGGCGACCTCAACCGTCGTCGCGGCATCATCCAGGGCATGGACGACGTAGCGGGCATCAAGGCGATCAAGGCCGAGGTGCCGCTCGCCGAGATGTTCGGCTACGCGACCGACCTGCGCTCGATGTCGCAGGGGCGCGCGACGTACACCATGGAGTTCAAGCACTACGCCGAGGCGCCGAAGAACGTCGCCGAGGCCGTGATCGCCAAGAAGTGATCGGCGCCAGACAGAATTTTGAATTGATAGGGTAAAGACATGGCTAAGGAAAAGTTCGAGCGGACCAAACCGCACGTAAACGTTGGCACCATTGGACACGTTGACCACGGCAAGAC
>JBKBRW010000020.1:0-42864 GCA_046291555.1 Thiobacillus sp.
GGCTGCCGGGCGTTCGGCATGAGATTCAGGCCGGAAAAACGCATGGCACGGAATTCGCGGGGTTAGGCAGAGGTTTCGAAATATCAGATGACGTTGCGACACGCAGTCAACGAAACCGCGTGCGCCCATACCCTGCCCGCTCAGCAACACTTGCCGCCACTACAGCAACCGCCCTGGGCCGCGGCGGATTCGCCAGCGGCACCAGCAAGCCAGCCGGCGATCTTGTCGCGCGCCGGAACGCCGCCTGCATGCACGACCTTGCCGTCGATCACGACGCCCGGCGTGGACATCACGCCGTAGGCCACGATGGCCTGGATGTCCTCGATCTTTTCGAGCTCGACTTTCGCGCCCTTTTCGGCGGCGATGTCCTCGATCAGCTTGAGGGTGGTTTTGCAGTTGGCACAGCCGGTGCCGAGTACCTTGATGTTCATGCTCATGTCGTTCTCCAGAAAGTGTTCAGCAGCAGGATTGGCCGGACGCGGTCGGCGTGCAGCAGGATTCGCCCTCGCCGATCACCGGCGCGGTGCCGGCCATCGCCTGGTCGAAGCTGGTGTCGAGCTTCTCGCCCGCCTCGTTGCGGATGTGGCGGGCGATTTCGACGACGGCGTCGATGTGCGCCTGCGACACGCCCATGGCTTTAAGACGGTCGACCTGACACAGGCCCTGTTTGGGGTGGTTGGCGGCGACATTCGCCGCCAACGAAACCAGGGCGACGATGGATGAATGCAGGTCAGTACTCATGCAATGACACTCCTCAAAGCGTTGAACAGAATGCCAACCAGCACGAAGGCGGTGGCGAGGTAGGCGGCGAAGATGCCGAGCAGCGGCCATTTGACGACCTTGCGCAGAATCAGCATCTCGGGCAACGACAGGGCAATCACCGCCATCATGAAGGCGAGCACGGTGCCGAGCGGCACGCCCTTGCCGAGCAGCGCTTCGGCGACCGGGATGATGCCGACCGCGTCGGAATACATCGGCACGCCAACCAGCACGGCGACGATCACCGACAGCAGACTGCCGTCGCCCGCGATCTTCGCCACGAAGTCCGCCGGCACGTAGCCGTGGATGAAGGCACCGATGCCGACGCCGATCAGCACGTATTTCCAGATGCGGCTGACGATCTGCCGCACCTCGTTCCACGCATAGTCGTGGCGGGCACGCAGGCTGTTGTCGCGTTCCTCTTCTACTGCCGCCTCGCCCATGTGGATTTTCCAGACATAGTCCTCGACCCAGCGTTCCAGCTTGAACGCCTGCAGCACGTAGCCGCCGACAAAGGCGACGGTCAGCCCGGTTGCCACGTAGATCAGCGTCATCTCCCAGCCGATCACCCCGGCCAGCACCACCACCGCGACCTGGTTGACCATCGGGCTCGCTATCAGGAAGGACAGTGTCACGCCGAGCGGGATGCCAGCCTCGACAAAGCCGATGAAGAGCGGAATCGACGAGCACGAGCAGAACGGCGTGACCGCGCCCAGCCCTACCGCCATCAGGCGCGCGCCGGGGCCGGAACGGCCCTTCATCATTGCGCGCACCTTCTCCGGTGTCAGCAGCGCGCGCAGCCAGCCCATCAGGTAGATGACCGTGGTGAGCAGCACGAGGATCTTCACCACGTCCATGATGAAGAATTGCAGGGCCGCACCCGCCGGGCTGTCGGGTGCAAGCCCCAACAGATCAAAAGCAATCAGATTGCCGAGTGCGTCAAACATGCGAGCCCCCTGAAGGCGTCAGGCCCCGTTCGGACTGCCCCGTGCTGCGGTTGACGATCGCGCAGAAGCCAAAGAGCTGGGCGGGCCGGCGTCTGAGTTGAAGGACAACGCTTGCATGAGGGTCGGCTTTCATATTGGTCTTGCTAAGAAGGCGAACGATCCGGCGAAAGGATGCAGGCCTGCCAAGAATATCCGCGAACATGATGCGCCTCAAAAGGAAACGGGCGGCCGCCGGACCGCCCAGATCAATCCTGATCGATCGGCAGGTTAGACGTTCTGCGTCTCGTCCTGCACCAAGCGAAAATGCTCCTGCCCGCTACCGGTCTTCAAGCTGACCAACACCATTTTCTCGACCTTGGCGCGGAGTCCTCCGCCCGCCTGTGCGACGCCGAAAGCACCTGCCCGCAGCATGGAAAAGATCAGTGTGCTTACTTTCCTTCCAGCATCAGATAGGTGCGGCTCATGTTGACCCCGTGCCAGCTATCGAAATGCTTGAGGTGTGCGAACTCGGCACGATGCGCATTGGCCTTGATCACATCCGCCAGCGGCTCCATGTCGGCGGCGGCTTTTCCGACCACCTTGACCAGAAAGCGGTAGTAGGCGCCGCTGTCGCGTTCGGCCTTGGCAAGGTCGCCCGGCTCGCCGTGCCCCGGGATCACGGTCATGTAGCCTGGGCTCAGTGTCCGCATGCGTTCATAAGCTGCCAGACCCGCGACCGGGTTGGACCATTCGTGCACGCCCATGAGACGGTCGTGATAGATCAAGTCCCCGGTGAATACGGTTCGCAGGCGCGGAATCCACACCATGCTGTCTCCCGGAAAGTGGGCGTCGGTGCGGATGAGATGCACGGTCTCCCCGCCCAGATTCAGAACCGCTTCCGCACCGGGCAGGGGGGCGGCGGCGTAGGCCGGGCGGGTGCCCGCGTAGCGGTCTTTGAGGACACGCTCGAGCCTTTCGATGTGCTGGGCTGCGAACGCCTGCTGCGTCTTCACCGTGTCCGCCAGCGCAATGATTTCAGCGCCCTTGGCCTTGAAGTAGCCATTGCCCAGCCAGCGGTGATCCTGGCTGCCGGTGTTGATGACCCAGCGCACGGGTTTATCGGTTACCGCCCGAATGGCTCGCTCGAGCGCCTGCGCCCCCAGGTAGCTGGCACCCGGGTCGATCAGCGCCACGCCCTGCGCCGTGACGATGAAGGCCTGATTCGCGTTGAGCGCCTGATTGTCGTAGGTGCGCTCTTCCAATGGCCCGACGATGACATACACGTTGTCGATCACGTTGCTGGCGCGGGGCAGGTAGTCATCCGCCCGCACCAGGGTAGCCAGCGATGCAAGCACCAGCAGCAAGCCCACGATGATCCACCGCGGGCTCATCGCGATGCCCAAGCGTTTCGCTTCAAGCTCGTGCCTCATGGTTGCACCGCCACCATCATCGGCAGATCGGCCCCCGCCCAGGCCTGGCTCGATCCCGGGAAATAACGCGCATCGTTCATGCCCAGGAGCGCGCGCATGGCGAAGAAGCCGGTGCCGCTCAACACACCGCTATCGCAATAGGCAACGCGCGGCAGACCCTGCTGCTGAAAAGCGGCCAATTCCCGCAGGGCCGCCGCGGTTTTGAAAGTCAGATACTGTGGGTAAGACGCGTGCGTGCCGGCATGCGTTTCGAAAAGCGAGCCCGCAGGCTGGTTGATGGCGCCCGGGATGTGTCCTGCCTTGGCGACGAAAGGCTGCTTCTTCTCGCCGCGATAAAATTCCGACGCGCGGAAATCCACCGGCTGAAGCTGTTTGCCGTCGACCGCTTCCTTCATCTGCGAACTCTGGATCAGCCAGTCGGCACCTGCCCCGGAAAGCCGAACATCGCCCGGCGTTACGGTCGCCGCGACTTTGCTCAGGGGAAAATCCCTGGCCGCCCAGTGCCCAGTGCCGCCATCCAATACGGCAACTTTGTCATAGCCATGATATTTGATGAGCCAGTAGGCGCGCGCCATGAAGCCGACCTCTGGTGCGCTCGAAGCATTGCTGGTCAGCACCACCGTGTCACCCTGCCGAACGCCCAGCGACCGGAGCAGCGTGCCCATATCCTCCACGCTGGGTAGGTTGCGCGTGCGGCCGAAGACATCGACGGGCGCATTGGCATCGCTGATATTCCACAAGGCGGCGCCGGGAATGTGTCCATCCGCCGTGAACTGCTCGGGCTTGGCGCGCAGATCCAGCACCTTGAGGTCCGATTGCCCCAGCCGCTGCATGAGCCATTCCGGTTGCACCAGTGGCGGCGTCGCCTGCGCCGAGGTCACCCAAGCCGCGCTCAACAGCACTGCCAGAATGACTCGCTCGAATATTGACCGCAGTTGTGACTTCCATTCCATCGAATTATCTCCTCTGTTCAAACCGGGCAACTTGCTGATCCGAAACCAGCATCAACGACTCAACCCCCCTTGGGGGAGGGCATCAAGATGAACGTTCCGGATCAACGAGTTGCGGCAACGAACTACCTGCTGCTGAAGTTCGTGACCAGCCCGATCGACAGGGTGTCGAATTGATCCTGCACACCGGCCAGGCTGCTGTTGGTATCCCGATCCTGCTTGCGGCTGTTGTACACGGCGAAGAGATCGGAATTTTTCGCGATGTTATAGCGCGCACCCAGACTCCAGGTCTTGGCATCGTTGTAGGTATTGACCGCGGTCATGAAGGTGCGTGCATCCTGGTTCACGCCATAGGTGCCGATCAGGCTCAGCTTGTCGATGACATAGATGCCGTTGAGGTAGTAGTTCTTGCCGAGGCCGATGTCTTCCGCGTCTTCGTAATGCGCGGCGACCGACCAGTTCTTGGCCTTGTAGCGGCCGGTCAGTTTGTATGCCGAATCATTCGCCAGGCGACGGTAAGCCGGTGGCGTGGTTGAAATAGCGTCGGCATCGAACTCCAGCCAGTCGAGCGAAGCCAGCCACGGACCCTGCTCGAATCTGGCGCCCAGGCCGTAGGCACTGCCGCCCTTGAACTGCGTGAGCGCCCCGGCATTGTGCAGGAAGCCGGTGGTGCTAGTGTTTTCGTCGTCGAACTGCTTCGAAATCCACGCCGACAGGCTCACCCGGTCGCCCAGTTTGGGGCTGACATATTCGACGGTGTTGTTGAAATAATTGGCATTCAAAGCCGACGCGCCCTGCCGCCCGCCCTGCCGCGCCTGCGAGACATGGTCGGTCCAGGGGTCGATGGCGGCGTAGACGCCCTTGTAGGGCACGGTCACGCGACCCAGACGGGCCTGGCCCCAGTTGCCTTTCAATCCGACGAAGCCTTCGCGCATCAGCCATTCGTTGGCGTCGGTCGGCTCGTCCGCCGCGCCGTATTGCACCTCGGCCGTGTAGATGATGCTCGTGTCGCCCGCCAGCGTGGTCGGCACGGTGCCGCGAAAACCGAAGCGCGAGGCATTGCTCTTAACCCCCCAACCCTTGGCTCCAGGTCCGAAGTCGTCAGAGTTGTTGTCGACCGACAGGCTCAGGCGGCCGTACACCTCGGCGGCGGCGTTGCGCGCCTTTTCTTCCTTCTCGGCCTTGGCCACCGTGTCGGCGATCTTCTTCTGGCTGTCGGCCTGCTCGGCGAGTTTTTTGTTCAGGCTATCGATTTGTGCCTGCATCTGCTTCAGCTGTTCCTGCATTTGCTGCAACAGCGCCGCGTCCTGCGCGTGAACAGGGGCGGCCAAGCCTGCGGCCAGGAAGGCAAGTGCAACGGGGGTGAGCATTCGGGTCATGCGATCTCCTTGTAGTCATTTGGTTGGTTGAAGCCCACAACCCAATAAGCACGAGCCATGCCATCCGAACACCAAATTCAACCCATTGAATTCATTGAATTATCTTATTCATGACGATTTGCCCTGCCAAGGAATTCCGCAATGCCATTGCATGTTGCACGACCCTCGTTATCGATGCCGCATAATAAAAAACACGGCGTCGATCGACGTTTCTCATGCTGCGATCATCAACAACATTTCCCGCCACTGCAGTAGCCGCCCTGGGCCGTGGCGGATTCGCCAGCGGCACCGGCGAGCCACTCGGCGATCTTGTCACGTGTCGGCACGCCACCCGCGTGCACCACCTTGCCGTCGATGACGACCCCCGGCGTGGACATCACGCCGTAGCCCATGATGGCCTGGATGTCCTCGATCTTTTCGAGCTCGACTTTCGCGCCCTTTTCGGCGGCGACGTCCTCGATCAGCTTGAGGGTGGTTTTGCAGTTGGCACAGCCGGTGCCGAGTACCTTGATGTTCATGCTCATGATGTTCTCCAAAAAAATGTTTCAGCAGCAGGATTGGCCGGAAGCGGTCGGCGTGCAACAGGCCTCGCCCTCGCCGATCACCGGCGCGGTGCCGGCCATTGCCTGGTCGAAGCTGTGGTCGAGCTTCTCACCGGCTTCGTTGCGGATGTGGCGGGCGATTTCGACGACGGCGTCGATGTGCGCCTGCGACACGCCCATGGCCTTCAAACGGTCGACTTGGCATAGGCCCTGCTTGGGGTGGTTGGCGGCGATGTTCGCCGCCAGCGACACCAGCGCGACGATGGAGGGGTGCAAAGGGGTTTCGCTCATGATCGTGTCCGGATCATCTGCAGCAGGCGCCGGATTGCTTGCCCTCGCCCAGCATCCTGCTGGCGGGGCAGACGCCGGTGAAGGTGGCCTGGAAAGCCATGAAGCCAACGAAGGCCGCCAGCCACAGCCAGGTCGGGGCGAGCAGGTTCATCTGCCCGGTGAAGTGGGTGAGCGCCAGGGCGACGAGAATCATGGCGGACATTATGCGAACGGCCTTGTTACCTTTCATTGCAGCAACTCCTCGTGAGAAAAATCAAATCAGAACGTTGAACACATAGCCCACCAGCAGGATGCCGGCGGCCACCACGCCCGCGAAGGTGGCGATCAAGCGGGGCTTCAGCACCTTGCGCAGAATGATCATTTCGGGCGCGGAGAGCGCGATCACGCTCATCATGAACGCGAGCACCGTGCCCAGCGCCGCGCCCTTGGCCAAGAGCGCCTGGACGATGGGGATGACGCCCGCCGCGTTGGTGTACATCGGCACCCCGATCAGCACCGCTGCCGGCAGCGCCCACCACGGTGCGTCATGGCCCATGATCGAGGCCATGAAATCCTCCGGCACATAGCCGTGGATGCCGGCGCCCAGCGCCACCCCGGCGACGATGTAGAGCCACACCTTGGCGACGATTTCGCGCACATGGGAAAAGCCGTTTTCGACGCGCTCGCCCCAGCTCATGCTGCCACCGGTGGCAGCGGACGGCACCTGCGTGTTCTGCATGGCGCGCACCCAGTCTTCGAGGTGGTGTTCCATGCCCAGCTTGCCGATCACGATGCCGGCGATGATCGCCACGGCCAGCCCCATGACGAGATAGAGCGCGGCGATTTTCCAGCCGAACAGGCCGAACAGCATGGCGAGCGCGATTTCATTCACCATCGGCGCGGCGATCAGGAACGAGAAGGTCACCCCCAGCGGCACGCCGGCCTGCAAAAAGCCGATGAAAAGCGGCACCGCCGAGCACGAGCAGAACGGCGTGACGATGCCGAGCGATGCCGCCATCGCATTGCCGGTGCCCAGACGACGGCCGGACAGCAGCGCCCGGGTACGCTCGGGCGACACGAAGGTGTGGACGATGCCCATGACAAAGACGATGCCGGTGAGCAGCAGCAGCACCTTGGGCGTATCGTAGAAGAAGAACTGCAGCGCGCCGCCCAGGTGGCTGGCGCGATCCACCGGCAATGCCGCGACCAGCGTCTCGGACGCCGGGATCAGCGAACGATACAGCGCGAACCAGACGGCCGCGGCGACGGCGAGGAACAGCAAGGGCTGGCGGGCCGGCCAACGTTTAAGCTGTAAAACAAGGGCTTGCATGGTTCTCTCCACATTGACTTACAAAGAAGACGAACGAGGGCGAAAAAGGATGCAGGCTCGCGACCACAAATCGGGAAGATGCCCGGAAGCGGGCAAGACAGTCAGCAGCCGCGCGGAGAAAAGCAGCAAACGTTCCCGGCGGCGTCGAAACGCACCTGGCAGGCGGCGGTCAATTTTTCGCGCAGCCGCCTGCGCGCGCGCTGCACGCGCGACTTGGCGCCGGGCAGGCTCAAACCCTTGAGGCGGGCGTACTCTTCCTGCGTCATGCCTTCGAGATCGCAGCGCGTGATGGCCTCGCGGTCCTCGTCCGACAGTTCGCTCAGCACGCGCGGCAGGCAAGCCGATAAGGATTCCACAGCGGGCGTCTCCTCGTGCTCGGCAACGAGGTCATCCGGCAGTTCCACCTGCTCTTTTTTCAGGCGCAGGCGGTCGGCGAGCGCGTTTCTCGCCACCTCGAACAGCCAAGCGCGCGCGTTGGCGATTTCGCAGAATTGCTTGTCCTGGCGCATGGCCTTGAGAAACAGGTCCTGCAGCATGTCTTCTGCATCGTGCGCGTTGCCCAGCCGGCGTCGCAGCCACGCGCGCAACTCGGCCTCGTTCTGGTCCCAGGCATGCATCAGGCAGCGCATGTGCCCTCCCCGTCCCTGAAGTTGCCGGTTCCGAATCGCGCACGCAGACGCGGCACGATGTCCTCGGTGCGCAACAATCCGCCGAACAGCAGATCGTCTTCCACCATGACTGCCGGGGTTTGTGCAAAATCGAGGCCGTAGGCCTCGGGCTGTTTCACTTCTGCAATATCGAGCCGCAGCCCAAGTTCGCGGGCAGCGCAATTCAGGCGCTTGTGCAGGCGGATCGCGGGTTCGCCTGTGCCCACCAGGGTCAGTTTGATGAGGGAATCATTCATGGCCGAAGGATAAACCATAAGCCCGTGCCGGGGCACGGGCTTTCCTTCACCCCGGCAGACCTAATTGAGGCGTGCGACTGCTGCCTGCGGCGCAGCGGTCTGCAGGATTTTGAGCTTGCCCACGGCCAGGCTCACATTGTTTTCCGCCATGAAGGAAGGACGTTCGTCCAGACGCCAACCCTTGCGGTCGATGATGGGCTTGAACGCATAGCGGTAGACGAGCTTGGCCCGCACCTTGACCGCTTTCACGTCGGCGGGCAGCTCGAACTGGTATTCGCTGGTGTCCGGCACGAAGGGTTCGAGCCCGTTGTCCAACGCCACCGTGTCGGCGGCGAAGCCGCCCACGCCGAGCATCGGCTTGCCCGTCTGCGGATTGGGCTTGGACGCGAAGACCTTGGCGTACATCTTGCCCGGCAGGCCCGCCCAGTCGTTCTCGTCGCGCTCGCCGGTCTTGGGGTTGCCCGTGCCAGCGAGCGGATGCAGTTTGCCGCTCTCGGGGCCGGCAAACGTGAGTGGTCTGCCGTTTTCGTCCCACGCGTCGATCTTGAGGATGACATTGCGGATGGGGCCGGAGCCGGGCACCTTGTGGCCTGCGCCGACATTTTCCACCGTGGCGCGCACCAGCAGCTTGCCGTCCGCCGTCTTGCCCAGCGCGGTCTTGAGCGAAAGCGCTTTCTTCAGCATGTCGGGGTCCTGCGCGCCGACGAAGGTATGCGCCCGCACGCCGCTGCGCTTCGGCCCGCCGATCGCCAGCTCCTGTTTGCCCTTGTGCAGGGGCATGTGGCATTCCTGGCAGGTCTGTTTGACCTTGCCGGCGGTGAAATAGCGGTTCCAGTCGTCGAAGGTCGAGATCGACAGATGTTTTTCCTGGTTGAGGTGGCAGGTTGCACATACGCTCGATGATTTGTGCAGCTGCGTTTCCACCACCGGATGCGGCGCCCTCACGCCTTTGCGCGGGCCGTAGCGCGCGCCCGATTCCTGGTCGAGCGTCACGCTGTCGAAGATGCGCGTCTTGTACTTGCCGTCCGCGTCTTTCTCGATCTTGGCTTCCTTCATCGAATGGCAGAAATAGCAGGAAATGCCGTGGTCGGTCTTGTTCGCCATGGCGTGGCCCAGATCGACTTCCTTGCCTTGCTTGTGGGCGTCGATGACCTGCACCGGCACGTGGCAGTCGGCGCAGTCGCCGGCCTTGCCGGGAAACATGCCCTGGTAGCCCAGGCCATCCTTCTCGCCTTTGGGGTTGGTTGCGGTGTAGAACTGGTAGACCTTCGGGTTATCGAGGTCACGCCCCATCGCCGACGATTTCCATTCTTCGTAAATGCGGGTGTGGCAGGCAGCGCAGGTTTTCGGGTCCTGGTCGGGATTGGGGCGGTGGACGTCGTCTGCGGCGAGCGCTGCTGCGGCGAGCATCCAGAGGCCGATAAAGGAAACGAGAGGTTTCATGTGGGGGCTCCTTTCCGCCGGACTCAGAACACGTAGGTCACGTTGAGGTTGTACTGGTTCTGGTACATCTCGATGCTGTTGGGGGTGGTGTTCGAATTGACCTTGTTGTGAAAGGCGTGGGTGTAGGCAAAGTTGCCATGTACCTTGTCGCTGAATTTACGCGTGACGCCGAAGGACAGGTGCTTCTCGACCACCGCGGTGGAGCCGAGGTTGCTGTTGACGTCCTCGGGCCCGATGGGTGATTTGCCGTAGTTGAAGCCGATGCGGAAGGACATCGGCCCCATGTCTTTTTTCACGCCGACGGCATAGACAGTCTGATCGTCCCAGCCAAAGGTCAACACGCTGGGATAGGGTGCGCCGGGGCCTTTGACCGGGATGCGGTCCATCACATCGCTGAAGTTGTAGCGTTTGATGTCGGCCTCGACAAGCAGGCCCGGCATGGGCCTGAAAGCCAGGCCGAAGGCGAGCGAGGACGGCATGTCCATATCGAAGCTGACCTTGCCTGCGGTGGTGTGGTATTCCATGTCGGAAATATCGGTCTTGCTCGTCCATGCCAGACCGGCTTGCAGCTTGGGACTGATCTTGTAGGTGGCGCCGAGGGTGGCGCCGAAGCCGAACTGCTGGTTTTGCGGCAGGCTGAAGTTCGTGTTGGACAAGGCCAGGCTTTGGTAGCCGATGTTCAGCGACGCGCCCAGAGTGAGGGCATCGTTCACCCTGTAGGCCGCCGCCGGCGAGAAGCGAAACACCTGCTTGGTCGTGACCATCGGCTGGTTACCGGGTGCGGGCAGGTTGATGTCGGGTACGTTCACGCCCATGCCCGACACGCCTCCCATTCCCATGCCGAGGAACAACTTGTCGTTGACGTTAAAGGCGACCGCGCCGGTCGGCATCATGTACCAGTTGGAATCGCTCTCGTTGCCGTTGACCTTGCGAGGCGGATTGAGCAGCCCGAATCCGAAATCGAGGCGGACATCCTTCATGCCGAGGTCGGCCATGCCGGCGGGATTGACCAGCACGGTCAGCGCGTCCTGCGCGAAAGCCGTAGTGGCGCCGCCCATACCGGCCTGCGGGGCCGACAGCGCGGTCATCTGGTCGCCATTGGTGGCGAGGGCGGTGGCGGGAACGAGGGCCGCAACGAGAGCGGCGTAGAGGCGGTTGGCTTGCATAAGAGTCTCCTGTTTGCGCTTATCGGTGAATGCCGAACGCGCACCGTACAGAAGGCCGACTCGCCCCGGTATGATCGAAATCAGGTTTTCGTCTGCATGCTGCCGCAAGCCGTCAGCGCGCAATCGCGCAGACGAAAGCGGCGTTGCTCGCGCACCAACACCCCGTCCCGCTCGAGTTGCGACAGGGTGCGGTACAACGTCTCAGGTTCCAGCGCCAATTCCGCTGCCCAATCCTGAATGGTGCCCCCCAGTTCGGTCCAGCCCGATGGCCCGACTTCGCAGGTCAAGTAGTGCAGGATGCGATCGCTTGCGCTTTTCAGGCGCAAGCGTTCCACGCGCGAGCACTGGCGCCGCAGCGATACGGCAAGCCGGCGCACGAAAGCCAGGGAAAAATCCGGATGCGCAGTCATCGCCTGACGAAAACGTTCGGCGCCGAATGTTGTCAGGATGCAGGGCGACAGCGCGCGCGCCTCGCACGAATATTCCGTCTGAAACAGGCTGGCTTCGCCGAAGAACTCGCCCGCTCGCGCGGTGAGCATGATGGCCTCGGCGCCATTGGGCATGCAGCGAATCGCCGCCAGTTCGCCTGCGCGCACCAGGTGAAAAACCTCGACCCTGTCACCCGCATGGAACAACGACTGCCCCTTGTCGAGCCGGGTTGTCGATGCAGACATCTTTAATTCTGGGGGGAGCCAGGCAGGAAGCTCGGCCCAGTCGGAAGCAGGATAGGTGGCAGGCATTGTGTGCGGATCGTATGGAAGCTATGTCAAATTGTCGCACGGGGACGTGGGCGTCAATCGGCGTTGTTCCTGTCTGCCGACAGGCCAAGCTTCCTCATTTTTTCCCACAAGTTCTTGCGGCTGATGCCCAGCGCGCCTGCGGTCCGCCCTATATGACCGTCGTGGTCTGCGAGTGCCTTGGAGATATAGCGCCTCTCCGATTCGGCAACGAATTCCGCGAGGCTCGCCCGCGGAAGCTCGCTGGCTTCGTCCTCGGTGCCAAACAGGGCAGCCGGCCCCAGCAACGGGCCGCTGGCAAGGATCGCGCCGCGTTCGATGGCGTGTTTGAGTTCGCGCGCGTTGCCCGGCCAATCGTGAGTCACCACCGCCTGCTCGGCATCGGCCGTCAATCGCTTGCCAGGCGCGACCTCTTCCAGAAAACGGCGGGCGAGCCAAAGAATGTCCTCGCGCCGCTGCCGTAGCGGCGGAATGTGCACATGGATCACGTCGAGGCGGTAGTAGAGGTCTTCGCGGAATCGCCCCAGCGTAACCAGTTTCTTCAGGTCCTGATGGGTGGCGGAAACCAGCCGCAGATCGACGGGCACGGATTTTTCGCCGCCCAGCCGGGTTACCCGCCTTTCCTGCAGCACGCGCAAGAGCTTGGCCTGCATGGCGAGCGGCATGTCGCCGATTTCATCGAGAAAGAGGGTGCCGCCGTCGGCCTGCTCGAACATGCCGCGGCGCAGCCGACCGGCGCCGGTGAAAGCACCTTTCTCGTGCCCGAACAGCTCGGCCTCCAGCAGGGTTTCGGGAATGGCGGCGCAGTTGACGGCGATGAAGGGCGAGCCCTCCCCCTCCGGTGTCAGGCGATGGAAGGCGCGCGCCACCATTTCCTTGCCCACGCCTGATTCGCCGGTGATGAGCAGCGTGCGCGCCTGCGCGGCGATGCGAGGCAATTGCGCCTCGATGCGCTGCAGTGCGGGCGAAATGCCAAGATCAAGCACATCGGCCTCCACTGCCGGACGCGGCGCGGCGATGGCCAGATGCCGGCGCAGTTTGTCGATCAGCGCGTCGAGTTCGAAAGGCTTGGCGATGTAATCCGCCGCGCCGTTTTTCAGCAGGCGCACGGCCTGATCGACCGCGCCGTAGCCGGTGATGAACAGCCAGGACGGCACTGCGGGCAGGCTGCCGGCCTGCTCCAGGAACAGCGCGTCGCCTCCCATGTCCGGTAGGCGGATGTCGGAGAGCACCACGCCGTAAGTGCGGCTTTCCAGCCGGCGTCGCCCCTCGGCGCCGGTCTGTGCCCAGTCGGCAAGCATGCCTTCGAGCTCGAAGCGATCCATCAGGGACTCGCCCATGATGGGATCGTCCTCGATGAGCAGGATGCGCGGTTCATTCGTCATGCTTGTTCTCGTCCAGCGGCAGGGTAATGGTGAAGCGGGTATGACCCGGCTCGCTGATCACCTCGATCTTTCCGTTCAATTGCTGCACCAATTGATAGGTCACCCACAGGCCCAGTCCATGGCCCTCGCCCTCGCCGAAGAAGGGCTCGAACAAATGTTCACGGCGGCGGGCGGGAATGGCAGGGCCGTCATTGTCCACGCACAGCGTCAGCTGGTTTCCATCGGTCTGCACCTGCATACCGACCTGTCCCTCCGTCGGCGCGGCGTGGACGGCATTGAGCAGGAGGTTGAGCAGGATTTGCCGCACTTGGGCAGAAGGCAGCGGCAGGGGCTCGGCCAGGCCGTTTGTCCAGTCGAGGCTGAGCATTTTGGCCTGGGCATCGGCTGCAATCAGCGTGCGCACATCCTCGATATCAGCCGGGGCCAGCGCCCTTGATTCCAGCCGCGCCTCCACCAGCAGGGCGGACACCGTCGAGCGGATCTGGGTCAGGCCGCGCTCGATCAACGACAGGGTTTTCTCGGTGCGCGGGTCGGTTTCGCCCGCGCGGCGGTGGTTGCTGATGGCATTCAACATGCCGCCCAGCGGATTGTTGACTTCGTGGGCGATGCCTGCGGAAAGCCGCCCCAAGGCCGCCAGCCGGTCGCTTCGTGCCAGGTGTTTTTCCAGCTTCTGTTTGGCGCGAAGTTCAGTCAACATCTCGTGGAAGCGGCGGGCAAGCTGGCTGATTTCGTCGCGGCCCTCGGGAAACTCGCACTGGATGACGTCCGGCGATTCTCGTCCGACCCGGCCCAGGCATTCGGCCAGATGAGAAAGCGGCTCGGCCAGCCGTTTGCCGGCCAGCCAGCCCAGCGGCAGCAGCAGCAACAGGGCGGCCAGGCTCGCCAGCAACATGCCCTGCGAAACCTGGGCGAGGCGCGGCTTGAGCAGGTCGGTGTCGTAGCGCTGCACCAGTTGTCCCAGCGGTGCGCCGTCTTCCGCCAGAACCAGCGTCGCCACATAAAGGTAGCGTCCCTCGGCGTCTTCGATAACGTGCTGCGCTTGCAGCTTCGATCCAGGCAAGGAAGCGGGGGCGTGCGGAAGCGAGGCCATGCGGGCCAGTACCGGAAAACTGCGCGGATCGGAGGCTGCGAATACCAGGCCTTCTTTGTCCAGCAGGACGAAATCCCGCCCCGGACTCTCGTCTTTTTCGAGCGGTGTCCTCAGGATTTCATAGGCCTGCCAGGTGTCGTCATGCACGAGGGCCGGGAGCAGGGTGCGCGACAACACGCGGCCCAGGCTGGATGCCTGCGAGATGAAACTTTCCTTGGCATCCGCATAGCCGCGCCATGTCAGCAGGGCGGAGACCAAGGCGGTAGCGACCAGGATCACCAGCACCAAGGCAAGAGGGGTTTTGATCCGGTAGCTCAACTGGTTGAGCATGTCAGCTTTCCAGGAAGCGCCAGTTTCGCTCGATACCATCGAAAAGCTTCGGATTGCCTTCGACAAAGCCGTCGAGGTTGAGCTGGCTCAGCAGGCGCCGGCCTTCCGTATCGCTTGCCATGCCAAGCAGTGCATGGCGGAACTCTTCTATCTGCATGCGCGATGTGCCGGGCGAGGCGACGATGGGCGGAAAGCCGAAAGGATCGGAGCGCCACACCACGCGCGTGGCGCCGGTCAATTCGGGATGCTGGCGCGCAAGCGTGTCCCAGATGTAGCCATCCACCGCCCCGCCTTGCGCCAACCCTGTCGCACAAGCCTCGATGACGCGACGATGGCTCCAGGTGAAAAAGGTCTTGCGGAAAAAACGCGCCGGGTCGTTGCCCGCCCGTTTGATCGTGGCCTGGGGCACCAGCCAGCCGGAATTGGAATCGGGATCGGAATAGGCGAATACCCGATCGCGCAAATCCGCGAACGAATGAGTATGTGTGTCCTCTGACGGCGTGATGAGATAGGAACGGTAGAGGGGCGCGCCCTGGTACCTCGGCACTGCCACCAGCGGCAGATTCTGTTTATTGCGTACATAGGGGTAACCGCACAGCCAGGCCAGGTCCAACTTGTTGGCAAGCAGGCGTTCGGTGATTTCACGGTAGCTTGCGCGCTGCACGAAGCGCACTGGGCGGCCAAGCCGGGTTTCCAGCCAGGCTTGCCAGGCTGCAAGGAATTGCGCCTGTTCGTCGAGAAATACAGGCGTGGTGCCGAACTGCAGGGGCTGGCCAGCCCGTACGGGTCGGAAACCGAGCGCGGTCAAGCCGATTGCGCCGGCCAGCAGTTTGCGTCGCTTGGTGTCGATGGCGCGGGTCATCCCGGCATAGTACTAAACGGTAATACCCCACCGTCAAGTCGGGATGGTAACGTTACCATACGGTAACGTAATGTGGGTGTATGTTCTTGATTACCATAGAAATTTTTCCTGGCATCCAACCTGCTTGCAGCGATGTCGTGTTTATCACACGCAAACCCAATCAGGAGGCAGACATGACCCAGAACGTATCCCGCCGGGATTTCTTCAAATTGAGCGGCGGCCTTGCGGCCAGCGCAGGTGCTGCCGTGGCAGGTCTGGCACCCGCCACGGCCGAAGCCGCCATCAACACTGCGACCACACTCCCCTACTCCGCCAAGGCCATCGGCAAGGCCATCGGCATGAAGGTCAACGTGCCCGTGGCGTTCAACTATCCGGACGCATCGAGCCCCTGCCAGGCGATCAAGATGGGCCAACCGGTTCCGGGCGGCGTGGGTCCTGACCGGGACATCGTCGCCTACAGCATCCTGTGCACGCACCAGGGCTGCCCCACCTCGTATGACAGCAAAGACCGCTGCTTCAAGTGTCCCTGCCACTACAGCATTTTCGACGCCGAAAAGAGTGGGCAAATGGTCTGCGGCCAGGCGCCGACCAATTTGCCGCGCATCGTGCTCGAGTACAACGCCAAAAACGACACCGTCACCGCGGTGGCCGTCGATGGCCTGATCTATGGCCGCCAGGCCAACGTGCTGTAAGGAGGAAACGAACAATGGCTAAAACCAAAGACCGCATCACGCTGCCGCCGGTCAACGCGCAGAAGACCAACATGACCTGCCACTTCTGCATCGTCGGCTGCGGCTATCACGTCTACAAGTGGCCGGAAAACCAGGAAGGCGGCAAGGCCCCGCACCAGAACGCGCTGGGGCTGGATTTCCGCCGGCAACTGCCGCCGTTTTCCACCATCGCCACGCCCACGCAGCAGAACGTCGTCACCGGCAAGGACGGCCGCCGCTACAACATCCTCATCGTCCCTGACAAGGAATGCGTGGTGAACGAGGGCGGCGGCTCGGTGCGCGGCCTGCGCATGGCGAGCTATATGTACGCCGAAGGCACGCCCACCGGCGAGCGCCTGGCGCATCCGCGCCTCCATACCGGCGACCAGTGGCTGGAGACCGACTGGAACCAGGCGCTGGCGATCTACGCCGGCGTGACCAAGAAGATCCTCGACAAGAGCGGCCCGCGCGAGCTCGCCTGCGTGCTGTTCGACCACGGCGGCGCCGGCGGCGGCTTCGAGAACACCTGGGGTTCGGGCAAGCTGATGTTCACCGCCCTGCAAACCCCGACCGTTCGCATCCACAACCGCCAGGCCTACAACTCCGAATGCCACGCCACCCGCGAGATGGGCATCATGGAGCTCAACAACAGCTACGAGGACGCCGAAGTCGCCGACTGCATCATGAGCATCGGCAACAACCCCTACGAGACCCAGACCAACTACTTCCTCTACCACTGGCTGCCCAACCTGCAGGGGTCGACCGTGGACAAGAAGCAGAAATGGTTCCCGGGCGAGGAAGTCGGCGCCGGCAAGATCATCTTCGTCGACCCGCGCCGTACCCCCTCGATCGCGATTTGTGAGACCGCCGTCGGCAAGGACAGCGTGCTGCATCTGGATCTCCAGCCCGGCACAGACACCGCGCTCTTCAACGGCCTGTTCACCTACGTCGTCGACCAAGGCTGGATCGACCGTGACTTCATCGCCAAGCGCACCAAGGGTTTCGAAGAGGCAGTCAAGGCCAATCGCATGAGCCTGGAGGAGTGCAGCCGCATCACCGGCGTGTCGGTGGCCAAGCTCAAGCAGGCGGCGGAATGGGCCTACAAGCCCAAGGCCGGCGGCAAGCTCAAGCGCACGATGCATGCCTACGAGAAGGGCATCATCTGGGGCAACGACAACTACGCCATCCAGTCCGCGCTGCTCGACCTCGTGATCGCCACCCACAACGTCGGCGGCCGCCGCGGCACCGGCTGCGTGCGCATGGGCGGGCATCAAGAAGGCTATGCCCGCCCGCCGCATCCCACCGGCGAGAAGATCTACGTCGACCAGGAGATCATCAACGGCAAGGCGCAGATGCTGACCTTCTGGGCCGTGTCCACTTTCCAGACCACCTGCAACGCCGAGCAGTTCCGCGACGCCGTGCTGCGCCGTTCGGAAATCGTCAAGGAAGCGATGCGCCGCGCGCGCGGCGCCAGCACGCAGGAAATGATCGACGCGATCTACGACGCCGTTGCCAACAAGGGTGGCCTGTTCGTCGCCAGCATCAACCTCTATCCCACCACCCTGGCGGAGGCGGCGCACCTGCTGCTGCCGGCCGTGCATCCGGGCGAAATGAACCTCACCTCGATGAACGGCGAGCGGCGGCTACGCCTGTCGCAGAAGTTCATGGACCCGCCCGGCAGCGCCAAGCCCGACTGCCTGATCGCCGCGGACATCGCCAACACCCTGAAGGCGATGTACGAGAAGGAAGGCAACGCCAAGATGGCGGCGCGCTTCAAGGGCTTTAACTGGAAGAGCGAGGAGGACGCCTTCAACGATGGCTTCCGCCTGATGGGCAAGAACGACGTCGGCGGCGTGATCCACAGCCAGGGCGGCGACACCGGCCACCTTGCCACGTATGAACTGCTGCGCAAGGCCGGCAACAACGGTGTGCAGCTGCCGATCAGGGAAGTGAAGGGCGACAAGCTGGTCGGCACCGAGATGCTCTATACGGACAAGTTCGGCACCGACGACGGCCTGGCGCACTTCAAGCCTTCGCCGTGGAAAGGGCTGTTCCCCTCGGTACAGAAGCAGAAGGACAAATACCGCTTCTGGGTCAACAGCGGCCGCACCAACGAAGCCTGGCAGTCGATGTACCACGACCAGCACAACCCCGACATGCGGACACGCTGGCCGATGGCGCCGGTGGAAATCAGCCCGGCGGACGCCGCCGAGCTTGGCATCGCCAGCGGCGACATCGTCGAGCTCTACAACGACTACGGCTCGACCTACGCCATGGCTTATTTGACCGAAGATGCCAAGCGCGGCCAGGTGTTCATGCAGTTCGGGCACTACAACGGCATCCAGGGCGATGTCACCACCGAGGCGGTCGACCGCAACGTCGTACCGGACTACAAGCATACTTGGGCCAACCTGCGCAAGGTCACAGGCGGTGCCTACAAGTCCACGGTGAGCTTCAAGTCCCGACGCTACGCTGTCTGACGCGCCCACGCGCGATGCGATGGCCGGCCGTCGAGCCGGCCATCGTCATTTCAGCCCGGCCTCGTACCAGCCGCGGCTCAGGTTGACGAACTTCACCACCAGCAACATCACCGGCACCTCGATCAGTACGCCGACGACAGTGGCCAGCGCCGCGCCGGATTCAAACCCGAATAGCGCAATGGCGGCTGCCACGGCCAGCTCGAAGAAATTGGACGCCCCGATCAGGGCGGACGGGCAGGCGACGCTGTGTTTTTCACCGACTTTCCGGTTCAGCCAGTAGGCCAGGGCCGAGTTGAAGAACACCTGGATCAGGATGGGCACGGCCAACAGCGCGATGATCAGCGGCTGCGCGATGATCTGCCCGCCCTGGAAGGCGAACAACAGCACCAGCGTGGCGAGCAGCGCAAGGATCGAAGCGTGGCCAAGCTGCGTCATGGTCGCATCGAACGCCGCCTGGCCGCGTTTCAGCAACTGCTTGCGCCACACCTGCGCCAGGATCACCGGGATCACGATATAGAGCACCACCGAGGTGAACAGCGTGTCCCACGGCACGACGATGGCGGACAGCCCCAGCAGCAAGCCGACGATGGGCGCGAAGGCGAAGATCATGATGGTGTCGTTCAGCGCCACCTGCGACAGGGTGAAATAGGGATCGCCGCCGGTCAGCCGGCTCCACACGAACACCATCGCCGTGCACGGCGCGGCGGCGAGCAGGATGAGACCGGCGACGTAGCTGTCGAGCTGTTCCGCCGGCAGATACGGCGCGAACAGATGGCGGATGAACAGCCACGCCAGGAGCGCCATCGAGAAAGGCTTCACCGCCCAGTTGACGAAGAGCGTGACGCCGATGCCCTTCCAGTGCGACTTCACCTGAGCGAGCGCACCGAAGTCGATCTTCATCAGCATGGGGATGATCATGATCCAGATCAAAATACCGACCGGGATATTGACCTGCGCCACCTCCATGCGCCCCAGCGCATGGAACGGCGCCGGGAACGCTTGCCCCAACGCGACGCCGGCGACGATACACAGCGCCACCCAGAGCGTGAGCCAGCGCTCGAACACGCTCATCGGCGCGCCTGCCGCTGCCTTGGCGGTCACTTCGCATTGCGCCGACATATTCAGCCCTGCATCGCTGCGCGCACCGCCGGCACGAGACGCTCGCGGATGTCGTCGCGCACCGCAACGAAGCTTTCCAGCGGCTCGCCGTGCGGATCGTGGAACGGCAGGTGGATCGTGGGGATCGGCTTGGGAAAGACCGGGCAGGCTTCCTTCGCGTTGTCGCACACGGTCACCACCAAGTCGATATCTTCGTTCATCACCGCGTCGACGTCCTTCGGGTGCAGGCCATCGGTATCGAGGCCGGCGGCTTTCAGCGCCGCAATGGCACCGTCGGCGACCTTGGGCTGCGGCCGGGTGCCGGCGGACAGCGCGCGCACCTGGCCGGCGAGGTCATGGTTCAAGAGCACTTCGGCCATTTGCGAGCGGCAGGAGTTGCCGGTGCACAGCACCAGCACGGTGTAAGGTTTGTCAGCCACGATGGGTTCCTTGATGATTGAAAAAATTCAGCAGCAGCTGCCCGCAGCGGACGTGGTTGGCGCGCAGTAGGCGGCTTTTTCCACCGCCGGTTCGGGCACGCAACAGCCCCCTGCCGAGGCCCCGCCGAAAACCGGGATGATGTCGAGCGTGTGGTAGGTCTCCCACGCGATACCGCTGGGGTCGGTCGCCCAGTACTTGTCGGATTTCGCGTAGCAGCAGGCGGTGCCCATTTCCTCGACCACCTCGCCTTCCAGCTTCGAGAGGCGCGCGTTCATCTCGGCGAGCTCCTCCGCCGACTCGACCTGCACACCCAGGTGGTTGAGGCCCACCGGCGCGCCGCGCGCCGAGATGGCGAAGTTGACGCGGGGATCGTCGAGCATCCATTTCGCGTAGTCGGACTTGGTAACGGTCGGCTCGGCGGCGAACATCGTCGAGTAGAACTCGATGCTGGCGGCCAGATCGTCGACCGCGACGTGCACGTGCAGGCGTTTCATGTGGACTCCTTCTCGGATGCGCACGCCGGCGAACACACCGGCGCGCAGGGATTGCCGCCGCAGCAGTTTTCGGTGAGAAAACCGAGCAGCGCGTTCATGGCGTCAAAGTTGGCGGTGTAGATGACGAAGCGCCCCGCCTGCCGCGCATCCGCGAGACCCGCGTGCACCAGTTCCTTGAGGTGGAACGACAGCGAGGACGGTGCGATGCCGGTGAGTTCGCCGATCCGGCCCGCGGCAAGGCCGACCGGCCCGGCCTGGACCAGGACGCGGAAGATCGCCAGGCGGGAATCCTGGGCGAGCGCGGCAAGGGCGGCGACGGCGGCTTTCGTTTCCATATTTTAATACTATTTGAAATATTTCAACGATGCAAATCTCCCTCGCCGCGGGAATAAAGTCCCGCCCCCCGCTGTTCACCCCTGTGCAAGCTTGCGAAACCCACCCATCATCACTTGCAAAGGATCTCACCATGAAATCCGTTTTCTTTCCCTTCGCCGCCGTCGCCATGCTGGTGGCCTCTGCGACGCCCTATGCCGGCGCCCCCGTCGACGCCTCGGCCGGCGTGCTCACCAACCCCACCGGCATGACGCTATATACCTTCGACAAGGACGTCGCCGGCTCCGGCAAGAGCGTGTGCAACGGCGACTGCGCGCTGAGGTGGCCGCCGCTCGCCGCCGGCGCGACGGATAAGGCCAGCGGCGACTACACGGTCATTACCCGCGACGACGGTTCCCGCCAGTGGGCCTACAAGGGCAAGCCGCTGTATCTGTGGATCAACGACAAGCAGCCGGGCGACACGACCGGCGACGGCGTCAACAACGTGTGGCGCGCTGCCCGGCCCTGAGTGCGTGCGCGTCCGGACCTGATCGAGCATCTCCCCCGCCTGCGCCGCTACGCGCGGGCGCTGACGGGGGACGCCAGCCGCGCCGACGACCTGGTGCAGGACACGCTCGAGCGTGCGCTGGCGAAGCTCGACCTGTGGCAGCCCGGCAGCGATCTGCGCGCCTGGCTGTTCACCCTGATGCACAACCTGTTTGTGAACCAGGTCCGTGCACGGCGTCCGCAGGAAACGGTGATCGACGACGCGCTCGACGAGCCGGTGAGCGGGGGCCAGCTGGAGGCCTTGGCCGCACGCGACATCCACGCCGCGCTCGGCCGCCTGCCCGAGGAACAACGCGAAGTCTTGCTCCTGGTTGGCCTCGAGCAGTTCGGCTACGCTGAAGCCGCCGAGGTGCTGGGCGTGCCGGTCGGCACCGTGATGTCGCGCCTGGCGCGGGCGCGCGAGAAAATGCGCCAGATGCTGGCCGGTGAACCCGCCGTGAAACTGAGAGTAGTGAAATGATCGACGACGTGCGCGAAGACGAACTGCATGGCTACGTGGACGGCACCCTGCCCGAGGCCCGCCGCCTCGAGGTCGAGGCCTGGCTGGCGGCGCATCCTGCCGACGCCGCGCGGGTCGAGGCGTGGGCCGCGCAGAACCGCATGCTGCATGGCGCCTTCGACCCCGTGCTCAACGAGCCGCTGCCGCTGAACCTGGTGCGCGCCGCGCGCCGGCCCGCGCTCGGCACCCCCTTGCGCGCGGTCGCCGCCTCGCTCGCGCTCGTCGCCGCGGGGCTCATCGGCTACGTCGTCGGGCGCGGCACGCACGAAGCGACGCCCGCGCCGCAGGTCCACCTCGCGCGCGACGCCGCGATTGCCCACGCCGTGTTCAGCCCGGAGACGCGGCACCCGGTCGAAGTCGACGCCGCCCACGCCGAGCACCTCGTCGCATGGCTGTCCAAGCGCGTCGGCACGCCGCTCGACGCGCCCGACTTCCGCGCGCAGGGCTTCGCGCTCCTGGGCGGCCGCCTGCTCGCCGGCGAGACCGGCCCGGTCGCGCAGTTCATGTTCCAGGACAGTCTCGAGCGCCGCGTGACGCTGTACGTGCGGCGTGCGGTCACCGGCAATTCGCACACCGCCTTCCGCCACGCCACCGAAAACGGCGTCGACGTCTTCTACTGGATCGACGGCGATTTTGGCTACGCGCTGTCGGGCCAGATCGGCCGCCAGGCGATGCAGCAACTGGCCGTCGCGGCCTACGCGCAGCTGGCCGCGGCGGCCGCCCGCCGCTGACGCGACCTCAACCGCCGGCGCACCGACACTTCAATAGTCGCAGCCCGCCCCGGCCTTGCTGCCCGACTCCGCCGCTTCCAGCCCCAACATGTCGCGCGCGACCGCCTCGGCGACCTTGATGCCGTCGACCCCGGCCGAGAGGATGCCGCCGGCGTAGCCCGCACCCTCGCCCGCCGGGTAAAGGCCTTTCACGTTCAGGCTCTGGAAATCGTCGCCGCGCGTGATGCGCACCGGCGACGAGGTGCGCGTCTCGACGCCGGTGAGCACCGCGTCGTCCAAGGCGAAGCCGTGGATCTGCTTGTCGAACGCCGGCAAGGCCTCGCGGATCGCCTCGATGGCATACGGCGGCAGCGCGCTGGCGAGGTCGGTCAGGTGCACGCCCGGCTTGTAGGACGGCTCGACGCTGCCGAGCTTCGTCGACGGCTTGCCTTCGAGGAAATCGCCCACGCGCTGCGCCGGCGCGTTGTAGTTGCCGCCGCCCAGGGTAAACGCACGCGATTCGAGTTCCCGCTGCAGGCGGATACCGGCGAGCGGATCGTCGCCGGGAAAATCGTCCGGCGTGATGCCGACGACGATGCCGGCGTTGGCGTTGCGCTCGTTGCGCGAATACTGGCTCATGCCGTTGGTCACCACGCGCCCCGGCTCCGAGGTCGCGGCGACCACCGTGCCGCCCGGGCACATGCAGAAGCTGTACACGGCGCGGCCGTTCTTGGCGTGGTGCACCAGCTTGTAGTCGGCCGCGCCGAGGAGCGGGTTGCCGGCGTTCGGGCCCAGCCGGGCACGGTCGATGAGCGACTGCGGATGCTCGATGCGAAAGCCGATCGAGAACGGCTTGGCCTCCATGTGCACGCCGCGCGCGTACAGCATCTCGAAGGTGTCGCGGGCGCTGTGGCCGAGCGCCAGCACGACGTGATGGCTGCGCACGGTCTCGCCGCTCGCGAGCGCCACGCCCTCAACGCGCCCGTTTTCGATCAGCAGGTCGGTCACGCGCTGCTGGAAGCGGATCTCGCCGCCCAGCGATTCGATCTCGTGACGGATGTTCTCCACCATGCCGACCAGGCGGAAGGTGCCGATGTGCGGCTTCGACACGTACAGAATTTCCTCGGGCGCGCCCGCCTTGACGAATTCGGTCAGCACCTTGCGTCCGAGATGGCGCGGATCCTTGATCTGGCTGTAGAGCTTGCCGTCGGAAAACGTGCCCGCCCCCCCTTCGCCGAACTGCACGTTGGATTCGGGGTTCAGCACATGCTTGCGCCACAGCCCCCAGGTGTCCTGGGTGCGCTCGCGCACGGCTTTGCCTCGCTCGAGCACGATGGGCTTGAAGCCCATTTGGGAAAGAACGAGCGCCGCGAAAATGCCGCAAGGACCAAAGCCGACGACGATCGGCCGCTCGGTCAGGTTTTCAGGCGCATGACCGACGAACCGGTAGGTCATGTCGGGCGTCGGCCTGACGTGCGGATCCTTGCGGAATTTGGTCAGCAGCGCCGACTCGTCCCTCACCTCGACGTCGGCCGTGTAGACGAGCAGCAGCGCGTGCTTCTTGCGTGCGTCGTAGCTCCGCTTGAAGATGCTGAAGCGGACCAGTTCGTCGTCCGCCAGTTCGAGGCGCTTCAGGATCGCGGCGCGCAGCGCTTCCGGCGGATGGTCGAGCGGCAGTTTGAGTTCAGTCAGTCGCAACATGGTGGGTCTTCAGGTAGTTCAGCGCGCCCTGCCCGGCGGCACGGCCGCTGGCAAAACAGGCCGTCAGCAGGTAGCCGCCGGTCGGCGCCTCCCAGTCGAGCATCTCGCCGGCGACGAAGACGCCGGGCAGCGCCTTGAGCATGAGATGTTCATTGAGCGCCTCGAAGCGCACGCCGCCGGCGCTGCTGATCGCTTCGGCGATCGGCCGCGGCGCGACAAGCGTAAGCGGCAGCGATTTTATCGCGCGGGCGAGTTGCGCTGGATCGTTCATCGCGTCCCTGGAAAGGATTTCGTGCAGCAGCGCCACCTTCGCGCCCTTCAGCCCAGCACGGCTCTGCAGGTGGCTGGCGAGCGAGCGCGACCCGCGCGGATGCGCCACCTCGGCGATCGCGCGCTCCAGCGTCTTGTCGGGCAGCAGGTCGAGTGCCACCGTCACCGCGCCCTGCGCCGCGAGGGTGTCGCGCAGCGGCACGGAGAGCGCATACACCAGGCTGCCCTCGATGCCGGTATCGGACAGCATCAGTTCGCCGCGGCACTCGTGCACCAGCCCCGACGCATCGGTGAAGCGTAGCGCCACGGTCTTCAGCGGCTGGCCGGCAAAGCGGGTCTTCAAGTGCGCGCTCCACCCGCCCGCGACGTCGAAGCCGCAATTCGCCGGCACGAGCGGCGCGACGTCGACGCCGCGCCCGGAGAGCCACGGCACCCACGCGCCGTCGGAGCCCAGCTTCGGCCAGCTGGCGCCGCCGAGCGCCAGCACCACCGCATCCGCATAGACCGTTCGCTCGCCGTCTGGGGTGGCGAAGCGCAGCGCGCCCGATTCATTCCACCCCAACCAGCGATGCCGCACGTGGAAGCGCACAGCCGCCTCGCGCAGCCGGTGCAGCCACGCACGCAACAGTGGCGCGGCCTTCATCTCCCTGGGAAACACGCGGCCGGAGGTGCCGACGAAGGTCTCGATGCCGAGAGCGTGGATCCAGTCGCGCAGGTCTGTCGGGGAGAATGCTTCGAGCAGCGGCCGGATCGCCGAGGCGCGCGCACCGTAGCGCGCGACGAAGGATTGGAACGGCTCGGAATGCGTGATGTTCAGGCCGCCGATGCCTGCCAGCAGGAACTTGCGGCCGACCGAGGGCATGGTGTCAAAGACGTCGACCTCGACGCCGCCCTGCGCGAGGGCTTCGGCCACCATCAGGCCAGCGGGGCCGGCCCCGATCACGGCGACGGTCGTCATTTCACTGGGGGCTCAAAGCTGCCCGCTCTGAATGGGTGTCGCATGACAAAAGCTACGCGTCGCGGGCAGGCCATCTCGCCGGGTCGATCCCCGCTACGCGGGGCCCCTCGCCCAACGGCCAAAGCAAGCCCGCTCTGTGAATTCCATACGCCACAACCGCTCGTGCGTCGCGGGCAGGCCATCTCGCCGGGTCGATCCCCGCTACGCGGGGCCCCTCGCCCAACGGCTCGATAGCCTTACTCCCATTCAATCGTAGCCGGCGGTTTTCCGCTGATGTCGTAGACGACGCGATTCAGCCCGCGGACTTCATTGATGATGCGGTTGGAGACCTTGCCGAGCAGGGTGTAGGGCAGTTCGGCCCAGTGGGCGGTCATGAAGTCGCTGGTAACGACGGCGCGCAGTGCAACCACATAGTCATAGGTGCGGCCGTCGCCCATGACGCCAACACTCTTCACCGGCAGGAACACGGCGAAGGCCTGGGAGGTTTTCTCGTACCAGCCGGCGGCGCGAAGTTCCTCGATGAAGATGGCGTCGGCGCGGCGCAGCAGATCAGCGTATTCGCGCTTCACTTCGCCGAGGATGCGCACGCCGAGTCCGGGGCCGGGGAAGGGATGGCGGTAGACCATGTCGTGCGGCAGGCCAAGCGCGATGCCGAGCTCGCGCACTTCGTCCTTGAAGAGCTCGCGCAAGGGTTCGAGCAGCTTCAGGTGCAACGTCTCGGGCAGGCCGCCGACGTTGTGGTGGCTCTTGATGGTGTGCGCCTTCTTGGTCTTGGCGCTGGCCGATTCGATGACGTCGGGATAGATGGTGCCCTGCGCGAGCCATTTGGCGTTGGGCAGCTTGGCGGCCTCTTCCTGGAACACATGGACGAATTCGCGGCCGATGATCTTGCGCTTCTGCTCGGGGTCACTGACGCCGGCGAGCGCCTGCATGAAGCGCTCGGACGCATCGACGTGGATGACCTTGACGCCGAGGTTCTTCGCGAAGGTTTCCATCACCTGCTCGGCTTCATTCAGGCGCAGCAGACCGTTGTCGACGAACACGCAGGTGAGCTGGTCGCCGATGGCGCGGTGCAGCAATGCCGCCACCACCGAGGAGTCGACGCCGCCGGACAGGCCCAGTATGACTTCGTCGCTGCCGACTTCGGAACGCACGCGGCCGATCGCCTCGTCGACGTAGTCGGGCATATTCCAGTCGGAACCGCAGCCGCAGATATCGTGCACGAAGCGCTCGAGGATGTGCTTGCCCTGGGACGTGTGGGTGACTTCGGGATGGAACTGGACGCCGTAGAAACGGCGGTCCTCGTCGGCCATCGCGGCGATCGGCGTGGCGGCATTGCTCGCCATCACCTTGAAGCCGGGCGGAAGCTGGGTGACCTTGTCGCCGTGGCTCATCCACACGTCGAGCAGCCCGTGGCCTTCGTCGTTGACACGGTCCTGGATGTCACGCAACAGCCGCGTGTGGCCGCGCGCGCGGATTTCCGCATAGCCGAACTCGCGCTTGGCCGCGCTTTCCACCTGCCCCCCGAGCTGTGCCGCCATCGTCTGCATGCCGTAGCAGATGCCGAGCACCGGCACGCCGAGCGTGAACACGACGTCGGGCGCGCGCGGCGTCTCGTCCTCGTAGACCGAGTTGGGGCCGCCCGAGAGGATGATGCCCTGTGGCGCGAAGTCGCGCACGAACTGTTCGCTGACGTCGTTGGGGTGCAGTTCGCAGTAGACGCCGGCCTCGCGCACGCGGCGCGCGATCAGCTGGGTGTACTGGGAACCGAAGTCGAGGATGAGGATTTTCTGGTGCATGGCTGGCCGGGCGACGCCCGGTGGGGATTAATCGACGAGGCTGTATTCGACCGACGACACCACGCGCACCTTCTTGATGTGAGGCGTGCTGGCGTCGCGGTCTTCGATGGAGAATTGTCCCTGGTTGGCGCGGCGAATCTTGCCGAGGCGACTGGCGGAATCCTTGGCAAACTTGTCGGCCGCGATGCGCGCGTTCTTGGTCGCCTCCTCGATCATCGAGGGCTTGAGACTGTTGAGGCCCGTGAACAGGAACTGCGTGCGGTTCTCGTACTGGTCGGCAGAGAGCGCGATGCCCTCCTTGCCGAGTTCGCCGAGCTGCGCCATCACCTCCCGCACGCGCTCGACCTGCCGCGTGTAGACAGTCACGGTCGACTTGCCGCTGTAGCGCAGGCGCTCGGCCAGCTGCGGGTTGCCGTAATCCTGGGCCTGGCGGTCGGTGATCGACGGGGCGGACACCGAGATCTCCTCGGCCTTGAAGCCCTTCGCCTGCAGGAACGCTGCGATTTTGTCATTCTTTTCTTGCAGGGTCTGATACAGGCGGGCGAGGTCGTTGTCCGCCTCGTTGAACGCGATCGGCCAGATCGCGATGTCCGCCTGCACTTCGCGTTCGGCCAGGCCCTTGACCTCCACCGCCCGGTCGGCCTGTTTGAACTGCAGCAGGAAATGCCCCAGCACCCAGGCACTCGCCACCAAGCCGACCGCCAGGAGCAGCGCTTCGAGCGTGTGGCGCGGAGTCATGTCATTCCATCCGATAGTTCGGCGCTTCCTTGGTGATCTGCACGTCGTGCACGTGCGATTCGCGGATGCCGGCGCCGGTGATCTCGACGAACTCTGCCTTCTCGTGCATTTCCGGGATCGAGGCGACCCCGAGGTAGCCCATGGACGAGCGCAGCCCGCCCATCATCTGGTGAATGACGCCGAGCACGCTGCCTTTGTAGGGGACGCGGCCCTCGATGCCTTCCGGCACCAGTTTTTCGGCACTCTTCTCGCTGTCCTGGAAGTAACGGTCTGAAGAGCCCTGCTGCATCGCGCCGAGCGAACCCATGCCGCGATAGGATTTGTACGAGCGCCCCTGGAACAGTTCGACCTCGCCCGGCGCTTCCTCGGTGCCGGCGAACAGGCCGCCCAGCATCACGCAATGGGCGCCGGCGGCGATCGCCTTGGCGATGTCGCCCGAATAGCGGATGCCGCCGTCGGCGATCACGCCGACCCCGCTGCCCTTGAGCGCCTCCGCGACGTTGGCGACGGCGCTGATCTGCGGCACGCCGACGCCGGCGACCATGCGCGTGGTGCAGATCGAGCCGGGCCCGATGCCGACCTTCACCGCGTCGGCGCCGTGCTCGACCAGCGCCGCCGCGGCCGCGGCGGTGGCGATGTTGCCGCCGATCACCTGCACCTCGGGATAGGTCTGTTTGACCCATTTGACGCGGTCGAGCACGCCCTTCGAGTGGCCGTGGGCGGTGTCGACGACGATCACGTCGACGCCGGCGGCCGCGAGCGCGGCGACGCGTTCCTCGGTGCCCTCGCCGGTACCGACCGCCGCGCCGACGCGCAGGCGCCCCATCGCGTCCTTACACGCGTTGGGGTGCTCGCTCGATTTCTGGATGTCCTTCACGGTGATCAGCCCGCGCAGCTCGAAGGCATCGTTCACCACCAGCACGCGCTCGAGTCGGTGCTTGTGGAGCAGTGCCATCGCCTCCTCGCGGCTCGCGCCTTCCTTCACCGTCACCAGCCGCTCCTTCGGCGTCATGATGTTGGCGATCGGCTGATCGAGCTGGGTCTCGAAGCGCAAGTCGCGGTTGGTGACGATGCCGACCACCTTGCCGCCCTCGATCACCGGCAGGCCGGAGATCCGCTTGGCGCGGGTGATCTCGAGTACCTGACGCACCGTCATCTGCGGCGCGATGGTGATCGGATCCTTGACCACGCCCGACTCGAAGCGCTTCACCGCCGCCACCTGGGCGGCCTGCTGCTCGGCGTTCATGTTCTTGTGGATGATGCCGATGCCGCCTTCCTGCGCCAGGGCGATCGCCAGCCGCGCCTCGGTCACGGTATCCATGGCGGCGGACAGCAGCGGCAGGTTCAGGGTAATGCGACGCGTCAACTGGGTGGACAGGCTGACTTCGCGGGGGAGGACGGAAGAATGGGCGGGAACGAGCAGAACGTCGTCGAACGTCAGCGCTTTTTGCAGGACACGCATGGACTTTCCTTCGGGCAAAGAGGAATTATACGCGCCGCCCTCACCCCTGCACAAACGCGGGGCGGCAGTCGGGCCCATGGTCGTAACTTACCAAGGCCGATGAGCGGTTCGCGATTGACGCGAAGCGACAGCGCCGTTAAGTTCGACGACGCCTGACTTGCCAAGGGAGAGGCCGATTCAGCCGGCCGCGATCACCAACAACACCGGAGGAGAAAAAAATGTCCAAAGTCCTGAGTTCCCTGACGTCCGCCGCCCTGCTCGCCCTCGCCGGCTGCGCCACGCAGCAGGTGCAGCCGCCGCAGGCCGCCGACACCAAGCCGCAGCTGACCGCGGAAGCCAAGGCTGCCCTCGCCGCCGCCGAAGCCGCGCACAAAGACGCAAACGCGAAGTTTGCGCTGTGGACGACCGCCGACGACGCGCTCAAGGCCGCGAAGGCCGCCGCGGAGAAGGGCGACAGCGAGACCGTGATCAAGCAGGCAAAAGTCGTCCAGGACCAGACCCAGAAAGGCTTGGCGCAACTCAGCTACCCCACCCTGAAGCTGGGCGACTGAGCGACGCCGCTCAAAAGCAAAAGGCCTCCCGCGGGAGGCTTTTGCTTGGCGAAGCGCAGGGCTCAGGCGATTTCGCCCCCGCCTTTCTTGGTGACCTTGCCCTCCTCGGCGCGCTTGCGACGCACTTCCTTCGGATCCGCGATCAGCGGACGGTAGATCTCGACGCGGTCGCGGTCGCGTACCTTCTCGTCGAGCTTGACCAGTTTGCTGAAGATACCAACCTTGTTCTTGGCAAGGTCGATCTCGGGATGGGCGTGCAGCACGCCGGAGGCGCGGATCGCGTCCTCCACGGTCGCGCCCTCGGCCAGTTGGACCTGAAGGAGCGTCTGCTCGTGCGGCAGTGCGTAGACGACTTCGACGCGGATGGGCGTTTCGCTCACGATACCTGCACCTCGTCGGCCCGACGCACGAAAGCGTCGACGAAGGTGTTCGTGATGTGACCGAACACCGGCGCCAGCACCGACTCCAGCGCCTTGCTCGAAAAGGCGTATTCGAGCCTGAAGATCACCTTGCACGCGTCCTCCCCGAGGGGCACGAAGCTCCAGTCCCCCTCCAGGTGGGAAAACGGTCCCTGCTGCAGACGAATCCGCATCTCGGTGGGGCGCGTCTTGGCGTTTTCGGTGGTGAAGCTGTGGCGGATGCCCAGATACGCGATGTGGATCGTCGCCACCGTGATGGCCTCGTCGCGCCACTTCAGCTCGGTGCCGCCGCACCACGGGAGAAACGCGGGGTAGTCCTCGATTCGGTCGACCAGGTCGAACATGCGTTCCGGCGTATGCGGCACCAGCACGCTTTTTTCCACTCGCGCCATGAAAATCGTCGAAGGCCTTGTAAAATCGAGCATTGTACGCAAGCCGTTCCGCCATGAGCATCGTCGACAACAAAAAAGCCTTCCACGACTATTTCATCGAGGAACGTTACGAGGCCGGCCTCGTGCTCGAGGGCTGGGAGGTGAAATCGATCCGCGCCGGCCGGGTGCAGTTGAAGGAAGCCTATGTGGTGGTGAAGAACGGCGCCGTCTGGCTGATCGGCTGCCACATCAGCCCCCTGCCGACCGCCTCCACCCACGTCCACCCCGATCCCACGCGCTCGCGCAAACTCCTACTGCATGAAGCGGAGATCAACAAGCTCATCGGCAAGACCGAGCGCGCGGGTTATACCCTGGTGCCGCTCGACCTGCACTACAGCAAGGGTCGCATCAAGCTCGAAATCGGTCTCGCCAAGGGCAAGAAGCAGCACGACAAGCGCGCGGCCGAGAAGGAACGCGAATGGCAGCGCGAGAAGCAGCGCATGATGCGGGAGAAAGCGGTCTAAACTGTGGCGCAACGCCGACAGGCGGCGCAACCCGGGCGCCGATCGGCATGCCATTCCCCTGGCGTTTGTCGAAATATCGACTATCATTGTCCGTATATCGACATATAAGGACATGCCAATGTCTGCGTTGCCTGTTTACGAAGTCGAGTTCATCCCGCTGGAACGTCGCTTGGGCGATCGTCGTGTCGCGCCGCCGAGCGCGGCTTTGCCCCCCGGTCTTACCGCCGATCGCCGCCGGACCCCGAGCCGGCGTGCCGAAGACCGCCAACCGGCGACACTGAAGGTCGTCACCCCCCACTGATCCGCCAGGCAGCTGACCAGTGAGTTTCCTGTCGCCCGTGGGCGACGCGCTTTGTTTGTTTCCTGATTCCCGCTCTGGTGCCGCCTTTGGTGGGTGTCGTCACGCTGTGTGACAATTCACGCCCATCGCCTTCGGGCGCGCCTGTTCAAAAGCCGACTCCAGCGTGACCACCCCCTTCGACGACCTCGCCGACTTCGACGACATCATCGACGCCCGTTCGCCCAGCGAGTTTGCGGAAGACCACATTCCGGGCGCGATCAACCTGCCCGTGCTCGACGACGCCGAACGCGCGCGGGTCGGCACTCTGCACAAGCAGGCCTCGGCCTTCGAGGCGAAGAAAGTCGGTGCAGCGCTGGTCGCGCGCAACATCGCCACCCACCTCGACGCCTGGTTCGCCGGCAAGCCCAAAGGCTACCGGCCGCTGGTCTATTGCTGGCGTGGCGGCAACCGCAGCGGTTCGCTCACCCACATCCTGCACAAGATCGGCTTCGCCGCCGTGCAGCTCGAGGGCGGCTACAAGGCCTACCGCCGCCACGTGGTCGCCGAACTCGAGCGCCTGCCCGCCTTGTATCGCTTTCGTGTCGTGCTGGGCCCCACCGGCTCCGGTAAAAGCCGCCTGCTGCAGGCACTTGCCGACGTCGGCGCCCAGGTGCTCGACCTGGAAGCCCTCGCCGCGCACCGGGGCTCGCTCCTCGGCGCCCTGCCCGGTCAACCGCAGCCGTCGCAAAAAAGTTTCGAATCGGCGATCTGGGCGGCGCTCAGCCGATTCGACCCCGCGCGCCCGGTGTTCGTCGAATCGGAAAGCAGGAAGATCGGTTCCTTGCAGGTGCCCGAGGCCTTGATCCGGACGATGCGGGCGAGTCCGTGTCTGCGCCTCGAGGTACCACTGGCGGCCCGCGTCGCGCTCCTGATCGAGGATTACGCGCATTTCCTCGACGACCCGGAGGCGATCAGCGCCCGCCTCGCGCACCTCACCGAACTGCGCGGCCGCGATACCGTCTCCGCCTGGCAGGCGTTGGCGCGGGAGCGAGCGTGGCCGGCGCTGGTCACCGCGCTGTTGCAAGAGCACTACGACCCTGCTTACCTCAAATCGCTCTCTCACAACTACGCGCCGTCGCCCGACGATCGCAGCCTACGGGTCGACGACGTCTCCCCCGAGGGCCTGCGCCGCCTGGCAGCCTCGCTCGTCGACTAGAGCAATTTCCCCAGCACGAAGCCGATCACGATGCCGATGATCACCGCCACGGTCAGCCCGCGGTAGGTCAGCACGTCCTTGGAGTAGCCGCGACGGATGGCGATGTACGACACCAGGTAGCCCACCGCGTTGAGCAGCCAGATGAAGCCGATCGACAGTACTTTCACGATGATCGGCCCGATCACCGGCACCAGGGCGATGACGCCGAGCAGCCACGCAAACGCGTTGGAGATAAGCCCGATCGCGAGCACGCTCCCGGCGATCACGCTGCGGTCGACGTTGAAGTGCAACCCCAGCCAGACGAGTCCGCCGATCACGCCCCACAGCGGCAGCATGACCTTCCAGTTGCGCCACCAGGGAAGCTTCCCGGGCTCAGGGGCTGCGGGCTCGGGCGGCAGATCCATCAGACACCGAGCGCGGAGAGGTCGACGCCGCCGCGCGCCATCGGGGGGCACCAGTAATAACCGCCCGTGAGCGGCTGGGTGAAGCGGAACAGCGCATCGCTGATGCCGTCGTCATGACCGGTCATGCGACGCAGCAGCGTCTCGAACGCATCGAACGCGTGGCCAAACGCGAGAAAGACGAGGCCCGCGTCCGCCCCCTGGGTCCAGGGCATCGAGCGCCGCACGACGAAGGCCGGGGGATCGAAATCCTCCTGCGCGGTGCGTTTGACGTGGGCGGAGGCGGGCGCGTCCTCGAGTTCCTCGTTGCTGTCGCGCTCGCGGCCGATACAGTCGTCCTGCTCCGCGCGCGGCATCGCGTCGAAGGCAGAGAAATCGTGCCGCCACTGCTGGATGGCGGCAAAACTGGAGCCGTCGAGCCCCGCGCCCTGCCCCTGCACGATCGCCGCCGCGACAGCGTCCTCATCCTGCGGATTCTCGGTGCCGTCTTCATAACCCGTGAGGTCCCGGCTGTCGCGGTAGCGGTAGGCGTCGAGCGCCTGCACGCGGCTGAAAGCGGGCGCGGCGAGCGCTTCCAGCGCCCGGCCCTGGTGCAGCAGGTCGCCCGGCTCCTCGCCGCGCAGCCACAGCCACAGCGCATGCTGCGTACGGGGAATCGTCGGCCTCGCCTTCGGCAGGTCGGGAAAGCTGCGCAGCCCCCTCACCGCCATTCCGAGGGCGGCGGCGACCGGCGCGCCGACGCCCAGCACCGCCGTCCGTCCGTCGATCGCCGCGGCCAGCGCTCGCAACGCGGGCCGCGGGTCGACGCCGGGCTCAAGATCGAAAAACAGGTGTCGGGCGTGGTCGGGGATGGCTTCGAGAATGGCGGCCTGGGGCGTCATGAGCAAAAATCTATGATGACTCGAGCAACAACGATAAACGAAAAACTAGGCGCGCCCGACCTCGATCACGTTCTGTACATGCTGCAGGCGGGTCAGCAGGCGCGACAACTGCGCGAGCTCCTTCACCCTTACGGTGAGCTGCATGTACGCATACTCGCCGCGGCTTTCCGTGTTGACGCGCAAGACGTCGAGACGGTCCTTGGCGATGACGTCGGAGACGTCCCGCAGCAGCCCCTGGCGGTCGAACGCCTTGAGGCGGATGTCGACTTCGAACGCCGCGCCGGTGTCGAGCGCCCATTCCGCCGGCATCACCCGTTGCGGATTGGCCCGGCGCAGGCTGGCGCAGTCGGCACGGTGGATGGTGAGCCCGCGTCCCACGGTCGTATAGGCGACGATGGCCTCGGGCGGCTGAGGCTTGCAACAGCGCGCCATCGTCATCGGCACGTCGCCCAAGCCGGGAATGACGACGGGATTGCCCGATTTCGGCCGCGCCCGGGGCTTGGCGGTCGGCGCCAGCGCGGGCACCGGCTTGCCCAGCTCGGCGAGCGCATTGACGAGGTCGCGCTGGCCGACGTCGCCGCGGCCGAGCGCGGCGAGGAAATCGTCGACCTTGGCGAACTTCAGCCGCTGCGCCAGCTTTTCCAGATTGGTCTCGCTGACGCCGAGGCGCTTGAATTCCTTGTCGAGCAGCGTGCGGCCGAGCGCGACCTGCTCGCCGACGTCGCGCTGGCGGAACCACGCGCGCACCTTGGACCGCGCGCGGTGCGTCGCGAGGTAGCCCAGCGCGGGATTCAACCAGTCGCGGCTGGGTGCGCCTTCCTTGGCGGTGATGATCTCGACGCGCTGGCCATTCTCCAGCACGGTATTGAGCGGCACCATCGCGCCGTCGACCTTGGCGCCGCGGCAGCGATGGCCGAGATCGGTGTGCACCGTGTAGGCGAAATCGACCGGCGTCGCACCCCGGGCGAGCGCGATGACACGCCCCTGCGGCGTCAGCACATAGACCTGATCCTGGAACAGCTCGGTCTTGAACTGCTCGGTAAACTCGCTGCTGTCTGCAACGTCGTCCTTCCATTCCAGGATACGCCTGAGCCACGCGATCTTCTCCTCGTACTGCGGATCCTGCCTGCCGCCTTCCTTGTAGCGCCAGTGCGCGGCCACGCCCAGCTCGGCATTGTGGTGCATCTCGAAGGTGCGGATCTGCACCTCGAGGGCGCGGTCCTCGGGCCCGATCACCGCGGTGTGCAGCGACCGGTAGTCGTTGCTCTTGGGCTGCGAGATGTAATCGTCGAACTCGCCCGGGATCGGCTGCCACAGGTTATGCACCAGCCCCAGCACCGTGTAGCAGTCGATCTCGTGCTTCACCAGAACGCGCACCGCGCGGATGTCGTAGAGCTGCTCGAAGGAAAGGCGCTTCCTGCGCATCTTGTTGACGATACTGGCGATGTGCTTGGGGCGGCCGGTGACCTCGCCCTGGATGCCATGCAGCGCAAGCTCGGCCTCCAGCCGTTCGATGACGCCCTTGATGTAGGCCTCCCGATCGGCGCGCTTCTCGTCGAGCTGGGCGGCAATCGTCTTGTAGGTGTCGGGCTCGAGATAGCGGAACGCCCAGTCCTCCATTTCCCACTTGATCTGCCACACGCCGAGCCGGTTCGCCAGCGGCGCGAACAGTTCGCGCGCCTGCTGGGCCAGCATCGTGCGCGTCGCGTCGTCGCGTTGGGCAGCGCAACGCAGGGCATGGGTGCGCTCCGCAAGCTTCACCAGCACCACGCGAATGTCCTCGACCATCGCCAGCACCATCTGCCGCAGGGCTTCAAGCTGGACGTGCGGATCGACGCGCTTGTCGGTGGTGCTGGCGGCGAGCATCTCGATGCGCGCCATCGCCGCGACGCCGCGTGCGAGGCGTGCCGCAGACCCGAACGCCGTGGCGAATTCGGGGCTGTCGTCGAGGCAGGCGTGCAGCAGCGCGGCCGCCACCGCATCGGCGCCGACGCGAAGCTCGGCGACGATCAGCGCCGTGCCGACGCTGTGCGCGAAAGGCTGGCTATCACCCAGGCGCGCGTGGGCATGTGCCAGCGCACGCCACGGCAGGTCGTTCTCCGCGACCGGCAGCACACGCGCCAACGCCTGCCGCGCCGTATCGAGATCCGTCGCATCGAAGCAGCGGGGCTTGGTCGTATCGTTCATGAAGCGCTGAAGGGCGCGTGCCAGTAACGTCGGTTCATGGGTCGGTATTGTGCGGCCTCGACCCCGGCTTCGCCAAAATCGAGACGGATCGCGCCGTCGCGGTCGCTGCGAAGCACCCGCGCGCCGAGGCCGCGATACCGCGCGACGACCGCGGGATGGGGATGGCCGTAGCGGTTGCGGTAGCCGAGCGTGAACACCACGATCTCCGGGCGCGTCGCGTCGAGGAATTCTGGAATCGACGACGTACGGCTGCCATGGTGACCTGCCAGCAGCACGCGCACCCGTTCGAGCTGGCCGGATTCGACGAGTTCCAGCTCGGTCTGGCGCTCGCCATCGCCGGTCAGCAGCAGATCGTGCCGGCCGTTGCGCACCCTGAGCACGCAGCTGTAGTCGTTGTTGCGACGGTGCGGTTCCGCGTACGCCGTCGGTCGCGGGTTGAGCATTTCGAAGCTGACGCCGTCCCAGGTCCAGCGCTGGCCGCGCACGCAGCGCCGCGCATCGGGTGCGCCGGCGAGCAGCGGGCTGTCGGCCGGCATGCCGTGCAGCAGCCAGCCGGTCGGCACGTCGCGCAGCACCGAGCGCAGGCCCCCGCTGTGATCGCTGTCGTCGTGACTCACGATCAGGCCCGACAGCCTGCCGACGCCCGTTGCCCGAAGGAATGGCACGACGATGCGCTCGCCCGCGTCGCTCTCGGCATAGGCGGCACCGGTGTCGTACAGCAGCGCATGGCGCGCGGTGCGGATCAGCACCGCGGTGCCCTGCCCCACGTCGAGCACGTCGGCACGGAAGGTGCCGGGCGCGATGGTCTCATGCGGCGGAAGCAGCAGCGGCAGCCACAGCACCGCCCCCAGACCGCGCGCCGGAAAGCCGCGGGGCAGCAGCAGCCAGACGGTGCCGACGAGTGCCAGGGCGACCGCCCAGCCCGGCGGCGCCGGCAGCGTCGCGACCGCCAGCGGCTGGGCCGCGGCCCACGCGAGGCCAGCGCCGAGTCCGTCCATCAGCCACGCGGCGACGTGCCATAGGGGCGGCGCCAGCACGCCCAGCAAGGCCAGCGGCGTGACGAGCCAGCTCACCAGCGGGATCGCGACCGCATTGGCGAGCGGCGAGATCAGCGACACCTGCTGGAACAGCAGCAACAGTACCGGCGCCAGCGCCAGCGTGACCGCGCCCTGCACGGTGACCCAGCCGCGCAGCTTGTCGGGCAGCGCCGCCCGCCCGACCGTCACCCACAGAATCGCCGCCATCGCGCCGAAGGAGAGCCAGAAACCGGCCGACAGCACCGCCCAGGGATCGATCGCCAGCACCACGGCCACCGCAACCACCAGCGCGGTGAAGGGCCGCGGCTCGCGCCGTCCCCAGAGCGCCAGGGCGACGACGACGAGCATGAAGAACGTGCGCTGCGCCGGCACCTGGAAGCCTGCCAGCAGCGCATAGCCGAACGCCGCCAGGACCGCGGCGGCGAGTCCTGCCTCGCGCGCAGCCAAGCGTTCCGCCCGATGCGGCAGGCGCCGCCAGACGCTGGCCAGCAGCCAGCCGGCGAGCGCGGCGATCATGGTGACGTGCAGGCCCGAAATCGACAGCAGGTGATTCACGCCGGTGCGGGTGAACGCACGCCACTGGTCGTGGGGAATGCTGCGCTGGTCGCCGACGACCAGCGCGACGATGACACCGGCGTGCGGCGCCTCTCCCAGGGTGACGAGAATCCTGTCGCGCACCGCCGCACGCGCGGCAGCGATCCACGCCGCCGGCGTGTTGGCCAGGGCGTCGAGCCGCCGCGGCGTCGGCGATTCCCGCACGTAGCCGGTGGCGTTGAGACGCCGCTCGAGCATCCAGGCCTCGAGGTCGAAGCCGTGTGGATTGCTGGTGCCGT
Organism: Thiobacillus sp.; assembly: GCA_046291555.1. Lineage (GTDB taxonomy): Bacteria > Pseudomonadota > Gammaproteobacteria > Burkholderiales > Thiobacillaceae > Thiobacillus. The sequence goes on from JBKBRW010000020.1 coordinate 38,443, forward strand.
AGGGCATGCGCAGGCGTACTGTCAGCTGCCAGCGCTCGCCGGCACGCATGCGCGGATCGAATGTCTTCGCGTCGCGCGGCCAGTAGCGCGTCAACTGCACGCGCTTCAAAGCCGGTGCGTTCGGCGTGAGCGTGCGCTCGACGTCGAGCACGAAGCGCTCGCCGCGATCGTGCGTATGCGGCAGGTCGCTGATCACGCCGACGAGTTCGATGTCCACCCCCTGCCAATGCGCGGGCAGACGCTCGGCAAGGCGCAGGTCGGCCCGCCAGGCGGCCCAGGCAAAGCCGAGGGCGAGGCACAAGATTACGACGGCCGCGCGGCGGGCGAACTCGATCGGGGGACGGGGCGATGGCTGCAACCACAACACCGACGCCAGCAAGGGCAGCGCCCAGAGCCAGCGCAGCGGCGGCAACTCGGCCTGCTGCTGCAACAGCCATACGCCCAGGCAGAACGCGATGAGGGCGATCCGCATCGCGCCGCGGGGTCAGGCCGGTTGCAGCCTTCCGTCGACCAGGCGCATCTGCCGGTCCATACGCGCGGCGAGGCCGGCGTCGTGGGTGACGATGACAAGGCTGGTGCGGTGCTTGCGATTGAGGTCGCGCATCAGGTCGAACACCGCGTCGGCCGTGTGGCGGTCGAGGTTGCCGGTCGGCTCGTCGGCGAGGATGCACGCCGGCTGCGTCACCAGCGCACGCGCGATGGCGACGCGCTGGCGCTCGCCACCGGAGAGTTCGCCGGGGCGGTGGTCGAGCCGGTGCCCCAAGCCGACTTCGTCGAGGATCGCGGCAGCCCGGGCGAGCGCCTCGCCGCGCGCCATGCGACGGATGATGAAGGGCATCGCGGCATTTTCCTGCGCGGTGAACTCCGGCAGCAGGTGATGGAACTGGTAGACGAAGCCGAGCGCGCGGTTGCGCAGCTCGCAGCGCGCCGCCTCGGAAATCGCGAACGGATCCTTGCCGAGCAATTCGACCCGGCCACGCGTCGGCGTGTCGAGACCGCCCAAGAGATGCAGCAGGGTGCTCTTCCCCGAACCCGAGGCGCCGACGATCGCGAGCGACTCGCCGGCATGGATGGCGAGGTCGACGCTCGCCAGCACGGGCACGTCGACCCTGCCCTGGCGGAACGTCTTGCCGAGCCCTTCGCAGCGCAACACGACGTCATTCATAGCGCAGCGCCTCCGCCGGATTCAGGCGCGATGCGCGCCAGCTCGGGTACAGCGTCGCCACCAGGCTGATCAGGAAGGAGACCCCGGCGATCAGGCCCACCTCGTTCCAGTCGAGCTTGGACGGCAGTTCGTTGATGTAGTAGACGTCGGCCGGGAACAGGTCGATGCCGGCAAGGCGCTCGATGAAAGGCACCACGGTCTCGAGGTTGAGCGCGAGCGCCACGCCGCCGACGATGCCGAGCACGGTGCCGAATACACCGATGAAAGCCCCCTGCACGATGAAGATCTTCATGATCGACGCCGGCCGCGCACCCAGCGTGCGCAGGATGGCGATGTCCGACTGCTTGTCGGTGACGGCCATCACCAGCGTGGAAACGATGTTGAACGCGGCGACCGCGACGATCAGCAGCAAGATCAGGAACATCATGCGCTTCTCGATCGCCACCGCGCGGAAGAAGTTGGCGTGGCTCTGCGTCCAGTCGACCAGATAGTAGTTCCCGACGAGGCTCTGCGACAGGTCGCGCGTGACGAAAGGTGCGCGGAACAGATCGTTCAGCTTGAGCCGCACGCCCGACACGTCGTCGCCGAGCCGCAGCAGACGCTGCGCGTCCTGCAGGTGGATCAGCGCGAGGCCGGAGTCGTACTCGAACATGCCGGCCTCGAAGATGCCGGCGACGGTGAACTGCTTCACCCGCGGCATCACACCGGCGGGCGTGATGTTGCCCTGCGGGCTGAGGAGCACGACCTTGTCACCCGGCGCCACGTTGAGCGCCCGCGCCAGCTCGGCCCCGAGCAGGATGCCGAATTCGCCGAGCCGCAGGTCGTCGAGCCGGCCGGATTTCATGTGCTTGGAAAAATCGGCGACCTGGTTTTCCAGCTCGGGCACCACGCCGCGGACGATGGCGCCCCGTACGAATTCGCCGTTGGCGAGCATGCCCTGGGAATTGACGAAGGGCGCCGCGGCGACGACGTCCCGGTGCTGCTTCGCGTGCGCCATGACCTCGCGCCAGTCGGCGATCCGGTCACCGGGACCGCTGATCTCAAGATGCGCGGCGACGCCGAGGATGCGCGCGCGCAGTTCTTCCTGGAAGCCGTTCATCACCGACAGCACCACGATCAGGGCTGTCACGCCGAGGGCGATGCCGGCCATCGACACGACGGAGATGAAGGAGATGAAATGATTGCGCCGCTTGGCGTGCGTGTAGCGCAGGCCAACCAGCAGTTCAAACGGAAGCACGTCGCAGCCCGAAGCGGAAATGGCCGGAGTATGCCACAGCCACCCTACTCGCCGAGGAGGTGAAGCGCCACGGCGCGCGTCTGTGCAGCGCGCCGGTGCTCGAAGACGTAGATACCCTGCCAAGTGCCCAGCAGCGGCGCGCCGTCGGCAACCGGAATCGCAAGATGGGTCTGCGTGAGCGCGGCGCGCACGTGGGCCGGCATATCGTCGGCCCCCTCCATCACGTGCTCGTACAAGGGGTCGCTCTCAGGCACGAGTCGCGCGAAGAAGCGCTCCAGATCGGTCTGCACGGTGGGATCGTAGTTTTCCTGGATCAGCAGGCTTGCCGAGGTGTGACGGATGAAGAGCGTCAATAGGCCCGCGCGGATGCCGCTCCCCGCCACCCAGTCGCGCACCTGCCGCGTACTGGCGTAAAGGCCCTTGCCGCGTGTGGAAACCTCGATCTCATGGAACAGCTGGCGCATGGCCGACATTCTAGCGAAACCGCTTGCTACACTCGGCGCGATGTTCCTGATCGTGCCCCACCTTTTCCCTGACCCGCGCTTGCTTGAAGCGGCTGCCCGAGGCCTGCGCCTGCCCGGGCTCGAAGCGCTCCTCGCGCGCGGCCGCCTGCGCGACGCGCCGGCCGAGGGCCCGGAAGCCGCGCTGTGCGAGGCGCTCGGCGTCGCGCGTCAGCAGGACTGGCCGATCGCGGCACTCGCCCTCGCGGCCGAGGGCGAGGATCCGGGCGCCGCATGGTGGCTGCGCGCGGATCCCGTCCACCTTCAGGTGATGCGCGACCGCATCGTGCTTGCGGGCAGCGAGCTGCTCGACCTGACGCACGCGGAAGCCGAGGCGCTCGCCGCGTCGATCGGCCGGCATTTCGGCGCCGGGCTGATGCCGCGCGTGCGCCACCCGCACCGCTGGTACCTCAGCTTCGACGTGGCGCCCGACCTACGGACCACGCCGCTTGCCGCGGCCGTCGGCCGCGACATCGGCGCGCTGCTGCCTCAAGGCACGGACGCTGGACTCTTTCGCGCCCGGCTGAACGAACTGCAAATGCTCCTGCACGCCCATCCGGTCAATCAGGCACGCGAGGCGCGTGGCGCCCCCACGGTGAATTCGCTCTGGCTTTGGGGCGGCGGCCACGCCCCTGCGCTCGCCATCGATCCGCCGCGTGTCTACGCGCAGGACGCCGCGATCCGCGCGCTTGCCTCGCGTTGTGGCGCGCAAAGCCAGGTGCTGCCGGAAAAGCTGCCTGCGGAGGTTCTCGCGACGCGGAGCGTGGTCGTGCTCGACGATCTTTCGGCAAGCGGGCAGGCCGGCGACGCCTGGGGCTGGCGCGAGGCGGTGCGTACGCTAGACAGCACGTGGTTCATGCTGCTGCGCACACGGCTGCGCAGCGTCGGCCCGCACGGGTTGGCGCTGCTCGACCCGGTTCACGGCAAAATGCTTGGGCTTGCCGCGCGAGACGCCTGGCGCATCTGGCGCCGCTCCAGGCCGTTGCTCGAAGGGCCGCTGGCGGGCTGACGAGCGGTTCCGCCGCGCCCCTCAGAGGCTGCCGAACACCGAGTTCGGGTGCCTGGGCACCACCAGCCCCTTCTTGATCGCCTTCGCCGCGGCCTGCGCGCGGGTGTTGACGCGCAGTTTGACGAGGATGCTCTGGGTCTGATTGCGCGCCTTGCTCTGCGCCACGTTCAGGAGAGCCGCGATTTCCGCGCTGGTCTTGCCCTCGCACACCCAACCGAGCACTTCGAGTTCCCGCTCGGTGAGTTGGCGGCGTCCCCGGAGGTGGTGTAAATCTGTTTGCTGCTGATGGTGGCCACCGTCATCAGTATCTTCGGTAAGGGTGAGATTGCGAGTAACAACTTGACCGAGGAGAAGACGATGGCCGACCAAAGCACGGCATTTGCCGAGTACATCCAGCAACAGGGTGGAGAGGATTTCCTGCGTGGCGTGGTGGAAGCGGTGCTGACGCGGTTGATGGATTACGAAGTCACCGGTCAGATCGGTGCCGGCCTGCACGAGCGCAGCGGCGAGC
>JBKBRW010000021.1:0-38780 GCA_046291555.1 Thiobacillus sp.
GGACTGGCGCCTTACTGGTTCGGGGTCGACGCGGTGGCCTACATTGGCGAAGGCGGTCGGACGGCGCTGCGCCTGGGGGCCGAGTATGAAGTCCTGCTGACACAAAAGCTGATTCTCCAGCCACGCGTCGAATTCAACATCTATGGGCAAGCGGATGAGGCGCGCGAGATCGGCAGCGGTTTGTCCAACGGCACGGCCGCGCTGCGCCTGCGCTACGAAATCAATCGTCAGCTTGCTCCTTACATTGGCGTTGAGTGGAAGGGCAAGTACGGCGCCACCGCCGATCTGGCGCGCACCGCCGGCGAGCGCACCGAAGAGTCGCGCTGGGTGGCCGGTGTGCGCTTCTGGTTCTGAACTTCATCCGCACGTTTCACGTTTTTCATCTTTTTCAACTTCATCAAAAAGGCAGTTTCAACATGCAAAAATCTCTTTCCATCCTTCTGCTCAGCACCGCACCGGTTCTGGCCTTCGCCGCTGGAAATCATGGCGGTCATGACATGGGTGCCATGCACGGCAACTTGGCCGGCATGCACCAGGGCGAACACAACTCGGCCGCCGGGCAAGCGGGTGATTCGGCCAAGGTCAGTCGCACGATCGAAGTGACCATGGACGACACCATGCGCTTCAGCCCGAGCCAGATTTCCGTCAAGGCGGGTGAGACGATCCGTTTCTTCGTCAAGAACGTTGGTAAGACCCAGCATGAGATGGTGATTGGCACTGCGGATGAGCTCAAGGAGCACGCCGAAATGATGCGCAAGATGCCTGGCATGCAGCATGCCGAGCCCAATATGGTGACGCTCGCTCCCGGCAAGCGAGGTGGCATTGTGTGGCAATTCTCCAAAGCCGGGAAGGTCGATTTTGCTTGTCTGATCCCTGGTCACATGGAGGCGGGCATGAAGGGGATGATTTCGGTTGAGTGAGCATGTCTGTGCCTTCATTGACACCAGGAATTGAACAGAAAGGAAAGTGAAAATGCGGAACTATCAACTTTGGCTGGCAACTGCTCTTGTTACGCTACCTGCCTATTCGGTCCTGGCACAGCAGCCCGGACAGGAAAACACGCTCCCCAAGGTCGGGCAGACGTCGAACCCCGTTTTCGAGTGCTCGAAAGATACTGGTTCGCGTCATGACCACGGCTTGGAAAAGGGAACCGGCCCTGCCGGCAAGAGGCCATGCACAGATGGCCTGCCTCCCAAGGCCGCAAGCGCTGAGGAGCCGACTCGACCGGCAGTGCGAGGGCACGATCACGGCAAGTTTCACAAGGGGCAATAAGCTAGGCGACGCCGTCAATAAATTACAGAAATGTAATCTTGGCGTCATCTCCGGGCAAGCCAGTAAACCTTAGTCGCCTCGGTGCTTTTGCACCAGCCGTACCGCACGCTCCCGGACCTCGGGGGAAAACTTGTTCGTCTTGTTCATGGCGCCATCTTCTCAAAGGTTGGAGCCTCCTCAAAACCCGGGGTCGCTCAGAACTGCTTCTTGATACTGATTGGGTCGAGGTGATCGATCTATTGATGTAAATCAAGAGGCGTTTGATGGTCCGTGCTTAGTATTAGTCTACAAATCTGATTTGTCTAACGCACGCGTCATCATGTTCAACAATCGCCGACGTCTCCGCCGATGGACAGCCCAGGTGCTGATCGTTTGGCTGTTCGGCCTCGCAATGAGTGTGGCCAACGCCTGCGCCTTGGGCGAATCAGTGCATCACCGTTCTGACGCGGCGATGATGGGCGCCAGTTACGATAACGATAGCCAGAAGCACCATCACGACGACGAGCAAGGTGATACTGCCAAGGTCGACTGCCTGAACTTCTGCGAGAAGTCGTCGATCGGCGCCCCGCAATTGAAGGTTGTCGACGACCTTTCCACACTCAGCTTCGCGCTGCTTGCATCCAACACCCTTTCGGTGTCCGGCTTGGCCGAGCCCACCGCCGGTCAGTTGGTAGTCGACTCGCCACACCTGGGCGGCGGACCTCCGCCGCGCATCGCGTTTCAGCGCCTTACGCTTTGACACGCTTGGACGCCACGCGGATCTGATCCGCGTCGCGTCCTGTTCTTTCGTCCGCCCTCGCGTCCGCCGCGGCGCTGTCGGGTGACGGGATCCCCCCTTTTGCTTGCCGTTTCTTGTCGTTCCTTCTATCAGGAGTCTCGCTATGAACAGCCCCTCTAAACACAGCAACAGCCATCCCTCCGGGCCGAACTGGTCTCGCATCAACCAATGGGTGCTGTGGATCGGTCTGGCCGCGGCGGTGGCCTGGATGTTCTTCCGCCACAACGCGCATCTGGGGCAGCTGCTGCCGTTTTTGATCTTGCTGGCCTGCCCCCTGATGCACCTGTTCGGTCACGGCGGGCATAGTGGCCACGGCAGGCATGACAGTGGTAAGGAGGCCAAGCCCGAGGACGACACCCGCCAGTTGCCCCCGGGTGGCCAGAGCGGCCACCAGCACTGAAACCCAAGGAGTCCCGATATGGAAATCACTGAACTCAAAGTCGATGGCATGACCTGCGGGTCTTGCGTCACGTCGGTCACCAAAGCGCTCAAGCGTGTGCCGGGCGTGCAGGAGGTCGAGGTCGATCTCGGTAGCGGCATCGCACGTGTCCGAGGCGAACACGCCACGCACCAGGTGCCGCAGTTGGTCGCCGCACTAAGTGAGGCCGGCTACGACGCTGGCCCCGCGACGGGTGCGCCACCCGCGCACCAGCACCCTGCCGGCGGGTGTGGTACGGCTTCCAAAGGCCGCGGCTGCTGCTGTAGCTGAGACGCCATGCCGACGAACGCTGCCGCTGCGGTTGCCTCTGCGGGGCTCACGCCCGGCCACTTGCTCGTTCGCTACTGGCTGGATGCACTGTGGCGCGGTATCGAGACGGCCGATACGCTGCGCGAACGTGCGGCCAACATGAGCGCGCACGAGGCCGCAGGCATGCCGCCGCTGTTGCACTTCGAGTCCGAGCCAGTGGCCGACGGCCGGGATCTCGACCCACCGTCGAACTATCGGCTGCTGCGCGTCACGCGCTGCGGCACCGATGCGCTGGAAAAGCACGTGCGCAAGGGCGCCGCTCCGGTGCTGGTGGTCGACCCGCGCGCCGGGCACGGTCCGGGCATCGGCGGCTTCAAGCGCGATTCGGAAGTCGGCATGGCGCTGCTTGAGGGCCACCCGGTCTACTTTGTCGTCTTCGACCCGGAGCCGGTCGAGGGGCAGACGATGGCGGCGGTCGTGCAGACGCTCGCGGCCTTCATCGACATCGTTGCCCAGCGCCATAGCGGCAAGGCGCCGATTGTCTATGGCAACTGCCAGGGCGGCTGGGCGATCACGCTGGCGCTGTCGCATTGCCAGCACCGGGCGGCGCTGGCGGTGCTGAACGGCTCACCGCTGTCGTACTGGGCCGGCGAGCGCGGCGTCAACCCGATGCGCCTGCTCGGTGGTTTTACCGGCGGCGTCTGGCCGGCGCACTGGATGTCGGACTTGGGCAACGGCCGCTTCGACGGCGCATGGCTGGTGCAGAACTTCGAGGCGTTGCGGCCCGAAGGCGTATTCAGGAAATACGACACGCTCTTTGCGAATCCGGAGGCCGAGCACGATCGTTTCCTGGAGTTCGAGCGCTGGTGGAACGGCTTCTATCAGTTGGCCCGCGAAGAGATGCTGGCCATCGCCGGGGACTTGTTCGTCGGCAACCGCCTTGAGGATGGCGAGATCGTGGTCGACAGGCATTGCCGCGCGGACCTCAGGCGCATCGGGGCGCCGCTGGTGATCTTCAGCTCTTATGGCGACAACATCACGCCGCCGCACCAAGCGTTGGGCTGGCTCAAGGCGGTGTACCCCACGACCGAGGACTTGGTGGCTGCTGGCCAGCGTGTCGTCTACCTGTTGCACAAGCAGGTGGGCCACCTAGGTATCTTCGTGTCGGCAGGCGTGGCGCGGCGCGAGCATCGCGCCATCCTCCATCACGCAGAAACAATCCAGGATCTCGTCCCCGGCCTCTACGAGATGGTTCTGGATGAGGGTGGCACCGGCGATGCTGCCACCGGCGCCAGCTTCGAACCGCGCCGCCTTGAGGACCTGCCGTTCGACTCCAACTCGGCTGGATTTGACAAGGTTCAGGCGCTGTCGGAGGCGAGCGAGCGTGCCTACGCGCAATGGGTCTCGCCATGGGTCCGCATCGCAGTCACGCCCGAATCGGCGCGCCATTTGCGCGATCTGCATCCGATGCGGATCAGTCGGCAGGTCTGGTCCGAGAAGGCGACGCCGTCCCTGGCTTGGCTACCGTGGACGCAGCAATGGATCGAACAGTGGGGCGCACGCGACCCGGACCGCACAGTCAACCCCTGGTACCAGTTGGAGCGCATCGGCGCCGATGCGCACGCCCAGGCCTGGGAGTCGTGGCGCATGAGCCGTGACCTGTGGGCCGAGTTGGTGTTCCAACAGCTCTATGCCAGTTGACCGCCCGACCGCCACGAGGAGCACACCATGAGAACCGTCCCGCTGCCGGCGCGATGCTGGCGTTTCGCGGCCACCACGTGGCTGCTGCTTCTGCTGGTCACGATGCTGAGCCCGGCGCTGGCACAGAGCCGACTGGAGCGTTCCGGCATCACCCTCTACTGGGGGCTCGTGCCGGCTGCGGTCGTGGCGGAAAAGCACGACCTAGCCGAACTCCACGGCGGTCCACCCAAAGGCGGCGGTCAGGTGCACCACCTTGTCGTGGCGCTCTACGACAGCGCGAGTGGTCGTCGCATCGAGGACGCGGTCGTTCGCGCGCAGATCAGCGAATCCGGCATCGTCGACGAGCCCGCGAAGTATCTGGTGCCGATGAAGGTCAACGAACTGGCCAGCTACGGTCAGATGTTCGGCGTTGCCAAGTACGGACCGTACCGGTTCCGGCTCTGGGTGCGGCTGCCGGGGAGGGGCGACGAGATCGAGTTCAGGTTCGACGCCTGGTCGCCGCATCGCTCCGAGCGCTGAAGGAAAGACAATGACCACCCCGACGAAGCCCACTGACACCGAATCGGATCGTGCCTGGACCAAGTGGATTCTCTGGACCTTCGCGGCGGTCGCGCTGCTGCCGGTGCTGGAACACAGGGTACATGCGTTCGGCTGGGGACTGCACTCGTTGCTAGAACAAGCCTAAACTATGCGGATCCTTTCACTCAACGTCGGCAGCGCGACGATCAAATTCGGCGTGTTCGACCCAACATCGGCCACGCCGCTGATGGAGTCGACGATCGACCATCCTGCGGTCGATGCAGCGGCGTTCGACGAGATTGAGCGCCGGCTGCGCGATGCGGGCATTGCGGTGATTGATGCCATTGGCCATCGTGTCGCACACGGCGGGCCTCGCTTGAGCGAGACCGTACGCATCGAAGCGGACGTCGAACGCGAGATTGAAAACGCCGCCGCGCTGGCGCCTCAGCACAACCCGGTGGCGCTGGCCGGCATACGCCTCGCGCGCGAGCGCTGGCCGGGTTTGCCTCAGGTGGCGGTGTTCGACACGGCGTTCCATGCCGGCATGCCCGAGCAGGCGCGGGCCTATGCCGTGCCGCAGGCCTGGCGCGACGCCGGCGTGCGTCGCTACGGCTTCCACGGCCTTTCGCACCAGCATGTGCTCGAAGCCGTGGGCGCCGCACTGGAGCGGGCTCCTGCCGATCTGCGCATTGTCAGCTGCCACCTCGGCAACGGCGCAAGCGTCTGCGCAATCGACCGCGGACGATCCGTTGATACCTCAATGGGGATGACGGCCCTGGAGGGGCTGGTGATGGGCACTCGCAGCGGTGACCTGGATCCTGGCATCCCCGGCTTCGTCGCGCGGACGCTCGGTATAGACCTGGCGCAGATCGAAGCGGCGCTATACCACGATAGTGGGCTGAAGGCACTGTCGGGCATCGGCTCGGACCTGCGCGAGATCGAAGCCCTGGCGCGCCAGGGGCATGCTGGTGCCCGGGCGGCGCTGCAGGTCCACGCCTACCGCGTGCGCAAGTACATCGGAGCCTATGCCGCAGCGATGGGTGGCTGCGATGCCGTGGCCTTCACTGGAGGAGCAGGCGAGAACTCGCCCGCGCTGCGCCGGCGCATCCTGCAGGGTCTGGAGTTCCTCGGTCTGCGTCTCGACGAGGACCGCAACGAGTTTTTTGGCGCGTCCGGTGTTGAGGTCGCCGAACTGCAAGCATCGCGATCGCCGGTGGCCATATTGGCTGTGAGGGCGCGTGAGCAATGGGTCATCGCGCGCGAGACGGCGGCGGTGTTACGGCGAACCGAGCGCACGGCACTGCGGCAGGACATCCCGGTCCCTGTGGCGATCTCGGCTCACCATGTGCACCTAACTCAGGCGGCCGTCGAGGTGCTTTTCGGTGCCGGACACTCACTGCGCGTGCTGCAGCCGCTGAGCCAGCCCGGCTTCTTTGCCGCCGAGGAGACCGTTTCCGTGATCGGCGCGCGTGGCCGGCTTGAGCGCGTGCGCGTCATCGGGCCCTGCCGGGCGGCGAACCAGGTCGAGGTCAGCCGCACCGAGGCCATCCAGCTGGGCATCGACGCGCCGCTGCGCCTGTCCGGTGATCTCGCAGGCACGCCCGAAGTCACTCTGTTGGGTCCGGCCGGGAAGCTGCGTACAACCGGATTGATCGTTGCACGCCGTCACCTGCACCTGACGACCGCCGAAGCCCGGCGGCTCGGGGTTGCTGCCAACGGGGAGGTCGAGGTCGCGCTGGAAACGCCGCGTGGCACGGTGCTGAAGCATGTCGCGCTGCGCGTAGACGACGGCGCGGTCCTCGAACTGCACCTCGACACCGACGAGGCCAATGCCGCCGGGCTGCGCGGGGCGGGCGAGGGTGTGCTGCAGCGATGCGATTGTGCGGCCCGCATCCGATCTGGGACCGACCACCAGAACCACGCGTCGTGCGAGACGCATTGACCGACAGGAGAGAACCCATGGCCATTCGTGACGCCATGTGCATGAGCGACGAACACAGCGCGGACGACCCCGCGGGTGGAATGCATCCATACGGGGACCTGGCGGTTCGGCAGGCCGTCGCACTGGTGCGCGCCTGGACTGTCGAGGCAGCTCCGGCGCTCGTCTGGGACGCGACGTGCGTCGTCGACCGGCATGGCCTAGACCGGATCCCCGGACACCGAACGACGCCGATCGTCGCCGCGATCGTGGCTGCGGCGGGCGAGACGATGCCGCACTTCTCGCAGCCGGCCGGCTCCGGGGCTTGGAGCACCGCCGACGCGATGGCGACGCTCACCGGGGTGGAACTCGATCGTGCGACCGCTGTAGGCATTGCCTCGCGCTTTGGCGCCTGCATCGTCCGCGCGGACTCCGCGGGAGTGGGAGCGAGCGTGCGGTGGAGTGCCGCTGCGGATGACGCCCACCTAGTGGCGTCGGCAGTGTGGCGCCGCATCGCCGCGGGCGTGAGGTACTTGCTCGTCAACGTGGCTGTCGGACGGGGTGCCGACGTGCAAGACGACGCACGCTTTCATCGCCTAAAGACCATGTTCGCTGCGGTCGGCGCGGAAGTCGGCGTGCAGGTCCACATCGCCCGCTCTGCCGGGTCGCAGCCCGTGGGTCTGGGCATCGGTCCGGTGCCCGAGGCACTGGACGTGTTAGCCGTGCTGCGCTGCGCCGCGGCTGCGCCGATCGACCTGCGCATGCATGCCTTGGCCGAAGCCGGCCAGTTGCTCGAGCTGAGCGGCGCTAGCCGCCCTGGACACGGCAAGCTCGACGCCTGGCGGCTGCTCGACAGCGGCGCTGCGTGGACGCGGTTCCAGGCCCTCTGCGAGGCTCAGGGCGGGCTGCGCAAGCCGATCCTCGCGCCAGTCGCTGAAACCATCGAGACCGATCACGCGGGACATGTGAGGTCGGTGGACGGCGCGCATGTGCAGCGCGTTGTGGCACTGGCTGGTGCAACGCGTGGGACCGGCGCCGGCATTGTGCTGCACACACGGATCGGCGAGCACGTTGACCAGGGGCAACCGCTGTTCACCATCCACGCCGCAAGCCAGGAGTGCCTTGCGGCAGTCATGGGGGAGCTGAGACGCGCGCCGCTGATCGTCGTTGGTGATGACCCGGCCGCGGCCGTCACTGAGCCACGAGACGTGTACTCGAAGAACTGAACGGAGAAACCGATGGATCACTCGACAACTCTCGTTCGGCCTTTGTCGCCGGCCCTGCATGCTCCGGCGCTGCGCATCCTGCGCCGCTTGCTGGCCGGGATAGAGCGCCCACCGGCGCTGAGGCTGGGCGACGCGCTCCTGTATGAACTCGAGTCCGACCCCGAGTACACGCTCGTGATCCGTGACCCGGCGCTGCTGCGTCGTCTTGTGCTGCGGCCGGATCCGATGCTGTTGGCCGATGCCTACTTTCGCGGCGTCATTGATGTCGAGGGGGACCTGTACAGCGCGCTGGGCCTGAAGGCCCACTTCCAGGCGGTGTCGCTGTCGTGGCGTGACAAGCTGGCACTGTTGAGCGACGCATTGATGTTGCGGGTCTCCGAGCAGGACGGCTTGAAGCCCGTGGGGGGGCTGGCTTCGCGCGTGGCCCGGCGTTTCGGGCATCACCATTCGCGCCAGACCGACCGGGCAGCGATCTCTTTCCACTACGACGTGTCCAATGCGTTCTACGGTCTGTGGCTGGACGCCGAGCGGGTCTACTCCTGCGCCTACTTCGAGACGCCCGAGGACTCGCTCGAGCAGGCCCAGCGCAACAAGCTGGAGCACATCTGCCGCAAGCTCCGCCTGCAGCCCGGTGACCGGCTGCTCGACATCGGCTGCGGCTGGGGCGCGCTCGTGTGCTGGGCGGCGCGCCATCACGGCGTTTGCGCGCATGGCATCACGCTCAGCCAGCGGCAGCTCGAGTACGCGCGTGAGCGCATCCGTGCCGAAGGACTGCAGGATTGCGTCACGGTCGAACTCCGGGACTATCGCGACCTCGACGGTGCAGCGGTCTACGACAAGGTGTCCAGCGTCGGCATGTTCGAGCATGTCGGCTTGGCGAACCTGCCGGCCTACTACGGTGCGGTCCAGCGCGTGCTGCGGCCGGGTGGGCTGTTCCTCAACCATGGCATCACCCACGACGAGGAGGGCTGGAACCGGACCGTCGCGACCGAGTTCATCAATCGCTATGTATTTCCCGACGGCGAACTCGACTGTGTCAGCAACATCCAGCTCGGGATGGAGCGTGCCGGCTTCGAGATTCACGATGTCGAAGGACTTCGACCGCACTACGCGCTGACGTTGCGGCACTGGGTGCAGCGGCTGGAGGCGCACCGCGATGAGGCGCTGCGGGAAGTCGACGAGGTGACCTACCGCATCTGGCGCCTCTACATGGCGGCTTGTGCGCTTGAGTTCGAGGCGGGAGGCACGGGCATCTACCAGATTGTCGCCTCGAAGCGCGATGGCGGAGCGTGGCCGGTCCCCCTGACCCGCCGCGATCTCTACCGTGGGTGAGCGACCATGGTAGTCGCCTTCTCCGCTGATAGCAGAAAGCCTGGATCGGATCTGTCGGCCGGCGCCTTTGTGGCCCTGCTCGCGGCCGGGATGGCGGTGTCGATGGCCTATGGCGTGACGCTGCCATTGCTGCCCGGGCTGGTGGAGCGCACGGGGGGCGGCTCGGCGGCCGGCATGGAGAGCCACACGGGCTGGATTACTGGCGTGTACACGCTCGCGCTCTTCCTGGCCGCGCCGGCCTGGGGAGCGCTCGCGGATAGGATCGACCGGCGCTGGGTGCTCGCCGTGGGACTGGCCGGCTCGAGCGTGGCGCTGTGGGCCTTGACCGTGCCCTTCTCAATGCGCGGGCTCTATGCGGTGCGCGCGATCGCCGGTCTGGCGTCGGCTGCGGTGCTCCCGGCGGTCTTCGCCTACGTCGTCACAGCGTCTGCGCCGTCCCGCTTGCCGCGCCGCTTCGCCTGGATCGCATCGGCCACCGCGCTGGGCTTTCTGCTCGGGCCGGCACTTGGCGACGGACTGGCAGGTCTGACACGCGCTTCGGCCCGCGGGGGTGCTACGCTCGCCTCGCTGCCGCTGGACGTGGTCGCCATCGTCGGGCTGCTGGCGGCGGTGGGCGTGCTCGGCCTGCCACCCAACCGCTCCATCGCGGCATCGCCAGGCAGTGCGCGATCCGCCGACGAACAGCGCATTGGCCGCTCGCTGCTGCTCACGGCTGTTGTCGTGCTGGCGATTACGGTGGCCGAGATCGGTGTGACCCTGGCGGCGCGACGCGCGCCGGCCGTCGAGCCGTTACCGGTGTCGGTGTACTTCGCTTTGTGCAGCGGCGTGATGATCGCCGTACAGTTCTGGGCCTTGCCGCGCTTGGAACGCAGGTTGGGGGAGCCGCGTCTCGTCGTCGCCGCGCTCGCGGTGCTGTCGGCAGGTCTTGGCCTGCTGGCTGTATCGACGGGGGGCTTCGTGACCGCAGTCGCGTTCGTGCTGGCGGCCGCGGGCATCGGCGTGCTCATCCCGTCGCTGGCCGTGCGCATCTCAAGCGCAGCCGGTGCGCGCCAAGGCTGGGCCATGGGCCGGCAGGCCGCGGCGGCCAACCTCGGACAGGCGGTTGGTGCCGCCGCCACGGGGAGTCTGTTTGCATTGGCACCGCCGCTGCCGTTCCTCATCGCGGGAGGGCTGGTCGCTGCCGCGGCCGGCACGGTTGCGTGGGAGGGCGCTGCGCGCCGCTCGCCATGACGCCTCGTACGCATTCCATCCACGGCTCGGCTTGCGTCGCCAGGCGCGATTCCATGCATCGATCGGGACATGGACATTACACAGGTTGTGCTTCAAGACGGATTGGCCAGGCCGGCCGCCGGTTCGGTCGACCTGGTGTGCGGAATGCCATCGAACCGGCCGAGGCGACCGCGCTGCGCATCGACCGGGCCAGGCGCACTTACTATTTCTGCGGTGACGGCTGCCGGGAATCGCCGGAGGTCGAGTTCAAATCGATGCGCACGATCAAGCGCAACCTGTTCTGGGCCTTCATCGACAACGCGGTCAGTGTGCCGAACGCCGCGTTCGGGCTGCCCAACCAGATCATCGCTGCCGCGGCGATGGCTTTGTCCTCGCCGTCGGTGATCGTCAACTCGGCGCTGCTCAAGGGGGCACGCCTACAATATTCGTGGAGGCTGCCATGAGATTTTTGAAATGGCCCGAATTCACCAATCGCTGGATGTGGTTGTGTCCCGCCCTGGCCGTGGTGATCGCTGCGGCAGTGCTGTGGTCCTTCGGCTTCGCATGGTGGAGTGCGCTGCTGGCCGCCTTGCTGCTGGTGTGCCCGGTTCTGATCTTGTGGGGGGCCATCCAGTTTGCCCTCGACGAGCGGCGATCACGCCGGCGCCCCGGCGTCTGACCCAGATTCCTTGGAGGTGTGTTCATGGATAAAAAGCAGACGTTCTCGTTGTGGTACGTGTTGGCCGCCCTTGTGGGCATGATCCTGCTGCAGGAGTTTGTTGCCCCCCGGCACGCACAGACGCTGACCTACAGCGAGTTCAAGCAGGCGCTGGTGGCGGGCAAGCTCGATGACGTGGTGATCGCCGACGGCATCGCGACCGGCAAGCTGCGCGTCGAAGGGCTGGAGCAGATCCTGCCGAAGGAGAAGCTCGAGGTGCTCACGCGCGCCGGCGGCGAACACGGCTTCGCGACGGTGCTGGTCAACGACCCGAGCTTGGTGGCCCAGCTCGATGCCGCCAAGGTGCGCTACGGCAGCGTGCGCGAGAGCAAGTGGCTCGGCACGCTGACCTCCTGGGTCGCGCCGGCGCTGGTGTTCTTCGGCATTTGGTGGTTCTTGATGAAGCGTATGGGCGGCGGCATGGGCCACGGCATGCTGGAGATCGGCAAGAGCAAGGCGCGGGTCTACATGCAGACCGAGACCGGCGTGACCTTCAAGGACGTGGCCGGCATCGACGAGGCGCGCGAGGAACTGATGGAGGTGGTCGATTTTCTGAAGAACCCGGAGCGCTATCGGCGCTTGGGCGGCAAGATTCCCAAAGGTGTCCTGATCGTCGGCGCGCCCGGCACCGGCAAGACGCTGCTGGCTAAGGCGGTTGCCGGCGAGGCAGGCGTGCCCTTCCTGTCGTTGAGCGGCTCGGAATTTGTCGAGATGTTCGTCGGCGTTGGCGCAGCGCGAGTGCGCGACCTGTTCGAGCAGGCGGCAGCCAAGGCGCCGTGCATCGTCTTCATCGACGAGATCGACGCGTTGGGCAAGGCACGCGGCGTGGGCCTGTCCGGCGGCCATGAGGAACACGAGCAGACGCTGAACCAGTTGCTCGCCGAGATGGACGGATTCGACACCAACCGCGGCGTGATCATCCTCGCCGCGACCAACCGGCCCGAGGTGCTCGATCCTGCGCTGCTGCGGCCAGGGCGTTTCGACAGGCACGTCGCGATCGACCGGCCCGACCTGATCGGGCGGCGACAGATATTGGAAGTGCATGTGAAGAACGTCAAGCTGGCGCCGTCCGTCGACCTCGCCTTGCTGGCGGCGCGCACGCCGGGTTTCGCGGGCGCCGATCTGGCTAACCTGGTCAACGAAGCGACGTTGCGTTCTGCCAAGCGCGACAAGGACGCGGTGGACATGCAGGACTTCGAGGAAGCGCTGGACCGCATCGTTGCGGGCCTCGAGAAGAAGAACCGGGTGATGAACCCGACCGAGCGCAAGTTCGTGGCCTACCACGAGGCTGGCCACGCCCTGGTCGCCGAGATGCGCAAGAACGCCGACCGCGTGACCAAGGTGTCGATCATCCCGCGCGGCATTGCGGCACTCGGTTACACGCAGCAGTCGCCGACCGAGGACCGGTACCTGATGCGCCGCAGCGAGCTGCTTGATCGGCTCGACGTGCTGCTGGCTGGGCGCGTGGCCGAGCAGCTGGTGTTCGAGGACGTCTCGACCGGAGCGGAGAACGACCTGCAGCGTGCCACCGACCTGGCGCGCCACATGGTGACCCACTACGGCATGAGCGAGGCGCTCGGCCTGGCGACCTACGACGCACGCCCAGCTCCGCTGTTCCTGAACGGCCCGACGCTGCCGGAGCTGCGTACCTTCAGCGAGCGTACCGCCGAGACGATCGACGGCGAGGTGCGCCGGCTGCTGGACGAGGCGCGCAATCGCGTGACGCAGACACTGAGGACGAACCGAGAGACGCTCGAATCGCTGGCCGCACTGCTGCTCGAGAAGGAGGTCGTGGACAGGACGATGCTGGACGCCCTGATGGCGTCGACGGCAGCTCCGGCTCAACTGCGCGTAGCCGCCGTGGTGCTGCCGCTGGTGGGCGGTGCCTCGTGAATTCGCGCCGCGGTTTGCTTCGTCTCACCGGCGCGGTCGCGCTTGCCGCGCTTGCCATCCCGGGCGTTCGCGCCCAGCCGACCGAGGGACGCGAGATCCTCGACAAGGTTGAGAAGCTGCTGTGGGGCAGCACTGTGCAAGGCGAGTACGAGATGACGATCGCCACGCCGCGCTGGCAGCGCACGCTCGGCCTGCGCCTGTGGATGGACCGGCCGCGGCGCTCTTTCGTGCGCATCGTCTCGCCGACCAAGGAGGCTGGGATCGGCTCGCTGCGCATCGGAACCGAAATGTGGAACTACCTGCCCAACGTGGAGCGCATCGTCAAGATTCCTCCGTCGATGATGCTGCAGCCGTGGATGGGCTCGGACTTCACGAACGACGACCTCGTCAAGGAGAGCAGCATCCTCGACGACTACACGCACAAGGTACTCGCCACGGTGCAGCTCGACGGCGAGGCGGTCGTGAAGGTCGAGGCCGTTCCGAAACCCGACGCGGCGGTGGTTTGGGGCCGCATCGTCTACTGGGTCCGGCGCGCTGACACGATGCCGTTGAAGCAGGAATTCTTCAGCGAGCGCGGTGAGCGCGTGCGCGTGCTGGCGTTTTCCGACGTCCGACAGGTCGGTGGGCGGATCCTGCCGACGCGCTGGGAGATGCGGCCCGACGCCAAACCCGGAAACTCGACGACGGTGGTGCTCAAGGATGCCACGTTCGACAGACCGGTAGCAGATGAAATCTTCAGTCAACGTAACCTGCAAAAGAGATGAAAACGAAACTCAAACGCCCCCCCGCGTCCGATCTCCTGACTATCCGCGCAGTCACCGCGAACGACCCCGCCTCTCGTGCGGCGATGTGGCTGCTGACTGCCTGCGGGGTCTGGCTCATTGGCCTAGGAACCTACTTCGTCTTCGTGCGGCCAGCTCTCCTGCCGGAGGACCCTCGCTTCATCGGTGCGTCGTTGGAGCAGCTGCGCCAAGCGGCGCCGGGCCTGGAAGCTTGGTTGCGGGTCGTGTTCACGGTGATGGGGGGGTTCATGGCGGGCTCGGGGGTATTGACCCTTTTCTTGGCACGCAGGGCCGTGCCCTTGCGCCTTCGCGGAACCGGATGGGTCGTCGCGCTGGCCGGGCTGGTGACGGTGGTTCTGATGAGCGCAATGAACTTTGTTCTCGATTCGGATTTCCGCTGGTTGCTACTGCTGCCGGCACTGCTCTGGGCGGCGGCTGTGTTCGCGTACACGCGACCGGCCTGACGTGGATCATTCAGTGACCTGCAACCTCAACCGATAGACACCATGAACCACAACCTTCCCTGGGTCGCCGAGCGCGTGCGGCTGTTCCATGAAAGCGATGCCGACTTCGCGCGTTGGGCGCGCGGGTTCGGACCCATCGTGCACAACGACCTGACTCAATTGCGCGTGCACGACCTGGCACAGGTGCTGGTCGCCGGCGGCAAGGCGAGCGACACGGCCAGCGTCTATCGCACCCTGTGGGCCGCAGACCGGCTCGCCGCGGCCGGCATGTGGCTGACCGTCCACATGACTTACGCCGACCGGGTCTATCCCGACGGGCGCGAGATGGCGGCCGAAGACTTCAAGAAGACACCCGAGGGCCACACCGGTGGTTCGCTGAACATCGTGCCGGCTTATGTCGGCTATCTCGCCGCGAATGCGCTCAGCGGCTTGACGCGCGGCTGGCTGATGGGGCAGGGGCACTGCGTGGCGGGCATTGATGCCTGTAACTTGCTGGCGGGCAACATGACGCCGCGCCACGCCGAACGCTACGACCGCAGCGAGGGCGGGTTGACACGCTTCGCGCGTGACTTCTACAGCTACGCGGTCGACCCGGCGGGGCGGCCGGCATCGCCGCTGGGCAGCCACGTCGGGCCGAACACCGCCGGCGGCCTGTCCGAGGGCGGCTACCTCGGTTTCGCGGAACTGCAGTACGTGCACATGCCGCTACCTGGGGAGCGCCTGGTCGTGTTCCTAAGCGACGGCGCCTTCGAGGAGCAGCGCGGCAGCGACTGGGCACCGCGCTGGTGGCGCGCCGAGGACAGCGGCTTCGTAGCTCCATTCATGATCCTCAACGGACGGCGCATCGAGCAGCGCAGCACGATGCAGCAGCAGGGTGGCCAGGAGTGGTTCCAGCAGCACCTGCGCCTGAACGGATTCGACCCGATGGAGATCGACGGCACCGACCCGGCCGCCTTCGCCTGGGCGGTGCACGCCATGGAGGAACGGCTCGCGGCCTGCGCGGCGGCGGTCGCCAGCGGGAGCATCCAGTATCCGGTGCCGTTGCACTACACCGTCGCCGAAGCGCCGAAGGGCTTCGGCTTTCCCGGAGCGGGGACCAATGCGGCCCACAACCTGCCGCTGGCGGGCAACCCGCATGTCGACTCGTTCGCGCGGCAGCAGTTCAACGAGGGTGCCCGCGCGCTGTTCGTGCCGCCCGAAGAACTCGACGAGGCGCTTGCCGCGCTTTGCCATCACCAGGATCAGCAGCGCCCGCTCGAGCGCGACCATCCTCTGGCGCACAGACAGGTCGATGCACCCGCCTTGCCTGCGGAGCAATGGCACGCCGTTGGCGCTGGCCATGTGTCCCCGATGGCCGCGCTGGACACCGCCTTTGCCGCTATCGTGCAGGCGAACCCCGAGTTGCGTCCGCGCGTCGGCAACCCGGACGAACTGCGCAGCAACCGCATGGGCCAGACCCTGGACCTGCTGAAGCACCGCGTCTTCGCGCCCGAGCCCGGCCTGGCGGAGGCGGTGGACGGCGCCGTGATCACCGCGCTCAACGAGGAGGCGGTGGTCAGCGCGGCGCTCGGCAACAAGGGCGGCATCAACCTTGTGGTCTCCTACGAAGCCTTCGCCGTCAAGATGCTCGGCGCGCTGCGCCAGGAAATCCTGTTCGCCCGCCACCAGGCGGAGGCGGGCACTCCGCCGGGCTGGCTGTCGGTCGTTACGGTGGCCACCTCCCACACCTGGGAGAATGGCAAGAACGAGCAGTCGCATCAGGACCCGACCCTGGCGGAGGCGCTGCTGGGCGAGATGTCCGACACCGCGCGCGTGCTGTTCCCGGTCGACGCGAACAGCGCCGCTGCCGCGCTGCGCGCCGCCTACGGTACCCATGGTCAGTTCTGGACGCTCGTCGTGTCCAAGCGCCCGATGGCCAACCGACTGACCGGCGCACAGGCACAGCGCCTGGTCGAAGAAGGCGCATGCGTGGTGAAAGCCTGCGAGGCGCCCGAAGTGCTGCTGATTGCCATCGGCGCGTACCAGTTGACGCAGGCGCTGCTGGCGGCCGACCGCCTCGATGCCGCGGGGCATCGCACCGCGGTGACATGCGTAGTCGAGCCCGGCCGTTTCCGGATCCCGCGCGACGAGCGCGAACACGCCTTCGTGGCCAGCGATGCAGCGTTGCAGCAGCTGTTCCCGGCGATGGCTGCAGCGCGCGTGCTCGTCTCCCACATGCGACCGGAGCCGACGCTTGGCGTGCTGCGCCGGATCGACACCGGGCCGCAGCGAACCCGCGCGCTGGGTTATGTCGCCCGGGGCGGCACGCTGGATGTCGCCGGCATGCTGTTCGCCAACCGCTGCACCTGGGCACACGTGGCCGCCGAGGCGGCATCCGCGCTCGGTGTCGATGCGGCTCAGGTGCTGCGCGCAGACGAACTGGCCGCCGTGCGGGGGCAGGGCGATCCGCGCACCGTGATGACGGCCGAATGATGACCATGCCGACGCCCTCTATCATCGTCCGCGTCGACAAGGCGACGAAGGTCTACCAGCGCGACAGCATCCCGGTGCCGGCGCTGCACGAGACGAGCATCGAGATCCTGGCGGGGGACTTCGTCGCTCTGGTCGGCCCTTCCGGCTCCGGCAAGACGACGCTGCTGAACCTCATGGGGGGTCTCGATCGGCCGACTAGCGGTTGCATCTGGGTCGGCGACCAGGACATCACGAGCCTCGGCCGCAAGGCGCTGGCGGAGGTGCGGTTGCGCCGCATCGGCTTCGTGTTCCAGGAGTACAACCTGGTACCTGTTCTGTCCGCGATCGAAAACGTCGAGTATGTGATGCTGCTGCAGGGCGTCGAGGAGGCGCTCCGCCGCGCTGAGGCCATGCGGCTGCTGGAAACACTTGGCCTGGCGGGCATGGAGCACCGCCGCCCGAGTGAGCTGTCGGGTGGTCAGCAGCAGCGTGTGGCCGTTGCGCGCGCGATCGCGGCGAAGCCGGTGATTGTGCTGCCCGACGAACCGACCGCCAACCTCGATTCGCAGTCGGGGGCGACACTGATGGACCTGATGCGTCGCCTTAACGAGGAGCAAGGAACGACTTTCGTGTTCTCGACGCACGACCCGATGGTGGTCGAGCGAGCGCGCCGCGTGATCCGGTTGCGCGACGGTCGCATCGAAGCCGACGAGCGGAGGTCGGCGTGATGATCTGGACGCTGGCGGTGCGCAACGTGATGCGCAACCGCCGTCGCTCGGTCATCACGGTGCTGTCGATCGCGGTCGGCTTGGCGGCGCTGACCTTTTTATGGGGCTTCATCGACGGCATGAACCGGCAGATGATCAACAACACCACGCGCTACTTCGCCGCCGACGCGCAGGTGCACCTGAAGGGCTACCACGACGACCCGAGCCTGGACCGCGTGATCGAAGCCGGCGCGCGCGTGCTCGAGATGGTGCGTGCCGATCCATCGGTGGCCGCGGCGACGGTCCGCCTCGAGACCACCGTGCTCGCGAGTCGCGCCGATCGCTCGCGCGGCATCCTGGCCTTCGGTGTCGACCCGGCGCAGGAGGCGCGCGTCACAGACCTGTTCAAGGCAGTGGTCGATGGCCGCGGTTTCATTGCCACCGACGACACCGGGGTGCTGATCGGCGAGGGCATGGCCGAGGCCCTGGCGCTGCGGGCCGGCGACGATCTGGTGCTAGTGGGCCAAGCCTACGATGGCTCGGTCGCCAGTGCGCGCGTGCCGGTGCGCGGCGTGTTTCGCACCAAGATCGACGACCTGGACGGTTATGTCCTGGTGATGCCGATGGCTGCGATGCGCGACTTCCTCGCCGCGCCCGAGGCTGTCACCGCAGTGGCGCTACGGCTGCGCGACCGCGGCGCGCTCGGAGACTCAGTCGAGACCCTGTCCGCGCGCGTCGGTGCCGACCAAGAGGTGGTGGGCTGGCCGGTGCTGCTGCCGATGGTGGCGATCAGCATCCGCTTCCACGAGGTGATGGGCTTCGTGGTGCTGACGATCTTCTTCGTGATGGTCGCCGCTGGCGTGGCTAACCCGGTGCTGATGGCCGTACTCGAGCGTACCCGTGAGTTCGGCATCATGTTGGCACTGGGCACCTCCCAGTCGATC
Source organism: Thiobacillus sp. (assembly GCA_046291555.1). Classification (GTDB taxonomy): domain Bacteria; phylum Pseudomonadota; class Gammaproteobacteria; order Burkholderiales; family Thiobacillaceae; genus Thiobacillus. The sequence goes on from JBKBRW010000021.1 coordinate 18,603, forward strand.
CTGTTCCGGCTTGTCGTCGCCGAGACAGCGCTGCTCGGTGCCGCTGGGCTGCTGCTAGGGAACGCGGTCGGGCTTGGCGCAACGACGGCATTTGGCCGCTCCGGCATCGACCTTGGGGCCTTTGAGGCTGGGCTGCGTGCGATGCCGGGCCTGGCCGACGTTATCTACCCGGTTGTGCGCGCCGAGCGCAGCCTGGCCATCTCCGTGCTGGTGTTCCTGATCGCGCTGGCCATGGCGCTCTACCCAGCATTCCGCGCGGCAACCCTCGAACCGGTCGCAGCGATCCGCGGCATCGGCGAGAAGTCCTCCGGCGGCCGGCGTGGTTCGCGCGGCGAGACGCGCACGCCGTTGCCAGTTTTCGCCCTGATCGCGACGCGAAACCTGCTACGCAACCGAAAGCGCAGCGCGATCACGGTGTTCGGTGCCGCGTTTGCGATCGTCGCCTACGTTTTTCTATATGGATTCTTCGACGGCTTCGGCGAGCAACTCGTGGACAACTCGACGCGCTATGTCACTGGGCATCTGCAGATCGAGCGCGAAGGACTGCGGCGCGACCTCGCGCCGGAACTGGCCTTTGATGCCACATCAGCGCTTGCCGCGGTGCGCACCCAGCCTGGCATCGCCGCCGCCGCGCCGCGGGTGCAGGCGCAAGCACTGATCAGCAGCCCCACGAAGTCGGTAGGGGTCGTACTGTACGGCGTCGACCCCGCACTCGAACGCGGCCTCACGATCCTGCATCGGACCTTTGTCGAGGGGGCGGCGTTGGAGGCCGGCGCCGACCGCGACATAGTGATCGGGCGGCGCCTGGCCGAAAAGCTCGGCATCCGTCTGGGTGAGAAGTTGGTGGTGATGGCTCCCGGCGTGGCAGGCGAGCTCGGAACTGCGGCTTTTCGTGTCCGGGGCATCTTCGCGACCGAGAGCAGTTCGTTCGACGGCGCGATGGTCTTCGTCACGCTGCCGGCGTCCCAGCGTATGCTGGGTCTCGGTCAGCGCGTCTCGTCGATCAACCTGCGTCTGGTGGACCGCGCCGAGGTCGACGAGGCCGCCGCGCAGTTGACGCCACTGCTGAGGACGGATGGTCTGGTCGCGTCGCCTTGGCCACGCCTGCTGCCGCGGGTAGCAGACATGCTGGGTCTGGTGCGCGCCATCCGAACCGTCATCGTCGCCGTCTTCTTCCTCGTCGTCGCCCTGGCAGTGATGAACACCGTGTTCATGGCGGTGGCCGAGCGCACACGCGAGTTCGGTGTGATGATGGCTCTGGGAACACCGCCCGACGCAATCGTTCGAATGGTGATCTACGAGACGGTTGCGTTAATGCTCGTCGCCTCTGTCGTCGGGTATGCGGTGGGCGCGGCGGTCGTTTCTCTGTTCGGCAACATCGGTCTGGACCTGTCGGGCTTTTACCGCGACTACAGCGCCATCCCAGGGCTGACCGGCATCGTGTATCCGCGGTTGGTCGCGGGGAACCTCGTCGGGCCGGGCGTCGGCCTGTTCCTCGCCAGCGTGGCCGTTTCGCTTTATCCTGCGGCGCGCGCCGCGAGGCTGAACCCGACCGCGGCGATTCGACACACATGATGACGCGTCGACACAGGGGCTTGGGCTGGGGCGCGGCCGCGCTGGCTGCGTGCCAGGTGTTCGCTGCCGCTCCGTCGGTGGCGCAGACGCAGCCACTGGAGCTGACCGGGAGCCTGAAGAGTGTCTACCTGCGTTCGCGGGCCTCGACAGGCGAGGACTACGCGCTCAGTTTGAGCCGGCTGCGCGTCGGGGCGAAGGGCGACCTGGCCTCGGGGATTGCGCTCGACTTGCAGTACGACAACGAACTGCTGCTGGGCAGCTACCTGGACACGGCGGATTTTCGCGCGCTCAAGGACAGGGCGCCACAGCAGTATTGGAGGGCTGACGCGAACTACGTCGAACGCGACGATGTCTACGGCCGCCATCGCCTATATCGGGCGGCCGTGACCCTGACACGGGACGACTTCGATCTGAAGCTCGGCCGCCAGCGCATCGCGTGGGGCACGGGTCGCTTCTGGAGCCCGCTGGACATCCTGAACCCGGTGAGCCCGCTGGCGCTCGAGCGCGAGGAGCGCCTCGGCGTTGATGCCGCGTTGCTCGAGGCCAAGCTTGGACCGCTGTCGCGCGCGTCGCTCGTGTATGCCCCCGCGCCGGACCGTGGCCCGCCCAGCCAAGCGGTGCAGTGGCACGGCAATGCGGCCGGCGTGGACGCGTCGCTGGTCGTGGGCCGGCTGCTGGGTCTGGATATCGTCGGCATGGACGTGGCCAGTCAGATCGGCGACGCCGGCATTCGAGGCGAGGCAGCCCGCCTGAGCCCGCCCGGCGGTCCCGCCTTCAACCGACTGATGGTCGGCGCGGACTATGCCTTCGCGAACGGGCTTACGCTGAGCGCCGAACTATATTACAACGGCGCCGGCTCGCGCGATCCGGCCGGCTACGACTTCGCGGAGCTGCGCTCGGGACGGGTGACGAGCCTGGCGACGCGCTACGCGGGGCTGTACGCGTCGTACGAGATTACGCCACTGCTGAAATGGGTGAACTATGTGGTGCTCAACGCCGACGACGGCAGCCACGCCGTCGACAGCCGCCTCGTGTGGTCCATCGATCCAGCGGCGGATGTGACCTTCGGTGTGCAACGTTTCACCGGGGCTGCGGGCAGCGAGTTCGCTACCTTGCCCAACGCGGTCCAAGTGCAACTGCAGTGGTTCTTTAAGTCCTAAATCGAGGGAGCCGGTCGTCGCGCGGGTGGCGCATTGTCGCACCATCGCCACATGTCTCGGTGCTGCCTTACTGCTGTCGCTCCACCAGCGCACCGAGCAGGGCAAGCAGCCGCTCGGACATCGGCCGCGTGCGCCAGGAGTGCAGGTCGACCGGCCTGCTGAGCGCAGCGTCGCGCTCAAAGTCCTCGCGCAGGCGTGCTGCCAGAGCGCGATCGGGCAGGGCAAGATTGATTTCGTCGTTCAGGCCGAACGAGCGGTTGTCAAAGTTGCTCGACCCGACGACGACCCATAGCTCGTCGACGAGCAGCACCTTGCTGTGGTTCATGCCAGGTTCGTACTCCAGCACTTCCACGCCGGCACCGAGCAGGTTCCCATACCGACGTCGGCTCGCCCGCCGGGCGATGGGGTGGTTATTAAAAGCGCCCGGCACTACGACCTGCACACGCACGCCGCGGCGAACGGCCCTTTGCAGTTCGGCCTGCATGCTGCGGTCCGGTAGAAAGTAGGGCGAGGTGATCCGGATCGACTGGCGGGCGCCAGCGATCAGCAATTGAAACAGCATGCGTGCCCGCGTGGCCCGGCCAGCCGATGGCGTGCCTGTCACGACGATCGCATCGGCGCCCCCAGCGGTCGCACTGCTGACGGCACGGCAATGCGAAAACGATCCTGGATCGGTGAGCAGTTGGCCCGTGCTTTCAAGCCAGTTCTCGGCGAAGGCGGCCTGCACCGAAGTAACGATAGTTCCTTCGAGCCGCACCATGGTGTCGCGCCACGGCGGTTGCCCGGGCGGTCCTGTGTCCCACCAGTACGCGATGCCAGCGCCGCCGACGAACGCCACATCGCCATCGATGACGATCAGTTCGCGGTGCGTGCGGTTGTTGAACCGCTTCATCGTATGCCACCGCACCGGTTGATACCAGGCAACCTCGCCGCCGGCCGCGCGCAGCCCGTCGAAATACGCGGTGGGCGTTCGCCAGCTGCCAATCGCATCGATGACGAGCCGGACGCGGACGCCGGCGCGCGCGCGTTCGGTCAGCAGACCGACGAGTCGGTCCGCCACGGCGCTCACGTGGAATATGTAGGCTTCCAGATGCACACTGCGACGGGCACGGGCGATACTGGCGAGTTCCTGTGGGTAGAACTCGACTCCATCCGTCAGTACCTCGATAGAGGTAGCCTTCGCGACGGGAGCGTCAACCAGTGCCGCGATCAGTCCCATGAACTCGTGATTCTCCGGCGATGGTAGGGGATCGCCGATGTCGTAGGGCAGGCCTGGTTCGGCGAGCACAAGCATGAACAGCAGGCCCAGCAACGAAGCGCTGGCCAGCAGGAACAGGTGCCACAGCTCGAAAGTCAACGTACCTCAGCGCAGTGCGAGCGCTGCTCCGATACCAACGAGCACCATCAGGGCATATGCCGGCAACACCTTCAGCGCCAGCGACCGACTGTCGATCATCCACAACAACCCAAGCTTGGTGACCAGGTTGACAGCGGCGGCGAGAAAGACAGCCATGCTCGCGACAGCGGCGCCCACAACCCCGTCACCGGCCATGCGGCCCACCGACAGCGTGATGGCATCGACATCGATCAGCCCGGAGATTGCCCCCGTGACCAGCAGTCCGGCGTCGCCGAATCGGTCCGCAAGGAATCGGCCAGCGAGCAGCACTGCGGCGAGGAACAGCGCAAACTGGACCGCTGCGGTCAGCTTCAGCGGATTTTGCGCAGACAGATCGGGCAAATCTCGCGCATGCTCGCGAGTGGTCAGGTACGTCCCGAACGCGGCCCCGGCGACGGCCATGGCACCAAGGGCCCCAACGGTCATCGTGCCCAGTGCCGGCGCGGCGACACCGACGAGCACCGCCATGCGGCCGAACATTGCCGCGCACGCGAGCGCGGCTCCTCCGGCAGCCAAAGGCCGCCATTGCGGGGCTTCCTTGGACCAACGCGCCAGCGTCGCGGTGGTGGCCGTGCTGGACACCAGTCCGCCGAGCAGTGCCGTGAGCGGCAGACCGCGCCGCGCGCCAAGCCATCGCATCAGGATAAATCCGAGGAACGAGAGCAAGGCAAGCAGAACGACCGCCCACCAGAGCTTGTATGGGTTCAGCGCCGCGAATGGACCGAACCCGCGATTGGGGAGGACCGGGAGAATGACGACACTGATCAGCAGCAACTGAATGCCACTGGTCATCTCGCTTTCCGTGAGCTTGCTGATGCCACTGTGCATCGGCCGCTTGAGTTGCAGCAGCGCGACCGTCACCACCGCGACGGTGGCGCCGAGCAGTGTGTCGCCACCCGCAGCCAGCACGCCGACAAGGAACGTGGTGATTGCTGCCATCGCCGTGGTCAGGCCCATGACGCTATGCATGCGGGCCGTCACGACGTAGCCGGCCAGGATCAGCAGCGCCACCACGGCCAGCACGACAACCAGAAGGATCGCTCCCCATCGTTGCCCCAGCAGACCGCTCAAGCCGCCGAGCAGGCCGATCAGCGCAAACGTGCGCAAGCCGGCTACTCGGTGCCCGTCAGGCAGGTCACGCTGATGCCAGCCACGCTCCAATCCGATAAGCAAGCCCGCAGCCAGGGCCATCCCGAGGCCCATCAGATCCGACAGTGACATGGCGCTCACTGGACTGCCTTCCGGCCGAGTCCGGTGTGAGCGGCTTCGGCTTGCTCGGCGGGGTTCACGGGGGTCTGCTCACTGAGTTTCACGAGCCACTGCTCAATGTATTGCAGGCATTCGTGTGGCACCCGCAGCCAGGGATGATGGTCCACGCCGCCGAGAATACGTATCTCCCACGTCGCGTGCCTGGCCACCAGTTGCTGCGCGCCGGCCAGCGGCGCAGTCGGATCCGCACTGCCGTGCAACATCAGGACGGGCAGGATCTGTGCAGTCTGATCTGATTCCGCGTTCCAGTCGTGGCGGTACAGGACCTCCCACAGCGACGATGTCGACGACACCATGTTGTGCGCCACCAAGTCCTCGGCGACCTCGCGTGGGATGTCCGGAAGAAGGCGCGGCAGCAGACGCCCGACGACGCGCCGTGACAGCACGCAGGCGAGCGCCGTGGCCCACATATTGGTGTAGATCCAGCCGCCACGCTGGCGCGAAAACCAGGTCACTGCGCGGTCAGCACCGCCGAAGTGGGGAAGACTGATCAGCACAAGTCGCCTGACGACCGATGGATAGCGGACGGCATAGGCGAGTGCCAGCGCAGCCCCGAGCGAGTGGCCTACGAGCGTCACGGAGCGCTCCCCGGCCAGACAAGCGTGCAGCGCCGCCACATGGCGCTCGACGCTGTAACGAATCCAGGGTTTCGGCGACTCACCGAAGCCGAGCAGATCGACCAGAGCAGTTCGATGGCCCGGCAACTCGAATGGCACCGGCCCACAGGTCCAGTAGCGGTGAGTTCCACCCAGCCCGTGCAGGAGTACCAGGCAATCTTCACCACGCCCCGCGTCCAGCCGCTTTAGCGGGAGCGTATCTGCCCGGATCCGGACCAGCGTCATCATCTCACCTCAGTCCCCAAAGCCGAACTTTGACTATCGCTCGGCTCTACGACTTGTTGGCCGACATTCAGCAGCATTCCGTGCGCCGCCACGTTGTCTTGGCAAAAGTTCATCGGGGTGAGCGCAGGAAGTCGCGCCTCAGTCCCAAGGAGGCATCGGTCTTCTCGATGGACCTCGCCGGATCCGGCTCGATGCCGGTGAGTGCCCGGATCGCGTCAATGGTTTCCGGGATGACGATCGCCTGGTTGAAGACCTGATAGGTGTAGTACGCCTGGTCGCCGTCGACGGCCAGTACGTCCTCCCACAGCGCCACCTCCCACATGTCGCCCCGCGGGCGGCCAAGGTCGGCCATCAGCTCGACCGTGCTGTTCAGCGCCACGATCCCATCCGATGAACGCACGAATGCAATCCGCGGCGCCGCCCGGAACGCGGCGAGCACCTCGTCGCGCGTCGCCGGTCGAGTAAGCTCGACCCACCAGGTGTGCAGGTGACTGGAGTTGTGCGCCGCCTTCACCGCGATCGTCACGACGTCGAGGTCGGGGATGACGGTGCGGGCGTCCGGGCCCTGATGGCTGGGAATGACCTTCTCGGGAATCACCGTGTTGACGATGCCATCGGCATGGGCCTCCCAGGGGTCGGAGGTGCGTCGGATCAGCGTACCGCGCGCCCGTTTCAGCAAGCCTGCTGTCCGCAGTGCGCCTAGCGTGCGCACGATCGATGTGGTGTTGCAGGATACGACGCGCGTCGACGAGCGCCCCAGCGCCGACGCATAGTTCGCCTGCGCGACGAACGAATGGCCGGTCAGCGCATGCGATTCGCCGCCGTGGAATATCGCCTTGACGCCTGCCGCCTCGTACACGCCCTTGTTGACCGCGGCCACCTTCTTCGGCGTGCAATCGACGACGACATCGGACTTCGCGAGCAGTTCGGCGAGACCGCCCGCGATCGCGATGCCGGCTACGCGCATCGGCCCCTCGGCCTGCGGTGTCGCCGCGTGCACGGGCAGTCCGGCCTGGGCCGCGACCTGTACCCGGTAGTCGGCACCGATGTCGGCCACACCGGCGAGTGCCATGTCGTCCTGCAAGCGAACTGCATCGGCGACTCGCTTGCCGATGACCCCGTAGCCGTTGATGGCGACCCTGATCCTGTGCATGCTAACTCCCGTGACGTCGAGACCCCGGTCAGCGCATCGCGCGCCCGCGGACGATGGAAAACGTGAATCGAATGGCGAGAGCATAACCCGCCAGCGCGAGCAGTGGCGTACCGCTCCATTGGGGGCCCGCGGCGCGTTGCACCAACAGAATGGAGGCGATGTACAGCCCGAGCGTCACCAGTGCCAGCGCGATGCAGCGGCTCGCGCGGTCGACGCCTTCCTGCAGGCGGGCGTCAGGCACGATCATGATCTCGAACAGACGCTCGCGGGTGAGTGCACCGCGCAACCCAGGGTGTCCGCATCATTGTTTGCGTGTGACCGGACGCTGGCCGAGCTCGACGGCCAGCGCCATGGCCTTGCGCTCGCGCAGTACCTTGAACTGCGCCTTGGTTCCCGGAGCGAGGGCCGCAGTTTCATTGATCAGCGCCGCCGTGTCGCCGATCTCCTTGCCATTGATCGAGACAACGGTATCGCCAGCGCGCAGCCCGGCGCGCTCGGCCGGGCCGCCGCGCTGCACGGCAACGAGCGCCGCGCCGGCTGCCGCCCCGGTGGTCTCGTGGATGACGTCGCGTGCGCTCACGCCGAGCCAGCCGCGGCTCACGCGGCCGGTGGCGATGATCTGCTCCATCACCTGCCGAGCGAGACTCACCGGGATCGCGAAGCCGATGCCTTGCGATCCGCCGCTGCGCGAGTAGATCGCCGTGTTGATGCCCACTAGGTGGCCCGATGTGTCGACCAGCGCACCGCCCGAATTGCCGGGGTTGATCGCCGCGTCGGTCTGGATGAAGTTCTCGAAGGTGTTGATGCCGAGTCGATTGCGGCCCGTGGCACTGACGATGCCCTGCGTCACCGTCTGGCCCACGCCGAACGGGTCGCCGACGGCCAGCACGATGTCGCCAATCTGCACCGATGCCGGGTCGGCGAAGGTGATGGGCTGCAGGCCCTTGGCGTCCACGCGCAGAACCGCGAGGTCGGTCTCGGGGTCGGTGCCGACGACGCGCGCCTCGGCCACCTTGCCACCGGGCAGCATCACGGCAATCTCGTCCGCGCCCTCAACGACGTGGTTGTTTGTCAGGATGAAGCCTTGGGCCGCGACGATCACGCCCGACCCCAGGCTGGACTGGCCCTGTGCGGCCTCTTCGTCGGAGCCACCGTAGGGCCGCGGCCAGCCGGGCAACTGCCGTGGCGGCGCCTTGCGCGTGTAGATATTGACGACAGATGCCGAGGCCTTCGCGGCCGCAGCGCGGAAACCCGCTTCGAGGCGGGTCGCGACGGCCTTGCCGTTTGGAGCCGAGGCCGACGTGTCGGCAGGGGGCGCTTCGCGCAATGCCACAACATCGGCTCGGCCGGGTGCGACAGGCTCGGGCCCGAACGCCCTCCAAGCGATCAGCAAGCCGGCCGATACCGCGATCACCTGCGCAATGAGCAGCCAAAGCCGCCAGACAATGGACGGTCGCTTGTCATTCATGGCCCGGTTCCCTCCATCAATTCCTCCAAGGCACGCGCCATCGGTTCGACGACACTGATCTCGTTCGAGACGTGCGATACCGTGTCGCAGGTAAGCACGCGGGCCGGCTTGCTGGCCAGCAGTTCTTCGTAGGCACCCGGTGCGAACAATGCGTGCACACCGATACACAGCGGGGCCGGCAGTCCGACCCGGCGCACGCTGGCCACGGCCTGGATCATAGTGCGCGCGCTCGACACAATGTCATCGACCAGCACCGGTTGACGGTCGTACCAGGCCGACACGTCCGGCAGGCTGACCTCAACATCGCGGTCACCCCGGCGAATCTTCTGCAGAACGGTCCAAGGTGCACCCGCCTCGGCGGCGACCTGCGCGACCCATTGCTCACTTTCCGAGTCGGGGCCGATCAGCAGCGGACGTTGAACCTGTGCTGCCACCCAGCGGGCGATCAGCGGCGCCGTGTGCACGACCCGTGTCGGAATGCGGTAGATCTCGTCGAGCGCGCGGTAGCGATGCAGATGCGGATCAGCCGTCACGAGTGCGTCGAATGCGGTCGACAGTAGCGCCGCATAGGTGCGGGACGTCACCGCCTCGCCGGGATGAAAGCGCCGGTCCTGCCGCAGGTAGGAGAGGTAGGGCGCCGCGAGCAGGACCTTCGTCGCGCCGAGGTCGCGCGCTGCGTCCGCCGCGAACAGCAACGGCAGGGTCTTCTCGTCGGGCCGCGTGAGACTGCAGGTGAGCACCACGGTGCGGCCGGTTACGTCAGCGTCCAGGCGTACCAGTGACTCGCCGTCAGGGAATCGGTGCTGTTCCAATGCGGCACGCTCGGCTTGCAGCGCGCGCACGAGCCGTTCGGTGAAGGCCTCGTCACCGGGTAGGTGGAAGATGATCGGTTTCATGAGCCCTCCGAAATCTGGAAGATGGGCGGGCGTGAGTCGATGTACTGCTGCGCGTAGGCTAGTTCGCCCAAGGCCTGGGCATGAAGCGTGAAGAGTGGCTGGCCGGGCCGCACGGCGTCACCGAGCCGGACGTGGACATCGACACCGGCCTCCGGTGCTTTAGGGGCGCCGGCGAGCTTGGCAGCGCGCGACAACACGCGGTTGTCGATTGCGGTTATACGCCCCCCCGCCGGGGCCTCGACAACCAAGCGGTGCGGCGCCTGCGGCACCTCCCGCAGGCCCCCCTGGGCTTCGCAGATGGCCATGAACTTCGCCCAAGCCCGGCCGTCGGCGAGAACCTCGGTCGCCAGGCGCAAGCCGCCACCTTCCGCCGCGGCGCCGCCCAGTTCAAGAATGTCGGCAGCCAGACGCAGCGCGCGCTGTCTCAGATCGTCCGGTGCTTCAGCCTGTCCGCGCAACACAGCCAGCACATCGCGCGCCTCCAGCGCCGGTCCGATCCCACGTCCGACCGGCTGTAGCCCATCGGTGATGCGCAGTGCCACATGCAATCCGATAGCCCGGCCGACCTCGACGAGGCGGCGCCCTAGCGCCTGCGCGGCTTCAGGACTGCGGACCTTGGCCGTCGGCCCCACGGGCAGATCGATGAGCACGTGCGTCGAGCCCGCCGCTGCCTTCTTGGACAGTACGGAGGCGACCAGCTGCCCCTCGCTGTCGAGATCGAGTGGGCGCTCAACGCGGATCAGAATGTCATCGGCTGGACTCAGCCGGACCGAACCGCCCCAGACAATACAGGCGCCTGTACGCTCAACGGTACGTCGCATCGCGGCGACATCGAGGTCAACCGGGGCCAGCACCTCCATCGTATCGGCGGTGCCAGCGGGCGAGGTGATCGCGCGCGACGAGGTTTTGGGCATTGTCAAGCCGCAAGCTGCGACGATCGGTACGACGAGAAGCGTTGTGCGGTTGCCGGGCAGGCCGCCGACACAGTGCTTGTCTACGACCTTGTCGCGGCCCCAGTCCAGCCGCTCGCCCACGTCGATCATCGCTCGCGTCAATGAGATGGTCTCGTCGAGGTCGAGGTGGTCGCCGGCACAGGCGGTGATGAAAGTGGCCAGATGCAGGTCGGAGTAGTGGCCGACGGCGATGTCGCCGACAATGGCTTGGAAGGCATCAGCACCCAGGCGATGGCCGTAGACCTTCGCGCGAACGTGGCTCAATGAATCCAGTGTCGGTGCGTGAGAAACACGCAGCGGCGCGCCTTCCGTCGGCTGCAAAGCAGCCCAAGCCGACTCCGACAGCCCGACCTGGCCTTCGGCCACCCAGTCGTTGACTACGTTGAGTGTGGCAATGATCCGGCGCACTCCAAAGTCGAGCTGGACGCGCGTCTGTGCGGTGAAGCCCTCGGAGCGGCACACAGCGCAGTCGCGACGCATGTAGACCACTGGTTCCTGGTACGTGTCGACACCCAAGCGGCGCACTCGCATGGTGACAGAGGCTTGGCTGGAATGTTCGTGGGTCATGCTTGCTCCGTCAGTTCAGGTCCACGGTTTCCAGGTAGTCCGGCACGCGGCACGGCCAGCCCAATTCGTGCTCGATGCGCGAGCGCATCGCATCAGCAGGCGACGGCTCTCCGTGCGTCACAAAGGTCTGCGTCGGCGGCCTGTCGAAACCCCGCAACCACTGCAGAATCTCGCCGGCGTCGGCATGCGCTGACAGGCTGTCCAGCGCCACCACCTCGGCATGGATGGGGACGTCCTCTCCATGGATGCGCACCGAGGTCACCCCCTGCAGCATGGCTGCGCCACGCGTACCGCCGGCTTGGTAGCCGGCGAACAAGATGGTATTGCGGCGGTCGGGCGCAAACGCTTTCAGGTGGTGGACAACACGCCCCCCCGTTGCCATGCCGCTGGCCGAGATGATGACCATGGGCCCGCGCCGCGCGCTCAACGCGCGCGAGTCGTCGGGTTTGTTGACGATTGTCGCGGCATGACACATGGCCTCGCACTGCTCCGGGCTCAGCCGGTGCTCGCTGCGATGCGCGTGGTAGATGCGCGTCGCGTCCGTGGCCATCGGGCTGTCGAGGTAGACCGGCAGGTGGTGGATGACGCCGCGCTCCTTTAGCAGGTGGATGCAGTACATCAGGTTCTGCGCTCGCCCCACGGCAAACGCCGGGATCACGACGGTACCGCCGCGTGCTGCCGTGCGGTTGATCACCTCACCGAGCTTGAGCAGCGGATCGCTCACCTCGTGTTGGCGGTCGCCGTAGGTCGACTCGACCACCGCATAGTCGGCACCTGGAACCTGCGCCGGCGCGGCCAACACCAGGTCGTTCGGACGACCGATGTCGCCGGAGAACAAGACAGATCGCCGACCCTCGTCGATTTTCACGAAGGCTGAGCCCAGCATGTGTCCCGACGGATCCAGGCGCGCCTGCAACCCGGGCGCGGGGCTCCACGGGGTGCCATAGGGCCGCGGTACGAACTGCTTCAGGCAGCGCTCGGCATCCTCGCGGGTGTATAGCGGCAGCGCCGGCTTGTGCTTGGAGTAGCCGCGCCGGTTGGCGTACTCGGCCTCCTCCTCCTGTAGGTGGCCGCTGTCGGGTAGCAGGATGCGACAGAGTTCGTGGGTCGCTTCCGTGCAGTAGACCTTGCCTTTGAAACCCTGTCGCACAAGCAGCGGAACGTAGCCGCTGTGGTCGATGTGGGCATGCGTCAGCACGATCGCGTCGATGCTGGTGGCCGGCACGGGCATTGGTGCCCAGTTGCGCTGGCGCAGCTGTTTGTAGCCCTGGAACAGGCCACAATCGACAAGCAGCGTCGCGCCTTCGTGGCGCAGCAGGTACTTCGAGCCCGTGACGGTGCCAGTGGCACCGAGGAATTGCAGTTGCATGGTGGTGTCCTTGTTTTGACGTTCAGAGCGTGATTGGCGTATCCGGCAGTTCGTTGAGGTCGCCGGGTCGAAGGGGGAAATGGCGCGTCACCAGTTGCGTGACGGCTTCGATACCTTGGACGGCGCCGCGGCCGTAGTCGCCGGTGCCAAAGTGCGTTTCTATGCCGCGGCAGATCGCAGACCAGGCCTCGGCGCCGGCCTTGGCATGGATGCCTCGGTCAGCGACGATCTCGACACGCCGGTCCGCCAGCAGCACGTAGACCAGCACGCCGGTATTGTGTTCGGTGTCCCAGACGTGCAGTCGCGCGAAGTGCTCGATGGCGCGTTCGCGCGCCGTCTGGCCACGCAGTAGCGGCAGGCCGTCGAGTGCGCCTTCGACGACAAACCGGATCTCTCCTGCATGGGTGGCCTCGCTCGCCGCGATTGCCTGCTCGATCGAGCGCAATGCGGATGCGGGGAAGGCGCGGCGCACGCGCGCCGAGGTTGTTGCGAGGTGGCGTACGAGTCTTGCGAGATCCATGGTCACCACCTGCCGGAGGCACCGCCTCCACCAAAACCGCCGCCGCCGCCGCCGAACCCGCCGCCTCTTCCGAACCCCCCGCCCCCGCGCCCGCCGTGCCCATGCATGCCGCCATGGCCGCCCATGCCGATGCCCAGCAGCGTGACGAAGAAGCCGGTCAGCCCAGCGGTGGCTGCGATGGCCAGGGTGCCGAGGGCGAACCAGGCGACGATGCCCAGCACACCGCCAACCGCCAAGGCGCCGGGCACTCGACCCAGCACCTGCCGCAACACGCCGCCGAGCACCAGCGCGGCGATGAACAGAACGGGCCAGCTTTGTCCGAGGCTATTGTCGGCGGCTGCCGAGCCGCGCCGGGTCGGCGGTGGCAGGGCCTCGCCATCGAGGACGCGCATGATCTGTTCGAGCCCCACCGTGAGGCCACCAATGAAATCGCCCTGCCGGAACCGGGGCGTGATGAGCTCCGCAATGACCCGCGCCGCCGTAGCGTCGTTGAGTGCGCCTTCGATCCCATAGCCGACCTCTATCCGTACGGCGCGATCGTCCTTCGCAACGAGCAGCAGCGCGCCGTCGTCGACCTTGCGGCGGCCCAGCTTCCATTGCTCGACCACGCGCAGCGCGAAGGGTTCGATCGCCTCCGGCCGCGTTGTCGGAATGATCAGCACCGCGATCTGCGTGCCTTTACGCTCCTCGAACGCGCGTAGCGATTGCTCGATCGCCGCGCTCTGCTGTGCCGTTAGCGTGCCGGTCAGGTCGGTCACCCGACCTTGCAGAGGCGGCACCGGGACCAGATCCTGGGCTGCCGCGCCGAGCGCCGCCGCACACATGAGCAAGAGGACGGCGAGTCGGCGCACGAAGCGTCCGACCGGCATAGGGGGCGTTGTCACTTCTTGGCACCCGAGGCGCCGATGCCTCCGAGGTCGACCTTCGGCGGCACCGCGAGAGCCGCCTCATCGGTGACGCTGAAATTGGCCTTGATGCCGTAGCCGAATACCATCGCCGTCAGGTTGCTCGGGAAGGTGCGAACCGCGACGTTGTAGTCCTGCACGGCCTTCACATAACGGCCGCGCGCCACGGTGATGCGGTTCTCGGTGCCTTCAAGCTGCGCGCGAAGGTCCTGGAATCCCTGACTGGCCTTTAGGTTGGGGTAGTTCTCGCTGACCACGAGAAGGCGCGACAGCGCGCTCGACAACTCGCCCTGGGCGGCCTGAAATTTTTTGAACGCCTCGGGGCTGTTGACCAGTTCCGGCGTGGCCTGGATCGAGGTGGCCTTGGCACGCGCCTCGACCACCTTGGTCAGTGTCTCTTGCTCGAAGTTGGCCTCGCCCTTGACGGTGGCAACAATGTTCGGGATCAGGTCGGTGCGGCGCTGGTACTGGTTCAGAACCTCTGACCAGCTGGCCTTGATCTGCTCGTCGGTGGTCTGGAAGGTGTTGTAGCCGCAGCCGGATAGCGCGAGCGTCAACGCGGCGAGCAGAGTAGTGAGGAAGTAGCGCATAGTCAGAGCTCCTGTGGGTGTCGTGTGGAAAGCGAGTCGGAGGGAAAGCGTGCTAATCATGGTGGAGTGGCATCGGTCGACCACCAGGTGGGCCGAACGATCAGAGTTCCCAGCGTGGCCAGCAGCGGTAGCGCAAGCCACGCGAAGCTGAGCTGGGCCACCGCACCGAAGAGCCAGCCTGTTGCGGCCGAGCCGAGCGTCTGGCCGAAACCCGCTGCCGCGGCCAGCCCGCCCATCGTTGTGCCGAGGCGTCGCCGGGAGGCTCCCGCCGCGAGGTAGGAGATCGTCGGCAGCACAAGCCCGGTGCCCGCAGCGGTGAAGCTGACACCAACGTACATCCAGGCATCGCTGCGATGTTGCGCCAACACTGCCAACCCGGCGATCGCCAGTACGAGCCCGGCCGCCATCACGCCGCGGCCGGCAGCACGCTCGAGCAGCCCGGTGAAGAACAACAGCGCGTTGACGCCGAGCATCACGAGGCTGCACTCGGCAAACATCAGCGAGATCTCGCGCGACGACAGCGTTGGGTGCTGCTGACCCTGCAGAACGATGCCGAGTTCGAAGCCGGCCAGCACAAACATGACCGCGCCGTTCAGTCCCCACAGCGCGATGGCGCGCCTCCGATCAGCAGACGCAGGCTGCACGCCGTCCTCGAGGGCGACTGGCACACTGCGCGGCAGTGTGGCTGCCAGTCCCAGCATCATCAGCGCACCCAGTGCCGCCGACGTCACGATCATGAGATTCGTCGGATCGAAAGTGCCGGCATCGACGCTGGCGAACGCGACGGACATCTGCGCTGCGGCGGCGTTGAGTCCCGGTCCGAACAGGAAGCCCAGCAACGACATCGCGCTGAGCCACGCGAATCGGCGGGCTCGCTGGCCCTGCGGCGTATGTTCTGCGACGAGTGCAGGCACCACGGGCACGACGGCCGCCACGAAGAAGCCAGTTGCCCCGCGCAACGCGTAGATGCCGGTGAGCCCGATCCAGTCGGGCCGCAACAAGGGTAGCAGACTGGCGACATAGCCGACCAGACCGATTACCAGGATGCGTCCCCGGCCCCAGTGATCGGAAACCAAGCCCCACAGCGGCGCACCGACGAGTACTCCGGCGGCGTACAGGCCACTGAGCAAGCCGACATGGCGCGCGACCTCGGCCTGGCCATCTGCCACCATCAGCGGTGCTATCCAGGCCGGCAAAAGGGGCATCAGCGCGCCATAGCCTGCGGAGACGACGAAGACGGCGGCCGCCAGCCACGCTAGTTGCCACCCTCCCAGCCCTTGCGCTGTCGGCGAGTGTTGCCGTTCTCTTCGGTGGGGGGACGTCATCGATGCGACCTCGGGTAGGGCTCAGGCCACCGCGCCCTGCGCGAGTGGTGACGCAGCCGCTGGCTGAGGACGGCGGATGCCGGCGAGCTTGGTGCGCTTGAGCATCAGCGCGTTGATCGCGACGATAGCCGAGCTGCCCGACATTGACAGCGCGGCCACCTCAGGTGACAGCGTGAATGGATAGAACACGCCAGCCGCGAGCGGGAAGGCGATCACGTTGTAGCCGACCGCCCACCACAGGTTCTGGTGCATCTTGCGCAGTGTCGCGCGCGACAACTCGATTGCGCCGACGACGTCGTACGGGTCGCTCTTCATCAGCACCACTTGCGCGCTTTCCATGGCCACGTCGGTGCCCGCACCGATGGCGAAGCCGACATCGGCCTGCGTGAGGGCTGGAGCGTCGTTGATGCCGTCGCCAACCATGGCGACCTTGTGACCCTGGGCCTGCAGTTCCTTGATCTTCGAGGCCTTCTGTCCTGGAAGTACGTCGGCAAGCACGATGTCGATGCCGAGCTCCTTGCCGATGCGCTCGGCGGTGGCCTGGTTGTCGCCGGTGATCATGGCAACCTTGACGCCGCGCTCCTGAAGCTTGGCGATCGTTGCCTTGGAAGTCGGGCGCACGGCGTCGGCAATCGCGATCAGACCGATCAGGCGGCCGCCACGCGCCACGTGGACGACCGTGCGGCCGCCGCCCTGCAGCCGTGCTGCCTCAGCCGCCAGTTCCGCGAGGCTGACCCGCTCGGCTTCCATCAGTTTGCGGTTGCCGAGCAGCACGACGTCGTCGCCGATCGTCGCGCGTGCACCCTGGCCATCGATGTTGGTGAAAGCGGTTGCCATCTCCGGCGTGTCGGGGCCGGCTTTCTTGAGCACTGCCAGCGCGAGCGGGTGCTCGGAGAACTTCTCCACCGCGGCCGCTGTGGATAGCAGTTGCGCCTCCGTCGTACCGGGTGCCAGCACCATCTCGACAACGTCTGGTTGGCCCAGCGTCAGGGTACCAGTCTTGTCGAAGACGACCACCGTCAGCTTGGTCGCGTTCTCCAGCGCTGCGGCGTTCTTAAAAAGGATGCCGTTCATCGCGCCCAATCCGGTGCCGACCATGATCGCCATCGGCGTCGCCAGCCCGAGCGCGTCGGGGCAAGCGATGACGAAGACGGTGATGGTGAGCGTGAGGGCGAACAGCAACGGCTGACCAAGGACCCAGAACCACACCGCGAAGGTCGCCAAGCCGACGACGATGGCGATGAGAACCAACCACTGCGATGCCTGGTCGGCGAGCAATTGGCCTGGCGCCTTCGAGTTTTGCGCCTCCTGGACCAGCTTGACGATCTGCGCGAGCGCAGTGTCGGCGCCGACCTTGGTGGCCTGGTAGCGGAAGCTGCCGCTCTTGTTGATGGTTGCGCCGATCACCGCGTTGCCGACCACCTTCTTGACCGGCATCGACTCACCGGTGAGCATAGATTCATCGACCTGCGATCCGCCCTCGGTGATCTTGCCGTCCACCGGGATCTTGTCGCCCGGCTTGATGACCACTGTCTCGCCGACCAGCACCTCGGAAGTTGGGACCTTGGTCTCGACGCCATTGCGCAGCACCGTCGCCATCGGCGGAGCCAGGTCCATCAGCGCACGGATTGCGTCGGAAGCGCCGGCGCGCGCACGCATCTCCAGCCAGTGGCCGAGCAGGATGAATACCAGCAGCACGGAGGCTGCCTCGTAGAACACCTCGCCCTCGTAGAAGAAGGTGGCGCCAAGGCTAAACACGTAACCCGTGCCGACGGACAGAACGACCAGCGTGGCCATGTTGGCCACCTTGTTCCGGGCCGCGCGCCAGCCGGCGACGAAGAACGGCCAGCCGGGATAGGCGATGGCGCCGGTCGCGACAATGAACAGAAAGAGATTGCGATCCATCCCGAACGGCGTGGTGAAGTCACCGAACATCTTGCCCATCGGCGAGTAGAGGAACACGGGGATCGCAAACAGCAGCGCGACCAGGAATCGGTTGCGCATGTCGTTCGCCATGTCCTGCATCGACATGCCGGGGGCATGGCCCATGTCGTGCATCATGTCGCTCATCTGGTGGGCAGCTCCTTCGCCGTGGCCAGCGTGCGACGAATGTCCCGCATGCGCTGCAAGGGGTGAGGCCTTCGTCGCAACTGGGGCCGAGGCGGGGCCCGTCATGGCGACATGCGCATCGTGATCATGGGCGCCGTGGGCAGCATGGGCTTCGTGCGCCGCGTGCCTGGCATGGGCCCCGGTATGCCCCTCGGGTGGGCAGACGTGCGTGGGTAGCATCTCGCCGCGGCAGTGGTAGCCGCACTCGATGATGCGCCGTCGGATGTCTTCCAGCGAGGTCTTCGCTTCGTCGAAGTGGACGGTGGCGCTCCCAGCGACGTAGTTCACATCGACATGGTGAACGCCTGGAAGCGCCTCGATCTGGCGCTGCACGCCGGCGGCGCTCAGGCTCGAGACCAATTCGCCGACTTCAACGGTGCTTGTCTTCATGTGGAGGATCCTTTGGATGGGATGTCAGCGGGCCAGGCGGTCGGCCTCGGGGAAATCGGGAGAAAACTCAAACACGATGTCGGAGTCAGGGCGCACGAGCCGGTCCTTCCGGCCGTCGCCGTGTGCGTTCGCGCCAGTATGGCGTCGCGTGCGGCGGAGTATGCATTCCAGTACTTGACCGCCGACGCGTCGAACATCTCGGGCGTGCAGCGCAGCACGAACACTTGCTTGCCGCGCCACTCTACCGTCCACAGTTCGCTGGGGCGCAGGCTGCCCACGTCGACCTCGATAGGTGCGCCCATTGCACGAGCTTTCTCGCTTGGTGCGAGCGAGACCGCGAATGGCATCTCGGTGGCGACCAATCCCGTGCCGCAGGAGACCGGTGCTCCGCCGAGCCAGAGCCGGCGGCCCTCATCTTCGCGTAAGTCGTCGGGGAAAACGGGGGGCATCACGACAGGTTCCTGGTAAGAAGTACTGCGTTGTGGATCACAGTACGACTCCGTTTGTCTTTCGTACGCGCAGCCGCTGGCCTCAGGCATCCGAGGCACGGCTACCCGGTGCGGGAACGAAGCGCGGCGTGCGCGCGGCGTAGGCGTCGAACTCGGCGCCGAAACGCTCGCGCATCTCGCGTTCCTCCGTGACGGCAAGCCGGCCGTACATCGCGACGAGGACCGGGAACATCACCAGAGTCAGCAGCGTGGGCCACTGGAGCAAGAAGCCCAGCAAGATCATCACGAAGGCGACGTACTGCGGGTGGCGGATGCGGGCGTAAGGGCCGGTCGTCGCCAGCCGGTTAGCGCGCTGGGCGTGGTACAGCACGTTCCAGGCCGCGGACAGCAGGTAGAAGCCGAGCCCCAGGAAGACGTAGCTCGCGATGTGCAGCACCCCGAAGTGCGGATCGCCCTTCTCGCCGAGCAGCGTCGACCAGAGGTGCCCGGTGTTGTGCGACATCAGGTCCAGGCTGGGGTACTTCGTCTGAAGCCAGCCCGACATGAGGTAGATCGTCAGCGGGAAGCCGTACATCTCGACGAACAGCGCGATGACGAAGGCCGCGAAGGCCCCGAAGGTGCGCCAGTCGCGTCCGGTCTGCGGCTTGAAGAAGCTGAACGCGAACATCAGGAAGATGGCTGAGTTGAGGATGACGAGCATCCACAGCCCGTAGCCCGGTTGGTCGTGATTCATCTGCATTTCTCCTCAGTGGTGGCGATGCGTCGATGTGGAGTTCCTGTCGGGCTTCTTCGTGTCGGCAATGCGATCAGCCGATGGGCCCTTGCCGTCATCTGCGCTGCCGTGACCGTGGCCGCGGTGCATGAAGATGTGCAAGAGCGGCGAGGCCGCTAACAGCAGGTAGGGCAATGCGCCCAAGGTGTGGGCACGGTGTTCTGTGAGTAGGAAGAAAAGGGCAATCGCAGCAAAGATAAGCAGTCCGATGCCGTAGCGACTGCGCCAGAAGGTGCGCGCGGGGTGGTGCGGCTCGTGCGTGTCATGGTTCATGAAAGGACTCCTGTGCGTTTCATAATTCCGAGCGGTGAATCAAAGGGTTCGACTAAGGCTACGCTGAATAAGCCCCGTAGAAACGCCGACACGGCCCTCTGACGAAGCGAAGTTGTCGAAACGAGGCATAGATGGCCTCGTTTCTTGGCCCATCGGGCCTGATGCGAGGGCCATCTGGCCCCTTTTGCGCCCTCATG
>JBKBRW010000022.1:0-36971 GCA_046291555.1 Thiobacillus sp.
CGTTGGCGTTATTTTCTCATGCCGGCCAGATCGGCAGGAGGGGCAGGGCGAATTTCAACACCCTGCTAGAGCGTGTTTCACGTGGAACACGAAGGGCGCAGCGGGTAGAATGGCGCCCATCATGCATTTCCCCGAGTCCTTCGATGTCATCGTCGTCGGTGGCGGCCACGCCGGCACCGAGGCTGCGCTCGCGTCCGCCCGCATGGGCGTGAAGACGCTCCTCCTGACGCACAACATCGAGACGCTCGGCGCGATGTCGTGCAACCCGTCGATCGGCGGCATCGGCAAGGGACATCTGGTCAAGGAGGTTGACGCGCTCGGCGGCGCGATGGCCTTGGCGACGGACGAGGCGGGCATCCAGTTCCGCACGCTCAATTCGTCCAAGGGCCCGGCGGTGCGCGCCACCCGCGCGCAGGCCGACCGCGTGCTGTACAAGGCGGCGATTCGCCGCCGCCTGGAAAACCAGCCGAATCTCACGATCTTCCAGCAGGCGGTCGACGACCTCGTGCTCGACGGCGACCGCGTCGTCGGCGTCAGGACCCAGCTCGGCATCGTTTTCAGCGGACGCGCCGTGGTGCTCACCGCCGGCACCTTCCTCGCCGGTTTGGTGCACGTCGGGCTGGAAAACTTCCAGGCGGGACGCATGGGCGATCCGCCCGCAGTGTCGCTCGCCGCGCGTCTACGCGAGCTGAACCTGCCCGCCGGGCGGCTGAAGACCGGCACGCCGCCGCGCATCGACGGCCGCACGATCGATTACAGCCAGACGCAGGTGCAGCCGGGCGACGATCCCGCACCCGTGTTTTCTTTCATGGGCACGGCGGCGATGCATCCTGAGCAGCGCCCGTGCTGGATCACCCACACCACGGAACAGACCCACGAAATCATCCGCGGCGGCCTCGACCGCTCGCCGATGTACACCGGCGTCATCGAGGGCGTGGGGCCGCGCTACTGCCCCTCGATCGAGGACAAGATCACTCGCTTTGCCGACAAGACGAGCCACCAGATCTTCCTCGAGCCCGAGGGTCTGACCACCCACGAGATCTACCCCAACGGCATCTCGACCTCGCTGCCCTTCGACGTCCAGTTCGCCATTGTGCGCTCGATTCCCGGGATGGAGCGCGCGCACATCCTGCGCCCCGGCTACGCGATCGAGTACGACTACTACGACCCGCGCAATCTCAAGGCCTCGCTCGAAACCAAGTCGATCGCCGGCCTCTTCTTCGCCGGCCAGATCAACGGCACCACGGGCTATGAAGAGGCTGCCGCGCAGGGCTTGCTCGCCGGCATCAACGCCGCGCTGCAGGTGCAGGGGAAAGACGCCTGGAGCCCGGGCCGCCACGAGGCGTATCTGGGCGTGCTCGTCGACGACCTCATCACCCGCGGCGTGTCGGAGCCCTACCGCATGTTCACCAGCCGCGCCGAATACCGCCTGCAGCTGCGCGAGGACAACGCAGACATGCGGCTGACCCAAATCGGCCGTGAGCTGGGCGTCGTCGACGACGCGCGCTGGGACGCTTTCAACCGCAAGCGGGATGCCGTCGCGCGTGAGACCGAACGCCTGAAATCGACCTGGGTCAACCCGGCCATCCTGCCTGCCGAGGAAGCCACGCGCCTCATCGGCCAGGCGATCGAGCGGGAATACAGTCTCTTCGACTTGCTGCGCCGGCCGAACCTGAATTACGTGCAGATCCTCGCGCTGCCGGGCGGTGGGGCAGGGGTGAGCGACGCCCGTGTCGCCGAGCAGGTCGAGATCGCCGCCAAATACCAGGGCTACATCGACCGCCAGAACGAGGAAGTCGAAAAGCACCGCGAACAGGAAAGCCTGCGCCTGCCGGCCGAGCTCGACTACATGCAGCTCACCGCGCTGTCGATGGAAGTGCGCCAGCGTTTGCAGCGCGCGCGCCCCGAGACGCTCGGCCAGGCCGCGCGCCTGCAGGGCGTCACGCCGGCGGCGATTTCGGTGCTCTTGATCTACGCCAAGCGCGGCTTCAAACCCGAACCGGAAAAACAAAGCGCATGAGCCCGGCCGAGCAACTTTCGGCGGGGATCGCCGCCCTGGGCCTCACCTTGCCCGACGGTGCCGAGCAGGCGCTCTTGGACTACCTGGCGCTGCTCGACAAGTGGAACCGCGTGTACAACCTGACGGCCGTGCGTGACGCTGGGCGCATGGTGAGCCACCACCTGCTCGATTCGCTGGCGGCGGTGCCGCATTTCCGGGGCGAGGTGGTGCTGGATGTCGGCAGCGGCGGCGGCCTGCCCGGGATCCCGCTGGCGATCGCGCGGCCGGACCTGCAGGTGACGCTGATCGACAGCGTCGCCAAGAAGACCGCGTTCCTGCTGCAGGCGAAGGCCGAGCTGGGGCTGGCGAATCTGACCGTGGTCACGGGGCGCGTCGAGGACTACACACCGGAAACCGGCTTCGACGAAATCACCTCGCGCGCGTTTTCGGACCTCAGGGAATTCGTCACGCTGACCCGCCCCCTGTTGAAACCCAGCGGCCGCTGGTTGGCGATGAAGGGCCTCTATCCGCATGAAGAGATCGTTAGCCTGCCGCCTGACGTGAAAGTGAGCGCTGACCATGCGCTCGCCGTCCCAGGCCTCGACGCCACCCGACATCTGATCGTTCTGGAGCCTGTTGTATGAGCCGGATTCTGGCAATCGCGAACCAAAAGGGCGGCGTCGGCAAGACCACGACGGCGGTGAATCTCGCGGCCAGCCTCGCCGCGCTGGGCCAGCGCGTGCTGCTCGTCGACCTCGACCCGCAGGGCAACGCGACCATGGGCGCCGGCATCGAGAAGCGCAGCGCGCTGCCGACCGTCTACCAGATCCTGCTCGAACAGGTGACGCTGCGCGACGCGACGATGCGCTCGCAGGCCGGGCATTTCGACGTCATTCCCGCGAACCGCGAACTCGCCGGCGCCGAGATCGATCTCGTCAACCTCGAACATCGCGACCTGCGCCTGAAGGAGGCGTTGGCGAGGGAGGGCGGCGCCTACGACTTCGTCCTGCTCGACTGTCCGCCGACGCTCAACCTGCTCACGGTCAACGCCTTCGCCGCCGCCGAAGCGGTGCTGATCCCGATGCAGTGCGAGTACTACGCGCTCGAGGGGCTCACCGATCTCGTCGCCACGATCAAGAAGGTGAAGCAGCGCCTCAATCCGGACATCCGCATCGAAGGCCTCTTGCGCGTGATGTTCGACCCGCGCAGCACCCTGGCGCAGCAGGTGTCCGACCAGATCAAGCGCCATTTCGGCGACAAGGTCTACGACACCGTGATCCCGCGCAACGTGCGGCTCGCCGAGGCGCCGAGCCACGGGCTGCCGGTGCTCGCCTACGACCCGCACTGCAAGGGCAGCAAAGCCTATATGGAACTGGCCGAGGAGACGCTCAGGCGTGCCGGCCTCACCGCGAAGGAGACGACACATGGCGAGGCCTAAGGGACTCGGGCGCGGACTCGACGCGCTGTTGGGCGGCGAGGACAGCGCCGCGCCGCCGCAGGGCGAGCTGCGCATGATGAAAGTGGCGCACCTGGCACCCGGGAAGTACCAGCCGCGCACCCAGATGGACAGCGAATCGCTGCAGGAACTCGCCGACTCGATCCGCGCGCAGGGCTTGATGCAGCCCATCCTCGCGCGCGAAGTCGCCGGCGGCTACGAGATCATCGCCGGCGAGCGCCGCTGGCGCGCCGCGCAGCTCGCGGGATTGAGCGAAGTGCCGGTGCTGGTGCGCGAAGTCGCCGACGACGCGGTGGCGGCGATGGCGCTGATCGAGAACATCCAGCGCGAGGACTTGAACGCCATCGACGAGGCGCATGGCCTGCAGCGCCTGATCCACGAATTCGGCATGACCCACGACGCCGTCGCGCAGGCGGTCGGCAAGTCGCGCGCGGCGGTGTCAAACCTCCTGCGCCTGCTCAATCTGTCGCGCCCGGTGCAGGACATGCTCGTCGCCGGCCTCATCGAAATGGGCCATGCGCGTGCGCTGCTCCCGCTCAATGCGGCGCAGCAGCGCGAACTCGCGCACGAGATCGAAACCCGAGGGCTGTCGGTGCGGGAAGTCGAGCGCCGCGTCGCGCGGCTGAAGGAGCCCCCAACGACGGCACCGGCCAAGCCCGCCGTGTCGCGCGACGTCCTGCGGCTGGAGGAGGCGCTGTCGGACGCGCTCGGCATGACCGCGCACGTGCAGACGACGCGCTCGGGCGGCGGCAAGCTCATCCTGTCGTTCGCCAGCGCCGACGAGCTCGACGGCCTGCTCCAGCGGCTCGGCATCCAATTGTGAGACGCGTTCGGCCCGCGAATGTGGCGCCGAGGCATCAGTACTATTTCACTATGTTCTGAAATGCATCATCAAGGGCTTTGATGTTTGCATAGACGCCGCTAATTCGAGTATCATCGCGGGCTAATGTTTAGCGGCAGCCTCACGGGTATCGGCCGGGTCGCGCTGGCCCAAGCGGGGATCGCGCCGATCGTCGCCCTTGCCTATGGCGCGTTCGCTGGACTCGAAGCGGGCCTCGCCGCGTTGTACGGCGGCGTCACCGCGATGGTCGTCAGTGCCGTGTTGGTCGGGCGCGAGCGCCAGGCCATGCGGCATCCCGAATGGGACCAGCATCGCCTGATGAAGCAGTTCATCCGCACCGGCATCGAGCGGCTCGTGGTCTTGATCGCGCTGCTCGTGGTCGGAATGAGCGTACTGCGGCTCGCGCCGCTGCCTCTCCTGCTGGGCTTGGTGCTGGCCCAGTTCGCTTGGCTGGCTGCTGCGACGGGTCGCCGCACGCAGTGAGGTTTATCGCGGGTCGCATGGCTCGCGCAAGGTAGGTTTTGAATGGGAGCGCGGGCCGCGTCCATCCAAAACCCACTTATCGACGTTGATCACTATGGCCTCGGAATACGCAAGCTCCGGCGAGTACATCAAGCATCACCTGCAAAACCTCACCTATGGCCAGCTGCCGGAAGGCACCGTCCGTCACGACGGCACCGTGCTGACCGAGCCGACCTGGACCTTCGCCCACGGCGCCGGCGAAGTCGCGGCGATGGGCTTCTGGTCGATCAACGTCGACAGCATGGCGTTCTCGATCGGCCTCGGCGTCCTCTTCCTGTTCCTGTTCCGCCTTGCCGCCAAGCGTGCGACCGTGGGCGTGCCGGGGGGCTGGCAGAATTTTGTCGAGTGGATCGTCGAATTCATCGACGGCGCCGTGCGTGGCTCGTTCTCGCACAAGAACGCGCTGGTCGCGCCGCTCGCGCTCACCATTTTCATCTGGATCTTCCTCCTCAACCTGATGGACCTCATCCCGGTCGACTGGCTGCCCTGGCTCGCCAGCCTCGCCGGCGTGCCCTACCTCAAGATCGTGCCGTCGACCGACCCGAACGTCACCTTCGGCCTGTCGCTGTCGGTGTTCGCGCTGGTGCTCTACTACAGCGTGAAGATGAAAGGCCCGGGCGGCTTCTTCTCCGAGCTCGCGTTCCAGCCCTTCCCCAAGTGGCTGTTCCCCGTGAACCTGCTGCTCGAAGGCGTGGGCCTGATCGCCAAACCGATTTCGCTCGCACTGCGTCTCTTCGGCAACATGTATGCCGGTGAAATGATCTTCATCCTGATCGCGCTGATGTTCGGCGGCGGCTGGGTCCTGGCCGCGTTCGGCGGCGTGCTGCAATGGGCGTGGGCCGTGTTCCACATCCTGATCATCACGCTGCAGGCGTTCATCTTCATGACGCTGACCATCGTGTATCTCGACATGGCGCACTCCGAACACCACTGATTTCGCAGTACCGATTCTGGTTTCTTGTTTTCAACTTTGACTTTTTGACTAGGAGCAACAAATGGAAATGACTCAAGCCGTGCTGTACATCGCTGGTGCCCTGATGATGGGCCTGGGCGCGCTCGGTGCAGCCGTCGGTATCGGCATCCTCGGCGGCCGCTTCCTCGAAGGCGCCGCCCGCCAGCCCGAACTGATCCCGATGCTGCGCACCCAGTTCTTCATCGTGATGGGTCTTGTGGACGCCGTGCCGATGATCGCCGTCGGTCTGGCCATGTACGTTCTGTTCGCCGTTGCCGGTTGATTCGCGGGTTGATTCGGAACCTTACTAAACCCGTCATTTAAAGGTGCGGATATGAACTTCAACGCAACTTTGATCGGCCAGTCCATTACCTTCGCCTTCTTCGTGTGGTTCTGCATGAAGTTCGTGTGGCCGCCGATCATGAACGCGCTCGAAACGCGCAAGAAGCAGATCGCCGACGGCTTGGCCGCTGGCGACCGCGGCAAGCACGAGCTCGAGCTGGCCGCCAAGAAGGCGGCCGAGAGCCTGCGTGACGCCAAGGCCCAGGCCGCCGAAGTGATCGCCCAGGCCGAGAAGCGTGCCGCGCAGATCGTCGAGGAAGCCAAGGAGGCCGCCAAGCAGGAAGGCGAGCGCCAGCTGGCTGCCGCCCAGGCCAATATCGAGCAGGAAGCCAACCGCGCGCGCGAAAGCCTGCGCGAGCAGGTGGCTGCGCTCGCCGTCGCCGGTGCAGAGAAGATCCTGCGCCGCGAAGTCAACGCGCAAACCCATGCTGACCTGCTGGCCCAGCTGAAAGCCGAGCTGTAATCATGAGTGAACTGTCTACCCTGGCACGCCCCTACGCCGAAGCGGCCTTCCGCCTCGCGCAGGGCGAGAACGACCTGGCGGGCTGGTCCTCGCGCATCGCGACGCTGGCGGCGATCGTGTCCGACCCCCAGGTCGCGGCGCTGATCTCCGACCCCAGCGTGCCCGGCGAGCGGGTGGCGACGCTCGTCATCGACGTTGCCGGCGCCGATCTCGGCGAGCGCGGCGCGAACTTCGTCAAGGTGCTTGCGGAGAACGACCGCCTCGCGCTGCTGCCGGAAATTTGCGCCCAGTTCGACGCGCTCAAGGCGCGCGCCGAGGGCACGCTCGACGCGACGATCACCAGCGCGCAGCCGCTCACGCAGGCGCAGATCGACGATCTGGTCGCAGGCTTGAAGGCGAAGTTCAACCGCGACGTGCACGTGCAGACCGCGGTCGACCCCGAGCTCATCGGCGGCGCGGTGATCGCGATCGGCGACCAGGTGATAGACGGCTCGGTGAAAGGCCGCCTGCAGAAGATGGCCTTCGCCCTGCAAGGCTAACCCCTTACTTAACGGAACCTCACGGTCCGGAGAACAGACATGCAACTGAATCCAAGCGAAATCAGCGAACTGATCAAAGCCAAGATCGAGAACCTCGGTGCGTCGAGCGAACTGCGCACCCAGGGCACGATCGTGTCCGTCACCGACGGCATCGTCCGCATCCACGGCCTGTCCGACGTGATGTCGGGCGAAATGATCGAGATGCCGGGTAACACCTTCGGCGTGGCGCTGAACCTCGAGCGCGACTCCGTCGGCGCGGTGATCCTGGGTGACTACGAGCACATCAAGGAAGGCGACGTCGCCAAGTGCACCGGCCGCATCCTCGAGGTGCCGGTCGGCCGCAGCCTTCTGGGCCGCGTGGTGAACGCGCTGGGCCAGCCGATCGACGGCAAGGGCCCGGTCAGCGCCGACAAGACGATGCCGATCGAGCGCATCGCCCCCGGCGTCATCGACCGCAAATCGGTCGACCAGCCGGTGCAGACCGGCCTCAAGTCGATCGACTCGATGGTGCCGATCGGCCGCGGCCAGCGCGAGCTGATCATCGGCGACCGCCAGACCGGCAAGACCGCCGTCGCGATCGACGCCATCATCAACCAGAAGGGCACCGGCGTGAAGTGCATCTACGTCGCCGTCGGCCAGAAGGCGTCGTCGATCGCCAACGTCGTGCGCAAGCTCGAAGAGCATGGCGCGATGGACCACACCATCGTGGTCGCCGCGACCGCGTCCGACGCCGCCGCGATGCAGTTCATCGCCCCGTACTCGGGCTGCACCATGGGCGAATTCTTCCGTGACAACGGCGAAGACGCGCTCATCGTGTACGACGACCTCACCAAGCAGGCTTGGGCCTACCGCCAGGTCTCGCTGCTGCTGCGCCGTCCGCCGGGCCGCGAAGCCTACCCCGGCGACGTGTTCTACCTGCACTCGCGCCTGCTCGAACGCGCCGCGCGCGTCAACGCCGACTTCGTCGAGAAGTCCACCGGCGGCGCCGTCAAGGGCAAGACCGGTTCGCTCACCGCGCTGCCGATCATCGAGACCCAGGCCGGCGACGTCTCCGCGTTCGTGCCGACCAACGTGATTTCGATTACCGACGGCCAGATCTTCCTCGAGACCGACCTCTTCAACGCCGGCATCCGTCCCGCGATCAACGCCGGCCTGTCGGTGTCGCGCGTCGGCGGCGCCGCCCAGACCAAGGTCATCAAGAAGCTCGGCGGCGGTATCCGCCTCTCGCTCGCGCAATACCGCGAACTCGCGGCGTTCGCCCAGTTCGCCTCCGACCTCGACGAAGCCACCCGCAAGCAGCTCGAGCGCGGCCGCCGCGTCACCGAGCTGATGAAGCAGGCGCAGTACTCGCCGATGTCCGTGTCGCAGATGGCGGTGACGCTGTTCGCCGTCAACAAGGGCTACATGGATGACGTCGAAGTGGGCAAAATCCTCGCGTTCGAAGCCGCGCTGCAGGCCTTCATGAAGTCGAAGTACGCCAGCATCATGGACACCATCGAGACCACCGGCAACCTCGATGATGCGACCGAAAAGGCGCTGACTGACGCGGTGGAAGACTTCAAGAAGACCGGTGTCTATTGATCAGGCCACGCTGACTCGGAGCGCCCGTTTTAACTAGGAGCAGGCATGGCAGCCGGAAAAGAGATTCGGACCAAGATCAAGAGCGTGGAAAACACGCGCAAGATCACCAAGGCCATGGAGATGGTCGCGGCATCCAAGATGCGCAAGGCGCAGGACCGCATGAAGGCGGCACGTCCGTACGCCGAGAAGATCGCCCGCGTGGCGACGCACATGGCGTACGCGCACACCGAGTACAAGCACCCCTTCGTGGTGCCGCGCGAGAACGTCAAGCGTGTCGGCCTCATCGTCGTCACCACCGACAAGGGCCTGTGCGGCGGTCTCAACACCAATGCCTTCCGCCTGGTGGTGAACCAGATGAAGCAGTGGGACGCCGCCGGCGTCGGCATGGACGTCACCGCGATCGGCAACAAGGGCCTGGGTTTCATGCAGCGCCTCGGCGCCAACGTGGTGTCGCAGCTGACTGGCCTGGGGGACACGCCCCACATGGACAAGCTGATCGGCCCGGTGAAGATCATGCTCGACGCTTATCTGGAAGGCCGGATCGACGCGCTCTACATCGTCTACAACCGCTTCATCAACACGATGAAGCAGGAGCCGACCTTGACCAAGCTGTTGCCGTTGTCGCAGATGGAAAGCGAGGACGAGGCGAGCCTAAAGACGCACTGGGACTACATCTACGAGCCCGACGCGAAGCCGGTAGTCGACGCCATGCTGATGCGCTACATCGAGTCGTTGGTCTACCAGGCGGTCGCCGAGAACATCGCGTGCGAGCAGTCGGCGCGGATGGTGGCGATGAAAGCCGCCTCGGACAACGCCAAGAACGTCATCGGCGAGCTCAAGCTGATCTACAACAAGACCCGTCAGGCCGCGATCACCAAGGAGCTGTCGGAGATCGTCGCCGGCGCCGCCGCGGTTTAAGGCTTCAAAGAATTCAATTCATTAGGAAATCAACATGAGCAACGGAAAAATTGTTCAGATCATCGGCGCGGTGGTGGACGTGGAATTCCCGCGCGGTGCCATGCCCAAGGTCATGGAAGCGCTGAAGATGCAGTCCCCCGAGCTGACCTTCGAAGTCCAGCAGCAGCTGGGCGACGGCGTCGTGCGCACCATCGCGATGGGCTCGACCGACGGACTCAAGCGCGGCATGGAAGTGCTCGCCACCGGCAACCCGATCATGGTGCCGGTTGGCCAGAAGTGCCTCGGCCGCATCATGAACGTGCTGGGCGAGCCGGTCGACGAAGCCGGTCCGATCGGCGCCGAAACGACCATGCCGATCCACCGCAAGGCCCCGGCTTACGCCGACCAGGCCGCTGCGGTCGAGATCCTCGAAACCGGCATCAAGGTCATCGACCTCATCATGCCGATCGCCAAGGGCGGCAAGGTCGGCCTGTTCGGCGGCGCGGGCGTGGGCAAGACCGTGACGCTGATGGAGCTGATCCGCAACATCGCCGTCGAGCACAGCGGCTTCTCCGTGTTTGCCGGCGTCGGTGAGCGCACCCGCGAGGGCAACGACTTTTACCACGAGATGAAGGAAGGCGGCGTTCTCGACAAGGTCGCCCTGGTCTACGGCCAGATGAACGAGCCCCCGGGCAACCGCCTGCGCGTCGCGCTCACCGGCCTCACCATGGCCGAGTACTTCCGTGACGAAGGCCGCGACGTGCTGCTGTTCGTCGACAACATCTACCGCTACACCCTGGCCGGTACCGAAGTGTCCGCGCTCTTGGGCCGCATGCCGTCCGCGGTCGGCTACCAGCCGACGCTGGCTGAAGAGATGGGCCGCCTGCAGGAGCGCATCACCTCGACCAAAACCGGTTCGATCACGTCCTTCCAGGCCGTGTACGTGCCGGCGGACGACTTGACCGACCCCTCGCCTGCGACCACCTTTGCCCACCTGGACGCCACCCTGGTGCTGTCGCGTCAGGTCGCCGAACTGGGCATCTACCCCGCGGTGGACCCGCTCGACTCGACCTCGCGTATTCTCGACCCGCAGGTCGTCGGCGAGGAGCACTACACCGTCGCCCGCAAGGTGCAGGGCACGCTGCAGAAATACAAAGAACTGCGCGACATCATCGCGATTCTCGGCATGGACGAACTGTCGCCCGAGGACAAGCTCACCGTGGCCCGCGCGCGCAAGATCCAGCGCTTCCTGTCGCAGCCCTTCTTCGTCGCGGAAGTGTTCACCGGCGCGCCCGGCAAGTACGTCACGCTGAAGGACACCATCGCCGGCTTCAAGGCGATCGTCGAAGGCGAATACGACCACCTCCCTGAGCAGGCCTTCTACATGGTCGGCGGCATCGAGGAAGCGGTCGAGAAGGTGAAGACGATTCAGTAATAGGGATCAGGATCTAGGGGCTAGGAACTAGGGGTTGTTGAGGCGCGGCGAAGCCGCACCGCCCTGAACCCTAATCTCTAAGTCCTCGCTCCTAGCCCCTAAAGAGGTGAAAAAATGGCCATGACCCTACACGTCGACATCGTCAGTGCCGAGGAGTCGCTTTACTCCGGCACTGCCGAGGTGGTGATCGCCCCGGGCGAACGCGGCGAACTCGGCATTTACCCGCGTCACACGCCGCTCTTGACGACGCTCAAGCCGGGCTCGGTGCGCATCAAGGTCCCGAACCAGGAGGAAGAGGAACTGGTGTACGTGTCGGGTGGCATCCTGGAAGTCCAGCCGCACGTCGTCACCATCCTCTCCGACACTGCTATCCGCGGCGCCGACCTCGACGAAGCCAAGGCGCTCGAAGCGATGCGCGCTGCCGAAGAGGCAATGAAGAATAAGGCCGCCAGTATCGACTACGCCCAGGCGCAGGCCGAACTCGCGCAGGCGGTGGCCCAGCTCGCCGCGATCAAGAAGCTGCGCAAGCTCACCTGATCCACGCGCCACGGCGCCGGGGACCCCCGCCGGCCGGGGGAGCCCCCCCGCCCCGCCAAACCCCCCCAACCACGCCCGCGGGGTTTTGTTTTTGGTAGGTCGACGGAGCCGACGGCATCCATGTCGAAAGAAGCCTTCCCTGCCAGCCGACGCGCTGAGGATTTTCATGCGGGCGTCGGCACGCTGGCCTTATACTTGGCGCGCGCCTTGCTAGGCCTCCCAAAACAAAGCCCACATTCCGCATGACCGCCAAACTCGAAATCGTCATTCTCGCTGCCGGCATGGGCACGCGCATGCGCTCAGACCTGCCCAAGGTCCTGCACAAACTCGCCGGCAAGCCGCTGGTCGGCCACGTGATCGACACCGCGCACGCGCTCGGTGCGGCCCAGACCTGCGTCGTCTACGGTTTCGGCGGCGAGGCCGTGCCGCAGGCGCTGGCCGACGACAAGCTGACGTTCGTGCTGCAAGCCGAACAGCACGGCACCGGGCACGCCGTCCAGCAAGCGCTGCCGCGGCTGGCCGACGACTCGGTCACCCTGGTGCTCTACGGCGATGTGCCGCTCACGCGCGCCGCGACGCTCGCGCCGCTGGTCGACGCCGCACGCAGCCACAAACTGGGCCTGCTCACCGTCAATCTCGCCCATCCCGACGGCTACGGCCGCATCGTGCGGGAGCACGGCCAAGTGGTGCGCATCGTCGAGCACAAGGACGCCAACCCGGCCGAGCGCGCGATCAGCGAAGTGAATACAGGCATCCTTGCGGTCGCGACCCGCCATCTCAAGCGCTGGATCGCCGAACTGAAGAACGACAATGCGCAGGGTGAGTACTACCTCACCGACATCATCGCCATGGCGGTGCGCGACGGCGTCGAAGTCGAGGCGCACCAGCCCGCGCACGAATGGGAAGTGCTCGGCGTGAACAGCAAGGCGCAGCTCGCCGAACTCGAGCGCATCCACCAGCGCGAAGTCGCGCGCGGCTTGCTCGAAGCCGGCGTCACGCTCATGGACCCGGCACGGCTCGACGTGCGCGGCAGCCTCACCTGCGGGCGGGATGTGAACATCGACGTCGGCTGCGTCTTCGAAGGCCAAGTCGAACTAGGCGATCGCGTGCAAGTGGGCGCCCACTGCGTGCTGCGCAACGTCAAGGTGGCGGCGGACACCCGCATCGACGCCTTCACCCTCATCGACGACGCCGAGATCGGCGAGGCCGGCCGGCTCGGGCCCTTCTCGCGCATCCGCCCGGGGACGAAGCTCGCGCGCGACGTCCACGTCGGCAACTTCGTCGAGATCAAGAACAGCCAGATCGACGACGGTTCGAAGATCAACCACCTGTCTTACGTCGGCGACACGACCATGGGCAAGCGGGTCAACATCGGCGCAGGCACCATTACCTGCAACTACGACGGCGCCAACAAGCACCGCACGGTGATCGAGGACGAGGTCTTCGTCGGCTCCGACACCCAGCTGGTCGCGCCGATCACCGTCGGCAGGGGGGCTACGCTCGGCGCCGGCACCACGCTCACGCGCGACGCCCCGGCGGGCGAACTCACCCTCTCACGGGCGAAGCAGGTCACCGTCCCCGGCTGGAAGCGGCCGGTCAAACCAAAGAAGGAAAGCTGATATGTGCGGCATCGTCGGCGCGGTTGCGCAGCGCAACGTCGTTCCCATCCTGCTCGAAGGCCTGCGCCGCCTGGAGTACCGCGGCTACGACTCCGCGGGCCTCGTCGTCATCGACGGCGGCCTGCACCGCGTGCGCAGCGTCGGCCGCGTGGCCTCCCTCGCGGATGCCTGCGCCCAGCAAGGCGTCAGCGGCCCGCTCGGCATCGCGCACACGCGCTGGGCCACGCATGGCGCGCCGTCCGAGGCCAACGCCCATCCCCACGTTAGCGGCAACCTCGCCGTGGTGCACAACGGCATCATTGAGAACCACGACGCGTTGCGCACGCGCCTGAAGGCCGAGGGCTTCGTCTTCACCTCCGAAACCGACACCGAAGTGATCGCTCACCTCGTCCAGCTGCACCTGCGGCAGACGCTCGACCTGCTCGCGGCGACGCGTGCGGCCGTGGCCGAGCTCGAAGGCGCCTACGCCATCGGCGTGGTTCATGCCGACGTGCCGGCGCGCCTGATCTGCGCGCGCAAGGGCAGCCCGCTCCTCATCGGGCTGGGCATCGAGGAGAACTTCATCGCCTCCGACGTTTCCGCCCTGCTGCCCGTCACCCAGCGCGTCATGTACCTGGAGGAGGGTGACGTCGCCGACGTGGGCCTGCTCGCGGTTACGGTCTACGACGCCGCCGGCAACCCGGTCGACCGCAGCGTGCACGTCTCCGAACTGTCGGCCGACATGGCCGAGCTCGGCACGTACCGCCACTTCATGCAGAAAGAAATCCACGAACAGCCGCGCGCGCTCACCGACACGCTCTTGACGGCGGTGGCGCAGGACCGCGTGCAGCCCGAGTGGTTCGGTTTCAACGCCGCCGAGGTGCTCGGCCAAGTGAAGGCGGTCACCTTCCTCGCCTGCGGCACCAGCTACCATGCGGCCAAAGTCGCCACCTACTGGCTGGAGGAACTGGCCGGCATACCCGCGAACGCCGAGATCGCCAGCGAATACCGCTACCGCACCAGCGTGCCCAACCCCGATGCGCTCATCGTCACCATCTCGCAGTCGGGCGAGACCGCCGACACGCTGGCAGCGCTCAACCACGCCAAGGCGCTCGGCCAGGACAAGACGCTGACCATCTGCAACGTGCCGGAGTCGGCGCTCACCCGCGCCTCGCGCCTCAAATTCCTCACCCGCGCCGGCCCCGAAATCGGCGTCGCCTCGACCAAGGCCTTCACCACCCAGCTCGCCGGCCTGTTTCTCTTGACGCTGGCGCTCGCCAAGCTGCGCGGCCGGCTCACGCCCGAGCAGGAAACCGCCTATCTATCCGATCTGCGCAGCCTGCCCGGCAAGGTGCAGCAGGTGCTGGCGCTCGAGCCCGAGGTCGAGGCTTGGTCGCAGCGCTTCGCCAACAAGCATCACGCGCTCTTCCTCGGCCGCGGCGTGCACTACCCGGTCGCGCTCGAGGGCGCACTGAAGCTCAAGGAAATTTCCTATATCCACGCCGAGGCCTACCCCGCGGGCGAACTCAAGCACGGCCCGCTCGCGCTGGTCGACGAGGACATGCCGGTCGTCACGATCGCGCCCAACGACCAGCTGATCGAAAAGCTCAAGTCGAACATGCAGGAAGTGCGCGCGCGCGGCGGCGAGCTCTACGTCTTCGCCGACGGCGACGTGCACATCGACGCATCCGAGTTCGTGCATGTGATCAAGCTGCCCGGCGGTGCCAACGGCGCGCTCTCGCCCATCCTGCACACCGTGCCGCTGCAGCTGCTGTCGTATCACGCCGCGCTGCAAAAAGGCACGGATGTCGACAAGCCGCGCAATCTCGCGAAGTCGGTCACGGTGGAGTGATCTGCCGGGATAGCGATAAAAACGCGCGGCATCGACCGCGCTTTTTTGCCGCAGCGCGCCAGTTCAATGCCGCTTCTGATCTTCCTTCAGCGCTAGCGTCGCGACCTGCACGCGGTTCCGGAGGCCCAGTTTTTCCATGATGTTGCGCAGGTGGTTGCGCACGGTGTTTTCCGACAGCGTCATCTGGTAGGCGATGGCCTTGTTGGAGAGGCCTTCCTTCACGTGGTTGACGATCTCCATCTCGCGCGCGGTGAGCGCCGAGAGCGCGCTGTTGTTGAGTTCGCCGCGCGCCATCTTCTGCATGATGTTGAGCGGGAAGCTGCTCTGGCCGTCGCACACGCTGCGGATCGCGGCGAGCACCTGCTCGGGGTCGCTCGACTTGATGACGTAGCCGTCGACGCCGGACGAGATCGCTTCGGAGATTTCCTCGTCGGAATCGGCGATGGTGAGCATGATGACCTTGATGCCGAGGTCGCGCAGCTCGGACACGAGGTCGAGGCCGTCGGCGTCGGGCAGCGAGCGGTCGAGGAGCGCCGCGTCAGCCTTGTTGCCGGCAGCGAGCCAGGCGCGCAGTTCGGCGGCGTTGGCCATCTGCGCGACGAGCTTGAGGTCGGACTCCTGTTCGATGTAGCCCGCCACGCCCATGCGCAGCAGAGGGTGGTCGTCGATGAGGATGATGTTCAAGGGGGTGGCCATGTCTGCTCCGATGCGCGTCTGCTGCTTGTCGTTGGTTTGAAGAATTCAGGTCGGCAGGCCGCGTGGCTTGCGAGGCGCTTTCCTGAACAGCGCATCATAAACCGGAATCGGCAGCCATTTCAGCACCCGCGCGACCCAGGCCATCTGCCAGGGAATCACGCGGTAGGCGAGCCGGCGCTCGACGCAGCGCGCGACCTTGCGGGCGGCGACGTCGGCCGACATCCTGAACGGCATGGCGTAGGGATTCACCTGGGTCATCGGCGTGTCGATGTAGCCGGGGGCGACTGCCACCACCGCGATGCCGCGCGGCTGCAGCTCCAGCCGCAACGCCTCGAGATAGATCGTCGCTGCGGCCTTCGATGCCGAGTAGGCGCCGCCGCCTGGCAGGCCGCGCACCCCGGCCACGCTCGAAATTCCGCATAGCACGCCGCCGGGCCGCATGGCGGCCAGAAACGGATGGAAGGTGTGAACCAGGCCGAGCACGTTGGCCTCCATCACGGCACGGAACACCGGCAGGTCGTCGGCCTCCTCGGTAAGCATGCCGACGCTGACGCCGGCGGCGGCGATCACGATGTCGGGTGGCCCGATCTCGGCCATGAAGGCCGCTGCCGCGGCCTGCATGGCGGCCGCATCGCGCACGTCGGCGACGTAGCAACGGGCGTCGAGGCCGGCGGCGGTGGCGTGCAGCGCGTCGATGCGCCGGCCAGCGAGGCCTAGCTGCGCGCCGAGGCGGCCGTAGTGTCGCGCGAGCGCGGCGCCGAGGCCGGAGCTTGCGCCGGTGATGAACACCCTCAGCGGTGCGGCCGCCGCTCCCACCGGGCGCGGTGCGTGGGGCGCGGGCAAGCGCTTACTTGGCCGGCTTTTTGGCGGCGGCGCGTTCGGCGCGCGCCTTGACGATCAGCTGGTCGAGCACTTCGAACAGCCGCTGCTGGCTGCCGGTCATCGCCACCGAGGTCGCGTACTTGCCGTCGATGATGAAGGCGGGCACGCCGGTGATCGCGTAGGTAGTCGCCAGCCGTGCGCCCTGCGTCGCTTTCGACTGGGTCGAGAACGAGTTGTAGATGCTCTCGAAGCGCTTACGGTCGACACCCTGCTTGGCGATCCAGTCACCGAGCACCTTGGGGTCGTTGAGATTGATGTTTTCCACGTGGTAGGCGTCGAACACCTTGTGGTGCAGCCGGTCGAGCAGGCCCATCTGCTCCAGCGTGTAGTAGATCTTGGCGCCGGGCATCCAGTCGTCGCGGAACACCGCCGGCACGCGGCGCACCTGGGCGTCCTTCGACAGCGTCTTCAGCCAGGTGTTGAGCGCCGGCTCCAGCTGGAAGCAATGCGGGCAGCGGTACCAGAAGAACTCCAGCACCTCGACCTTGTTGCCGGTCGCCACCGGCTGCGGCGTTTTCACCCGGGCGTAGTCGTGGCCCTCGAAGGCCTCGGGGCCGGAGGCAAGGGCGGAAAAGGACAGCATGGCGGCGGCGACCAGCGCCAGGGCACGGGTGAACATCGAGACGTCTCCTAGTGATTGGGCGTTTCTTTGACCAGCGTGGCAGGAAGATTGTTCTGCGCGAGCAGTTCCCGGGTGCGTTCGACCTCGCCCATGTCGCGGAACGGACCGATGCGCACGCGATGGAAGATGCCCTTGTCGGGCACATCCGTGGTCTGGATCGCGGCCTCGATGCCGAGCAGCGCGAGCTGCGCCTTGAGGTTGTCGGCGTCGGCCGGGTTCTGGAACGCGCCGGCCTGCATGTAATAGCGCACGGCGGGCGCCGCGGGCGCGGCGTTGGTGGGGAGATCGGCGGGGGCATCGCCCGGCAGAACCTTGTAGAAGTCGAAGCTGGGCGCGGGCTCGGGCGTCGCCGGCGCGACGGGCCCGGTCGCGGGCGGCGGCGGGGTGGTCGACTTGAAGGGGCTGCTGCCCGTCACCCACAGGGCGACGCCGACGGCGAGCAAGGCGGCGATCGCAAGGCCGATCAGCACGCCGGCCATCACCGAGCTGCCGCCCGAGCGGCCGCCGCGGCGGGAAGGGGAAGGCTTGGCCATGGCTACATTTTCTCCGGGGCCGATACGCCGAGCAAGGCCAGCCCGTTGACGATGGCGACGCGGGTGGCGTCGGCGAGCGCGAGGCGGGCGAGCCGCGTCGCCTCGTCGTCGACCAGGAATTTCTCGGCGTTGTACCAGGCATGGAAGTCGCCGGCGAGTTCCTGGAGATAGTGCACGACGAGATGTGGCGCCAGCTCCTTGGCGGCGGCCGCGACGATTTCCGGATACTCGGCGATGCGCTGGATGAGGGTGCGTTCGTGCGGCGCGGTGAGCGGCGCGAGATCGGCGGCGTCGAGCGCGTCGCTCATGCCGCCCCACTCCTCGAACACCCGGCAGATGCGGGCGTGGGCGTACTGGACGTAATAGACCGGGTTGTCGTTGTTTCGCGCCAGCGCC
The DNA here is from genome assembly GCA_046291555.1 of Thiobacillus sp. Lineage (GTDB taxonomy): Bacteria > Pseudomonadota > Gammaproteobacteria > Burkholderiales > Thiobacillaceae > Thiobacillus. Next base: position 18,144 of record JBKBRW010000022.1, read on the forward strand.
AGGTCGACGTCGAAGATGTACTCGGTGTCAGGCTTGCGCGAGAGCAGGAAGAAGCGCACGGCGTCCTTGCTGGTCCACTCGATGAGGTCGCGCAGCGTGACGTAGCTGCCGGCGCGCTTGGAGATCTTCACTTCCTCGCCGCCGCGCATGACCCGGACCATGGTGTGCAGCAGGTAGTCGGGATAACCCTCGGGGATGCCGACGTCCGCCGCCTGGAGGCCGGCGCGCACGCGGGCGATGGTGCCGTGGTGGTCGGTGCCCTGAATGTTGATCGCGCGCTCGAAACCGCGCTCCCACTTGGCGATGTGGTAGGCGACGTCGGGCACGAAGTAGGTGTAGGTGCCGTCGGACTTCCGCATCACGCGGTCCTTGTCGTCGCCGTAGTCGGTTGTGCGCAGCCATAGCGCGCCGTCCTGCTCGTAGGTCTTGCCGGCGGCGATGAGCTTTTGCACCGTCGCCTCGACGCGGCCGTCGGTGTAGAGGCTCGACTCGAGATAGTAGTTGTCGAAGCGCACCGCGAAGGCCTTGAGATCCAGGTCCTGCTCGTGGCGCAGGTAGGCGACCGCGAACTGGCGTATGCCCTCCAGGTCGTTCACGTCGCCCGACGCGGTGGTCTCGCGGTCGTCCGCCTTCACCGTCTTTTTGGCGAGGAAGTCGGCGGCGATGTCGGCGATGTAGTCGCCGTTGTAGGCGGCTTCCGGCCAGTCGGGGTCGCCCGGCTTCAAGCCGCGGGCGCGTGCCTGCACGCTGTTTGCCAAGGTCGCGATCTGCACCCCGGCGTCGTTGTAGTAGAACTCGCGATAGACGTCCCAGCCCTGCGCCGCGTAGAGGTTGCAGATCGCGTCGCCGAGCGCGGCCTGGCGGCCGTGGCCGACGTGCAGCGGGCCCGTCGGGTTGGCCGAGACGAACTCGACCAGCACGCGGTGCCCCTGGCCGGCGTCGCCGCGGCCGAACGCTGCGCCTTCACTGCGCACGCGCCGCACGATGCCGTGCCACGCAGCGGGGGTGAGGTGGAAATTGATGAAGCCCGCCCCGGCGATCTCGGCCTTGGCGACGAGCGGGGATTTGGGCAGTTCGAGCAGGATCGCCTGCGCGAGCTCGCGCGGGTTCCGCTTCAACGGGCGCGCCAGCTGCATCGCGGCGTTGCTCGAAAAGTCGCCGTGCGCGGCGTTCTTCGGGCGTTCGATCTCGAGGCTGACGGGCGCGTCGGGCGCGACGACCTCGAGGGCCGATCCGATCAGCAGGGCGAGCTGTTCTTTGAGCGGATGAATGCTGGACATGAGGGCAGGGTGGACAGGAAGACGCGGGTCTTCGGTGTCGAACGGGTAGCCGGCGATTATAAGCGCCGCGCGCGGTGCGGCCAAACGTGCGCCGGCGATCAGAAGGTCAGGGGATCGACGTCGAGCGACCAGCGCGCGACGCGCGGCCGGATCGTCTCCAGGAGCGGGCGCCAGGCGCGCACGCAAGCGTGCAGCGCCTGCCGCGAGCCCGATTGCAGCAGGAGTTGCGCACGCTCCAGCCGCGCGACGCGCGCCATCGGCGCGGGCAGCGGATGGAACACGGTGACGCCCGGCGTCTCGGGCGCCAGCGCGGCGGCGCGCTGGAGGAAGGCCAGCGCCGCCGCCATCGTCGGCGCCTCGGCGCGCAGCAGTACCTGGCGCGTGTAGGGCGGCAGCTCGAGCCGCCGGCGCTCGGCGAGCAATTCCCGCGCGTAGCCGGCGTAGTCGTGGCGCTGCAGGTAGCGGAACAGCGGGTGATCGGGAAACGCCGTCTGGATCAGCACGCGGCCGGGCTTGTCGGCGCGGCCTGCGCGCCCCGCGACCTGCATCAGCTGCGCGAACAGGCGCTCGGTCGCGCGAAAGTCGGGGCTGTAGAGCGCGCCGTCGGTGTCGAGGATGAGCGCCAGCGTCATGTCGGGAAAGTCGTGGCCCTTCGCCAGCATCTGCGTGCCGACGAGCACGTCGACCTCGCGTGCGCGCACCGCCTCGCCGAGCTCGGCCCAGGCGCGCGGATGCATGCTGTCGCGGTCGATGCGCCGGATGCGCGCGCCGGGCAGGCAAGCGGCGAGCGTCTCCTCCAGCCGCTGCGTACCCTGGCCGAGCGGCTTCAGGTCCGGCTCGCCGCAGTGGGGGCAGGCGTTGGGGATGCGCGCCTCGTGCCCGCAGTGGTGGCACTTGAGACGGTGCGCCGTGCGGTGCAGCACCAGCCGCGCCGAGCAGTGCGGGCACGGCGCCACCCAGGCGCAGCTCGGGCAGTACAGCGCGGGGGCGTAGCCGCGGCGGTTGAGGAAGACCAGCGCCTGCTCGCGGCGCGCCAGCGTCTCGGCAAGCGTGGTGAGCGCCGGGCGGGTGAGGCCGTTGTCGAGCGGAAGGTGCCTGAGGTCGATGAGCTCGATGTCGGGCAGGCGCGCGGCCGCGACCGCGCGCTGTTTGAGTTCGATCAGGCGGTAGCGGCCGTTCAGGGCCTGCGCGTAGCTCTCGAGCGCAGGCGTCGCCGAGCCGAGGATCACCGCCACGCCGCGCTGCTTGGCGCGCGCGATGGCGACGTCGCGCGCCGAATAGCGCAGGCCGTCCTGCTGCTTGAACGAGGCGTCGTGCTCCTCGTCGACCACGACGAGCCCGAGCCGCGGCAGTGGCGTGAACACCGCCAGGCGGGTGCCGAGCAGCAGGTCGGCGTCGGGCGCGGCGAGCCAGTTCTCCGTCCGTTCCTTGTCGGCGAGCCCGCTGTGCAGGGCGAGGATGCGGCGGCCCGGGAAACGTGCGCGGAAATGCTGCTCGAGCTGGGGCGTGAGCGCGATCTCCGGCACCAGTACCAGTGCCTGCCGACCCTCGCCGAGCACGGTGTCGATCAGGCGCAGGTAGAGCTCGGTCTTGCCGCTGCCGGTGACGCCGTGGATGAGGTGCACGCCGAAGCGGCCCAGCGCGGGCAGCAGCGCGTCGAGCGCGGCCTGCTGTTCAGGCGTGGGCGGCGGCGCGGGCGCGGTGACCGGCGGCGCCGTGACGGGCGCATCGCGTGTCCAATGCGCCCAGCCGGCGGCCACCAGCGCGGCGGCGTGGCGGGTCTGCTTGCGGGCGCGCAGCGCCTCGCGCGACTGCGGCCCCGCACGGAGGGCGTCGAGCAGCGCGGCTTGCGCCTTCGCCCGCGTCGGCAACGCTGCCGCGCGGCCGGCCTCGGTGAGGGCGAGCCAGGGCGTGTCGGCGACGAAGGGCGTGGCGTTCCTGAGCCGCGGCGGCAGCGCGGCGAGCAGCGCGGCGCCGAGCGGATGCTGATAGTAGTCGGCGCAGAACCGCGCGAGCCGCAGCAATTCGGCCGGCAGCGCCGGCCGGTCGTCGAGGACCCGCAGCACGTCGCGCAGCCTCTCCGCCAGAACGCCGTCGTCAGCGGCCTCGCCCAAGGCGACGCCGACTTGGCGGGTGCGCCCGAAGGGCACTTCGACCAGCGTGCCGGGGGGGATCGACGCCGGCGCGCGGTAGTCGAACAGGCGGTCGAGCGGGGTGTCGAGGGCGACCTGGAGGCGGACGGACATGGGCGCGTGACGAAGGCGGGTGGGGCATTATGCCGAAACCCCGGCCTGAGCGCCGCGCGAGTTTAGAAGTCGTTTCTGACCGGAATTCTCGGAAAGTCGCCCAAGTGGCTGACCTGGCGAGCGAATTTCAGCTTGTCCACGAAACCTGTGGATAATTTTGTGGGTGATTGCGTGGGTTAGGCCCGAAACGCCCGCCGCTGCGTAGGGTCGCGTCAGCGACCAAAAAGCGGGCAACGTGACAAAGTCTTACTGATCAGAGACTTATAAATGGCACGTTGCTGTCAAGGGCTTGACACAAAAAAAATTTGCGGGCGCCGCAAATGTGCATAAGTCAATGCTTCTAAGCCCCGCCGGACGGCCTTTGCGCGGCAAGAGGACGCGCAAAGGCCCGGCGAATCAGGGGCTTAGGCCTGCTGGATGCCGGCGATGACCCAGCCGCCGGGGCCGGAAGCCGGTTTGGTGAGGTGCCAGACCTCGTCGAAGGGGTGGGCGGCCTCGCCGTCGGCCTCGCGCACGAGGCCGGTGAAGCGCACGCTGACGACGTGGCGGTCCGCCTCGTCCAGCGCTTCGAGCACCTCCGCGTCGACGTGGACGACGTCGGTGGTTTGGGCGCCGCCGCGCTCAGCGATCTGCATCGACAGTTCAGCGAAGACCTCCGGCGAGGTGAAAGCACGCAGGTCGTCGAGGTTGCCGGCGTCGAACGCGGCCTGCAGGCGGATGAAGTTGACCTTGGCTTCGCGGGCGAAGGCGACGGCGTCGAAGCCCGGCGGGAAGCTGCGCGCAGCATGTCCTGCCGCTGCCGGGGCGGACGGCAGCGGATCGAACGCGGCCGCCTGGCCGGCGTTCGGCATGCCGGCGTACTGCATGGCGGGTTGCGGAGTGTTGCGACGCATGAAGAAACGGAAAGCCATGAACGCGACCATCGCCAGGAGCGCGAGCATCAGGAAGCTCGCCATTTCCTCGCCGAGGCCGAGGTGCGAGGCCAAGGCGGCCAGCCCGAGCCCGGCGGCGAGGCCCGCGATCGGCCCCATCCAGCTGCGCTTTTGCGGCGCGGCCTGTGCCGGGGCGCCGGCCTGCTGCGGGCGCTGCGGGGCGGGCGCGGCGTCCTGTTTGGCCGGCGCGCTGCGCTGCATGCCGAAGGACTTGCCGCCGCCCATGCGCTTGGCTTCGGCCTCGGGGGCGACGAAACCGACGCTGAGAAACACGGCGAACAGGCTGATCAGGAAACGCCTCATTGAAACTCCTCGCAAAGAAAAAACAGAACGGCTGTTTGTCGGGGCGACCGGGTAAAAGTTCTCTCAGCCGGCGGCACGCACGGCACGGCTGCGGCTGTGCACCGCGTCGACGAGCACGGCGACGTTGTCGGGATCGGTGAATTGCGAAATGCCGTGACCGAGGTTGAACACGTGGCCGGGGTGGTTGCCGTAGGCATCGATGATCCGGTGCGCTTCGGCGCGGATGCGCTCCGGGGTGCCGTGCAGCGCGCAGGGGTCGAGGTTGCCCTGCAGCGCGACCCGGTTGCCAACGCGCCGGCGTGCCTCGCCGATGTCGAGCGTCCAGTCGAGCCCGACCGCGTCGGCGCCGATGCCGGCCATCGCCTCCAGCCAGTTGCCGCCGCCCTTGGTGAAGACGATGCTCGGCACGCGCCGCCCTTCGCGCTCCTTGACGAGGCCGGCGACGATGCGCTCCATGTAGGCGAGCGAGAATTCCCTATACGCATGGGGCGTGAGGCTGCCGCCCCAGGAATCGAAAATCATCACCGCCTGGGCGCCTGCCTCGATCTGTGCGTTGAGGTAGTCGGTCACTGCCTGCGCGTTCACTTCGAGAATGCGGTGCAGCAGGTCCGGCCGCCGGTAGAGCATGGTCTTGATGTGGCGGTAGTCGTCCGAACTGCCGCCCTCGACCATGTAGCAGGCGAGCGTGTAGGGGCTGCCGGAAAAGCCGATCAGCGGCACCGAATTGTCGAGCGCGCGGCGGATCGAGCGCACCGCGTCCATCACGTAGCCCAGCTTGTCGTGGGGATCGGGCGCCGACAGGTCGCGGATTTCCCATTCGTCGCGCAGCGGGCGCTCGAAGCGCGGCCCTTCGCCGGCGGCGAAATACAGGCCCAGCCCCATCGCGTCCGGCACGGTGAGAATGTCGGAGAACAGGATGGCCGCGTCGAGCGGATAGCGCGCCAGCGGCTGCAGCGTGACCTCGGTCGCGAGGTCCGGCGTCTTGCACAGGGTGAGGAAGTCGCCGGCGCGCGCGCGGGTGGCGTTGTACTCCGGCAGGTAGCGGCCGGCCTGGCGCATCAGCCACAGCGGCGTGTAGTCGGTGGGTTCGCGCAGCAGCGCGCGCAGGAAGGTATCGTTCTTGAGAGCGGACATGGGGGCAGCCAACAATGAGGGCCGGTGCGCAAAGCCGCCAGTTTAGCAGGCTTGGCGCACCGGCCCGGTGGCACGCTTGGATCAGGCGAGGGAATCAGAGCCGGCGGAAGGTCCACTCCCCGCGCTGTCCGGACGGGCAGGCCAGCACGTCTTTCGGCTTGCGGCCGTCGACCATCAGGGTCGCGTAGCGGCAGCCGTCGCGCGCGTCGCCGCGCGGTGTGAAGTGGTAGCGGTGGCCGCCGCTCGTCCACACCACGGGCACGCCGGTGCGGCCGAGCTCGAGCGCATGGCCCATGCAGGCGCGGTCGCGCTCGTCCATGCGGTCGCCGATGGCGTGGCCGATCACGGCGCCGAGCACCCCGCCGACGACCATGCCGACCACGCGGTCTTCGCGTCCGGCGACCTGGCCGCCGATCACCGCGCCGGTCACGCCGCCGATCACCGCGCCGATCTCGTCGCGGTTACAACGGCCGGAAGCGATGCCGTAGTCGTGCACGTAGATGACGCCGCTCTTGCCTTTGAAGCGTTTGGGCTTCTTGTCCTTGTCTTTGTAGTAGCCGTGCGCGGGCGCATGGGGCGGCGGGTCGGCCAGCACCGGACCGGCACCGACGAGGGCGGCGAGCGTAAGGGCGAGGGCGGTCTTCATGGGTTCTCCTTGTCGAAGTGGGGTGGGTCGGCAACGACTGTTGCCGATCCGGACTGTAGCCAAATGGGCGTCAGCTGCGTTCGCCGGGGCGAGCGCGCGAACGGGCATTTTCGTCGAACGCTGGGTCAAGTGCGCGAATCATGCCTTCTTTGTGCACCACGCTGCGCGTTGGCGTCGGGTCGATCGCGGCGCCGGCGCGGCCCTCGTCGGTCACGGCGGCCTGCAAGTGCCGGTAGGCCTCGACGTGGGCATGGTCGCTGTGACCCCACGCGGCGTGGGCGCCGCCGGTAAGCGCGGCGAGTCCGCTGAACAGGGCGGCGGAGGAAAGCGAACGGATGGTCATGGCGTCTCCTTTCGGAAGAGTGGGGCGCCGGCAAGGCGCCGCTTGTGCTCAAGCGTAGGACCTGAATGTAAGCGGCGTGTGGGCGCCAGGTTACGGAATGTTACGGGCAAAATTTTGTTTGCGCCTGGGACTCAAGTTCGGCCGCCGCGCGTCGTTGAAGCATCAGTTTTCCCTGATTAGCTGAATTACAACTTAAGGACTTCCCATGCGACTCAATCGATCCGCGGCCGCGCTCGCCGCGCTGGGCCTGCTCGCGCCCGGTTTTTCCCACGCCACCAACGGCATGCTGATGGAGGGCTACGGCCCCGTTGCTGCCGGCCTGGGCGGTGCCGCCCTGGCCTACGACAACGGCACCGCCGCGATGGCCAACAACCCCGCCACCCTCGCGCTGATGGCGCCCGGCAGCCGCATCGACGTCATGCTCGGCCATGTCGGTCCGGACGTGTCGATCCGCGGGGTGGCCGATTCGAGCGCCGATTCCTTTTACATGCCGGCGTTCGGCTTCGTCCGCAAGCAGGGCGACCTGACCTACGGCGTGGGCATTTATGGCCAGGGCGGCATGGGCACCGAGTACCCGAGCGGCGACATGGCGCAGGTCGGCGTCGGCCGCGTGATCTTCCCGCTGGCCTGGAACGTCAACGAGCGTCTGACCGTCGGCGGCAGCGTCGACGTCGTGTGGGCCGGCATGGATCTGGTGGCTGACCTTGATCAGGACGGTACGCCCGATATCAACTTCAAGGACGGCAGCGACTTCACCGGCGCCGCTAAGGGCTACAGCCTCGCGGCCAAGCTCGGCTTCACGTACAAGCTCGACGACACGTTCACGGTCGGCGGCGTCTACCAGAGCGCCGGCAACCTGCCGAAACTGAAGGGTGACGGTTATACGGTCGAAGGCTTCGACATGCCGGCGGTCGTCGGTCTCGGTCTTGCTTGGCAGGCGAACGCGCGCCTGATGGTTGCGGCCGACGTCAAGCAGCTCTTGTGGGGCGACTCGATGAACACGGTGACGATCCGCGGTCCCGGCGGGCTGGTCGTGCCCTTCCAGCAGGACTGGGACAACCAGACCGTCCTCTCGCTCGGCCTCGCCTACAAGTTCAGCGACGCCTTCACCGGCCGCGTCGGCTACAACCACGGCAAGAACCCGATCCCCGACGCGTACGTCAATGTTCTGTGGCCGGCGATCGCCGAGGATCACTACACGGCCGGTTTTGGTTACGCGTTCAGCAAGCAGTCCGAGCTCAATTTCGCCGTGAGCTATGTGCCGGAGGTAACCGTAACTGGCACCGGTCCGATGCCGCCGATGGGCAACCAAGGCATTACGATCGACCACAGCCAGCTCAACTGGCAGCTGATGTTCAGTTATCGCTTCTGATCGCAGGGCGGTTTCCACACAAAGCCGGGCGCGTGAGCGCCCGGCTTTGTTTTGGACGGCGCGCGCGCTCACGGCTTCTGCAGGTCCTCGCCGATTCGCTCGACCTTTTCGCCGAGGTCCTCGCGCGCTTCGTCGAGCGCCCGTCCGGCCGCCTGGGCCGGCCCCGGCTCGGCTACCGCGTCCTTCATGTCCTGCGCGGCCTCGTCGACGCGGGCGCCGGCCGCTTCGGCGGGACCCTGGCGGTCGCAGCCGTTCAGGATCAGCAGGCTGGCCAGCAGCGCCAGGATGGCGGTCGAGGCATGCCAGGGGTGGTCGCGGTGCGTGGCGGCGGGTAATGCCAGCGGAACCGCGGTGACGGCGCCGCGCCATTCGTAATGGGTCATGTGTTCGTCTTCGGGGTGTGGTCGGAATGTTGTCCGCATGAATCGATCCTCCAATCAGGGGCTGGGGAGGTCGCGGCGCGGCCGCGACCCGGGTGCCGGTCAGGTCAGCGTTTCACCTGCAGGTCGTTGCGCACGCCTCTCACGCCCTCGACGCCACGCGCGATGCGCTCGGCCTGCGCGATCTGGGTCGGGTGGCTGACCCAGCCCGACAACTGGACGTTGCCCTGGTAGGTTTCCACCTTCACTTCGAGGCCCTTCACGCCCTCGTCCTTGACCAGCAAGGCCTTCACCTTGGCGGTGATCCAGGCGTCGTCGACGTACTTGCCGGCCTTGATGCGGTCGTTGTTGGCGACGGCCTTGGTGTACTCGTCGCTGTTCAACTGCTTGTCGCCGTTGCTGTCGCCTTCGTGGAAGGCCTGTTCGTAGCCGCCCAGGGCCATGAATTCCTGCAGGCTGACCGTGCCGTCCCCGTTGCGGTCGGCGGCCTTGAAGTGGGGCATCACCGGGTTGGCAACGGCAGCGCCCGCGGCGCCGAGGGCGCCGGCCAGGGTGAGGCCCAGAATGGAAGGCTTGAGGTGCTTCATCGCTGTCTCCTTGTGTGAGTTGGACTGAATGCCGTAGCACTCAAGCGGGTTACAGCGACGACCGTGCCAGCTTGGGTTAATCGAATGATTACAACAGGTTACGGCGATGACGCTCGGAGCACCCGCATTAACCGACGCAGAACGGCGAGATTCGTCGCCTTGAGGCGACAGGGCGAGGACCAAACGGCTAAGTGTTTGATTTGTCGCTACCCGCGTGTCGGCAATCGGCGACAAGTCGGGGTTTCGAGCGGCTGATGGCCGGAAAGCCTCAGCCGGCGTCGTCGCGGTCCTTGAACAGCGCGGGGGTGAGGCCGTGACGCTGCAGCAGACGGTAGACCTCGGTGCGGTTGCGCCCCGCCAGCCGCGCGACTTCGCTGACGTGGCCGCGGGTGAGCTTGAGGAGATTGATGAGGTAGTCGCGCTCGAAGGCCGCGCGCGCCTCGGCGAGCGGCTGGATCTCGGCCGGCTTGTCGCGCAGCGCGCGCGCCACCAGGCTCGCCGGGATGGTCGTCGTGGTGCACAGCGCGACGCACTGCTCGAGCGCGTTGGCGAGTTGGCGGATGTTGCCCGGCCAATCGGCGGCGGTCAGCATGTCGAGCGCGTCGGGCGCGAAGCCGCGGATGCGGCGGCGGTATTTCTCGGTGAGCGCGGCGAGGAAATGCTGCGCCAAGAGCGAAATGTCCTCGCGCCGTTCGCGCAGCGGCGGCAGCTGCAGGTTGACGACGTTGAGGCGGTAATAGAGATCTTCGCGGAAGCTGCCGCTGGCAACCGCCTCTTCCAGGTCGCAGTGGGTCGCCGACAGGATGCGCACGTCGACCGCGCGCGTCTCGGTTGCGCCGACCGGGCGCACCTCGCCTTCCTGCAGCACGCGCAGGAGCTTCACCTGCAAGGGCAGCGGCATGTCGCCGATCTCGTCGAGGAAGACCGTGCCGCCGTCGGCGCTCTGGAACAGGCCGGGATGGTCGCGCGTGGCGCCGGTGAAGGCGCCCTTGACGTGGCCGAAGAGTTCGGACTCCAGCAGCTCGGCGGGAATCGCGCCGCAGTTGATCGCAACGAAGGGCTTGCCGCGGCGTGGGCTGGCATGGTGGATCGCGCGCGCCAGCAATTCCTTGCCGGTGCCCGATTCGCCCTGGATCAAGAGTGCCGCCTCGCTCTGCGCGGCGAGGCGGGCCTCGGCGAGCAGGGTTTCCATCGCCGGGCTCGCGGTGACGATCTCGCTGCGCCAGCCGGCGTCGCTCGTGTCCGTGCCGCTACCGGCAAGGCGCGTGGCGCGCTTCAGCAGGTCGACCAGCGTGGCGGCGTCGTAGGGCTTGGTGAGGTAGCCGAACAGGCCCTGCTGCGTCGCCGCCACTGCGTCGGGAATGGTGCCGTGCGCGGTCAGCACGATCACCGGCAGCGCCGGGTCGCGCGCGCGGATGGCGTTGAACAGCGCCATGCCGTCCATGCCGTCCATCTGCATGTCGGTCAGCACCGCGTCGGGGCGCGCCACGGCCAGCCGCGCCAGCGCGGCCTCGCCGCTGCCGACCGCGTCGACGCGGAAGCCGTTGGCTTCCAGCCGCAGCGTGATGAGTTCGCGCAGCGCGGCGTCGTCGTCGACGACCAGGATGGCGGGCTGTTTCATGGCTTGGCGGGGGCGCGCTGCTGCAGCGAACGCTCCAGCGTCTTGATCTGGTCGAGCCGGTCCTGCAGTTCCTGGGCGCGCGTGGCCTGCTGTCGCGCCTCGAGGCGGGCGCGGAAAGAGCGCTTCATCAGTTCGACCACAGCTTGCGCCCGGGCATCGGACGGGTCGAGCGCGTTGAGCGCGCGCAAGCCCCGATCGAGCGCCTCGGGCGTGTCCTCGCGCTCCAGCAGCGCGGCGAGCTGGAAGCGCCGGGCGTCGTCGAGCCGGCCGAACTCGAGCGCCGCCAACTCGCGGCGCCGCTGCTCGGCCGACAGGGCGGCTACGCGCGCGAGCTCGCCGAGCATGGCGTGCGCGCCGCTGTCCGGTTGCAGCGCGCGCAGCGCCGGCGCGTCGGCGAGCTGGGTGCAGGCGCTCAGCGTCATCAGCAATCCGGCAAGGAGGAGCGGCTTTACGGTCATGCGGAAGCGGCCGCCGGCAGCGGCCAGGTTAAACGGATACATGTCGACCAGGGCGGACAGTCGCTGACGTCAGCAGTTCCGCCGGCCGCGCGCAAGGTCTCACGCACGATCGACAGCCCGAGTCCGCTGCCCCTGACCGCGCTGGCCGGTTGACGCGTCCCCTGGTAGAAGGGCTCGAACACCCGCTCGCGCTCGTCGGCCGGGATGCCGGGGCCCTCGTCGCACACGGTCAGCGCGACCCCGCCGCCGACGGCTTCGCTCTTTACCAGGATGCGGCCGCCTTCTGGGCTGAATTTGACCGCATTCGACAGCAGGTTGTCGAGCACGGTCTCGAGCTGCGCGCGGTCGGCCATCACGCTCTCGGCGGCAAGCTGCGTCTCGATGCGGATGCCGCGCGCGGTCAGGGCCAGCTTCTGGCGCGCCAGCACCGCGTCGAGCACCTCGGCGAGCGGCTGCGGCGCGGCGGGCGCGCGGGCGCCGTCGCGCACCATGCCGCCGTAGCGGATCAGGTCCTCGATGCGCTTCTGCAGGTCGCGGCTGCCAGCGTCCATGATGCCGACGATGCTGCGCTGGCGCGCGTTGAGGCTACCGGCGAGCTCGTCGTCGAGGAGCGCGATGCCTTCGCGCAACGAGGCGAGCGGGGTCTTCAACTCGTGCGACACGTGGCGCAGGAAGCGCAGTTTCTGCTCTTCCAGCGCCTGCAGGCGCTGGCGCAGCCAGTCGAGTTCGCGCCCGAGCTCGACGAGGTCGTGCGGGCCGCGGATCGCCGGCAGCGGCGACAAGTCGGCCCGGCCGAGCTGCTGGATCGCCGACTTGATCTGGCGAATCGGGCGGTTGATCAGCCAGGAAAACACGCCGGCGAGCAGCAGCGTCAAGGGGATCAGGGCGAGGACGAGCCAGATCAGACGCTGGCGGGTTGCCTGGAGCGTCGCCTGCAACGCCTGCTGCTCGCGCTGGACGGCGGCATCGGCCTCCACCAGCAGGGCGCGCGCTGCCGCGTGCAGCGCGTCGAACCCCGGCGCCTGGGCGTGAAAGCGGGCGCTGTCGAGGAACGCGCCGGGCCGGATCGTCGCGTACAGCGCGTCGATCTGTCGCGCGAGGCGCTCCACCTGGGCGCGGGCCGGCGACGCCGAGAGCGGCTCGCGCAAGCGCGCGAGCAGGGTTTGCAGTTCCGCGTGGCGCGCTCGCAAGGTGGCGCCGAAGTCGGGATCCCGCAACAGGTGGTACTGGCCGGCGGCGCGCTGCAGCTGGCTGACCGACTCGGCGAGCTGACGCACGTCGCGGGTGACGGCGAGGCTGGTCTCGGACACCTGGCGCTGCGCGTCGACGACTTCCTGCAGGGTGCGCACCGCGTTGATGAGGCCGCTGGCGAGCGGCACGATCAGCACCCCCATCGCGATGATGACGAGGAGGGTGAACGAGCGGGGATAGTAGCGGTCGGTGCGCATCCTGGCGCCGTCAGCAGCAGGCCGGGACCGGCTCGAAGGGCTGCGATGGGCGCGCCATCGCAGCCGACATGCTCACGCCACGCCGAGGTAGGCGAGGATGCCCTTGGCGGCCTCGCGGCCTTCCCACACTGCGGTCACGACGAGGTCGGAGCCGCGCACCATGTCGCCGCCGGCGAAGATCTTGGGGTTGGCGGTCTGGAACGCGTGCGCCTGGCCGCTGGCGACCACGCGGCCGCCGGGGTCGGTCGCGATGCCGTGCTCGGCGAACCACGGCTGCGGGTTGGGGCGGAAACCGAAGGCGACGATGACGTGGTCGGCCGGCACGATCTCCTCGGAGCCGGGCACCACCACCGGCGTGCGGCGGCCGCGCGCGTCGGGCGGCCCGAGCTCGGTGGTCACGAGCTTCACGCCCTCGACGCGGCCGTTGCCCACGATCTCGACCGGCTGGCGGTTCCACAGGAACTGCACGCCCTCTTCCTTGGCGTTGGCGACTTCGCGCTTGGAGCCGGGCATGTTCTTCTCGTCGCGGCGGTAGGCGCAGGTGACCGAGGCCGCGCCCTGGCGGATCGACGTACGGTTGCAGTCCATTGCGGTATCGCCGCCGCCCAACACGACGACGCGCTTGCCGCGCATGTCGTGAAAGACCTCGCCGGGCTTGGCCAGGTTCAGGCACTTCCTCACGTTGGAAATCAGGAAGGGCAGGGCTTCGAGCACGCCCGGCAGGTCCTCGCCGGGGAAGCCGCCCTTCATGTAGGTGTAGGTGCCCATGCCCATGAACACGGCATCGTATTCATCGAGCAGGGATTGCATGCTGATGTCGCGGCCGACTTCGGTGTTGAGGCGGAACTCGACGCCCATGCCCTCGAGCACTTCGCGGCGCCGGGTCATCACCCATTTTTCCATCTTGAATTCGGGGATGCCGAAGGTGAGCAGGCCACCGATCTCGTCGTAGCGGTCGTACACCACCGGCTTCACACCGTTCCTCGCCAGCACGTCGGCGCAGCCCAGGCCCGCGGGCCCGGCGCCGATGATCGCGACCCTTTTGCCGGTGGCGACGACGTTCGACAGGTCGGGGCGCCAGCCGGCCTTGAACGCTTCCTCGGAAATGTATTTTTCGACCTGGCCGATGGTGACCGCGCCGAAGCCGTCGTTGAGCGTGCACGCGCCCTCGCACAGCCGGTCCTGCGGACACACGCGGCCGCACACCTCGGGCAGCGAGTTGGTCTGGTGGCTGAGTTCGGCGGCCTCGAACAGCCGGCCTTCAGTGACGAGCTTGAGCCAGTTCGGGATGTAGTTGTGCACCGGGCACTTCCACTCGCAGTAGGGATTGCCGCAGCCAAGGCAGCGGTCGGCCTGCTCCTGCGCGTGGGCGGTGCTCATCAGCGCGTAGATCTCACGGAACTCGTGCTTGCGCACCTCCGCCTCGGTCTTGTCGCCGTCGCGCCGGGGTTGCTTCAAAAACTGGAATACGTCACCCATTGTCATGCACCTACTGCTTCACGGGTCTGGCCGGGAATGTCCTCGACCAGGTCTTCAATCGAAATGCGCTTCGGCTTGACCAGCCACACCTTCGCCAGCGTCGCGTCGTAATCGGCGAGCAGCGCACGGGCGCGTGCGCTGCCGGTCAGCGCGTGGTGGCGCTCGATCTGCGCCTTGAGGAAGACGCGGTAGGGCTCGGTCTCGTCGCTGACGATGCGGGTGACCTCGACCATTTCCTTGTTGAGCTTGGACACGAAGTCGCCGGCCTCGTCGACGACGAAGGCCATCCCGCCCGACATGCCGGCGCCGAAGTTGAGTCCGGTGTCGCCGAGCACGATGACGGTGCCGCCGGTCATGTATTCGCAGCCGTGGTCGCCGACGCCTTCCACCACCGCGAGCGCGCCCGAGTTGCGCACGCCGAAGCGCTCGCCGCCCATGCCCGCGGCGTAGAGCTCGCCGCCGGTCGCGCCGTACAGGCAGGTGTTGCCGATGAGCGTATTGCGGTGGGCGTCGAAGGTCGCGGCCTTCGGCGGGAAGATCACCAGGCGGCCGCCGCCCATGCCCTTGCCGACATAGTCGTTGGCGTCGCCTTCCAGGGTGAGCGTGAGCCCCTTGTGGTTCCACACGCCGAAGCTCTGGCCGGCCGAGCCGGTCAGGTTGATGCGGATGGTGTCGTCCGGCAGCCCCTTGCCACCGTGTGCGCGGGCGATCTCGCCCGACAGGCGCGCGCCGATCGAGCGGTTGACGTTCTTCACGGGGTAGGCGAGTTCGATCGGCGTGCCGGCCTGGATCGCGCCGATCGCGTCGGCAACCATTTTTTCGGCGAGCTCGCCGCGGTCGAACGACGGGTTGCGTTCCTGCTGCGCGAAACGCGGCGCGTCGGCGGGGATGTCGCCCTGCGAAAGCAGGGCGTCGAGCTTGAGCCGCGCCTGACGCGGTGTGTCGCCGGCCGCGACTTCGAGCAGGTCGGTGCGGCCGATGAGGTCGGTCAGTTTCCGGACGCCGAGCGAAGCCATCAGCTCGCGCGTCTCCTCGGCGACGAACTTGAAGTAGTTCACCACCATGTCGGGCAGGCCGATGAAATGCTCTTTGCGCAGTTTTTCGTTCTGCGTGGCCACACCGGTGGCGCAGTTGTTCAGATGGCAGATGCGCAGGTACTTGCAGCCGAGCGCGACCATCGGGCCGGTGCCGAAGCCGAACGACTCGGCACCGAGGATCGCCGCCTTGACGACGTCGAGCCCGGTCTTGAGTCCGCCGTCGGTCTGCACGCGCA
Source organism: Thiobacillus sp. (assembly GCA_046291555.1). Classification (GTDB taxonomy): domain Bacteria; phylum Pseudomonadota; class Gammaproteobacteria; order Burkholderiales; family Thiobacillaceae; genus Thiobacillus. Next base: position 33,646 of record JBKBRW010000022.1, read on the forward strand.
CGCGCCCTCTGAGGCCGTTGGCGCGCAGCACCTGCTGCGCTTCCGAGAGGCCCAGTTCCCACGGCGTGCCCGCGTACTTGACCGACGTCAGCGGCGACGCGCCGGTGCCGCCGTCGTAGCCGGAAATCGTGATGAGGTCGGCGTAGGCCTTGGCCACCCCCGCGGCGATGGTGCCGACGCCGGGCTCGGCGACGAGCTTCACGGACACCAGCGCGTCAGGGTTGACCTGCTTCAAGTCGAAAATCAGCTGCGCCAGATCCTCGATCGAATAGATGTCGTGGTGCGGCGGCGGCGAGATGAGCGGCGTGCCCGGCTTGCAGTGGCGCAAGCTTGCGATCAGCGGCGACACCTTGTCGCCCGGCAGCTGGCCGCCTTCGCCGGGCTTGGCGCCCTGCGCGATCTTGATCTGCAGCACCTCGGCGTTGACCAGATACGTCGCGGTGACGCCGAAGCGGCCGGAGGCCACCTGCTTGATCTTCGAGGTCTTGAGGGTGCCGTAGCGCTTGGGGTCCTCGCCGCCTTCGCCGGAGTTGGAGCGGCCGCCGATGCGGTTCATGCCTTCGGCGAGCGCCTCGTGCGCTTCCGGCGACAGGGCGCCGAGCGACATGCCGGCGGAATCGAAGCGCTTGAGGATGGCCTCGAGCGGCTCGACTTCCTCCAGCGGGATCGGCGTCGCGTTGCCCTTGAGTTTCATGAGGTCGCGGATCATCGCCACCGGACGGGTGTTGACGATTTCCGAATACTTCTTGTACTCGGCGTAGTCGCCGGTCTTCACCGCCTTCTGCAATTGCTGGACGACGTCCGGGTTGTAGGCGTGGAACTCCTCGCCGAACATGAACTTCAGCAGGCCGCCGGCCGACAGCGGCTTCAGGGGATTGAACGCCGCCTTGTGCAGGAGCTTCTGGTCGGACTCGAAGTCGTCGAAATTGGCGCCCGAGATGCGCGACACCGTGCCCTTGAGGCAGAGGTCAATCACGCTCTCGTGCATGCCCACGGCTTCGAACAGCTGCGCGCCGCGGTAGCTCGCCACCAGCGAGATGCCCATCTTCGAGAGCACCTTGTACAGGCCCTTGTCCATGCCCTTGCGGTAGTTGGCGAGCGCCTTGTCGAGGTTGGGCTTGATCTCGCCCGTTTTCACGAATTCGCCGATGACCTGGTAGGCAAGATACGGGTACACCGCGGTCGCGCCGTAGCCGATCAGACAGGCGTAGTGGTGCGGGTCCCGCACGGTGCCGGTTTCCACGACGATGTTGGCGTCGCAGCGCAGGCCCGCGGCGATCAGCGCATGGTGCACCGCGCCGGTGGCGAAGAGCGCGTGGATCGGCAGGCGATCCTTGGCGATGTTGCGGTCGGTGAGCACGAGAATCACCTTGCCGGCTTTCACCGCGTCGACGGCGCGCGCGGTGAGTGCGCGAATCGCGCCTTCGAGCGTGGTCGACGCCGGATCGTAGTGCAGGTCGAGCGTGGTTGCGGCGAAAGCCGGGTCGTTCAGGTTCAGGAGCTTGTCGAAGGCTTCCTTCGACAGCAGCGGCGTGTGGACTTCGACGCGGTGCGCGTGGAGGGGCGTTTCCTCGAACAGGTTGCGCTCGGGGCCGAAGGCCGTGTTGAGCGACATCACGATCGCCTCGCGGATCGGGTCGATCGGCGGGTTGGTGACCTGGGCGAACTGCTGGCGCAGGTAGTCGAACGGCGAGCGCACCTTTTGCGAGAGCACCGCCATCGGCGTGTCGTCGCCCATCGATCCGATCGCTTCCTGGCCGTCCTCGGCGAGCACGCGGATGATCTGGTCGCGCTCCTCGAAACTGACGTTGAAGAGCTTCTGGTGCATCAACAGGCTCGCCGCATCCATCACCGCGAGGCCGGCGTCCTGGTTGATGGAGAGATCGAGCTTCACCGCGTTGGTCTTCAGCCATTCGCGGTAGGGGTGGCGGCCCTTGAGTTCGTTATCGATGTCTTCCGGCATCAGCAGACGCCCGGTCGCCAGGTCGGCGGCGATCATCTGGCCGGGTTTGACGCGGCCTTTGCGATCAATATTGGCCGGATCGATCGGCCACACGCCGACTTCGGACGCGATGGTGAGAATGCGGTCGCGGGTCAAAACCCAGCGCGCCGGGCGCAGGCCGTTGCGGTCGAGCGTGCAGACGGCGTAGCGGCCGTCGGTGAGCACGATGCCGGCCGGGCCGTCCCATGGCTCCATGTGCATCGAGTTGTATTCGTAAAAGGCGCGGATGTCGGCGTCCATCGACTCGACGTTCTGCCACGCCGGCGGGATGACCAGGCGCAGCGCGCGGAACAGGCCCGCGCCGCCCATCACCAGGCCTTCGACCATGTTGTCGAGACTCATCGAGTCGGAACCGTTCGTGCCGACGATCGGCCGGATGGCGTCCAGGTCTGGAATCAGCGGGGTGGCGAATTTCTGTTCGCGTGCACGGCTCCAGTTGCGGTTGCCCTGCACCGTGTTGATCTCGCCGTTGTGCGCGAGGTAGCGGAAGGGTTGGGCCAGCCGCCACTGCGGCCAGGTATTGGTCGAGAAGCGCTGGTGGAAGACGACAAGGCTGGACGCGAAGCGCGCGTCGTTGAGGTCCGGGTAGAAGCGCGGCAGGTTGTCCGGCATCACCAGGCCCTTGTAGCTGATCACGCGGCACGACAGCGTCGGCACATAGAACACCGGGTCGGTCGCTTCCAGCGCCTTTTCGGCCTGGCGGCGGGCGATGTAAAGCTTGCGCTCGAAATCGTCCTCGCCCATGCCCGCGGGTGCGTTGACGAACACCTGCTCGATGTGCGGCAGGGACTCCAGCGCGGATTCGCCGCACACCGACGGATCGGTCGGCACTACGCGGAAGCCGGCGACTGTGAGACCCTGCGCTTCGAGTGCGGATTTCAGCGTGGCACGCGCATGGGCTTGCGGCGCGGTGTCACGCGACAGGAATACCAGGCCGGCGGCGTACAGCGCACCGAGCGTGAAGCCGGCCTCGCTGGCGACGGCGCACAGAAAGGCGTCCGGTTTCTTGAACAGGAGGCCGCAGCCGTCGCCCGACAGGCCGTCGGCGGCGATCGCGCCACGGTGCGTCATGCAGGCGAGCGAGCCGATCGCGTTCTGCACCAGCGTATGGCTGGGCTGATTGTCGATCTGCGCGATCAGGCCGAAGCCACAGCTATCCTGTTCGAAATCGGGCGAGTAGAGCGTCCCGTCCAGCCAGCGTTGTCGTTCCATGTTTCCGTCAGCCCAGATAACAGCGGCCTGCCTTTGGGGGCAAGCCGCACAAAATTTAAGCGAAAAGTGCGGCATTTTAATCCCGGCCGCCGGTTGCGGCAATGTTCGGCCG
>JBKBRW010000023.1:0-34708 GCA_046291555.1 Thiobacillus sp.
GCTGACCGGGCGTGTGGTGAGCGACAAGATGGACAAGACCGTCACCGTGCTGGTCGAGCGCCGGGTGAAGCACCCGGTCATCGGCAAGGTGATCCGCCTGTCCAAGAAGTATCACGCCCACGACGAGAACAACGAGTGTCACGAGGGCGACACCGTCCAGATCGAGGAGTCGCGCAAGCTGTCGCGCACCAAGGCCTGGAAGGTCAGCAAGCTGATCGAGCGCGCCCGCGTTTGAGGCTTGCGTGAAACGCAAAGACCCGGTATAGTGCCGGGTTTTCCGGTTGGCGGCCGGTAGTGGGTGTTCCGGTCGGCTAACTCAAGTCGTTCCGCGCGTGCGGAATGTTCTCCCGAACGGGATCCAAAACTGGCCACCTGATGGTGGGTTAAGTTGGAGGCAATTTAAATGATTCAGATGCAGTCCATTCTGGACGTTGCAGACAACACGGGTGCGCGCTCGGTGATGTGCATCAAGGTGCTGGGTGGCAGTCATCGTCGCTACGCCAGTGTCGGCGACATCATCAAGGTCAGCATCAAGGATGCTGCGCCGCGCGGCCGCGTGAAGAAGGGTGACGTGTACAACGCCGTGGTGGTGCGTACCGCCAAGGGCGTGCGCCGCCCGGACGGGTCGGTGGTGCGCTTCGACGGCAACGCCGCCGTGCTGCTGAACAACAAGCTCGAGCCGATCGGTACCCGCATCTTCGGCCCGGTCACCCGTGAGTTGCGTACCGAGAAGTTCATGAAGATCGTCTCGCTCGCGCCCGAGGTTCTGTGAGAGGGAATCATGGCACGTATTCGTAAAAACGATCAGGTCATCGTCCTGGCCGGCAAGGACAAGGGCAAGCGCGGCGTCGTTCTGCGCGTGCTGAACGACGGCCACGTGGTGGTCGAGGGGGTCAACCGGGTGAAGAAGCATCAGAAGCCCAACCCCATGCGCAACATCCAGGGTGGAATCGTCGAGAAGGAAATGCCGATCGACATTTCCAATGTTGCCCTCTACAACGTCGCGACGCAGAAGGCGGATCGCGTGGGTTACAAGGTGCTGGAGGACGGCCGCAAGGTGCGTGTCTACAAGTCCAACGGCGAAATGGTCGACGCACAGGGGTAATCATGGCGCGTTTTCAAGAGTTCTACCGCGAGACGGTGGTGCCCAAGCTGATCGAGCAGTTTGGCTACAAGTCCATCATGGAAGTCCCGCGCATCCAGAAGATCACCCTCAACATGGGGGTGGGCGAAGCGGTCGCCGACAAGAAGGTCATGGACCACGCGGTGTCCGACATGCAGAAGATCGCCGGCCAAAAGCCAGTCGTCACCAAGTCGAAAAAGTCGATTGCCGGCTTCAAGATCCGTGAGGGCTACCCGGTTGGCTGCATGGTGACCCTGCGCCGTGCGCGCATGTACGAATTCCTCGATCGCCTGGTGACGGTCGCGATGCCACGCATCCGCGACTTCCGCGGCATTTCGGGCAAATCCTTCGACGGTCGTGGCAACTACAACATGGGTGTCAAGGAACAGATCATCTTCCCCGAGATCGAGTACGACAAGATCGACGCGCTGCGTGGCATGAACATTACCATCACCACGACCGCCAAGACCGATGAAGAAGCGCGCGCGCTGCTCGCTGCCTTCAACTTCCCGTTCAAGAATTGAGGTAGGCATGGCCAAAGTATCCTTGATCAATCGCGAAGAAAAGCGCGCCCGCCTGGTGAAGAAGTACGCTGCCAAGCGTGCCGCGTTGAAAGCCGTGATCGCCAACGTGCAGTCCAGCGACGAAGAGCGCATGGCTGCCTACAAGGCACTGCAGGCGCTCCCGCGCAACGCGAGCCCGGTGCGCCAGCGCAACCGTTGTCAGCTGACCGGCCGTCCGCGCGGCGTGTTCAGCAAGTTTGGCCTCGCGCGCGGCAAGCTGCGCGAATTCGCGATGAAGGGCGAGATCCCCGGCATCGTCAAGGCGAGCTGGTAAGAGGTAGACGAAATGAGTATGAGTGATCCCATCGCGGACATGCTGACCCGCATCCGCAATGCGCAGGCCGTCGAGAAAGCCACGGTGTCGATGCCTTCCTCCAAGGTGAAGGTGGCCATCGCCCAGGTGCTCAAGGACGAGGGCTATATCGAGGACTTCGCCGTGCGCGGCGAGGCCGGCAAGCCCGAACTCGAACTGCAACTGAAGTATTACGCCGGTCGTCCGGTGATCGAGCGCATCGAGCGCGTGAGCAAGCCCGGTCTGCGCATCTACAAGGGCGCGCAGGAGCTGCCGCGCGTGATGAACGGCCTCGGCGTCGCCATCGTGTCGACCTCCCGCGGCGTGATGGCTGACCGCCACGCGCGCGCCAAAGGCGTCGGCGGCGAGATCCTGTGCGTGGTCGCGTAAGGTAAGGAACGGAAATGTCTCGTGTAGCCAAGAATCCCATTACGCTGCCCAAAGGCGTGGAAGTCACCCTCGGCAGCGCCATCTCGGTGAAGGGGCCGCTGGGTTCGCTGAGCCGTCCGATGGATGCCAAGGTCACCGTCGAGCTCAATGACGGCGTCCTGACGTTCGCGCCCGTCGGCGACAGCACCCAGGCCAACGCCATGGCGGGCACCATGCGTGCGCTCGTCAACAACATGGTGCAGGGCGTCTCGAAGGGTTTCGAGAAGAAACTGACCCTAATCGGCGTCGGGTACCGGGCGCAGGCGCAGGGCGACGCGCTCAATCTGACGCTCGGCTTCTCGCATCCGGTCGTCCACAAGATGCCGGCCGGCATCAAGGTCGAGACGCCGACGCAGACCGAAATCGTGATCAAGGGCATCGACCGCCAGGCCGTGGGCCAGGTCGCCGCCGACGTGCGCGCCTACCGTCCGCCCGAGCCTTACAAGGGCAAGGGTGTTCGCTACAGCGACGAAGTGGTCATCAAGAAAGAGACCAAGAAGAAGTAAGGCTTAAGGACAGGACATGAACACCAAGCAATCACGGATTCGCAGAGCGCGCAAAACCCGCGCCAAAATCGCGGCCGTCAAGGCGATCCGCCTGGCCATCCATCGCACCAACAGCCACATCTACGCCCAGATCATCTCGGCCGATGGCGGCAAGGTGATGACCAGTGCGTCGTCCAACGACAAGGAGCTGCGCGCGCAGGTCCCGAACGGTGGAAACATCGCGGCGGCTGCCGCGGTGGGCAAGCGCCTGGCCGAAAAAGCCAAGAGCCTGGGTATCGAAAAAGTGGCTTTCGACCGTTCCGGCTTCAAGTTCCACGGGCGCGTGAAGGCCCTGGCGGAAGCGGCACGCGAAGGCGGTTTGGTTTTTTAACGAGGCAGAATCAAGATGGCCCGTACAGCACCTACTACGAACGAAGAGCGCGGCGACGGCCTGCGCGAAAAGATGATCTCGATCAACCGCGTCACCAAGGTGGTGAAGGGCGGTCGGATCATGGGCTTTGCCGCGCTGACCGTGGTTGGCGACGGCGAGGGCGGCATTGGCATGGGCAAGGGCAAGTCCCGCGAAGTGCCGGTAGCCGTGCAGAAAGCGATGGAAGAAGCCCGCCGCAAGATGGTCAAGGTCGACCTGAAGAACGGCACCTTCCACCATACCGTCGTCGGCCAGCACGGCGCCTCGCGCGTGCTGATCCAGCCGGCCTCCGAAGGTACCGGCATCATCGCGGGCGGGGCCATGCGTGCCGTGTTCGAAGTGATGGGGGTGCAGAACGTGCTGGCCAAGTGCCTCGGTTCGACCAATCCCTATAACGTCGTGCGCGCCACGCTTGACGGCCTGATGAAGATGTCCACGCCGTCCGAGATTGCGGCCAAGCGCGGCAAGTCGGTCGAAGAGATCACGGGGTAAGCCATGAGCGAGCAGAAGAAAATCAAGGTGACGCTGGTCAAGAGCCTGATCGGCACCAAGGCGCCGCACCGCGCCTGCGTCCGCGGCCTCGGCCTGCGCCGCCTCAACCACACGGTCGAGGTGCTGGATACCCCGGCCAACCGCGGCATGATTACCAAGGTCGCCTATCTGGTGAAGTGCGAGGCTTAAGATGGAACTGAACACGATTAAACCGGCCGACGGCGCCAAGAAGGACAAGCGCCGCGTCGGTCGCGGCATTGGCTCGGGCCTGGGCAAGACCGCGGGCCGCGGCCACAAGGGGCAGAAGTCGCGCGCCGGCGGTTTCCACAAGGTGGGTTTCGAGGGCGGCCAGATGCCAATGCATCGCCGTCTGCCGAAGCGCGGCTTCGTATCGATGACCAAGGCCGACACCGCGCGCGTGCGCCTGTACGAACTCGCCGGCGTGGCCGCCGACGAAATCGACCTGCTGGTGCTGAAGCAGGCCGGCATCGTCGGCGCCTCGGCCAAGGCCGCGCGCATCTACCTTGCCGGCGAGATCAAGCGCCCGGTGAAGCTGCGCGGCATCGCCGTGAGCAAGGGTGCGCGCGCCGCCATCGAAGCGGCCGGCGGCAGCGTCGCCGACTGAGCGACAGGGGACTCACGCTTTGGCTACGCCCAAGACCGGCCTGAACAAATTCGGCGACCTCAAGCGGCGCCTGCTGTTTCTGCTCGGCGCCCTGATCGTCTACCGCATCGGCACCTTCATTCCGGTGCCGGGGATCGACCCGCTCGTGCTCGAGCAGCTGTTCAGGTCTCAGCAGGGCGGCATCCTGGGGATGTTCAACATGTTCTCGGGCGGTGCGCTGTCGCGTTTCAGTGTCTTCGCGCTGGGGATCATGCCGTACATCTCGGCGTCGATCATCGTCCAGCTGATGTCGGCAGTGTCGCCCAAGCTCAAGGAGCTGAAGAAGGAAGGCGAGGCCGGGCGGCGCAAGATCACGCAGTACACCCGCTACGGCACCCTGGTCCTGGCGATCTTCCAGAGTCTGGGCATCGCCATCGCGCTGGAGTCGCAGGCGGGGCTCGTGCTCGACCCAGGCTTCGGCTTCCGCCTCATCACGGTGGTGACGCTCACGGCGGGCACCATGTTCCTGATGTGGCTGGGCGAGCAGATCACCGAACGGGGTCTGGGCAACGGTATCTCCATCATCATTTTCGCCGGTATCGTCGCGGGCTTGCCGCACGCGATCGGCGGTACGCTGGAACTGACGCGCACCGGCGCGTTCTCGATCCCGCTGGTGCTGATGCTGTTCGTCGGCGTGCTGCTGGTGACGGCCCTGGTCGTCTTCGTCGAGCGCGGCCAGCGCAAGATCCTGGTGAACTACGCCAAGCGGCAGGTCGGCAAGATGGTGGTGGGTGGGCAGAGCTCGCACCTGCCGCTGAAGCTGAACATGGCCGGCGTGATCCCGCCGATCTTTGCATCGAGCATCATCCTGTTCCCGGCGACGCTGGCGGGGTGGTTCGGCAGTGGCGAGGGCATGGGCTGGCTGCGCGACATCGGTTCGACGCTCGCTCCGGGGCAGCCGATCTACGTGTTGCTGTACGCGCTTGCGATCATTTTCTTCTGCTTCTTCTACACGGCGCTGGTGTTCGACCCCAAGGAAACGGCCGACAACCTGAAGAAGAGCGGTGCCTTCGTGCCGGGTATCCGGCCCGGTGAGCAGACTGCGCGCTACATCGACAAGATCCTGACCCGGCTGACGCTGGTGGGCGCGATCTACATCACGCTGGTGTGCTTGCTGCCCGAGTTTCTGATCCTGAAATGGAACGTGCCGTTCTACTTCGGCGGCACCTCGCTCCTGATCATCGTGGTTGTGACGATGGATTTCATGGCCCAGGTCCAGGCCTACGTCATGTCACACCAGTACGAGGGCTTGCTGAAGAAGGCGAATTTCAAGAATGGCTTGGTGGGGCGTTAATGGCTAAGGAAGACGTCATCCAGATGCAGGGCGAAGTCCTGGAAAACCTTCCGAACGCCACCTTCAGAGTCAAGCTCGAAAACGGGCACGTATTGTTGGGTTACATCTCCGGGAAGATGCGCATGCACTACATCCGCATCCTGCCGGGGGACAAGGTCACGGTCGAACTGACGCCGTACGACCTGAGCAAGGGCCGGATCGTCTTCCGGGCCAAGTGATTTTGGCTGGCGCGTGGCGCTGGCGAGTAAGTGGAGAAAACCATGAGAGTGCAGGCTTCTGTGAAAAAAATTTGCCGCAAGTGCAAGGTCGTGCGCCGCAAGGGTGTCGTGCGTGTGATCTGCGAAGATCCGCGCCACAAGCAGCGCCAGGGCTGAGCACAGCCGAATGGCATATTGAGTCGACCCAAAAGCGGGTTGACGTGTTATAATTTTTTGTTTTCCGTTCGGAGCATTGCGAATGGCTCGTATTGCTGGGGTTAATATCCCGAATCATCAACACGCGATCATCGCGCTGACCGCCATTTATGGCATCGGCCGCACCACGTCCGGCAAGATCTGTGATGCCGCCGGCGTTGCGCGCACCTCGAAGATCAAGGATCTGACCGAGGCCGAAGTCGAGCGTCTGCGCGAGGGCGTGGCCAAGTTCACTGTCGAGGGCGACCTCCGCCGCGAAGTCACCATGAACATCAAGCGTCTGATGGACCTCGGCTGCTACCGCGGCTTTCGCCACCGCAAGGGTCTGCCGGTGCGCGGCCAGCGTACCCGCACCAACGCGCGTACCCGCAAGGGACCGCGCAAGGCCATCAAGAAATAAAGGGTAATCATGGCAACGAAAACTGCAGCGCGCGTTCGCAAAAAGGTCAAGAAGAATGTCGCAGAAGGCATTGCGCACATTCATGCTTCGTTCAACAACACCATCGTGACGATCACCGACCGTCAGGGCAACGCCCTGTCGTGGGCGACCGCCGGTGGCGCTGGCTTTAAGGGGTCGCGCAAGTCCACGCCGTTCGCGGCACAGGTTGCGGCCGAGAACGCTGGCAAGATGGCGCAGGAATACGGCGTCAAAAACCTGGAAGTGCGGATCAAGGGCCCCGGCCCGGGCCGTGATTCCACCGTGCGTGCGCTGAACGCGCTGGGTTTCAAGATCACCGCGATCTCCGACGTGACCCCGATTCCGCACAACGGCTGCCGTCCCTCCAAGAAGCGTCGTATCTAATCATCAGGGAATATCATGGCTCGTAATCTTGATCCCAAATGCCGTCAGTGTCGCCGTGAAGGCGAGAAGCTTTTCCTGAAGGGCGAGAAGTGCTTCACTGACAAGTGCGCCATCGAGCGCCGTTCCTACGCCCCCGGCCAGCACGGCCAGAAGAGCGGGGCGCGTCTCTCGGGCTACGGCGTGCAGCTGCGGGAAAAGCAGAAGATCCGTCGCATCTACGGCGTGCTCGAAGGGCAGTTCCGTTTGACCTATAAGGAAGCCGACCGCCGCAAGGGCGTCACCGGCGAGAACCTGCTGTCGATGCTCGAATCGCGCCTCGACTCCGTGTGCTATCGCATGGGCTTCGGCGCGTCGCGCACCGAGGCACGCCAGGTGGTCCGTCACAACGGCATCACCGTCAACGGCCGCCGCGTCAACATCCCCTCGTACCAGGTGCGTCCGGGTGATGTGGTCGAAGTGGCCGACAAGGCCAAGGCGCAGTTGCGCATCAAGGCCGCAGCCGAGGCGACCGCCGCCCGTGGCTATCCCGAGTGGATCGAGGTTGACGCGAAGGCGCTGAAAGGCACCTACAAGGCCAACCCGCAGCGTTCGGAACTGCCGTCGACCATCAACGAGTCGCTGGTCATCGAACTGTACTCGAAATAAGCTGGGCGGGCCCTGAGGGGCCTGTCGTCCAGGGCTGCATCTCAAGGAAACGTACTCTATGCAAAGCGCTACGGAATTTCTCAAGCCGCGTATTGTGGAGGTGGACCGCGCCTCTCCCCTGCATGCCAAGGTGATCATGGAGCCGTTCGAGCGTGGATACGGCCATACGCTCGGTAATGCGCTGCGTCGCGTCCTGCTGTCGTCCATGGTGGGCTACGCCCCGACCGAGGTCGCGATCAGCGGCGTCGTGCACGAGTATTCGACCATCGAGGGTGTTCAGGAAGACGTCGTCGACATCCTGCTGAACCTCAAGGGCGTCGCGTTCAAGATGCACGGCAAGTCCGAGGCGATCCTCAAGGTTTCCAAGGCTGGTGAGGGCGTCGTCACCGCGGGTGACATCGAGCTCGGCCACGACATCGAGGTGCTGAACCCGGATCACGTGATCGCCCACCTCACCAAGGGCGGCAAGCTCGACATGGAGATCAAGATCGAGGCCGGTCGCGGCTACCAGCCGTCGACCGCGCGCAAGGTCCCGGAAGAGACGCGCGCCGTCGGTTCGATCCTGCTGGACGCCTCGTTCAGCCCGGTTCGCCGCGTCGCCTACGCCGTCGAGAGCGCCCGCGTCGAGCAGCGCACCGACCTCGACCGCCTGGTGATCGACATCGAGACCAACGGCGTGGTCGAGCCCGAGGAAGCCGTGCGCACCGCTGCCCGCATCCTCGTCAACCAGTTGTCCGTGTTCGCCGACCTCGAAGGCACCCCGGCTGAGTCGGATTCGCCGCGCGCGCCCCAGGTCGACCCGCTGCTGCTGCGTCCGGTCGACGACCTCGAGCTCACGGTTCGTTCGGCGAACTGCCTCAAGGCCGAGAACATTTATTTCATTGGCGACCTGATCCAGCGTACCGAGACGGAACTGCTGCGCACGCCCAACCTAGGCCGCAAGTCGCTCAACGAAATCAAGGACGTGCTAGCGTCGAAGGGCCTGTCGCTCGGCATGAAGCTGGAGAACTGGCCGCCCGCCGGGCTCGAGCGCCCCTGAGTTTCAACCACCCGAACAACAACAAAGTGCGGGCTGCCGTGGCAGGCGGCCTAGCCCAAGAAACGCAATCGAAAGGAAATCGCCATGCGTCATCGTCAGTCCAACCGCAAGCTCAATCGCACGACCAGCCACCGCCTCGCCATGTTCCGCAACATGAGCGTGTCGCTGCTGCGCCATGAAGTCATCAAGACCACGCTGCCCAAGGCCAAGGACCTGCGCCGCTTCGTCGAGCCGCTCATCACGCTGGGCAAGGAGCCCACGCTCGCCAACCACCGCCTGGCCTTCGATCGCCTGCGCGACCGCGAGATGGTCATGAAGCTTTTTAAGGAACTGGGTCCGCGCTACAAGACGCGCCCGGGCGGCTATTTGCGCATCCTCAAGTACGGCTTCCGCGTCGGGGACAACGCACCGATGGCGCTGGTGGAACTTGTCGACCGCCCCGAGACTACCGAGGCGCCGGTCGAGGCCGAATAAGTCGGCTCGCGCAACAGGACATGAAAAAAGCCGGGCTTCTCCGGCTTTTTTCATGTCCGCCAGCCCCATCTCCGGTGGCCTGCATGATGCCACGGCGAGGCATCATGCGTGGGGATTCAAGACCGGTGTGTGCGACGGTGGCCCAGCAGCATGGCGCCTGCAGCGCCTGCGAGCAGCAGTGCAAGCGTCCCCGGCGCGGGGACCGCGCTAGGCGGCTGCTCGCCGACCGGTAGCGGATTGTCGCCGAGCTCGCCTTCGGGCAAGCCATCCAGAGGGAAATCCTCGTAAACGATGTCGGACGCTTCGGGATTGTTTTCGGTGCTTCCGCCCGGATTGACGTCTTCGTAAATGATGCCGGATTCCTCGGGGTTGTTTTCTTGGGCGCCGACCGGCGCCGCGCTCATCGCAAGCCCCGCGCACAGGGCCATGAGCTGCCCGTGTCCCCAGATCTTGAGGACGGTGCGCTCCGTATGACGATAGGACGCGGGCTGGGTCGGAAGCAGTTTGAAGATGGTCTGCAACGACATGGTGGAACTCTTTCTACATTCGTGGTGGGTGGGTGGTCTGACAGCGCAAGAATCCTGCGCCAAGCCGGATTCCGTGTGTCCGGAGGCGTCAAGCACAATCCGCGCCAAACCCGATCGGACGCAATGCTGATTGCTGTAAAAACAAGGCATTCGCTTTGTCGTGCCTAGCGCGCCCGCTAACGCTCACGGCCTCATGCAGGCCCCATGTAAAATTTTCCGACATCTTCAAGGGCGCATTGCGGATATTTCCGACTTGTCCTGGATGCGGGGCGGCAAGTCGACCTGGCTGAGTTGGAGAGGGGTTTGCGGCAGCGGAACGATCCGGCATAGTCGAGCTGACAAGATTAGCCAGGAATGCCCGTGATCGTCCTTTTCACAGACTTCGGCACTCACGATCCTTATGTTGGCCAGATGAAGGCGCGGCTGACCGAGCATGCGCCGTCGGTGCCGCTCATCGATCTGCTGCACGAGGTGCCGGATTTCAATCCCCATGCGGGCGCACATCTTCTCGCGGCGCTGGCGACGCAGTTTCCAGTCGCGAGTGTCTTCGTCGCTGTAGTCGACCCGGGTGTCGGCACGCCGCGCGGCGCGGTCGTGCTCGAAGCCGACGGCAGCTGGTTTGTCGGCCCGGACAACGGCCTGTTGTCGGTGCTCGCTGCACGCGCCAAAGAGGTCAGGCTCTGGCGCATCGTCTGGAAGCCGGCAGACCTTTCGGCGACCTTCCACGGACGCGATCTCTTCGCGCCCATCGCCGCCGCGATCGCGCGCGGCGACTTCCCGCATGACAAGCTCGACCGTGTCGATCAACTGGGGGTCGAATTCGACGCCGGCGACCTGCCGCGGGTGATCTATGTCGACCACTACGGCAATGCGTGGACCGGGATCCGCGGCGCGTCGTCGGCCGCGACGCTGCGGGCCGCGGGACACGACTTCGGGCATGCCGAGACCTTCGCAGCAGCCGACAAAGGCACGGCGTTGTGGTTCGTCAACAGCGCCGGACTCGTCGAGCTTGCGGTGAATCGGGGCAGCGCGGCGGCCAAGTACGGCCTCAAGGTCGGCGACCCGGTGCAGGTGCTGCGCGCGGGCTGAGGAAACTCAGTCGACGCCGAGCAGCAGCGCGCGGAAATCGTTGACGTTGGTGCGCGTCGGCCCGGTCACGACGAGGTCGCCGAGCGCGGCGAAGAAGCCGTAGCTGTCGTGCGCCGCGAGCTTGGCGGCGGTGTCGACGCCAAGCGCCTCGGCGCGCGCCAGCGTGTCCGGCGTCAGGATCGCGCCGGCATTGTCCTCACTGCCGTCGATGCCGTCGGTGTCGCAGGCGATCGCCCAGGCGGGGGCGTCGCGCATCGCCAGCGCGAGCGCCAACAGAAACTCCGCGTTGCGCCCGCCACGCCCGTGCTGCGGAGGGGACGCTGCGGGGCAGCGGGGCTCCCACCGGCGTACCCCTTGCGGGTGCTGGGGCCGCAACGTGACGGTGGTCTCGCCGCCGGAAATCAGCGCGATCGGGCGGCGCGTGCTCGCCCGCGCGAGCGCGGCATGCTGGCGCGCGACCGCCTGGGCGTCGCCGCTGACGCAGTCCGACACCAGCAGCGCCGGGATACCGTGCCGTTCGAACCAGGCACACGCCGCCGCAAGGCTTGCCGACGCGCTGGCGACGACGCGGTTCTCGGTGCGTACGAAACAGGGATCGCCTAGCTTGGGGGTATCGCTGCCGCAGCTTTCGAGATGGCGCGCGACGCTCGTCGGCGCCGCAATGCCGAAACGGGCGAGCACGGCGCGTGCATCGGTGCAGGTCGTGGGGTCGGGCGCGCAGGGCCCCGAGGCGATATGGGTGGGGTCGTCGCCGACGACGTCGGAAATGATCAAGGCCAGCACCTGCGCGCCGTTGGCCGCGCGCGCCAGCCGCCCCCCCGAGACCCGCGTCAAATGCTTGCGCACCGTGTTGATGTCGTGGATCGTCGCGCCGGCGCCGAGCAGCGCCTTGGTCACGGCGCGCAGTTCCTTCAGCGTCACGCCTTCGACCGGCGCGGCGAGCAGGCTCGAGCCGCCGCCGGAAATCAGCGCCAGCAGCAGGTCGTCGGGGCCCAGTTGGCCGGCGAGGTCGAGCATGCGCAGGGCGGCGGCTTCGCCGCGCCCGTCGGGGAGCGGATGGCTTGCCTCGACGACCTCGATGCGGCGGGTCGGCAGGCCATGCTGGTAGCGGGTGACGACCAGGCCCGACAGCGGCGCGTCACCGGGCCAGTGCGCCTCGACCGCTGCCGCCATGCTCGCTGCCGCCTTGCCGCCGCCGAGCACCAGGGTGCGGCCACGCGGCGGCGCCGGCAGGTGCGGCGGCACGACAATCGCCGGGTCGGCCGCCGCGACGGCGGCGTCGAAGGCGCCGCGGAGCAGCGCGCGCGGGTTCATGCGCGGCGCACGAGCCGCCGCGCGAATCCGCGGCGCACGCCGGGGCCGATCTGCATCGCCAGGCGGAACAGCGTTGGCATGGTGAAGAGGGTGAGGGTGGTGGCGACCAGCAGGCCCCACACCAGGCTCGCCGCCATCGGCCCCCAGATGAGGGACTTGCCGCCCAAGCCGACGGCGAGCGAGAACAGCCCGCCGATCGTGGTGGTGGTGGTGATGAGGATGGGCACGACGCGGCGGCGCGCGGCGTACAGCGTCGCGTGCAAGAGGCCCATGCCGGATTCCAGCCGCGCGTTGGCGGCGTCGATCAGGACGATGGCCGAGTTGACCGCGATGCCGGTGAGCGCGATCACGCCGTAGAGCGTGTACAGCGACAGCGGATTCTGCGTGATGAAGAGGCCGAATACTACGCCGGTGAAGGCCATCGGCACCGTCAGCAGAATCAGGAAGGGCTGCCAGTAGGAGCGGAACTGCGCGGCGAGGATCAGATAGATGAGCCCGATGCCAAGCAGGAACAGCATCTTCATCGCGTCGAGGCTCTCGTTGATGTCGTCGAGCTCGCCTGAAAAATCGATACGCGTGTTGGGGTAGCGTGCCTCCATCGCGTCCCACGCCTGCGCGATGCGCGCGTTGGCCTCCACCGTGTCGAGGCGCTCCTTGTCGAGGTCGGACTCGATGGTGATCGCGCGCTTGAGGTTGTAGTGCTTGATGCCGCCGGAGCCGGTGCGCGTCTCGGTGTGCACCAGCGCGTCCAGGGTCGTGGTGCCGCCGCCGGGCAGCGCCACCGGGTCGGCCAGCAGCTGGCGGATGTCGGCGAGCGGGTCGTGGTTGGCGGTGGCCCCGCGCACGCGCACCTCGATCTTGTCGCCGCCCTCGCGCACCTCGGTGACGATCTCGCCTTCCGTATGGAGCCGCACCAGCCGCGCCACCGTCGCGGGGTCGAGGCCCGCCGCCTTCACCGCCTCGGCGTCGAGCTGCAGCACCAGTTGCGGGCGGCCGGGCAGGTCGTCGTCGGTGACGTCGCGGGTGCCGTCGATCTGCGCGACTGCGGCTTTCAGGGCCGCGGCGGCGGCGCGCAGCTCGGCGACGTCGTCGCCCATCAGGCGCAGCTTGATGGGCTTCTGTGCCGGCGGCCCGCCCGACAACTGGGTGAACGACAACTTCGCCGGACCCGGCAGCGCCTCGATCTCGGCGCGCATCGCCTCGACCACTTCGCTCACCTCGCGCATGTCGCCGGTGCGCGGGTTGAGCGACACGCTGACCTGGCCGTAGGCCTCCCCGTAAAGTGGTTCGGTGTCGGTCCATTTCACGCCGGCGTAGCTCGTCACGCCGCGTGCCTCGCCCTCCTGCAGGTGGCGGCGCACCACCGCCTCGACCTTCGCCGTCTCGGCGAGCGTCACGTCGATCGCGCTGCCGGCCGGCATGTCGACGTTGACGTAGAAGAGACGGATCGGATCGAAGGCGAAGAACTGCGTGCGCACCGCGCCGGTCGCGACCAGTGTCACCGCGCCGACGAAGAGCGCGAGCACGGCCAGGCCGCTGATCCAGGGGTGGCGCATCAGCCGCACGAGCAGGCGGGTGTACTTCACGCGCAACGTGTGGGTGGCGCGCTCGCGCAGCGGCTGCACGCGGGTCGGCTTGGTGAAGTCGAGCTTCAGCCCGACCACGTGCGCGGGCATCATCCAGTACGCCTCCATCAGGCTCATCAGCAGCGCGAGCGTGACCACCAGCGGTACCAGCATCATGAACTTGCCGACGATGCCGGGCATCAGCATCAGCGGCAGGAAGGCGGCGATGGTCGTCGACACCGCCGCCAGCACCGGCAGGCCGACTTCGCGGATGGCGCCGAGCGTGGCGGCGAGCGCGTCGGCGCCGCGCGCGATGCGGTAATAGATTGCCTCGGTGATCACCACCGTGTCGTCGACCAGCATGCCGAGCGCGATCACGATGCCGAGCAGCACCGGAATGCTGAGGGTGAAGTCGAAGGCGTACAGGATGGCGAAGGCGCCGGCCAGCGAGAAGGGAATGCCCAGGCTCACGAGGAACGCAAGCCGGCTGCCGAGGAAAAGCCAGCACAGGCCGAGCACGATGGTGAGGCCGATGAGCGCGTTGGCCTCCATGACGCCGATCGCCTGCTGGGTCGGCACGGTCTGGTCGTCGAACAGCATCAGCGAATACCCGCCTGGCTTCAGCGCTGCCTCGCGCTCGGCGATGTAGCGGTTGATGTCGGCGACGAGTTTGAGCGTGTTGACCTTGCTCTTCTTGGTCACCGCGAAGATCACCGCGGGCTGTCCGTTGGACGAGGCGAGGCTGGCGGGGCGGGCGCGCGCGGTTTCCACTTTCGCCAGCGCCGACAGCGGCACCGGGCTGCCGAGCTGCGGCGAAAGCACGGTCAAGCGGCCCAGATAGTCGGCGTCGGCTTCCTGCCCGACGACGCGCACCAGCCAGTCGTCGTCGCCGACGCGCGCGCGGCCGGCGAAGGTGTCGCGGAACCAGGCGCTCACCGCGTCGGCGATCTGCGCGCCGGTGAGCCCGCGCGCGGCCGCCTCGACCGGCGAGAACTCGACGCGCAACTCGGGATCACCCTGGCCGGTGGCGAGCACGCGGTCGACGCCGGGCAGACGCTCGATGTCGTCCTTGATCTGGCGCGCGGTGCGGCGCAGGCGCTCGTCGGCCGCCGGGCCGGTGAGCAGCACCATCGCGGTCGGGAAGCCGTTCGACGTGGTGAGTTCCTGCACGTCGGGCTCGCGGGCCTCGGCTGGCAGGTCGCTGTTGTACTTGTTCTGCACCAGGCGCCGCAGATCGGTCACGTGCTTGTCGAACTGGCGCTCGGACACCTCGCGGAAGCGCACCAGGATGATCGACGCGTTGTCGCGGCTGGTCGACGACACGAAGCGGATGTCGGGCAGGGTGCGGATCGCTTCCTCGAGCGGCTCGGTGACCTTTTTCTCGACATCCTCGGCCGAGGCGCCCGGCAGCACCGTGTTGACCACCAGCCAGTTGAAGTTGATCTCCGGGTCCTGCTCGCGCGGCATGGCGAGATACGACAGCACTCCCAGCAGCAGGATCACGACGAAGCTGACGTTCGCCAGCGGGTGGTTGGTGACGAAACGGGCGTACGGGCTCATGGCGGCGTCAGCGCGTCGTCACCGCCATGCCGTCCTGCAGGGTGAGGCGGCCGTCGGTGACGAGCGCGGTGTCGGCCGGCAGCGCGGCGATTGCCGGGCGGCCCTCCTGCGCAGCGGGCAGCGGCACGAAGCGCGCGCGGCCGTCGCGCACGACGAATACGCCGAGTGCGTCGTTGCGCCGCACCAGGTAATCCGCCGGCACGAAGGCGCGCGGGTCGCGCCAGCGCAGCACGCCGTGGGCGCCCGGCGCCGGCAGCGTCGCCGGGAAGCTGAAGCGCGCCTCGCGCGTGCGGCTGGCGGGGTTGAGCGCGGGGGAGATGCGCAGGAGCTTCACCGCGTAGTCGGTTCCCTGGCTCGCGAACACCGCCTGTGCCTGCGGCAGCGTGCCGGCGTCGTCAGGCTGGACCTGAACCGCGAGCTGCAGGCGCGAAACGTCCCACAGCTGCACGATGGGGGTTCCGGGGCTGGCCCATTCGCCGACCTGCGCCAATCGCGCCTCGACGATCGCGGGGTAGGGGCTCCTGACCGTGCACTTGGCGACGTCGCGCTGCGCCGCGGCCTGCGCCGCAGCGTTGAGTCGCACCTCGGCGGCGAGCACGGACACCTCGGTCTTCCTCGCGTCGAGCGCGTCGCTCGAAATGAAGTTCTTCGCTGCAAGCTCGGTGCTCCGCTGCAACTGCTGCTGGGCGAGCTTGAGGCGTGCCTGCGCGGATTCCAGCGCCGCCTGGGCGCGCTGCGCCGCGATGCGCGTGTCGGCGCAGTCGAGCTCGGCCACCACCGCGCCCCTGGCGATACGCTGGCCCGGCTCGACCGGAATGCGATCGATGCGCGCCGAGAGCTCCGCGGAGAGGCGAGCGAGATTGAGCGAGACGACCTGGGCCGACGCTTCGCGGACCGGATGGATCGCCAGTTCGGCCAGGGGGCGGGTCTTCACGGCGGCCGGCGGCGCGGCGCTGGCCTGCGCGCACAGCAGAAGGGACAGGAGGAGGGCGCGGCGCATGATGGGAGCGAGTGGGACAATGCGCCATTGTAGCGGCTGCCCCTTCACGGCTGCATGACGGAAACAAAAACGGCCGGATGAACCGGCCGTCGAACGTGCGGTGTGGCGCGCGCTTACTGCTTGACCGCGTCCTTGGCCTCCTCGGCCATTTCCTTCGCTTTTTCGGCGCCCTCGGCAGCAGCTTCGCCTGCGGCGGCAGCGGCTTCGCTGGCGGCCTCTCCGGTGGCTTCTGCGGCTTCCTTGGCCGACTCGACCGCGGCGCCGGCGGCGTCCTGGGCCTTTTCCATCGCGGGGGCGGCGGCCTCCTCGGCCTTCTGGCAGGCGGTCAGTGCAAGGGCGGCGAAGAGTGCGACGAGCAGTTTGGATTGCATGGGTGTCTCCCTGGTGTGGTGAAAAGGTTAAGCGGGTCTGGTTACCCGCCTTGTGTATAGATAAACGCAAAAAGCTTTTGTCACAAGTTTTTTTTGCCTTGCGGGGACGCGTTGGATCAGAAGGATTCGTCGACGCCCAGGTAGCGCCATTGTCCGGGCGGCAGCTCGCCCAGCCGCACGCGGCCGATGCGCACGCGCTTGAGACCGATCACCTTCAGGCCGACGAGCTCGCACATGCGGCGGATCTGGCGCTTGCGGCCTTCCCTGAGGATGAAGCGCAACTGGTCGGCGTTCTGCCAGACGACCTTCGCCGGGCGCAGCATGCGCCCGTCGAGCGAGAGACCGTGGTTGAGCAGCGCCAGACCGTTTTCGTCGAGGCGGCCCTCGACGCGCACCAGATACTCCTTCTCGACGTCCGAGTCGTCGCCGATGAGCTGCTTGGCGATGCGGCCGTCCTGCGTCAGCACCAGGAGCCCGGTCGAGTCGATGTCGAGCCGGCCGGCGGGCGCGAGGCCCTTCAGCTGCTCGCGCGCGAAGCGGCGCGGTGAACGGTCCTCGCGCCAGTGTGTGTCGGGGCGGATCAGCGCGACCGCCGGCGGGTAGCCGGGCTCGGGCTGACCCGAAACGTAGCCGATCGGCTTATGCAGCAGGACGGTCACGCGCTGCTGCTGCTGCGCGCGGGCCTGGGTGTCGAGCCGGATCGCGCAGTCGGGGTCGACCCTGGTGCCGAGTTCGGAAACGCGCTTGCCGTCGACGAAGACGAGGCCCTGCTCGATGTAGCGGTCCGCCTCGCGCCGCGAGCACAGCCCGCGCTCGGACATCAGCTTGGAGAGGCGGACGGGCTCGGCCATCAGCGACGCGCGAGAATGGGCTGCAGATACCTGCCGGTATGGCTCGCCGGGTTGGCGGCAATGTCTTCCGGCGTGCCCTCGGCGATGATCCTGCCGCCGCCGGCGCCCCCCTCGGGGCCGAGGTCGACGACCCAGTCGGCGGTCTTGATGACGTCGAGGTTGTGCTCGATGACGACCACGCTGTTGCCGGCGTCGGCCAGGCGCTGCAGCACTTTCAGCAAGAGGTCGATGTCGGCGAAGTGCAGGCCCGTGGTCGGCTCGTCGAGGATGTAGAGCGTGCGCCCAGTGTCCCGCTTGGAGAGCTCGAGCGCGAGCTTCACGCGTTGCGCCTCGCCGCCTGAGAGCGTCGTCGCCGACTGGCCGAGGCGGATGTAGCCAAGGCCCACATCGATCAGCGTGGTGAGCTTCTTCTTCACCACCGGCACGGCGTCGAAGAATCCGGCGGCGTCCTCGACCGTCATCTCGAGCACATCGCGGATGGTCTTGCCCTTGTAGTGCACTTCCAGCGTTTCGCGGTTGTAGCGCGCGCCGTGGCAGACGTCGCACGGCACGTAGATATCGGGCAGGAAATGCATCTCGACCTTGACCACGCCGTCACCCTGGCAGGCCTCGCAGCGGCCGCCCTTGACGTTGAAGCTGAACCGGCCGGGGCCGTAGCCGCGCGCGCGCGCTTCGGGCACGCCGGCGAACAGTTCGCGGATCGGCGTGAAAAGCCCGGTGTAGGTCGCCGGGTTGGAGCGCGGCGTGCGGCCGATCGGGCTCTGGTCGACGTTGATCACCTTGTCGAAGAACTCGAGGCCGAGGATCTCGCCGTGCGGCGCCGGCTCGGCTGCCGAGCCGTAGAGGTGGCGCGCCACGGCCGTGTAGAGCGTGTCGTTGATGAGCGTCGACTTGCCCGAACCGGACACGCCGGTGATCGCCACGAAGAGGCCGACCGGCAGCTTCAGCGTGACCTGCTTGAGGTTGTTGCCGGTCGCGTCGGTGACGACGAGCTCGCGCTCGGGGTTGGGCTTGCGCCGCTTCTTCGGTATCGCGATGCTGCGCCGCCCCGAAAGAAACTGGCCGGTGAGCGAATCCTTGGCGAGCCGGATCTCCTCGGGCGTACCTTCGGCGACGACCTCGCCGCCGTGCACGCCGGCGCCCGGTCCCATGTCGACGACGTAGTCGGCGGCGCGGATCGCGTCCTCGTCGTGTTCGACGACCAGCACCGAGTTGCCGATGTCGCGCAGGTGCTTGAGCGTCGCGAGCAGGCGGTCGTTGTCGCGCTGGTGCAGGCCGATCGACGGCTCGTCGAGCACGTACATCACGCCGGTCAGCCCCGAGCCGATCTGGCTCGCAAGCCGGATGCGCTGCGCCTCGCCGCCGGAAAGCGTGTCGGCCGAGCGGTCGAGCGACAGGTAGTCGAGGCCGACGTTGTTGAGGAAGCCGACGCGCGCGACGATTTCCTTCACGATCTTGTCGGCGATCTGCGCGCGGTGGCCGTCGAGTTTCAGCGACTCGAAGAAGGCGAGCACGTCCTTCAGCGGCATCGCGCTCACCCGGTAGATCGGCGCGCCGCCGACCATCACGTGGCGCGCCTCCTCGCGCAGCCGGGTGCCGTGGCAGGCCGGGCAAGGCTTGTTGTTCTGGTACTTGGCGAGCTCCTCGCGCACCGCCATCGAATCGGACTCGTGGTAGCGCCGCGCCATGTTGGCGAGCACGCCCTCGAACGGGTGCTTGCGCGTCGAGAAGCCGCCGCGCGGCGCCAGCACCTGGAAGGCGATCGCCTCCTTGCCCGAGCCGTTGAGCACCACGTCCTGGATGCGCTTCGGCAGGTCTTCCCACGGCGTATCGAGGTCGAAGCCGTAGTGCATTGCCAGCGACTGCAGCATCATGAAGAAGAACTGGTTGCGCTTGTCCCAGCCCTTGATCGCGCCCGAAGCAAGGGAAAGATGCGGGAAGGCAACCACGCGCGCCGGGTCGAAGAAGGTGATCTGGCCCAGCCCGTCGCACTGGCTGCACGCGCCCATCGGGTTGTTGAACGAGAACAGGCGCGGCTCCAGCTCGGGCAGCGCGTAGTTGCACACCGGGCAGGCGAACTTGGCGGAGAAGAGATGCTCGCGGCCGGAATCCATCTCGACAGCCAGCGCGCGGCCCTCGGCGTGCCGCAGCGCGGTCTCGAAGCTTTCGGCAAGGCGCTGCTTGGCGTCGGCGCGCACCTTCACGCGGTCGACCACGACCTCGATGGTGTGCTTCTTGTTCTTGTCGAGCTTGGGCACGGCGTCGAGTTCGTGAACCTTGCCGTCGACGCGCACCCGCACGAAGCCCTGCGCGCGCAGTTCGGAAAAAAGTTCGACGTTCTCGCCCTTCCTGCCGACCACGAGTGGCGCCACGATCATGAGCTTGGTGTCCTCGGGCAGCGCGAGCACCGCGTCGACCATTTGCGACACCGTCTGCGCGGCGAGCGTGATGCCGTGCTCGGGGCACTGGGGGTCGCCGACCCGCGCGTACAAGAGGCGCAGGTAGTCATGGATCTCGGTGACGGTGCCGACGGTCGAGCGCGGGTTGTGGCTGGTCGCCTTCTGCTCGATGGAAATGGCCGGCGACAGGCCCTCGATCAGGTCGACGTCGGGCTTCTCCATCAGCTGCAGGAACTGCCGCGCGTACGCCGACAGCGACTCGACGTAGCGCCGCTGCCCCTCGGCGTACAGCGTGTCGAACGCGAGGGAGGATTTGCCCGAGCCAGACAGCCCCGTCAGCACCACCAGCTTGTTGCGCGGCAGGTCGAGATTGACGTTCTTCAGGTTGTGGGTGCGGGCGCCGCGGATGCGGATGTATTCCATGGCTGGGGTGCGCGGAGGCGTAATTCGCAACCTGCTAATATAACGGACTTACCGACTCATCCGAACCCAGCGTGGCCCAGATCGACCTGTCCGAACGCATGACCCGCGCCGAGCTGCGCGCCGCCTCGGGCCTGGCGGCGATCTTCGGCCTGCGCATGCTGGGCATGTTTCTCATCCTGCCGGTGTTCGCTCTCTACGCCGAGCACCTCGAAGGCGGCGACAACCACACCCTGGTCGGGCTCGCGCTCGGCATCTACGGCCTGACGCAAGCGCTGTTGATGATCCCCTTCGGCATGGCGTCCGACCGCATCGGGCGCAAGAAGGTCATCATCTTCGGCCTCATTGTGTTCGCGCTTGGCAGCTTCGTCGCCATGACGGCCGACGACATCACCTGGACCATCTTCGGTCGCGCGCTGCAGGGCGCCGGCGCGATCTCGGCCGCAGTCACCGCCATGCTTGCCGACCTCACCCGCGAGGAGCACCGCACCAAGGCGATGGCGCTGGTCGGCTCGACCATCGGCATCGCCTTCGCCGTGTCGCTCGTCGCCGGCCCCGCGCTCAACCGCGTCATCGGCGTGCCGGGTATTTTCGCGCTCACCGGCATCCTCGCGCTCGCCGCGATCTGGGTCGTCAAGGTGTGGGTGCCCGACCCCGGCCCCAGCCACTTCCACGCCGACGCCGAGGCCAATCCGGCCCGACTCGTCGACGTGCTGAAAAACAGCCAGCTCGCGCGCCTCGACTTCGGCATCTTCGCCCTGCACGCGGCGCAGATGGCGATGTTCGTCGTGGTGCCGGTCGCGCTGGTGAACAGCGGGCTCGCCGCCGACGACCACTGGGCGGTGTACCTGCCGGTGCTTTTGGGTTCCTTCGTGCTGATGGTGCCGGCGCTCATTTTTGGCGAGAAGCGTGGACAGCTGAAGCCGGTGTTCATCGGCGCGGTGGCGCTCATGCTCGCCGCCCAGCTCGGGCTGGCCGCCGGCATCGACAGCTTCTGGGCCATCGTGTGGGCGCTGTTCTTCTATTTCGTCGCGTTCAACCTCCTTGAAGCCAGCCTGCCTTCGCTGATTTCCAAGCTCGCGCCGGCGTCGGCCAAGGGCACGGCGATGGGTGTCTACAACACCGCGCAGGCGCTGGGGCTCTTCTTCGGCGGCTTCTTCGGCGGCTGGCTCGCCCAGCACCACGGTTTCGTCGCCGTATTCGTGTTCTGCAGCGTGCTGATGGGGCTGTGGCTGCTGGCGAGCCTGTCGATGGTTGCGCCGCCCGCGGTGAAGACGCGCATGTTCCGCATCGCCGCGCTGGCGCCCGACGAGGCGGCGCTCCTCAAGATGCAGCTCGCCGAAGTGCCCGGTGTGGTCGAGGCTGCGGTGCTCGCGGAGGAGGGTGTCGCCATGCTCAAGGTCAGCCTCAAGGGCTGGGACGAGGCCGCCGCAAAGCGGCTGCTCGAGGCCGCCGCGCCGCCGGCTGCCGCCTGATAGAATCCGCTCCACACGAGCAATCCATACCACCCAGGGGGAAACATGGCATCGGTCAACAAGGTGATTCTGGTCGGCAACCTCGGGCGCGACCCGGAGGTGCGCTATCTGCCGAGCGGGGAAGCGGTGGCCAACCTCAGCGTGGCCACCACCGACAAATACAAGGACAAGAGCGGCGCCATGCAGGAAGCGACGGAATGGCATCGCGTCGCCTTTTTCGGCCGGACCGCCGAGGTGTGCGGGCAATACCTGAAGAAGGGCAGCCAGGTATACATCGAAGGGTCGATCCGTTCGCGCAAGTACACCGACAAGGACGGCATCGAACGGACCGCCTACGAAATCCGCGGCGATCGCATGCAGATGCTCGGCGGTCGCGGCGGCGGCATGGCCGACATGGACGAGGGCGATTACGCCCAGCCGGCGCCCAAGGCAGCGCCGCGCGCCAACGCGCCCGCCGCGCAGCGCCCGGCGAGCAGCGGCTTCGACGACATGGACGACGATATCCCCTTCTGATAAAGGGGTATTTCGTCCCGCTGCCGCTCTAGAATCCTTACCCAGAACAACGACGCGGAGATCGCGCGCCAACGCGCGCGTTGGGAGGATGAACGCAACACCGACCGTGGGAATGGCTGTGCTCGCGCTTGGCGTCGCGCTCGCGTATGCCGGGCCTGTGCGGGCTGCGCTCACGGAGGCCGAGTTTCTCGACGAGTTCCCCGTGGTGCTCTCGGTTTCTCGTTTGTCGCAGCCGGTGAACGAGGCGCCGGCTGCGGTGACCGTCATCGACCAGGACATGATTCGCGCCTCGGGCTTCCGCGACATTCCCGACCTCTTGCGCCTGGTGCCGGGCTTTTCGGTCGCCTACACCCGCGACAACACCTGGGCGATCGGCTATCACGGCATGGCCGACGCCTTTTCGCGCCGTTTCCAGGTGCTGGTCGACGGCCGCTCGATCTACAATGCGGCCTACGGCGCAGTGAACTGGGGCGAACTGCCGCTCGCGATCGACGACATCGAGCGTATCGAGGTCGTGCGCGGACCCAACGCGGCGACCTATGGCGCCAATGCCTTTCTCGCCGTGATCAATATCATCACCAAGGACCCTAGCCAGACACTCGGCAATTTCGCCTCGGTACAAAGGGGTGAGCAGGGCATGAGCGGCGTCACCCTGCGCCACGGGGGCGAACGCGGCGATCTGCGTTACCGGCTCACGCTGTCGGCGCAGACGCGCGACCGTTTCGAAACCGACGCCGACGACGGGCAACCGGTCAAGCTCTACGAGGAAACCCAGACGTATTCCATCAACGGGCGCGGCGATTACCGGGTCTCGGGCACGGACCAGATCAGCGCACAGTTCGGCCTCTCAGTCGGCGACTGGCAGGCCGGATACTCGCTGAGCGCCGAGGAGCCGATGGGGCAAAACGTCTCGGCGCAGTACCTCCAGTTCAAGTATCAGCGCGTGAACAACCCCGATGATGAATGGATGGTGCAGGCCTACTTCAGTCGGAACAACCTGGATGCGTCAGATCTTGCACGGATCTGTCTCGATCTGGGGCCTGCGTCCGCACCCTACCTGCCTCCCAGGCAGGTTGTTTGCCCGCGCTGGACGGCGACGCCGACGCGCTACGTTCCACTGGCCGTTTATATTGATACCGGCGTCGACCTCTTGCAGACCCGCCTCAATCTCGAATTCCAGCGCAATCAGCGGCCGGCACCGGACTTGCGCGTCGTCTGGGGCGCCGAACTGCGGCGCGAAACGGTCGAGAGCTTGCGCTTCTTCGACACGCGTGAGGCGCTGGACGGCACGCTGGCCCGCGCCTATGCAAATTTCGAATGGCGCGCGCGCCCGGACCTGCTGGTGCAGGGCGGCGCGATGCTGGAGCACCACTACTTCACCGGCACCGATCTCTCCCCGCGGCTCGCGCTCAATTACACCCTCAGAGAGGGACATACGGTGCGGATGAACGTGTCCCAAGCCTATCGCTCGCCCACCTTCTTCGAGCAGAAGGGTAATTACAAGTACTACACGACCAGCGGCATCCCGGTTCAGCATTTGTTTGCGCCGTCAGCGCCACTCGATCCCGAGCGGATCCTCTCGCGTGAACTCGGGTACGTCGGCCACTACCCGGCGCTGCACCTGCAGGTCGACGTGAAGTTGTTCCACGACACCAT
This sequence comes from Thiobacillus sp., assembly GCA_046291555.1. Taxonomy (GTDB): domain Bacteria; phylum Pseudomonadota; class Gammaproteobacteria; order Burkholderiales; family Thiobacillaceae; genus Thiobacillus. Next base: position 23,886 of record JBKBRW010000023.1, read on the forward strand.
ATACGACTACATCAACAGCTTGGGCTCGCCGGGGCGGTTCACCAACCGCAGGGATTTCACCGTTCGCGGGGGGGAGCTTCAGGTGGCTTGGCAACCCACGCCGGCACTGCGGTTCAACGCCCAGTACGCGCGTGCGTTCATCGATGCCGACGCAAGCGTCGACAGGGATTTGCGTGCGTCGGCCCCGCGCGACGATTTCAGTCTGCTCGGACGCTACGAACTGGGGCGGGGGTGGGCGCTGAGCGGTGGTGTCTACCACTCGAGCGACATGATGTGGCTCTCCGAGGGCGACGCAACCGCAGCCTTCACCCGCTGGGACCTGCGCCTTGCGCGTCGCTGGCAGTGGCAGGGTCAGCAAGTGGAGGCAGCGCTGGTGGGGCAGAACCTGGGTGAGGCGTATACCGAATTTCGGGCGCAGAACGTCTTCAGCCGCCGCGTCTACGGCAGCCTCAGCCTGAATTGGTAGCCAGGATGGGGTGCCAAAGCCCTTTGTCCCGGAAAGATTTATTCCGCCTTCTCTCGACCGTTAAGGCGCCAAATGACAAGTAATGCGGAGAACACGGCATGCCAGACGTGCTGTACACAGTGATTAGAACGGTTTCGGCATGTGTGGCCATGTGGGGGGTGCTGGCGGGCGCGGCGGAGGCGCAACCCGCCTTGACCGAGGTGGATTTCCTCGACGAATTGCCCGTCGTGCTCTCGGCGTCGCGGCTGTCGCAACCCGTCAGCGAGGCGCCGGCTGCGGTGACCATCATCGACCAGGACATGATCCGCGCCTCGGGCTTCCGCGACATTCCCGACCTCTTGCGCCTGGTGCCGGGCTTTTCGGTCGCCTACACCCGCGACAACACCTGGGCGGCGGGCTACCATGGACTGGCCGACGCCTACTCCCGGCGCTTCCAGGTGCTGGTCGACGGCCGCTCGATTTACAGCCCGCATTACGGGGCCGTGAACTGGACGGATCTTCCGCTTGCCGTCGACGACATCGAGCGCATCGAGGTCGTGCGTGGTCCCGACGCCGCCGTGTATGGTGCGAATGCATTCGCGGCGATCATCAATATCATCACCCAGGCCGCCGCGCAGGTGCCGGGTGAGTTCGTTTCTGTTCAGGCCGGCACGCACGCGATGCGCGGGTTGACGGTTCGCCATGGTGCTGGCAGCGACCCGCTAAGCTATCGGCTCACGGTGTCGGCGCAGCATCGCGATCGCTTCGATCGCGACGTCGTCGCGCCGCCGGGTTCCGGCATCGCGGGGGGCCAATATCTGGAGGCGAACCAGACCTATTTCGTCAACGGCCGGATGGACTGGCAGTTGGCGCCGGACACCAACGTCATGGCGCAGGCGGGATTCGCGCTGGGTGACGGCCGTTCGGGCGTGCTCGGAAACGAGGATCCGCGGCTCGCACTCGAACCGACCCGGCAGGACAGTCGGGCGTTCTATGTGCAGGTGGCCTATCACAAAGTGGAGTCGCCCCAGCGCGAGTGGCGGGTGCAGGCGATTCATTCCCGCAACCGCTTCGATGCGAACGCCCGGGTGTCGCCGCTTGTCTACAAGGGGACAGATTACGGCACGGTTGTCGTCGACGAATACCTGAGCCAGTCGCGCAGCAGCCTGGATCTCCAGGTGAATGAACAATGGACGTCCAATTTGCGCGGGGTGTGGGGCGGCGAGGTGTGGCAGGAAACCGTCCGGAGTCCGCAGAATTACAGCACCCCTAAAACCCTGCGTGGCGAGCTCGCGCGCGCGTACGGCAACCTCGAGTGGCGCGCCCACGAACGCGTGCTCCTACATGGCGGTGCGATGGTCGAGCATCACTATTTCACCGGCGCTGACGTGTCGCCGCGCCTCGCGGCCAGCTTTACGGCGGCACCGGGTCACGTCGTCCGCGTGGGGATCTCCCGGGCTTACCGGTCGCCGACCTTTTTCGAGGAGATGGGCAATGAGGTGCTTCGCCTGGAATCGGGCGCGCCGGCCGATATCATCACGGTGCCGTCGTCAGGACTGCTGCCGGAGCGCATCGTTTCCCGCGAAATTGCGTATGTCGGCCAGTGGCAGCCGCAACGGCTCGAACTCGATCTGCGCGTGTACCGCGATCGCATCGACAACTTCATCGGCTTGACCAGAATCATTCCCAACCCGCCGGAAGACGCGGGTTCCTTCCAGCCCAAGGTGTTTCACGCCGACAATGTCGGACGGATCGACGCCCAGGGTGGGGAAATCCAGTTGCGTTGGCGGCCGACGCAGGCATTCGAGGTGAGCGCGCACTATGCGCGCGTGTTCCTCGAGACCGATACCAGTCAGCCAGCTTTCAACAAGGACCTCCCCAAATCGGCGCCGCGCAACAGCGGCGGCCTGCTCGCGCGCTACCGCTTCGACGGCGGGTGGGAGGCGAGCCTGTTCGCGCAACGAAGCGACGCCATGATCTGGTTGAGCGAGGGGGACACCACCCGACCCTTCACGCGAGTCGACGCGCGTCTGGCGCGCCGCTGGGCTTGGCAGGGGACCCAGATCGAGGCCGCGCTGGTCGGGCAGAACCTGGGGCGGGATTACGAGGAGTTCCGCAATACCAACATCTTCAGCCGCCGCGTCTACGGCAGCCTCAGTTTGGCCTGGTAGCCCTTGAAAGCCGGCTCAGGCGGCGCGATCTTTCTTGCGCTGGCGGAGACGGGGTTTTCCGGTCTTGCCTTGCCGCCGCTGGGCACTTCCCGGCCCAACGGCGGTATAATTGCGCAACTTCTTGATTTATCGGAGCGAATCATGCCGATTTATGCTTACAAATGTACCGCCTGCGGTTACGCGCAGGACGAAATGCAAAAAGTTTCCGATGCGCCGCTGACGGTGTGCCCGTCATGCGGCAAGGCCGAATACGCCAAGCAGCTGACCGCCGCCGGTTTCGCCCTCAAGGGCACCGGCTGGTACGCCACGGACTTCAAGAACAGCGGCAGCAAGCCCGCCGAGCCGAAGACCGAGGCGCCGTCGCACGCCTGCGGCACCGGCGCCTGCCCGGCGTGTAACTGAGCCGGCCCAGCCTCGGGAAGCGGGCGGTGCGAGCCGCCCGCTTCTTCGTTTCCGAACCCCGCCCGCATGAAGCGCTATTTCGTCACCGGCCTCCTGATCTGGGTGCCCCTCGGCATCACGCTGTGGGTGCTCGACATTTTGATCGGCACGCTCGACCAGAGCCTCGCCATCCTGCCGGCCGCCTGGCAGCCCGAGGCGTGGATCGGCGTGCGCGTGCCGGGCCTGGGCGTGATCCTCACGCTTCTGGTGATCGTGCTTACCGGCGTATTCGCCACCAATTTCTTCGGCCAGAGGATCGTCGACGCCTGGGAGCGCCTGCTGATCCGCATCCCGGTCGTGAAATCCATCTACGGCGGCGTCAAGCAGGTGTCCGACACCTTGCTCTCGGGCAACGGCCACGCGTTCCGCAAGGTGCTGCTGGTGCGCTATCCGCATCCCGAGGCCTGGTCGCTCGCCTTCCAGACCAACGTGCCGGCCGAGGTGATGCGCGCGCTGCCCGACGAGCACGTGGCGGTGTTCATCCCCACCACGCCGAGCCCGGTCAACGGCTTCTATTTCTACGTGAAGAAAAGCGAGGTCGTCGAGCTCGACGTCCCGGTCGACCGCGCACTCAAATACATCGTTTCCATGGGCGTCGCCTCGGGCGACGTCCGCACGCTGACTCAATAGGATCTTCCATGCGTACTCACTACTGCGGCGCCGTCACCGCCGCCGACATCGGCAACACCGTCACCCTGTGCGGCTGGGCGCACCGCCGGCGCGACCACGGCGGCGTCATCTTCATCGACCTCAGGGACCGCGAGGGCCAGGTGCAGGTCGTCGTCGACCCCGACACGCCCGAAGCCTTCAGGCACGCCGAGGAAGTGCGCGCCGAATTCGTGCTGAAGATCGAGGGCCGCGTCCGTCCGCGTCCCGCCGGCACCGAGAACCCCAACCAGGCGACCGGCATGATCGAAGTGCTGGCGAGTGCCATCGAGATCCTCAACCCCTCGGCGACGCCGCCCTTCCAGCTCGACGACGAGGCCGTCAACGAGAACGTGCGCCTGCAGTACCGCTACCTCGACCTGCGCCGTGAGCCGATGCAGAAGAACCTCATGCTGCGTTACCGCGTCGCCAAGCTGATGCGCGACTACCTCGATGCCCACGGTTTCATCGAGGTCGAGACGCCGATGCTCACGCGCTCGACGCCCGAGGGCGCGCGCGACTATTTGGTGCCCTCGCGCGTGCACGACGGCATGTTCTACGCGCTGCCGCAGTCGCCCCAGCTCTTCAAGCAACTGCTCATGGTGTCCGGCTTCGACCGCTATTTCCAGATCACCAAGTGCTTCCGCGACGAGGACCTGCGCGCCGACCGCCAGCCCGAATTCACCCAGGTGGATCTTGAAACTTCCTTCATGGGCGAGGAAGACATCATGGCCCTGGTCGAGGGCATGATCCGCGACATGATGGCAAAGGCTGCGGGCATCGAATTGCCCAACCCCTTCCCGCGCCTGTCTTACGCCGAGGCGATGGCGAGATACGGCTCGGACAAGCCGGACCTGCGCGTCACGCTCGAGATCGTCGACGTCGGCGACGCCATGAAAGACGTCGCGTTCAAGGTCTTCGCCGGCCCGGCCAACGACCCCAAGGGCCGCGTCGCCGCGCTGCGCATCCCGGGCGGCGCAGCACTCACCCGCGGCGAGATCGACGGCTACACCGAGTTCGTCAAGATCTACGGCGCCAAGGGCCTGGCCTACATCAAGGTCAACGACATCACGCAGCTCAACGAAGCCGGCCTGCAGTCGCCCATCGTCAAGAACCTCTCCGAAGCCGCGCTCAAAGCGGTGATCGAGCGCACCGGCGCGCAAAACGGCGACCTCGTCTTCTTCGGCGCCGACAAGGCGAAAGTGGTCACCGACGCGCTCGGCGCGCTGCGCCTCAAGATCGGCCACGAGAAAGGCCACGTCGATGGCCGCGCCTGGGCGCCGCTGTGGGTGGTCGATTTCCCCATGTTCGAATACAACGAGGACGAAAACCGCTGGGACGCGCTGCACCATCCCTTCACCGCGCCCAAGGACGGTCACGAGGACTGGCTCGCCACCGATCCCGGCAAGTGTCTTTCCAAGGCCTACGACATGGTGCTCAATGGCTGGGAAGTCGGCGGTGGCTCGGTGCGTATCCACCGCGAGGCCGTGCAGGAAAAGGTCTTTGCCGCGCTCAACATCGGCGAGGCCGAGCGCCGCGAAAAATTCGGCTTCCTGCTCGACGCGCTCAAGTACGGCGCGCCGCCCCACGGCGGGCTGGCCTTCGGGCTGGATCGCCTGGTCACGCTGATGGCCGGCGCCGAGTCGATCCGCGACGTCATCGCCTTCCCCAAGACCCAGCGCGCGTCCTGCCTCATGACCGGCGCGCCCAACGTCGTCGACGAGAAGCAGCTGCGCGAACTGCATATCCGCCTGCGCAACCCGGCCGGCGCCGACAAGGCGGTCTGAGGCATGGCGGGCATGAACTTCGCCGACACCCTCAAAACCCTGCCTGAAGCCGTGGGCGAGAAGCTGGTGCTCACCGACGCCGCCGGCGCCGAGGTCGGCGCCATTCCCAACGCCCCCGGCACCGCCGGCTCGTTCCGCGTCTACGCCTACCTCGCCAGTCAGCACGGCGCGATCACGCCCGAGGCGGCGGCCGAGGGCCTGGCGATCTTCGCCGAGCACGCGCAGGACGCCAGCGCGCACCCCGGCAAGCACCCCAACATCGACCGCCTGATCGGACTCGTGCTGAGCGGCGCCACGCTCCAGGCCCGCATCGTGTGAGCGCGCACAAGATCCCCGTCTCCGTCCTGGTCGTGATTCATACCGCCGACGGCCAGGTGCTGCTGATCGAGCGTGCCGACGCGCCCGGCTTCTGGCAGTCGGTCACGGGTTCGCAGGACCCCGGGGAAACGCTCACGCAGACCGCGATCCGCGAAGTGCGCGAGGAAACCGGGCTCGACGCCGCCGCCTTCGAGCTCACCCCCTGGGATATCGAAAACCGTTACGAAATCTACGAACGCTGGCGCCACCGCTACGCCCCCGGCGTCACCCACAACACCGAGCACGTATTTGGTCTCAAGTTGCCGGCGCCGCTGCCCGTCAGCCTGTCGCCGCGCGAACATGTCCGATACGAGTGGCTGCCCTGGCAGGACGCCGCCGAACGCTGCTTTTCGCCGAGCAACGCCGAGGCCATCCGCCAACTGCCGGCGCACTTATAATCCGGGATCATGACCGCGCTGCTCAACATCGCCAGCTACAACATCCACAAGGGCTTGTCGCAGTTCAACCGGCGGCTCACCGTGCACGAGCTGCGCGAGCGCCTGCCGAGCCTCGGTTCCGACATCGTTTTCCTGCAGGAAGTCCAGCACAGCCACGGCCTGCGCGCCAGCCGCTTCCAGCACTGGCCGAGCAAGCCGCAGCACGAATTCCTCGCCGGCCACGTCTACACCGAGTTCGCCTACGGCAAGAACTGCGTCTACGACACCGGTCACCACGGCAATGCCATCCTCTCGCGCTACAAGATCCTCAACTGGGAAAACGAGGACATCTCGGCCCATGCTTTTGAGAGCCGCGGCATGCTGCATTGCGAAATCGAGGTGCCCGGCGTCGCCACGCCCGTCCACTGCATCAACGTCCATCTGGCGCTGAACGAGGGCGGCCGCCGCCGCCAACTCGCGCAGATCGTCGCGCGCATCCACCGCATGGTGCCGGACGACGCGCCGCTCATCCTCGCCGGCGATTTCAATGACTGGAAAATGCGCGTCGGCCGTTTCTTCCACGACGAACTCGGTCTCGCCGAAGTGTTCGAGGCCCACCACGGCAAGCCCGCGCGCAGCTACCCGGCGATCCTGCCGGTGTTTCCGCTCGACCGCATCTACGTGCGCCGCTTCCATATCGAGTCGGCCCACGTCCACGCCGGCAACGCCTGGCACCGCATCTCCGACCACGCCGCCCTGACCGCGAAACTCCAGCTGGCGCGATGACGCGTAGCCGCTGGCCTCGGCTGTTCGTGCGCGACGCCGGCTGGGTGCCCGGCAACCATGTCAGGCTGCTGCAAAGCGGCGCCGAGTTCTTCCCAGCGCTGATCGCGGCCATCGAAGCCGCCCGCCACGAAATCCACCTCGAAACCTACATCTTCAACGCCGACGCCAGCGGCGAGGCCGTGCGCGACGCCCTCATGCGCGCCGCCCGCCGGGGCGTCGTGGTGCGCGTGCTGGTCGACGCCATCGGCTCGCGCGACTTGCCGCCAGGCTGGCGCACGCTGCTCGCCGCGGCCGGCGTCGAACTCCTGGCCTACCGCCCGCTCGTCGGCGGCTGGCGCGCCAACCCGAAAAGCCTGCGCCGCCTGCATCGCAAGTTGGCGGTGATCGACGCGCGCATCGCTTTCGTCGGCGGCATGAACGTCATCGACGACTACCAGCCCGCAGGCTTCGACCAGCCGCGGCTCGATTTCAGCGTCGAAGTGCAGGGCCCGCTCCTCGTCGCCATCCACCGCAGCGTCCGCCGCCTGTGGCAGCGCGTCGCGCTCAGCCAGTTCCGCGCCGGTCGCCCCCTCAGCCGGGTCGAGCCGAGCTGGCCGACCGACGGCCGCACCCGCGCCGCCTTCGTCGTGCGCGACAACTTCGCCCACCGCCGCGACATCGAGCGCGCCTACCTCGCCGCGCTGGCGCTGGCGCGGCACGAAATCTTCATCGCCAACGCCTATTTCCTGCCCGGCCGCCGCTTCCGCAAACTGCTCACACGCGCCGCCGCGCGCGGCGTGCGCGTGCGCCTGCTGGTACAGGGCCACACCGACCACCCCTTCTTCCAGCTCGCCGCCCGGGCGCTCTACCGCGAACTCCTCGCCGCCGGCGTCGAAATCGCCGAATACCACGCCAGCGAACTCCACGCCAAGGTCGCCGTCGTCGACGGCCACTGGGTCACCGTCGGCTCCAGCAACATCGATCCCTTCAGTCTCTTGCTCGCGCGCGAAGCCAACGTACTCGTCGACGACCCCGCCTTCGCGCAGAACCTGCGCGCCCGCCTCGACGCCGCCTGCGCCGGCGCCGAAAAGCTCGACCCCGCCCACTGGCAGCGCCGCCCGTGGTGGCGCCGGCAGCTCTCCGAGGCGGCCTACGCGGCGGTCCGCGTCGCGCTGGGCATGCTGGGGGCGGGGCGCTGGGCGTGACGCATGTGCGCCCTGCAGGCGCGGCGCCCCCGCCACGATCGGCGGTCGTGGATGCGTCCCCCGGTAGGCGGTCCGCCATTTGACAACCCCCGTCTCGCCGATCAGAATCAGACCAGATAATCTGACCAGCAGGAGAAACCCATGTCGGCAAGCGAATGGCGCCTGCAAGACGCCAAAACCCAGTTCAGCCAGGTCGTCGAGGCGGCCTTGCGTGGCGAACCCCAGCACATTACCCGGCGCGGCCGCAAGGCCGTCGTCGTGCTGTCGGAGCAGGCGTTCGAGGCCTTGCGTCAGCATGCGCGTGCCGGCGCTCCGGGTTTCGTCGCCCATCTGCTGGCGATGCCGAAGGACGACACGCCGGTCGAGCGCATCCCCGTGGCCTTGCGTGACGTGGACCTGTCGTGATTTTGCTCGACACCGTCGTCCTGTCGGAATTGCGCAAACACCGGCCGGCACCGGGCTTGCTCGACTGGCTCGCAGGGGTTCGGGATGACGAACTGTTCCTGAGCGTGGTGAGCGTCGGCGAGATCGAGCGCGGCATCGAAAAAAAGCGCGAAACCGAGCCTGCGTTTGCTGACGCCCTCACCCGCTGGCAGGAGCGTCTGCTGCACGCCTATGGCGACAGGATCCTGTCCGTCACGCCGGCCGTGGCGCGGCGATGGGGGGTACTCTCCGCGCGGCTCGGACACGATGGCGCCGATCTCCTGATTGCGGCGACCGCGTTGACGCATGGCCTTAAGGTGGCCACGCGCAACGTGCGGCACTTCGCGCCGACCGGCGTCGAGGTCATCGACCCATTCTGAATGCGGGGCCCAGTGCCGGGTGGACGCCCTCGTTACCTGCAATCCGCGCGATCTCAAACACAGTCTCGTCGCTGTCATGAGCCCATCCGAGCTTCCGGCAATTTTTGCCTGAGGCGTGCCTCATTTGCCCCGGCTGCCGTGGGGTGAAACTGGCACGCATCTGCCTGGTTTCGCGGCGCGACGACAAACGCCCATTCAGGGTTTGACGCTCTACCCTGGCCAGACTAGACTAACCGTCAGTTCAGGTAAGGAGCGCCCCCATGCCGTCCGTCAACATGCTGCAAGCCAAGTCCTCGCTGTCCCGCCTGGTGGAAGCCATCGAGCAGGGCGAGGCGAGCGAGATCATCATTGCCCGCAATGGCCGGCCGGCCGCCCGGCTCGTGCCCCTCGACGCCGCGCCGCCCGGCAAGCGCATTGGCGTGGCCAAAGGCAAATTCGAGGTGCCGGACAGCATCGACGCCCACAACGACGAGGTCGCCCGCCTGTTCCTGGGGCGGCACGCTTGAACATCCTGCTCGACACCCATGTCGCCCTGTGGGCCATCACGGACAGCCCCCGGTTGAACAAGCGGGCGCGCGAGCTGATCGAATCGCCGAAATCATCGCTCTGGATAAGCGCCGCGACCGTCTGGGAAATCGCCATCAAGCACAGCTTGGGCCGCGGCGACATGCCGGTGTCCGGCCAGGACGCGCTGCGCTACTTCCGCGAATCCGGCTATCGTTTTCTGCCCATCGAGCCCGAGCATGCGGCTGGCGTCGAAGCGCTGCCACCGCACCACGCCGATCCGTTCGACCGCATCCTCGTCGCACAGGCCCTGGCCGAACCGATGCGCCTGATGACGCACGATCCGATGCTGGCGCGCTACAGCGATACCATTATCGAGATTTGAGATACCGTTCAAGCGCTGACAGCCGCCCGATGCCAGGCCGACTACCTCGTGACCCGAAACCCTAGCGATTTCAGGCAAAGCCTGGTTCCCGTCAGCAGCCCCGCCGAGCGCTTGGCGGCGTTCGCCTGAGCGTGCGCCTCCATGGCGGGCGTCGAGTTCGGCCGCTGGAATAGCATATGACTCAGGGTAAAATGACTTTTGCGTGTTGACGTTTTGAGGGGGTTCCATGAGCGCGATTGCTTTTACCCAGTTCCGCAAGCATCTGACCGAGGTGGTCGAGGAGGTATGCGACACCGGCGAGCCGCTGACCGTAACGCGCGCCGATGGCCGCGACGTGGTGATCCTGCCGGCGGCCGAGTGGGCTTCGATGCAGGAAACCATGCATCTCCTGTCCAATCCTGAAAACGCCGCCAGGCTCAAGGCCTCGATTGAGGCCGCCGAGCGCGGCGAGTTCGTCGAGGTCGATCTTTGAAATTTACCCGCCAGGCGGCCGCCGATCTGGAATTCTGGAAGCGGTCGAATCCGGCGACGGTGAGGCGAATCAAGCGGCTGCTGAACGACATCGAGGCCAGCCCGTTCAGCGGCCTGGGCAAACCGGAGGCGCTGAAACACGACCTCGCCGGTTGGTGGTCGAGGCGCATTACCGGCGAACATCGGCTGGTGTATCGCGTGAACAATGGGCAAATCGAAGTCGCTTCGCTTCGATTTCACTACGCCAAGCCGAGAAAATAGGGCTTACTCCTCAGCGAGCCCATTCCGGCAGGCTCGATTTCGAGGATGCCGTTCAAGCGGTGACGGCCGCCCGATGGCAGGCCGATTGCCTCGTGACCCGCACCCCTCGCGATTTCAGCAAAACCCTGTTCGTGCCATTGCTTGCATAGATCCTTCAGCCATGTGCCACTGAGACTGTTGCGCATGTGCAACAAAACAACACTTTT
>JBKBRW010000024.1:0-34138 GCA_046291555.1 Thiobacillus sp.
GCGATGGGCGCGAAAAAATGCCTGTTTTATGGGCATGAGGCCGGAGGCATGCATGCGTTTTTCAACACCCTGCTAAGTCTAAGCCGCCTGCGCCAGCGTGAAATCGACGCGCACCTTGTCGAACGGGCAGATGATTTTTCCGCTTTCGGTTTTCTCCAGCAGCCCGGTTTCCAGCAGGGCATGCACGTCCCGGTGCACGGACTTGACGTCACGCGCTAGCCTGCGGGCCAGTTCACGTGGACTCATTTCACCTGCGCCGCTCATGGCTTCCAGTACGTCCCAGCGCTTGGGGCTGATTTCGGAGAACAGCAGTTCGGGGCTGGCGTAGCTGAAGGTGAACTGCCGGACTCGCCGGGTTCTGGCGGCGCTGACGGTGCTGCTTGAACAGTTCGGCCTGCATATTGGCATTTTTGACAACAAACTGAACGGAATCAAGCGTCCTCTCGGGCATCCCGCTGTGTCGCCGCAAGGGGATGCGCCCTCACCCCGCCGCCACCACTTCCAGCACCGCTTCGCCGTACACCTCCAGTTTCTTTGTGCCCAGCCCCGAAATCTCGCCCAGCTCGGTCAATGTGGCGGGACGGCGGGCGGCGATTTCGCGCAGGGTGGCGTCGTGCAGGATGACGTAGGCGGGCACGCCTTTTTCGTTGGCGGTTTCACGGCGCCAGGCGCGTAGCGCGAGGAAGAGCGGATCTTCGTCGTCGTGGACGCCTGCACCCGAGCTGGACGCGAGGCGCGATGTGCGGCGCGACGGCGCGGCGGCGATGGCGCGCAGCCACACCTGTTCCTCGCCCTTGAGCACGGGACGGGCGGCGGCGGTGAGTTTGAGCGCGCCGTAGGCGGCGTGATCGACTTCCAATAACCCGCGCATCACGAGCTGGCGCAGCACGGCGCGCCACACCTTGTCGGTCTGGCCGACGCCGATGCCGAACACGCTCAGTTGAGTGTGGCCAAAGCGCTCGATCTTTTCGGTGGCCTTGCCGAGCAGCACGTCGATGACGTGGCCGGCGCCAAAGCGCTGGCCAGTGCGGTAGACGGTGGAAAGCAGCTTTTGCGCGGCTTCGGTGCCGTCCCACAGCGTCGGCGGATTGAGGCAGACGTCGCAGTTGCCGCAGGGGGCGCTCGCTTCGCCAAAGTAGGCGAGCAGCGCGACGCGGCGGCAGCTGGCGGCTTCGCACAGGCCGACCAGGGCGTCGAGCTTGGCGTGGCCGATGCGTTTGTGCGCGTCGTCCGATTCGGATTCGTCGATGAAGCGGCGCTGCGTGACGACGTCTTGCAGGCCCCACGCCATCCACGCTTCGGCGGGCGCGCCGTCGCGCCCGGCGCGGCCGGTTTCCTGGTAATAGCCTTCGACCGAGCGCGGTAAATCCAGGTGGGCGACAAAGCGCACGTCCGGCTTGTCGATGCCCATGCCGAAGGCGAGCGTGGCGACCATGACGACGCCGTCCTCGCGCAGGAATTTTTCCTGATGGCGGGCGCGCGTCGCGTTGTCCATGCCGCCGTGGTAGGGCAAGGCTGCAACGCCGCTCAGCTTGAGCGCAGCGGCGGTTTCCTCGACTTTTTTGCGCGTGCTGCAATACACGATGCCCGCTTCGCCCTTGTGCTCGGCCAGAAAATCGCGCAGTTGCCGGCGTGGGTCGGTTTTTTCGACGATGCGGTAGCGGATGTTGGGCCGGTCGAAGCTGGACACGAACACGCGCGCTTCGGACAAATCCAGGCGTTCGCGGATTTCGGCGCGGGTGGCGGCGTCGGCCGTGGCGGTGAGCGCGATGCGGGGCACCTTTGGAAACCGCTCGTGCAGCGCCGACAGGCCGAGGTATTCCGGGCGGAAGTCGTGTCCCCATTGCGATACGCAGTGCGCCTCGTCGATGGCGAACAGCGACACGCGGGCGGCGTCGAGCAGCGCCTGGAAACGCGGCGTGAGCAGGCGTTCGGGGGCCACGTACAGGAGCTTCAGACGGCCCTCGGCGAAGTCGCGTTCGACCTGCATCGCCGCGGCCCCGTCGAGGCTGGAATTGAGGAAGGCCGCCGCGACGCCCAGTTCCTGCAACGCCGCGACCTGGTCCTGCATCAGCGCGATGAGCGGCGACACCACCACCGCGCAGCCCTCGCGCAGCAGCGCAGGAATCTGGAAACACAGCGATTTGCCACCGCCGGTCGGCATCAAGACCAGCGCGTCGCCGCCTGCCGTCACGGTGTCGATGATGGCCGCCTGCTCGCCGCGAAACGCGGAGTAGCCGAAAACGCGGTTGAGCAGGTTCAGGGGAGTGTCGGGCATGGGCAAGAAATGGGTGGCCAGCAATGTGTCACATTGGCTATAATTGTGTCACGTTTTGCCGCCCTCTCTGCGTAAACCCGGAGGCTGCCATGAAAACCCTGACCATCCGCGAGGCCCGTGAAGGCCTGTCACACCCTGACCAGATGTTCGCCGACGCCGACGAAGTGCTGGTGGTCAGGCATGGCGAACCGGTGGCGCGCATCCTGCCAGTGACGCCCACTGTGCCCGTACGCAAGCTGCCCTCGCTGAAATGGCTGCGCGACCAGTTGCCGCCGCAGGATATTCCGAGCGAAGTGCTGATCCGCGAAGACCGGGACGCGCGCGGCTGAGCAACATGGCAGAGGCGTATCTCGACACCAGTGTTCTCATCAAGCTCTACGTGGCGGAGAAGCTTTCCACCGAGGTGGAACGCTTTGTAGGCGAGGCGGACAGTATCGTGATCAGCCGCCTGACCACGCTGGAGTGGCACTGCGCCATGGCGCGGCGGGCACGGACCGGCCAGATCACGCCGGATTATCTGAATCTGGCGCGCACCGAATTCACCCGTCATCTGGCCGAGGGGTATTTCCGCATCGTGCCGTATGACGATCCCCTTTTGAGCGATGCCTTGCGCGTACTCGACAGCGCGAACCCGGTTCCGCTGCGCACGCTCGACGCCATCCATCTGACCGCCGTACGCAACGCTGGCATAACGCGAATCGCCACCGCCGACGACGTGATGCGACGTGCCGCCCTGCAACTCCACCTTGAGGTCGCCTACTTCGGCGATTGAACACTCGACCATGAACACCGAAACTAACGCTCCCGCCCTCGACGAAAACCAGATCATTGCGGAGCGCCGCGCCAAGCTCGCGGCGATCCGCCAACAGGGTGTCGCCTTCCCCAACGATTTCGAGCGCCGCGACTACGCCGGCAAGCTCGCGCACGAACACGGCGACAAATCCAAGGAAGCGCTGGAAGCCGAGGCCGTGCAGGTCCAGCTCGCCGGGCGCATGATGCTGAAGCGCGTGATGGGCAAGGCGAGCTTCGCCACACTGCAGGACATGAGCGGGCGCATCCAGGTCTATGTCTCCAACGACATCACCGGCAGCGAGGCGCACGACGCGTTCAAGCACTGGGATCTCGGCGATTTCCTCGGCGTCACCGGCACGCTGTTCAAGACCAACAAGGGCGAACTGACCATCCAGGCCCAATCGATCCGCCTGCTCGCCAAGGCGCTGCGCCCGCTGCCGGAAAAATTCCATGGACTCGCCGACCAGGAACAGAAATATCGCCAGCGCTACCTCGACCTCATCACCAGCGAGACGACGCGCGAGACGTTCGTGCGCCGCTCCCGGATCATCCAGTCGATCCGCGAATTCATGACCGGCCACGGCTTCCTCGAGGTCGAGACGCCGATGATGCATCCCATTCCCGGCGGCGCGGCGGCCAAGCCCTTCATCACCCACCACAACGCGCTCGACATGGAGCTGTTCCTGCGCATCGCGCCGGAGCTGTACCTGAAGCGCCTGGTGGTCGGTGGTTTCGAGAAGGTGTTCGAGATCAACCGCAACTTCAGGAACGAAGGCTTGAGCACACGGCACAACCCCGAGTTCACCATGATGGAGTTCTACGAGGCCTACCGCGACTACCGCTACCTCATGGACTTCACCGAGGCGCTGATCCGCCACACCGCGGTCGCCGCGACCGGCTCGACCACCGTGACCTACCAGGGTCACACCATCGAGCTCGGCCAGCCGTTCGACCGCCTCACCATCGTCGGGGCGATCCGCAAGTACCACCCCGAATACACGGAGGCGCAGCTGAACGACCGCGACTGGCTGATCGCCCAGTTCGCCGCGATGAAGGCGAAATACCGCGAGCATGATGGGCTGGGCGGCCTGCAGCTGACCTTCTTCGAGGAAACGACCGAGGCGCAGCTGATCCAGCCGACCTTCATCATCGACTACCCGGCCGAGGTCTCGCCGCTGGCGCGCCGTTCCGATACCCAACCGGAGATTACCGAGCGCTTCGAGCTTTTCATCACCGGACGCGAGATGGCCAACGGCTTCTCCGAGCTCAACGACGCCGAGGACCAGGCCGAGCGATTCCTGGCGCAGGTGCGAGCCAAGGAAGCCGGCGACGAGGAAGCGATGCATTACGACGCCGACTTCATCCGCGCGCTCGAACACGGCCTGCCGCCCACCGGCGGTTGCGGCATCGGCATCGACCGCCTGGTGATGCTGCTGACCGACTCGCCTTCCATCCGCGACGTCATTCTCTTTCCCCAAATGCGGCGGGAAGCCTGAGCCCTTCCGCTAGAATCCAGCATTCCCCCATAGCATCACGACACGACCATGAGCGACCCCTTCAACACCCTCGATTCCTTTACCACCATCGGCGGCAAGCACCACTTCGCCTCGCTGAAAAAGCTCGAAACCGCCCTCGGCGTGACGGTCGCGCGCCTGCCGGTGTCGATTCGCGTCGTGCTGGAGTCGGTGCTCAGGAACTGCGACGGCGTGAAGGTCACTGCCGATCACGTCAAGCAACTGGCGAACTGGCGCCCGAATGCCGAACGCACCGAAGAGATCCCCTTCACCGTTGCACGCGTGATCCTGCAGGACTTCACCGGCGTGCCGCTCTTGGCCGATCTCGCGGCGATGCGCTCGGCCGCACAAAGAATGGGCCGCGACCCCAAGAAGATCGAGCCCCTGGTGCCGGTCGACATGGTCGTCGACCATTCGATCCAGGTCGACAAGTTCGGCACGCCGGATGCGCTCGACCTCAACATGCAGATCGAATTCGAGCGCAACCGCGAGCGCTACCAGTTCCTGAAGTGGGGCATGCAGGCCTTCGACACCTTCAAGGTCGTGCCGCCCGGCATCGGCATCGTGCACCAGGTCAACATGGAATACCTGGCACGCGGGGTCATGGAAAAAGACGGCATGGCCTACCCCGACACGCTGGTGGGCACCGACAGCCACACCACCATGATCAACGGCCTCGGCGTCGTCGCCTGGGGCGTCGGCGGCATCGAGGCGGAAGCGGCGATGCTCGGCCAGCCGGTGTATTTCCTCACCCCCGACGTCGTCGGCGTGAACCTCACCGGCCGCGTCAAGCCGGGCGTGACGGCGACCGACGTGGTGCTGACCATCACCGAGATGCTGAGGAAAGCCAAGGTCGTCGGCAAGTTCGTCGAGTTCTTCGGCGAGGGCGCCGCCGCGCTGCCGGTGACCGACCGCGCGACGATCGCCAATATGGCGCCCGAATACGGCGCGACCATGGGCTTCTTCCCGGTCGACGAGGCGACCTGCCAGTACTTCTCCGCCACCGGCCGGCCCAACGCGCAGGTCGAGCTGATCCGCGCCTACTACCAAGCGCAGGGTCTGTTCGGCATCCCCAAGGCCGGCGAGATCGACTACTCGCAGACACTCACGCTCGACCTCTCCACGGTGGAGCCGAGCGTGGCCGGCCCCAAGCGGCCGCAGGACCGCATCGCGCTGTCCGCGATCAACACCACCTTCGAATCGCTGCTGCAGAAGCCCAAAGAAGAAGGCGGCTACGGCAAGACCGCCGAGGACCTGCGCCGCGCCTTCAGTGTGGAAGGCGGCCACGAACTGCGTCACGGCCACGTGGTGATCGCCGCGATCACCTCGTGCACCAACACGTCCAACCCGGGCGTGATGCTCGCCGCCGGCCTGCTTGCCAAGAAGGCGGTCGAGCTCGGCCTCTACACGCCCTCGCACGTGAAGACCAGCCTCGGCCCCGGCTCGCGCGCAGTGACCGAATACCTGAAGGCCGCGGGCCTGTTGCCCTACCTGGAAAAGCTCGGCTTCTCGGTGGTCGGATACGGCTGCACCACCTGCATTGGCAACTCCGGCCCGCTGCCCGAAGCCATCGAAAAATCCATTCTCGACAACGACCTCGTCGCCTGCTCGGTGCTCTCGGGCAACCGCAACTTCGAGGCGCGCGTGCACCAGAACGTGAAGGCCAACTTCCTCATGAGCCCGCCGCTCGTCGTCGCGTTCGCGCTCGCCGGCCGCGTGCCCTTCGACGTCGAGAAGGAACCGATCGGTGCGGGCAAGAACGGGCCGGTGTACCTGAAGGACATCTGGCCCTCGAACGAGGAAGTCGCCGCGCTCATGCACTTCTCGACCGACGCCAGCGCGTACAAGAGCTACGCCAACGTCGGCGCCGACAACCCGCTGTGGGACAAGGTGCCCGCGCCGACCGGCGCGGTTTATCAATGGGACGCGAACTCGACCTACATCCAGGAACCGCCGTTCTTCATCGGCGGGAAAGCAGCCGCCACGGCGATCAAGGGCGCGCGTGCACTGGCGATCTTCGGCGACTCGGTCACGACCGACCACATCAGCCCCGCCGGCGGCATCAAGCCGACCTCGCCGGCCGGCCTCTACCTCACCGAGCACGGCGTCGCCAAGGCGGACTTCAACAGCTACGGCGCGCGCCGCGGCAACCATGAAGTCATGATGCGGGGCACCTTCGCCAACGTGCGCATCAAGAACCTGATGATTCCCGGCAGCGAGGGCGGTGTCACGCTGAAGGACGGCAAAGAGCTGCCGATCTATGACGCGGCCATGCAGTACCAGCACGAAGGCACCCCGCTGATGATCTTCGCCGGCGAGGAATACGGCACCGGCTCCAGCCGCGACTGGGCGGCCAAGGGCACCACCCTGCTCGGGGTGAAGGCCGTGGTCGCCAAGAGCTTCGAGCGCATCCACCGCGCCAACCTCGCCGGCATGGGCGTGCTGCCCTGCCAGTTCAAGGACGGCGTCGACGCCGCCACGCTGAAGCTCGACGGCAGCGAGACCTTCGACCTCGAGGGCATCGAGTCCGGCATCAGGCCGCAGCAGGACGTCACGCTGGTGATCCACCGCACCAACGGAACGGTGGAGCGCGTGCCGCTCACCCTGCGCATCGACACGCCGATCGAGGTCGCGTACTACAACAAGGGGGGCATCCTGCCCTTCGTGCTCGAACAGCTTGTGAGCTGAATCCGCCGCCAGCGGCAGCGTCCCGCGCTGCCCTGGCGTTTTCCCCGCCGCCAACTTGAGCTATAAAGGTTCCGAAGACGCTCGGGACTCTAGAGGCATCAGATAATAAAAATACCTTTAACTCTTGAATTAAGTTTTCCCCTGCATTAGCATTTCCTAAACAACAATCCCACGGGAGCTCACCATGACCCAACGCCTTGCCCTGCTCGCCCTGTCCGCCGTCGCCGTCGTCACCCTGCAAACGGGGTGCGGCGAGAAGGCCGTGACCTACCAGGCCGACATCAAGCCCATCATCGACGCCAATTGCGTGTCCTGCCATGTTCCCGGCGGACCCGGCTACGAAAAATCCGGCCTGCGTATGGACAGTCACGAGGCGCTGATGAAAGGCACCAAGTTTGGCCCGGTGGTGGTACCGGGTTCGAGCGTGAGCAGCACCCTATATCGCCTCGTGTCCGGCCAGGCCGACCCGTCGATCCGCATGCCGCACGGCACCTCGGGGCTGCCCGAAGCCGACGTCGCCAAGATCGCCGCCTGGATCGACCAGGGCGCGAAGAACTGACCTCTCACTGACGAGCATCCCGGAGCCGAGCCATGAACGACGCCAACCGCGGTTTTTTCCATTTCAGTGCCCTGCCGATGTCGACGCGCATGGTGTACACCATGACGCTGCTGGTGCTCGGCACCGGATACCTGTTCGCGATGCTGCAGGTGTTTTTCAGCCACGCCGGCCTCGACGGGAATCCGAAAAGCATTTCGGCGCAGGACATTCGCATCGCGTACCACGGCAGCGAGAACGACACTCGGCTCGTCACTGCGCTGAAGGGGCCGATGGCAGGCATGCTGCCCGAGTCCGAGCGGGCGGTGATCTTCAAGTGGGTGGACACCGGGGCCAGCCAGGAAGAATACGAGGCGCGCATCAAGCCGATCATCGAGGAGCGCTGCCTCGCCTGCCATGACGGCAGCAACCCGCATCAGCCGGTGCTGACCACCTACGACGGAGTGATGAAAATGGTGGCACGGGACACCGGTGCGACCATCCCGACGCTGGTGCGCGTCTCCCACATTCACCTGTTCGGCATTACCTTCATCTTCTTCATCGTCAGCACGATCTTCACCCATGCCTACATGCGTCCGCTGTGGCTCAAGTGCGTGATCATCGTCCTGCCCTTCCTGACGATTCTCACCGACATCTTCTCTTGGTACCTCACCAAGTGGCTACCAGGGTTCGCCTGGTTCATCATCATCAGCGGCGGCCTGATGGGGATCTCGTTCACCGTGCAGTGGGTGGTCTCGATGTGGCAGATGTGGTTCTACAAGCTGCCGCCCGACGTCGAGGCTTGTGGCGGCGCGCTGCCGGTGATCGGCAAGAAGAACGCCTGACCGAGCCGCTTCGACATCCAAGCCGGTCCGCTCGCACGAGCCGACCGGCTTTTTTTCGTCGGCTCAACCGCAGTCTCGGCGAACCGCTGCATCGCTCGCCCGCTGCAGGCGGTGACGCGATCCCGCCCGCCGCCGACGCCGCGGCTCAGAGCGCGAAGCGCCGCCCGAACAGGTCACGCACGCGATCGGGCGGCATCGGCTTGCTGATGAGGTAGCCTTGGATCTCGTCGCAGCCGCTCTGCCGGAGGAACTGCGCCTGCTCGCGCGACTCGACGCCCTCGGCGACCACCCTGAGCTGCAACGCATGCGATAGGCGGATGATCGCGGTGGCGATTTCGGCGTCGTCCTTGTCGACGAGCACGTCGTCGATGAAGCGCTTGTCGATCTTGAGGGCGTCGATCGGCATGCGCTTGAGCTGGCCGAGGTTGGAGTGCCCCGTGCCGAAGTCGTCGATGTAGAGATGCAGGCCTCGCTCGCGCAAGATTGTCAGCACCTCGAACGTATGCGTGGGGTCGTCCATCGCCGCACTCTCGGTGACCTCGAGCTGCAGGAAGGCCGGATCCATGCCGGTCTCCTTGAGGATGGTGTCGATATCCTCGACCAGCGCCGCGTCCGACAGTTGGCGTGGCGACAGGTTGACCGCCACCGGCGGCGGATTGAGCCCCGCCGCCTGCCAGGCTACCCATTGTTCGGAGGCCGCGCGGACGACCCAGCGGCCGATCGGCACGATGAGCCCCGTCTCCTCCGCGACCGAAATGAACTGCTCCGGTCCGATGATGCTACCGGAACGGGTGAGCCAGCGGATCAGCGCTTCCAGACCGACGACTTCGCCGCTCGCGAGATCGACCTTCGGCTGGTAGACCAGCGCGAGTTCCTCGCGCCCGAGCGCCTGACGCAGGCCGCTCTCGACGGTCAACTGCTGCTGCGCGACCGTGTTGAGCTCGGTCTGGAAATACTCGAAGCCGCTATGGCGTTGCTTGGCCTGGTACATCGCCAGGTCGGCCTGGCGCAACAGGGTATGCGCATCCAGGCCGTCATCCGGATACACGCTGATGCCAACGCTGGCGCCGATCGCATACCGCCGCTGCTTCAGCTTGAACGGCTCGCTCACCGCCTCGATCAGTTTGCGCGCGACGCGGCTCGCTGCCCGCGAGGCCGGGGGGTGCATGAGAATGACCGCGAACTCGTCGCCGCCCAGACGCGCGACGAAATCGTCGGCACGCAACTCGTTCTCCAAGCGATTGGCGACGATCCGCAGCACCTGGTCGCCGATCTCGTGCCCTCGCGAGTCATTTATGTGTTTGAAGCGGTCGAGGTCGATGAAGAGCAGCGACACCTGCCACTTCTCGCGCTGCGCGCGCGCCAGCGCATGGCCGAGAAAATCCTGGAAATAGAACCGGTTCGGCAGCCCGGTCAGCGGATCATGGTTGGCGAGCATGTCGAGACGCATCTCGGAATAGCGCCGCTCGGCCAGCGCTGAGGAGACAAACATGCCGCCGAGCGCCATCGTGATCATGCTCACCTGGAGCGCGAACACGTCCCGCCCCGACGCACTCCCGATGCCGCCGCTCAACACCACGGTGAGCAGAAGCACGATGGTGGCGGCGAGAAAGATCGCCAGCCCGGCGCCGGTGACCGAGAAGCGCAACGCCGCCCACAGCACCGCCGGCATCATCACGAACAGAACGATCTCCGCCGGACGCAGCGGCTCGGTGGCGTACATGGCGGCGAGCGTCAGTGAGAACATGCCTGCGACCAGTACCAGGGCCTCGAGGCGCGCGGCCTTGCCGCCGGGCAACAGATCGCGCCGGGTGATCGTCAGCAGCGCCGGCGCCACCAGATAGACGCCGACGAGGTCGCCCAGCCACCACACCCACAAGCCGCGCACGAGCAGGTCAGCCGCGAGCACGCCGGACGTGTACAGGCTCAACACGCCGACCAGCGCGCTGACGAGGCAGCCGAGCGGCACCGCGACCAGCGCGAACTTGGCCACGCTCGAGACATAGTCGAGCGTGGCGCTGAAGGGCTGCAGGTAGCGCGGCAGGAAACCCATGACCGTCGCCCCGATGGTCGCGCCGAGCGCGAAGCGCAGCGCGTCCTCGAACGGCAGGATCTGCGTGTGGAGCGCCAGCGCGCCGATCAGCACGCCGGTGACGCCGGCCCAGCCGAAACGCAGGCTGGCCGCCGCGGCGACACCAGCCGCAAGCCAGACGGCAGCGACGATGTCGGCGACGAAGGTGGAGATCTGCAGGCTCAGCCAACCCGCCAGCGCGTAGGCCAGCGCGGTCGAACCGGCGATCAGCGCGAAGCGGCGGAGGTCATTGAGGCGGTGCAAGCGAAAGGCCCGCAGCGGGCATGTGATTTACTGCGCGGGGTCGACCTCGGCGCGCACCGATTCCAGCGCGTCCCTGAGCGTCTCTTCCGATAGGCTGTTGAGCTGCTCGGCAAGCATCTCGGCGGCATCGATGGTGTCGAGTTCGTCGGGCAGGCTGTCGGCGTCGAGGTTGGCGACGAAGACCGC
Organism: Thiobacillus sp.; assembly: GCA_046291555.1. Taxonomy (GTDB): domain Bacteria; phylum Pseudomonadota; class Gammaproteobacteria; order Burkholderiales; family Thiobacillaceae; genus Thiobacillus. The sequence continues at coordinate 11,174 of JBKBRW010000024.1, forward strand.
TGCCGCCCCGGCCACTTGCAGCAACTGCCGGCGCTCGCTCATCAGGAGCTCGATCTCCTCGCGCAGCAGCCTGACTTCCTCTTCCTTCATTGCGTGCAGCGTCATGCGTGTCTCCTTGGCTCAGGGTCAGGCGAACAGGGTGAGCACGCCCGTGTAGCCGTACAAGCGGTTGTGGGATATCTCCCCGTTCGCGAAGAACCCCACCAGCGGCACATCGCCGAGCGCCTCGCGGATGAGGCCCAGTTCGCGATTCGGCGCGCCGAACATATGGCGCCCCCGACCCAGACACGAATAATACACGGCGCCCCGGGGCTCGGCGCCGAGTTGCGCGCGGATCGCCGCGAGCATGCGGCGCAGGTCGTCCTCGGCACTCTGCTGGTCGCGCCGGCAGAACAGCAGCTCGTCGCCTGGCTGGATGGTCTCGCCGATCGCGACGAGGTTGTGCTGCGGGTCGACGCCGAGGATGTTGCGCACCAGATAATCGCCGGTATCCGATCCCCGCACCGGCAAGCCGACGAAGATATAACCCGCGGCCCGCCTGAGATCCCGCGCGAGCACCTCGCCGATCTCTTCCTTCATCACGTCCAGCGCCGGACGATGGTCGAGGGTGCCGACGATGTTCTTGTTGCCGCTGGTGATGTGGTGACGGGGCCCCAGCGGCGAGATGCCCTGCGACAGCCGCGTCGCGAGCTTGACCCGTTCCGAAAACAGCACGCCGGACAGCCCGCCGCTGACGACGCCGTCGCAGATCTGCGCCGCTGCCCCGCGCGCGCTCGACAGGCCGCCGACGACGAAGCCGCTCGACGTGCGCGCGGCCAGCGCCTCGATCAGCTCCTGAATGCGCGGGTTTGCCGGATCGCCATGGACGACCGCGAAATACCCGTCGCCGGGCTGGGCGTCGACGTCCGAGGCGCTGCGCAGCACCGGCAACATGCGAAAGTCGTCAGCGGCGAACTCGCCCAGCATCACCGCCATCGCCGGTTCCTCCAGGTATTCGACGCCGGCGGCGCAGACGCCCACGCCTACGCTGCCTGTCCAGTGCGCGACGCCGGTCGCGCCCCGAAAAAAAGCCACGATCGCATCGAGCTCATCGGCGAAAGCATCCGAAACGTAGAGGAAGCCGAGCGTGGCCGACGCGGGGATCGCTCCCAACTGATCCATGCAAGCTCGGGCGGCCCGGGTCCAGTCGGGGTCGGTGGCGTGGGCGAGCTTGAAAGGAGCGGTCATGGCGATGCGATGAGTCGATGAGGGTCCACGGTATTATGCGGAAGGTTACTTGAGCTTGCACCCCATGGCCGATCTGTCCGCACTCTATCCCCCTATCGAACCCTACGCCGCCGGTATGCTGGAAACGGGTGGCGTCCACCGCATCTACTGGGAGACCTCCGGAAATCCGCAGGGTCTCCCGGTGCTCTTCGTGCATGGCGGGCCGGGCGCAGGCACCACGCCCGCCCAGCGCCGCTTCTTCGATCCCGCGCGCTACCGGATCGTCTTGTTCGACCAGCGCGGCTGCGGCCGCTCGACGCCGCACGGAGAGCTCTCCGACAACACCACGCCGCACCTGATAGCCGACATGGAGGCCTTGCGTACCTTACTCGGCGTCGACCGCTGGCTCGTATTCGGCGGCTCGTGGGGCTCGACGCTCGCGCTCGCCTATGCAGAGGCCCACCCCGAGCGCTGTCTCGGCCTGGTGCTGCGTGGCATTTTCCTCTGCCGCAAGAGCGAAATCGACTGGTTTCTCTACGGCATCCGCGCCTTCTTTCCCGAGGCGCAGCGACAACTCGCCGGATTCATCCCGGAAGCGGAACGCGGCGACCTCCTGGGCGCCTACCACCGCAGGCTGATCGACCCCGATCCGGCGGTGCACCAGCCCGCCGCCTTCCACTGGGCGACCTTCGAGGCTGCCTGTTCGACGCTCCTGCCCAACCCCGAACTCGTCGCCGCGTTCGGCAGCGACAAGACCGCGTTGTCGCTTTCCCGGATCGAGGCGCAATACTTCGTCCACGACATCTTCCTGCCCGACAACAGCCTGCTCGCCAACGTCGATCGCATCCGTCACCTTCCAGGCATCATCGTGCAGGGCCGCTATGACGCGGTCTGCCCCATCGTCACGGCCGACGAATTGGCGCGCAGTTGGTCCGAGGCGCGCTACGTCATCGTCCCCGACGCCGGGCATTCGGCGTTCGAGCCGGGGATCGCACGCGAGCTCGTCGCCGCCTGCGACCGCTTCGCGGCGACCGGCGCCTTCGCATGAGCAAGCTCTCCCCCTACGTATTCGACGCCAGCGCGGAGAATTTCAACCGCCTCGTCCTGGAAAACTCGCACAAGGGCCCGGTGCTGGTGCACTTCTGGACGCCCAAGGCCGGCCCCTGCTTCGTGGTGATGCCGCGCCTGGTGAGGCTCGCCACCGAGTACGGCGGCAAGTTCCTGCTGGTGATGCTGAACGCCGACGAACTGCCGGAACTCGCACGCCGCTTCGGCGTGAAGTCGGTGCCGACCGTGAAGTTCTTCTGGCGTGGCGAAGTTGCCCACACCATCCACGGCGCCGATCCCGACAGCAGCTTCCGGGAAGCGCTCGACCGCTTCATCGCCGGCGACGCCAACCGCGCCCACACCTTGGGCGTCGCCGCCTGGCAGGCCGGCAAGAGTGCCGAGGCGCGGATGCTGCTCGCCAACGCGGCGATGGCCGAGCCAGACAATCTGGCGATTCCCCGCGACCTCGCCAAGCTCCTGTGGGCTGAGGGCGAAGGCGAGCAGGCGTTGCGGCTGCTCGAGAGCCTGCCGCCCGAGGCCCGCGCGGACGCGACCATCGCCCCCCTGCTCGCCCACCTGCGGCTCGCCGACACGGCACGCAAGGCACCGCCGCTCGCCGAGCTCGACGCGCGCCTCGCACACGACGCCGACGACCTCGACGCCCGCTACCAGCGCGCCGCCGTGCTGCTGGCGGCGGACGATTTCGCCGCCGCGATGGAAGAGCTCCTCGTGATCGCCCGCCGTGACCGCCAGTTCCGCGACGATGTCGGCCGCACCAGCCTGCTTGCGCTGTTCGACCTGCTTGGCAGCGCGCATCCGCTGACCCGGCAATACCGCCAGGCGCTTGCCGAATCGCTGCATTGACCTTCGATCACCCCGCCTTCACGCCCTATCGTGCCGAAATCGACGCCCTCGGTCTCGCGCTCGCGCTGCCCGCGCTCGATGCCTTGAACGCGCTTGCCGAGCGCAGGGGCACGCGGCAGGCGCGCGGCCTGCCGCTTCGCTTCGTGGCGTCGGCCGGCCGCCTCTCGGCGCGCGATTACGAGACCCGCATCCTCGAGACCGGCCAGGTGCCGACCCGAGCCGACACCTGGCACGACATCCTCAACGCGCTCGTCTGGCTGCGCTTCCCGCGCTTCAAGTCTGCCCTCAACGCTGCGCACGGCGAGGCTCTCGCCCACGAAGTCGGCGCGCCTCGCGGACGCCGCCGCGACGCGCTGACGGTACTGGACGAGTCTGGGGTTTGGGTGGCGAGCCGGGACGATGCGCTGCCGCGCCTGCTTGCGGCGCACGCGTGGGAGAGGCTGTTCTGGGAACAGCGAGGTCGGGTGGAGGTCGACATGCGGTTTGTCGTCGTCGGCCACGCGCTACTCGAGAAGGCGCTCGACCCTTACCCGAGCATGACGGGAAAATGCCTGCCACTGCCCGGGCTGCCGTCAACCCTCGAGGACACCGAGGTCCGTGCGGTCGCGGCCCTCGCCACCATCGGCAGCCCACGCGAGCTGCCGCCCCTGCCGATCCAGGGCATTCCGGGCTGGGATCCCGGCAACGGCGTCGCGTCCTATTACGCCAACCGCGAGGTGTTCCGTCCCCACGCCGCATCAAAAACCGGCACGCCGGCCTGACGGCACCCCCGGGCGCTATCTTTGGGGCAAGGGCTCAGGCGGCGGCCTGGGGCAGTTCGCCCCCGGCCACCCAGGCCTGCGCCTCGTCGAGGTCGTCGAACAGGCGGATGTCGGCGGACATGAACAGGCGGTTGATCCACATGCTCCAGGCGATCCACTGGTCACCTGTGAGGATTGCGATCCGGCCGAAGTCGTTCTTGTGCTCGCGCGAGAACTTGATTTCTTCCCATGCCACGTCAACGCTGTAGGAGAGCATGTCGCGCAAATCGAACAGCAGGTTGACCTTGCCCTGAAACTGGATGCCATAGCACACGGCCTGCTCGAATTCCTTGTAGTCGTCGAGCGTGAAGGCCCCCATCACGGTGACGGCGATCACGTTGTTCTGCATGCTGAGGCTGATCATGAAGGTCTCCTTGGCGATATATTCAAACTATAGCGAATCGGAGCGTGCCGACGCCGACGCGCGCACCGCCCACACGCCCGCCGCGGCGACGACCGCCATCCCTGCCCAGGCAACGAGCGGCAAACGCTCGTCGAACAGGAACACCCCGTACAGGGCGGAGAAACCCACCGTCGTATAGGCAAGCGAGCCGACGGTCAGCGTGCGGCCCCGATGGTAGGCGCGCGTCAGCGCGAGTTGCGCGACGGTCGCCGTCACGCCGATGCCGATGAGCCAGGGCCAGTCCTGCGCGCGCGGCACGTGAAAGCCCGCCATCGCCATCCACGCGGCACCCCCCACGCTCGAGATCAAGGTGAAATAGAACACCACCCGCCACTCCGGCTCGCCGAGCCGGCCGAGCTGCTTGACGTTGACATACGCCATCGCGGCCAGCATGCCGGATACCAAGCCTGCAAGCGACGGCAACCACGCCTGTTCCTCGAGCACCGGCCGCAGCAGCAGGACGACGCCGACGAAACCCAGCAGCACGGCGCCGACGAGTCCCCTGCCATGATGCTCGCGCAGCCACCACGCGGAGAGCGCGGCGAGAAAAAGCGGCGCGGTGTAGTTGAGCGTGACGGCGGTCGCCAGCGGCAGTTCGGCAAGCGCGTAGAAGAACAGCACCAGCGCCGCGAAGCCCGACAGTCCGCGCCATCCGTGCGCCTTTACGTGGGCGGTAGCGAGCGGCGCGAACAGGCGCCGCTGCCGCGCCGCGATCACCGCCCAGATCGCGACGAGGCCGAAGGCCGAACGATAGAACACGAGTTCGGCCGGCGAGAACGTCGCCGACGCATGCTTGACCAGCACGCTCATCAGCGCGAACAGCGCCGCGGCGACGACCATCCAGCCCGATCGCATCAGGCGCGGCGGGCGAAAAAAACGGGCGGCACGCGCCGCCCGTGTAGGCACGATGCCGGGGTCATCTGAGCCCGTGCTCGATCTCGCGCCGACGGGCCGGGTCGAGATACGGGCCGATTTCCCGCCTCAGAAAGGCGTGGAAATGCATCATGCCGTCTTCCATCGGCGACTGGTACGGCCCGGTTTCCGAGATGCCCTGCTTGTAGAGTGCGCGCCGGCCCTCGTGCATGCGCAGGCAGATATCCTCGTCCTCGACCGCCGTCTCGTTGTAAGCGGCTTGTTCCGCCTCGATGAAGGCGCGCTCGAAAAGCGCGATGTCCTCCGGATAGTAGAACTCGACGATGTTGCTGCACGACTCGACGCCGGTCGGCACGATCGAGGACACCACCAGCACGTGGGGATACCACTCGACCATTAGGCCCGGGTAATAGGTGAGCCAGATCGCGCCGTGCTTCGGCACCTCGCCGCGGTCGTAGGCCAGTACCTGCTCGTGCCACTTCTGGTACACCGGCGAGCCGGGCTTGGCGAGGCCGCGGTTGACGCCGACGGTCTGCACCGACCACCACTCGCCGTACTCCCACTTGAGGTCGTCGCAGGTCACGAAATGGCCGAGCCCGGGATGGTACGGCGCGACGTGGTAGTCCTCCAGGTAAACCTCGATGAAGGTCTTCCAGTTGCAGGCGTAGTGCGTCACGTCGACGCGGTCGAGCATGAAGCCCGAGAAATCCAGCTCACGCGCGGCCTGCATCCCCGCGAGGTCGGCGTTGACGTCGCGCCCACCCGCGAACAACAGGCCCTGCCAGGCCTTGAGCCCGGTGCGGTTGAGGTTCAGGCAGGGGTTGCCCGGGAATTCCGGCGCGCCCATGAGCTTGCCCTGGGCATCGTAGGTCCAGCGATGGATCGGGCAGACGATGTTGTTCGACGGCAGCTTGCCGCGGCCTTTTAGCATGATCGCCTGACGATGGCGACACACGTTCGACAGGAGCTCGATGCCGGAGCCGCTGTTCACCAGCATCTTCCCGCCGTCGAACATTTCGAGCGCGTGGTAGTCGCCGGCTTCCGGCACCATCAACTGGTGGCCGACGTAGCCGGGGCCGTGCTTGAAGAGATGTTTCAGTTCCAGGTCGTAGATGACCGGATCGAAGTACCAGGAAACTGGCAGTTGCGGCGAAGTTAGCGACAAGGCGCTGGATTCGGCGAGATCGCTCATGGCGTACCCTACTCAAAACCAAGCCCCCTCCAGATACCCCCTGGAGCGGCAAGTAAATGACCCACCGGATTTACGGATGAACCCCTGACAGATTCCAGGGAAAGAGCGAGATTCTACCACAGATGGTTCCCCGGGGAGGCGCATGCACACTGAATTTGCTAAAGTAACGCTCTTTTCCCGCCGGGTTATCTGAATGGCCAAGTCCCGCGCCGCGCTACCCCCGAAAGACTACGAATCGGCCCTCGCCGAGCTAGAAGCCATCGTTTCCAACATGGAATCCGGCCAGCTTACACTCGACGGCTCGCTCGCCGCGTACAAGCGCGGCGCCGAACTGCTGCAGTACTGCCGCCAGCAGCTCGCCGACGCGGAGCAACAGGTGAAAATTCTCGAGAACGGCAGCCTCAAGCCCTTTGAGCCCGACAGCGCGGATGAATGACTTTGCCGCCTGGATGCAGGCCTGCCAGACGCGGATAGAGGCGGTGCTCGCCGAGTCGCTGCCGAGCACGAAGATTCAGCCGCACCGTCTGCATGACGCGATGCGCTACGCCGTACTCGGTGGAGGCAAACGCGTGCGCCCCCTGCTCGCTTTCGCCGCCGGCGAGGTATCCGGCGCGGACGCTGAGCGCGTGCAGTACGCGGCTGCGGCGGTCGAGCTGATCCACGCCTACTCGCTCGTGCACGACGACCTGCCGGCCATGGACGACGATGCCCTGCGCCGGGGCAAGCCCACGGTGCACGTCGAGTTCGACGAGGCCACCGCGCTGCTGGTCGGCGACGCGCTGCAGAGTCTCGCCTTCGAGCTGCTCGCGTCGCGGCGGCTCGCCGACGCGCCCGAAACACAGCTCAAGATGGTGGCCATGCTGGCACAGGCGTCCGGCTCGCGCGGCATGGCAGGCGGCCAGGCCATCGACCTCGCCAGCGTGGGCAAGCCCCTCACCCTGCCCGAACTCGAGTCCATGCACATCCACAAGACCGGCGCGTTGATACGGGCGGCGGTGCTGCTGGGCGCGCACTCTGGGCACGCCGGCGACGACGTCACCGCCGCGCTCGATCACTACGCCAAGTGCATCGGGCTCGCTTTCCAGGTCGTCGACGACGTGCTCGACGCCGAGGCGCCCACCGCGACCCTCGGCAAGACCGCCGGCAAGGACGCCGCGAACAACAAGCCGACCTATGTGAGCCTGCTCGGGGCGGTGCGCGCGAAGGAGCTGGCGCAGGAACTGCGCGCCGATGCGCACGCCGCGCTCGACCGCCTCGGCGCACCGGCCACACGGCTCCGCCAGCTGGCCGACTTCGTCGTCGAGCGGAGCTTCTGAAATGGCCCACCCCCTGCTCGACCGCATCGACAGCCCGTCCGACCTCAGGAAGCTCGCGCCGGCCGACTTGCCGCAGCTCGCCAGCGAGTTGCGCGAATACCTCGTCACCTCGGTCGGCCAGACCGGCGGCCATCTCGCGTCCAACCTCGGCACGGTCGAGCTGACCATCGCCCTGCACTACGTGTTCGACACGCCGCACGACCGCATCGTGTGGGACGTCGGCCATCAGACCTATCCGCACAAGATCCTCACCGGCCGCCGCGCCGCGATGGCCAGCCTGCGCCAGGCCGGCGGCATCGCCGGCTTCCCGCGCCGCGCCGAAAGCGAATACGACGCCTTCGGCGCGGGGCATTCGAGCACCTCGATCTCGGCGGCGCTTGGCATGGCCGAGGCCTTTCACCAGTTGGGCTCCGACCAGCGCGCGGTGGCGGTGATCGGCGACGGCGCGATGACCGCCGGCATGGCCTTCGAGGCGCTCAACAACGCGGGCGCCACCGACCTGCCACTCTTGGTCGTGCTGAACGACAACGACATGTCGATCTCGCCCAACGTCGGCGCGCTCAACAACTACCTGGCGAAATTGATGTCGGGCAAGTTCTACGCCGCTGCGAAGCGCGCGAGCGACAAAGTGCTGTCGGTCGCGCCGCCGATCCGCGAGCTCGCGCGGCGCGCCGAAGAGCACATGAAAGGCATGGTCACGCCCGGCACACTGTTCGAGGAATTCGGCTTCAACTACATCGGCCCGATCGACGGCCACGACCTCGATGTCCTGATCGAAACGCTGCGGAACATCCGCGAGCTCTCGGGTCCGCAGTTCCTGCACGTCGTCACCAAGAAGGGCAAGGGCTACGCGCCGGCCGAAACCAACCCCTGCCTCTACCACGGTGTCGGCCGCTTCGACCCGGACGCCGGCGTCGCCGAGAAATCCGGCGGCAAGCCCACCTACACGCAAATCTTCGGCAACTGGCTCTGCGACATGGCCGCGGCCGACACGCGCCTGGTCGGCATCACACCGGCGATGCGCGAAGGCTCGGGCCTGGTGCGCTTCTCGCAGGAATACCCCAAGCGCTATTTCGACGTCGGCATCGCCGAGCAGCATGCGCTGACCTTCGCCGCGGGCCTTGCCTGCGAAGGCATGAAGCCTGTGGTCGCGATCTACTCGACCTTCCTGCAGCGCGCGTACGACCAGCTCATCCACGACATCGCACTGCAGAACCTGCCGGTGATGCTGGCGATCGACCGTGCCGGCCTGGTCGGCGCAGACGGACCGACGCACGCCGGCAGCTTCGACCTCAGCTACCTGCGCTGCGTGCCCAACATGCTGATCGCGGCGCCCTCTGACGAAAACGAATGCCGCCGGCTGCTCACCACGGCTTTTCTGCACGACGGCCCGTCGGCGGTACGCTACCCACGCGGCAGCGGCGTCGGTGCGGCAATCGAACCCGGCCTCGCCCCGCTCGAAATCGGCCGCGGCGTGCTGCGTCGCAGCGGCCGCGACGTCGCCCTGGTCGCCTTCGGCAGCATGGTCGCGCCGGCCCTCGCCGCTGCCGAAGTGCTCGACGCCAGCGTCGCCGACATGCGCTTCGTCAAGCCTTTGGATACCGAGCTGCTGCGCGACCTGGCTTACCGCCACCGGCTGCTGGTCACGCTCGAGGAAAACGCAGTGGCGGGCGGCGCCGGCGACGCCGTCGCCGAAGCGCTCGCCGCGCTCGGCGTGGTCGTTCCCATCCTGCAACTGGGCCTGCCCGACCGCTTCGTCGAGCACGGCGACCCTGCCCGCCTGCTCGCCGACTGCGGCCTCGACGCCGCAGGCATCGAGGCCGCCGTGCGGCAACGTATAACCCTATTACCCGAGTAGTTTACTCAACTATTCACGCAGTGTAGACTGAGTCTAAACTGACACGATGAAGGAGCCCCCCATGAACCAGATTTGCGACACCGGCGTCTGCATGCCCGACGTGCAAAGCTCGGCCGACACGCGCCAGATCGCGATCAACAAGGTCGGCATCAAGAGCATCCGCCACCCGGTACGCGTCGCCGACAAGAGCGGAGGCGTCCAGCACACCGTCGCCAGCTTCAACATGTACGTGTTCCTGCCGCACAATTTCAAGGGCACGCACATGTCGCGCTTCATCGAGATCCTCAACACGCGCGAGCGCGAGATCTCGATCGAAAACTTCGAGGACATGCTGCGCGAGATGGTCGAGCGGCTCGAGGCCGAATCCGGCTACATCGAGATGACCTTCCCCTACTTCATCAACAAGACCGCGCCGGTCTCCGGCGTGCAGAGCCTGCTCGACTACGAAGTCACCTTCATCGGCGAGATCGAGAACGGTTGCTACAGCCACATCACCAAGGTGCTCGTGCCGGTGACCAGCCTCTGCCCGTGCTCGAAGAAGATTTCCGACTACGGCGCGCACAACCAGCGCTCGCACGTCACCGTCACCGCCAAGACCAACGGTTTCCTCTGGATCGAGGATCTGGTGCGCAAGGTCGAGGACCAGGCGTCCTGCGAGCTGTACGGGCTGCTCAAGCGCCCCGACGAGAAGTACGTCACCGAGCGCGCCTACGACAATCCGAAGTTCGTCGAGGACATCGTGCGCGACGTCGCCGCGGCGATGAATGCCGAGCCGCTGATCGACGCCTACGTCGTCGAAGCGGAAAACTTCGAGTCTATCCACAACCACTCCGCGTACGCACTGATCGAACGCGACAAGAAAGCGGCGGCGGCGTGAGCTGCCACTGCCCAAAGCAAACGGGGCCTGCATGCAGGCCCCGTTTGCTTTGGTCGCTTTTGTCTCAATACCGCTGCGTCAGCGTCATCGTCTGCCCGTCCCGCTTCATCTCCATACGGTTGAGGAAACTCATGCCGAGCAAGGGCACGCTGAGACCCGAGTCGACGACCAGCCCCTCGACCTGATTGACGCTGATGCTGCCCACCTTCACCGTACCGAAGCTCACCCGCCATGCCGGCACCGTGCCCGCCGCGGTACCGACCGCGACGGCCTGCCCGGACTTGTAATCGATCCCGAGCCGCCGGGCCTCGGTCGCGCTGATCGCGACCGCCGTGGCACCGGTGTCGACGAGGAAGGTGACTGGATAACCGTTGATCGACCCAGCGGCGGCAAAATGCCCGCGTCCGTCCGCGGTGAGCGACACGCTCGGCCGGGCGCCCGCCTGCGCACCGCCAGCGAAGGACTGTCCCATGCTGAGTTCGCGGCGATTGCCGTTGACGTCGAAGCGCGCGCGATCCGAATCTGCGGCGAGCAGCTTCACGCCATTCACGGTCTGCCCGACCCCGAGGGTACGCGGTGAGCCGCCGTCAATGCTGACGATCGCCTTGTCCTTGAAGAGCCCCACGACCGTCAACGTGGTCGCCCATGCTGGCGTGCACGCCAAGCCCGCGACCGATATGATGGAAATCAATTTCTTGACGCTGTAAGCCATGATGACTTCCGTACTCGTCTTTCGCTTTTCGCCGACCGAAGGGCCGGGCTATTTCGCCGAATTCCTCGATCGCCACGGCATCCCCTGGCGGCTCGTGCGCATCGATGCCGGCGATGCGGTGCCCACCGACCTTAACGGCGTTTCCGGGCTGTGCTTGATGGGCGGCCCGATGAGCGTGAACGATGACCTGCCCTGGATTCCGCCGATCCTGCAACTCATCCGCGAGGCGGTCGCTAAGGGCGTGCCCGTCATCGGCCATTGCCTCGGCGGCCAGCTGATGGCCAAGGCTCTGGGCGGGCAGGTTGGGGCCAACCCGGTGAAGGAGATCGGTTGGGGGGCGCTCGAGATCACCGACGCCGATGCGGCACAGCCGTGGGTAGGCACGACTCAAGGTCCCCTGCCCGGCTTCCACTGGCACGGCGAAACCTTCACACTGCCCCAAGGCGCCGTGCGCATCCTCAGGAGCGCCCACTGCGCCAATCAGGCCTTCGTGCTGGACGATCGCCACCTCGGCATGCAATGCCACGTCGAGATGACCCCGGCGCTCGTCGAGACCTGGTGTGAAAACGGCGCCGACGAGATCGCCGCCAGCGACAGCCCCGCCGTGCAGCCGCCCGCCGAGATCCGAGCGGACTTGGGCACCCGGACCGACGCGCTGCATGCCCTGGCCGACAAAATTTATTCCCGCTGGATTCAAGGGCTTAGGCAACAAACCTGAAGTTGCAAGCGGCCGGAGGCTGGACAGCCCCGACGCGCGGCGTAGGATAAGAACCGGACCCACCGGTCCGGATTAATAGCAACATCAGCTAACGGAGGCTTTATGCAAAACGTCGATTACGCCAACTTCGATTTCGGCGAACGTCTCAAGGGCTTCATCGATGAAGTCATGAACTTCGGCGGCGCGCCCCGCACCGAGGCCGATCTCACCGAAGGCCAGAAAGTCTTCGTGCGCGCGGTCAAGCGGGAGATGGTCAAGTACGCCGACCCCAACCGGCAAGGTTATCCGCACAACCTCTTGGAGCAAATGGAATCGTTCACCCGGACCATCGGCGACCTGCACAATTCCTACTTCGACTCGGGCATGCGCAAGGTCAGCGACTGCCTCTACAACCGCTGGAAAATGCTCTACGAAGAGACCAAGAAACTGGCCGCGGCCGGTGGCGCGAGCAAGCCGTGCTGGGTCGACGTCATCAAGACCGAGCAGACCGACATGCCCGCGTTCTTCGATGCCTAAGGCATTGTTTCGATTCACCAAAAAGCCCGGCCCGCCGGGCTTTTTTTCGCCTCTCCGAATATCAAACCCGCTTATCCGCAAATAAAAATAAAGCATTATTCAGCCCCCGGACCGGGTGCTATCCTGCTTGCACTTCAAATATCCCTAAAAAGTCTGAGGAGACAGCATGTCGAAACTGGTTCGCCCCCACGGCGGTGGAGATCTCAAACCCCTGCTCCTGACGGGGGACGCACTCGCCGCCGAAAAGGCCCGCGCCGCCACCCTGCACAAGATCACGATCACCTCGCGCGAAGCCGGCGACCTCATCATGCTCGGCATCGGCGGCTTCACCCCGCTGGACGGTTTCATGACCAAATCCGACTGGCAGGGCGTGTGCGACGGCTACAAGATGGCCAACGGCCTGTTCTGGCCCATTCCCATCACCCTCTCGACCGACGACGAGTCCGTCAAGGAAGGCGACGACATCGCACTGGTGAGCGATGCCGGCGAGATCATGGGCACCATGAAGGTGACCGACAAGTACACCATCGACAAGGCGCACGAGTGCATGATGGTCTACAAGACCACCGACCTCGAGCACCCCGGCGTCAAGATGGTCATGGCGCAGGGCAAGTACAACCTCGCCGGTCCCGTGAAGGTGCTGTCCGACGGCGGCTTCAAGGCCAAGTACGGCGCCCAGTTCATGACCCCGGCCGAGACCCGCGCCGCATTCGAGAAAATGGGCTGGAGCAAAGTCGCTGCTTTCCAGACCCGCAACCCCATGCACCGCAGCCACGAGTACCTGGCGAAGATCGCCATCGAGACCATGGACGGCGTCCTCATCCACTCGCTGCTGGGAGCGTTGAAGCCAGGCGACATCCCCGCCGAGGTGCGCACCGAGGCGATCAAGGTGCTGATCGACAACTACTTTGCGCCCAACACCGTGATCCAGGCCGGCTACCCCCTGGATATGCGCTACGCCGGCCCGCGCGAGGCGCTCCTGCACGCGCTGTTCCGCCAGAACTACGGCTGCTCGCACCTCATCGTCGGCCGCGACCACGCCGGCGTCGGCGACTACTACGGCCCGTTCGACGCGCAGAAGATCTTCGACGAGATCCCCAGAGGCTCGCTCGAGACCGTGAACATGAACATCGACTGGACCTTCTGGTGCAAGAAGTGCGGCGGCATGGCCAGCCAGCGCACCTGCCCGCACACCAAGGACGACCGCATCCTGCTGTCCGGCACCAAGGTGCGCGCGATGCTCTCCGAAGGGCAGGATCTGCCGGTCGAGTTCAGCCGGCCAGAGGTCGCGAAAGTGCTGCAGAAGTACTACGCTGGACTCTCTGCGGAGCAGAACGTCAAGGTCGAGCTGAAAGGCCACTCGGCCGCATGATTCGGCGCCCGGCCCCTGGCCGGGCGCATGGTCCTGACCGTCTCGGCGGCGACAGGGCAAGGGTTTTAGGACACGAGCCTACCGGAAGCGGATTCGCGAAACGCCCCGGCCAAGGACGGGTTCAGTTCTAAGCGGACCGCGACGTACGCGGATTGTTAGCTAACTTTAGGAGACTGTAATGCCCACCTATGTTCGTACCGACAAGTGCGACGGCTGCAAGGGTCAGGACAAGACCGCCTGCATGTACATCTGCCCGCACGACCTGATGAAGCTGGACAAGGACGGTTCGGAGACCGGCCACGCCATGAAGGCGTTCAACCAGGAACCCGAGCAGTGCTGGGAATGCTATTCCTGCGTGAAGATCTGCCCGCAACAGGCGATCGAGGCCCGTCACTACGCCGACGTCGTGCCGCTGGGCGGCATGGTGCAGCCGCTGCGCGGTTCCGACTCCATCATGTGGACCATCAAGTTCCGCAACGGCACGCTGAAGCGCTTCAAGTTCCCGATCCGCACCACCCCCGAGGGCTCGATCGACCCCTACGGCGGCAAGCCGACTGCCAGCCTCGCCAACATCACCGCGAGCGGCTTCTTCACCGGCACGGCCGACGGTGGCTTCACCAAGGGCTATCGCCCCGGCAACCCCGCCGAACTGATTCGCAAGTAAACGAGAGAGGTATCTGAAATGGCTGGAGAATTTGGTAATCCCGAAGTTGTCCAGGAGGAACTCGACATCCTCCTGATCGGCGGTGGCATGGCTTGCTGCGGCGCCGGTTACGAAGTCATGCGCTGGGCGGACGCCGCCAAGGCCGAGCTCGGCATCGACCTCAAGATCAAGCTGGTCGACAAGGCCGCGATGGACCGCTCTGGCGCAGTAGCACAGGGCCTGTCCGCGATCAACACCTACATCGGCACCGAGCAGGACCCCGCCGACTACGCCCGCATGGTCTCCAACGACCTGATGGGCATCACCCGTGACGACCTCGCGTACGACCTCGGCCGCCACGTCGACGACTCCGTGCACCTTTTCGAGGAATGGGGCCTGCCGATCTGGAAGACCGACGAGAACGGCGAGCGGCACGACGGCTCGCAGGGCCTGCCCGCACTGAAGGACGGCGGCAAGCCGGTGCGTTCCGGCAAGTGGCAGATCATGATCAACGGCGAGTCCTACAAGTGGATCGTCGCCGAAGCCGCCAAGAAGGCGCTCGGCATGGACCGCATTCAGGAGCGCGTGTTCATCGTCAAGCTGGTCAACGACAAGAACGACCCGCAGCGCATCGCCGGTGCAGTCGGCTTCTCGACCCGCGAGCACAAGGTCTACGTGTTCAAGGCCAAGGCCATCCTGCTGGCTGCCGGCGGCTGCGTGAACATCTTCCGTCCGCGCTCCGTCGGTGAAGGCACCGGCCGCGCCTGGTACCCGGTGTGGAACGCCGGCTCGACCTACGCGATGGCTGCCGAAGCCGGCGCCGAGCTGACCATGATGGAAAACCGCTTCGTGCCCGCCCGCTTCAAGGACGGCTACGGCCCGGTCGGTGCCTGGTTCCTGCTGTTCAAGGCCCAGGCCGTCAACGCCAACGGCGAAGTCTACATGCAGAAGAACAAGGAACTGCTGAACGACTACCCCCCCTACGGCCAGGCTGCCGTGCCGGCGTCCTGCCTGCGCAACCACCTGATGCTGAAGGAAATGAAGGAAGGCCGCGGTCCCATCTATATGGACACCGTGACCGCCCTCGCGAAGCTGCGTGAGACCCTCACTCCGCGCGAGGTCAAGCACCTCGAAGCCGAAGCCTGGGAAGACTTCCTCGACATGTGCGTCGGCCAGTGCGGCATCTGGGTCGGCGAGAACATCGAGCCCGAAAAGAAGAACTCCGAGCTGATGCCCACCGAGCCCTACCTGCTCGGCTCGCACTCCGGCTGCTGCGGCATCTGGGTGTCGGGTCCGACCGACCTCGGCGCACCGACCGACGAGATGCACCCGGACAAGGACAAGATCCCAGCGCACCTGCCCAAGGGTTGGAACTGGGGCTACCGCTCGATGACCACGGTCAAGGGCCTTTTCACCGCCGGCGACGGCGTGGGCGCGTCGGGCCACAAGTTCTCCTCCGGCTCCCACGCCGAAGGCCGCATGTGCGCCAAGTCCATGGTCAAGTACTGCATCGACAACAAGGACCTGAAGCCTGAGCTCGACACGCCCGTCGAGCAGCTGGTCGAAGAGATCTACAAGCCGGTGCGTACCTACCTCGAGTTCAAGGACTACACCACGGCGATCGACGTGAACCCCAATTACATCACGCCCAAGATGCTGCAGTTCCGCCTGCAGAAGATCATGGACGAGTACGTGGCGGGTGTCGCGACCTACTACACGACCAACGAGCACATGCTCAAGGTCGCCGAAGAGAAGCTGGAAATGCTGAAGGAAGACGCGATGAAGATGCGTGCGAAGGACCTGCACGAACTGCTTCGCGCCTGGGAGAACTACCACCGTATCCTCACTGCGGAAGCCCACATGAAGCACATCCAGTTCCGCCAGGAGAGCCGTTATCCCGGCTTCTACTATCGTGCCGACAAGAACTTCATCGACGAGGAGAACTGGCACTGCTTCGTGAACTCGATCTACGACAAGAACTCCAAGCAGTGGACCGTGTTCAAGCGCGCCCACGTGGATCTGGTCGACAAGTCCAAGCTGTTCAAGCCGGCTGCTCACTGATCCTCCCGTGAGGCAGTGAATTCCGGGCGCCCCAGTGGCGCCCGGTTTTTTGGGCGACGCAAAATCATTACAGCGCGCCCGGTTTTCCCGCGCGACGCTTGAACCGACGAAGCGCCGCCGGTTTCATGCGGATCTGCGCGCCATCATGGGTGGCTATTCAGCATCCGGCCGAAAGCGCGTACCCTTGTCGCCTTTCGACCGTATGTTGTCCGTTTTCAGAAGTGTGGGGCGCGTCCCGAAAGGTAGTGAAACAAAATGAACGAAGCCGAATTCAAGGACATGATCGCCGACTCGCCCTTCGCGAGCAGCCCGGTCAAACCCATCATGCTGGCGGAAGACGCGAAACTGCAGTTCCGCTGCCATCGCGGCGTGAAATGCTGGAACGCCTGCTGTTCCAACATCGACATTCCGCTGACGCCTTACGACGTGCTGCGCCTGAAGAAGCGACTCGACCTGTCGTCGGGCGAATTCCTCAAGCAGTACACCGTGCCGTTCGAGATGGACAAGGATGGCATGCCGGGCATCAAGTTGAAGCCGGTCGAAGGCGGTACCGCCTGCCAGTTCATGAAGCCGGAAGGCTGCGGCGTTTACGAGGACCGGCCCACGGCATGTCGCTACTACCCGGTCGCGCTGCTGACCATGCGCCGCTCCGACGAGTATTTTGATCGCGCCGCCTACGCACTGGTGAAGGAGCCGCACTGCCTCGGCCATTTCGAGGACAAGGTGCAGACTATCGAGGAGTACCGCCGGGAACAGGGCGTCGACGAGTACGACCAAAAGGCGCACGCCTGGCGCCAACTCGTGGTTAAGCGGAAATCGGCCGGCCCCGCGATCGGCAAGCCGACCCCGGTGTCGAACCAGCTCTTCTTCATGGCGAGCTACGACGTCGACCGCTTCCGGGCCTTCGTCATGAGCCAGAGCTTCAACGAAACCTACGACATTCCCGTGGAAGTGATGGCGACGCTGGTTGCCGACGACGAGGCCCTGCTCGACTTCGGGCTCAATTTCCTGCGCCACGCCCTGTTCGGCGAAAAATTCGTCGAGGAACGGCCCGACGCCTACGAGAAGCGGCTCGCCCGCCGGCGCGCGCTTGCCGAGCAGGAAAAGGAAGCCGAGTTCCAGAAAAAGATGGCGCTCGAAGACGAAAAGTACTCCGGCGAAATTTGACCCGATGCGTCTGTCCGCGCTGCTCCTGTCGGTCCTGCCCGCGCTCGTACCTACCCAAGCGGCGGCGCAGACTACGCTCAACAAGTGCATCGACGCGGACGGCCGGGTAACCTATTCCAACCTGCCCTGTCGCGGCGCGCGCGAAATTCAGCGGGTCGAAATCGATCCGCCACCCGCGCCCACACCGATGGCAGCCGCTTCTCCGTCCCCCACCCCCCTGCCACCCCCCCCTGCGACAGCAACGCCGGCAGCCCCCCCTGCGCCGCAGACGATGCCCGCACCGATACCGGCGCCGGCGGCGGCGCAACAGCCGCCTAGGGCCACACCCGCCGAGCCACCCCCAGCCTCGCCGCCCGGCCCACCGGCGCGCCCCCCGGCACGACCCGCCACGCCGGTGAAGGCCGCGCCCGCCACGCCAGCGGCGCGGGGCGCAGCCGTCACCCCCTCTACCTGTCCGGCGTTGAGCGAGCAATTGGGCCGCGTGCTCGACCAGATGGACGCGGCGCGTGGCAAGGGCGTGCCCCAGGAACAGCTCGACGCCTGGAACCGCGAAATCCTGAACCTTGAACGCCGGAAAACCGAAGCCGGTTGCTTCTGAACCGAGTCACACCATGAACGCGCGAACCCTCGACCCCGCCCACCACCTGATCGAAAAGGAGCCGTACTACGAGCCAGTCGGCGACGAGATCCAGTTGTTCGAAGCCGCCTACCGCCAACAGATCCCCGTGCTGCTGAAGGGGCCGACCGGCTGCGGCAAGACGCGCTTCATGGAACACATGGCCTGGCGTTTGAAGCGCCCGCTGATCACGGTCTCCTGCCACGACGACCTCACCGCGTCTGACCTCGTCGGCCGCTATCTGGTAAAGGGCGGCGAGACCGTGTGGGTCGACGGGCCACTCACCCGCGCCGTGCGCGCTGGCGGCATCTGCTATCTGGATGAAATTGTCGAGGCGCGTAAGGACACCATGGTGGTGATCCATCCCCTCGCCGACGACCGCCGCACGCTGCCGATGGAAAAACTCGGCCAGCTGGTCGAAGCGCCTCCGGAGTTCTGCCTCGCGATTTCCTACAACCCGGGCTATCAGAGCGTGCTCAAGGACCTCAAGCAGTCGACCCGGCAGCGCTTCGTCGCGCTGGAGTTCGACTACCCAGCCGCCGAGCTGGAGCGCCGCATCGTCGTCAACGAGTCCGGTATCGATGCCGGCATGGCGGAAAAGCTCGTCAAGTTCGCGCAGATGACGCGCAATCTCAAGGGCAGCGGCCTCGAGGAAGGCGCGTCGACCCGGCTTCTGGTGCACGCCGGCAAGCTCATCGCCAGCGGCGTCGACCCGGTGGTGGCTTGCCGGAGCGCCGTTGCGCAAGCGGTCACCGACGACGCCGACATGCTGACCGCGATCCAGGAACTCTCGTCCTCGCTCTTCTGACGCGACGCCGCGGCCCATGGCCAGCCCGCAACTGACTCGCGCCGAGATCGAGCCGCTGCTCGACGTCTGGCTCGAGACCGAGTTCACCTTCCACGCCGTCGGACCGGTGGCGCGCGCGCTCTCCAAGCTTGCCCGCGAGGAGCAGGACTTCGTCCTCGACTGGATCCGCCGCATCGCCAGCACCCACATCACGCTCGCGTTCCACTTCGCCAAGCGGGCGCCGGATCTGCTGCGCCGGCTCGATCCACGCGCCATCGAGGCATGGGCGGTGCAGTTGTGTGACACCTACGATCGCGCGGGTATCTATGCCGCGCTGTCGGTCGCCGAGCAGGTCGACGGTTACGCGCGCACGGGACAGATGCACACGGAAGGCGCACTGTTCGACGACGTCGCCGGCGTGCTCGGCAATTTCGTGCGCGGCCTTTCGGGGCGCAAGCTCAAGCTCGAACAAGGCGATGGCATCTACACCGACAGCGAGAAGATCGTGCTGCCCACCATCACCACGCGCTTGCCGAGCCGGGACGACAACTTCAAGCTGACCAAGGCGATGGTCGCGCTGCTGTGGGCGCAGACGCGCTTCGGCACCCTGCGCGCCGACATCACCGCAGCGTGCGCGACGCATCCGCATCCGGCCCGGGCCCTGCAGCAGTTCAACGCGCTGGAGACGCTGCGCCTGACGGCGTGCATCGCGCGCGAATTGCCGGGCCTCCATCGCGAGATCCGGCGGCTGATGGACACCCTCGGCGACACCCTGCCCGAGGCATGGCAGCCGCTCGCCGCGCGTCTGCAGGCGCCCGACGCCCAAGTCGAGGACAGCCTGGCCTTGCTCGATGCGGCGTATCAGTTGCCGGATTTCCGGCCCTGGTGTTTCCAGGGCGAATTGCGCCCGGAGGCCGTCGCCGCAGCGCGAGCCCAGCGACTCGACAAGGAAAAAGCGCGCCTGCGGGTCAAGCTGGCACAGATCGCCGACGAGCACACCGCTGCCAAGGCCGACGACCCAGCCGCCGTCCCCGAGCGTCCTGAGTTCGAGGTGGCGCCGCAGGAGGCGAACGGCGCCCTCGATTTCGAGATCACGCTCGACGGCGTCCCGCTCGCGCCGCCCGACGACGTCAAGCAGCTGCTGACCTCCGTCTACCTCGACTTCGGCAGTATCCCGCCCGAATACCTCGTGCCTGCCGGAGAGGGCGAATACGACCCGAACCTCGTCTTCGACCAGCCGGAGGATCCCGATGCCGTCTGGCACGGCACCTACCACGAAAAAGGCGCCGAGCTGTTTCCGGAGTGGGACCACGGCCGCCAGCACTACCGCAAGAACTGGTGCGTGATGCGCGAGAAATCCGTGACGCCGGTCTACGACAGCTTCGTGCGCGACGCGCTCGAGCGCCACGCCGGCGTGGTGCGTCATCTGCGCCGAAAGTTCGAGGCCTTGCGCGACGAGAACCGCTTCGAGAAGCGGCAGCCACAGGGTGACGAGATCGACCTCGACGCGCTGGTCGAAGCGCTTGCCGACGCCCGCGACGGCCGCGAGATGAGTGACCGCCTGTTCGTGCGCATGCATCGGGCAGAACGCAACATCGCCGTCGCTTTTCTCGTCGACATGAGCGGCTCGACCAAGGGCTGGATCAACGAGGCCGAGCGCGAGGCGCTGGTACTGCTGTGCGAGGCGCTGGAGCTCCTCGGCGACCGCTACGCGATCTACGGCTTTTCCGGCACCACGCGCAAGCGCTGCGAACTGTTCCGCATCAAGACCTTCGACGACCGTTACGACGACGACGTGAAGGCCCGCATCTCCGGCATCCGCCCACAGGAATACACGCGCATGGGCTTCGCCATCCGGCACATGACCAAGCTCTTGAACCAGGTCGAGGCGAAGACGCGGGTGCTCGTGACGCTGTCGGACGGCCGCCCTGACGACTATTTCGACGTCTACCGCGGCCAATACGGCATCGAGGACACCCGCATGGCATTGCTGGAAGCCAGCCGCACCGGCATCCACCCCTTCTGCATCACGCTGGACCGCGACGCCCGCGACTACCTGCCGCACATGTACGGCGCGGCGCGTTACATCATCCTCGACGACGTGCGACAATTGCCGGTCAAGGTCACCGACATCTATCGCCGCATCACGACATGACGATCGACGAGCTCAAGCCCGGCTATTTCTACAGCAATGGCGCCTATGGCCGCACCTGGGGCGTGCGGCAGCTGGCAGCGGTCACGGTCGACGCGGAAACCGGCGAGACCATTTTTCATTTCAAGGGTGTGGCGGGCATGTGCCGCCGCAAGAAGGGTCAGTGCAGCCCTGATGAGTTTGCGCGCTGGGCCAAGTACCAGGTGGCCCTGATAGAAAACGACTGGAAGCGCGTGGGCGGCGACGCCGAATCTCAGGCGGCCTGATCCCCGCCCGCCGGGGAAGCGGTCTCCGCGGGCCGCGCTTGCGTGTCGAGGTAATCCATCACCGCGTAGGTAAGCGCGCTACAGCCGGTGCCGTCGAGCGCCGAAATCGCGAAGACCGGGCCTTCCCAGCCATAGTCCTGCACGAATTGCTTCACCACCGCCTCGCGCTCGGCTTCGTCGACCATGTCGAGCTTGTTGAGCACCAGCCAGCGCGGCTTCTCATAGAGCGCCTGGTCGTATTTGCGCAGTTCCTCGACGATCGCGCGCGCTTCGCGCACCGGATCGCCCGCCTCCCAGCGCGGCGAGATATCGACCAGGTGCAGCAGCAGCCGGGTGCGCTGCAGGTGCCGCAGGAACTGGTGCCCCAGGCCCGCGCCTTCCGCAGCGCCTTCGATCAGTCCCGGAATGTCGGCGATCACGAAGCTGCGCTCGCTGTCGACCCGCACCACGCCGAGATTGGGCGCGAGCGTGGTGAAGGGATAGTCGGCGACCTTCGGGCGCGCTGCCGACACTGCGCGGATGAAGGTCGACTTGCCCGCGTTGGGCATGCCGAGCAGCCCCACGTCGGCAAGCACCTTCAGCTCCAGCGCCAGTTCGAACTCCTCGCCCGGCTCGCCCAACGTGTGCTGGCGGGGCGCGCGGTTGGTGCTCGACTTGAAATGCAGGTTGCCCAGCCCGCCGCGCCCGCCGTGGGCGAGGCACACCGTCTGACCGTCCTCGGTGAGGTCCGCCACCACCGCGCCGGTGTTGGCGTCGGAAAATACCGTGCCGACCGGCACCCGGATCGTGAGATCCTCGCCGCCCTTGCCGTAGCATTGCGCGCCCCGCCCGTTCTCGCCGTTCTGCGCCTTGAAGATGCGGGTGTAGCGGAATTCGACGAGCGTATTGATGTTACGGTCGGCCACCGCGTAGACGCTGCCGCCACGACCGCCATCGCCGCCGTCAGGGCCGCCCTTGGGGATGTTCTTCTCGCGGCGGAACGAAGCGCTGCCGTCACCGCCTTTGCCGGCGATGACCTGGATTTTCGCTTCGTCGATGAATTTCATGGTTTGGTCTCAGAAACAAAAAAGCCCCATCCGGCGGACAGGGCTTCTTGCGGTAGCGGAGCGGTTTAGGCTGCGACCGGCTCGATGCGCACCGTTTTGCGGCGGGTAGCGCCCTTGATCTCGAACTTCACGGTGCCGTCGACCTTGGCGAACAGGGTGTGGTCCTTGCCGATGCCCACGTTGTCACCGGGGTGGAACTGGGTGCCCCGCTGACGCACGAGGATGTTGCCAGCTGCGACCAGCTGGCCGCCGTAGCGCTTCACGCCCAGGCGTTTCGATTCGGAATCGCGGCCGTTACGCGAGCTGCCGCCTGCTTTCTTGTGTGCCATGTTGTGTGCTCCTTATGCGGAAATGCCGGCGATCTGCACTTCGGTGTAGTACTGGCGATGGCCCTGGCTCTTGCGATAGTGCTTGCGGCGGCGCATCTTGAAGATCTTGATCTTGTCGCCGCGCGCCTGGTTCAGCACCGTGGC
>JBKBRW010000025.1:0-34028 GCA_046291555.1 Thiobacillus sp.
ACTGGGTCGACAACAAGGGCGACAAGAACAGCGCCGAAGCCAAGATCGGCTGACGTACCCAGCCGGGCGGGAACACGGCCCCGTCCGGCGCGCCGTCGTCACATTTCCTCTGCTGCCCTGCATGGACACCGGGCAGCCCTCGAGCCGCCCCGACAGGCGGCTTTTTTTGTCTTCTTCGGGACGGTTAGCGCTGCGGCCGTCAGGCGGGGAGGGCACGGCCGTCCCCCGCGAGGCGACCCGCCTGTCTGCCGTTCAGGCCGCTCCGGGATAGACCTTGCGCTGTGCGCGCTTGACGGCGTACATCGCCGCATCGGCGGCGCGCAACAAGGCCTGCGCGTCGGCCCCATCGCGAGGATAGAAGGCGACGCCGATGCTCGCGCTGATTTGCCAGCTCGCGCCATCGAGCTCGCTCGGCGGCTGCAGGCTTGCCAGGATCTTGTCGAGCACGCTCTGCATCTGCTCCGCGTCGGCGACACCGGGAAACACCGCGACGAATTCGTCGCCGGCGAAGCGCGCAACGATGTCGCTCTGCCGGACGCTGCGGCGCAGCCGCTCCGCCACGTCCTTCAGCAGCTCGTCCCCGGCGGCGTGGCCGAGGCTGTCGTTCGCCTCCTTGAAGCGGTCGAGGTCGATGAGCGCGATCGCCAAGCGCGTGTTTTGCCGCTCGGCCTGCCGCAGCGCCTGATGGAGGTGGTCGAGCAGCAGGGCCCGGTTGGGAAGCCCAGTCAGGGCGTCGTAATGGGCACGTTCCCACAACTAGGTCTGCAACCGGTGGGCCTCGGTGATATCCTGCACCGTGCCGATCATGCGCACGGCGCACCCGCCAGGATCGAAGGTCACGCGGGCCCGCTCCTGCACGTGGCGGATCTCCCCATCCGGCCGCACGATGCGGTGAGCGATCTCATAGTCGCCGTGGGCGAGGGCGTGGCGGACGGCCTTGGCCACCTGGTCCCGGTCGTCGGGATGCACGGCTGCCATGAAGGATTCGTAGGACGCCGTTTGCAGCCCGGCCGGCAAACCGAACAGCCGGTAGACCTGGGTCGACCAGGTCAGCACCCCCGTCGTGATGTCCCATTCCCAATGGCCGATCTGGCCGACCCGCTGCGCTTCCTCGAGGCGCGCGGCGGTTTCCTGCAGGCGGGCGGTACGGGAGGCGACCAGCGATTCAAGCTCTTCCTGAAGGCTGCGCAGCTTCGCCTCGGTGGCACGCCGTACGTCGATCTCGGCAAGCAGGGCAGCCCGGTCGCGCAGAACGCGGCGACTGACCAGCGCAGCGGTAAGCAGCGTCAGCAAGAGCACGCCCGCGCCGAGGCCGATGATGGTGCGAGACGCGGCGGCGTAGACCTCGCGCGCATGGGCGACGGCGGCCTCGCCGCGTTCGCGGTACAGGGCATGCAAGGTGTCGCTGGTTTCGATCACCCGCGCCTGCGCGGGTATCGCCACCTCGAGCAGCTGGCGACGACCCGCTTCGAGGTCCCCTTGCAGATACAGCTCCACCACGGCCTCGACCGGCGGCGTGGCGGCGATCGTTTGCGCCCGGAAAGCCGCGAGAATGCGGCGCTCTTCCGCATCGCCTGCCTCGGCTTCGAACCTGCGCCGGATCGCGATGAAGTCGCTGCCGAGTTCCAGAAAACGCATGTAGGCCGCATCACGGTCGAGCGGGTCGTCGCGCAGAAAAATGGTGTCGAGGCTGAGGATGCGCTCGCGGATGATCATGCGCAGATCGTGCGCCTGGCTAATGCGCCGAAGCTGGCTGCTGACGACGGTCTCGAGTTCAGCGCGCAGCGAGCCCAGGTAAACCACGCTTGCGCCCACGACCAGCGTCACCAGCAGTAGAAGAAAGCCAAAACCCGCCAGCAGCGCCGGAAGGAAACCGCCTGCGCGTGCGGCGTCGCCCGCGGCGGCGTGCGGAAGTTCGGTGGCTAGCAACTGTTCTGGCGACACGTGCAGGCGTCAGCGATTCGGGTTCGGGTCGTTTTTAAAGGGTTGGCGGTAAGGCCGTTGCTTCGTTGACAACGGAACCGCCTGGCGCGAGGCCATGGGAGGTATAACGGCGAAAACCCGGAAGACTGTATGGGCCGTTACGAGCAACCGCGGTTTGTGAGTCGCATAATGTATATTATGTTCAATCCTGTATCCGCCTGTACGAACACCCGGTGGCTCGCGTCGAGATCGAACAGGGCGCGGGAGGAAATGGCGATGACAAGCTTGTCTAGGGTTTCTGTCGACATGGTGCGCTTCGCACTGTGGCTCATGGGAGCATTCTCATGTCACGACTAGCTCATGGTGTGAGCCACCATTGCAAGCAACATGCATTGAATCGGAAACCCTGGTTCTGGAGTGCTGCCACAGCTGATGCCGCAGTCCAGCTTCTCCGATGGAGCTTCGCCTATCAGCCACTCGGAGAATCCCATGCCAGATGGAACCCTACTCAGTCAGTTCGGCTCTCTAGGGTTGCCGAAGCGTGCATGAAGCCGCCTACGGCGCTGCGCGAGGTAGCGTCCGTCAAGGTGGCGCGTTTCCCGGCCTGGCGCGATCTGTCCGGCTTTGACTTCAGCCAGAGCGAAGTCAACGAGGCGCTGATCCGCATGCTGCATCGCGGGCAGTTTATGGACGACGCCCAGAACGTGGTGCTGATCGGCGGCCCGGGAACCGGCAAGACGCATCTGGCGACGGCGATCGCGGCGCAGGCAATCATGCATTTGCATCGGCGGGTGCGTTTCTTCTCGACGGTGGAACTGGTGAATGCGCTGGAACTGGAGAAGCAGGCGGGCAAACAGGGGCAGTGGGCAAACCGGCTGATGCACACCGATCTGGTGATCCTGGATGAGCTGGGCTACCTGCCCTTCAGCCAGGCAGGTGGAGCGTTGCTGTTCCACTTGCTGTCAAAGCTTTACGAGCGCACCAGCGTGATCTTCACGACCAACCTGAGCTTCTCTGAATGGGCGTCGGTGTTTGGCGACCCGAAGATGACGACGGCACTGCTCGATCGCCTCACGCACCACTGCCATATCGTGGAAACGGGCAACGAAAGTTACCGCTTCAAAAACAGTTCAGCCATGACCAGACAGGAGGACAAAACCAAAAAACCAGCAGCAACCTGAGCCATAATCTGGCTCATCCGGGTGGGTCAAAATTCAGTGCAATTCCCGGGTCAGATTTGGGTGCAATTCAACAGGGGCATGGCGTTCCCCAGGACGAGGCGGAGGCAATCAAGTGGTTTCGTCGTGCGGCAGAACTTGGTGAGGAAATGGCTCCGGTAAAGCTCCTCGAGCTGGGCGTAGATTCGTAAACGCATGTATCGAGCTGGCCACAAATAGGCTTAGCGGCACGCCTGTTGGTCCCCCGCCCGCTCAGGACGCGAGCTTGCGGTAGAGAGTGCGTTCGCTGATGCCGAGGCGCGCCGCGAGCGACTTGCGGTCGCCGTCATGGTGCGCGAGCGCCCATTGCAGATAGCGCAGCTCGGCGGTTTCCAGCGGGAGGATCGCGTCGACCCCAGGCATGCCGTCTCCCGCCTCGCCGATCTCTGGGGCGAGGTGCTCGGGGAGAATGGTGTCGCCGTCGGCCATGAGGATGGCGCGCTCGATGATGTTGCGAAGCTCCCGGATATTTCCCGGATAGTCGTAGCTCTGCAGGCGTGCCCTCACCGCTTCGCTTAGCGTGTAGCTGCGGCCCGGCGCGAGGCGGGCGATCAGCGTTTCGGCGAGTAACAAGATGTCCTGCTGGCGTTCACGCAGCGCCGGCAGGTGAATGGGAAAGACGCTCAGGCGGTAGTACAGGTCGCGGCGAAACGTGCCCGCCTCGATCATGGCCTTGAGATCGCGATGCGTCGCGGCGATCAGGCGAAAATCCGCACCCAGGGTTTCGACGCCGCCGACGCGACGGAAGGTACCGGTTTCGAGCAGGCGCAGGAGTTTGACCTGCTGGCTCAATGGGATGTCGCCCACCTCGTCGAGGAACAAGGTGCCGCCCGATGCCGCCTCGACAAGGCCGGTCTTGCGCTGGGCGGCGCCCGTGAAAGCGCCTTTCTCGTAACCGAACAGCTCGCTCTCGAACAGGCTCTCGGCCAGACCGGAGCACTCGACGACGACGAAGGGCCCTTGGACGCGGGGACTCTGCTCGTGGATCGCCTGGGCGACGAGTTCCTTGCCGGTACCCGACTCGCCCAGTAACAAGGCCGTCGTGTTCGACGGTGCGACACGTCGCACCAGCTCGAGCATGCGGTTGAACGCAGGCGACTTCCCCACCAGCCCGCTTTCGGCCGGAAAGCTGCTGGCTTCGCGCACGGTCAGCATCCGCTCGACGAAATATTCGATCTGGCCCGAGGCGCCCACGATCGGCGTCAGCTCGACGTCGACGTGCTCCTCGCCGCGTGGCGTGTGATGCAGGTGCAGCACCCGGTGGGGTTCGCCGTCGGCCCGGCTCGCGGTCAGCGGGCAGGACTCGCCGCACTCGTCGCACGGGCGGCTGTATCCGTGGGAGACGGAATAGCAGGTCTGCCCCACGACGTCGCGCCCGCCCGCAAAGTGGCGCCGGTAGGCGGCATTGGCGGCGAGGATGCGGTAGTTGGCGTCCATCACGATCTGGGCGTCGGGATGGTTTTCCAGAAAGCTGATGAGTTCGTTGGT
This sequence comes from Thiobacillus sp., assembly GCA_046291555.1. Taxonomy (GTDB): domain Bacteria; phylum Pseudomonadota; class Gammaproteobacteria; order Burkholderiales; family Thiobacillaceae; genus Thiobacillus. Next base: position 4,629 of record JBKBRW010000025.1, read on the forward strand.
GGGCGACATGCTGTTCGACCTGTCTTGATCGGCAGTCATGCTAGACACTACTGTCTTTTTTGTCACGTTTCATTTAGACATTTGTCGCGGAGTGGGTATTTAAGCCATTGATTTAGCGATACCTTACCCATCGATCACCTGACTGCAGGATCTGGCATGGCTGTTGCTGAGGTTAGCTTGCCATGAACAAGCACCTGCCCGAATTCCTGCAGCACCCGCTCGCACGCGAGATCGCGCTTGCGATCGTGATCAAGCTCGCGCTGATCACCGGCTTGTTCTTCGCGTTCTTCGACGGGCGTGCGGTGCGGACCGATCCCGCGGTCGTCGCCGAGCGCCTGGCCGCCCCCTCCCACCCTCCCAGCACGCCTTGACCGGGGACCCTTCCATGCTGACTGAAGAACTCGTCGACCTCTCGCGGCTGCAATTTGCCGTCACCGCGCTCTACCACTTCCTGTTCGTGCCGCTGACGCTCGGGCTCGCGTTCATCCTGGTGATCATGGAGCTGACCTACGTGATCACCGACCGCCCCATCTACAAGGACATGGTGCGCTTCTGGGGCAAGCTCTTCGGCATCAACTTCGCGCTCGGGGTGACGACGGGCATCACCATGGAATTCCAGTTCGGCACGAACTGGGCGTACTACTCGCACTACGTCGGCGACATTTTCGGCGCGCCGCTTGCGATCGAGGGGCTGATGGCCTTCTTCCTCGAGTCGACCTTCATCGGCCTGTTCTTCTTCGGCTGGGACCGCCTCTCCAAGTGGCAGCACTTCATGGTCACGGTGCTGATGGCGGTGGGGTCCAACCTGTCGGCGCTGTGGATCCTGATCGCCAACGGCTGGATGCAGAACCCGGTCGGCGCCGAGTTTTCCTTCGTCACGATGCGCATGGAAATGGCCGACTTCTGGGCCATCGTGTTCAACCCGGACGCGCAGGCCAAATTCGTGCACACGGTGTCGGCGGGCTACGTCACCGCCTCGCTGTTCGTGCTCGGCATCTCCAGCTGGTACCTCCTGAAAGGGCGCGACCTCGACTTCGCGCGGCGCTCGTTCCGCATCGCCGCCGGCTTCGGCTTCGCCTCGGCGCTGTCGGTCATCGTCCTGGGCGACGAATCGGGCTACACCGTCGGTGAGGCGCAGCAGACCAAGATGGCCGCGATCGAGGCAATGTGGGAAACCGAGCCCGCGCCCGCCGCCTTCACCCTGTTCGCGCTCCCCAACCAGGAAGCCCAGCGCAACGACTACGAATTGCAGATTCCCTACGTGCTGGGCCTGATCGGCACCCGCTCGCTCACCAAGGAGCTGCCCGGCATCAAGGAAATCAAGGCGCGCAACCGCGAACGCGTCGAGAACGGCATTGAGGCCGTGCTCGCGCTGGAGGCCCTGCGCAGGGACCGCAACGATGCGGCCGCCCTCGCGCGATTCGAGGCGACCAAGGCCGACCTCGGTTTCGGGCTGCTGCTGAAGAAATACACCGCGGACGTCTCGCAGGCGACACCGGAAATGATCCAGCGCGCCGTGGATGACACCATTCCCCGCGTCGCGCCCTTGTTCTGGAGCTTCCGCCTGATGGTCGCGCTGGGATTCGCCTTCCTCGTGCTGTTCGGCTTCGCGCTCTTCTATTCGGTGAAGGGCAACTTCATCGAGAAGAAATGGCTGTTGCGCTGGGCGCTGTGGTTCATTCCCATGCCCTGGGTGGCCGCCGAGCTCGGCTGGTTCGTCGCCGAATACGGCCGCCAGCCGTGGACGATCTACGGCGTGCTGCCGACCCACCTGTCGGTATCGAACCTCACCCCTGCCAACATCTACGGTTCGCTCGCAGGGTTCATCGGCTTCTACACGCTGCTGCTGGTCGTCGAAATGTATCTGATGCTCAAGTACGCGCGCCAGGGGCCGGCGAGCCTCGGCTCCGGCAAATACCACGGCGAAAAAGCCGTTGGCGGTGCCCTGCCTGCTGGCGCGGTGGCGGCCAAACTCTGAGGAGCGGACATGGACTACGAAACCCTCAAACTCGTCTGGTGGCTCCTGGTCGGCGTGCTGCTGGTCGGCTTCGCGATCATGGACGGACACGACATGGGCATGGGCGTGCTGCTGCCCTTCGTCGGGCGCGGCGACCTCGAACGGCGCGCCGTGATCAACACCGTCGCGCCGCACTGGGACGGCAACCAGGTGTGGTTCATCACGGCCGGCGGCGCGATCTTCGCGGCCTGGCCGCTGGTCTACGCCACGGCGTTTTCCGGGTTCTACTGGGCGATGATGGCGGCGCTGTGGGCGCTCTTCTTCCGCCCGGTCGGTTTCGACTACCGCTCCAAGATCAAGCATCCGGCCTGGCGCAGCACCTGGGACTGGGGCCTGTTCATCGGCGGGGCGGTACCGCCCGTCATCTTCGGCGTGGCCTTCGGCAACCTGCTGCTTGGCGTGCCTTTCCGCTTCGACGACACGCTGATGTCGACCTACACCGGCAGCTTCTGGGACCTGCTCAACCCCTTCGCCCTGCTCGCCGGCGTGGTGAGCCTCGGCATGATCACGCTGCAGGGCGCGAACTACCTGATGATGCGCACCGAAGGCCCGATCTACCGCCGCGTGCGCACCGCCAGCCTGATTTTCGCCGTGCTGACCGCGGTCGCGTTCGCGCTCGCCGGGGTGTGGGTCGCCAGCGGCATCGACGGCTACGCCATCACCAGCGCGATCGACGCCAATGCCCTGCCCGACCCGCTCGCCAAGACGGTCGAGACGGCGACGGGCGCCTGGATGGCCAATTACGCCAACTATCCCTGGGCCAAGTGGGTGCCAATCGCCGCCTTCGGGGGGCTCGCGGCGAGCCTCGTGCTTTCGCGCCAGCATCGCGCGGGCGCGGCATTCTGGGCCTCGTCGCTCGCCAACGCGGGCATCATCGGCACCGCCGGTGTGTCGATGTTCCCCTTCATCATGCCGTCGTCGCTCGACCCCCGTTCCAGCCTCACCGTCTACGACGCCGTTTCGTCCCACCTCACGCTCGGGCTCATGCTGGGCGCGACGGTGATCTTCATGCCGCTGATCATCTTCTACACGTCGTGGGCCTACAAGGTGATGTGGGGCAAGGTGACGGCGGACTACATCGCCGCCAACGACAAGTCGGTCTATTGAGACGAACGCCATGCTCAACGCCTGCTACTTCGCCCTGCCCCTTTTCCTCTGCCTGCCGCCGGCGGCGGCCGCCACCCTCAGCGTGCGGGTCGACGGCGCGCAATCCGGAGGCGGGCCCGTCACGGTGCTGCTGTTCGACCGCGCCGACGGGTTTCCGACCGAAGCGCGCGCGTTCCAGCGTCACGCGCTTGCACCCGGCCAGACGACGCTCCTGCTCGAGGGCCTCCCGCCGGGCCGGTACGCCGTCTTGGCCTACCACGACGCCGACGGCAACGGCGAACTCAACCGCCTGTTCGGGATGATCCCGCAGGAAGGTTGGGGCCTGTCGAACAGCCCGGCGGTGCGGGGCAAGCCGGCCTTCAAGGACGCCGCGGTCGAGGTGCCGGAGGCCGGCGCGGCCGTGACCGTGAAACTCAATTACTGACTGAAAGGAGACGCGATGTGGTACTTCGCCTGGATGCTCGGGGTCACCATGGCCGTGTTACTCGCCTCGATGAGCGCCATGATGTGCGACGCCAAGGAATGCGCGCTGGAGGAGGCGCGCAGCAAGGCGGCGAACGAGCCCCCACAGGGCTGATCCCGACCCACTGAAAGGAGGCCGCCATGCCCACCCCGCATATCGACATTCTCGGCACCGGGTTCGCGGCGCTCACCGCCGTGCGCGAACTGCGCCGCCGCAACCGCCAGGTCCGCATCACGCTCGTCGCCCCCAAGGCCGAGCTGATGTATTACCCCAGCCTGATCTGGGTGCCCACCGGCCTGCGACGCGGCGACGACCTGCGCATCGACGTGACCAGGTTTCTCGCCGAGCGCGATGTGGCCTTCCACGCCGGACGCGTGACGGGACTGACCGACGGCGGCCGCACGGTGCTCACCGACAGCGGTACGCTGACGAACGACGCCCTGCTCATCGCCAGCGGCGGCCGCTTCCTCAAGGCGCTGCCCGGCATCGAGCACGCCCACACGATCTGCGAGGGCGTGCCGGCGGCGAAGGCGATCCGTGAACAGCTGGCAAAGCTCGACGGCGGCACCCTCGCGTTCGGCTTCGGCACCAACCCCAAGGAGCAAAGCGCGATGCGCGGCGGTCCGATGTTCGAGCTCCTGTTCGGCATCGACACGCTGCTGCGTAAACAGGGACGACGCGAGCGCTTCAAGCTGGTGTTCTTCAACGCCGCCAAGGAGCCGGGAAAACGCCTCGGCGACAAGGCGGTGGCCGGGCTGCTGGGCGAAATGGCCCGGCGTGGCATCGAAACCCGCCTCGGCCACAAGCTGCTCGGCTTCGAGGCGAACCAGGTCAGAACCGAGGGCGGCAACTTCGCCGCCGACCTGATCCTCTTCATGCCCGGCATGACCGGGCCCGACTGGGCGAACGAGGCGGGCTTGCCGCTCTCCGAAGGCGGCTTCTTCACGGCCGACGCCCACTGCCAGTTGGTCGGTGCCGACAAGGTTTACGTGGCCGGCGATTCCGGCAGCTACCCGGGGCCCGACTGGCTGCCCAAGCAGGCGCACATCGCCGACCTGCAGGCGACGGCCGCCGCGGAGAATCTGCTGCGCGCGCTCGACGGCGAGCCGCCGACGGCGCGCTTCAAGGCCGAGCTCGTCTGCATCGTCGATGCGCTCGACCGTGGCATCCTGGTCTACCGCGACGAGAAACGCGCGTTGATCCTGCCGCCGTGCCGGCTGATGCACTGGGCCAAGCGCTTCTTCGAGTGGTGGTACCTGCGGCCCTACCGCAGGCGCTGGGCATGAGCGCCGCGCCCAAGCACACCTGGATGCGCGGCGTCTCGCTGCTCGCCGCACTCGCGCTGATGCTGCTCGTCACCCTGTTGCCGCGCGGGCTCACGCAGCCAGACGGTGCCCCGGTCGGCCACGGCGTGCTCATGCTCGTGATGTGGGGCCTGTCGGCCGGATTCGTCCATGGCGTCGGCTTCGTTCCGCGCCACCCTCTGCCGCGCCTGCTGTTCGCCCCCTTGGCCGCCTGGATCGGCATGGGCGTGGGCCTGCTCTTCTATGTCCCACATTTCACGAGGTGATCCCATGCACATCGAGCCTGCCCAAGCTTTGCTTTCCCCCTACGCCCTGATCGGCGGCGACGCCGGCATCCGCAGGCTGGTCGAACGCTTCTATCAGCTGATGGATGAATTGCCCGAGGCCTACGCCTCTCGCAAGATCCACCCCGCCGACCTCACCGAATCCGCCAACAAGCTGTTCGACTTCCTGTCCGGCTGGCTCGGCGGCCCGCAGCGCTACATCGAGAAATACGGCCACCCGATGCTGCGACGCCGTCATCTGCCCTACCCGATCGGTCCGCAGGAGCGCGACGAATGGCTGATGTGCATGCGCCTGGCGCTGGAGGAAACCGTCGAGGACGAAGCGCTGCGCACCGCGTTGTACGCGCAATTCGCCCAGCTCGGGGAGCACATGCGCAATCGCGGCGACGGCGTGTCGTGCGTCCCGCCCTCGACCGCGGGGCAGGCTGGCTAGACATATGCCAAAAACGACACCTTCAATTCACAAAGATGTCATTATTGGCAGTTCTGACAGCAAGCCGACTCGCGATCGTCCCGTCGAACGATCGCCAACACTCTGTTTATTAAAGAGTTGCATGTGAACGCTCCAGCTTGGCCGCGCTGGCATCAATTCTGCATTGGAGCTCGCGCATCACTCTTCCAATCCGCGAGAAAAGGAATTCTCATGAGCCTCACCTCCATGGAGCTGGTCGCCGAAGCCAAATCCCAGATCACCGAAATCGAGCCCGCCGCCGCCTGGGAGGCCATGCGGACCGCGCAGGTCCTCGACGTGCGCGAGACGAGCGAATTCGAGGCGGCGCGTCTCCCCGGCGCGATCAACATTCCGCGCGGCGTGCTGGAGTTCAAGATTGGCGAACATCCTGCCCTCGCGCAGCGCGACACCGACATCCTCGTCTACTGCAAGACCAGCGGGCGCGCGGCGCTGGCGGCGTTGAACCTGCAGCGCATGGGCTACACGCGCGTGCGCTCGATCCACGGCGGCATCGATGCGTGGCGGCTGCACGGCCTGCCGCTGGAAACCGAAACCACCCAGTTCGGCGACTGAGACCCGACCCTTCACCCGATACACGGAGCCAGGATGGAATACATCGGCCTTTATCCCATTTGGTACGAACCCGGCGTCGGTAGCGGCTGGATCGTCGGCCTCATCGCCACGGTGCACGTGCTGTTCTCGCACACCGCGGTCGGTGCAGCGCTTTTCTTCGCCTACCTGGCGACGCAGGCCTACCGCCGCAACCAGCCCGAACTGCTCGAGTTCATCAAGCGCTACGGGCTGTTCCTGCTGATCTTCAGCTATGTGCTGGGGTCAATCACCGGGCCGGGCATCTGGTACTCGACCACGGTGGCGAGTCCGCGCGGCATTTCGGCGCTCATCCACAGCTTTGTTTGGAAGTGGGCGACCGAATGGGTGTTCTTCGTCATTGAGGTGGTGGGCGTCTACATGATCGTGTATCTGGTGGGCAAGGTGGACCGCGCCACCCACCTGCGCATCTCGATCATCTTTGGGCTCGCCTCCTACACGACCATGCTCATCATCATCGGCATCCTGTCGTTCATGATGTGGCCGGGCAAGCCGGAGTGGTTCGTCGAGGGCGGCTATCTCAACGGCTTCTACGGTTCCAACACCTTCGCCCAGCTGGCGATGCGCACCGCGTTCATGTTCACCATGACCGCCGTGGTGGGCGGCATCGTCGCCGGCGCGATCAAGGACGCTGCTTTCAAGCGGGAGATCACCCGCAAGCTCGCGCTCCTGGGCATGGGCGCCACCCTCGCCGGCGCACTGCTGTTCCAGTGGTACGTAGCCACCCTGCCGGAGACCGCTCAGGTGGTGTTCGAGAACCGCCTGCCCGCGTGGTTCGGGGTGTCGCTGATCGCCACGCTGGGGGGTATCTTCGCCTGGTTCGCCGCCACCTGGATGCAGCCTCGGCTGCTCACCCCCGTGGTCGCCTCGGTCATGACCGTGGCGGTGCTGGTGTTCGGCCTGTGGCCCGAGGAAGTCGCGCGCGAGTCACTGCGCAAGCCTTACGTCGCCGGCCAGTATATCTACTCCAACCAGGTGATCGCGCGCGACGTGCCCGGGCTGGGGATCAAGTCCGAGATCCCTCTGCTCGAACAGAAGGGCTTCCTGCAAAGCCAGCTTTTCGTGCCCGACCAACTGCGCCGGGTGACGCCCCACAACGCGCTGGCAGCAGGCCACAGCCTTGCGCTCACCACCTGCTCCAACTGCCATTCGCTGTCGTCGACCGGCATGCGCCCGCTGGCGCGCTACTTCGGCGGCAACACCGACGTTGGCAAGGTGAAGACCTATCTGCAGGGCGCGCTCGGCACCGGCAACACGCTCTACATGCCGCACATTCCGCTGAACGACGCCGAGGCCTACGCACTCGCCACCTATATCGTGTCGCTCTCCCCTGCCCCCGATCAACCCGCGGTGAAAACCGCCGCCGCTGCCAAGGAGTAAGCCATGGATGCCGCCATGCTCTACGCGCTGCGCGACCCTGCCGGCGTTCCCTCCCACCCGATCCTCTTCCTCGTGCTGGGCGTGCTGACCTGGGCGCTGCACATCGCCGCGGTGCAGGTGATGCTCGGCGCCTCGGCACTGACCTTGTACGGTGCCTTCAGCCGCGACGCGCACTGGCGCCGCCTCGCCGCCGCGATGCTCGCCACCGCCAAAGTCGCGGTGTCGGTGGCGATCGTGCTGGGCGTCGCGCCGCTCTTGTTCACGCAGGTGATCTACGATCCATTCTGGTACACCTCCAACGTGCTCTCGGCGCGCTGGGCGATCGCCTTCATTGTGCTGCTGATCGGCGGCTACCTCGCGCTCTACGTCTTCTATTACCGCAATCCCAGCCTCGCTACGCAGCCCACGCGCGGCAGCCTGCACCTCGTAATCTCGCTGGCGCTGCTGCTGGTCGTCGGCTGGATCATGCACGTGCTCTCCTACCAGATGCTGCTGCCCGAGCAGTGGATGAGCTGGTACGCGCCGAACGGCCAGATCGACCCCTCCGGCCGCGGCCTGCACGGCTACAGCGTGACCCGCTTCGCCTTCTTCATCCTGCTGTCGGTGGCGGTGGTCGCCGCCTGGCTGTTCGCCTACCGCCGCTACCTGATGGGCCGTGCCGGCGAGGATGCGGCCTACCTCGCCTGGCTCGGCCGCCTGGCGCACCGATGGATGCTCGCCGGCGGCGCGCTCGCGGTGGCGAGCGGCGTACTGTGGCTCGCCACCCTGCCGGAAAAGATGGTCTGGTTCGCCACCTCGGGCTGGGTGTGGGCGAGCGCGGTCGCGCTGCTCCTCGCAACCCTGTTCCCGCGCCTGCTCGGCAAGCGGCTTGACCAGGGCCTGTGGGGCTACGCGCCCTTCGCGGTCGGCTCGGTCGCGCTGATCGTCGTCGCCGCGGCACGCGAGGCGCTGCGCTTCGTCACGCTGATGGACGTGCACGGCTACAACGCCCTCGACTACAAGCTCAACCTCGACTGGTACAGCACCTCGCTGTTCTTCGTCACCTTCGCCGTGCTGGGCGGCGTGGTGCTCGGTTACCTGCTCACCGTGGCCTGGAAGGCCGGGCAGACCCAGGGCGTCTACACGCCATCGCCCGCGCTCACCCGGCTGGGCAACGTCAGCATCGGGTTGCTGGTGCTGTGGATCGTGCAGTACTTCGCGATTGGGTTCTACGTATGGGCACGCTGATGAAAACCATGCTGTTCGCACTGGCCGCGCTGGCGGCCACCTCGCTCCACGCCGCCGAGCCCACGGGCGAAGCCATGGCTGCGACCTGCGCCGCCTGCCACGGCACCCACGGCAAGCTCAGCACGGTCGAATTCATGCCGCTCGCGGGCATGGCGGAAGGCGAATTCGTCCGGGCGATGCAGGACTTCCGTTCCGGCAAGCGCCCGTCCACGCTGATGGGCCACGTGGCCAACGGCTTCGACGACGCCCAGATTCGCGCCATGGCGAAGCACTTCGCCGCCATCAAAATCAATTAGGAAGAGAGCCATGCTGACTCGTCGCGATTTCCTCAAAGCCGGCGCCGGCCTTGCCATCGCCGCCGCCCTGCCTGCCCGCGCCGCGTCCGGCGCCGCGCACGCCGTCATCGTCGGCGGCGGCGTCGGCGGCGCTACCGCCGCCAAGTACCTGAAGCTCTACAACCCGGCGCTCCGGGTCACGGTGATCGAAGCGAACCGCCGCTACATCCGTCCCTACGGCTCGAGCGAGGTGCTCACCGGACACGTCGGCATGGACGACCTCGTCGTCTCCTACGACGCGCTGAAGTCGAAATACGGCGTCGACTTCGTGTTCGACACCGTGGTCGGCTTCGATCCGGCGAAAAAGCAGGTGCGTACGGCCGGCAAGCAGACTATCGGCTACGACAAGCTCATCGTGAGCCCGGGGATCAGCCTGCAGTACCCGGCGATTCCCGGCTACAGCGCGGCGGTCGCCGAAACCCGCGCGCCCTCCGGCTGGATTCCCGGCAGCCAGACCGCGCTGCTCGCCAAGCAGCTGCAGGCGATGCGCCCGGGCGGCACCTTCGTCCTCGTCGCGCCGCCCACGCCCTACCGCTGCCCGCCCGGCCCCTACGAGCGCGCCGCGCTGGTGACCGAATGGATGCGAAAGCACAACCCGACCGGCAAGGTGCTGATCCTCGACCCCAAGGACAGCTTCGTCACCGACGCCACGATGCAGCTCGGCTGGCATCGCCTCTACGGCTACAACATTCCCGACGACTACCTGGCCGACATGCCCGCCGGGGTGAAGAACAGCGGCAAGCCCTCGCCAATCGAGTGGGTGCGGGCAAAGGACGGCGGCGCGGTACAAAGCCTCGACCCCCGCACCCTCACGGTCAAGACGACGCAGGGGGCGGTGAAGGCCGACGTGCTGAACGTCATCCCGCCGATGAAGGCCGGCAAGCTCGCGTTCGACATGGGCCTCACGGACGAGAGCGGCTGGTGCCCGGTCGACCGCCGCTCGTTCGAGTCGAGCCGGCACCCCGACGTGTTCGTGATCGGCGACGCCAGCATCGCCGACGCGATGCCGAAGTCCGGCTTTTCCGCCAACAACCAGGCCAAGGTCACCGCGCGCGCCATCGTCGACCAGCTTGCCGGCCGCACACCCGGCGAGCCGGTGTGGTCGAACACCTGCTACGCGCTGGCGGGTTCTGGCTACGGCCTCTTCGTCGCCGACGTGTTCAGGCTGAAAGACGGCAAGATCGCGCGCATGCCGGGCGAGCGCTACCTGCCGCTCGACGCGTCGCCCGCCAGGATCCGGCTCGCCGCCGCGTACCAGCAGGCCTGGCTGCGCACCTTCACCGAGGATTGCTTCGCATGAGCGCCACGCCACTTTTCTCCGCAGTCGTCCTTGCCTTCGGCCTCACGCAACTCGCCACGGCAAGCTCCATGGACCCGGCCCCGGCCAGCCCCAGCGTCGCCGAAGTGCGCGCGACCCTGGCGTCGATGCCGCGCGGCGATGCCCGCCGAGGCAAGGCACTCAACCGGTCGCTGATGTGCGCGTCCTGCCACGGCGACGACGGCATCGCGCCGACGCAGAATTGGCAAAGCCTCGCCGGCCAGCGCGCTGCCTACACCTACAAGAGCCTGCTCGACTACCAGACCGGCAAGCGGCTGGAAAACCCGCGCGCCACGCTGATGCGGGTCGCGGTCGTAGGCATGAGCCGCCAGGACATGGCCGACGTCGCCGCCTACTACGCCAGCCTGCCGGCGAAGGCCGTGCCTACGCCCACGCTCGACAAGGCAGCGCGTGCTCACGCCGACCGACTCGCCCGCCGCGGCGACCCCGCCCGCCTCATCACGCCCTGCGCGTCATGCCACGGCGCCGCCGGACAGGGCGGCGTCAACGAGACGCCGGCGCTCGCCGGGCAGAGCGTCGGCAGCTTCGTGCGCACGCTGCACGATTACCGCGACGGCAAGCGCGTCACCGACGCCAACCGCGGCATGCGCCAGTTCGCCGAGCGTCTGACGCCCGCCGAAATCGACGCGCTGGCCGCGTACTACGCCGGCATGGGCAGAGCCCGCTGACAGAGGGGGCAGCCGCGCGCCGCGGGGCAGCCTTACGCAATCCGACCGGGCTGTCCTACAGTGAGAGGACCCGCCATCCCGAGGAGGAAGTCATGCCGCACCCCGTCGCCCGCCGCCGCCATCTGCTCCACGCGATGCTCGCACTGCCGCTTGCCGCCGCCCTGCCCGCAGGCCACGCTCACGCCGCCAGCGCCAAGGAGATCGAGGCGCAGGTCAACCAGGCGCTGAAGGAATTCCAGAAGATTGACGGCGCGAGCGCCTATCTCAGGATCGCCAAGGGCGTGCTGGTATTTCCCAAGGTCTACAAGGCCGGCATCGGCATCGGCGGCGAGTACGGCGAGGGCGCGTTGCGCGTGGGCGGCAAAACGGTCGATTACTACAGCACCGCCGCCGCATCGATCGGTTTCCAGCTCGGCGCGCAGGCCAAGAGCATCGTGGTGATCTTCACCCAGGACGAGGCGCTGCGGAAATTCCGCGCCAGCGAGGGCTGGAAAGTCGGCGTCGACGGCTCGGTCGCGCTGGTCGACCTCGGTGCCGGCAAGGCTGTCGATACCACGACCATCAAGGATCCGGTGGTCGGGTTCGTCTTCGGCCAGAAGGGCCTCATGTACAACCTCACGCTGGAAGGCGCGAAGTTCACCCGGATCCAGCGCTAAACTCAGAATCGACATCAATTGCCAACGACAGCGCGTTGATTTGACGCGTCTTTATTAACCATGCTTCGTGGGTGGCGGACACCCACCATCGCTCGCCTCCAGCCGGCCGCCTCAAGAATGCGGCCATCCGGCCGAATACTCAATTGGTATTCATACGCATTCCGGAAGGGGGTTAACGATGGCTGCTGCACCCTGCGTGGCTTCGCCCGCCCGCACGCCTGCCGTGCGCCGGACGCCCGGCGACACCGCATTCCGGCCCGCCTGCCCATGCCCGCGCCGCTGAGCCGCCGCGCCTACATCGAGCCCGCCATCCGCACCATCGCAGGCGGCTTGATCGTCGTGCTCGGCGCGTTGGTCTATTGGCAGCCGCAATGGACCTGGCTGTGGCTGCTGGCGCTTCTGTTCTTGGGCATCAACCTGTTCCAGTCCGGCCTCACCAAGTTCTGCATGATGGAAAAGCTGCTGAAGAAACTCGACTTCCGCAGCGAACTCGACGAGATCCGCAAGCTCAGCGAAGCGAATGCCGAAGCGCAGGCGCGCGCCGCGTTCTTCGACACGCTCGCGCTATTGAACGAGGTAGTCGTCGAGCTGACCGCCGATGCCCGGCTCGCCTTCATGTCCGAACACTGGATGACGCTGCTCGGCCGCGCCGGGGACGATCCGGCCGCGCATCTGGGATCGCCCCTGTCCGACTTCCTCCATCCGCAGGATCGCGCCCTGGTCACCCAGCGGCTCGACAGCCTGCTCGAGACCGCGGAGCCCGTCAGCCTGCGCTTTCGCATGCTGCGCGACGACCACCGGGAGCACTGGGTGGAGGGCAAGTTCGCCCTCTACCGTCAGCACGGCCGCTTGCAGGGGATTCGCGGGGTGCTGCGCGACATCACCGAGGCGTACGTGCAGGAGCGGCGCATCAGCCACATGGCGATGCACGATGCGCTGACCGGTCTGCCGAACCGCAGCTACCTCGACGAGCAGCTCAAGCGCGCCATCGCGCTCGCGAGCGAGCACGGGACCAAGTTCGCGCTGCTCTTCCTCGACCTGGACAATTTCAAGCGGGTCAACGACCTGCACGGCCACAAGACGGGCGACCAGTTGCTCGCCAGCGTGAGCGCCCTGCTGCGCGGCAACCTTCGCCACACCGACGTGGTGGCGCGCTGGGGCGGCGACGAGTTCGTCGTCCTGCTCCCGTTCAACCGTGACGACGACATTCCGCGCAAAGTCGCGAGCGAACTCATGCTCAAGCTACAGATCGAGCTGGAAAGCCAGTACGCCAATTGTTACGTCACGCTCAGCGTTGGCATCGCGGTCTATCCGACCGACGCGGACACGGCGGAAAACCTGCTCATCCAGGCGGACAAGGCCTTGTTCTACGCCAAGGCCCAAGGCCGCAACAACATCCAGACCTGCGCAGATTTGGCCAGCGGCGCACCGGGCTTCGGTGAAGCCGAAATGGCTTCGCGGCTGGTCTCGGCGATCAAGCAGAACCAGCTGCAGGTGTACTACCAGCCGGTGATGGACGCGATGACGCCCGGGCGCGTCCGTGGCGTCGAGGCGCTGGCGCGCTGGCACGACGAAAAATACGGCTGGGTGAGCCCGGCGAGCTTCATCCCGATGGCCGAGGACATGGGGCTGATCAACGAGCTCGGGCGCTACGTGCTGGAGCAGGCGCTCGAGCACTTCGGCAGTTGCAACGGCCCCTTCGACGATCTCAAGCTCGCCGTGAACGTGTCGAAGCGCCAGTTGATGTCGGCCGACTTCTACCCCACCCTGCTGGAGCTCATGCACCGCTACGGCGTGCGTCCGCCCCAGGTCAAACTGGAAATCACCGAAAGCATCGCGCTCGAGGGCATCGACAAGGCGCGCACCTACCTGCAACGGCTATCGGACGCCGGGTTCACCCTCTCGCTCGACGACTTCGGCACTGGCTTCTCGTCGCTGTCGCACCTGCATGAGCTGCCGTTCGACGAGATCAAGATCGACATTTCCTTCGTGCGGCGCATCAAGACGGCCGAAGGCCGCGTGCTGGTCAAGACCATCGCCGACATGGGGCACGCCATGCAGCTCTCGCTGGTGGCCGAGGGCGTCGAGGACGCGGAGACCGTGGCGATCCTGCGCGACCTCGGGGTCCAGATGCTGCAGGGCTACCATTTCAGCCGGCCGATGACCAAAGAAGCCTGCGCCAAGTTCGTCGCCGGGTTGCAGATGCCCCAGCTCGTGTCCGTGGCGGCCGGTTGACCCCCGGCGGCAGCGCGCCGCCTGTCGCTGAAAGCGTTGCTGGGGGACGCCTTCCTTCGAGTTGAAGCAAGCGGCGAGGTCAGGGGCCGTTTCCTGCCGCGTCAGCGTGCCTGCCGCGCCCGCAGCACCTTGATCTGGAACAACGTGTTGCGCTCGTCCTCCTCGAGCGCGGCGCGGATGTGATGCACTGTCGCCTGGTAGCGCGGAATGATGTTGTACTTCAGGGCGTTGACGCGTTTCTGCGTCTTGCGGCTGGCGGCGAGCAGGCGCCACAGGGCGTTCTCGGCCTCGCCCAGGCGGGTGAGCGTCACCGTCAGGTCGCGCAGGCGCAGGCGCGCCTCGTCGAAGCTGACGTCGGTCCACATGAGGCCGACCGGCTGCAGCGGCATAGCCTCGGCCGAGACGCTCGGGTACTCGACGCCCACGCTGGAGCGCGCCACGACCCGGATCGCTACCGCCGGCTTCAGCCCGACCGTGGCCTGGTGCAGCATCTGCCCCCCCATGCGCATCTGCACGATGCCGAGCCAGCGGTAGGCCTCGGCGAGTTCGCGCTGCGTCTGCGCCCGCAGTTCGCGGTACTGCGCGAGGCGCTCGTAAACGAGGCGCGTCAGCAGGTCGCGCTTCTTCTCCAGCATCTGCCGCCCCTGCTCGAGGAAGCGAGCCTGGCGGCCGACCTGCAGCAGCGCGCTCTTGGTGGGCGGAACGGCAAGGCGTTTTTTCACGCCGCGCCCCTGTGATACTTCGCCAACTCCTCCTCGGTGACGCGGATGAGCGACTCGGCCGGCAGCATCGACAGCAGGTCCCAGGCGAGGTTGAGCGTTTCGTGCACGCTGCGGTCCTCGTCCTCGCCCTGCCCGATGAAGCGGCGCTCAAAGGCTTCGGCGAACGCCAGGAAATGCCGGTCGGCGTCGCTCAATTCCTCGGCGCCGATGATCGCCGCAAGCCCGCGCACTTCGAGCGCCTTCGCGTAGCTGGCGAAGAGCTGGCTGGCGACGTGGGGATGGTCCTCGCGGGTGAAGTTCTTGCCGATGCCGTCCTTCATCAGGCGTGACAGGGACGGCAGCACCGCGACCGGGGGATACACGCCCTGGTTGGCGAGCTCGCGCCCAAGCACGATCTGGCCTTCGGTGATGTAGCCGGTGAGGTCGGGAATGGGGTGGGTGATATCGTCGGACGGCATCGACAGCACCGGGATCAGGGTGATCGAGCCGCGCCGGTGCTTGATCCGCCCTGCCCGCTCGTAGAGTTCGGCCAGGTCCGAATACAGGTAGCCCGGGTAGCCCTTGCGCGCCGGCACGTCGCCGCGCAGCACTGCCACTTCTCTTAAGGCTTCGGCGTAGGCCGTCATGTCGGTCATCACGACTAGAACATGGTAGTCGAGGTCGAAGGCGAGGTACTCGGCGGCGGTGAGCGCCGCGCGCGGCGTCAACAGGCGTTCGATCACCGGCTCGTCGGCGAGATTCAGGAACATCACCACCTTGTTGAGTACGCCGGACTCTTCGAAGCCCTCCTGGAAGAAGCGCGCGTCGGCGTGCGACGCGCCAAAGGCGGCGAACACCACCACGAACTCGTCGGCCTCCTCGCCTAGAAGCTTGGCCTGGCGCACGATCTGCGCCGCCACCCGGTTGTGCGGCAGGCCGCCACCCGAGAAGATCGGCAGCTTCTGGCCGCGGGTGAGCGAGTTCATGCCGTCGATTGCGGAAATGCCGGTCTGGATGAATTCACGTGGGTAGGCGCGCGCCGCCGGGTTGAGCGGTTCGCCGTTGACGTCGCGGCGGTCGGCGGAAATGATCGGCGGCCGGCCGTCGCGCGGCAGCCCGGCGCCGTTGAACACCCGGCCGAGTATGTCTCGCGACAGCGGCAGCCGGAAGGGCTCGTCGAGGAAGCGCACCCAGGTGCGCTCGAGATCGAGTTCGTCGGTGCCCTCGAACACCTCGACCAGCACCACGTCGGTGGCGGTACGGATCACTAGCCCCGAGCGCACCCGGCCGGCATGGTCGCGCAGCTGCACCCGCGAGCCGGCAGCGACGCCGGGCACGCCGGCCATCACCACCAAGCCGCCTTGCGCCGAGGCGGCGGTGCGGAATTCGACGTGCTTCATGGCCTCGCCTCCCCGCTCGCGACCGCCCGGGCCGACGCATACTCCTGCAGCAACGGCTCGAACGCCGCGGGAATGGCGGCGATCTTCTGCTTCAATGCGTCGAGGTCGTCCGAGCCGTGCTGGCTTTTCCAGCGCCGCGCCTGCGCCACCAGCGGCAGCTGGATCAACCGACGCGCTGGCGCGCCGAGCTTGACCAGTTTCATGCCGTGCCGGTGGATGTCGAGCAGCGCCGCGAGCAGCGCGTACTGTTTCTCGGGCGAGGCGAAACTGTCGACTTCGTCGGTGGCGGCCTGCTGCAGCAGGCCCTCCTTGATGAGGGCGGCGGCCTCCAACGTCCAGCGCTGCTCGGATGACAGCGCCTCGACCCCGACCAGGTTGACGATGCGCTGCAGTTCCTCCGACGCTGCGAGCAGATCGAGTGCTTCGGCGCGCGCGCTTTCCCAATCCGGATCAACGTATTGCGCCCACCACTTCGCGGCCGACTTCACATAGCCGGAGAAGCTTTCCAGCCAGTCGACCGCCGGGTAGTGGCGCGCGTCGGCAAGTTCTTTCGACAGCGCCCAGAAGGTCTGGATGATTTCCTTGGTGTGGCTGGTGACCGGTTCGGAGAAGTCGCCGCCGGGCGGCGACACCGCGCCGATCAGCGTCACCGAGCCATGGTCGCCGGCAAGGGTCTCGACGCGGCCGGCGCGTTCGTAGAACGCGGCGAGCCGCGAACCGAGATAAGCGGGATAGCCCTCCTCCACCGGCATCTGGCCCAAGCGGCCGGCAACCTCGCGCAGCGCCTCGGCCCAGCGACTGGTCGAGTCGGCGACCATCACCACGTCGTAGCCCTGGTCGCGGAAGTATTCGCCGAGCGTGATGCCGACGTAGATCGACGCCTCGCGCGCGACCACAGGCATGTTCGAGGTGTTGGCGACCAAAAGCGTGCGCTCCATGAGCGGGCGGCCGGTGTGCGGGTCCTTCAGTTCGGGCATGAATTCGAGCACGTCGGTGAGTTCGTTGCCGCGCTCGCCGCAGCCGACGTAAATCACGATCTCGGCGTTGCACCAGCGCGCGATCTGCTGCTGCAGCATGGTCTTGCCGGCGCCGAAAGGGCCGGGGATCGCTGCCTTGCCGCCCTTCAGCAGCGGGTAGAAGGTGTCGAGGATGCGCTGACCGGTGATCAGCGGCGCGACCGCATGGTCGCGCTGTTTGAAGGGCCGCGGCGTGCGCACCGGCCAGCGGTGGAAGAGACGCAGCTTCTCGAAATTGCCATCGGCGAGCTTGACCCGCCCGATGACCTCGTCGACCGTGTAATCGCCTTCCGGCGCGAGCTCCAGCAGTTCGCCGTGGACCTGCGGCGGCGTGAGGATGCGGTGCACGATCGACGCGGTCTCCTGCACGGTGCCGAGGACGTCGCCACCGGCGAGCGCGCTGCCCGGTTTGCGATGGGCATCGGGCACGAAGTGCCAGCGCGTGTCGCGCGGCAGCGCGGGCACCACGACGCCGCGCGCGATACGGTCGCCGCTCTGCGCCCACACCGCGTGCAGGGGCCGCTGCACGCCGTCGAAGATTGCACCGAGCAGGCCCGGCCCGAGTTCGACCGAGAGCGGCCAGCCAAGTCCCTCGGCGGCCTCGCCCGGACGCAGGCCCGCCGTGTCCTCATACAGCTGCGCCAGCGCGGTGTCACCGTCGCGGCCGATCACCTCGCCGACGAGCCCCAGGCGCCCCACCCTCACCTGCTCGCCGAGCACCGTCTGTGGCAGTTCGAGCTTGACCAGCGGGCCGTTGATTTCAAGAATTTTTCCCATGGCTTATCCGTGGATGAGCGTGCCGAGATCCGGCGCGCTGGCAAACAGGCGCTCCATCGCGACGCGCGCCAGCTCGTCGGCGAGCCGCGCCTCGCGCGCTTCGAAGGTCTGGTCGACGCGGGCGCGCTCGTCCGCGGTCTGCACCTGTATGCCGCCCTCGCTGCGCTGGCCGTGCACGGCCAGCGCGACGCGTCGGCCCGGCGCCGCGCGCGCGGCGATCGCGTCCCAGTGCGGCGCGACGCGCCGTTCGTCCTCCGCGCGCAGCTCGGCGACGAGGTCGCCGGGCGGTAGCGCCTCGGCGGCGGCGGCGAGCCACGCCTCGAGCGTCTGCAAATAGCGGGGCTCGTCCTGCACGAGTTGCTGAAACGCACGTTTCACGCCTGCCAGCGTCGCTTCGGTGAGCGTCCAGCGCAAGCGGTCGAGCTCGGCGGCGAGCCGCGCCTCGGTCGCCTGGATGTGGCGCCGCACCATGCGCTCGGCCTCGACCTTCGCCGCCAGCACCTCGCGCTCTTCGGCGAGCTTCAGCTTGTCCGCGGCTTCGGCGAGGATGCGCGCACGGGTCGCCTCGGCATTCTGCAGGGCCTCGCGCGCCAGCGACTCGGCCTGTTCGAGCAGGGCCTGCTCGAGTTGCGCCACCTGCGTGTCAGCGTCCATGCGTCACTCCAAAACAGAAACTTGCACAGAGAACTTCATGCGGATTGTTTCAAGCCAATCCACGGTCCGGAGGCTGGCGAACGTCGGCCTCAGCGTAGTGCGTCGGGTCCCAGCACCGCGCGCACCACGTCGTCCACTGCCGGCGCATAGTCCTGCGGCGCCGGCAAGGGCGGCAGTTCGGTGATGACGATGCGGCCGCCTTCGTTGCGCAGTCGCGTCAGCCACGGGCCGGCGCCATGCGAAAGATACGTCTCCAGCAACACCAGAGCCTCGTCGCCGCTCTTCACCAACTGCTCGAGCACCGCCTCGACCGTCGCCGCATCGGCGTCGGCGTGCACCTCGGCGCCGATCAGCCGGAAGCCGTCGGCCAGCCCGGCGCTGCCGAGCACGACGAGGCGTGCGCTGCCCGCGTGCAGTCCCTCAGACATGTCTCAGATCTTGCCGAGCAGCAGGATGGACATCACGAGGCCATAGATCGCGATGCCTTCGGCGAGGCCCATGTAGATCAGCGTGCGCCCGAACATTTCCGGTTTCTCGGCGATCACGGCGAGCGAAGCCGAGCCGATCGGTCCCAGCGCAATCGCGGCGCCGATGGCCGCTAGGCCGGTCGGCAGGCCCACACCAAGCAAGGCGAGTCCCTGCCCCAGAGTGATCTCGCCGGCTGCCGCGGGCTCGGCCGCGAAGACCTGCTGTACGCCCAGCAGCATCACGCCAGCGAGCCCGAGTCCAAAGAGCGCGATGTTGGCAAAGAGGCCGCCTTTCAGCCAGCCGGGCGGCGGCAGGCGGCGCGGCTTCAATTCCAGCCACACCCCTGCACCTATCGTTGCGGCCACCGGCAGGGCCATCAGTGCGATCAGCCAGGTCATGGTGTTCTCCTCCATCGAATAAGCATCGAGCGTTCAGATCTTGTTTGCCTGCGGCATCAGCCGCAAGGGCACGAATGGTTTGCCGTCGGCGCTGAAGAAGCGCGAGAAGCCCTCGTAGTACATGAGGCGCAGCGCCTGGATGGCGACGATCGCGCCCTCCAGCACGATGATGACGAAGTTGCCGAGCACGAGGGTGAGCCAATGGCCCGCGGTGCCAAGGCCGGCTGCCAGCGTGAAAACCGCGAGCGCGAGCGCCACGTGGTTGAGGCTGAAGGCTGCGACCCGCATGAACGAGAGTGTGTTGGCAAAGAGGTTGATGCCCGTTTCGAGCGTTTCGATCGCGGTCACCAGGATGCGCTCGCCCAGCCCTGCCTTGGCCTCGATCCACTTGTGGGCAGCGATCAGGACGATGCCCAGCGTGGCCGCGATGCCGGCCGGCATCGCGATGTCGGCCGCGTTGGCGAGGCTCGCCACGCTGCCGACCGCCCCCAGATAGAACAGCAGGCCGGCAAGACCCGTCGCGTCGAACAGCGCTGCGCCCACCTGCCCCGCGACCAGTTTGTTGCGGGTGCTGACGAGCAGCGTGAACACGATGAAACCGACGCCGAAACTGACGGCGATCGTCAGCACCCGGATCGGATCATGCAGGGGCGACAGCCACAGCGGTTCGATGAGGTCCTCGTAGCCGAAGATGCTGCCGTAGAGCACGCCGAACACCATCGAGACCGCCCCCGCGGCGACGCCGATCCAGGCGACGCGACCGAAGCGACGCAGCAGCGCGGCGGACAGCAGCAGGATGACGGCGCCATGGCCGACGTCGCCGAACATCGCGCCGAACAGCAGCAGATACGTGACCGCGAACGGCAGCGCCGGGTCGAACTCGCCGTAGCGCGGGATGCCGTAGCTCTTCACCAGCGGCACGAAGGGCTGGAGCCAGCCAGGATAATGCACCAGCGAAGGCGCATCGGCGATTTCCTCGCGTGTGGGCTCGCGCGCCTCGAGCCAGTAGCGGCCGTGAAAGTGTGCGTCGAGTACGCTGCGCAACTCGGCCAGCTGGCGGCGCGGGATCCAGCCGGAGAACGCCGCCAGTCCCCCGCGCCCGCGCACGCTCAAGGCCGCCGCTTCGGCCAGCGGCCGCGCCAGCGCGAGGCTCAGCTGCGCCTCGTGCAGGTGCGGGCCGAACTGCGCGCGCAGGCCGTCGAGCATTCGGCAGCTCGCCCCGCCCTGCGTTTCTAGTTGCGCGCGCTCGGCTTCGAGCCAGGCCCGCGCGGCCTGCGGATGGGTGCGCAGCTCGTCCGGCACGGGCAGTTCGTGCCAGCCCGCCTGGGCGAGCAGGCCGCTTACCTCGTCTTGGCGCGCGCGCGGCCCGGCGATGACGGCGAAAACCTGGTCCCCGGCCGCATCGAAGCGGGACGCCAGGTGCCCAGTCATCGCGAGGGCCTCGGTGAGGCGCTTGAAGCTGCCCGCCGCCACGCTGCCGACGCGGACGGCGAGCAGGCTGTCGGCACGCAGCAGCGGCGCGAGGTCGACGTCGAGGCGTTCGAGCTTCGCGAGCGTCTCTTCCAGCGCGGCGAGATGCTGGCGACGCGCCTCGAGGCGCGCGGCCGTCTCATGGCCTTCGAGGCAGGCGCTCCACACCGACTTCAGCCAGGCATTGAGTTTTTCCAGGTCGGCGAGCGTGGGCGCTTCGGCATCCGCAGACACCTCGAGCGGCCCCGTGTCGCCGCATTGCTCGAGCAGCTTGGCAAGACGCGCCTCGGCCTCGAGCCACGCCTCCCGGTAGGCGATGGCCGGCGCTTCGGTGAGCGCGTCGACCGCAGCGGGCGCGGGACTGAAGACGCCGAAATACGCCAGCGCCAGCGCGGCATCCTGCGCCTCGGACGCGAGCGTCAAAAGCTGGACCCTGAGGAGCGGCTCGGCACGCAGCATCACATCGCCTCCAGCGGGGCGCGCTGCACGGCGAGGCGGATGTCCGCCTGTCCGAGGCCCAGATGGCGGCCGCGCAGCACGGCGCGCACCCCGCGCAAGTCGCGTTCCCGCAGGCTGAGGTAGGCGAAGGCGCGCGCCAGTGCCGGCGCGCGCGAACGCAGCACGGACAACGCCTGCTCCGCAGCGGCGTGCTCCATGCGCGCGAACACCGTCGGGATGTCCGTGGCGCCGGCAAGACGCGTCCGCCAGGGTAACGGCAAAGCGTCGAGCACCGCCTCCAGGCTGTCGAGCGCAGCAAGCTCGCGCAGCCGCGCGCTGGCGAGCGTGTAGCGCGAGCCGATCAGCAGGTAATACACCTGCGCCGGTGGCAGCCCGTAGTTGAACCGGTAGCGCAGCAGCCACACCAGGTTGATGCGGTCGATCAGCTGTCCCATCAGGCCGTGCAGCGCGGAACCCGTGCCGTCTTCGAGCGGACGCGCGCGCTGGGTCAGCCCTTCGTAGTAACCGTGATCGAGCGCGGCGTCGAGCACGAACGGGTCGGGATTCTGCTCGAAGGCGCGGCGTGCGTGGTGCACGATGGTGGCATAGGGGCCTGCCTCCAGCCGGCGCAGCAATTCGCCGACGTCCTCGGCGTGCGCCAGGTCCTGCAGATCGAGGCGGCCGAAGGCCCCCATCGGCGTCAGCCGCGCAAGCGCCGCGGCGGGACGCTCGCCGCCCATCTTGCTGCGCAGCAGAGTCTTTACGTTGGACAACTCGAAACGCGCGGTCCAGAACGCGAGGAAGGCGCGCGCTTCACCGCTCATTGGACGGATCAGTACCCGGGTTTCCTCGAGAATCTGGCCGATGATGCGCTGTTCGAGGGAACGCGCGTCGGTCGCCCGCTCCGGCGCGTCGTACCCGGCCATGAGCTTCGGCACGCCGTGCGCCGCGAGCAGGTCGGCGATGGCCTCGTCCGGCGCTCGCGTCAGTGCGTCGAAGGCGGCGTCCGGCCACAGGCGGCTGGCGTAGAGGCTGACCCGGGTATCGAGGTAGGCGGACATGGGAAACGAGGCAGAGGGCGGTTCAGCACCGTGCGCCGGCGACGGCGCCGGACTTCATGCGGCCGGGTCGAGCAGGCGCGCCAACGCCGCCTCGACCGCCTCGGCCTCGTGACGGGCAGCGAGGTCGCGCAGGGTGCGCTGGCGTTCCGAATACTTGCGCGCAAGCTCCGCCACCGCCTGCTCGGCCCGCCCCTCGGCGTCGTGCAGGAAGGGCGCGCGCAATTCGTTGCGGGCGGCTTCGAATCGCGCCTCGGCGTCGCGCGCCGCAGCGAGCGCCTCGTCGATCAGACGCTGGCGCTGCTGACTGGCTTCCTCGATGCGGGCCCGCGCACGCGCCTCGGCCGCGAGCAGTCGCTGCAGCGCGTCGTCCATCGTTTCAGGCGGCGACGATCAGCGCGAGGCCGGTCGCGGCGATCGCCGCCCCGGCCCATTGCACCGCGCGGCGACCGAGCAGGTTGCCCGCGATCCCCGCGGCATGCAGCGCCGCCGTGGCGAGCACAAAGCCCAGCGCATACAGAAGCGGCGAAGCGGCCTGCGGCATTTCGAGGCCATGCGCGTAACCGTGGAACAGCGCGAAGCCGGCGGCGACAGCCATGCCGGCCGGTGCCGCCCACTGCCGGCGGGTGGCGATCAAGAGGCCCAGCACCAGCACCGACAGCGCGATACCGGTCTCGACCAACGGCAAGGCGCCGCCCAGCCAGACGAGCGCGCCGCCGACACCCATCGCCGCGAGAAAGGCGGCGGGCACGGCCCACAGGGCGCGGCCGCCCTGCTGCGCGGCCCACAGGCCGATCGCCAGCATGGCGAGCAGGTGGTCGAGGCCGAGGAAGGGATGCGCGAAGCCGCTGGCGAAGCCGACGACGGCGTGGTCGCCGGTGTGCGCCGACGCCGTGCCGGCGGCGAGCGCCAGGGCGGTGGCGGCGATCCAGCGGGTGGGGGTGCGTGAGCTCATTGCGTGTTCTCCGGATGCGTTCATGGACTTACTTGATCTTCACCTGCACCAGTTCCTCGCCCTCGGGGTCGGTCACGTGCACGGCGCAGGCGATGCAGGGGTCGAAGGAATGGATGGTGCGCAGGATCTCGATTGGCTGCTTGGGGTCGACCATCACGTGGTTGTGCTGCAGCGCGGCCTCGTAGGCCCCGGGCTGGCCCTTGGCGTCGCGCGGTCCGGCGTTCCAGGTGCTCGGCACCACGGCCTGGTAGTTGCTGATCTTGCCGTTGTCGACGACGATCCAATGGCTCAAGCCGCCGCGCGGCGCCTCCATCAGGCCCACGCCCTGCATATGCTTGGGCCAGGTCGACGGATCCCAGTACTGGTCGTTGAAGGTCTTGAGGTCGCCCGCCTTGATGTTGGCCATCAGCTGGTCGAACCAGCCCTGCATCGCGTCGGCGAGAATCTTCGATTCGAGCGTGCGCGCCGCGGTGCGGCCGAGCGTCGAGAACAGCGCCTCGACCGGGACGTCGAGCGTCTTCAGGGTCAGGTCGACGAGTTCCTTGGCCTGCTTGTCGCCCTTGGCGACCATCATCAGCACCCGGGCGAGCGGCCCCACTTCCATCGCCTTGCCCTTCCAGCGCGGCGACTTCAGCCAGGAATATTTCTGCTCGACGTCGAGGAGCTCGTACGGCGGCTTCGGACCCGTGTAGTTGAGCTCGGTTTCGCCCTTGAACGGATGCAGGCCCTGCGCGTCGCCGCCGCCATACTTGTACCAGGAGTGGCTGACGAATTCCTGGATCTCGTTGTCGTCGTCGAGGTCGATGGGGTGGATCTTCGACAGATCGCGGTCGAGGATGACGCCGCGCGGAATGAGATAGGAATCGGTATCCCAGAAGCCCTTGGCCGGCAGGTCGCCGAACGAGAGGAAGTTGCCGAGGCCCTCGCCGCGGCTCGCCCAGTCCTTGTAGAAACCGGCGATGGCGAGCGTGTCGGGCACGTAGACCTGGTCGACGAAATCGCGCATGGACTTGATCACGTTGGCGACGGTCTGCAGGCCGACCATGTTGAGCGCAGTGCCATCCTGGCCGCCGCGCGGGGCGCCGCCGGACTGCACCGAGATCGCCGAGGGCACGCCACCGACGACGAAGTTGGGGTGCGGATTCTTGCCGCCGAAGATCGCGTGCAGCTTCACCACGTCGCGCTGCCAGGCGAGCGCGTCGAGATAATGCGCGACCGCCATCAGATTGGCTTCCGGGGGCAGCTTGTACGCCGGGTGGCCCCAGTAGGCATTGGCGAAAATGCCCAACTGCCCCTGCTCGACGAAGGTCTTCACCTTTTTCTGCACGTCGGCGAAGTAGCCGGGAGAGGACTTCGGATAGCTCGAGATCGCCTGCGCCAGTTCCGACGTCGCCTTGGGGTCCGCCTTCAGCGCGGATACCACGTCGACCCAGTCGAGCGCGTGCAGGTGATAGAAGTGCATGACGTGGTCGTGCACGTACTGCGCGGCGATCATCAGGTTGCGGATCAGCTCGGCGTTGGCCGGCAGGCTGTAGCTGGGAATGGCGCGGTGCAGCGCGTCCTCGACCGAGCGCACCGAGGCGATGCCGTGCACCAGGGTGCAGACGCCACAGATCCGCTGGGCGAAGGCCCAGGCATCGCGCGGATCGCGACCTCGCAGAATGATCTCGATGCCGCGCACCATGGTGCCCGCGGAATAAGCCTGGGTGATGCGGCCGTCAGCGTCGGTTTCCGCCTCGATGCGCAGGTGGCCCTCGATGCGGGTGATGGGATCGACGACGACGCGTTGTGCACTGGTCATTTGCTTAATCCTCCAGGTGTTCCGCCAGCAGTTCGGTCAGGCCGAGCAGCTGGGTGTCCATTTCGTAGTGGTCGATCGCCTCTTCCATCACGATGCGGCAGTTGGCGCAGAAGGTCACCACGGTCTTAACGCCGGCGTCCTCGATCTGCCGCTTCTTGATGCCGAAGGCCTTGGCCCGCAGCGCCTCGGCTTCGTCGGTGTGGATCGCCGACGCGCCGCCCCCGCCGCCGCAGCACCAGTTCCATTTCTGCTTGTCGGCGACCGGAATGTAGTTCTCGGTGACCATCTGGACCAGTGGCTCGGGGGCGTTCAGCACGCCGCCGCGGCGCACGATCTGGCAGGGATCGTGCATGATCAGTCGCTCCTTGAATTTGTCCTTCACCTTCAGCACCCCCTTCTGACGCAGGTCGTCGAGGAGTTCGAGCACGTGCACGACCTTGAAGGTGTAGGGTCGGCCGATCAGGTTGGGCCCTTCCCAGCGTACCGCCATGTAGGCGTGGCCGCACTCCGGCGAGAGCACGTTTTTCACTTTCAGCCGCTCGGCCGCATCGACGATGCGCGACACGATCACTTTCGCCAGGTCCGAGTTGCCGATCTGGATGCCGGCATTGGTCGCCTCGAAGGCGTCGGACGCGAGCGTGAAGCTGATGCCGGCCTTGTTGAAGATCTTCGCCAGGGCTTCCAGATACTCGGGGAAGTTGACGATTTCCATCGACGAGAGCAGCACCAGATAGTCGGCGCCTTCCTTGTCGACCGAGATCGTGAGACCGGTGGCCTCCTCGGCCTTCCTGATAACGTTGGCGACCGCCGGCCACTTGAGGCCCATGGGCCCGCCGATCTCGACCGTGCGCTTGGTCGCACCCTTGATGCCGTCCGGCACGTGGCCGGATACGGCCATGCCTTCACGCAGCTTGCGCACCATGTAGACGAAGTCGTTGCCGACCGGGCACACCAGCGAGCAGCGGCCGCACATGGTGCAGCTGTCGTAGACGAGTTCCTGCCACTGGTCGAGTTCCTCGTCGGTGACGGGTTTGGAGAGGCCGACCATTTTCTTTACCCGGCCGAGCAGGGTGTATTCCTGCTCGTAGACCCGGCGCAGGGGCTCGAGCTTGTGGATCGGCGTGTACTTGGGATCGCCCGTCTCCAGATAGAACAGGCAGGCCTCGGCGCACAGGCCGCAGTGCACGCAGCTGTTGAAGTAGCTGGCGATCGGGGCGTCGATGACTTCCTTCAGCGCGTGGATGCCTTTTTCGAGTGAGGCGCTCATGCCGCTTTCTCCTTGTACAAACCGGGCGTTTAAACGGGCACGCCACGCTGGCCGTTGACGCGACCGTTGTACCAGCGCGAGCCGATCAGCGTGAAGGCGTGGAAGAGCTTGGTGAACGGCAGCACGATGAGCAGGATCTCCACCGTGAGGATGTGGATCGCGAGCATCAGCGTGTAGGGCAGCAGCAGGTGCTGCACCGCCATCCAGCCGGTCAGGACCGGCAGGAAGGTCACCGCCCAGGTGAACCAGTCCTCGAAGGTCGACAGGAAGCGCTTGGCAGGCTTCATCATGCGGTCGACCAGCACCACGACCATCGCCGCCATCGTCACCACCGTCACAAGGTCGACGAATTGCGACGGCAGCCCCGGCCAGGAGAGCCCGGTGAGGTTGGTGATGAGCAGAATGTGCGGCGCGAAGCCGAACACGATGATCGCCAGCCCCACGTGGAAGATGTAGCCGCCGATGTAGCTCACCGGCGAGCGCTTCAGCATGCCGGGCGGCGGCACCGAGCGTCGGAACACCGTGTGCCAGCCGGAGGCGCCTGCGACGTGGCGGGCTTCGGCGAGGTCGGGCTTGCGCCCGAGGGTATAAATCTCGATCAGCCGCCACAGCACGCCCAGCACGAATATGCCCAGCGCGATGTCGAGGCCCGGCCCGCGGACCCAGGTGAGGAATTGCAGTTCGTTCATTCAGGAACCTCCGATTACTTTATCCGTGGCCGCGGCGCGGCTTTCCGGGATGGGATGCGCGAAGCGCCGCGCAGCAAATGGCACTCCCTTTGCAAGCGGTGCGACAAAGCAGACCGCCCGGAAAACCACGCCCCGGAGGGTCCATTACTCCAGATCAGCGAGCGTGGTCTTCTCGTGGGAGGCCTTGGCGGCGCTCTTCTTCGCCCGGTTGGCCACGCTCACCGCGACCCCTGCCGCCGCGCCGGCCACCGCCGCGGCGGCCGCGATCTTGAGCGGGTCGGCCGGCATCGACAGCGCCTTGTAGACCCCGCCGGCGTCCCAGAAGTCGGGCTCGGAGCAGCCGAGGCAACCGTGTCCGGATTCCACCGGCCACGAGGTGCCGCCGTTCCACTTCACCGTGGCGCAGGCGTTGTAGGTCACCGGGCCCTTGCAGCCCAGTTCGAACAGGCACCAGCCCTTGCGCGCGCCCTCGTCGTCGAAGCTCTTGGCGAACTTGCCCTGGTCGTAGAACGGGCGGCGATAGCAGCGGTCGTGGATGGTCTCGCCGAAGAAGGCCTTGGGGCGGCCCTTGGCGTCGAGTTCAGGCAACGAACCGAAGGTGAGGTAGTGCGCGAGCACGCCGGTCATCACCACCGGGATCGGCGGGCAGCCAGGGATGTTGACGATGGGCTTGTCCTTGACGATGTCAGCGACCGACACCGCGCCGGTCGGATTCGGATTGGCCTTGGGGATGCCGCCGTACGAGGCGCACGAACCCATCGCGACGATGGCGGCGGCGCCCTCCGCCGCTTCCTTCAGGATGTCGGCGTTGGAACGTCCGCCGATGCACGAATACGCGCCGTCCAGACCCAGCGGGATCGAACCATCGACGATCAGCACGTACTGGCCGTGGTTGGCCTTCATCGCCGCGTGACGGGCTTCCTCCGCCTGGAATCCTGCCGCCGCCATCAGCGTCTCCTGGTAATCGAGCGAGATGAGGTCGAAGATCATGCCCTCGATGCTGGGCGAGTGCGAGCGCGTGATCGACTCGGTGCAACCCGTGCATTCCTGGAACGGCAACCAGATGACCGAGGGCCGCTTGGCTGCCGCCATCGCCTCCGCCATCGCCCGCCCGGCCCACGGCGGCAGCGCCATCATCGAGGCCAGGGTGGTGCAGTACTTGAGGAAGGTGCGACGGCTGATGCCCTGCCGCGCCAGCGAATCGATCAACGGTCCCTGCATGATGTTGCCTCCTGTTCGCGCCATGACCGCGCTGACTCCAGCTTAGGAATCGGCGACCAACAATTCAAGATATTCCTGTCCGTTTTTTACGCTTTGCGGGTCGGCCGTCGCCAGTTCGGGCACGAAGGCGACTTCGAGAAACTGCGCAACGACTGCGCCCTGCGGGTTCTTATGGGTCACCCACCACACGCCCGGACATGCGGTCTCGTCGAGCAACGATTCGCCGTTGGCGTCGAGCGTGATGCGCACCTCGCCCGGCCCCAGCTTCTCGCGTAGCCAGTCGAGGTCCGCCGGCGTCAGCGGCAGGGCCGTGAGATCGATCGACGAGGATTCACCTTGATCGAGGAGGCGGCGCACCATGTCGAGGAGCTCCCGCAAGAGCGGCGGCGCATTGCCGCTGAGGCCTGCCCCGGGCGCGCCCGCGTCGACGACGTGGATGGAGATGGCGTCAAGCGACATGGTTCCAGGCACGGATCTGCTTCACGATGGCGTTGCACACGGGGGGAATCGCGGCGGCGACTTCGGGCGTCGGTGCCTCGCCCCAGTCGACGACCTGTGGCCGGATGGCGACGAGCGCGCGGCGCTCGGGCCAGTGGCCGGCGAGCAAGGCGATCGCGCGCAGGTCCGTGAGGCCCACCTCGTGTACCGAGGCCTTGCGATGGCTCATGAGAAAAGCGTCCATGTCGTCGCCTTCCAGCAGGGCCCACTCGCCCGCCTTGTTCTTGATATTCGCTGCGTCGACGACGATCAGCGCATCGGCTTCCTCGATGGGACCCGCCAGCGTGAACGACAGGGTGCCGCCGTCGAGCAGGGTGACGTCTTCGCGGTCGCCCAATTCCGGTTCGAGTGCCTGCAGCACGTGCACCCCGATACCTTCGTCGGTGAGGAGGGTGTTGCCGATGCCGAGCACGAGCGTTTTCATTGGTCGCAATCTACCAGCGGCTTTTAACAGGGTGTTGAAATTCGCCCTGCCCCTCCTGCCGATCTGGCCGGCATGAGAAAATAACGCCAA
>JBKBRW010000026.1:0-31195 GCA_046291555.1 Thiobacillus sp.
GGCGATGGGCGCGAAAAAATGCCTGTTTTATGGGCATGAGGCCGGAGGCATGCATGCGTTTTTCAACACCCTGTTAAAGATAACAACCATAACAATCACTCAAGTTTTTGATTCTTCATAATAATTTCGCAATATTCCAAAAGAGCTGCAGGCAGTAAATCGCCTTATACTGCATACGAGTTCCCGTTCGAGGTCGACGCCATGTGTCTTGCCATCCCCATGCAGATCGAAGCCATCGATGGCTTCACCGCGCGATGCCAGGCCAAGGGCGTATGGCGCGACGTCAGCCTGTTCATGATGCAGGACGACCTCCCGGCAGTCGGCGACTTCGTCATGGTCCACGTCGGCTACGCGATCCAGAAGGTCACTGAGGCCGACGCACGCACCTCGTGGGATCTTCTCGACCAGATCCTGGAGGGCCACGCCGAGGAGATGGGGGGTGCATGAACTTGCCGTGGCCCGAGCGCTGGTCGAACAGGTGGACGGCGTGATCCGCCAGCACGCCACGAGCCACGATCATGATGCATCGTCATCCGATGCATGGCGCGCGTCGCTGATCCGCGTGCGCATCGGCCCGCTCGCCGGCGTCGTACCCGAATTGCTGGCCTCGGCCTTTCCGCTCGCCGCCGCCGGCCGCGCCATGGAACACGCCGTGCTCGACCTCGTCACCGCCCCGATCACCGTACGCTGCCAGACCTGCGGCGCCGAGACCGAAGCCGCGATGAACCGCCTCGTCTGCGGCGACTGCGGCGACTGGCACACGCAAGTCGTTTCCGGCGACGAACTCCTGCTCGAAAGCGTCGAACTCGAAACCACCGCTTCCCTGCCCCCTGAATCCTGACTCCTGGGCCCTGAAAAAATGTGTGATACCTGCGGCTGCAACCTCACCCCCGGCAACCAGCACCTCGCGTTCAAGCCTGTCGCCAAGGGCGCGACCGCGGTCTCGGTGCTCAAAGGCCTTCTGCAAAAGAACGACGACCAGGCGAGCCACAACCGCGCGCACTTCGACCGCCGCGGCATCCTCGCGATCAACCTCATGTCCTCGCCCGGCTCCGGCAAGACCGCGCTGCTCGAAGCCACGCTCATCGCGCTGAAAAACGAATTCACCTGCGCCGTGATCGAAGGCGATCTGGAAACCGAGAACGACGCCGAGCGCATCCGCGCGCAAGGGGTGCAGGCGCATCAGATCGTCACTGGCACTGCCTGCCACCTCGACGCCCACCTGGTCCACGACGCGCTGCACCACATGACGCTCGACGGCGTCGACATCCTGTTCATCGAGAACGTCGGCAATCTCGTGTGCCCCGCGAGCTTCGACCTCGGCCAGCACTTGAACGTCACCCTGCTCTCGGTCACCGAGGGCGACGACAAGCCGGCGAAGTATCCGGTGATGTTCCGCGCGGCGGATGCCATGCTCGTGACGAAAACCGACCTGCTCGCCGTGCTCGACGATTTCGATCCGGACAAGGCCGAAGCGCACTTGCGCGATCTCGCCAATCCCGCGCCGGTGATGCGGCTCTCCGCGCGCAAGAACCTCGGCATGGACGCCTGGTTCTCTTGGCTGCGCAGCGAACTCGCCGCGCAGCGCGCCCGCGTCGCACAGGGCCAGTCGCGCCGCCCGGCGATCCAGCCCGACGGCCAGAAATACCACGCCGCGACCGCCTGATGGACGCCTCGCGCGCCTGGCTGGATAAGCTCCACGCCCTCGAGTTCGACCGCACGGTCAAGATCATGAACGTGTGCGGCGGCCACGAGCGCTCGATCACCCACGCCGGCCTGCGTGGCGCGCTGCCGGCATGGATCGAGCTGGTGCCCGGCCCCGGCTGTCCGGTGTGCGTGTGTCCGGAAGAGGAAGTCTACCAGGCGATTCAGCTCGCGCTCAAGGATGGCGTCATCCTGGTCGCGTTCGGCGACATGCTGCGCGTGCCGGTGAACGTGAAGAAGGGCGAGGTGCGCTCGCTCGCCGAGGCGCAGGCGGCGGGCGCCGACGTGCGGCCGATCGCCAGCCCGCTCGACGCGAAAAAGATCGCGCTCGAGCATCCCGACCGCCAGGTGGTGTTCTTCGCCGCCGGCTTCGAGACGACGACCGCGCCGGTCGCGGCGATGCTCGCCGAGGGCATCCCTGCCAATCTTTCCATTCTGCTGTCCGGCCGCCTCACCTGGCCGGCGGTGGCGATGCTGCTCGACTCCGGAACGCCAGGCTTCGACGCGCTGGTTGCGCCCGGCCACGTCTCGACGGTGATGGGGCCGGAGGAATGGCGCTTCGTCGTCGACCGCCACGAGATCCCGTGCGCGGTCGCCGGCTTCGGCACCGAGTCGCTCCTGGCCTCGTTCTACTCGGTGCTGCGCCAGTTGAAGACCGGCGAGCGCTTTCTCGACAACTGCTACACCGAAGTCGCGCATCCCGGCGGCAACCCCACCGCGCGGCGTTTCCTGACTGAAACGCTCGATATCGTCGACGCCAACTGGCGCGGCATCGGCGTCATTCCGCAGTCCGGCTACGCGCTGAAGCCGGCGTTCGCGCAGCACGACGCGCGCCTGCTGTTTCCGGACCATGCTGATCCCGAACGCCGCCGCGCCGGCGAGATGCCGCCCGGCTGCGACTGCGCGCAAGTCGTGCTCGGCAAGATCTACCCCAACCAGTGCCGCATCTACGGCAAGGCGTGCACGCCACGCAACCCGGTCGGCCCCTGCATGGTGTCGGACGAAGGCGCCTGCCGCATCTGGTGGGCGGGCGGCGTGCGCGTTGCCGCCGATGCCTGAACGCCTCGCACAGCACATCACGATCAGCGGGCGGGTGCAGGGCGTGGGCTTCCGGCCCTTCGTCTACCGCCTCGCCCGCGCACACGGGATCACCGGCTGGGTGCGCAACGCCAACGGCGCCGTTGAAATCCACGCCGAGGGCGAGCCCGCGCACCTGCAGCAGTTTGCCGAGGCGCTTGTCACGGAGGCGCCGCCGCTGTCTGTACCCGGCCCGCTCGTCACCACCGAATGCGCTGACGAGAACGCCATGTCATTCGTCATCCTCGGCAGCGAATCGGCAAGCGCGGCGGACATTCATTTACCCGCCGACGGCTTCGTCTGCGCCGACTGCCTCGCCGAACTGCATGACCCCGCCAATCGGCGCCATCGCTATCCCTTCATCAACTGCACCCAGTGCGGCCCGCGCTACACGCTGATCACCGCCCTGCCCTACGACCGTCCGAATACCGCGATGCGCGATTTCGCGCTTTGCCCGGACTGCCGCGCCGAATACGAGAATCCGCTCGACCGGCGCTTTCACGCCGAGCCGATCGCGTGCCCGGTGTGCGGTCCCCACCTGCTGTTCGCCGCAGCGGGGCAGATGATCGACGGCGACGAAGCGGCGCTCGCCGCTGCCGTCGCGGCCTTGCGGGCCGGCAAGATCGTCGCGGTGAAAGGCGTCGGCGGCTACCATCTGATGTGCGATGCGACGAACGACGCGGCGATCGCCGCGCTGCGCGCGAGGAAGCCGCGCCCGGCGAAGCCCTTGGCGGTCATGTTCCCCGATCTCGACGCCCTGCGTGCGGTGGTACACACGACACCGGAGCTGGAAACGTTTCTCGCCGCGCCTGAGCGCCCCATCGTGCTGGTGCCCAGGCGCCCCGACGCGACGCTCTCAGAACACATCGCCCCAGGGCTCTCGGAAATTGGCTGCCTGCTGCCCTACTCGCCCCAGCACGCCCTCTTGCTCGCCGACTTTGGCGGGCCGCTCGTCGCCACCTCGGGCAACCTTTCGGGCGAGCCGGTGCTGACCGACAATGCGGAGGCGCAGGCTCGCCTCGCGCATCTCGCCGACGCTTTCCTGCACCACGATCGTCCGATCGTGCGTCCGGCCGACGACCCGGTCTACCGCGTCATCGCCGGCAGCCCGCGTCCGCTGCGGCTCGGACGCGGCAGCGCACCGCTCGAGCTCGACTTGCCTGCACCGCTCGCCGAGCCGGTGCTCGCCCTCGGCAGCCACATGAAGAACACGCTCTGCCTCGCCTGGGGCACGCGCGCGGTCGTCTCGCCGCACATCGGCGAACTCGACACCGCACGCAGCCTCGACACGCTGGCACAGGTCGCGGCCGACCTGCAGCGGCTGTACCAGATCGACGCGCGACGATTGATCGTCGACCGCCATCCGGGCTTCGGCTACCGCTGCTACGCGCGCGAGACGAAGCTGCCCCTCACCGAAATCTGGCACCACCACGCCCACGCCTCGGCGCTCGCGTGGGAATTTCCCGAAGATGAACGCTGGATCGTATTCGCATGGGACGGCGTCGGCCTCGGCGAAGACAACACGCTGTGGGGCGGCGAAGCCTTCACCGGCGCGCCCGGCCGCTGGCGGCATGCCGCGTCGATGCGCCCCTTCCGCCTGCCCGGCGGCGACAAGGCCGGGCGTGAGCCCTGGCGCGCCGCAGCGGCGCTGTTGTGGGAAGTCGGACAACCGGCGCCCTTCGCACCGGAGCCGCTGCATCTAGCGTGGGCCGCGCGGCTCAACAGCCCGGCAAGCAGCGCGGCGGGGCGACTGTTCGATGCCGCCGCGGCGCTCGCCGGCGTGTGCACCCACGCGAGTTTCGAGGGCGAAGGCCCGATGAAGCTCGAAGCGCTCGCCGTTGGCGCCGAGGCGGATGCCGTCCCCCTCCCCCTCGAACGCGACGCGCTCGGCGTCTGGCGCAGCGACTGGGCGCCGCTGCTGCCGCTGCTGGCCGATGCCGCACGCCCGGTCGCCGAACGTGCGGCGTGCTTCCACGCGAGCCTTGCGCAGGCGCTCGTCGACCAGGCGCTGCGTCTACGCGAACAGACAGGCATCGCAAGCGTTGGCCTCACCGGTGGCGTATTCCAGAACCGGGTGCTCGCGGAGGCCGCGATCGCCCGGTTAGAGGCCGCCGGCTTCAAGGTTCGCCTGCCCGAACGACTCCCCGTGAACGATGCCGGGTTAAGCTTCGGCCAGATCGTCGAATTCCTGCATCAATAAAAAGCAACCATGGAAGACACCCGCATCCTCCTCGCACACGGCAATGGCGGCCGCTACATGCGCGAGCTCATCGTCGACATCTTCGACCGCCACCTCGGCAACCCACTACTCGACACCAACGCCGACGCGGTCGCGCTGCCGCCGCTCGACGGCGACGTGATGGTCACCACCGACGGCTTCACCGTCGATCCGCTCGAATTCCCCGGCGGCGACATCGGCTCGCTCGCAGTGCACGGGGTCATCAACGACCTCGCGGTGGCAGGCGCCGAGCCGCGTCATCTGACCCTATCGGCGCTCATCGAGGAAGGCCTGGAAATCGAGCGGCTCGACCGCTACATCGCGAGCTTCGCGCGCGCCGCACGGCAGAGCCACGTCAGCGTGGTCGCGGGCGACA
The DNA here is from genome assembly GCA_046291555.1 of Thiobacillus sp. Classification (GTDB taxonomy): domain Bacteria; phylum Pseudomonadota; class Gammaproteobacteria; order Burkholderiales; family Thiobacillaceae; genus Thiobacillus. The sequence goes on from JBKBRW010000026.1 coordinate 5,376, forward strand.
CCAAAGTGCTGCGCCGCGGCGAAGGCAGCGGGCTGTACCTCGCCGTCACCGGCATCGGCGTGCGCCGCGCGGCGACGCGGCTCGCCATGGATCGCATCGTGCCGGGAGACGTCGTCATCGTCTCGGGCCCGGTCGGCGACCACGGCATCGCGGTGATGTTGGCGCGCGAGCAGTTCGGCCTATCCGGCGCGCTCCACTCGGATTCGGCCTCGGTGCTGCCACTCACGCGCGCGGTACGCGATTTTCCGGACCTAAAGTTCATGCGCGATCCGACGCGCGGCGGCCTCGCGACCGTAGCGCACGAGATCGCGCGCGCGAGCGGCCACAGCGTCGCGCTCGAGCAGAACGCGGTTCCCTTGCGGCCGGAAGTCGTGTCGGTGTGCGAGATGCTGGGCTACGACCCTTACTTTCTTGCCTGCGAGGGACGCGTCGTCGCCGTCGCCGACCCTTTCGCCGCCGACGAGATTCTCGCCCGCTGGCGCGCGCTTCCCGAGGGCCGCGAAGCGTGCATCATCGGCCGCATCGAGGTGGGCGGGGGCCGGGTGATTCTGGAAACGGGGCTCGGCGGACGTCGCGTAATCGACGAATTGGAGGACGATCCGTTGCCGCGGATTTGCTGAATCGCCCTCCCACGGTCGGCTGCGCCCCTTCGAGCGGCTTCAGCGCGGCGGCAAGGCGATCTGCTGGTCGGTGCTGAACTGGTAATCGCGGAAGACGTGCTCCGCGCTCAACACCTCGTAGCGGCCATCCGCCAGCTTGTGCGTGGTGTCCTTGAGCCGCCAGGTGGTCTGGCCGCAGGTCCAGATGTCGAAGTTGCGCATGTGGGTGCACAGACAGGTCTTGTCCTTCACCGCGAGCTTCTTCGCATCGGGGTGCAGCGCCACCTCGCGGTTGTAGGCGTCGATGTAGGCGCACTTGCCATGGGCGTCGAGCAGGTAGCCGTAAGCCTCGCAGTTCGGCCGGATGCCCGAGCCAATGCCCGGGCTGCCTTTGAGCATGCGCATGGGGTAGCCAGTCGGTGACAGGGTGTTGACCTCGATGTCGTCCTCGCTCGCCTTGAAGTATTCCTGCTTCACGTTGTCCGGCAGGCCACATTCCCGGGTGACGGTGAAACGCGTCGCCACTTGCACCGCCGCGGCACCCTGCTCGAGGAAAGCGGTGGCGTCGCTGCCGGTAAAGATGCCACCGGCGGCAATCACCGGAATCTCGAGGTGTTCGGTCTTGAGGTAGGCCAGCACCTCGGCGACGATCGTCGCAAGGTTGTACTGGGCCCAATCCATGCCGAAGCCGAGATGGCCGCCGGCGAGCGGTCCCTCGACCACGACATAGTCCGGCAGGCGGTTGAGGCGCGCGTTCTTGCGCAGGAACATCGCCAGCGCGCGCGCCGACGAAACGATGATGCCAAGCTTGGCGTCGCGGAAGCGCGGATGGTCCTCGATCAGCGCGAACGATCCCAGGTGCAGGCCGGCCGACAGCGTGATGCCGTCGATCCCAGCGTCCAGCGCCGCCGACAGCCGTGTGCGCAGCGTGTCGCGCGGCCCGTTCATGGTGAGCTTTTCCATGCAGTTGATGAAGATCAGGCCGTCGCCGCGCTTCGCTTCCATCGTTTTGCCGACGTGACTGCGTGTCGCCTCGGCAAGGGTATCGAGACAGAACTTGACCTCGGACTTGTCGCTGCTCGCCACGTTGTATTTGTATTGCTTGAGCTTGGCGCTGACGAATTTGGTGTCGAAGCGCCGGTCGGACACGGTCTGGACCATGGCGTCCGAAATATGCCCGATGCCGCCCAGCCGCGCGGCCTCCAAGGCCAGTTCGGCGGTCGAGATGTCGACCCCCATCCCGCCGACGACGATCGGCACCAACTCCTGCTTGCCGAACTGCAGGCGGAAATCATCAACGCGTTTCATACTGTTCCTTCTAAGCGTATGGGCAGTGCACCGGACTGGTCCGATGCCCTTCCGCCCATACCGAATTTTCGGGTCCGGGCGATCTGCGGTGTCCTCGAGAACCGATGAATGTCATGGTTCGCTGTAGCGCGCACGGACGGGACCTATGAATTGCGCGCTTCTTCATCAAGTCTGCGCAAGTAGGCGAGCTTCTCGCCGATCTTGCTCTCCATCCCCCGCGGCGTCGGCTGGTAGAAGCGCTGGGCCTCGATGTCGTCAGGGAAGTAGCGCTCCCCTGCCGCGTACGCCTCCGGCTCATCGTGGGCGTAGCGATAGGCGTGACCATAGCCGAGTGCTTTCATCAGCCGCGTCGGCGCGTTGCGCAAATGGATCGGCACGTCGCTCGACGGATTGGACTCGACAAAGGCTCGGGCAGCATTGTACGCGACATAGACCGCGTTGCTCTTCGGCGCGCAGGCGAGATAGATGCAGGCTTCGGCCAACGCGAGTTCGCCTTCTGGCGAGCCGAGGCGTTCGTAGGTCGCCAGCGCGTCGAGGGCGAGGCCCAGGGCGCGCGGGTCGGCGAGCCCGATGTCCTCGCTCGCCATGCGGATCAGGCGCCGGCCCAGATAGTGGGGATCGGCGCCGCCGTCGAGCATGCGAACCAGCCAGTAGAGTGCAGCGTCCGGGTCGGAGCCGCGCACGCTCTTGTGCAGCGCGGAAATCTGGTCGTAGAAGGCTTCGCCACCTTTGTCGAAGCGCCGCAGCGACTGCGCCAAGGCGCTTTCGGCGAACGCCGCGTCGACTTCGCTTATGCCCGCGGTGCGCGCGGCGGTGTCGAGCTGCTCGAGCAGGTTGAGGAGCCGGCGCGCGTCGCCGTCTGCGTAGGCGGCGAGCAGCTTGTCGACCCCCTCGGCGAGCTTGAGCCCAGGCAGTTCCGTGAGCGCGCGCTGGATCAGCTGGCCGAGCTCGTCGGGCGTGAGCGACTTCAGCACGTACACCTGCGCGCGCGAAAGCAGCGCACCGACGACTTCGAACGAGGGGTTTTCGGTGGTGGCGCCGATGAAGGTAAACAGACCCGCCTCGACGTGCGGCAGGAAGGCGTCCTGCTGCGCCTTGTTGAAGCGGTGTACTTCGTCGACGAAGACGATGGTGGCGCGCCCGGCACGCTGATTCATGCGCGCGCGCTCGACGGCTTCGCGGATGTCCTTGACGCCGGAGAGCACGGCGGAAATGGCGATGAAGTCGGCGCCGAAGGCCTGTGCGGTCAGACGGGCGAGCGTGGTCTTGCCCACGCCCGGGGGTCCCCACAGGATCATCGAGTGCAGCTTGCCGGAATCGAAGGCGAGCCGCAGGGGCTTCCCCGGGCCCAGCAAGTGGCTCTGGCCGACGACGCCGGCGAGCGTATACGGCCGCAGGCGCTCGGCGAGCGGGGCTAGGGGGGCAGGCAGGGGCGACAGCGGGTCCGGCGCGGTGTCGAATAGGTCTTGCGGGCACATGGCGCCCATTATCCGCCAGAATGCCGGCGCCCCGCGCCCGCCTCACTCGCCAATGATGTCGACGCCTTTCGGGGGGGTGAAGGCAAAGCGGCTCGCTGGGAGGGTCGGGTTGCGGACGAGGCGCGTCAGCCTGAGCGTCGTGCGCTGACCGAAAAAGTCGAACAACTCCATCTGCACCAGGGTGTCGCCACGAAAGCCCATGCGGATACGCTCGAAGCTGGTATCGCGGTTTTTCGGCGTGGCTTCCAGCCACTCCAGGCCGTCGGCGTCAGGAGCGTCTCGCAGATTGAAATACCGCTCGATGGCGTTGTCGCCCGCGAGCAGCGCCGCCGGCGTGCCGGCAATGGCGTCGGCGAGCGGCTTGACCGTTACCTGATCGAGATCCTTGTCGTACAGCCACAGACGGACGCCGTCGCTCACGATCACCTGTTCGTAGGGCGTGTTGTAGTCCCAGCGGAACCGGCCGGGGCGGGCGAAAGCCATTTTGCCGCTGGCCTGCTGGCTGACGCGACCACCGCGGTCGGTGACGGTTTGGGTAAAGTCTGCCTCGACGGTGCGCGCGCCGGCGATGAAGCCCTTGAGGCGGTCGATGCCCCCGGCAAGGGTGGTGAGCGGAAGCGCCAGGGCGAGGGCAAGGACGAGTCGTTTCAAGCGTGGATCTCCGTTTGGCGTGGGCACTGGTTCAGGCGCGCAAATGCGGCCGAGGTTCCCCGAAACAAAACCGCCCCGCACTATAACGCGCGGGGCGGCCGAGGGTGAACCAGCAAGGATCAGGCGATCAGCGGCACGATCAGGAGCGCGACGATGTTGATGATCTTGATCAGCGGGTTCACCGCCGGGCCGGCGGTGTCCTTGTAGGGGTCGCCCACGGTGTCGCCGGTGACGGCGGCCTTGTGCGCCTCGGATCCCTTGCCGCCATGATTGCCCTCCTCGATGAATTTCTTGGCGTTGTCCCAGGCGCCGCCGCCGGTCGTCATCGAGATGGCGACGAAGATGCCGGTGACGATGGTGCCGAGCAGCACGCCGCCCAGCGCCTGCGGGCCGAGGATGACGCCGACCAGCACCGGCACCAGCACCGGCAGCAGCGACGGGATCATCATTTCCTTGATCGCCGATTTGGTGAGCATGTCGACGCAGGTGCCGTATTCCGGCTTGGCCGTGCCCTCCATGATGCCGGCGATCTCGCGGAACTGGCGGCGCACCTCGACCACCACGCTGCCGGCCGCGCGCCCCACCGCTTCCATCGCCATCGCGCCGAAGAGATACGGCACCATGCCGCCGATGAAGAGGCCGATGATGACCATATGGTTCGACAGGTCGAACGACAGTGCCATGCCGGTCTTCGCTTCAAGCGCGTGCGTGTAGTCGGCGAACAGCACCAGCGCGGCGAGGCCTGCCGAGCCGATGGCGTAGCCCTTGGTCACGGCCTTGGTCGTATTGCCGACGGCGTCGAGCGGGTCGGTGATGTTGCGGATGCTGTCGGGCAGCTCGGCCATTTCGGCGATGCCGCCAGCGTTGTCGGTGATCGGGCCGTAGGCATCAAGCGCGACGATGATGCCGGTCATCGACAGCATGGTGGTCGCGGCGATCGCGATGCCATACAGGCCACCCAAGCTGTAGGCGCCCCAGATCGCGGCGCACACCGCCAGCACCGGCAGCGCGGTCGCCTTCATCGACACGCCCAAGCCCGCGATGATGTTGGTGCCGTGGCCGGTGGTCGAGGCCTGCGCGATGTGGCGCACCGGGGCGAACTCGGTGGCGGTGTAGTACTCGGTGATCCACACCATCGCCGCGGTGAGCGCGAGGCCGATGATCGCGGCGAGGTACAGGTTCATCGCCGACACCGGCGCGTCCAGGTCGGACACGGTCAGCCCATCGGGGAACATCATCGTGGTGACCGGATAGAAGGCCACCAGCGCAATCACGCCCGACACCGCCAGCCCGCGGTAGAGCGCGTTCATGATCTTGCCGCCCTCGCGCGCCTTGACGAAGAAGGAACCCGCGATCGACGCGACGATGGCGATGGCGCCGAGCACCAGCGGGTAGATCACGGCCGCGCCCGCCGCCGCGCCGGTCACCATCAGGCTGCCGAGCAGCATGGTGGCGATGATGGTAACGGCGTAGGTCTCGAACAGGTCGGCCGCCATGCCGGCGCAGTCGCCGACGTTGTCGCCGACGTTGTCCGCGATCACCGCCGGGTTGCGCGGATCGTCCTCGGGAATGCCGGCTTCGACCTTGCCCACCAGGTCGGCGCCGACGTCGGCACCCTTGGTGAAGATGCCGCCGCCGAGACGCGCGAAGATCGAAATCAGCGAGCCGCCGAAGCCCAAGCCCACCAATGCATGAATCGCGTCCCCGGTCGACAGCCCCATGCCGGTGAGGATGGCGTAGTAGCCCGCCACGCCCAGGAGGCCGAGGCCGACCACGAGCAGGCCGGTAATGGCGCCCCCCTTGAACGCGACGTTCAGCGCCGCATTCAACCCATGCGAGGCGGCCTCGGCGGTGCGCACGTTGGCGCGTACCGAGACGTTCATGCCGATGAAGCCGGCCGCGCCGGACATGATCGCGCCGATGGCGAAGCCGATCGCCGTCGCCATCGACAGGAACACCGCGAGCAGCACGAACAGCACCACGCCGACCACACCGATGGTCGTGTACTGGCGCTTGAGGTAGGCCTGCGCGCCCTCCTGCACCGCGGCCGCGATTTCCTGCATGCGTGCGTTGCCCGCAGGCAGCCTGAGGATCCAGCCGATCGACAGCACACCGTACAGCAGGGCCAGAACCGCGCTGGCCAACACCCATATCAACTGCGTCTCCATCTACTCCTCCTTGTCGTTGTTGCTTACCACCAAACGAAACGGCAGCCGAAGCTGCCGTTATCCTTGCTAATGCTTGCCCATCGCGAGCCCGCCTTCGAAGCGCGTGCCCGGCTCGAAGCCGAAGATCCGGTCGAGCTGCAACTCCCGGATCAACTGATCGACCACCTCCTGCCCGTGCTCGCGCTGCACCTCGGAAAGGATGAGCTTGGCCGAGTTGCCGTTGTAGAAGCCGCCGAAGTCGGCTTGCACTTTGAGCAGTTGGCGTGCTTTGTCTAACGTCATGTCTTTGGGTTGGGATTCAGTGGTCAGGAAAGGAGCAGGCCGAGCCCGCACCGTGATTTCATTGCGCGGCGCAGCCGTACCTTCCCTGACCCTCGACCCCTGAATCCTGATCCCTTACAGCTTGAATTCCGGCAGCTTCTTCGGCACCGCGACGTTCTTCAGCGTCACATAGACCGGCAGACCCTCAGCGTACTTCGGGTAGTCCTCGCCCTGGATCAGGGGGGTGAGATAGCGCTTGCACTTGGGCGTGATGCCGAAACCATCCTTGGTGATGAAGTCGCGCGGCATGAACTTCTCGACGTTGGCGACTTTCGACAGTGGCGCCATGCCGATCTTGTACTTGTAGGGCACGTCGGAGATCCGATCGACGGTCGGCATCACCGAGTTGTGGCCCTTGATCGCCAGTTCGACGGCCTTCTTGCCGAGTTCGTAGGCCTGCTTCACGTCGGTTTTCGACGCAATGTGCCGCGCGGCGCGCTGCAGGTAGTCGGCGACGGCCCAGTGGAACTTGTGGCCAAGCGCGTCCTTGATCATGTTGGCGACGACCGGTGCCGCACCCCCGAGCTGAGCGTGACCAAAGGCATCGCGCGTGCCCTGTTCGGCGAGGAAACGGCCGTCCGGGTAGTGGCAGCCTTCGGATACAACCACGGTGCAGAAGCCGAATTCCTTAACTTTCTTGTCGACTTCGGCGAGGAATTTCTTCTGGTCGAATTCGATCTCGGGGAACAGGATGACGACCGGGATGCCGTGGTCCTCGACCAGGCCGCCGGCGGCGGCGATCCAGCCTGCGTGGCGTCCCATGACTTCGATCACGAAGACCTTGGTCGAGGTCTTGGCCATCGAGCGCACGTCGAAGCTTGCTTCGAGCGTGGAGACGGCGATGTACTTGGCGACCGAGCCAAAGCCGGGACAGCAGTCGGTAATGGGGAGGTCGTTGTCGACCGTCTTCGGCACGTGGATCGCCTGCACCGGATAGCCCATGCTCTCGGAGAGCTGGCTGACCTTGTAGCAGGTGTCGGCCGAGTCGCCGCCACCGTTGTAGAAGAAATAGCCGATGTTGTGCGCCTTGAAGACCTCGATCAGGCGCTCGTACTCGCGCTTGTTCGCCTCCAGGCTCTTCAGTTTGTAGCGGCACGAGCCGAACGCCCCGGATGGCGTGCTGCGCAGCGCGGCGATCGCGGCGTCGGATTCCTTGCTGGTGTCGATCAGATCCTCGGTCAGCGCGCCGATGATGCCGTTGCGGCCAGCGTAGACCTTGCCGATCACGTCCTTGTGCTTGCGCGCCGTCTCGATCACGCCACAGGCCGAGGCGTTGATGACGGCGGTGACGCCGCCGGACTGCGCGTAGAAGGCGTTCATTTTTTTCGCCATGATGGTGCTGTCTCCTTGAGTGTTTCTCGAGTTGTTTGCGAAACAAGAAGCCGGCACTGCCTTCGCAAGGCCGGCTTGATTCTCAATGGCTGCCCGAGGCCTCTGCCTCGGCGATCCGGCGGGCTTCCTCGTCGGCCTGCATCTTCAGCAGCGTGGTGACGCAGTCGCCGATGTCGTCGTACTCCTCGCGCCCGGTCGCGAAGCGGTCGCGGATGCGCCAGAAGAACATGCAGCGGTAGCGCGAATCGCCCGTCTTCGACAGCACGAAGTGGCAGCCACGCTCGGTCCAGTAAAAGCCCGGGCACAGCGTCAGTTCGCGGTCGTCGATGTGCAGGCGGATTTCGGTCTCCACGTCCTGCACCTCGACTTCCTTGCCGTAGCGCTCGTTCACCGCCTGCTGGACGACCCAGCGTTCGGTGTCAGTCATCGGGGCGATCTTCGCCGGCATGAGCGCCTCAGCCGAGCGCCTTGAAGATGGCGTCGCGGATCTCGTCGACCTTGCCGATGCCGGGGATCTTCACGTATTTCGGCGCACCGGGCTCGCCGCGTGCCGCCCAGTCGCCGTAATACTTCACCAGGGGCTCGGTCTGCGCGTGGTAGACCTCGAGACGCTTGCGAACGGTTTCTTCCTTGTCGTCGTCGCGCTGGATCAGGTCCTCGCCCGTGATGTCGTCCTTGCCCTCGATGCGCGGCGGGTTGAACACCACGTGGTAGGTACGGCCCGAAGCGACGTGCACGCGACGCCCGGACATGCGCTTGATGATTTCTTCGTCGGGAACGTCGATCTCGACCACATAGTCGATCGGCACGCCGGCGGCCTTCATCGCTTCGGCCTGCGGGATGGTGCGCGGGAAACCGTCGAACAGGTAGCCGTTCTTGCAGTCGGGTTCCTGCAGCCGCGCCTTCACCATGCCGATGATGATGTCGTCGGAGACTAGCCCGCCGGCGTCCATGATGGCCTTGGCCTTCATGCCGAGCTCGGTGCCCGCCTTGATCTGGGCGCGCAGCATGTCGCCGGTGGAAATCTGCGGAATGCCGTACTTTTCCTTGATGTAGTTGGCCTGCGTGCCTTTGCCGGCGCCGGGGCCGCCCAACAGGATCAATCGCATTACTGTCTCCCTTGATATTCGGATTGAAAAAACTCGAATAGCCTAAGGCAAGCAGGGGCTTCGCAACACTTAAAAAATTTTATTCAGGGATTCAAGCGACTGCTATGCAGCGGCCGAGGCGAAGAGCGCCCGCACCCGCGCGAGGTCCTCGGGTGTGTCGACGCCGGCTGCCGGCGCCAGCGGCGTGATGCCCAGGCTGATGCGATGGCCATGCCACAACACCCGCAGTTGCTCGAGCATCTCGATACGTTCGATCGGCGATGGCGCAAGCCCCGCATACGCGCGCAGAAAACCCGCGCGGTAGGCATAGAGCCCGATGTGGCGCAGCGCGCCAATGTCGTGCGGCATCGGGTTCTGCGCGAGAAAGGCATCACGCGGCCAGGGAATCGGCGCGCGACTGAAGTACAGTGCGTAGCCGGCTTCGTCGGCGATCACCTTGACGACATTTGGATTGACGAAATCGGCGTGGTCGTGGATGGGGTGCGCCAGCGTCGCCATCACCGCATCGTCGTGCAGTACCAGTTGACGCGCTGCCTCGCGGATGAGCAGCGGATCGATCAACGGCTCGTCGCCCTGCACGTTGACGACCAGCGCCTCATCGGGCCAAGCCAAGGCCTCGACGACCTCGACCAGCCGCTCGGTTCCCGACTGATGGGCGGGCGACGTCATGACCGCCTCGAACCCCGCCGTCTCGACCGCCTGCTGCACCCGAGCGTCGTCGGTGGCGACGATCACCGCTTCGGCCCCCGCCTCCACGGCGCGCTCCAGCACACGGACGACCATGGGCTTGCCGCCGATATCGGCCAGCGGCTTGCCTGGCAGCCTGCTCGACGCATAGCGCGCGGGGATGACGACGCGGAAACGCATGCGCGCTTAATTGCCGAGTTCGTCCGGATTCAGCGCTCGCGCCTCTTCCGGCAGCATCACGGGGATATCGTCACGGATCGGATAGGCAAGCCGGCACGCGCGGCACACAAGTTCCTGGTCGGACTTTTTCCACTCCAGCGGGCCCTTGCAGACAGGGCACACCAGGATTTCAAGTAGCTTTGGGTTCATCGATCAGCGTCCTGTAGTAGGCGGCGCCCTCGGCCGCGGTCTGCTGCGACTTGCAGCGGTAGAGATGGATGCCGGCGACCGACCGCAGGGTTTCGAGATCCTGGCCGTCGCGCGGCGCGTAGGCGACGCCGAGACTCACCGCCATCGGCAGGCCATTGCCCATGCTCCAGGTATTCGTGCGCGACTCGATGCGATCGAACACCTGTTTCACTTCAGCCTCGCTGCGTTGCGGCAGGATGGCGACGAACTCGTCCCCGTCCCAGCGCCCGCACACGCCCATTTCAGCCGACTCGCTGAAGATCTGCGCGAGCTCGGCGAGCACGCGATCGCCGACGCCGTGACCGTAGCGGTCGTTGATTTCCTCGAACCTGTTGAGTCCGCGAACAGCACCGTGGCCGGAACGTTGGCTGCTGCGCGGCCGAAAATCGTCTCGCCTGCCGCCACCAGCCCGTGGCGGTTGAGCAGCCCGGTCAGCGCATCGAAGCGGCCTCGGTAATCGAGCTGGCGGCGCTGACCCTCGATGCGGCCCATGAGGATGTAGGCGTAGAGGGCGAGCGTGACCCAGAAGATGCCGAAAAAGACGTCTCCAGCGCCGATCTCTAAACCGCCGAATCGGTAGCGCACCGCGAAGGACAGCGCCATGCCGAGAAACACGCCGCCGAGCACCTCGGCGAACACCCCCATGCCATAGCGCATGCCGTTGCCCACCAGCACCATCAGGAACGCCAGCGCCGGCGGCGGAATGGCATTCGGGTCGTGCATCACGCAGAGGGTGACGATGATGAGGTCCGCCGCCATCGCGCTGCGGATCTTCATCAGGGTGACCCCGCGGAGCGCCAGGTGGAAGAACCAAGAGTTGAGGACGAAATACGCGCCGAGCGCCATCAGCAGCTGCTCGACGTCGAGCAGCACGGGATCGATCCCGTCGAGCGTCGAGAAATAGATCAGCGCGAGCGCACAGAAAAGGTAGCGGGTAAAGAACTGGGTGTAGTTCTCCGACCGGTCCGACACCCAGAAACCGGATTCCCCCCGCTGGTCGTCCCCGCGGCAGTGATGGCGACGCTCGCCCCAGCCGCCTCGGTGGTAATCGTTCATGTCCCTTCCCCCTCGGTGAGCCCGACTGGCCTCTTTGTTATGGTTGCGAGCCGCTTATCCAGCCAGTGGACGAAACCGGATTCGGGCGCGACGTCTAATTCCACCGCCCACCAGTCGGCCCCGGCAAACGGGCGACATTTTACCGCGTCTTTTTCCGTCATCAGCACGCTGCCGTCTGCCGGCAGGTCGCCCGGCGCGAAGGCGTGATGATCGTCGAAGACCCGCGGCGAAACGTCGAGACCGCCGGCCTTCAGCACATCGAAGAATGCCTGCGGCCGACCGATGCCCGCCGCCGCGATCCAGGTCCGGCCGGCAAGGTCGGCCAGCGTACGGCGCGTGACGGGGGCCTGCAGTCGCCAGGCGTGGCCCGGGAGATAGTCGACGCGCCAGGTCTTCGGCACGAGGTCCTTGCGCGGCACTGCCGTGCCGCGCATGACCTGCACGACGGCGTCGACCGCGCGCAGCCGCCCCGGCGGTTCGCGCAGCGGCCCGGCCGGCAGCAGCCAGCGGTTGCCGAGCCCGGCGGCGGCATCGACCACCGCGAGTTCGACGTCGCGCTGCAAGCGGTAGTGCTGCAGGCCGTCGTCCGAGAGGATGATGTCGATGCCCGGGTGGCGGGCGAGCAACGTGCGCGCCGCCGCCACGCGGTCGCGGCCGACCACCACGGGCACGCCGGACTTGATGCGGATCAGCAAAGGCTCGTCTCCCGTGACGGCCGGGTCGCTGTCCTCGGTAACCTCGACACACCCATGCGCCCGCCCGCCGTAGCCGCGGCTGACGACGCCGGGCCGCCAGCCCTGCGCACGCAGGTGTTGCACGAGCCAGATCACGAGAGGCGTCTTGCCGGTGCCGCCCACGCTGATGTTGCCGACGACGAGGACGGGCACGCCGACGGCGACCGTCGGCAGCCAGCCGCGTCGGTAAGCCAGGCGCCGAATCGCCACCACGACGCCGAACAGGGTGGCCAGCGGAATCAGCGCCAGGGTGGCTACGCGGGTGCGCGACCAGAGGCGCTGGAGTGTCGACACGGTTTCGCCCTCAGGGGGCGGTCTGCGTGGCGAAGGTGATGCGCGCAAGGCCTACCCGGCGCGCGGCCTCCATGACGTTTACCACGGACTGATGCGAGGCGCGGGCATCGGCATTGATGACCACCACCGGATCTTTGCGATCACGGGCGGCCTGCTGCAGGGCGGCGGCCAGTGACTCGATCGAGCCGTCAGGCAGCGCCTGGGTGTCGATCGCGTAGCGGCCGTCTTCCGCCACGGCGACCTCGATCTGGCGCGGCTGCGTAGGCGTCTGCTCGGCGCTGCTGGTCGGCAGGTTGATGCGCAGCTCGGCAAAGCGCGCGTAGGTGGTCGTCACCGCGAGGAAGATCACGATGACAAGCAGGATGTCGATGAAGGGAATCAGGTTGATTTCCGGATAGTCTTCGCGACGGCCGCGGCGGAAATTCATGGATCGCTCCGCTTACTTGCGGTCTCCGTGCACGATCTCGACGAGTTTCACCGCCTGCTGCTCCATGTCGACGACGAGCGATTCGACCTTGGCGCGGAAGTAGCGGTAGAAGATCATCGCCGGAATCGCGACGATAAGGCCGAACGCCGTGTTGTACAGCGCGATCGAGATGCCATGCGCGAGCTGCGCGGGGTTGGTGCCGGACGCCGTTTGGGCGCCGAAAATCTCGATCATGCCGACCACCGTCCCCAAGAGGCCCATCAAAGGCGCCATGCTGGCGATGGTGCCGAGCGAGGTGAGGAAGCGGTCGAGCTCGTGGGTGACGGCGCGTCCAGATTCCTCGATCGACTCTTTCATCACTTCCCGCGAGTTCTGTGCATTTTTCAGCGCTGTCGCGAACACCCGCCCCATCGGCGAGCCGTCGGCAAGGCGCGTGAGGAGCTCCTGGGTCACCCCGCGCTCCTGATAACTTTTCACGGTTTCCAGAAGCAGGCCCGGCGGGGCGACTTCCTTGGCGCGCAGACTGTACGAACGTTCAATGATGATCGCGACGGCGATGACCGACGCCAGGATCAACGGCCAGATCGGCCAACCGGCCGCCTCGATGATGGCAAGCACTGAATACGACTCCGTTTGGAACAACAGGCGAAATGTAGCGCCCGCGCGCCTGTTTGGGCAAGCTCGGATTGCGGCGCCGACACTTTTTTCATGGCGATGGAGTTCTCCACAATTGGTGTGGATAAGTCTGTGAAGAACACTCTGCAAAAGCCCCCAAAGGTCCGTGGGTCAAGGTAAACGTGTCGCGGCCCAAAAAATAGTCATTCTCGTTTTATCGTTAAATATCAATTGGTTAACAATTGCCTTGGACCGTCAAGAGGGGACAGGCGATTTTTTTCGTGAAGTTTGCGTGACTGTGCATGAACCGTGCCTGCACGAACCCGTTATCCTCGCACCCATGGCTGAACCAGAAGACATCTCCCTCCCTGACGCGCCGGTTCTCACCGTCAGCGAGCTCAACCGCATGGCGCGCCGCGTGCTCGAGTCGCGACTGCCTCTGCTGTGGGTCGAGGGCGAGGTGTCGAATTTCACGCGCGCCGCCTCGGGCCATTGGTATTTCTCGCTCAAGGATCCCAACGCGCAGGTGCGCTGCGTAATGTTCCGCGGCCGCAACCAGTTCGCCGATTTCGTCCCGACCAACGGCGATCACGTCGAGGTGCGCGCCCTGCCCACGCTGTACGAGGCCCGCGGCGACTTCCAGCTCGGTGCCGAACAGATCCGCCGCGCCGGCGCCGGCCGCCTCTTCGAGGCCTTCCTCAAGCTCAAGGCCAAGCTCGAAGCGGAAGGCCTGTTCGATCCGGTGAGAAAGCGCGCCCTGCCCCGCTTTCCCCGCGTGCTCGGCGTCGTCACCTCGCCACAGGCTGCGGCGTTGCGCGACGTGCTGACTGCGCTGGCGCGCCGCATGCCGGGGCTGGAGGTGATCGTCTACCCGACGCCGGTGCAAGGCGCCGGCGTCGGCGCACGGATCGCCGCGGCGATCCGCACCGCAGGCGCGCGCGACGAGTGCGACGTGCTGCTGGTGTGCCGAGGCGGCGGCTCGCTCGAAGACCTGTGGGCGTTCAACGACGAGGCGGTGGCCCGTGCGATCGCCGCGAGCCCAATGCCCGTGGTGTCGGGCGTCGGCCACGAGACCGACTTCACCCTAGCCGACTTCGCCGCCGACGTTCGCGCGCCGACGCCGACCGCCGCCGCCGAACTGGCGAGTCCGGTGCGCGCCGAACTGCTGGCCCGGCTTGCTCATCTTGCCCGCCTGCTGCACCAGCATCAGCGCCGCCGCCTGCACGCCGACATGCAGCGCGTGGATTACCTGGCCCGGCGTCTGGTGCATCCGGCCGAGCAGCTGCGGCGACAGGGTCTCGACCTGGCCAACCTGGCGCAACGCCTCGCCAGCGCAGCCCACGCCGTCGTCGCAAGAAAACAGCTCGCGCTCGAGCGCCTTGGCCAGCGCCTCGTGACGCCAGGCCATCGGCTCGCCCACGAACGGCAGCGGCTCGACGGCCTCGCAGACCGGAGTCGCCGCGCGGTGCACGACAGCCTCGCCCGCCAGCGCCTCACGCTGCAGCGGCTTGCCGCGAACCTTGCCCACCTCAATCCCGAGGGCGTCCTCGCGCGCGGCTACAGCATCGCGCGGCGCGCCGACGGTTCGGTGGTCCGCGACGCGGCAACGCTGGCCGTAGGCGAGGCGCTCGACGTGCGCTTCCATCGCGGCGAGGCCCACACCCGCGTCGAGTCGGTGAAGCCGGACTGAGGCCAGCCGTCGCTCTGCGTCTCAACCCGCTTGCAGGTGCGCGCGCACGCGCTCGATCGCTTGCGCCGCCACATCGTCCGCCAGGCAGTCGAGCACCACCTTGTCGGGCCATGCCCGTAGCCACGTCAGCTGACGCTTGGCCAACTGGCGCGTCGCCGCGATGCCCCGCTCGCGCATCTCCTCAAATGAGATCTCGCCATCCAGGTATGCCCACGCCTGGCGATAACCGACCGCCCGCATGGATGGCAGATCGGGCGTGAGCGCATAGGCCTTGCGCAGGCGCTCCAGCTCGGCGAGCAGGCCGGCGGCGAGCATCGCGTCGAAGCGCTCGGCGATGCGCCGGTGGAGGACGGCTCGGTCCGACGGCATCAGCGCAAGCTGCAGCACGCGGTACGGCAGTTCGCTCTGGGCACGGGCAAGCAGGGCCGACATGGGGATGCCGGCGAGGCGGTAGATTTCCAATGCACGACCGATGCGTTGCGCGTCGTTCGGCGCGAGGCGCGCCGCCGTGGCCGGGTCGACCGCGGCCAGTTCGGCGTGCAGCGCCGGCCAGCCGCGCGTGGCGGCCTCCGTCTCGATCCGCCGCCGCAGCGCGGCATCCGCGGGCGGCAAGTCGTCGAGGCCCTTCAGCAGCGCCCGGAAATACAGCATCGTGCCGCCCACCAGCAGCGGCACCCTGCCGCGCGCGGTGATGTCGGCCATGAGGCGCAGCGCATCCTCGCGGAACGCGGCGGCGGAATAGCTCTCAGTGGGATCGCGAACGTCCAGCAGATGATGCGGCGCGCGCGCCAACGTCGCCGAATCGGGCTTGGCCGTGCCAACGTCCATGCCGCGATAGACGAGCGCGGAGTCGACGCTGATGATTTCCAGTGGAAAACGCTCGACGAGGCTGACCGCCAGCGCGGTCTTGCCGCAAGCGGTCGGGCCCAGGAGAAACACGGCGGGAGGACGGTCAGGCGCGGCCATGGGCCGGCATTATCGCCTACGGCCGCGCGGCGGGCGATTGGACCACCTCGGCGGAATGCCGGGCACAAAATGCCAGGCGCGCGGTCTGTTTTCCATGAAGATGGATAAAACCTTCTGCAAACACGCCCGCCGCCGACACTCTGGGCACGGCTTCCTCCCGAGCGTCGCAGGCGTGGGCCTAATGTTGAGCCTCGCATGCCCCGCCGGCGCCGCGCCTCCTGAGCGCGACGGGCACCGAACCCTCGCCATCGGCATCATCGCGCATGACCGCGGCCCCTGGGGCGACACTCACGAGAGCGGGGTCGACCTCAACCTCGAACTGCTGTTCGCCCCGATCGACCTGTCGGGCACCCTGCGGCCACACCTGGGCGCGACGCTCAATTTCACGGGTGACACCAGCATGGCCTACGCGGGCTTCAGCATTCGCGCCTACGACCGGCGGCCATGGTTTGCGGACCTGCTGCTGAGCCTCGCGCTGCACGACGGCCCGCTGCACAAGGAGCCGGTCCGCTGCCAGGAAGCCAGCGACTGCGGGTTCGGCGTGCGCCTCATGCCGCGCTTTGGCCTCGAAGTGGGCTATCGGCTCAATCCCACCGATGCAGTCACGCTGTTCATCGACCACATGTCGCACAAGTGGGTCGTCGGCGGCGAGAACGAAGGGCTCGACCACGTGGGCGTGCGGTTCATGCGCGCGTTTTGATTCTCGGACTTGCTGACGAAAAAACGGCGGGTTTCCCCGCCGTTTGCCGATCATGAACAGAGCCGATCAGGCAGCGTTCGCGAACTGCTCCTTCGCCTTGCGCGCGGCTTCGATCTCCTCGGGGTTGTAGGCCTTGCCGGACCACAGCATCTCGTAAGCGATCTCTTCGTTGCCGTTCTCGCACAGCTCCAGCACTTTCTTGAACAGCGGCTGGAAGGTTTCGGAACGGTGGGACTTCTCGTGGTCGTCGAAGGTGTTCCAGAAGGTCACGATCAGCGCCTCCTTGCCTTTCAGCGGGCTCTCGACAGCCTGGCCAATGGTCGAGCCTTCGTTCGATACCGCGCCCGAGTTCAGCGCGACGAAGCCGCCGACGAAGCCGGTGTCGGAGTGGTAGGTCTTGACGTTCTCGCACAGGAACGCAACGCGCTCCTGCAGGTCGTCGACCGTGTACTCGGGCTTCAGGATCACCCGGTTAATGGTCACGACGCCGTCGCTGGGAAAATTTGCAATCAATCCACTCATGGTTTTCTCTCCTGTGGTTCAAAGGGTTGAACAGTAAGGCCTATTCTAATTACCTGAGTGAATTAGTCAACTAATTTATTTAATAAACTAATCAGGCCATCAATAAATCGAATCGATGTTTACAAACTGTAACGCTCGCCTTTTCAAAGGCTTGGGCTATTTTCCGAACAGGTGATCGGGATCTAGATGTAGCGTTTCTGCTCGCTTCGCTTGCCCGGGCGCTTTTTCATGATCACCACCCCCCGCGCGACTTCGATCCCCGGCACCGGGATGTTCTCGTACAAGGGATTGAGCGGCTTGAGCATCCAGCCGTCGTCGCGTTTCACGATCTGCCGGAAGATGTATTCGTCGTTGACGTAGGCGACGACGTAGGAGCCGTCCTTCACCAGCCCCGAGGGCTCGACGACGATGATCTCGCCCTCCTCGAACTCGGGCAGCATGGAGTCGCCCAGCACCATCAGCGCGTAGGGCTCGGAGCCGGCGCAGTTGCTGGCCTCGTTGATGTCCTGGATAGGAATGGTCTTGCGGGGCGTGGATTCGCTCATGGGGTTCTCGCTCAATACCTGACTAATTAGCTCAGGATTATAGCGAAAACCGCCGCGCGGATTCAGCGGCCGCGCATGAACAGCGCGTCGAGTTCCCTCATGCTGAGCTGGAACCAGGTCGGGCGACCGTGGTTGCACTGCCCCGCCCGCTCGGTCGCTTCCATCTCCCGCAGCAGCGCGTTCATTTCCGGCAGCGTGAGCCGCCGGTTAGCGCGTACCGCGCCGTGGCAGGCGAGCGTGGCGAGCAGCTCGTTGCGGCGTTCCGCGAACAGACGCGCGACGCCGAATTCGGCAACCTCACGCAGCACCGCGCGCGTCAACTCGACCGGATCGGCGTCTTTCAGGAGCCAGGGCACCGAGCGCACCGCAACCGAGGTCGGCGAAGTGATCGACAATTCGAAGCCGATGCCAGCGAGTGCGTCCAGATGCGGGGCGATTTCGGCGACGTCGCGCGCGTCGACCGTAAGCGCCACCGGAATCAGCAGCGTCTGCGCCGGCACCACACGCGCGTCGAGCGCGGCCTTGAGCTTCTCGTACACCACGCGCTCGTGCGCGGCGTGCATGTCGACCAGAACCAAGCCCTGCGCGTTCTGCGCCAGCACGTAGACCCCGTGCAGCTGCGCCAGCGCGTAGCCCAGCGGCGGCACGTCACCCTCGCCCGCTTGCGGCAAGGACTGCGCCGCAGGCGCCACCAGGCCCTCTGACCCCTGACCCCCGACCCCTGCACCCTCCGCGGACGGCGCGCCGCCATCAGGATGCGCCGCAAGCGGCGCATAGAACGCCATCGCTTCGTTCACCTGCAGCGGCATCGCCGTCTGCTGCGGCGTCCAGGCCGGCGCGCGCGGCGCCCCGGTGGGCGCGGCCGGGACCGCCTCGGCGCTCACCGGCGCCGCCAGCATGCGCTCGACCGCATGGAAGAGGAACTGATGCACGCCGCGGCTGTCGCGGAAGCGGATCTCGGTCTTCGCCGGATGAACGTTGACGTCGACGCCTTCCGGCGGCAGGTCGAGGAACAAGCAATAGGCCGGGTTGAGCTGGTGATGCAACACGTCTCGGTAGGCTTCGCGCAGCGCGTGCACGATGAGCTTGTCGCGCACGTAGCGGCCGTTGACGTACACGTGCTGGCCGTCGCGACTGGCGGTGGCGGCAGCGGGCTTCACCACCCACCCCGACAGCCGCAGCGGCCCGGCGGCGGCGTCGACGGCGATGGCGTTCCGCTCGAATTCCTCGCCCAGCACGTGGCGCACCCGCGCCGCCGCGGACTCCGCCGCCAGCCTCAACTGCACCCGGCCGTTGTGGGTGAGCGTGAAGGCCACGTGCGGGTGCGCCAACGCCAACCGCCGCACGGTCTCGGCGCAGTGCGCGTACTCGGTCGCCTCGGTTTTCAGGAACTTGCGCCTCGCCGGCGTGTTGAAAAACAGATCCTGGATGTCGAGCGTAGTGCCCGGCCCACGCGCGGCCGGCGCCGGCGCCTCCAGCCGCCCGCCCTCGGCCTGGATCGCCCAGGCGTGCGCGCTGCCGGCGGTGCAGCTGATGAGCAGCACGCGCGCGATCGCCGCGATGGACGCCAGCGCCTCGCCGCGAAAGCCCAGGCTCGCCACCTGCTCGAGGTCGGCGAGACTGGCGATCTTGCTGGTCGCGTGGCGCGTCAGCGCCAGCACGAGCTCGTCCTTTTGGATGCCGCTGCCGTTGTCGGCCACGCGGATGCGCTTGATGCCGCCCTGCTCGAGTTCGACCTCGATCTGCGTCGCGCCGGCGTCGAGGCTGTTCTCGAGGATTTCCTTCAAGGCGGATGCCGGACGTTCGACCACCTCGCCGGCGGCGATCTGCGAAATCAGCACATCGGGCAGGAGGCGGATGCTCATGCCGAATCGAAGGGCACCTTGCGCCGCGCGGCCATGGCGCGGCCCAGGCGTTGAAGCGCGACGGCGTCGAGGGTTTGCCGGGCGAGCGGCAGCACATGCGCATTCTCGAATTCGAGGTGGGCGCGATTCATCTCGACGAAGCGGCGCGTGAGCGCGGTGTCGAGCGCGGCGGTCTTGCCCGCCGCAACGTTCTGTAGTTCGATGCGCAGGCGCCGCCAGACCAGCGCCTGTTCGTCGTGTTCCAGCGTCAGCGTCTCGACCAGGTCACAAGCCCCGGGCGCGTGCGCCGCCTCCAGCAGCGGGAACAGGTTGCGCTCCTCGTCGTCGTGATGGTGCACGGCGGCGGTGTCGAAGTAGGTCAGCACCGCGCGCGCGGCCTGCTCCGCCTGCGCGTCGCCGCCATGGCGAGGCAGATGGTCAAGGAGCTTTTCGAGCGTGTCGCACTGCCGCGCAATGCGGCCGTGGCAGGCTTCCAGCACGTCGAGCGGCGCATCGAAGCCCGGCGCCGCCGCCCCCAACAAGCTGCGGGTCATGGATTGCGCGTCAGCCGCGACGGCGCCGTCATCGGGTGCGTCGCGAAGTAGTGCTTGATGCCCTCGGCGATGGCGTCGACGAGTTTGTCCTGGTACCCCGGGTCGTTCAGGCGCTTTTCCTCCTCCGGGTTGGAGATGAAGGCGGTTTCTACCAAGATCGACGGGATGTCCGGCGCCTTCAGCACGGCAAAGCCGGCCTGCTCGACCTGCGGCTTGTGCAGGGTGTTGACCGTACCGAGGCGGCGCAGCACGGCGTCACCCAGCTTGAGACTGTCGTTGATCGTTGCGGTCTGCGACAGGTCGATGAGCGTGCGCTTGAGGAAGGGATCCTTGACGTCGATGTTGATGCCCCCGATGAGATCGGCGTCGTTCTCCTTCTTGGCGAGCCAGCGTGCCGCCACCGAGGTGGCCCCGTTTTCGGACAGTGCGAAGACCGACGAGCCGCGCGCATGCGGTTTGATGAACGCGTCGGCATGGATCGAGATGAAAAGATCGGCCTTCACCGCGCGCGCCTTGTTGACGCGTTGCGCCAGCGGTACGAAATAGTCGCCGTCGCGGATGAGCACGCCGCGTATGTTTTCCTCGGTGTCGAGCCTTTGCTTGAGCTTGCGCGCCACCGACAGCGTGATGTCTTTCTCGAAGGTGCCGGCCGCGCCAACCGCGCCCGGGTCCTCGCCGCCGTGACCGGCATCGATTGCCACCGTGATCAGCCGGTTGTATTGCGGCACGGCAGGCGCCGGCGACGGGGGCGGCACGGACGTCGGCAGGACTTGCGGCGCGGCGTTGTTGCCGCCGGCGCCAACCGCGTAGAGGTCGATTACCAGGCGGTGGCCGTATTGGCCCGCCGGCTGCAACTGGAACACCGAGGGCTTGACCGGTTGCTTGAGGTCGAGCACGACGCGCATCACGCCCGGACGGTTGATGCCGACCCGGACGCCACTGATGTATGGGTCGTCTGCCGAAAGCTGCTTCGTCAGCGCGTCGAGCGCGGGCCCGGCCCTGACGGCCTGAAGGTCGATGACCAGGCGCTCGGGGTTCGACAACGTGAAGAAAGTGTGAGCAATGGGTTGCTCGGCTTCGAGCGTGATCCGGGTGTAGTCGGACGACGGCCACATGCGCGTGGCGGTCAGCTGCATCGCCTGGGCCCAGCCCGACAGCAGCACACAGCACAGCAGGAAGGTTTTCAGCAGGGCGTGCAACATGTCTCCAGAAAGCGTGCGCCTCGCACACTCGCCGCTTCGCACGCGACCTCTCGCGCATCGTCGACGATGGCCAGACGCACGATCACGTCGGGCTTCGGCAGCCAGCCGGCGGCCTTCTCCGGCCATTCGATCAGGCTCACCACGTTGCCGCCCGAGGCGTCGCGAAACCCGGCGTCCAGCCATTCGCGCGGGTCGTGCATGCGGTACAGGTCATAATGATATAGCTCAAATGCCGGCAGGCTGTAGGTTTCAGCGAGGGTATAGGTCGGACTTTTCACCCGACCGTTGTATCCCAGCGACCGCAGGATCCCACGCACCAGCGTCGTCTTGCCGGCACCGAGGTCACCTTCGAGGTAGATGGTCAGACCCGGCACGAGTGCCCGTGCGAGCTGCGCGCCGAACGCGAGCGTCGCCGCCTCGTCGGGCAAATGGCGCCGGCAGCGCACGGTATCATCGGGCGTATGCATGATCAGGCTCTAGCGCGGCTGGCGCAGCGCATCAAGGATTGGGGACGCGAACTCGGCTTCGCTGCGGTCGGCATCACCGACGGCGATCTGTCCGCCGCCGAGGCAGGCCTGCAGGCGTGGCTGGATCAGGGCTTTCATGGCGAGATGAATTATATGGCCGCGCACGGCACCAAGCGCAGCCGCCCCGCTGAACTCGTGCCCGGCACCGTGCGCGTCATCGGCGCGCGCCTCGATTATTTTCCGCCGCAGGCGGCCGATGCGCACGCAGTGCTGGCCGATCCTGCCACCGCCTACGTCTCGCGCTACGCGCTCGGCCGCGACTATCACAAGGTGCTGCGCAACCGCCTGCAGAAACTCGCCGACCGCATCAGCGAAGCGGTCGGCGAACACCGTTACCGCGTCTTCACCGACAGCGCGCCGGTGCTCGAAGTCGAGCTTGCCACGCGATCCGGACTGGGCTGGCGCGGCAAGCACACGCTGCTGCTGAACCGCCAGCACGGCTCCTGGTTCTTCCTCGGCGAGATCTACACCGACCTGCCGCTGCCGGTCGACGCCCCCGAAGCCGAGCACTGCGGCACCTGCCAGGCGTGTATCGACGTCTGCCCGACGCAGGCCATCGTCGCGCCCTATCGGCTCGACGCACGCCGCTGCATTTCCTACCTGACCATCGAATTGAAAGGCAGTATCCCGACCGAACTGAGGCCGCTCATCGGCAACCGCATCTACGGCTGCGACGACTGCCAGCTCGTCTGCCCGTGGAACCGCTTCGCGCAGGCTGCCGAACTGCCCGAATTCGGCGTACGCAACGGGCTGGACGCCGCACGGCTGGTCGAGCTCTTCGCGTGGACCGAAGCAGATTTCAACGAGCGACTGGCGGGCTCGGCGATCCGCCGCATCGGTCACGAACGCTGGTTGAGGAATATCGCCGTTGCCCTCGGCAATGCGCCGACCTCGCCCGAGGCCATCGCGGCCTTGCAGGCCCGGCGTGAGCATCCTTCGGCGCTGGTGCGCGAGCACGTGACCTGGGCGCTCGCGCGCCACGCGGCCGCTTAGGCCGAACGCAGCTCGTCCTTGGCGTGGCGGATCACCGAGGCACCGGAGGTCAGCGCCAGCCCCGCCAGCAGCAGCGCGACCGCGATGTCCGGCCAGCCGCGCGCCGTCGCCCACACCCCCGCCGCTGCGCCCATCACCGCGATATTACCGAGCGCGTCATTGCGCGAGCACAGCCAGACCGAGCGCGCCTGCGCGTCGCCCGTTCGGTGAACGTACAAGAGCGCTGCGACGCCGACGTTGACCGCCAGGGCAAGAAGGCTGACCCACCCCATGATGAAGGGCTCGGGCACCACGCCGGCCGCCCACTGCCAGGCCGACTTCGCCAGCACGAAGACACCGTAGCCGACCATGATCCAGCCCTTCCACAGCGCGGTGCGCGAGCGCCACACCGGCGCGAGTCCCAGCACAAAGAGCGCGACGCCGTAGTTGGCGGCATCCCCCAGAAAATCGACCGCATCGGCAAGCAGCGACACCGACTGCGCGGCGAAGCTCGCGACGAGCTCGACGCCGAACATTGCCGTGTTGAGTACCAACGCCACCCACAGCGCGCGGCGGTAGCGCGGGTCGGGGGCCGGGGCGCTCGCGCTGCAGACCGACTCGCAGCCGCAGCCGCTCATGCCCGACTCCGCGCGTGTGCCAGCGGGTAGAATGCGTTTTTTTCCATGCCGACATCCTGCCACCCATGTCCGAGAATGCAAGCTCCCCGATCGGCGTATTCGATTCCGGCATCGGCGGGCTGACGGTGGTGCGCGCGTTGATGGAGCGCCTGCCCTACGAAAACATCGTCTACTTCGGCGACACCGCGCGCGTGCCCTACGGCGTGAAGTCGGTCGAGACCATCGCCCACTTCACCACCGAGATCGCACAGTTCCTGCTGGAGAAGGACGTCAAGCTACTCGTCATCGCGTGCAACACCATGGCGGCGGTGGCGGCGCAGGTGGTGAAGGACCTCTCGCCGGTGCCCGTGCTCGACGTCATCGACGCCGGCGCAGTCGCGGCACGCGGCGGCAAGAAAATCGGCGTCATCGGCACGCCCACCACCATCAACAGCAACGCCTACGCGCGCGCCATCCACGACTACGCGCCAGACTCGCGCATCCATTCGCAGGCCTGTGCCCTGTTCGTGCCGCTGGTCGAGGAAGGCTGGCTCGACCACGAAGTAACCCGCCTGACCGCGCAGGACTATCTGAAGCCGCTCATGGCCGAGCACGTCGACACCCTCGTGCTTGGCTGCACGCACTACCCCCTGCTGAAGCCGCTGCTACGCCAGGTCGTCGGCGACGGCGTGCGGCTGGTCGATTCGGCCGAAGCCATGGCCGAGCAGGTCGCCGCCGTGCTGGCCGAGAAAAACCTGGCCAACCCCGGCCCCGGCGAGCCGCGCTACGACTTCTACGTGACCGACGTGCCGCTGCGGTTCCAGACCATCGGCGAGCGTTTTCTCGGCCGCACGCTAAACCATGTGCACGTGGTGAAGTGGTAGACGCCTGAGCCAGAAGGGCTCAACTGCGGCGCTGGTGCGCCGTTATTGCTGGTATCCGCGCCCCTCGTCTCGCACGCCGTGAACCGTCTACTTTCCCTTCTCGCCCGTCTCGCCTTCTGGCGCAAGGCGGCTGGCGCCACTGTCACCAACGCCGAACTACCGACCGATTCTCCCGATCCCGGCCCGGCAAACGCGTCGATGACGGATGGTTCCGCCTCGGCAGGCTGGACCGCGCGCCTGCTCGCGCGCGTACGGATGCGCAAGGCGAGCGAGCCGGCCGTTGAAACGCACGAGGACTCCCAGGCCGACGAAACCGCCAATGAGGACGAAGCCGTTCCCCGCCCGTCGGGGCGGGTCATCGCACTGCTGTCGCGGCGGATCGTTTGGATCCCCGCAGCCAGCCTCGTTCTCCTGACGATCGTCGGCACCCTGTCGGCGCTGTTGTGGCAGTCGAGTCGGGAGCGCTCCGCGCTGGAGGCCAAGCTCGATGCCACCAAGCACCAACTCGAAACGCAGCGCGCGAACCACCCCCCTGCAGCGACGCCGCTGTCCCACCCCACCCCGGTCGCGGCCGCCACCGTGCCCACCGCGCCCACCGTGGCCACGGTCTCCCGGACTCAGCGCCGGAGCAGCCCGAGCGTCGCCTGCGACATTCAGGATCCGTCGAGCGTGTCCCTCAAGCTGAAAGATTGCATCGACGCCTTCAATCGTGACGCCAACGGGCCGCGGGGTACCCGACTGCCCGCCGACTCGCGCTGAACCACCGTCCAAGCTGACGTCCAGACCCGCCGTGCGTTAGTTAGACCGAGGGAGGAACGCAGTGCCCAGCGTCGCGCCTCGCCTCATAACTTTGGACTCGGGCATACGGCATCGCAGAAGCGCTCCAATGCTTCAAGGCCGACTTCACCGTCCAGCGTGAAATCGGCAAGCGGCCGCCCGAAGGCCCGCCGGCTAACGAATCGGAAAAGCGCGCGCATCTCGCCGAAGAGGAAATACGGATGGTGGTCGCTGGAAATCCCCAGCCGTGCAACCACCGTCGCGCCCCGCGCCTGCAGGCGGAAGGTCAGCGGCTCGAAGAGCATCTCCAGCTCGAACACCCGCAGGGGCGGGCCGCAGAAGGTTGCAAACGGCGCCACCCGCCGGCCTGCCAGCCCCCTAACGGTGGCGAGCCCACGCGCCAAGGGATAGGAAAGGTAAAGCCACTTCGGCGTACCCGATAGCACCTGATCGTAGGTCGACACGTCTGGGAAGACGAGCGGCCGGATTGCCTGCTGAAGCTGGTAGTAGATCCGGTGCCAGAATCGACGGAAGCGCGGACTCAGCAGGTAGATCGGCAAGAAGGGCAAGAGCGGCAAGAGCGGGAGGTGGAGACTCCGCCAATCCAGGCCTCCTGGATGACCGCGGCGATGGCCTTCTCAATGAGCCGCCGGGGTTCCAGAAAGGACGGGAAGTAGCTGCCCGAACGCAGCTTCGGAATCGGCAGATCAAGCGTCCCCAGCCAGGGGTGCAGGATGCGCTCCCGGTAGCCATTGCGAAACCTCTGCATAACCCCAGACAAATTCGCGCCGGCTTGATATAACAGGCTCATCGACGAACCACGATTGAATCCT
>JBKBRW010000027.1:0-26670 GCA_046291555.1 Thiobacillus sp.
TCCAGCGTGCGGTAACTGAACAGGGTGACTTCGGTGATGTCGGCTCCGCGCATGGTCTTCGCTGGTCTGGGGTCGTTGGCGTTATTTTCTCATGCCGGCCAGATCGGCAGGAGGGGCAGGGCGAATTTCAACACCCTGGTAAAGGTTGTACCCGGCATGCCGCATGCCGATGCCGAAGTGCGCCGCCTCGATCGCACGCAGCTGGCCGATGCCCGCGGCAAGATCGTCGAGCTCGGCGGTCGTCGAAAACGGAAAGTACGAGGTGTCGCAGGGGCGGCTCAGGCGCTCGGGCGCCAGGGGAGGAACGGGGCTCATGTCGGAACGGGTTGGGCGTGTATCGTGGTCGAATGGCGGTCCGCCTCGTCGGCGAGCGTCCTCACCGACCGGGCAATCTCCACCGGATAGTCGTGGGCGTCGAACCGGCGCAGCGGCTCGGGCAGGCGGGCGAGTTGCGCCGCCGCATGCGCCCGGCTCGCCGCCAGGTCCGGCCCCGGTAGACGGCACCCCCCGCGCATCACCGGCACGAGCAAAGCCTCGCCGCGTTGCGGGTCGGTTTCCAGCGTCACCACGTCGCCGGCCATGCGGCCGTCGGCGTCGTAGCGGCGATAGACCTGCTTGCGCCCCGGCCAGGTCGCTTTCCCCTCCGAGCGCTTGCGCCGCGGAATGCCGGCGTATTCCTGCAGCTTGTACGCGCAGTCGAGATAGGGCTGGTCGCTCGAGGTGTCGACGCGGGTGCCGACGCCGAAGCCGTCGACCGGCGTGCCGGCGCCGACGAGCTCACGCAGCACGTACTCGTCGAGGTCACCGCTGACGAAGACGATGGTGTCCTTCAGGCCGCCGGCGTCGAGGATGGCGCGCACGCGGCGGGCGTGCTCGGCGAGATTGCCCGAGTCGATGCGCACGCCGCGGATGCGGATGCCGGCCTCGGCGAGACGAGGGGCGAGCGCGACGACCTTGTGCGCCGCCGCCTCGGTGTCCCAGGTGTCGATCAGCAGCACCACATTGCCGGGCTGGGCGCGGGCGAAACGCTCGAAGGCCTGCGCTTCGTCGTCGTGCGCCTGCACGAAGGAATGGGCCATGGTGCCGAAGATCGGCATGCCGTACAGCCGCCCGGCTAGCACGTTCGAGCTGCCGCTGAAGCCGGCGAGCCAGGCCGCGCGTGCGGCGAGCAGCCCCGCCTCGGCGCCGTGGGCGCGGCGCAGGCCGAAGTCGACCAGCAGCTTTCCCGGCGCCGCGAGCACCGAGCGCGCGGCCTTGGAGGCGATCACGGTCTGGAAGTGCAGCAGGTTGATGAGGCGCGTTTCGACCAGCTGCGCCTCGGCGATCGGCGCCGTCACGCGCAGGATGGGCTCGTTGGGGAAGAACACCGTGCCCTCGGGCATCGCGTGGACGTCGCCGGTGAAACGAAAGGTCTCGAGCGAGGCAAGGAAGGCATCGCTGAAGCGCCCGGTCGAAGCCAGCCAGGCGAGCTCGTCGGGCGTGAAGCGCAGCGTCTCGAGATAATCGAGCGCCTGCGCCAGCCCGGCGGCCATCAGGAAGCCGCGCTCCGGACGCAGGCGCCGCACGAAGAACTCGAACACAGACGTGTCGTGCATGCCGGCGTCGTGGTAGCCCTGCAGCATGGTGAGCTGGTAGAGGTCGGTGAGCAGCGCGCTGCCGGCAGCGTTCATGCGGCGAGTTCCTCGAAGGTGATGCACTGCGCGCCCAGCCGCGTCATCTCGGCGAGCGCGCGTTCGCCGTCGCCGGGGTCGACGTTCACCGCGCGCACTGCGTCGGTCAGCACGAACACCTCGTAGCCGAGCCGCAGCGCGTCGCGCACGCTGTTGAGGATGCAGTAGTCGGTGGCGAGCCCGCCGATGAAGAGACGCCGGATCCCCGCCCGGCGCAGGCGGCTGTCGAGCGGCGTGCCCTCAAAGCTCGAGTAGGCCTCGCGTCCGGCCTCGGTCGCCTTGGAGATGATCGGGACGCTGGGCGGCAGGGCGAGCCCTGGCGCGAAGGCGGCGCCGGGCGTGTCGACGACGCAATGGACCGGCCACGGCCCGCCCTGCTCCCGGAACGAGCAGTGGCGCGGCGGATGCCAGTCGCGGGTGGCGTAGACGGGCAAGCCCGCAGCGACGAAGGCGTCGATATACCGGTTCAGAACGGGCACGACGGCAGCACCGTCCGGCACGGCGAGGCTGCCGCCCGGCAGGAAATCGTTCTGCACGTCGGTGACGAGCAGAAGGTCGCCCTGCTGCAGGTGCAGCGCCGCGGAGCGGGGGGCGGCCTGAGCGGTCATGCGCATCTCCTCCGAGGGTCAGTGCAGCTCTTCGTCGCGATCATGGTGAAACACGAGGTCGGCGAGGTCGACCGCGACTGGCTCACCCACCGGCGCCTCGTACACGTCCACCGCCTGAAAGAACCACTGGCCGTCCTGCATCCAGCAGTAGCCGAACTGTTCCTTGTAGAAGCATTCCTTCGGTTCCATGGTGCCTCCGGTTGTTCCGTGACGTCTACTTAGACTGGCACAGATTCGCGCCCCGGGGCCGCTTCGCCGCAAGCCTCGCGTCTATTGCTATAAATGAGACAGAGGTATCGACAAAACCAGGTGAAGCAAAGAGGGGGCCATCCATGATTCCGAATCCGATCGACGTCTCGAGTCGCGTGAGCCCGCGCCTGTCCGACCTGCTCCAGAGCCGCGTCGAGAATCCCGAGTGCGAGCAACCCGTCACGCTCATGGCGGTGCGGCGTTTCCTCGCCGACCTGCTGCCGGCCGACTACCGGGAAGCCGAGCAGATGCACCATTTCGACATCAGCGAATCGATGCTCGACGAACTCGATGCGCTGATCGAGGAATTCGGCCAGGGTGCCTTGGCGATCGACTTCGTCAAGGCCAAGGCCAGCGAGGCGCTGAGCGAGGTGATCGAATTCATGATCGACGACGAGAATCGCGAAGGCCCGCCGACGCTCGAACAGGTGCGCGAGGCGCTGCTCGGGGGCTTGGCGGCGCGGCTGGTCGGGGAAGGCATGTTCGACGACGACGAGGACGATACCCTGCTCGCCGAGATCGAGGCGCTGATCGACCACTACGGACCCGACACACTCGCCGAGGAATGCCTGCGCAACGACTAAGCAACGCATTGCAACGAGGAGGTCCCATGCTGAGGAATAGAACGACGAGGCGCCTCTTGGCCGGCGTCATGATCGTGCTCGGCGCCGTGCTCATCTTCCTGGCGACCGAGATGTGGATCGGCGTGGTCTTCCTGCTCCTCGGCCTCGCGCTCGAGGTCGCCGGCATCGCCCTGGAACGCAAGGACTGAACGCATTCAACTGGCTATTACTGATGGAGAGCACGACATGAAAACCGAATTCACCGAGTTCCACCCCGTGCGCCGCGACCGCCTGATGCAGGAGGCGCGCCACGACGCCTACATGGCCAAGCACAAGCTGCCCGAGCCCACGGTGTGCCCCGGCTGTGGCGCGGTCTTCCACGCGGGACGCTGGCAGTGGCTCGCCAAGCCACCGAAAGCGCACGAGGAGAAATGTCCGGCCTGCCACCGTATCCAGGACAACTTTCCGGCGGGCTACGTCAGCGTGAGCGGTGATTTCTTCAAGTCGCACCAGGACGAGCTCCTGCGCCTCGTACATAACGAGGAGGCGCGCGAGAAGGCCGAGCATCCGTTGAAGCGCATCATGAAGATCGAGGCCCAAGACGACGGCGCCCTCATCACGACGACGGACATCCACCTTGCGCGCGGCATCGGCGATGCCCCGCACCACGCCTATCAAGGCGAGCTGGAGTACCACTACAACGAACAGGAGAATCTGCTTCGGGTGGTATGGAAACGCTGAGCAGCCGCCCGGCGCTCGGGTGCCGGGACGATCGCGCAGCCCGACAAAACGCTACCCCGGCGAGGAGCGATCGATGCATCCCATCGCCTTGCGTCTTCCAGTCCCGATGCGGCCGCAGCTCGACGAGACGACCTGCGGTCCGACCTGTCTCGACGCAGTCTATCGCTCATGGGGCGCGGAGAGCGACCTCGCTCAGGTCATCGACCGCACCCACAAGCGCGAGCACGGCGGCACCTTCGCGATCTTTCTCGCCTGCGACGCGCTGCGTCAGGGCTACCAAGCCACGCTCTACACTTCCACCCTCACCGTGTTCGACCCGACCTGGTTAGCGCCGGGGGTCGACATCGCCGAGCGGCTGGAACGCCAGCGCGAAGCCAAGCCGAACGACGCGCGCCTGCAGCGCGTGACGCCGGGCTATCTCGAGTTCCTGCGCCTGGGCGGGCGGCTGCGCCTCACCGACCTCTAGCGCCCGCTGATCCGGGGCCTGCTGCGGAGAAAGCTGCCGATCATCACCGGCCTGATCTCCACCTGTCTCTTTCGCGCGATGCCCGAGTTCCGCCCCGACGACATGCCCGACGACATCCAGGGCCTGCCGGCCGGTCAATTCGTCGTGATAGTTGGCTACGACCGCGACACGCGCAGCGCGCTCGTCGCCAACCCCTACTGGCGCAACCCTTCAGTTCCTCGCACGAGTACTGGGTCAACATCGACCGCGCATCGGCGCCGTGCTGGTCAGCATCGTCACCCACGACGCCAACCCGCTGGTCGTGCATCCGCGGGGGACGGCGGCGAAGGCGCCGGCATGAGCATCCTCGTCGTCGTCGACAATCCGAGCGACTGGCCGCTCGACATTTCCGGCGTGAGCCTCGTATCGGCGCGCGCCTACCTGGGCGATGCCGGCTGGTGCGAGGGGCATTCGGTCAAGGTGTTCAACCTGTGCAAGTACTACCGCTACCAGAGCCTCGGCTACTACGTCTCGCTGCTCGCCGAGGCGCGCGGCCACAAGCCGCTGCCGCGGGTGAGCACGACGGAGGACCTGCAATCGCAGAACCTGGTGCGCCTGCTTACCGAGGACCTCGACGCGTTGGTGCAGAAGTCGCTCGCGCCGATCAAGTCCGACAGCTTCGAGATCAGCATCTACTTCGGCCGCAACATGGCGAGATGCCACGAAAAGCTGAGCCACCGCCTGTTCACCCTCTTGCAGGCGCCGCTCCCGCGCGCCCCCCTTCGAGCGCCACCGCGAGCGCTGGCAACTGCGCAGCGTGCGCGCCATCGCCGCACGCGCAAGCGGTGGCCGCCGCGCTTCGATATCGCCATCCTGCACGACCCGCAGGCCATCGAAGGGCCCTCGAACGCACGGGCGCTGCAGAAATTCGAGAAGGCCGCGGAAGAAGTCGGACTCGACGTCGAGCTCCTCACCCGCGCCGACATCTGGCGGCTGCCCGAGTCCGACGCCCTCTTCATCCGCGACACCACCTACGCCAACCACTACACCTGGCGCTTCTCGCGGCGCGCCGCCGCCGAAGGGCTAGTGCTGATCGACGACCCCGAGTCGATTCTCAAGTGCAACAACAAGGTCTACCTCCTGCAGGATGGAAGCACCGACGTCGACCGCGGCTGCTTTTCGCCTGGTCCAACGAAATCGTGCTGCATCTGGTCGAAACCAAGAACACGGTGCCCGAGCCCGCGCTCGATGGGCTCCCGGCGGACTTTCAGGCCGAGGTACAGGCGCTCGACCGAATGCTGCAACCGCTGGGCGCGCGCCTCATGCCGGGCGGCGCCGACCCCTGGATGGACCCGGCCGCCGACACTGTGGCCTCACGCGCACGCGGCCATCTACAAGGCCTACGACCGCGGCTTCGACCCCGGCGCGCTCGTGATCGCGCGCGACCTCGCGAAGGCGTTCGCCGCGCCGCTCCAGTGTTCGACCACCAGCCGTCTGCTCATCGACCTCAACCGCTCGGCCGGCCATCCGGCGCTCTGCTCCGAAGCCACGCGCCCGGCGTCCGCGGCGGTGCGCCGCGCGATCTTCGAGGCGCACTACCTGCCCTACCGCGCCCGGATCGAGGCGCATGTCGCCGGCGAGCTGGCGACCGGGCGGCGCGTCGTCCACATCGCTTCACACAGCTTCACCCCGGTGCTTGACGGCGAAGTGCGCAACGCCGACATCGGCCTCCTCTACGACCCGCGGCGATCGGGGGAAGTGGGGCGTTGCCGGCGCTGGCAGGCACAGCTGAAAACCCTTGCCCCCGGCTGGCGGGTGCGCCGCAATTACCCTTATGCGGGCCGGTCAGACGGTCTCACCGCCTATCTGCGCAAGCGCTTCCCGCCGGACGTCTACCTCGGCGTCGAACTCGAGAGCAACCACGGGCACGTGCTCGAAGGCGGGCGCGACTGGCGCAGGCTGCGTGCCGACGCCGTCGCCAGCCTGCGGGCGGCGCTGGCGGGAGATTGAAACGTCCAACGCTTACGCGCGAAGGCCTCGCTTGCTAATCTGATAACAGACGTCGTTTCGCACCCAACCCAACGAGGAGGCTCGATGCCCGCACTCACCCAAGCCCAGATCGACCAGCTCACCCAACGCCTCAAGCGCGACTACCAGGATTTGCTGCGCGAAGTGCGCGAGGAACTGAGCCATCCCGACGACCAGCGTCGCATCGACCAGCTCAACGCCGAGCCCGGCGACGCCGGCGACGAGTCGGTGGCGAACGCGCTCGCCGATCTCAACGTCGCCCGCATCGACCGCCATATCCGCGACATCCGCGACATCGAGGCCGCCTTCCGGCGCCTCAAGGCCGGCGAATACGGCATATGCACCGAGTGCGGCACCGACATCGATTTCGCCCGCCTGCAGGCCTATCCGTCCGCCAAGCGCTGCCTCGTCTGCCAGCAGAAGCGCGAGCACCAGTTCGCGCACGAAGGCCACCCCAAGCTCTAGGCGCGCGGCGATGCCGGCGCCGACGGAGGCCCGCCTCATCGAACGGCTCGCGGCGCCGGCCTGCTACCCCCACGCCGTGGCGGGCGTGCGGGTGATCGAAACCCACATTTCCTGGGTGCTGCTCACCGGCGAATTCGCCTACAAGATCAAGAAGCCGCTCGACCTCGGCTTCCTCGACTTCAGCACGCTCGACAAGCGGCTCGCCGCCTGCCGCGAGGAAGTGCGGCTCAACCGTCGCCTCGCTCCCGACATCTACCTCGACGTCGTGCCCGTCACCGGCTCAGCGGACGCACCCCGCGTCGGTGGTGACGGCCCCGCCTTCGAATACGCGGTGAAGATGCGCGAGTTCCCGGCCGACGCCACGCTCGACCGCGGCGAGGTGACGGCCGCGCAGATCGAGGCAATCGCCCGCACCGTCGCGCGCTTTCATGAGCACGCCTGCGCCCGCGCGGACGCGGGCAGCGGCTGGGGCAGCCCGGACGCGGTATGGCAGCCGGTGGCGCAGAACTTCGCGCAGATCGCGCCGCGGCTGGCCGATGCCGACGCACGCGCCCAACTCGATGCGCTGCAGCAGTGGAGCGCAAGCGAACACGTGCGCCTCGCGCCGCTGATCGCGGCGCGTCAGCGCGAAGGCTTCGTCCGCGAATGCCACGGTGACCTGCACCTCGGCAACCTCGCCTGGGCCGACGGCCGCCTCGTCGTATTCGACTGCCTCGAATTCAATCCCAGCCTGCGCTGGATCGACGTGCAGTCCGAGGTCGCCTTCCTCTACATGGATCTCCTGCAGCGCGGCCGCGACGCACTCGCCTGGCTGTTCGTGAACCTGTGGCTGGAACACAGCGGCGACTATGCCGGCGTCGCGCTCCTGCGCTACTATGCCGTGTACCGAGCGCTGGTGCGCGCCAAGGTCGCGGCGATCCGTGCGACCCAGGCCAGCGGCACCGAAGCCGAGTCGGCGCGTGCCGACGTCTCCGCCCTGCTCGCGCTCGCGACCCGGCTCACCCGGCCACCACCGGTGGCGCTGACGATCACCCACGGCCTCTCGGGCTCCGGCAAGACCACCGTCACCCGCACGCGCATGCAATCGCCCGGCGCGATCCGCCTGCGCTCCGACGTCGAGCGCAAGCGGCTGGCGGGGCTGGATGCGCTGGCGAAAAGCGGCTCTGGCGTCGGCACGCAACTCTATGGCGGCGACGCCACCCGCCGCACCTACCAGCGTCTCGCCGATCTCGCCGGCGCCCTGCTCGACGCCGGCTGGCCGGTGATCGTCGACGCCACTTTCATCGCGCGCTGGCAGCGCGACCTCCTGCGCGACGTGGCGCGCAGCCGCGGCGTGCCGTTCAGGATTCTGGATTTTCCGCTACCGGTCGAGACGCTGCGGGCGCGCATCGTCGCGCGGGCGCATGCCGGCACGGATGCGTCGGAAGCCGACCTCGCGGTGCTCGATCATCAGTTGCGGACCGAGGAGCCGCTCGCCGCCGACGAGCAGGCCGACACGGTCGTGATGACGGCCTGAAACGATCCCGAATCAGGACGCAGCGGGAATCGCAGACGCCGCCGCCTGGGCGCGCAGCCGCGCTGGCAGGTCGGCGGCCGGCAGCGGTTGGCTGAACAGGAAGCCCTGCACGTCCTGGCAACCTTCGTTGCGCAGGAATTCGAGCTGAGCCGGGGTCTCCACGCCCTCCGCCATCGTTTCAAGCCGCAGCCCGCGCGCGAGCTGGATCACCGCGCGCACGATGGCCGCGCTGTCGGGATCGGTCGTGATGTCGCGTACGAAGGAGCGGTCGATCTTGAGGCGGTCGACGGCGAAGCGCTTGAGATAACTCAGCGACGAATAGCCGGTGCCGAAGTCGTCGATCGACAGCCGCACGCCGAGCGCCTTCAACTGGCGCACGGTTTCCAGGGTGTGCTCGACGTCCTGCAGCAGGATCGACTCTGTCAGTTCGAGTTCCAGCAGCTGCGCGGGCAAACCGCTGCACGCGAGCGCCCCGGCCACCGCCTGCACCAGTCCGGGACGGCGGAACTGCAGCGCCGAGAGGTTCACCGAAACCGGCACCTCCAATTTTTCGCGCTGGCGCATCACCTGCGCCTGCATGCACGCGGCCTCCAGCACCCACGCGCCGATCGGCACGATGAGGCCGCTGTCCTCGGCAACAGGAATGAAGCGCGATGGCGGCACCTCGCCGAGCTCGGGGTTGCGCCAGCGCAGCAGCGCTTCCATGCCCACCACGCGGCCATCGGCGATGCAGAACTGCGGCTGGTAATGCAGCCGCAGCTCGCCCCGGGCGAGGGCCTGACTCAGGCGGTTGTGCAGGGCCAGATGCTCGTGCGCCCGCTGGTTCATGCGCTCGTCGAAGAACTGGTAGGTGTTGCGGCCCGCGCCCTTGGCGTTGTACATCGCGGCGTCGGCCTTCTTCAGCAGGGCGTCGAGGCAGTCGCCGTCGTCCGGATACAGCGCGATGCCCATGCTGCAGGCCGCGCTCAGCGAATGGCCGTCGATCGCGACCGGCTCGGCGAGGCGGGCGAGGATCTTGCCGGCGATGCGCTCGACCGCTTCCTGGTCGGGAACGTCGTTCAGGAGCACGATGAATTCGTCGCCGCCGTGCCGGCTCACCGTGTCGCTCTCGCGCACGCACTCGTGCAGCCGAGCAACCGCCTGCAGCAGCAGCTCGTCGCCTGCGCCGTGTCCGAGCGTGTCGTTCACCCGCTTGAAATTGTCGAGGTCGATCAGCAGCAGCGCCGCCCGGGCGCGCGCACGGTCGGCCATCGCCTGCGCGTGGACGAAGCGGTCGCGCAAGAGGGTGCGGTTCGGCAACCCGGTGAGTGCGTCGTGGTGGGCGAGGTATTCGATGCGTGCCTCGGCGAGCCGGCGCTCGGTGATGTCGCGATCGACGCCCTGGAATCCGATCAGCTCGCCCTGCGCATCCCGCAAAGCCACGCTGTTCGACTCGAAGCTGCGGAAGCTGCCGTTGCGATGGCGCCAGCGCAGCACCACGCCTTGCCAGCCCTCGCCGCTCTGGGTCGCCCGCTCGAAAGTCTCGCGGTAGCAGGCGAGGTCGTCGGGGTGGATGAGCCGTTCGGGGTCGAGCGCGAGGAATTCCTCCACGGTGTAGCCAAGGCTCGCTGTCCCACGAAGGTTGCTGTAGACATGGCGGCCCGTGACGTCGATCGACCAGATCCAGTCGGTCGACTGCTCGGCCATCGCGCGAAAGCGTGCCTCGCTCTCGCGCAGGGCCTCTTCCGCGCGCAGGCGCTCGGTGATGTCGATGAAATTGACCACTGCGCCCACCAGTTCGCCGTCGCGGTAGATCGGATGCGACCAGTACTCGACCGGGAACGAGGTGCCATCCTTGCGCCAGTGCACCTCGCCCTCGACGTGGGTGGGCTTGCCCTCAAGGGTCGAGAGGCGCACGTGGCAGGCCTCCTTCGGGTAGGGGCTGCCGTCAGGGCGGGTGTGGTGGATGAGCGGATGCACCGGCTGGCCGAGCATCTCCTCTTCCGTGTAACCGAGCATGCGCAGGCACGCCGGATTGACGAAGGTGCAGCGGCCCTCGGTGTCCACCCCGAAGATCGGCTCGGGCGCCGCCTCGAGCAGCAGGCGGAAGCGTTCTTCGCTGGCGCGCAGCGCTGCCAGCGACGCGCGGACGTCGATCGGCTCGCCCAGGTCGTCGGCGAGGCGGCCGCTCTTCTTCACCGCGGCCGGGTCGAGCCCGGCGGCGAGCAGCGACTTGGCAGTGGCCCTGCGCCGGCGGGCCTCGGCAAGGCTCACCGTCGGGTGCACCCCCAGCGCCAGCGTCTTGCGCTTGCCGCCAAAGCGGTAGTCCAGGCGCCAGTAACGCGAACCGTCCGGTCGGACCAACAGATACATGCCGCCGCCGTCGGTGAGCTTGACCGGCTTGGCGGCGGGCGGAGTGGATCGGATGAGGCGCTCGGTGAGCGCCGCGGCGACGCGGGTCATGGCACTGCAAGAAAACTTCAACGCCGGCATGGTACCCGCCAGATGCCGTTACGCATACCGTCAAAAGCGGCGTCGCACTTGGTACGAGAATACCAATGCGTTGGTTGCGCACCGGCGTCGGACTTGGGAGGCGCTACCGACGGAGTTAAGATTCCCTCGGCAGTCGCTTGATTCGGAATGACTTTCAGGCTGCTGCCGTGCCCCCACGCCGTCCCCTGTCCCGCCCGGAGCCGCCATGAACGACCTTGCCCAACAATTCGGCTTCGCCTTTCTTGCCGAGCCCTGGCTGCCCAAGGTGCTGGGCGTCACCGTGCTCGTCGTGGGGGTGAACGTCGCCGCATACTACCTGCTGCGACACATCGAGAAACTGGCGGCCCGCTCGCCGTCGGTATGGGACGACGCGCTGATCCGCTCGGCACGCATGCCGCTTACCCTGCTGCTGTGGGTCGCCGGCGTCGCCTACGCGATGCAGATCGTCGACCGCTACAACGCCGAACCCGCGTTCGAGGCGCTGCTGCCGGTTCGCGATACGCTGGTGATCGGCTCGCTCGCCTGGTTCCTGCTGCGGCTCATCCGCAATGTGTCGCACAACATTCTCGCCCGGGCCGAAGCCGCCGGCGAAGGCATCGACCGCACCACGGTCGACGCCCTTTCCAAGCTGGGACGCTTCAGCGTCGTGCTGCTCGCCGGCCTCGTCATCCTGCAGAACCTCGGCTTCAGCATTTCCGGCGTGCTCGCTTTCGGCGGCATAGGCGGCATCGCGGTCGGCTTCGCCGCCAAGGACATGCTCGCCAACTTCTTCGGCGGGCTCACCATCTATCTCGACCGCCCCTTCGTCGTCGGCGAATGGATCCGCTCGCCCGACAAGGACATCGAGGGCACGGTGGAATACATCGGCTGGCGCCACACGCGGGTGCGTGCCTTCAACAAGAACCCGATCTACGTGCCCAACGCCCTGTTCACCCAGATCGTCGTGGAAAACCCCAGCCGCATGAGCCATCGCCGCATCCGCGAAACCATCGGCATCCGCTACGCCGATTTCGGCAAGATGGCCGCTATCGTCGCCGACGTGAAGGCGATGCTGGCAGCGCACCCGGACATCGACGCCGAGGCACCACTGATCGTGAATTTCAACCAGTTCGGGGCGTCCTCGCTCGACATCCTGCTGACCGCGTTTACCCGGACGACCGAATGGACGCGCTTCCAGGCGCTGAAGCAGGACGTGCTGCTGCAGGTCGGCGACATCATTCTTCGCCACGGGGCGGAAATCGCCTTCCCCACCCGCACGGTGCACCTCGAACCGGCAGACGGCGCCCCTGCCGGCACTTAGCCGCGCCTTGCCAGAACGGGCCCATGCCCGCATACTACAAAGCAATCGATCTTTCTGGTCAGTCCCCACTGCCCCCGCGGGCACCCTGTCGGCTTTCCTCATTGGCTGTTTGTCGCGCCCACGGCGCGCTTGCCCAAGCCTCCAATGCGATCTTTCTTTCACGGCGCGCCTCGCCGCGCCATCGCTCATCACGAGGAACCGAGCATGTCAAAAGAAGAACTGGTAGAAATGGCGGGTGTCGTCAACGAGGTGCTGCCGCAAACGCGCTTCCGCGTCACCCTCGACAACGGGTTCGAGATCATCGCCTACGCCTCCGGCAAGATGCGCAAGCACCGCATCCGCATTCTCGCCGGCGACAAGGTCACCATTGAGATGTCGCCCTACGACCTCACCAAGGGCCGCATCAACTTCCGCCACAAGGACGCCAACGCCCAGCCGCGCCCGGCACCTGTCCGCCGCTACTGAGCGCCGCGGCGCACTAGCCGATCCGCACTTCCGTCCCCACCTTCACCAGGTCGAACAGCTCGGCTACGTCGGCGTTCTTCATGCGGATGCAGCCGTGCGAGGCCGGCGTGCCGATCTTGTGCTCCTCGTTCGTGCCGTGGATGTAGATGTAGCGGTTGTGCGTGTCGACCATGCCGCCCTTGTTTTTTCCGGGCTCCATCCCTTCCAGCCACAGGATGCGCGTGAGGATCCAGTCGCGGCCCGGAAACTGCGCGTCGAGCGCCGGCGTCCAGATTTCCCCTGTCAGCTCTCGCGCCTTGAAGGCCGCGTATAGCGGCGCACCCGCACCGATCTTCTCGGCAATGCGGTGCCGCCCGCGCGGCGTGCAGAAGCTGCCCTCGCGCTCGCCGGGGCCGTTGGTCGCCGTCGATACCGGGTACTGGCGGATGAGGATGTCGCCCTCCGGGTAGGGCTCCCACAGGTAGAGCTGCTGCAGGCGCAGATCGACGTCGATGTAGTAGCCGTTCACACCGCCTCCCTCTTTTGCTGGCGCCGCCCCTCGAAGAAGCCGCTGATCATCGCCGCGCACTCATCCGCCAGCACCCCACCGGTGATCTCGCAATGGAAGTTGAGCCGCGGCTCGGCAAAGATGTCCACGATGCTGCCGTGCGCGCCGGTCTTGTATTCCTTCGCCCCATAGACGACCCGCGCCACGCGGGCATGAAAAATCGCCCCCGCGCACATCACGCACGGCTCCATCGTCACGTACAAGGTGCAATTCACCAGACGGTAGTTGCCCACCCGCCCCGCCGCGTCGCGCAGCGCCATCACCTCGGCGTGCGCCGTGGGGTCGTGGCTGGAAATCGGCTGGTTATAGCCGCGCCCGACCACCTCGCCGCCGCACACCACGAGCGCACCCACCGGCACCTCGCCCACAGCGGCGCCCTGGCGGGCGAGGTCCAGCGCTTGCCGCATATAGTCTTCGTCTTTGGGCATACAACTTTTTCTAAAATGTATTACGATTGTTTAATCGTAATACGAAAGAGGGTCATCATGGAAACTGTCACCGTATCCCCCAAATTCCAGGTCGTGATCCCGCGTGACCTGCGTCGCCTGCTCAATATCCAGCCCGGCCAAAAGCTCAAGGCGCGCGTGCAAGGCGACCACATCGAACTGATTCCCGAGCAGCCCATCACGGCAGCCCGCGGATTTCTACCCGGTCTCGACACCCGGGTCGAGCGCGAGGACGACCGCGTATGAACGTGGTCGACTC
This sequence comes from Thiobacillus sp., assembly GCA_046291555.1. Lineage (GTDB taxonomy): Bacteria > Pseudomonadota > Gammaproteobacteria > Burkholderiales > Thiobacillaceae > Thiobacillus. Next base: position 13,775 of record JBKBRW010000027.1, read on the forward strand.
CTGCGGCTGGCTCGAATACTTCGCCGACGGCAGCAATGCGAGCTTTTTCGCACCCGCTCTGGAAGACACCGAAGCGCTGATCGTCCCCAGCCTGAGCGTGTTGGAAGTCTGCAAGCGCGTCGCCCTGCAGCGCGGCGAGATCGCTGCACGCCAAGCCGCCGATTTCATGGCCAAAGGTCGCATCGTTGAACTGGATGCAGGCACCGCACTCGCGTCCGCGCTCTACTCAGCCAAGTATCAACTACCCATGGCAGACAGCATCATTCTGTGCACCGCACTGCACCACCATGCCATCCTGTGGACCCAGGACGCCGACCTCAAAGGCCACAAGGACGTGAAATACAAGGCCAAGCGCGCCTAGCAAAGTCACCGATCCAGCGGGCTCCTCACCCCGCGCCCGCCCTTGTTCAGCACATGCGTGTAGATCATCGTCGTCGCCACGTCCTTGTGGCCCAGCAGTTCTTGCACCGTCCGGATATCGTAGCCGGCTTCCAGCAGATGCGTCGCAAACGAATGGCGCAGCGTGTGCGGCGTGGCGGGCTTCGCCAGCCCCGCCGCCTGCACCGCCTTCTTCATCGCACGCTGCAGGAGCTTTTCGTCCAGGTGGTGGCGGCGCTCCGCCCCGCTGCGTGGATCGACCGAAAAACTGCCCGACGGAAACACATACTGCCAGCCCCACTCCGTCGGCGAATTGGGATACTTGCGCGCCAGCGCATCCGGCATATAAACGGTGGCCTTGCCCCCCTGCCGATCGTCGTCGAACAGCGCGCGCCGCTGCTGCAGATGCGCCTGCAGCGGCCCCACCAGCGACTGCGGCAGCATCGTCACCCGATCCTTCGCGCCCTTGCCGTCGCGAATCAGGATCTCGCCCCGGCCGAAGTCCACATCCTTCACCCGCAGGCGCACACACTCCATCAGCCGCATCCCGGTGCCATAGAGCAAACGCGCCATCAAGCCATATGTTCCTGTCATCCGGTCCAGTACCGCGTGCACCTCGTCCCGCGTTAACACCACCGGCATGCGCTGCGGGCGCTTGGCGCGCGTCACGTCGTTGAGCCACGGCAGATCGAGGCCCAGCACTTCCTTGTAGAGGAACAGCAGCGCCGACAGGGCCTGATTCTGCGTGGCCGCCGCTACATGGCCATCCACCGCAAGATGCGTCAGGAACGCCTCCACCTCCGGCGCACCCATGTCGCGCGGATGCCGCTTGCCGTGGAACAGGACAAAGCGCCTAACCCACTGAACATATTGCGTTTCCGTACGGATGCTGTAATGCTTGACCCGAATCCGCTCGCGCACCTGGTCGAGCAGTTTGGGCGGTTGAGGTGAAGGTGTGTTTGCCGACTGCATCTGCGTTCCCTTTCAAAGACCAGCTTGAATTAGAACAACGACTTACCGTGCAACAGAACGCGTTATACACCTTTTGGATTTTTGGATATACACCTGCGAAGGTGTCTACTTAACGTTAGGGGTTGCGTCTGTGACATCTGATGATTTGGTTTCGCGGTTACTTACAAGGCATCCGTCAATAGCTGAACTTCTTTCAGATATTGAATTGCCAGAACCGCCTGGTTTCAAGACGAATGATCTTTTGGGTGAGCAGCTTGAGTTTTTCAAAGCATTGTCGCGTGAAAACAATGCTGCTGCTTCTCTTGCCATTCGTGAGGCCCGGCGCGCCAATATAATTGCAATTATCGCGGCGATTATGGCGACTATCGGGGCAATGCCTGTAATCATCGATATGTATAAATTACTCATCTCTTTGATCCACCCCTAACACTGCATTCGAGCGGGACGCGCCAAAAGCGGCGCGCCCCTCAATTTGAACGTTAGGCTCCGTAAAGGGATCTATATCAACCAAAAAGGGGAATACAAAAATGCAAATGAAATCCAAGATTACAGGCTTTGCACTGGCTCTGATCTTAGCGGGTTGCGCGTCGAGCCCGGACAAGATTCAGACTTCCTACGTTTCACCTCTTCAGTACAAAGACTATGACTGTGACCAGGTTGCAGGCGAACTGGAGCGTGTCTCACGTAGAGCAAATGAACTATACGGAAGCTTAAAAAAGACTTCTGACAACGACACTGCACAGATGGCTGTGGGCATGATCTTGTTTTGGCCTGCCTTGTTCCTTTTAGAGGGTGGCGATGGGCCGGAGGCCGCAGAGTACGCACGACTAAAGGGGGAGCGCGATGCCCTAGAGAAAGTGGCAATTCAGAAGAAATGCGATCCCGCGATCATACCGAAACCAGCAAAACCCGCGACACAGGAGGCGACTGATGGGGAAAAACAACAATCATCTTCCGCCAGTGGAACCTGACATTGCCTAACAATCGCTTCGAGAGGGACGCTCCGCCAGCAAGCTTTGCTTGCTGTCTCCGCGCCCCTCAAGCTGCACGTTAGAAGGAGAAAGAAATGACACGCACGTTGGCCGCAGTAGCTTTTGTCGCCGCACTTCAAGGCTGTGCCACTTCCAAAGAGGTGTTCCTTGCCGATGGCAGCAAGGGGTTCAACATAAATTGCGGGGGGGCTGTAATGAATTTCGGTCATTGCCTTGAGAAAGCCGGAGAGATTTGCGGCGATAAAGGTTACTTGGTCGTAAACCAGCAAGGGGATGCTATTCCATTTTCTACTGCAACGGGTGGCTTTGGCGCCAACACCCAATCAGCATCCGGTGGGTTCTATGCCCAGTCCGGAACCATCGTTACGCGCAATCTCTTCATCAAGTGCAAGTGAAGGGGAATCCAATGGCCCAAAAGTCTGGAACTACAGGAGTATTCGTAAATCTTCATCGCTCCCCGTTGCGAGTTGTATTTCGTCGGCGCGTTGATTACCGCTGGGATCGGTATGACGTCTTCAAACCTTGGGAAAAAATCGATGCCGTGGTCATGGTCATCGAGGAGCTGGCGAAAGAGAACCCCTCCTTCACTGAAAAGCTAATTTCCGTGGATGAAAAGCAATACCGGTCTAGTTCTCACCGCACGCGCCATTATGTTCATAACGATCGCGATCAGCTTTATGGGGCCAACAGGAAAGACCTCGCGGAGAAATTCTCCCGCAAAGTGGCAGGCGTCTGGCTCGGAACAAACTTGAACTCGCAGGTAATGTTGCAAGTCATCAAAGAAGCTTGTGAGGCTGCCGAGATCGAATACGGGCCATTGTCTTCCCTCAAGTGGTAGAACTCCTTCTAACCCGCCGCTCCAGTGGGACGCTCCACCAGCAAGCTTCGCTTGCTGTCTCCGCGCCCCTGAGGTAGCACGTTAGAGCGCTTATGCCAGACGCAATCAAACCCAAACGCGCCGATGGTCAAGTTACCGGCCTTGCCGGTGAGTTGTTCGTGGCAGCAGAGCTCCTAAAACGTGGGCTTCAGACCTCAGTCACTTTCGGCAACGCCAAGGCTATTGACCTGTTTGCACATAACTCAAAAACAGGAAGAACTTTTACCGTTCAAGTCAAAGCGCTTCGGGCTCGTAATTTCTTTCTCATCAGCCACGAGAAAGTCGATTCAAGGCATACCTATGTGTTCGTGTTATTGAACAAGCCAGGGCAGGCGGTTCAATACTTCGTTGTTCCCGGCGAGCACCTTTCTCGCGAACCCGAGCGTTTCACGAAGTACTTCAAAGACCCAAAAATGCCGGGCATTCATCCAAAAACTTTTGAAGAACTCGGGTATGAAAATGCATGGGGGGTATTCGATGCCGCGCTCTAACACTGCGGTCAAGCGGGACTGGCTTACAGCGGGCTTCGCCCGCTTTCAGCCAGCCCCTTACCTTGAACGTTAGAACTCATGGCTACACACTGCCGTTGTCCGCACCCGCAGGACTTGCTGCATCCCGCTCTAGTTGGCTGGCCGTCAACACGGATTCCCCGGTCACTTAGCGAACTCGGCACGGTTACGGTCCGCGCCTTTGGGCCTAGATACGCCAGGCCCGTCCAGTGTGTAGTCGTCAGTTCTAACATTTCATTCAAGCGGGACCGGCTTTCAGCCGGCCCCTTAATTCAAGCGTTAGACACCAACCATCATGGCCACGAAGCTTCAGAAGCTGCTGTTCATTGACACGAACATATGGCTCGACTTCTACAGAGCGAGGAACGAAACTGGCTTGGCACTCCTGAACCACGCAGAGTCTGTGGCAAGCAAGATCATCGTCACGTACCAGCTCGAGAGCGAGTTCAAGAGGAACTGACAAGCCGCAATCCTCGAAGGCATGCAAGAGCTAAAGGCTCCTGCTCACATTCCGAGAAAGACCACGCTTGAGTCGGAGTTGGACAGAATTTGGCGCCACAACAAGTCGATCGCCTCTGGGCAGTCCAGCTAACAAGACACTTAGTGTGCATAACGCAACCTAACTATGTGTTCAGCCGGACCTGCGGGGCCGTGTTTCGAATTGACAGACTACTTTCGGCCGCAGGCCGGTTAACACGGCGTTAGCGAGCAGGAGATCATGATGCCGAAGCAAGTTCATTTCATCGCGGGGTTGTTGGCAACGCTGACGATTGCCACCTTCTTCCTTTCCACGGTCATCGTGGAGTTGCTTGGCTCTCACGAGTCTGTGGCAACGGTAAAGGCCCTAATCGTCATGCCCGGCCTGTTTATTCTGGTGCCCGCCATTGCAGCAACGGGTGGCAGTGGTTTCTTCCTGTCAAAGTCTCGCCAGGGGCGGCTCGTCGAAACCAAGAAGAAGAGAATGCCGTTCATTGCGGCAAATGGGCTTCTGGTGCTGATACCGTGCGCCATTTTCCTTAACCGTTGGGCAGCCGCAGGTATATTTGATAGCACCTTCTATCTGGTTCAGGGTCTTGAGCTGTTGGCCGGTGCGACGAATCTCACGCTCATGGGCTTGAACATTCGTGATGGGTTGAGAATGTCTGGGCGTTTTCGTGCAGTTCCAAATGCTCGCTAACACTGCGCTCCAGCGGACTGTCAAAAAGCTGCGCTTTTTGCCATCCGCTCAGCTTGGACGTTAGGCAGCCCATCGTGCGTCGCTTGCCGCCTGCGCGCCGCTCAAGCCATACTTAGACGCGTAGAAACGCTCTTAACCACAGGGAGTTTCGATTGAACGTTTTGCGATGGGTGAAGGCTGGCGCGGTCTATTTCGCCATCGTGTTCGGTGTCGGTTTCGCCCTCGGCCCGATCCGCGTGCTCTGGTTGGAGCCGCGCCTCGGCGTTCGCACCGCGGAATTGATCGAGGCGCCTTTCATGCTCCTGGCCATCATCCTGGCGGGACGATGGGTCGGCCGGCGCCTTTGCGCGGGCTTTGGCGCCACGTCTCGGCTCGGCGTCGGACTGGTCGCAGCCGGCACCGTGCTGCTCGCCGACCTGGCTGTTGGTACCGGCATTCGCGGCATGTCCGTTCTCGAGGTGTTCACCGCCCGGGATCCGGTGTCGGGCTCTGTGTACTACGCGCTCGTCGCGTTGACCGCCGTTGTGCCGTGGGTGTTTAGCCCGCCCGGGGAATCGGGTGGGCGTCAGCGGCCCTGAGGCGGCTTCGGCCGTCGGGTCCACGGTCAGAGGATGCTGGCGCGACCTCAGGGCCGCGGTTCGCGAGTCACACTCGGGTCGCCATCTCGCGCTTGCGCTCGTGTGATACGAGTTTCGCGAGCTCCATCATCTCCTCCGCCAGCAGTTCGAGCAGGTCGTCCAGCGTGAGGATGCCGACCAGGGCACCGTCAGAATCGACGACAGGCATGCGCCGCACGCCGCGATCGCGCATGTAGCGCAGAGCCTCGAACATTCCTTCCGACTCGCGGACCGTGGCGACTTCCGGCCCCATGATGTCGCCAACCTTGAGCGCTTCGGGATTCACGCCCGCGGCGACGACCTCGACGACGATATCGCGGTCGGTCACGATGCCGACCGGAATGCGGCGCCCCTCCCGGGTTTCAACGACAACGAGGTCACCCACGTGATGCGTGCGCATCAACTGGGCCGCTTCGGTGACGACCATGGATTTTTCTGTGATGACGACTTCGCGGTTGCACAGCTCGCCGATTGGCATGGTGGTCTCCCTTCTTTGGATTGCTGCCCTGATTTCATTCAAGCGAGCGGAACCTCAAAAATCAAGGCAGACCGCTGTCGATGATCACCCCAGCGCTGCTAGGTGCGTCGCCCATGCATTTGCGGCGACCCCAAGCGAACCCGTGACCATCGCGCCCATCCGGCATGCAGCGCCAAGCCGCTGGCACCGGCACCCGCCACGCCAACGGGATCGATCGCGAACAACGTCTTGCTGGGGTAGCATCGACGCATGTCCAGCGAATCCACGCCAGCCTCCACAACCAGCACGGCCGCGCCGACGCGCGCCTTTTTCCTGCGCGGCCCAGCCTTGCGCGGCACGAGGCGCCCCCGCGTCGCCATCGTCGGCCGGGCAGGCAGTGGCAAGGAGAGCATCTTCCGGGCCGCGGCCAGCACTACCACCCGGCATGAGCGTCTCGCGGGCGTCGGCCCCGCCTACGAGGAATGCGTGGTTGAGATCGGAATCGACCAGATTTCCCTCGTCGCGCTCCCGGCGCTCGACAGCCTCCACAAGCTCGATGACGCCGGCTGCATCACGCTCAAATACCTGCTCTGGGGTGACCAATGGCCGGCCATCGCGGGGCACGAGGCGCACCGCCCCGAGCATGCCTTTGCCGCGCCCGACGTGCTGCTGGTGGTGCTCGACGCGACGGCGCTCGAGCGCGATCTCGAGTTCGCGCTGGAACTGGTGCCGCTCGGACGGCCGCTGGTGTTCGCGCTCAACCGCATGGACGAGGCGCGCGCCCGGCGGCGCTTCATCAACGTGCGCGCGCTGGCCGACCGGCTGGGGGCGCCGGTGGTGCCGACCGTCGCGCACATGGGTATCGGCCTTGCCGACCTGTACGGCACCGTCATGCGCTGCGCGCGCGAGGCGAAGGCTGCTGAGGCGACGCCGCGCCTCCTCCACCCGAGCGCGCACGTCGTGGCGCAACTCGCGCGCATCGCCGACATTTCCGGCGCCCCCGAGGTGGCCGCGGCGTTCGGCGTGCCCGAGCCATTGCTGACGCTGCAACTCGCCGAACACGATGGCTATTTTGCGCGCGAGCTCGAAGCCCACTTTCCCGAGCATCATGCGGCCCTCCTCGACGCGCGCGCCGCCGCGAGCCAGGCGCTGCCGCGCCCGCTGGCGGAGGAGATCCACGCCGACCGCCATCACCGCGCGGCGCTCCTCGCGGAAGCCGCGATGCGGCCCGGACAGGAGGGCGAGCAGCCGCGCTGGCAACGCTGGGCGGACGATCTGTTCCTGCATCCTCGCTGGGGTTTCGTCGGAACCCTGGCGGTATTCGCCCTGGTGCTGTTCTTCGTGTTCGAGGTGAGCGCGTTCCTCGACAGCCTCACCGTCGCGCGGCTGATTGCCTGGGCCGAACCGTGGCAGCCGACGGACCTGGGCGGGGTTGTCGCGCGCGCGGTACTGGATGGCTTCATCGGCCTGGCGGGCATCGTGATCCCGTACATGATCCCGCTGGTCCTGCTGCTGGTTTGGCTGGAGGAGTCCGGCATCATGCATCGCGTCGCGTTCGTCGTGGACCGCGGCTTTCACAGGCTGGGCCTGCACGGCGGCGTCGCGCTGCCTTTCCTGATGGGGCTCGGCTGCAACGTGCCGGCGCTGGCCGCGACCGCCGCCGTCACCCAGGGCCGTGATCGCACCGTGGCCTCACTGCTGATCACCTTCCTGCCCTGCTCGGCACGGTCCGCCATCATCCTCGCGGTGGGCGGCAAGTACCTGGGCGGCTTCGGGGTGTTCGCGCTCTTCATGCTCGCCCCGATCGTCGTGAGCCTGGTCGGCAAGCTCTTGAAGCGCCGCTATCCGGAAACCACCCCCGGCATGATTCTCGACATCCCGGCCTACGCCGTACCGACGCTGCGGGCGCTGCTCAACAACACCTGGGCGCGCAGCCGCGACATCGTCACCATCGTCCTGCCGCTGCTCGTGCTGGGGAGTGTGGTGCTCGCGATTCTGGGCTATGTGGGCGCCGACGCCTGGATTAACGGCGCGCTCACCCCCGTGACCGCCTGGTGGCTCGGCCTGCCGGTTGCGCTCGGCGTGCCCATCCTGTTCGGCGTGCTGCGCAAGGAGCTGTCATTGCTCATGGTGTTCCAGGCGCTCGGCACCCAAAACCTGGGCGCCGTGCTGGACCCGGTCCAGATCACGACCTTTCTGGTGTTTCTCACGTTCTACGTGCCCTGCGTGTCGACGTTCGCCATGATGCTGAAGCTGCTGGGGCGTCGCGACGCGCTGTTCTCGGTCGTGCTGTCGATCGGCGTCGCGCTCGTCGCCGCCGCGGCCGTGCGCTGGCCGCTCGAGGCGGTCTTTGCGCTGAGCTAGAAACGCTTGCGGCTCGACCCGCGGCAGGCTGGCAACGAAAAACGGCGCCCGCAGGCGCCGTCGAGGGTGAACGACACGAGCCGGATCAGGTGCCGATCACGCCACCGTCGTCCTTGGTGATGACAACCACCGCCGAGCGCGGCTTGTACACCGCGGCAAGCTCGCTCGCCGTGGTGGGGCCGTTGGCGCCGTTGTCCGGCCAGCGCGAATTCTGGGTGGGGGAAACGCTCCAGTCCTCACCCGGATGCTGGATGCCGACGAACATGGTCTTGCCGTCCGGCGTGGTCACGACGCCGGTTACCTCGCAGTGCGGCGGCGCTGTGAGGAAACGGCGGGTTTCGCCGGTCGAGGGGTCGGCGCACAGCATCTGGTTGCCGCCGATGTTCACCCAGTCGCCCTTGGCGTCGCCCGCCTGGTCGGTCTGGATCCACAGACGGCCGTCGTCGTCGAACCAGAGTCCGTCCGGCGCGCCGTAGTCGTCGCCGACGATGTTGCCCGCGTAGACCTTCTTGCCAAGCAGCGGGTCGGCCGGGTCGACACCGATGAAGTTGTCCTTGTTGTAGCTCGCGCCAAGCGTCTTGCTGGTGCTGTAGACCTGCTTATCGCCGCACTGGGCGAAGATGTCCCACTCGAACGCAAGCGCCTGCACCTTGCCGGCCTGCTCGCGCCAGCGAATGATGTGGCCGTAGTCGTTGTCCGGACGCGGGTTGGCTTTGTCCACCGGCGGATTGGCGCTGGCGGCGGCGGAGGTGCCGTCGACCTTGTTGCTGGAGACCGGCGTGTTGCCGCGGCGGCTGTTGTTGGTCAGCGTCATGTACACCTCGCGCGTGACCGGGTGGGCCGCGCCCCATTCCGGACGGTCCATCATCGTGGCGCCGACACGATCGGCGGCCTGCCGGCACTTGATCAGCACCTCGGCCTGGTCGGCGAAGCCATTGGCGGGCGTAAGACCGTTCTGGCCCCACACCAGCGGCAGCCATTCGCCGCTGCCGTCAGCCTTGAACTTCGCCACGTACAACGTGCCTGCGTCGAGCAGGTCGCGGTTGGCCGCGGGGTTCTTCGGGTTGTACTTCTTCGCGCAGACGAACTTGTAGATGTATTCGTTGCGCTCGTCGTCACCCATGTAGACGGCGACCGTGTTGTCTTCGCCGACGACGACCCAGGCGCCCTCGTGCTTGATGCGGCCCAGCGCGGTGCGCTTGATCGGCGTGCTGTTGGGATTGAAGGGATCGATCTCCACCACCCAGCCGAAGCGGTTCGGTTCGTTGCGGTTGCCCTCCGCGTTGAGGTCAAAGCGCGGATCGGCGGTGTGCCAGCGGTAGCCGAAGCCGTTGGCGGAGACGCCGTAGCGGCGCTCGTGATCATTCGGCGTGAAGGCACCGTTGGCGCCGAAGTAGCCGTTCCAGTTCTCCTCGCAGGTGAGGTAGGTGCCCCAGGGCGTGTAGCCGTGGGCGCAGTTGTTCAGCGTGCCCAGAACGAGCGTGCCGCTGGGATCGGCTGCAGTCTTCAGCAGCGCATGGCCGGCAACGGGGCCGCTGACCTTGCACGGCGTATTGCCGGTGATGCGGCGGTTGAAGGCGGAGCCGCGCTTCACTTCCCATTCGCCCGCATTCTTGCCCTTGCGCTTGCGCTCGATCTCGACCACGCTGACACCGTGCGCGGCCTGCTGGGCGCGCACCATGTCTAGCGTCAGCGTCGTCGTCGCGTAGGCAGCGTACGGGGCGATGTTGTTCACCAGCGCCGGGTCGTTATATTCGTGGTTGCACACGAGCAGGCCGCGGTCGTTGCCGATCTTGCCCTTGCCGGCTTCCTTGTTCGAGGCCGGGAACGGGAAGAAGTGCATGCCGTCGTTGTGCGCGCCAAAGCTCCGCAGCTGGGTCGCTTCGTCCATCGCCCCCGCGGGGTCCCACATCGGCGCCTTGGTCAGCGGATCGCCCCAGGCAATCAGCACCCGAGCCGTGTAACCCGCGGGCACCGTGACCGCGTCGGTCATCGGCAGGATGTTCGGCGCCACCGAGGTAAAGCCGATGCCGCCGACCGGCGACGGGCTGTGAAGCGATGCCAGCGCCGTGTCCAGTGCCTTGGGCTTGGCGTGCGCCAGCGCCTGGCCGGCGACGCCGCCGCCGGCGACCGCCAGCGCAGCCATGCCGAGCGAACCCTTGAGGAAGTTGCGGCGCGACATCTGGCGCGCTTCGATGAGGTCGAGAATGGAGTCGTTGCCACTGCTGTTGGCAATGCTGTCGTGGGGATTCAGCTTGCCGTCGGGATGAAGTGTGCTGCTCATGTCGTCTCCTGAGTGGGGTTGAGGGATCCGGGTGACCGGATGCGACGATTCTTCCGACCGAGGGTGACGAATTTTTGACGTCCGCTGCGACAGGCGAATTGATGTATCCGGACGAGGCGTGCAGGCTTCGAGCCCGTCCCGCCTCACGATCTTCTGACGATGATTCGCCATGTCGCCCTGGCACGCTGGTTCGTGCTTGACCTGCTTTCTTTTCCCTTTGCCGCCGCCTCGCCAGACGGCATCGTGTCGGCCTCGCATTCCGCCGTGGCCGCCGCCGGCGCGCGTCTTCTCGCCGCAGGGGGCAACGCGGTCGACGCGGCCGCGGCCGTGCAATTCGCGCTCAACGTCGTGGAACCGCAGTCTTCCGGCATCGGCGGCGGGTTCATGATGATTTATCTCGCGAAGACCGGACAGCGCGTGATCGTCGATTCGCGCGAACACGCCGCGGCCGCGGCGAGCGCCGACCAGTTCGCGCCCGACGGGGCGCCCATGCCCTTTCCCCTCGCCTCCACGAGCGGCGTATCGGTCGGGGTGCCGGGCACGCTGTGCGGCATCGACGCCGCGCTCACGCGCTGGGGCACCAAGCCGCTCGCCGATACACTGGCGCCGGCGATCGACCTCGCCGAGCACGGCTTCCGCGTCAACCGCTTCCTCGCCGAGGACATTGCCAACGATCAGGGACGCACCCGGCACGATCCGCAGACTGCGGCGATCTTCCGTCCCGATGGCGTGCCGCTGGCGGAGGATGACTGGCTGGTCCAGCGCGACCGCGCCAGGACCTAGCGCCTCATCGCCGAGCACGGCGTCGACGTCTTCTACCGCGGTCCGATCGCGCGCGCCATCGTTGAGGCCCAGCAGCGCAGCCGCGACGCGCTCGGCGATGCGGGGCGCGCCCGCATGACGCTCGCCGATCTGGCGGATTACCAGGTGGCGATCCGCGAACCGCTCACCGGCCAGTATCGAGGCTGGACGCTCGCCACCATGCCGCCGCCCTCCTCCGGCGGCCTGACGCTGCTGCAAATGCTCGGCATGCTGGAGGGCTGTCCGCTCGGCGACGTCACTCAGGGCCACGGTTTCGGCAGCGCGAAGACGCTGCACGTGATGACGGAGGCGATGCGCCTCGCTTTCGCCGACCGCGCCATCTGGATCGGCGACGGAGACGCAGCGCCGCTGCCGCGGCGCACGCTCCTCCACCCCCAGTACCTCACCGCCCGCCGGGCGCTGATCCAGGTCGAGCACCGCATGCCGACGCCGAGCGCCGGCGACCCCACGTCTTGGGAGGCGCCTGGCGTGTCGACAGGGCTGCGGCGATCGCGTCTCGAAAGCCCCCACACGACCCATTTCGCCGTCGCCGATCGCTGGGGAAACGTCATTACCTGGACCAGCACGATCGAGTCGACCTGGGGCTCCGGCATCACCGTGCCCAGCTACGGCTTCCTGCTGAACAACGAGCTACCGACTTCAACTTCGTCCCCGCCGCCGACGCTGCCACGGGCAATCCGGGTGCGAACGACGTGGCGCCCAGCAAGCGACCACACTCGAGCAGGGCACCGGTCATGCTGCTTAAGGACGGTAGGCCGGTCGCGGCGTACGGCTCGCCCGGCGGCGCGACCATCATCAACACCGTGCTCAACGTGACGCTCAATCTGATCGACCATGGCATGACGCCGCAGCAGGCCATCGACGCGCCGCGCCTCTCGGTCGTTCGCACGGCGGGCCGGATCGCCTGCGAGGGCGGCGCGGCGTTCATGCAGCCGGCATTCAGCCTGGCCACGCAGGACGCGTTCCGCCGGATGGGACACGAAGGCCTGACAGAGCGGGCGTCGACGGATGCAGCGCGCGCATCGGCTCGGTGCAGGGCATCGCGGTTGGGCACAAGACGGGCGCACAACAGGCTGCGGCCGACCCCCGTCGCGAGGGCACCGTGGTGCGGGTGCCGACGCTTGCGCAGTAGTTCGAACCCCGGCCTTGCGCATCGGTTGACGCGAGGCATCCGCCTGCGGGGTGCCACTGAATCGCGGAATCGTGGATAATCCGGCGCGGTAAGGTTCGCCCGGTCGAATGGTTCGAAAAAACCATGCCCCAGTTGCAACCTTGCAGGATAATGTCCACCTAAATCACAGAACCGGGCCCCAAGCCGGTCGCTTGATTGGAAATTTCGTTTGTTGTCAGTGCAGCCCAAAGGAGACATACTCATGAACGCACTTCGTAGAAACGTATTGAAAGGCGCTGCGGGCGCCAGCGCCGTGGCGGTGGCCGTGGCTGCCGG